>CBDBBW010000007.1:0-1265094 GCA_965203225.1 Bdellovibrionales bacterium | reverse complement strand
AGCACTAGTGGTGAAATCTGAAAGTCCACATTCATCTGTTTCGCAACAGTAGGTATTAAAAGACAAAAAGAATAAAATCAAATAAATCCAATTAAAATACCCCATTAATAATAAATATACAATAAAAATCCATTATAATCAAATATATAAATGTGAAAAAGTAATAAAGAAGCTGAAGAAGCCGGTATCAGCTTCTCCAGAAACCTCTCCAGAGAGACTTCCTCATTGAATAAGCTCCTTTTGGTTGAAGAACTAATGATAAAAATTTGTTGCAAAATAGTTAAATTATTTTCAATTATAAAGCTCCAGTTGATTTGAGTAGGCTTTCTTTACAAGCATGTAATAATCAGCTATGTTTATCAAAAGAAACAAGGAGAGTTTTAATGTTTAAGAAAAAATTATCTCCGAAAACAGAAACAGATATGGGAATTAATATCGGCATTACTGAACATAACAGATTGAAAATTGCCGGCAAACTGTCCACGCTTTTGGCGGACACCTATATTCTATATTTAAAAACGCATAATTATCACTGGAATGTCACCGGTCATCTTTTCCAAACTTTGCATCTTATGTTTGAAACACAATATACGGAACTGGCTGTCGCGGTAGACACTATTGCTGAAAGAATCCGCGCTCTGGGAGTACACGCCCCGGGGTCTTATGCCCAGTTCAGCCAGCTCGGCACCATAAAAGAGGAAATCGAAGTTCCAAAAGCAATCAATATGGTGGAAAATCTCACCAGTGATAATGAACAAGTGGTGCAAACTGCCCGCTCCATTTTTCCTGTTGCGGAAAAAGGCAACGATGAAGCTACATTGGATCTGTTAACCCAACGTATTCAAGTTCATGAAAAAACCGCCTGGATGTTAAGAAGCCTGCTGGAAGAATAAGCACATTGGCCAATTCAGGTGTGTGGACGAACTGGGAAGAGGCACATACATTAAGTGGTTGATTATTCTCTACACAACCATTGTGGGCTTTATGGTGGTAAGGCAGGCACACATTAAGTGGTTGATTGTTCTCTTGCAGAACATTGTGTGCTTTATGGTGAGCAGGCAGGCACAGATATTAATTTGTTGATTATTCTCTTGCAGAACATTGTGGGCTTTATGGTGAGCAGGCAGGCACAGATATTAATTTGTTGATTATTCTCTTGCAGAACATTGTGGGCTTTATGGCGGTCAGGCAGGTACAGACATTAAATCACAGATATTACTCTTGTTCGTAAATAATTTCAGGATAGGGGTTATATCTTCTTCCCGTTCCATGATTGAGAGCCTCCCAATCCTCCATATCCAAAAAGTCATTACATTCCGTATCCTGTTCCAGTATATTCTCTTCATCTGCGGTATAGTATTCACAAAAAGCACCTTCTTGTCCCACTACATCCGGGTCTCCACGGCTTCCACCTGTCTCTTGAAAGCTGGTAAATTCCTCTTCTGTATTCCATTCCCGCACAATCAGGTGAATACGGTGTCTAACCTCGAAGGCTTCATCGAAACAAGACCAGGTTAAATAAGGATGACCTGTTGTGCGTCTCACAGGGCGAAAATAAGTTGCTGGTAATTGGCTTGCAGTGGGAGCTCTATATACACGAGGTAGAGTATTTATAGAATCCTGGTCCTCTACATCCGGCCAGTAATTGGCTGTAATGAAAGATGGTTGTAAGGCTCTGTTTCTGGTGCCGTTGTAAGTATCGACAAGACGAGGTATTTCATAATTCTCATTCAATCCGCTTCTTTCAGTATTTTGTACTAACTTGATAGGCAAGCCATCAGCATCGAATGTATCCCAGCTAAATCTGCCCAAACCACCAAGACATTCTCTAAAGTTATCACCACCCCAGCTCACTCTTGTTTCGGTGTTGGATAAGCTGTTTATCAGCGTATAGTTTCCAAAACAACAATTGGATAAGCCATTTTCACTTAGATTTAAAGCACTGCAAAAATCCTCAGCAGTTTCTGCCGACCCTCTGTTTTGTACCGGACCGGTGGTTTCTGCCGGACCGGTGCCTACACATTCAACAGTAACTAGTTCCGCGCTTTCACCACTTCCTGCCGTTTCCCGGCGACAGCCACCGAGGCAGTATCTTGTGTCCGTTTCAGGTACTCCCTCCTCTACTCTAATAAGCCAATCAGTACATTCATATACTGTCGAAGGTCCGTCACCCACTCTCTGGTTAAAGTGCCATGGTACATCAAAGCCAAGATAGTTGCACATTTCCTCCGGAACATTGTATTCCAATACAATTCGATGAAACCAAAGGTCTCCTTCCATAATATCCATTACACAATAGAGATCTTCAGTGGATTCCGCGTCCACAGGTATTTTACAGTCCGTGCCCGGCCCTTCATCCAGAGCGTATATTAAAGCGTCTAAAGGATTAAAATTTTCACCTCGATAATAGGACGCGCTTATATTCACATAGAAAAACTCAGCATTTGGAATGTTGGAACCACTCAAATCATCATCTTCAATAAGGGAGTATTGCTCAACACTACTATCTCCAAATATATTCAATGGATTACACCTAACACACAATAGTACCAATACCAAAGCAATATAAAACCATTTTAATTTATATAAAATTTTCATCATATTTTACAATGTCGGTTTTTTTTCTTTGATTTTAAAATTTTTTACAAACATTTTAAACAGAGAACTAATTTTTTATTTTTTATATAAAATTTTGGAGAATGGTGGTCTTTTAATATTTATAACCCAGACTTATAGATAGTTTTTTTTGAAGGTGTGTAAATGAAATGAGTTCCTATGTTGAAAACTCACTGGATAAAAAAACTGCTCCAGTAACCTCTGAAAAAATAGATGTGCACAAAAAATTCTATACTTTCCATCAGAGGACTACAGACGCGTAAAAATTGGGAGGTCAAAATAGGATGGAGGAAATTACAAAGCACCTGTTAGTGGTGAATAAACTCAGAGGTAGTTTGCAGGGGTCAAAATAAGATAGAGGAAATTACAAAGCGCCTGTTAGTGGTGAATAAACTCAGAGGTAGTTTGCAGGGGTCAAAATAAGATAGAGGAAATTACAAAGCGCCTGTTAGTGGTGAATAAACTCAGAGGTAGTTTGCAGGGGTCAAAATAGGATGGAGGAAATTACAAAGCGCCGGAGGAAGAAGGCAGACTTTTTTCCAAAGGGCCTGTGTATTCACACAGAGGGCGTATAATACGATTGTTTTTTCTTTGCTCCATAATATGGGCTGTCCATCCGGAAATGCGGCTCATTACAAATAAAGGAGTGAACATATCAATATCAAATCCCATCATATAGTAGGCCGGCCCGGCCGGAAAATCCAAATTGGGATGAATGCCCTTTTCCTTCAATATGGTGTCCCGTACAATGTTATATATTTCAATCCACTTTGTTTGGTCTGTCACTTCTGCCATTTTTTTCGCACAAGCAAACATTTGCGGCACACGAGAATCCCCTTTTTTATAGACTCTATGACCAAAGCCCATAATTTTTCTTTTTTCCCTTAAAGCTTTCAATACCCATTCTCTTGCTTTTTCCGGCCGGCCTATTTCCTTCATCATATACATAACCTGCTCATTGGCCCCTCCATGTAAAGGGCCTTTTAAAGATCCGATAGCCCCGGCCACGGCAGAGTAAATATCTGAAGTGGTGGAAGTGATAACCCTTGAGGTGAAAGTGGAGGCGTTAAAACCATGTTCAGCGTAGAGAATCAGAGAGGCGGAGAAAGCGGATAGCACTTCCGCTTGAGGTATTTTTCCAAAGCAAGTATGAAAAAAATTTTCCACGAAAGGTTTATCCTGACTGTGCTCAATGACGGGAAGATTTTTTCTGAATCGGTTGTGGGCTGAAATCCATAGTGGAATATTGGAAAGCAAATTTAAGGCTTTTCTTTCCAACACTTTTTCACTGTCATCCCATGCAGATTCATCCAAAGCCCCTGCCATTGAAACGGCCGTCCTCAACACATCCATCGGATGGCCTTGAGCGCATTCCTTTATTGTATTCAAAATGTATTGATTGGTTTCCCTACTTTGCTTTTCCTGATAAATAAATTGATCTAATTCGCTTTGGGAGGGAAGTTTTTCTTTCCATAAAAGATGCACTACTGCCAAAAAAGAGGAGTGCCGGGCCAGCTCTTCCGCAGAATAACCTCTGTAAATGAGAGAGCTTCTTTCAGGTATTACTTTTGATATTGCACTTTCATCCGCAATCACACCTTCCAAACCTTTTTTAGCTTTCATAAATCAGAATCCTTTTTTAGTTGCCGGGCTTACAAAGGCAGGGCTTTTACGCCGATTCGGTAAATACAATTATGAAAAATCTTTCCCTTCCTCTGTCAATCATTTTTTTATGCAAAACAAGGAATAATCTGTTTATTTTGAAAAACCTCGGCCGGACTTGAGTTCAACTGCTTTATTTGCTCCACTTTGAATATTCATCGTATTCAATCAAATCATAAAGCTCCGCACGCGTAAACATTTCATTTAATAAGTTTTTTTGATGTCCTTCAGATGCTATATGTTTCAATCCTTTTTCCACCGCTTTTAAAGCGCATCTCCACACAGTGACAGGGTACAATACGATATTATAGCCTATTTCCTCCAATGTTTTAGCGGAAAGCAAGTCTGATTTTCCAAATTCAGTCATATTAGCTATTAGGGGAACATTAAGCTCCTGTCTGAATTTTTTAAACTCCTCCGCTGTCTTTAAAGCTTCAGGAAAGACAGCTTCCGCGCCGGCCTCTATATAGGCTTTTGCTCTTCTAACAGCTTCATCCACTCCCTCCACTCCCCGGGCATCCGTCCGGGCTGTAATGAGGAAAGAGTCATCTGTCCTGGCCTTAAGAGCTGTTTCGATTTTTTTCTGCATTTCTTTAATGCTAATAAGCTTTTTATTGTTTAAATGGCCGCACTTCTTTGGGCTTTTTTGATCCTCCAAGTGCAGGCCGCAAAACCCAACCTGTTCCAGTTTTTGAGTTGTCCGAGCTACATTTAAAATTTCTCCAAAACCGGTATCCGCATCGACCAAGGCCGGGAGTGAACTTTCCTGCACCAAAGAGGAACCTCTTTGAGCGAGTTCGGAGAGGGTTACCAGTTCCAAATCGGGTAAAGCCAGATCACTGGAAATCACCGCTCCGGAAACATAAAGCCCTTCAAAACCCTGCCTTTCTATCAGGACAGACACAAGAGGGGAAAAAGAACCTACAAAACGAAGAATCCGGCCGTTATTTAAATCGTTTCTAAATTTTTGTCTTTTTTTATTTATATCAGAAATGGAAAAAATCATACTTTAACCTTTAAAAGCTCTCAATAATATTGTTACTAATAAGGATATATCCTCTCTGTTAGGACATTTACTATTTAACTTGTCCTGTGAAAATCTTTTTTTTTGGCTGAGAATCCTTAATACTTTTATATACCCTCTTCTCTCCTCTTCTCTTTGTGTCGTCATTTTATCTTTTAAGATAAGCATTATTTGGAATCATGATTTCGATAATAAATGTTATAATTGATATTCTTAATGAGAGGCATGGTTATTTGTCCATAACTCACTAACTAAGATATATGCCTAACAATAATTCAGCCACAACAGCAACGAGCTTTCCGAGGACTTTTAGCATTTAACATAAGTGTCGGATTCATGAATAAAAAGAGCAAATGTTCGTTTTTTCTTATATAGTATAATTATACTATTTTCATTTAGTATTTGCAAGCTTCATTATAGTATTAAAGAAGTGGAAATTTTTGATCCGAAATATGAAAAAAAAACTAAGGTCGACGATTCAGAACCGGCTTAATTAAAAAATGAAATGTTCGGAAAATAAGCAATTTGCAATCACAGGAACTGCGAAAGAGTCTAAGTCAAATGTAATTTCATTTAGTATTTGCGCGCGTCTTTTCCTTATGTTTTCCACACATCCAGCCTTTCCGGTCAGAGGAGTACAAGTGAAATGAAGATCACAGACAGCTAGCTGATAACTTTTTATCTTCTAAAGCTGATATGAACTTAAGCAAGCCTTCCACTAGTATTTGCGCGCGTCTTTTCCTTATGTTTTCCACACATCCAGCCTTTCCGGTCAGAGGAGTACAGGTGAAATGAAGATCATAGACAGCTAGCTGATATGAACTTAAAAAAGCCGTCTGCTAGTATTTGTGCGCGTCTTTTCCTTATGTTTTCCACACCTCCAGCCTTTCCGGTCAGAGGAGTACAAGTGAAATGAAGATCACAGACAGCTAGCTGATAACTTTTTATCTTCTAAAGCTGATATGAACTTAAAAAAGCCGTCTGCTAGTATTTGCGCGCGTTTTTTCCTTATGTTTTCCACACATCCAGCCTTTCCGGCCAGAGTTGTACAGGTGAAATGAAGATCATAGACAATTAGCTGATAACTTTTTATCTTCTAAAGCTGATATGAACTTAAGCAAGCCTTCCGCTATTATTTGCGCGCGTCTTTTCTTTATATTTCCCACATATCCAGCTTTGCCGGCCAGAGTTGTACAGTTGAAATGAAGATCACAGACAGCTAGCTGATAACTTTTTATCTTCTAAAGCTGATATGAATTTAAGAAAGCCTTCCGCCTGTTGATTAAGCAGTTTCATGATTTCCTGATTTTGTATTTTTCCATTGAATAAAATATCAGAAATATTCTGCAAGAATACTCTTTGAGGGTATATAAAAGCATTTCGGTAGCCTATAATTTGCTGTAACTGCTCCACAGCTCTCAAACCTCCAAAACGCCCTCCTAATCCTATAAAGGCAATAGGACGATACTCAAAGGTTTGAGGATAGCTCCAATGATCTATAAAGAATTTAAAAATACCGGGAAAAGAACCATTATACTCAGGACATACGATGGTAAAAGCAGAAGAGTTGTTGAGCTTGGTAATAGTATGCTGAATATCCTGCGGGAGCTTTTCAGGATAAGGCGTGTCCAACAGCGTTTCAAAGGGAATATCCCTTAAGGATATAATTTCCGTAACACAGTTCAAATCTTTGTACATTTCCTGAAGAATGCCGGATACAATACGGCTGTTGGATCCGGGGCGATTAGTAGCTGAAATAATGTATTTCATGTTTTTTTAATTTTCTTTAATTTATGCTGGGTTTTATTTTGAGTGTTAGCACTGTTTTTTTTGAATCCTTTTGGTTCCTTTGGCCACTGCATTGACTTGCATTGGCCATAAACACTAAAACCACCTTCTCAAATACTCCCCCCAAAACTTTTGTCTTTTTAAGGGACTATTACCAACTGGACTTGATAACGCCGGGGATTTTCCAATCATCATTTTCCTTATCGTAAGCCACATAAGCTGCTACCAACTGGATTTGATAACGCCGGGGATTTTACCTTGGTGGGCCAGTTTTCGAAACATTAATCGTGATAAACCGAAACGGCGTAAATTTCCTCTGGGCCGACCAGATATATTGCAACGACGAACCACACGTGACAGAGATGTGTTTCTGGGAAGTTTTTGCAAAGCTATTCCAGCAGAATCCCGCTCCTCTTCTGAAAGTTTTAAATTGGAAACTTTTTTACGCAATTCAGTTCGAATTTTTAGATACTTGAAAGCTTGTTCTTTTCTTTTGTTGTTTTTTACAATAGAACTTTTTTTAGCCATTTTTTCTCCATTTTTGCAAATTTTCGTCGGATAGGCCCTCTAGCCCCTCCCCTTCGGTTTTTGTTATTGTAGTCACTTAGTAATTGATATTTAATTCAATTTTTCCGTCTCTGACCCCTTTTTGGTTCTCATTTTTATAATAGAGAGGAGATTCTTTATTATGCTCATCGGCAAACAATACAGCCGTAAAACCCTACTTTATATAATATATTCTGTTTTTTAAAGCAATTTTTTACTTCTTTTGATTGAGTGGCTTGTTAAAAAAGCCTTTTAATTTACATTTAAGGAAAAAAATAGATAAAAAAGCAATGTTGAAGCTTCCCTGCTTCTACTGTAGCTCCCTGCTTTTTCCATTGCTCCCCATTACACAAAAAGGGTACGGAGCATTATATCAAAATGTGTAAAAAATACTCTTTCATAATAACAGTTTGACATTTACTTAACTTTTAAAGCTGTTATTTATTTAGACTTTTAATTATAAAATACATTAAGAATTTATTATAAAATTTTAAAATTATTATATAAATTTATTTTTTTAAAATCTCAACCATCCTATTAAAACCTATTCTTTTTTGTTTGAAAAAACATAAAAAATATTTATGCTTTACGAAAATCCATAGAGCCTTTTGAGGAAGATCGCATATCACAAACACTTGAATATCAGGATTTTCATTTACAAAGAGCTAAAAAAACTGGAATCAGGATTTTTAAGGTCCAGTTGCCCTGATTGTCATTTCAGATAAGCATTATATGGAATCATGAATTTGATAATAAATGTTATAATTGATATTCTTATCAGAGAAAGTCACCGGGATTATGAGGTTTTTTTGTTGTTCTGCTGATAGTATCTATGTCCTCCAGTGTATTTTCACGGGGATTATGAGGTTTTTTTGTTGTTCTGCTGATAGTATCTATGTCCTCCAGTGTATTTTCACGGGGATTATGAGGTTTTTTTGTTGTTCTGCTGATATAGTATCTATGTCCTCCAGTGTATTTTCACGGGGATTATGAGGTTTTTTTGTTGTTCTGCTGATATAGTATCTATGTCCTGTAGTGTATCTTCTGCATTTTCATTGGGATTATGAGGTTTTTTGTTGTTCTGCTGATAGTATCTGTGTCCTCCAGTGTATTTTCACCGGTATTATGAAGACTTTTTTGCTGTTTCGCTGATGGTATTTTTGTCCTCCAGTGTATCTTCTGCATTTTCATCAGGATTATGAGACTTTTTTAATTGTTCTGTTGATGGTATTTTTGTCCTATAGTGTATCTTCTGCATTTTCATTGGGATTATGAGGTTTTTTGTTGTTCTGCTGATAGTATCTATGTCCTATAGTGTATCTTCTGCATTTTCATTGGGATTATGAGGTTTTTTTGTTGTTCTGCTTGATAGTATCTGTGTCCTCCAGTGTATTTTCACCGGTATTATGAAGACTTTTTTGCTGTTTCGCTGATGGTATTTTTGTCCTCCAGTGTATCTTCTGCATTTTCATCGGTATTGTGCAGGCTTTTTTGTTTGTTCTGCTGATAGTATCTGTGTCCTCCAGTGTATCTTCTGTATTTTCACCTGTATTATGAAGGCTTTTTTGTTTGTTCTGCTGATAGTATCTGTGTCCTCCAGTGTATCTTCTGTATTTTCACCGGGATTATGAAGGCTTTTTTGTTTGTTCTGTTGATGGTATTTTTGTCCTCCAGTGTATCTTCTGTATTTTCACCGGGATTATGAAGGCTTTCTTAATTGTTCCGCTTTTTACATATATGAATTTCCGTAAGTTCTGGTAAATTCCTATGAATCTTCACAAACTAAAACTACATAATCTGAGCAGACTGAAAATAGGTTTTCTCATCCCTCTTTCCTTTTTTTCTCAGAAACAGCCCGCTTTTAAAGGGCCAATATAGCCAAAATCAAAGAACAATCCCCTCTCCTTTTTGTTTATGTTAAGTTCTTTATCATGGTATATCTTAAATGACTTATTTTTACTTTAATCGTGGTGGCAATCGGTTTATTTTTTTTTGGAAAAGGTGGAATAAATTCAATGGAATCATTACCTGGTGTGGGAAAGTGGGACTCAAATCTTCTATCTCAGTTTGAACTGACCAAAAAGAAAAAAGGTAAAGCCTATCGTCCGCGCACCCGCCATTTAACTCCCGTTGGGGAGGCTTTATTTACAAATCGGCTATTTTTAGAAAAAAGCCCCTATCTCCTGCAACACGCTCATAACCCGGTAAACTGGTATCCCTGGGGTGAGGAGGCTTTTAAAACCGCTCAGGAGAAAAATTGGCCTGTGTTATTAAGTGTGGGTTATTCCACCTGTCATTGGTGCCATGTTATGGAGGAGGAGTCTTTTGAAGATTTGGAAATTGCTCGATACATAAACGAAAATTACATTGCCATTAAGGTGGATCGAGAAGAAAGGCCGGACATTGATTCAGTTTATATGAGCACAGTGCAGATGATAACAGGGCGCGGGGGCTGGCCCATGACGGTTTGGTTGACTCCCCGACAACAGGTGTTTTACGGCGGCACTTATTTTCATCCCAGAACAGGGGATCGAGGTTCCTCCATTGGTTTTCTTTCCATATTAAAAGAGCTTAAGAAAGCTTATGAGGAAAAACCAAATGATATAATCAAAACAGGCCAGGATATACAAGAAGCTTTACAGAAAATGCTTTCCGATGCAGGCGGTTCCACAGAAATGCCCGGCAAAGAGATTTTTCAAACTTTATATTTGCAGGTCAAAAACATGCAAGACCCGATTTATGGAGGAATTAAAAAAGCACCGAAGTTTCCCAGCTCCTTTCCGACCCGGTTTTTACTCAGATCTTATCTAAAAACAAAAGACAAGGAAATTTTACAAGCTGTACAAAGCACTTTGGATGGTATGCTCAAAGGAGGTATACACGATCATGTTGGAGGGGGATTTCATCGGTATTCCACGGATAAGCAATGGCTGATTCCACACTTTGAAAAGATGCTTTACGATCAAGCTTTGCTGGCGTTGACTTATTTGGAAGCTTATCATCTTTTTGGGCAAAAACAATATAAAGCAACCGCGAAGGGAATTTTAGATTATGTCATAAGAGATATGCAGTCAGAAGAAGGAGGTTTTTACTCCGCCACGGACGCGGACAGTTTATCTACTGAATCGGGAAAGATATTGCCAGACACTAGTGAATCAAGCACAAGACCTTCAAGTGAAGGGCTGGCAAAAGAATCAAAGAGAATGCAAATAAATACACCCAGCGGGTCTGAGAATAGAGAAAAAGCGGCACGAACGGGTGAAAAAAAAGAAGGTCTTTATTTTACATGGACACCGGAGGAAATCGATCAAGCTCTGAACGACAAACAGGCTAAATTGATAAAAAAATATTATGGTGTCACCTCTTCAGGAAACTTTGAAGGAAGAAATATTTTTTATATTTCAAAAGAACTGGCTGAAATAGCAAAAGAGCTAAAGTGGGATATTTCCGAGGTGAAAACTCTTCTCAGTTCTGCGCGGGAAACTCTTTACCAAACCCGCCAGCTTCGCCCTTTGCCTTTAAAGGATGAAAAAATTCTGGCCAGCTGGAACGCTTTGATAATTTCCGCTTTGATCTATGGCTATTTTGTTTTAAATGACAAAAAATATCTTTCACAAGCGGAAAAATCAGCTCAGTTCATTTTGGATAATATGTACAAAAACGGCCGGCTTTACAGAAGCTGGAAAGAAGGAACAGCTTATATTCCAGCCTATTTAGATGATTACGCTTTTTTTATCTCCGCTTTATTAGATTTGTTTGAATGGACTGGAAACATAAAGTGGCTGAATAGCGCCATAGAGCTAGATCAGGTATTGGAAAAAACCTTTGAAGACAAAGAAGCCGGAGGTTTCTTTATGACTGGTCAGGATTATGAAACCTTGTTGATAAGGGAAAAGCCTCTTTACGACGGAGCGGAGCCTTCTGGAAACTCTATAACTGCTATGAATTTACTGCGTTTAAGTGAGTTGACGGGAGACAATCATTACCGCGTAAGAGCAAAAAAAGTTTTAAAGTCTTTTGGCAGGATGTTGGAAAAAAATCCTCTTTCTTTTTCAGAAGCTCTTCTGGCTTTAGACCATTATCACAGTCGAGTGAATGCAATTATTTTAGTTTTGCCGGATAAAACTGATATGAAGTCTGATTCTTTTTTTAACGAATTAAAAAAATGGTATTTACCACATAAAGTTTTAACTGTGATTGCTCATTCCCAAGTGAAAGATCAGCAGAAAATTTTACAGCCTATTAAAAGAAAAACAGCTATAGGAGGAAAAACCACAGCCTATATATGTGAGAAAGGATCCTGTCAACTCCCCGCCTCTGATTTAGTGGAATTAAGAAAACAGTTATATGATATACAAAAAATTGATTATAATTGATTTGCTGTTGTGGCTGGTTTATTTTTAGACATATATTTTAGTTAGTGATTTGAACCTGAAAGCACTTTTTTTATAGCTTCTTTTGGAGAAAATAAAACCTGTTATCAAAATCTGCCCAGTTTTTAGGATATAGCTCAGTGGTTTACAACAAAATATCTTTGGAGATAATTTAAAAAATGCATTATGGTATATTTTTTAATAAATGCTTATTAATAATAAAAAGATCAATAAACTATTGGGATATAGCTCAGTTGGTTAGAGCGCTACCTTGACATGGTAGAGGTCAGCGGTTCGAGTCCGCTTATCCCAACCATTAACTTTTTAACCTATTAAACTTACTTAACTTTAAATTTTTAAAATTAATTTTTGCGTGATTTTTGCATGATTTTCAAAAAACACAGTAGGAAGGGAGTAAACTCTATCTATTATCTGCTTATCCCAATAAACCCAAAGGAATATAAAAATCTCAGCACCACTTAATCATAAACAGCATCATATTCCATTTTTATCATTATAACCTGCAAGCTTTTGGAAATATAGAAGGAGCTATGGAGTTTCTATGGAAGAGCTTAAAATCTAGACATGAGATTATCCCCAGAACTGCGCGTAGAATAGATGTTTTGGAAATTCCCGAAAAAGCTTTAAGAGAGGCTTTAATCAATGCTGTCATTCATACAAATTATAATGATAAAAGTTTCATGTAAAATTTAATGCTATACTGTGTTAGTAAATGTAGAAAATTAAAAAAAAAGCTATTGGCTAATATACAGCATCTAACGCAGTATCTCATGAATTTAACACAGAACCTAAAAAAAGAAAGACGTAAATAATACCAAAAATCCATGGGACATATAATTCAATTTCTGTAAATGGTTGATAAAGTTTCTTATCTTTGCCCTTACCAACTATTTCCCATTCTCTTTGATAAGGTTGATAATTGAGTTTTTTTTCCATTTCATGAATTACTTTAAACTTTCCTGTATTGAGTCTTTTGTACGACTTTATAATAGAACACCATACACAGCAAATTATGACTCCAGGTAAGAATATAGTAAAGAAGACTCCTGTATTGAACTTTATATAGATTAAGTAGGAGAGCAGAGAATATAAAAGCACATTAACACTGATAAAATAATTGTTAGCAGATTGTCTTCTTTGACTGATTCTGTCAGCCATTTCTACATATAGTTTATACTGTTCCAATAATGTATTTGATTGTTTATCCATTAACTAAACTTTTAACAGAATCTGCTATGCTTTGTCCATTCCAGCCAACAATTTCGTTGGCATTATCTTTTACAATCTGAGAAGTTTTTTCACTTCTCCAAGGCTCAATAGCCAAGATTTTTTTTGGAGGAGTAAATTCATTTTTTGCAATATGAATTTCTTTCTCAATCCATTTACTGTAACTTGCATAAACTCCTGCAAGAATCAAAATGACACTTGCTGGGGACATTTGTGTTTTTATGGCATTGTATAAATCTGTAGATGTGGGAGCATTATGAATAGGATCGTCTTTCGGAACAGAGTAATCACTAAAAGAAAAATATGATGCCTCTTTTAACATTTCAATAAGTCTTTCATACTGATTAGAGTGAGACCATGAGTGACTGATAAATATATTATACTTACGCATAAACTCTCCATTTATTTTTTTTCTGGTTTTCTTCGAGTATAATCATGAGAATATCCATAAATCGGCCCTGGTGTTTTGGGTCCTCCAGGATGCTGATTCTTTTTAGTGTTTTCCCATTCTTGAGCTGATTTTTGATTGGGAAATTTTCGCTCCACTTTAAAATTTCTCGATCCAGAGAACTCATTTTCCAATTCTCTTTCTCTTCTTTGTGGATCGCTCGTAATTCCATATCTCTTTGGCATATTAAAACTTCCTTTTTATATTTACCGAATTAGTGTAAGAGGCTATTGTAGGAAAAAGCAAGATTTTTTTTATAGCCTGACATAAAGGTTTTAGACTCTATGCTTCTTTGGTGTAAAAATGATTTATTTTTGATAAAAACTATATTTAGTGTAATTTATATTTGTACTTTGGAAGTGATTTTTAGAGATATTAAAGAGAAATACATGGAAGTCAGAAGTAAGTTGTAAATGATTAAATATTTGGTTTGACTAAAATTTTAAATCTCAGATTTCAAGTAATATCCAAATCTAATATTAAAAATTCAATCAGAAAATTTTGACTGGATTTTGACGGATACTCTAGTTATTAGCGATTATCAATAGGATAAAAAAGAGCGGTTTTATTTGGTTTTTTAATTATTTTTACTTTTTGAAAGTCTTATCTTTTGTCCGCTTATCCCAATCAACCCATCAGAAAAAACAAAAAAAGAGGGATAAATGCAGATTATGCACCAATGGTGAATAATTATGAGAAAAAGTTATTCAAAAATGAATAGAGTGCAAAAAAACGACTCTGTTTTTCTTAAATATCCTTAAAAAGCTATTTACAAATGAATAACTGTTTTATTTCTGAAACAAGGTGACTTGCTTGATTTCAGAAGAGCGGAATAAAAATAATCCCTGCTTTTTAGGTTTTTACAGTCTGATTTTTATAAATCTCTCAAATTTTATCAAAAATAAGAGAATTTTGATTGATTTTTGTTTAAAAAGCTGTGAAAATTGAGCAGATGTTATACAAAAAACGCACTATTAATATTTCAGACAATAAGAACATTTTTTTGTTTGGAGTAAGGGGAAGCGGTAAAACGGCTATGTTAAAACGGCTTTATCCTTCTGCTCTTTACATTGATTTGTTGGATGAATCCCTTTATCAAAATTACCTTTCTAATATTGGTTTATTTTATGAAGCGGTCAGCGCCTTTAGAGATGATGCTTTAGTTATTATTGATGAAATTCAAAGAATGCCTCAGCTTTTATATGAGGTTCATCGTTTGATTGAATCTTCTAATCGCCGTTTTATTTTGACTGGCTCTAGTGCTAGAAAAATCAAAGCTAAAGGGGTGAATCTTTTAGGCGGGCGGGCTGGGATAAAATATCTCTATCCCTTCATTCCTGAAGAATTAGGACATGACTTTAACTTAGAGCAAGCTTTACGCTATGGCTTGCTCCCTATTGTATATTCTTCTCATGATAGATCTGATAAATTGAAAGATTATGTTGGAGCTTACTTTAATGAAGAAATTAAAGCAGAAGCTTTAGTTAGAAACCTGCCAAGCTTTGCGCGCTTTTTAGAAATTGCTGGTTTATATCATGGACAAGTTGTTAATATGAGCGCTATTGCAAGTGAAGCTCAAATTAACAGACGATCTGTGAATGATTTTTTTTCTATTTTAGAAGATACTATGCTGGGCTTTTTTTTGCCGGCTTATTCCCCAAAATTAAGATTGAGAGAGCAAAAAGGCAGAAAATTTTATTTTATTGATCCAGGACTTGCAAGAACTGTTAAGAAAAACTTTGACTCAGTTTCTGTTGAAGAAAAAGGATTTCTTTTTGAAGGATTAACTGCTCAAATTTTAAGAGCTTATGGAGATTATTATAATCTTTATGATGATATTTATTATTGGTCTTCTTTAGGGGCTAAACAAACAGAAGTGGATTTCATTTTAAAGAGAGGAGAAAATTTAATAGCCATAGAGGTTAAAGCTAAAACTCAAGTCTCTTCTAAAGATTATAATAAAGGGTTAAAAGCTATTGGCGAACTGCCGAATGTAGAAAAACGAATTTTAGTTTATATGGGAAAAACTATAAGAAAAACAGAGCAGGGAATTGATATTTGGCCTTTTGATTTTTTTTGTAAAAACTTGAAAGAAAACTTTGAGGCTTCTGTGGTTTATGAAAGTAAAAAACCTAAACCTTTACCTCTAACAATGGAAAATTTAGATTTAGAACCATCAAGATTTTCTTCTTCTGAGAAAGAGAGACAGCCAGAAGAATATAAAGGATTGAATTGGAGCAGAAATAAAAAAGAGGATTGACAAAGCTTTTTAAAAATTAAATCACAAAAATATGAGGGCTTATTTGAGTTTTCCAATTTATAACCTAGTCTTTTTTCTCAAAATGGAGCTTCTTTAAAGACAGGAAATTTATTCAAATAAGAACTTTTAAATAGGATTGTTTATTATAATGTTTATGATTTCTTTGTGTTGAACTGAAAGGAAATGCAGTCATGTCTTTTAAGTTGTCAAATCTTCAAATTCCACCTCCTGAAAATGAATATGAGTTTGAAAACTTATGTTTGGATTTATATAAATCAGAATTTGGAGATAAAACTCAAAAAATTGGAAGCCGGGGGCAATCTCAAAACGGTGTAGATATTTCTTGTTCCGATCAACATATAGGAATCCAATGTAAAAAAAAAGAACTTAATAAAAAAGTTACTGAGAAAGAACTAAAGACAGAAGTTGAAAAAGCTAAAAAATTTCAACCTTCTTTAAAAAGATTTATTTTGGCGACAACTTGTAAAAGAGATGCAAAAATACAAGAAACAGCTCGTTTAATATCAGAAGATCATAAAAAGCAAAAACTTTTTTCCGTTGAAATTCATAGCTGGGATGAAATAAAAAGTCTTTTTGATAAACACCCTAAAGTTTATAAGAAATATTATTCTAATTCTACAAATTTTATCACTCCAGATATAGTAAGCTCTATTCAAAGTGATAGCCGCCATGAAGAACTTAATAGAATAAGAGATCTAATAGACAAAGATAATAAACCTAACACAGCTCTTAAATTACTAGAGAAATTTAAAAATGAAAAGTGGGGAAAATTAGAAGATAAAGAGAAATACAGAGTTCTAACTAATATGGCTTGCATTAAAATGAATATGAAACAAGAGATACAAGCTAGTGAATTATTTATCCAAGCCCTGCAGTTTAATAAAGAAGATGAAAACGCAAATGTGAATTGTGCTTTAGCTTATTATATTATTGGAGATATAGAACAATCAAAAAAATATATTAAGAAAACTAAAAAGCTTAACTCTCTAAATACAATGTCTTACATTATTGAAGTTTTAATTAAAGATAAAGAAAAACAGCCTTTAAATAAGATTGTCTCCTCCATTCCAAAAAATATAAAAACAAAACATCAAATAGCCCATGTTTTATCTCACATTAGCATAAAAAGAAAAGAGTATGGCGAAGCAAAAAAATGGTTAAATATTTTTTACACTGGTGGAAAAAAGGGTGAAGGTTGGAAAAATACACTAGCCGTAGCAGATTATGCTGACATGTCTTTAAAATTGATTCTAAAAAGGCAGGATGTTTTTTCAGGAAGGAGAATCCCAGATAGTTTGAAAGATGAGCTGGAAAAAGCTATAAATATTTATAACCGTTTAATTACAGACAGTCAGTATAGTGAGTTAAGACAGTATAATCCTAATTGGCATTTTCATTATGCTTTAGCTCTTGAATTAAACGGAGAGCTCAATAAAGCAATTTCTGTTCTTGAGGAAGGCATTCGAAAATTTCCAGAAGATGATTTTTTTAAGACAGAACTTGGTCGATTATTTATGGAAAAAGGGGGTATAAAAAAATCTATTTCTATACTGGAAAATCAGCTTGGCTTGCAAGTATCGGAAACTAAAGATGACTCTAACTATGCTGATAATCTATTATTAGATACAAATAAAATAAATTTATCAGATAAAACATTTCACTTAACTTTAATACTAAGTGACTTATATTTTCAAAATGAACAGGAAAAAAATGCTTACAGCTTGTTAAATAGTATAGAAACAAATGAATCTATTAATGAAGAAAATAAACTGAAAGCACAACAATATAAAATATTTAGGCTTATCAATTTTAAAAAAATAAAGGAAGCTGAAGAGCTATTGAAGCCTTTATTTCAAAAAAATGAAAATAACCTAATGAATTTGATTTTATATTCAAAAATTGAAGCTGTTAAAGAAAACCTTTATAATGAAGAAATATCTAAGACTCATAGAAATAAAAAGATTCAATATCTCAAAAGAGCTTGTGATATTTTTAAAAATAAAGAATATGATAAAGAGATTCTTAATACTTCTGGTTATGAAAAAAGAGAGCGGTTAAGTGATATTGAAAATCTTTTTCAAGAGCTTTACTTTGCTAAAATGTATAGAGAATCTGAAACTCTTTTAGAAGAAATTACAGATAATAATCTCAACCATCCAGATATTTTTAAATTACTGCATGTTTATTTTGAAAATGGAAAAAATAAGCAAGCTATAGAGCTGGCAAAAAAATTATTTAAAAAATTTCCACAAAGAGTAGAATCAGTTAATACTTTGTTTCTTATCTATGAAAGTCTTGGAAATAGAAAGACAGCTATTCAATATTATGAGAAGTTTTTTGAAAAAAATCCAAAAAATGACTTTATAAGAATAGAATTGGCTTTAGCTTATATATATAATCAAGATATTTCAAAAGCAAAAAAGCTTTTAAAAGATTCTTTTAATTTAGAACAGCTTTCTGCAGAGCAAACAAACCATCTTTCTTCTTCTTATGCAAAGATAGGAGCTATTAAAAAAGCTCTGGAAATTCTATATAAATATATTGAAAAAAATCCAAAAGAGTTAGAGATTCAAAATGATTATTTTTCTTTAATCACTTTTTTAAATCATCAAAATTTATATGAAATACAAAGCCAAGATAATTCTTCTAATACGCTTAAGTCAGAGGAAACTAAATTAGATCAGTCTTTTCTTCAGACAAAAAAAGTAGAGGTAGACTGTTATGTCCAAATTAAAGATATTGAGAGCCTAGAGGAAACAGATCTTTTTATAGAAGAAGACGCGGATATATATACTCCAGATCATGAACTATCAAAAACCCTCTTAGATAAAAAACAAGGAGAAATAATTTTATTTTGTGATAAAAAATATAAAATTATAAAAATTCAAAGTAAATATGTTCTTAAATATCAAGAAATTGCAAAAGAAACAGAAAAAAGATTTCCTTCAAAAGCTTTTGTTAAGTCTGTTTCAATTCCTCATGATGCTGATGTAGAAAAACTTTCACAAATTTTTAAGAAGATGCAACCAAATATTTCAAAACAATATGAAATCTTAGATGAATTATTTGATCTTTATACTAAAGGCGAAGCAACTATTGGCTGTATAGCGAAAATATCCGGCAGGCATTCTATAGAAATAATTAGAAGTTTAATCACTTCTACAAAAAGTAAATGGATCTCTGCTGTTCCTGCTTGGGAAAAAAGTGAGATAGAAAAACAAGAGCTTTTAGATACAAAAACTGATATTTTAGTTGATCTTTCATCTTTAATTATGATTCATCAACTAAAAATAGAAAAATATATTCAAAAGAGCAAGTTTCGCCTTTGTATATGTCAATCTACAATAGATTCCTTAAAAGAGTATATAAAAGAAACAGCTTTTTATTCTAAAGACGGCCTTTTAACTACGGGGTTTGACAAAGAAGGCAGTCTTAAAAAAAATTTTATTTCAGCTGAAATAATAAAACAAGATTTAAACTTTTGGATGAAAATTAAAACATGGGCTGAAGATTATTGTTCAATAAAACCTCTATCAGAAGATCATGTTTTAAGTAGAGAAGAGAGAAGTGAAAAAGAAAACCTTTTTGGTAAACATTTTTTTGATTCTCTCTTAGCTGTTGATAATAATTCTATATTTTTATGTGAAGATGCTATTTTAAGAAGATTTGCTGAACTCGAATATTCTATTTCAGGAATGAGATTATTTGATTTAATTGAATATTTTGAAAAACATATTATTATTGATAACAGTCAAGCTGTCCAATTTAAGGCCCAGCTTGTCCGTTTCAATCAAACTTATATTCCTATTGATCATAACATTTTACTTAATTTATTAAAATCAGCTGATTATTCAGTTAATGATATGGGTTTTCAAAAGGCTTTATATTTTCTAAGCTCTATTTCTAATTTACAAGGAGTTGTTAATGTAATAGCAAACTTTCTTATTGAAATTTGTCAAGCACCATCTCTTTCACCTTACAGCAAACAAGTAATTGTGAATAAAATTTTGGACAAAGCTTCTGTCGGCAGGCAGAAAAATCCAAAAGAGGTAGCGAATCAAGTTATTTTCTTAGTAAGGATACGCACAAAACTTTTACCTTTTCTTCAAAATGAAATATGCCGATACATTAAGCAATGGCTTAGAGGTAAAATATACTAATGGATTATAAAATTTTGCCGGGATTTTGACGAGGATACTCCGGTTATTAGAGGTTATCAACGGGATAAAAAAGAGTGGTTTTATTGGTTATTTTACTAGGATTCACATCAGACAATTCATAAAAACTCAAAGCTGTTTTATGAGAAAAGACAGTTGCAGGTTCATTGTTCTCATTACAACTCCATAACAGCAGTTTCCAATAAGAGGTCATTTCATCTATAGGAATATGAGTTAAACGGTAAATGCCCCAACCTTCTTTAGTCCAGTGTCCTACTCTAATATGATAGTGGTGATTACTTCGTGCATATCCACAAGATTCAGCTTGTTTGGCTGTAAAAAGCCCACCTTGCAGAAAAGCTATTTGATTCAGTGTTTTATACGCCTTCATGTTAAAATACCTTAAACTTTAATGTAATTAAACACTATTTATATATTATATCGTCAAAATACATTAAAAATTAAGGTATTTCTATAACAAACAGCTCTGTTTTTCTTTAGATTGTTTGGGCAATGCTATTGGTATTTTCTAAATGTGTCTATAAGACTTTGAAAGTTTTTAGGACGGTGTTTTTTAAAGCCTTCTTCATCCACAAAAACAAAAGCCCATTTTACAGACCAATCGCTTTTGGAAACATCAGAACAAAAACTTTTAAGACGCTTCAGTTTCAATGGGTCGTTTAAATCTTCACGACCTTTTGTTTCTACAACATAAATTTCATTTTTTGATTTTTTTACAAGAAAATCAGGAAAATAATTTTTTAGACTTCCCTCATGATTGACATAATCCAACCTAAAACCAACAGCAAGATAATTTTTTGTATAAGATATAATATCATCACAGCTATCCAAAAAAGCGGCAAATTCCAATTCTAAATTATTGTCTCCAACAATTTTATTAAAGACGCTCTTTTTTGGAGATAAAAAGCCTCGCTCTTTTATTACAAAAGGTTTTGTTTGAACTAAGCTAATAGGTGAACTTTTTATATTTGTTTCTGGTTTTTCATATAAAGTCAAGGCATTGATTTCTTTTTTAAAAGTATCAATAATAAGTTTGGTTATGTGAGGCTCTGATAAGTTTTTAATAGTATTTATATTTTCCAAACTAACTGTCTGTTTAAAAAGATAGCTTTTAACAAATTCTTTGATTTTTCCATAAATAATATTGTATCCGCTTACAAGTTTTAACTCTTCTCTGATTGTTTTTGAAAAAAAGCCTATAACATTTTCATAATCAGCCACCCCTGAGATATTAAGTGTTGTGCTATGAGAATACTCTTCTTTTTGATTTTCTTCTTCATCTTCTGAAAGATTTTTAACCATATATTTAAAGTCAATTTGTATTTCTTTAGAAGAGGAAAAAGTTTTAAAGTTTTGTTTATCAATTTTAAATTTTGAAATATCAAGACGAGACAGATCTCCATATTTTCTATAATTTCTTGGTTTTAAAACTGGAATAGAAATATCCAGTTTGTTAATATCTTTAGCAGGGTTGTCTGAATC
Source organism: Bdellovibrionales bacterium (assembly GCA_965203225.1). Classification (GTDB taxonomy): domain Bacteria; phylum Bdellovibrionota; class Bdellovibrionia; order Bdellovibrionales; family UBA1609; genus JANQSP01. The sequence continues at coordinate 1,243,448 of CBDBBW010000007.1, read as the reverse complement.
AAGCTCAACAATTAGCGGCGCTTTAGCTGGAGTCCTTTCCCCCATATCTTCATACTTCAGCTTAACCCCCTCTTTTTGAATACTCTCTACAAACTCAATAAAAGCAGGAGTTCCAATAACACTCACCTTTTCTTCAATTTCTTTAGTATCTTCTGGATACATAAGCCTTAAACCCCGCCCTAATGTCTGCTCTGGCAGGATATTGCTTCTAGCTGAATAAGCTCTTAAGCCTACAATAGTTGTAACATTTTTTACATCCCAGCCTTCTTTTAGAACCAAAACAGATACAATAGCTTTGTAAGGGTTTTCCAGACTGTCAATGTTATTAGCTTGCTGTCTCAAATGCTCCAGCTCCTCTTTGCTCTTTGAAGTTCGGGCTGTTTCTTTGATTTCTCCTTTTTTGTTTGTGTGAATAGATAAAACAGATTTTTTTAATTCAGGAAAAGTGTTTTCTAAATATTCAGCTACATCATCACAATTTACAGTATCGTCTGTCATAATAAAAAGAATGGCTTTTTTATTCAGTTTGATATGTTCATCATAGACTTTCTTCCATTCTAAAAAACCCAAGTGAATATAATCTTCATATTTTTCTGTGAATTTTATGCTTCTCTTTTCTTGAAGTTTGTTTTGGCTTTTTTTGTCAGGAAGCACAGGATGTTTTACAATATTTTGAGCAATGGCTTCAACCAAAGGGTAATCAGAAACAGTTTGAACAAAAATAGAGCCGTTATTGTGTTTTGGTGTAGCTGTAACATCTAATTGAAGAGATAAAGACTTCCCTTTTTGTTTCAAACGGTTATGTATATCCTGAATAGACTGAAACCAAGCTAGTTTCTCATCATGTATATGATGAGCTTCATCATTGAAGACAGCCAACTCATCAATATCCCGAACAATATCTTCTAAATCTGTTTTTGTGTCAGTTGTTTTAGAGATAGAAGAAGACCCTAAAAAATATTCTGTTCTATCTGCATCTTCAAAAGACGGAACAGTATCAGAGCCAGAAGAATAAACCCTGTGAATATTTGTCAAAAATATATTTCCATAAGCTTTTGTAAGGCTTAGTTGATCTTGAATGTGGAGTTTTAATTGAAAATCACTTTTCCAGCTTTTGTCACAATAACCGTTTATGGGAATCACAGGATCTTTATGAAAAATTCTAAGATTTTCAAAATCTGTTCTCAAGCGATCCAGAACTATAATATTCGGACTAATAAGAAGAAAATTTCTAGCTAAATCAGAATCCGGCTCATACAATTTATGAAAGTAAGACCATGCTAAAAGAAGACTTAAGACTTTTGTTTTTCCAGAACCAGTTGCCATTTTAATTACAAATCGCCGCCAGTCTTCTTCAAACATTTGCTGAGATATAGCTCCTGAAGAATCAAATTTCATTAAATCCTGTGGAGATTGCACTTTAGTAACATCGTAAAGGTAAATGACTGTTTCTACAGCTTCTCTTTGAGCAAAATAATACTGAAAATAATTTATTTCATCTTCGAAAATATGCTCTTCTTGAAACCACCAATTTAATAAGGCTTGGCTTGTCTCTGTGGCTCCAGCATAATTGTTTTCTCTCCAATTATAAACTTCTTTTCTTAGCTTATGCACCAAAGGAGGAAGCAGTTTTTCGTAAGAAGATTCTCTTAAAAGCTCATCAGAGGGGAGCCACCTAATATCAGGTTTTAAGATTACATAAGGAGATGAAGGAAAGTTTTTAGACAGAGCCATTATTTTATCTTTGCTGTAAATTTTATTTTTAAGTGTTTAATTAAGTCATAAATATCAATACATTCAATATTTTCTTTTTTACATACATCGGGAATTTTAATCTGACCAGGTTTTACAGCGTTCTGCTCTAAAGTTACAACTGTGGCATCTTCTGATTGAGCATGAGCTATAACCCAAGGATCAGCTATAGACCGCCCCTTGGATGAATCCACCAAGCGAGGATATTTATTCATGATATATCTCATTTTTTCTTGAATATCTTGATTTGGATTCTTAAAGAAGCTTTTATTTTTAAGCCATTTATTTAAACCGTCATCAATTTTTTCTATCTCTCTTTTTACTTCAATAGTAGAAAAGATAATTTTTTCTTGTGCCAGATTCTCTAAGATTTCCCAATATCCTTTTGTAAATTTTATAGAGTAAAATTTATTCCAAGGTTCTATAAAAATATTTGTATCTAAGCAGTATTTTTTCATCATATATTATGAAAGTATATGGATAATTTTTTCCATTCGGTTTAATTTCATATCTAAAAGTCCAGAAGCCTCTCTTCCGGAAATAAGACCTTCCTTATACGAAAAAGCTACGATCTTTGTAAAGCTTTCGCCATTAGAATAAATTTTAAGTAAATTGGAGTTGGGACCGCCTTCTGCATCTTTTATTTTTCTTTTTTGTTCCATTTTGTACTTTTCATAGTTTTTGATATATTGATCTTTAAGCTTTTTGAAAACTGTATTGCTGAATAGAGAAAAAGATTTTAGCCGAACCAGAAATGCCAAGCGGCTGACAGGAAATTTTTTATACGACTCTTCAATAAATTCCTTTATTTCTGAAAACTCTTTCATTTTAGAAAAGTTCTTAATTTTTTCTTCAGGCATAAGAATCTCCCCAGCTGTTTGATTGCATAAAAACTCTGTGGAAGAGTTGCTACTGTTCCAGTTGATAGAAAAATGATCTGGGACACCAGAAACATCAAGCCACAGATGAGCGAGTTCATGGAGCAGTGTAAAAAGTTGAGCGTTTTTAGAGTCTGCTGAGTTTATAAATATGAAGGGAGCATATTTATCAGAAATAACAAATCCTCTTGCTTCTTTAACTGAGATAAGATTATGGGAGTTTAAATGGCTTGTTCTGGAAATAAAAATTCCGCTTTTCTCACACTGATTAAGCCAACTGTTTAAAAAAGAAGAGATAGGTTCATTTTCTGAAACTTTTTTAAAATATTTTTTTTCACTGCCCCAAAGAGTTTTTATTATATTTTTTGATAGTGTTTTTGGCGAGGGCTTTCTATTAGCAGATCCAATAAATTTTAATGGCTCCTGTCCCTGTTTTTTTAAATACTCTTTAAGCCATATTTGTCTTTCCTGAATTTGTCTCATAAGAAAAACCAAAGCAGGGCTATATTTAGGAGCTTTCCCCTCCACTGTACGAAAATCTTTAAGCAGAGAAAAATCCTTTGGCGGATGAGGAAGGTAAAACACTGCCAATGGTCTTCTATAAACTTGAGACATCTTCCGAGCTTTTGTCATTGTGGGAAGGCTTCTTCCACTTTCCCATTCTTGTAATTTTTCAGCTCTTACTCCAATTTTTTTAGCGGCTATTTCAAGATTATAATGAGATTTTTCTCTGGCCCACTTAATAACATCAGCAGTGATAAGAGCAGGTTGTTTTTTCATGTAAACCTCTTTTGTCGCTTTGAATGTCTATCATACTTTAATTTTTTATTTTCCTTCAAGCTCTTTTATTTTCATAGTGTCATTGCCAAAAATATCAATCACTTTAACAGCTATTTTCACCTTAGGTTTTTGGATAAAGACAAAAGGAGTTTTTAACTCCAATTCACGGTTTTTTTTAGTTCGGAAGGACTGCCATTCATTTTCAAAAATATAATCTCCTGTCCATTGCTCTTTAGTTTTATTGCTTTCCTCATCTTTGACTTTGATAATTTCTTTTTTGCTCTCAAAATCAAAATCCACACTCCAATAATCAATCCAGTCTGTCCATTTTTTTGTAAGAACTTCTCTTATTATTTCCCCTTCTTTATCTTTTGCAATTTTTATAATTTTGCCAGCCTGAACAGTGATTTTTTCTTTCCCTTTTTTAAGAATTTGCTTTATTTGATCTTCTGATTCTCCTTGAGAGTAATAAGTTGAAAAATCAGTAAGCTCTACAGATAAAACTTCTTTTTTGATATGAATTTTGAAATCAATATAAGATACATCGTGAAAAATCACCTCATTTTTTTCTACCGCTCTTTTATCAAAAACTTCCTTAGGGATATGTTTAAGAGCTAAGTCTATACCTTCTTTTTTAGCCTCATCCCGGATATTAGGAAAAAGACCCATTTCAAACTCAAAAGCTAAAATATCCGCTTTGCTGATTTTCTGCATTTTACAGCTTTTAATAACTTTCTCAGCAAAAAGACGGCTTAAAGGAAGATCAATAGGACCTATAGCTACCATACGATCTGCTTTTTTGCCATGAAAAACAATACTTTGACTTAAAGGCTTTGCAGAATAAGCCTGTAAAATCATTTTGATATAATTCTTTTCTTTTTCTTCAAGTTGTTTTTCCCTGTCTTTTTCCCTTAAATTCATATTAACGCCCATATAATGCTGGCGTTCATATTTTCCAAGATTGAGAATTTCAAAAGCACGGTAATCTTTGCCTGATTGTTTCATTTCCCGCTGAACTCCAATCATTCTTTTTCTGGTGGTATGAATAGCAAACTTGCCAAGATCAGAACCAATCCATTTTCTTCCTAATTTTTCAGCTACAGCACAAGTTGTTCCTGAACCACAGAAAAAATCTGCTACCAAGTCGCCTTCATTAGAAGAGGCTTTGATAATACGCTCCAAAAGAGCTGATGGCTTTTGTGTGGGGTAATCTACTCTTTCTTGAGAGTTTGAAGATAAAGATAAAAAATCTATCCAAATATCATCAACAAGAATGCCAGAAAAATCAGCAACATATTTCTTTTTTCTTAATTTTCCGCTTTTTGTTTTATAGAGCAATCCTTTCTCTTCATATTCTTTCATTTTCTCTTTTGATGCTTCTTGAATTTCTTCTGTCTTAAAGAAACCTCTTTCATCTTTTTGTTTAAAGTTATTTTTTATGTATTCATTATTTACTGAAATATACTGCTTATTGAAAATATAGTTTGAACTTTTATTAAAAGTAAATATTGTATCATGATTTCTTCCTAACTTTTTAGCTTTTGCTTTTTGACCACTGGCAGTTTGTGTTTTCCAACAAATCTCATTTAAAAAATTATCTTTTCCAAATATCTCATCCATTGCTAGACGGATATAAGGATTAACCCGCCAGTCACAATGGACATAAATACTTCCGTCATCAGCTAATAAATCTTTCATCAAGGAGAGTCGCTCATAGATCATAGCAATAAAACTATCCGCTCCTTTTCCCCAAGTGTCTCTATAAGCAATATTTTCCAAAACATTGGGTTCTTTTGTAAGACTTTCTTCTCCCACTTCAATATCAAAGGAAAAATCCGCTCCTACATCAAAGGGCGGATCAATATAAATAAGTTTCAATCCTCCTGCTTTTTCAATTTCTTCTCTTATATAGCCATTTGTTAGACTTGAGAGAATCAATTTGTTATCTCCCCATATCAGCTTATTGGTCCAGCCAGCAATTTGCCGACCTCTTTCATCAAAAAAACCAAGTTGTGTTTGAACATCGCCGTGTCTTGCAGGAGTGGATTGTTCTTCTCTAGGTTCATCTACTATTTCAATGGTTTGAAAAGGCAGAACAATATTTGTTACTTCTGAAGTTTTTCCATTCCACACCAGCTCCACTTCTTTTTTATCTTCAAAAAGAAGAAAGCGATATTTTTCAGGAAAGGGCTTTCCCTCTTCAAGACACTTAAGAACTGTTCGCTTTTCTTTTTCTGTCAGTTGTAATTTACTCATTAAAAGGGAATATCCTCAAATTCTGATTTTTTAATTCTTTTTGAGTTTTAGGAAGTGTTGCTTGATTGTCTATAATTTTCCGACCTTCTATATAATATCTCTTTTGTGTATGTTGAGACAATATTTTATCCTCAAACAATTCCTTGTAAGAGTAATAGTTATATTTATTGTTTTCATCTTTGGGTAATTGCTTTAAATGTTCTGGAATCATTCGATCATGTAATAATGCTATAAGTTGGTTTATTGAGGTGCTTGCAGGACCTTCAATTGTTTTTACAATCTCTTCAATTTCTTTATCATTAAAGTCAAGATGTATTATTTCCATAAACTTTTCTTTAGCCAATGCATAAGTACCGTCTTTTGCAGAAAGAAAATTCTTTTTAATAGTGTTAATAAAAAGGTGCTTTTGAAATTTTTTTTTAATCAATTTTAATAAATTTAAAAAGCTGTGAGAACGAGGAACAATATCTGTTTCAGTTAAACTGATTGCCTGTATTTCACTTATAAAACCCTTTGGATCACTTTGATCTAATTTTATAGAAATAATAGGAATATTTCTTCCTAATGCAAATCCTACTTCTTGATGAGTCCAATAGCTTTTATTAAAATCTTTAGTAATAAGAGCAACCATAAGCTCCATTGAATTTAAGGCTTTTTTAATTTCTTTCTGCCATAGTGTTGCTGGTTTAATATCTTTATGGGCAACAAAACAAGAGAGGCTTGACTTTATAAACTCGTCTTTTAATTTTTTTGCAACAGGATAATTTTTTACAGAATGACTAATAAAAACTCTTAAACAATCTTTATCCCAAGAATCCGGCATTTTAGAACTCCTAATTTTTTTTTAATATTAAAAAATCAACATTCCGGTTTTTATAGTTAATAAGAAGTCTTTTGATGTATTTATTATGTATTTTAGATATAAAAGAATCATTTGACATAATTTTAATCCTTATATTTCAAAACCGAGGCGTCCAGCTATCAATTAATTTATCCTCTTCATTATTGATTATTTCGTCTATATCTCCCGAGTAACTTAAAACAGTTAGGGTTTTATTGTAAGAACCAAGTCCTTGAACTTCCTCCTTAACTTGAAACAATTTGCTCCCACCCAGCCAATCTGTAATATCCATTTCACCTTCTTCATATTCAGTTTGAATAATAAGATCTGCATTTTTATTAAATTTTGCTGTCAGTGAATTAGTCGGCAGGTGGGAGTTTTTAGCTGGCCATGAAATTTCAGGTAAAGATTTCATAGATTGAGATAGAAAACAAAAATCAATTTTTATTCCTTTACTTACTATAACAGCAACAGCGTCTTCAGATAAATAGCTGTATTTGATAGCAGAAGAAATAAGGGAGGTTTTGCAGGACTCTGCAATTTTCTTTACGGTGGCAAGCCCTGGAGATGTTTTTTTAATGATAGGCTGAATCAAACTTTCAGGCATTAACAAGCCGACGGCAAAATGATCTGCTTCTTTCTCATAAGAATCACCAGAAACAAAACCTGCAGAAGATTTGTGGATACTATCTCTATGAGGCAGGACATGATCTATATGTCCTTCAAGAAAGTAATGACCTAATTCATGAGCAATGGAGAACCTTTGAAAACCTTCATTTCTAATATGAGTAGAATACATAATTCCAAAAGAGTCTCCATGTCGAAGCAACATCCCTGATACTCCTTGTGAAGAATCATTTTTTGGTTTAATAGGAATATCCTTCTTATTAGCTATGGCTGATAAATCAACAGGCAGAGAACCATTGCCAAACTGTTTTGCAATATTTTCTCCTTTTTGCTTTGCTATTGTTAATTTAAAGTCTTGTTTCATGAGTCTTTCTTTTTTTTATTTTGTTGTGGCTTATTTCTATCTGCCAGCATTTTAATAAACTCTCTAGCCAATTCAAGATCATTCCCTGTTAATTGACTTACATTTCTAAATAAGGGATCACCAGACTCAGACATTTCAGGGCTTTCAACACGCCCTAATAGGTAGTCAGTCGTTACTTCCAAGGCTATTGCTAATCGCCGTAAATTATCAAAAGAGGGCTTTCTTGAACCAATTTCAAAGTGAGCAATAGAGCTTGAGGGTAAATTAGCCTTTTCTGCCAATTCACTTTGATTCCATTGACGCAATGCTCTCGCTGTTTTAAGGCGTTTTTGAAACTTTTCAGAAGGCTTATTGTTGTTCATATAAAAAAAACCGACATAAAAAAAATGTCTAACTTGACATATTTTGCTTTTGTATACATAGTAAGTAATAATATGACGAAAACGACAAATCAATAAGGATAAAGAAAAATATCTAAATTTATGAAAAAAGTCGAGTTTTTATTAAGAGGTAATAAATATTATGGATCAAAATAAAGCTTATAGAGTGCTTTCTTTGGATGGTGGCGGCATCAGGGGACTATATACGGCATCTGTCCTTCAATCTTTAGTTAATCGCTTTTCTCAACAAAATGCTGATAATAAAGATATTGGAAAAGGCTTTGATCTAATAGTTGGAACTAGCACAGGAGGAATTTTGTCTTGTGGATTAGCTGGAGGGATTCCAATCGGTAAGATTATAGAGCTTTATTCTAAAAAAGGATCTAAAATATTCACCAACCCCTTTCCTTCTTCTAAAGGAGCTTTAAAAAAATTATGGTGGATATTTAAAAATTGCTGTCAGTCTGTAAATTCCAATAAAGTGTTAATTCAAGAATTGAAAAACATATTCCAAAATAAAACAATGGGACAAGTATATAGCGAAAGACAAATTGGTTTATGTGTTACAGCGGTCAACTTAATCGATCATTCTCCCCGAGTCTTTAAAACTCCCCATGATCCATCAAAAAATATGGATAATAATAGAAAACTAACAGATGTGTGTTTGGCTTCTTCTTCTGCTCCAATATTATTTCCTATAGCCCATATTCCCGATCCAGAAAGCAATAATATTTATGAAGATTTTGTGGATGGCGGCTTGTGGGCAAATAATCCAATTTTAGTGGCTTTAATAGAGGCTATCACTTGTAGTCAAAAAAATCAGAAAATTGAGATTGTTTCCATTGGAACCTGTTCTCCACCAACAGGACAAATAATTTCAGATAGAAATATTAAAAGAGGTTTGTTTGGTTGGAAATTTGGTATAGGCCCTATGGAGCTATCAATGTCCACTCAATCAAAATCAAATTATTTTATTAGCGATTTTTTATCTGTTCAGTTAAACAAATTAGGAAAGCATATTACAATCTATCGTTTAAAACAAAAGGCTCCTTCTACGGAACAAGTAAAACTTCTTTCTATGGATCGAGCAGATGACCAAACTTGTTCAATGTTAATAAAAATGGGAAAAAAAGACGCTGGAGAAATTTATGGAAAAATAATTAGAGAAGACAAAAACAGCATATTAAAAACAATTTTTACTAATTTGCCAGAACTAAAAGGAGGAAATAATTATGACTAATATACAAAAACAACTAGAGAAATTTCACACAAATATCAAGGTTGAGTCCAGTGAGTTAAGGGAAAAGCGAGATATTATTCTAGATAAAATAAAAAAATCTCTTTCTGAAGACAATAAACCTGTTCCAATTATGTTGAATCAAGGAAGTTATATATATGGAGTAGGAATAAAGCCTGTTTCAGGAGAAGACTATGATATTGATGTAGGGCTGGATTTTAATATTAAATCTTCAGATTATAATCCAGAAGAGGTTAGGAAATGGGTTTATTCTGCGATCAAAGAGCATACGGATGATGTAGAAAATAAAGGCCCCTGTATTAGAGTTATATATAAACTTGGTTTCCATGTTGATCTTGTATGCTATGCCAGATATAAGGATGATGATATAACTGAAAATTTTCATTTAGCTCATAAAAATGGATCTTGGATAGCTTCTGATCCTAAAAAAATAAAAAACTATATTCAAAAAGCGAGAGAGAGCTTTAAAGACACAAAAGACAGTAGTGGTTCAGATCAACTGCAAAGAGTAGTCCGCTATTTTAAAAGATGGAATGATCTAAATTATCAAAATGAATCTAATGATAAACCTATCGGTTTAGCTATTTTGCTTTATTGCATTGAAACTTTACTATACCCTTGTCTTGATTCTCAAGGTGATTTAGATGACTTACAAGCTCTTATACTTGTTGCCGAACAAGCAATAAACAGTAATAATATTGTTGTTTATAAACCAGATACTCAAGAGAATATTTTTGGAAAAATAAGCGAAAAAGGAATAAAGGAACTTATTACAAAATTTCAAAAATTACATGAAGCTTTATTGGAAGCAAGGAATTCAGATTATGTAAAGGATGCTTGTAAAATAATGAGAGAAATGTTTGGAGATGACTTTCCGTTAGAAGAAAATGATTCTGAAAGTAGAGATAAGAAAAAAGCTTTTCTTGGATCAATAGCATCTAATTATAAACCAATTAAACCTCATGGACAAACCGAATGACTGTATCTTGGTGGATAGTAAAACCGGAAATTTATAGGCAAGCTATTTTAGATATTAGAGAATATCCTGGTCTGCATTATTATATAGAAAACAATAAGTTTATAGTCTGTGGTGCATTTGGAATATACAAAAAGTCAGAAGAAGGAACTTTTCTTGAAGATTTCTTAATAAAAATTATTTTTCCTGATAATTACCCTGATGATCTTCCTAAAGTCTACGAAACAGGAGGCAGAATAAAAATAAAAAATGCAGATACTCATTTTAATAATGATAAATCTGCCTGCTTATTTTACCCAACAGAAAGGTATTTATATTTTTCAGAAAACAAGGAGTTTCAATTAAAGGAATTTTTAGATGGGCCAGTTAAAAGTTTCTTTTTTTCACAATTATATTATATTTACAACAATAAATGGCCATTTGGACAACGCTCACATGGTATAAAAGGTTTATTAGAATTTTACGGAGAAAATTTAGGTATACCCTGTGATCAAAAAAGCATTTCAACAGCCTTATCCTACTTATTAAAACCTCAAATAACAGAACATTGGCTGTGTCCTTGTGGAAATGAAAAATTAAGAAAATGCCATGTTGAAAAATTCAGAGTTTTAAATGATAAAATTCCTAAAAAGATTATCAGGCAAGATATAAATCTTTTAGAAAAGAATCTAAAGAATTCAATTAGTTTGAAAAGTTATTTTTTCTGAAGGAATATGACCTTTGTGAAGAGGGAGTCAAATTTTTTTATAAATTAACAAGGAAAGTTGTTATAACCCCTCCATGCAAGTTTCTTTTTTGGTTTTCAAAACAACATTTTAACCAGCTATTTTTTCATCTAGCTTGTCTTCAAACAATTGTTCTATATCTGAAGTGGTAAAATAAGTTTTTCCATTGTCAACACTCATAATTTCCTCGTCATCTTCAAGACTGGCAATATATTCATCTTTAGCTATTTCCTTTGAGTGATAAAATTTTTATTATTTTTTAGAGAAATTTTCAATTTTCTTTATAATGGACAAAATAAGCAATACATGAATAATATGAATAGCAACTCCTTCATTAAAAAAATTAGCTGGAAAATGACCATGATAAATAGAGTTTCTAATATTCAAAGATCGTTTATCTATTAAAAGGATTTTGAAAAAATCTGGTATATCAGGGTTTAATTTTTCAAAAGCTTTGATAAAACATTTATCTCTCAGTAAAGCTCCTAAAGATCGTAACTCAAATCCTGTTTTTCTATGATTGTTAGGAGGCTGATAAATTTCTCCTCCAGCTACAGAAATTAACTCTCTTATTGCTGATTCAATTTGATGTATTAGTATAGAACAACTTGCAATATAATTTTTATTAAAATATGCAATTAAACCTTGTTTTATGATTGGATGGTTTTCCTTTGTAAATATTGGTGACTTAAACAAATGCTCTGAAAGTGAATTTGCATTTAATGACTTATTTTTTTTAAGATAGCTAAACCCTAATTTAATGAAAAGAATGTTCATATTCATTGATTGAGATATTTGCTTAACAATATGTCCTTCTAAATCATCCTCTAAAGTACCAATTTTAGTAACTACTCTTCCTGTATGATCCACTATAGATTGAGGAATTATCATCTGTAAAGGATGTTCTTTTGCGTTTTTAAAAATAATATTTTTAGCTTCTTCTTTATCAGGAATAAAAGACAAGGTAATATAATCTAATGCTTCAGAGAGATTTCTCATATCAAGTTCAGAGAGATAACTATCAATTTCAGTTTTTGAAATTGGAAAAGATATTTCGAATTTTTGAAAATAGTTTAAATCTGTCTTGTGAAGAGAGCGTATGTTAGATTCTAATCCTTTTGCTTCTTCAGATAAACCATATTGAAATAAAATTGTCCTAACTTTCTCTAACCAATGACTTCCTACCATTACAAGATTGTTTTTAATTCCATATAAAAAAGAATCCTTGTATATAAGTAAAACTCTTTTCATATTTTCCTTATCATTTCTGTCTTTATAATAAGGCGCTAATTTTGTTACAATATGCTCAACAAGGTGAGGTCGGCATTTATTTGAATCTTTAGTAGAAAATTTTTTTAATTTTGTTTCCAGAGATTTTATAATTTCATTTTCTTGTTTTTGTTCTAATTTAATTTTACGATATAAATCTTTATCTCCTATCAAGAAGTCATAAGAATAACCCCAAGTTCCTATTTTATCATCTTCAGAATAAGTATTTTCATATTTAATAATAGCATTACATATACAAGAAACTCTTTTTTTGTCATTGATAGAAACAGCTAATTTTAATCTTCTTTCCAACTTATCTTGTAAAAAAGTATCTCCTCCGATATGGGCCATTTTAATTATGGAATCAATAAATTTATGAGCAATTGATATATCTGGTTTTGTCTTTCTTATTTTCTTTGAAAAATCCCAAACAAGACCAGAATAACGACATTCTAAAATTGGTCTATCCACTTCCTTGGAACGTTTTTCCCAATAATTAATCATTTCAGGAGTAATATTTTTTATATCTGGATAACACGAAGTCCATTGTTCATTTATGTCTATGCTACCAAATAATGGCGCATAAAAAGTGTTTCCCCATTCTAAAGGTGGATTTCCATTTTCCATAAATGCGAAAGCCATCTGTTCATAAAAAAGTTCAGAATCTGGTGGAGGCTTTTTATCTTTAAACTCTTTATTATTAAAATCACAAATTTTTTTATGGATATCTTCTTCTATCATACACTCTGGATTTTTAAATTCATTTAAAATTGAATATAGTTTTTTTAGTTTCATAATTAGTTTGAGTAGTTTATGTTTTAATCAATTTAGTAAAAAATTTATATAAATTTTTATTTCTTGTTCAGTTGTTCCACAGAATAAGTAATATTAAATTTATTTTTCTTCAAATTCAAGTAAAATATTTTTTATTCAACCCATAAAACTTCAATGATCTCATTTTTTAATCATAAAAAGCTTTCTATCCTATTTATTTTGAGGATTTGAATTGTAATCATATCCAAAATAACTCTTCTATTTTAAATGACTAAGCTTAGTGATAACTGTTCCAGAAGGTAAAGAAAAGCCTTATGGTTCTTCACGAAGTTTTTTTATTAGAATAGGGGCAAACTCTCAAAAGATGACCAGAAACGAAATTGTTGATTTATTTAAAAAAGAAGATTGTATTCGTTTTGAAGAGTTAGTGAATGAAACAGCGGATTTTAAGCAGGACTTTGATTCTAAGGCTTTTAGACATTTTTTAAGGCTTTCAAAGATTAGCCGAGCTATTAAATATGAAACCCTTTTACAAAATCTTTCTTGTTTAACAGAAGATAAAAAAATGACTAATCTAGGAGTCTTATTTTTTGCCAAAGATATAGATTTTATTATGAATTATGCTCTTGTAGATTGTGTTTTATTTAAAGGAACAGATAAAGTTAAAATTTTAAGCAGGAAACAATATACCGGAAACATTATTGACAACATTGAAAATGCTTTAGCTTTTGTTCAAAATCACACAAACACAGAATATGTTATCACAGGCAAACCCCGAAGAGAAGAAATTGACGACTATCGAGAACCGGCTTTAAGGGAGGCGATTATCAATGCTGTATGTCACCGTAGCTATTTTGAAAGACGGGTTCCTGTTCTTATAGAAGTTTTTACAAATAGAGTTGAAATCTCTAATCCCGGAGGCTTGCCCAGTAGACTGGATTCTAAAAAATTCGGAACAAAAAGTTTTCCTCGAAACCAGCTAATTGCTTCATTATTAAATAGAGTTGACTATATAGAAAAAGCAGGAACAGGCATTAGTCGGATTAAACAATCTTTAAAAAGCCATAAAAAAAATGTCAGTGTTGATTTTCAATATGCTGACATTTTTTTTACAGCTATCTTTAAAAAGACAGCTGGTTTTTTAGAGGATTCTGAAGAAAAAACGCCCCTAAAAACGCCCCTAAAAACGCCCCTAAAAACGCCCCTAAAAATGCCCCTAAAAATTCTTAAAATATTAACTACCCATTCAGATATGACAATACCTGAATGGGCACAGAAAATTGAGAGATCAGAAAGTGCGACAAAACGAGCTGTTCGCAATCTCCAAAAATCTAAAAAAAAAGAAAAGACTGGTTAGTCGTTCAGTTGGGGAGTATATGTGAATTAAAAAATAGTTTTGCATTTAAAAGCAGTTTTTTTATAAAAGAAGGAGTTCCGGTTAGACAATTTTGTTAGAGATATTATTTAGGCTAGTTCCTTTATTATACTATTCTTTAGTTTCATACACTTGTTTATGCTATTACTGATAATAATCACTATTTTTTAGATTCACATGACTTCTGTGCTTCTTTGTATGCAGTAGCACATTCTCCTTCTTTATTTGGATCGCAAATAATAGATATTTGACAAAGTACTGTTAGAGGAGTATTTTTACATGAAATTAAAAAAATATATAATAAAAAACCAATTACTATTTTCATTTTTGTTTCTTTCTCTTTTAAGGACATGGTATCCTGTGGCTTTGGCTTAGTATTATTGTCCCACACGTCTCCATTTGCATTTTCCAACTTTCTCTCCTTACTATATCTGATCTTTGTCTCCTTTCTTTATATTCTCGTCTATCCTGAAGATTAACATATAAATTTAAAAAATTCTCTAAATCCTTTTCTGAAGGCATACATATTTTTCCCCTACAATGCCAAGCATTCCAATGCATAAGAGGGTCTGAAGTACCTTTATAATGTACCAAGCCTAATGCATGTCCAATTTCATGATTTATTACTGTATGATAATAGATACTATTATCATATTTAGAGCTTTTGCTTAAATTAAAATTTACAGTTTTGTTCATTATTATTTCAATAAAATCTAATTCAAATACTGTCCAGAAATATCTCAATGGATAAAAAATAGTTTGCCCTAAATCATCAGATTTAGGTGGCTCTTTTTCATTTATAAAAATAAACCTATACCAAAAAGCACCTTTTGTATTACATACCTTTGCTTGCAGTAAATTGATGCTAGGTATCTTTTTTCCTATATCATCTTTAAATAATATGTCTGTTTTTATTAAAAAATTGACATAGGCACGATACTTACTTCTCCAAACATTAACAGCTTGTTTTATAATATTTCTTTTTCGTTTTGACAAAAGAGGCAGGATAAATGTCACAATAAATGACTTAATAAGTAGAGTGACATAATAAGCAGTCAATAAGTGATCTAATAAATAGCTAAAAATGGCACAATAAATAGTCTTTAGACAAAATAAAGAGCCTTCAGGGGAAAGCCCTTTATACTGCAAATCTTTTCGTGATTTTTTCGTGATTTGCAGGTTATAAGAGAATATTAACGATTATAGTTTGGCTGAAACGGCAATGTTTTATAAGTTCTTAGCCTATTTTCCCCTCTTGAACAACTTTACCCGCCCGTCCGCTTATTCCAATTATTCTTTTGCAAATTACTAAGGTTTATTTTTGAATAAAATGATATTTTTTCAAATTGTATTGCACAATCAATTATAAATTACTAAGGTTTATTTTTGAATAAAATGATATTTTTCAGATTGTATTGCACAATCAATTTCAGTTAAGATTGCATCGTCGCTTTGTTTATTTAAAAAAAGGTAATATCTTGAAATTAAAGGCTTTATTCAAATCCGTTTTACAGGAAATAAAAAACACCTTTTGGAATCCTATACTGCTCGGATCCTCTTTTTTGATTTTTGTCGTTTTAATAACTGTAATATTGAGTCCGGAGTTCTTTTTTAACATCTTATCATGGATTCAAAATATTTTTGTTCTCAATGTTTCCTGGTTTTATGTTTCGTTGTTGTTTTTCTTTTTTTGTTTTTGTCTCTATTTGGCTTTTGGACCTTACGGAAAAGTTCGGCTGGGTCTGATTTCAAAACCAAAATACAGTAATTTTACATGGATTGCCATGCTTTTCAGTGCAGGAATGGGAACGGGGTTGTTGTTTTCAGGTGTATATGAACCTCTTTACCATTACTTTTATCCTCCTTCAGGAAAAGGAGGCACAATGGATTCTCTCGATCTGTCTTTTCAGCTCACCTTTTTACATTGGGGATTTTCTGGATGGGCTGTTTACACTCTTATGGGATTGTCCATCGCTTACTTTTCTTTTCGAAAAAATTTTCCTATGCGGATTTCATATATGTTCCGCCCACTTTTAAAGAAAAACACAAAGAAAATGATCTTTATCGATATTTTGTCCGTTACAGTGATTTTATTCGGCGTGGCCACAACTCTTGGCAGAGGAGCTTTACAGATCAATGCGGGGTTAAAAGAGTTATTCGATTTCCCCTATTCCCAGTCCGTTCAAAGCGTGATTATTCTTGTCATTACTTTGATTGCCACTTTATCTTTGCTCTCCGGCTTAAATAGAGGCATCCGGCGACTGAGTGAATTAAATATTTTTATCTGTGTCTTATTACTTTTATTTGTTCTTTGTGCCGGCCCTACGGTTTTTTTGCTCAACTCTTTCGTGGAGCATTCAGGAGCTTATCTGCAAAATCTGTTCAGCAGTATGACATGGGTTAATTCCCTCGGCTCGACCGAATGGCGCTCCCAATGGACTATACTGTATTGGGCTTGGTGGATTTCCTGGGCGCCCTTCGTAGGGTTATTTATCGCCCGTATTTCTGAAGGACGAACCATTCGCCAACTTGTGATCGGCTGTCTCCTTGTTCCAACCCTGCTTTCCTGTTTGTGGTTTGTGGTGTTTGGCGGCACAGCCATTCAAGCTCATATCGCGGGAACAATGGATTTAAAACCTATTTTGAAGACGGAATATTCCAATGTGGTATTTGAGTTTTTAAAACATCTGCCTTTCACGAAAATAGCATCCATTCTCATTCTTTTCTCGATAACAATTTTCTTTGTCACCTCATCAGATTCCGCCTCTTATGTAGTTCATTCCATTTCCAGTTCCGATTCTAATTGGAAATCCAGCTTGAACAAAAAGGGATCCCTGTTCAATAAAATTTACTGGGCTGTACTGGAAGGGGTTTTGGCTATGACAATGATTTATTTAGGAGGAATAAAATCACTGGAACTATTGGTTATCATCATGGCTTTTCCATTTTCAATTCTGCTTTGTCTGATCTGCTATTCTTTCTTTAAGGAATTGAGAAAAGATTTTCTTCTCGAACAACAAAACGATGAAAAATAATGTTTTTTTACCCTTGCCCCCGGTTTGCCTACATACTTCGGCCGGCCAGGTTGGATTTGGGAAATGGGAAGCAACGGAGTTTTACACTTCTATTTATGAAATATCGTCCAATACAAGGGAAACCCTTGGATTGTCCACATCCGCTTTTTCCATAAAAATATTTTCCGGTTGTGCGTGAGCGGATCGGGCTATATCACCTCGACAAAGATCAAGTAAAATGACATCCTCTTCCTGGGCCTGTATTGTTAATTTTTTTACCGGCGTAGAAAGGCTCTTTTTTCGCTCTGCTTTGGTGCTTCTAACTTGTTCAAGTATATTAAATAAAGTTTTTAATAAATTACTTGAATCAAAAGATTTTTTCTCTTTATTTTTATTATTCATTAAATGAAAAAAAGCTTTTTCCGGTAAAAACCATGAGGAGGTGTGAACAGACAATGCATTATCTGACCCTTCCTTGTTCTGATTCGATTCTTTTATATACCTTTGAGACCATATATGATCCGTTATATATGGCATATAAGGAGCCAGCATTTTAACGAAAATACACATACTTAAGTCCAAAGAATACACCGCTGATTGAGCCATCTTCAAATCCTGCGGTTTTATTTTCTCCGCTGAACCCGACTTAATAAAATTTTCAAAATGGGTAAATTGGTAAGCTCTGCCTTTCACTAACTCCAGATAGTTATCGCAAAAAAGCCAAAAACTCTTTTCTATAACATCCAAAGCCTGAGAATAATGAAATTGTTTCAAACAAAGACCGGCCTGTTTCTGTGTGTCCATTAAATACACCAGCCAGGCGCGGTCCACCTCGGAATGTATTTTGAAATTCTCATCCAAAGAATCCAACAAATAAATTAACCATGAACGATCCATCTTGGCTGAAATATAACTATACCCGCCTCCAAATACAAAAGGATCCATAGAGGAAATAATATTAAAGGCTTTTTCCCTTTCTTTCTTCCGGCATTCAGAGAAAAAAGAAACCATCCCCTTGATTTGTATCTGAACAAATTTAAAGGCATTGTTGAGTTTGACAACTAATTTTCCACCAGCTTTAAAAACATTTTCATCATAAACCGTGTCCATTCCCAAACGCGCTCTCCCCGCCCAGTAGCGAATGGCATCCGCGGAATATTTCCCGATCAACTCTTCCGGGGAAAGTGTGCCTTGTTTTTTGCCGCTTTTGGATTTACTCATCTTTACATGTTCAGGATCCATAACCCAGCCGCTGACAGCAATATCCGTCCAAGGCAAATTATTTTTCTCCGTTCCGTGGAAAAAAGATTTCACAATGGTGTAAAACGCCCATGTGCGAATAATCTCATGCGCCTGTGGCCGCAAATCAGCTGGAAAAAGTTTTTTATGCCTTTTTTCATCTTTACCCCAATGACTGCTAATCTGGGGAGTGAGAGAGGAAGTGGCCCAGGTATCCATAACCGCCGTATCGGCAATAAATCCCCCCGCCTTTTCCCTCTGATCTTCCGTGTAGTGTTTCCATTCAGGACTCCAGTCCGCAGGAGTGGAAGACATAGGATCCATCGGAATTTTCTTATCCCCGGCCTCAGTCAAAGTACCGGACTTATAAGGTAGAATATTTTTTTTCGAACAGTCAGAAAAAAAAGAAGAATAAGGCAAAATAGGATTGCCATAATCAGGAATTTTATTTTTATCCAAGGGATACCAAATTGGAAAAGGCACTCCGAAAAATCTCTGCCTGGAAATACACCAATCCTGATTCAAACCCTCCACCCATTGCTCATATCTTTTAAGCATGGCGGGAGGATGCCATGTTACTTTTCTGCCCTGCTGAAGTAACTCCTGTTTATGCTCCAATATTTTTATATACCATTGACGAGTGGGTATCAACTCCAAAGGATAATCCCCTTTTTCATAAAATTTCACGAACTGCTCTGTGGGCTTGGGATCTGAAACAAGATATTTTGTGTCAGTCAATATCTCCACAATTTTTTTTCGAGCCTGCCGAACACGCAAGCCCTGCAACTCTGAATAATATTTGTTCGCTTGATTTGGGTCGAAGCTGAAAAACATTTCTTTGTTGTCACTTCCGGTGGAAACAGCGGAAAAAAAAGAAAACAATTCCTTTACACTTTTTCCTTTCAGGTCCTTTGGAGATTCAAAATGCACTTCCCCAAAAACACCTTCGGAAGTGATAACCTGCTTAAGCGGAAGTTCGTGTTTTTTCCAAAAGCGCACATCCTCCATGTCACCAAAAGTACATACCATTAAAACACCTGTCCCTTTTTCCGGATCTGCGTGCGTGGAAGGTAAAACAGGAACAGGAGCTGAAAACACAGGGGTTACAGCCAATTTGTGAAAAAACTTTTTATATCGTTCATCTTCAGGATGGGCTGTCACCGCCACACAAGCCGGTAAAAGCTCCGGACGGGTGGTGGAGATAACAAACTCCCCTTCCCTGCTTTCTGTTTGGAATTTAATATCATAATAAAACCCCTCTTTTTGTCTGTCTTCAATGTCCGCTTGCGCCACGGCGGTTTTAAATTGAGTGTCCCAAAAAACAGGAGTGTGGCGGTTTTCCACAAAACCTTTCCTGTATAAGTCCAAAAAAGATTTCTGGGAAATAAATTGAGCATGCGGGGAAATGGTTTCGTAAGTCTGACTCCAGTCCACAGAAAGACCCAGATTGCGCCAAAGCTGTTCATACTTTTTTTGATCTTTTTTAGTCTGCCAGGAACAAACACGCACAAAAGTTTTTCTGGAAACCGGCAGAAAACCGGATAACTTTTTTTTCTCTTTTCGACTCAAAACCTCCTCAAAATCCGGATCTCCTTTATAGGAAAGAGAGGAGTCACAAGTAATTTTGTAAAGATTTTGTACTCTGCGCTCCGTGGGTAGGCCGTTATTATCCCACCCCATAGGATAAAATACATTTTTGCCCTGCATCCTTTGAAACCGAGCCAGAATGTCCGTCTGTGTGTAACTGAAAACATGGCCAATATGTAAAGCGCCGGATACAGTGGGGGGAGGGGTGTCAATAACATAAGTTTTATCCTCATCCTCCTCGGGATGATATTTGTAAATACCCCCTTTTTCCCATTTATCCTGATAATAATTTTCGTCCAATATTTTTTTCATTTTCAGTCTTTTTATTTTCTTTATGCAGTTAAAAAAACATTATAGTTTGCACAAAATCAATCTATATTTATTGAAGAATATTTGCAAGAAATCTTTAAATTCGCAACAGTCGTGTATTTCCAAAGTCGAAAAGAGGGCTGTTCCACAGCCTGTTGTAGAAACAAACCAAGTGCCTTAAACAATTATGTACTTCCAAAATTGAAAAGTAAGGACTCCACACACAGCCTATTGTGGAAACAAACCAAATGCCTTAAACAATTATGTACTTCCAAAATTGAAAAGTAAGGACTCCACACACAGCCTGTTGTGGAAACAGGCCAAATACCTTAAATAATTATGTATTACCAAAATTGAAAAGTAAGGACTCCACACACAGCTTTTTGTGGAAACAAAACAAACGCCTTAAACAATTATGTACTTCCAAAATTGAAAAGAAGGACCCTACACACAGCCTGTTGTGGAAACAGGCCAAATACCTTAAATAATTATGTATTACCAAAATTGAAAAAAAAGACCCCACACACAGCCTGTTGTGGAAGCAAACCAAATGCCTTAAACAATTATGTACTTCCAAAATTGAAAAGAAAGACCCCACACACAGCCTTTTGTGGAAACAAAACAAATGCCTTAAACAATTATGTACTTCCAAAATTGAAAAGAAAGACCCCACACACAGCCTTTTGTGGAAACAAAACAAACGCCTTAAACAATTATGTATTACCAAAATTGAAAAGAAAGACCCACACACAGCCTGCTGTAAAAACAAATACCTTAAATAATTATGTATTACCAAAATTGAAAAGAAAGACCCCACACACAGCCTGCTGTAAAAACAAATACCTTAAATAATTATGTATTACCAAAATTGAAAAGAAAGACCCCACACACAGCCTTTTGTGGAAGCAAACCAAATGCCTTAGACAATTATGTACTTCCAAAATTGAAAAGAAGGACCTCATACACAGCCTGCTGTAGAAACAAACCAAATGCCTTAAACAATTATGTATTACCAAAAATTGAAAAGAAAAACCTTATACACAGCCTTTTGTGGAAGCAAACCAAATGCCTTAAACAATTATGTATTACCAAAATTGAAAAGAAAAAAACCACACACAGCCTGTTGTGGAAACAAAACAAATGCCTTAAACAATCGTATAATCCTAAAACTGAAAAGAGGATGTTGTTTTATACATTTGTATAAACCGCTTTACAATCCTGATACTCATCAAAACAATCCAACAAAACCTGCAAATCCTGTTTTTTTTTCTCATCCAAAGTCATTCTGGTTTTAGGTCGATAGATCAACTCCACTTTCATCACTTCCCATCCCTGTTTGATAAGATTCTCCTGCAAACTTTTCAAGTCCTCTCGGTGTCCGTAAAACAAATAAGAGTCCTCTGCCGGCTCTATATTCTCCGCCCCCGCCAGGAGAGCTTCCTCCTCCACACTCTCCCCTTCCGAAGCTTTATCTAATGAAGACGACGAAAAATAGACCGCCTTACGAGCCTGCACTAAAGAAACTTTATCAAACATCCACATAACAGAACCACTCTCACCCATCCGGCCTTTATACTTTTTGAACATAAGGCGAATTTCCGAAACAGTGCGGGCACGATTGTCCGTCAGGCAGAGCGCGATAACAGCCACACCATGAGGACCGAACCCCTCATAAACCACTTCCTCAATTAGCTCTCCTTCCTTTTGACCACGACCTTTAGCTATAGCTCTCTCTATTGTGTCCTTGGGCAAAGAATGAGAGCGAGCTGTCTCCAAAGCCAGCTTTAAGCGATGATTGTTTTCAGGATGAGGCCCGGCCAAACGCACCGCCACCTGAATTTCCTTTGAAAGCTTTGTAAATAAAGTGCCTTTTTTTTCAGCCTGAGCTTGTTTTCCCGCTGTTTTCCACTGTTTTCCCATAATATACTTTTAGCAGAAAGGCTGGGTTTATTCACTTTTTTTGTTATATGCGCTCCAGGAACAACAGCTGCGCTTCCATGAAAAGGAAGTTATTTGCTCCACAACTGCTCTTTTGAATGGCCAGTTTCATAAAAAAAGTTACACTTACACGAGAAGAAAGTTATTGTGCCCCCTATTACACCCCACACCACCTTCCTTACCGAAGGAAAGAGGGTAAAACCCTCTCTATTTGCAAAAAGATACTTTATAAAAACTGTAAACCTGAAAAATTCCTGCAATCGGATTTTTTTTACTTGATTTTACTTGCATTTATGAATAAGAAATATTTATTAAAGAGAAAAAGAAAAGCCTCTTTTCAATATTGAAATAGGAAATTTATACTATAAAAAAGGTTAAAAAATGGCTTCTCCAAAAAGCAGAATCAGCCGGTCCAGACGAGGCATGAGACGCGCTCATAACGCTATAAAAAAACAAAGCCTCAGCCGATGCTCCAATTGTGGAGCGCTTACACGTCCTCATTGCCTTTGTCTTTCCTGCGGATGGTACAAGAACCGTCAGGTTGTAGTTTCCCAAAATTAAAAATGATAATAACAAGTTGGAGGCTCCTAAAATGCTTCATTGTCGTATTGAAGGATTGGGATATTATCTGCCAAAAAAAGTACTGACCAACCAAGATCTGGAAAAAATGGTAGACACCTCGGATAAATGGATCAAGCAAAGAACTGGTATTGAGATAAGACATATTGCCGGCAAAAACGAACTCCCCAGCGACATGGCTCTTCAAGCTTCCCTTGATGCTTTGAAGCAAAGTGGACTGAAGCCTGAAAACCTGGATTTTATTCTTGTAGCTACCGTATACCCTGATCAGTTGATGCCCAGTACGGCCTGTACGCTCCAAAAAAAGATGGGCATCTCCAATACCCCCTCCCTGGATATTTCTGCAGCTTGCAGTGGTTTTATCTATGGTCTCAGTATCGCCAATCAATATATTCAAACAGGGACTTATAAAAATATTCTCCTGGTAGGCACGGAAATCCTTCACCTCATCACTGATTATGAAGACCGCACAACCTGTGTGCTTTTTGGAGACGGGGCCGGAGCTGTTGTCCTTTCCCAAAATACGGAACCGAAAAAAGGCTGTATCTATCATCAAGAACTGAAAGCTTATGGAGAACTGGGGTCTTTACTGTACATCAATTCACCGGGGGCCGCACAAGCTTTTGAAAAAAAATCCCTGAATGAAAAAAAAGACATCTACATTAAAATGGACGGGCAAAAAGTTTTCAAAAAAGCGGTAAATATCATGTGCTCAGCCTATGAAAAAACCCTGAAGGAAACCGGACGCGAACCGGATCAAATAGACTGGCTGGTGCCTCATCAAGCCAATGAAAGAATTTTAAAAACATTTTGCAAAATCACCCGTTTTCCGGAAGAAAAAGTGATTTTTGACATTAAGGAAACTGGTAATATTTCCTCCGCTTCCATTCCCCTTTCCTTCGCCCGCGCCGTGAAAAAAGGACAAATCAAAAGAGGACAGGATATTTTAATGATAGCGATGGGAGGTGGAATGACCAGCGGTTCCGCTTTATTAAGATATTAAAAACCACATTTTGAATGAACACTTCTTATATATGATCGGACAAAACAGGTACAGCTTATTAAGATATCAAAAACTACATTTTGAATAATTATAATTCTTACTATATGATCGGACAAAACAGGTACAGCTTATTAAGATATCAAAAACTACATTTTGAATGATTATACTTCTTAACTATATGATCGGACAAAACAGGTACAGCTTATTAAGATATTAAAAACCACATTTTGAACCTTCGAATGTTTCGCTTTTTCGCTTGTGGAGACAATTTTTCCAATTAACAAAAAAACAATTAACAAAAAGGAGATAAATTATGTGGGCTGTTTTATTTCCAGGGCAGGGGTCACAAACCATAGGAATGGGGCGGTTTTACTATAAACAATTTCAAACAGCCAAAAGACTGTTTGAGTCTGCATCAGATGAGTTGAAAATAGATTTTAAAAAACTGTGCTTTGAAGGTCCAATGGAGGAACTCACACTGACTCAAAACGCCCAACCCGCCATTGTGTTGGTTTCCTGTACAGCCTGGTTTTGTCTGTCAGAGGAAATGGATTTGAGTTTCATTAAGTACTGCGCCGGACACTCCGTGGGAGAATATTCCGCGATGGTGGTCGCGGGGGCTTTGCCTTTAAACTCCGCTCTGAAGGCGGTTCGACAAAGAGGTCTGTACATGAGTCAATCCTGCCCCCCCGGAACAGGAGGGATGAGTGCGTTGATAGGCCCTTCTCCGGAATCAGCCAAAAAATTCTGCCAATGGGTAGAGAAAGAAAGCGGACATATTCCATTGGAAACAGCCAACTTCAACAGCCTTGAACAAACTGTTTTAAGCGGCTCCGCTTTGGCCTTAAACTGGGCCAAAGAACATTATCAAAAGTATCCCTTCGCTGAAACAAAAGTACGGCTTATTCCCCTGAAGGTGTCCGCCCCTTTTCACTCTTCCTTAATGAAACCAGCCAGTGAAAAAATGTCAGCTTTTTTAAAAACAATTCATTTTCAAACACCTAACAAGCTGATTGTTCAAAATATAAGCGCCCGGGCCGTCAACCACCCGGAAACTCTTAAAAAGAATTTAATTGAACAGGTAAAAGCCCCTGTCTTATGGCTTCAGTCCGTCCGTTATTTATTTGAACAAGGTTGTCATTCGTTTTTGGAGTTAGGAGAAGGTAAAGTGCTGTCCGGCCTGATGAAAAAAATAAACGGAGCAAAAACTGTTCTGCACTTTCATTCGCTAAAAGACATACAAAATATTGCAAAAACAGCTGGTTGATGATAAGGTTTAACATCGCTCCAAGTGTACATAATTAAGAACTAAGGCTCTATAATGATTCCAATAAAAGATCAATGTATTATGGTAACGGGATCCAGCCGGGGGATCGGTTCCGCCGTGGCAAAACATCTGGCAAGATTGGGCGCACGAGTGGCAATCACCTACTCCTCTTCTTCAGATTCCGCTCAAAAAGTTTTTAACAGTTTAGAGGGTTCCGGGCACTTGCTGTTGAAGATGGATGTGACACAATCAAAGGAAGTTCATCAAGCTATTGACAAATTCATGAAGCATTTTAATGTTCTGTCCGCTCTGATAAACAACGCCGGCATCACAAAGGACAGCTTGTTATTGAGAATGAAAGACGAGGACTTTGACTCTGTACTGAAAACAAATCTGTACGGAAGTTTTTACTGTTCAAGATCCGCCGTCAGGTACATGATCAAAGAGCGGCAGGGTCATATCATCAATATTTCCTCTGTTGTGGCTCGAATAGGAAACCCGGGACAGGCAAACTATACTGCCAGCAAATCCGGTCTTGAAGGATTAACCAGATCTATGGCCAATGAGCTGGCCGGAAGAAATATCCGCGTTAACACAGTTGCTCCCGGCTTTATTCAAACAGAAATGACAGAAAAACTAAGTGTTAAACAAACGCAGGCTATTACCGATAGGATTCCTTTAAAAAAACTGGGGCAAGTACAGGATGTGGCTGAAACAGTTGCTTTTCTTCTCAGTTCTGAATACATAACGGGACAGGTCATTTCCGTAAATGGCGGTCTGACAATGTAGTCTTTTGTTGACCTTTAAAAGGGAACATACTAAAAAATAAACCACAGCGGATAATTATTTATTTTTATTTGAAAATAAACGGCGATTCTATTGAATCAAAGCCGATAAGCGTCACTCAATAAACACCAGGAGGATAATATGACTGTTGAGGAAAAAGTAATGTCCCTTATTGTAGATCAGTTGGGAGTGGACAAGGAAAAAGTCAAACCGGAAGCTTCTTTTGTGGATGATCTGGGCGCGGACAGCATGGATATTGTGGAGTTGGTGATGACTCTGGAAGATAATTTCTCCATTCAAATACCGGATCAGGAAGAGGGAAATATCCGAACGGTTCAAGACGCTATTGATTTCATAAAAGAAAATCAAAAGCCGCAAGCATAATGTTTTAATATGAAAATAAACCACAGTAAAAAAATATGAGAAAAGTTGTTGTTACAGGTTTTGGGGCCGTTACTCCTCTTGGAACCGGAGTGGAAAAAAGCTGGTCCGCCATATTAAACTCCACTTCAGGCATCAATCATATTAAGACTATTCCCACGGAATTTCTTGATGTAACAATTGCCGGGGAAGCGAATGACTTTGTACTTGACGATTGGGTTCCAAAAAAAGAACAAAAAAAAACCGGCCGGTTTATTCATTTTGCTTTAGCCAGTGCCAAACAGGCTATTGAATCCGCCGGTTTAGATTTTGAAAAAGAAGAGTCTTTACGGGAAAAAACCGGTGTTCTGATTGGAGTTGGTCTGGGTTCGCTGAACATCATTGAAAAAAACGCCACACGATTGAATCAAAAACAACGGCTTTCCCCTTTTTTTATTCCCGCTGTGATTGCTAATTCCGCTTCAGGACAGGTCAGTATTCATTGGGGTTTGACGGGGCCTAATTTTTCCACTGTCTCCGCCTGTGCTTCCGGCGCTCATGCCATCGGTGAATCCAGCCGATGGATTCGCGATGGGATTTGTGATGTGGTGATAAGTGGAGGCGCCGAATCCGTTATTTCCTCTTTGGCTTTTCAGGGATTTCACGCTATGCGCGCCCTCTCCACTAAAAACGACACTCCCCATAAAGCCTCCCGCCCTTGGGACAAAGACAGAGACGGCTTTGTGTTAAGCGAAGGCTCCGCTATCTTGATTCTGGAAGAGGAGGAAAGAGCCAAAAAAAGAAACGCACACATACATGCTGAATTGATTGGCTATGGAGCTTCCTCCGATGCCTATCATATTGCCGCTCCGGAACCGGAAGGAAAAGGAGCCGAACTGGCCATGCGAAAAGCCATTCAATCCGCCAACATCAACATAGAGGAGATTGACTATATCAACGCACATGGAACCAGCACCCCCGCCGGCGACATAGCGGAATCAAGAGCCATCAATTCTGTTTTCAAGACACATGGTTCGAAATTGCGGATCAGCAGTACAAAAAGTATGACAGGACATACTTTGGGCGCCGCAGGAGCTATTGAAAGTGTGTTCTCCATTCTCAGCCTTCGCGATCAAGCGGCCCCTCCCACTATTAACCTGGACACACCCGACAATGAGTACGGCTTTAATTTTGTGCCTCATCAGGCACAAACAGCGCCTCTGAATGTAGCATTGAACAACAGCTTTGGCTTTGGAGGCACCAACGCCTGTTTGTTATTTAAAAAAATTCAATAAAACGGATCTTTAAAATGAAAAATTCCGAAACTCAAAAAAAACCGGAAACAATTTTTATTGCTAACGATCACGCGGGATTTCAACTAAAAAACTTTTTAATAAGCCATAATCCCAATCAAAACTGGAAAGATCTCGGCATATTCAACGAAAAGGACAGTCACTATCCAGAACAGGCGGAACTGCTGTGCCGCCGTATTCTGGAAAACAAAAATTATGAATCGGATTCTCTCTTTGGTGTTTTAGTATGCGGAAGCGGCCAGGGAATGGCTATGAAAGCCAATCGTTTTCCGGGTATTCGGGCGGCTTTGGTATGGAATACGGAAAGCTGTCGTTTGGCAAGAGAACACAACAAAGCCAATGTACTTTGTCTCGGAGCGCGCCTGCTAAACTTTGAAAGCGCAAATGATATGTTTAAAGTTTTTATCAGTACTCCCTTTAAAAAGAACCGTCATTCGGAAAGAGTCAAAAAACTCAACTAAGAAAAGGAAACATATAGATGAGCAAATCCCTTAAACAAACAGACTGGGAAATTTTTTCCAGCATACAGAAGGAAACTCTCCGGCAAACAAAAGGTCTGGAGTTGATTGCCTCTGAAAATTATGTCTCCTCCGCTGTGTTGGAGGCACAAGGCTCCATCCTGACCAACAAATACGCTGAAGGTTATCCAGGCAAAAGATATTACGGAGGATGCGAGTTTGTGGATATAGTGGAATCTTTAGCCATAGAAAGAGTAAAAAAATTATTTTCTGCGGAACACGCCAATGTACAGCCTCATTCCGGTTCCCAGGCCAACATGGCTGTTTATTTTTCCGCGGCTCGTGCGAACAACTCTATTCTGGGCATGGATCTTTCTCATGGAGGCCATCTGACTCACGGATCCTCTGTCAACTTTAGTGGTTTTATGTTTCAATCCCACTCCTATCAAGTGGATCCTAAAACAAACCTTCTGGATTACAACCATATTGAAGAGCAAGCGAAAAAATACAAGCCGGCTGTACTGATCGCCGGCCACAGCGCTTATCCCCGCATTCCTGATTTTAAAATTTTCAGGGAAATTGCCGATCAAGTTCAGGCTTTTTTACTTGTAGATATGGCTCATTTTGCCGGGCTGGTGGCCGGAGGAATGCATCCCTCCCCTGTGCCATACGCAGACTTTGTGACCTCCACCACTCATAAAACCTTAAGAGGACCTCGAGGAGGCTTTATTTTATCCAAAAAAGAACACGGCAAAACAATAGACAAGGCCTTGTTCCCCGGCACTCAAGGAGGACCGCTGATGCATATTATTGCCGGCAAGGCCGTGGCTTTTCAGGAAGCCCTGCAAAACTCTTTCAAAAAATACGCCCGGCAGATTGTGTCCAATGCACAGGCTCTATCCACCGCCCTGATTTCACGGGATTTTTCCCTTGTCACGGGAGGCACTGACAACCATCTAATTTTAATCAATTTGTCCAATAAAAACATCACAGGGAAAAAAGCGGAAACGACTTTGGAAAAAGCAAATATCACACTGAACAAAAATACTGTACCGGGAGAAACCCTTTCCCCTTTTGTCACAAGCGGCATCCGCATAGGAACCCCCGCTATCACTACCCGGGGAATGGGATCAGAGGAAATGGAGCAAATTGCCGGCTGGATAGATCGCGCTTTGAAAAAACCGAATGATGAACAGGAGCTAAGAAAAATTGCCAATGAGGTGGAAGAGTTATGTGCAAAATTTCCCGTTCCATCTTAAGTTTTTGGAATGATATTAAAAAAAAAAAATTCCCGCTTTTACTGTGTCTATCTTTACTGAATGGATGCATTCATTGGCGCAACCGACCGGACTTTACCTGGCCGGTTGATCCTCCTTATACCTTATCGAGAAAATTTTCCGTTTACCATAGAGGCATTGACTTTCCTAAGAAAACCGGACAACCGGTGTTCTCCTCTGCAGAGGGAAAAGTGATTTATACAGGCTCGCAGTTTTCCGGTTATGGAAAAATGATTATTATTGAACATAAAAACAACTGGGCCACTTTATACGGACATTTAAGCAAAATTATTGTCCAGGCCGGGAACCAAGTGAACAAAAGGCAAAAAATTGGAGAAGCCGGAAACACAGGGCGATCCTCTGGTCCACACCTGCACTTTGAGATAATGTATGAAAAACAACCCCGCAACCCCTGGCCCTACTTGGTTTATTGAATCACAAAGGCATAGTTCTTTAGTCTTGAATTGAACAAAAAGCTTATTTCCTGATTTGAATTACAAAGAAGGCTCTATGATTTTACCCTGTCGTGGATTTCAAGCAAGGAACAGCGAGAGTACTGATTTGAATTACAAAGAAGGCTCTACAATCTTACCCAGTCGCGGATTTCAAGCAAGGAACAGCGAGAGTACTGATTTGAATTACAAAGAAGGCTCTACGATTTTACCCAGTCGCGGATTTCAAACAAGGAACAGCGAGAGTACTGATTTGAATTACAAAGAAGGCTCTACGATTTTACCACCCCAGGCGATAAAACAAGACAGTGCATTTTAAGACCTTGTATAAAAACTCTACAGTTTTACCAGCTAAAGCTGTATAAACACCGAATAATATGTAATTGTTTCTTATCTTTTTACTGCCCTGCCCGCTGTACCCATAACTGATACGAGTATTAAACAACATAAATATTATTAGCTATAGCTTTATCACTCGAATAGAGAACTAATAGGTGTATTGTTTTTGCTTTTTGATAAATATTTATGACGAAATAAAAGATTATAATTTTATCTAAGGATTAACGGGCGTATTGTTTTTGCTTTTTGACAAACACTTATGACGAAACAAAAGATTATAGTTTTATCGAGGATTAACGGGCGTATTATTTTTGCTTTTTAACATATAAGCTATGGAACAAACCAACTGCTGTTTCTCGTTTAATTTACAAGTGTAATCTGAAGACTCCTTGCTATCCCAAAAATGGGGTTCCATCTGCCATCTTGACTTTAGCAGGCCATTCAAAATTCCCTCTTTAGTTTGGCTGGACAAATAAACATCCAATCTGCTGGCTTTTTCATAAAGTTTTGATTTTACAGATATTTTTCTTCCACCAGCGGACTCTATAAGCACTTTGTTATTAAGAGACACGGACAAATAACGAACACCCTCCTTTTGTGATTTCTGCGTAATATTGCCCTTATCCACTACATTCAACATTTCAGGATTTTCAGCTTCCAATAAACCATCCGATACAGTAAAAACAAATCCACTCTCCTCAAGCCTGTATTTTTGACTTTTTTTAGACCAGCTGTAAATGTCGGTGACACGAGCTTTGAGTAAAAGCGCGGAATCCTGTACAGAAACAGGCACTGTGGCTAAACCAAAAGTTGGAAGAATTAAAAAAGAGACATAAATAAATATCTGCTTCACTATCCCCCAGAGGATGAGTGAGAAATCTAATAATGTCAACAGCTGTACCTGTTTTTTTTTATAGTCCAGTTATAAAAATATTTTTCTGACTGAAATATATTGAAAACTTTATAATTTGCAATAATAAAAAAGCTTTTTAAAATTTTCCAAAATATAAAATATTATAGTTATTTCAAATATTTAACAATAAATTATAAAATTTGTCTGTTTCTTTTCCAACTTTAACTTATGCAAAGTCTAAGCTTTTCTTTTGTAAAAATTTCATAACAAAAAGAAATAGAATTTTTACATAATATAACTAAAGTTTATATCAACTAAAATAAAGCCTCTCTCTCTTTTTTTGTGCCTCCCTTAAGGGTGTGAAAATAGAGGCTTAAAACTTAAAAAAAGCTTAAAAACTAACAAAAAGCCACTTTTTTGCCTGCTTATAACTGCTGATAACCTCCACTAACTGAAAGATATGCAAAAATCATGCAAAAATTTTAAAGCCCTGCATGCTACGCTATTTGAGGCTACCAAATTGTTATGTTGATTTTTAAAGGTTTTGTTTCCACTTAGGCGGATAGAAAAATTCCACTTTGTCGTATTTCATTTTTTCTGGAAATCGGCATCACTTTAAAACTTTGTTTGTTATAGCTTTTCTAAAATCACAAATTTTTATCAATTCTATGTGAATATTCCTTCGAGAGCTTATAACTCCCACTTGTTTTTTGAGATTAAAGAAGCAAAAACGGACTTCATCCATTCGCACCCACCAGTCGAAACCAATGGGGATGCCATATTTATTATCTAGGTTTTTAATCATCTGTCAAATTCTAAAAAAACCTTTTTTATTTATTTTAAGCTTCAAAATTCTTTTATGGAATGTATTCAATAAAAATTATTACTTAATCTCTATTATTCTAAACTGTGTCATAAATTCAACTTGTTTAAAGGCTTAAAAATTGTTTCATTTATATGAAATTTAGCTATACTACAACTTAGCAACTATGAGATATACAAAAAAATTTTTAACTCTTAAAGAAGCCGGTTCCTGGGCAAAAGCTTTTCTAAAAAGAGATATTAATGAGTCAAACATTTCCTATCTAATACAATATGGGAAAATTAGAAAATACAATAAGTCCCAATCCTTATATGTCAGCATTGAGGATTTAAAGAAATACTATCAATTTCAAAACTTTTGGAAAGAAGAAGCTTGGAAAAAAAAACTTGGTTCCGATTTGAATTGGGCTTTATCTTTTGATCATCTTAGAGAAAAAGATACTACAAAACATGTGCATAGACTCCACCCCTATAAAGGAAAATTTATCCCCCAGCTTGTTGAATATTTTATAGATAACAAGACAGATACCTTCAAGAAAGAGATCTATTTCAAAAAAAATGACATTATTTTAGACCCTTTTTCTGGTTCAGGGACAACTCTTGTTCAAGCTAATGAAATAGGTATACACTCCATTGGAGTAGATATATCTTATTTCAACTGTCTAATTGGTGAAAGCAAACTACTTGATTACAATTTAGTATCTCTAAAAAAAGAAATTGAAAGAATAAAACGAGCTTTAACAAATTATGAAGTTGATAACTCTATCTCTTCTTTTGAAAATAACCTGACTGTCATATTGTCTGAATTTAATAATACCTATTTTCCCAGCCCTGAATTTAAATATCAATTGGAAAGAAAAAGGATCAACGAAAGAAAATATGCTATAGAGAAAGAAAAGGAATTTCTAGTTATTTATAACAAGCTTGTAAAAAAACATGGCATTCAGCTATATGCTGAGTCAAATACAGCTTTTTTAGATAAATGGTATATTCCAAGTATAAGAAAGGAAATTGATTTTCTGTTTCAAGAAATTAATAAGACGAGAGATAAAAACAACAAAAAGATTTTGGCTGTTATTTTAAGTCGTGCTATTCGCTCTTGCAGAGCTACAACTCACTCTGATTTAGCTACATTAAAACAACCTCAAGTTACGAGTTATTATTGTTGGAAGCATAAAAAAATATGCAAACCTCTATTTTCAATAAAATCATGGTTTAACCGTTACGCTAGAGACACAGTTAATCGCATTGAAGTCTTTTCAAAATTAAAAACAAATACTTTTTATGCTTTTATTCCTGCTGATTCCAGAACTGTCAATATTTTTGATGAGATAAAAAAAACAAATAAAAATTTTTACAATGAATTGCAAAAGAAAAAGATAAAGGGTATTTTCTCTTCCCCTCCTTATGTTGGTCAAATTGATTACCATGAACAACATGCTTACGCTTATGATCTCTTTGGCTTTAAACGGAAAGATGAGTTGGAAATAGGTCCTCTTTATAAAGGGCAGGGAGCAATAGCTAGAGAATCTTATGTTGAAGGCATTTCAAAAGTTCTAAAAAATTCCAGAAAACTATTATCAAAAAATTTTGATATTTTTCTTGTAGCCAATGATAAATACAACCTTTATCCTTCTATTGCTGAACGATCTGGCATGAAAATTGTCAATCAATTTAAACGACCTGTACTAAATAGAACGGAAAGGGATAAAAACCCTTATTCAGAATTTATTTTCCATCTGAAAGATAAATAAAATGCCTCTAACAAAAATTCAAAAAAAAGAAATTGATCAACTTATATCTTCCAAAATAGAGGCTAAGCTAAGGAATTATGGAAGAGAAACCAGCTCCATGCCTTTTCTTGCAAGGATCATTCAAGATAGCGAAAAAATAGCAGCTTATTCTTTCATTCATTCTATATCTACTAGTTTGGGTATATCTATATATGAGAATGTATCTGTTATTATTGCAAAACCTCATTGTAATGAATGTTTTAGAAATTATGGTGTTGGTGGTGTGATTTCAAAGGAACAAGAAAGAGTTATAGAAACTCTTATAAGAGAACTTGGAAATAAAAAGAGAGTACCTAATATTCAAAAAGAAATACAAGCTGTTCTAAAAGCAGATCAAGAGAATGTCAACTCTCAAAAGTCAGGAAAAATTGCTGATTTTTATATGAAAAAGAAGAATAAAGAGTTTTATTTTGAAATTAAGACTCCAAAACCAAATATAGATGTCTTTAAAGCAAGTAAGATTAAACTTTTAGAATGGACTGCAAGGAGAAGAAAAAAAATCTACCCTTATTTAGCTTTTCCATATAATCCTTATCATCCTAAACCTTATGAACATTTTACTGAAGCCAACTTTGTAAAAGTCAATGAGGACTTCCTTGTTGGTGAGGAATATTAGAATTTTCTAGGAGGAAAAAATACATTATAGGGTTTATCATGGAAAGAATGAATTTGCTAAGAAAGAAAAAAGGGAAAAAAAGAAGATTAAAAATCATATAAATGGAATTGAAAATTTTTGGGGAATAGCTAAAGTGAGACTTTATAAATTTAGAGGAATGGATAAAACAACATTCATTTTACATCTTAAAGAATGTGAATTTAGATTTAATCATAGACACGATAATTTATATTTATTATTATTAAAAATGTGTAGAAATAAACCCCTTAAAGTATCATGAACCTATAAATATTCGGAGAAAAAATAACTGTAAAAGGAAAAATCACAATTTTTATAAATGACAAGCCAAAAAGCACTAGTAGAATACAATACGGCTTTACCCAATTAAAAGGCATGGAAGATGATGTGTTTTTTAATACTCTAACAATCTACTTTCAAAATACCTCTTTTGAAGAACTCAAAACCGGTGATAAAGTTCGTGCTACGCTTCTCCAATCAAAATAAAATTTTTCTTTTGAAGAACTCAAAATCGGTGATAAAGCTCGTGCCTTTTCCAAGGAGACAAAACAAGATCCTCTTGCAGAAAGTTTAATTTTATATAGCCGTTAGTCTTATATCAGAAGTTTTATCATCTTCACCAGCTAGCTTGTAAAATTTTTCTATTGATCAGTTTAAAAAAAGAATCAACTATTTAAAATAGTAAAATATTGTGTAATAAATGCTGGAAGAATAACGACATAAAAGATATTGCCTATAAAATTTTAAAAGAAAAAGCCTTTACATAGTAAAAAAATTATTTCAATAGCTATAAAAATAAAGATAGCGTAAGAAGTTTTTTTAATCTTATTAACAGTTATTTTGATTAAGCCTTGTCTTGCTCAAATGGTGGGTAGTAATTCAGACACTGCCTTCAACTTTCAAAATCTGAAAAATGGAAAATTTGAGAAGCAAAAAAAAAGAATGAACACTCTTAAAACTGCCCATGACAAATGAAAACAATATTTTAACAACACTATGATGAAATACCCTTAAAATGGAAAGCAGGCGGAAACTTTCTAAAAAAGGAAAAAAACACCGGAAAGCAGGCGGAAACTTTCTAAAAAAAGGAAAAAAACACCGGAAAGCAGACGGAAACTTTCTAAAAAAGGAAAAAAACACCGGAAAGCAGACGGAAACTTTCTAAAAAAGGAAAAAAACACCGGAAAGTAGATGGAAACTTTCTAAAAAAGGAAAAAAACACCGGAAAGTAGATGGAAACTTTCTAAAAAAGGAAAAAAACACCGGAAAGTAGATGGAAACTTTCTAAAAAAGGAAAAAAACACCGGAAAGTAGATGGAAACTTTCTAAAAAAGGAAAAAAACACCGGAAAGTAGGCGGCGGAAACTTTCTAAAAAAAGGAAAAAACACCAGAAAGCAGGCGGCGGAAACTTTCTAAAAAAAGGAAAAAACACCGGAAAGCAGGTGGAAACTTTCTAAAAAATTGAAATCAGCCAAGTAATATCTTGAAAATGAAATATTTATAGGTTGAATTTACATCATGTTGAGTTTAAATCACTACAAACAACCATTTGTTAATGAAATAAGTTTTAGGGAGCTATTTGAATACTATAATTATAAATCCATTTCGTCCAGGTAATCCTGTACCGCCTGGAGTTTTCGCGGGAAGATTTCAACAGTTGAATGAAATATCTACATGTATTTATCAAACAGCAAACTTTAATCCTCACAATGTATTAATTACAGATGAGAGGGGAATTGGAAAAACAGATTTGTCTGCAAGTTTTTCTTGAGGAAGTTTTTGTTTTATTCTTTCTTTTTGAACTCGATTCCTTAAATTTTTTTAATATATTTTTGCTCATTTTTGTATAAAAAATCCATAAATTTATATTAAGTATAAAAAATTGCTAATTTTACATACTAAAATTAGTATTTATAGATTTTAAACAGATTACTTAAAGTGTTTTGAACCTAGATTTTAAATTGTATTTGTGAATTATATAATAAAAATGTTTTAGTATGTTTATAATATACTATTCTCTCTCATTGTCCATTTGCATTTCAAAAGCCTGTCCGACAAGACTCATAATATAGGGAAGCTCCTCCAAAGACTTTAAACCGACTTCCACATCGCCGGTTCCATATCCTCCTGGATAGCTAATATCTTTAGCTATTTTCTTTGGGTCGTCTAGCTCATGGATTTTTAAATTTAAAGATAAGCGAAGTCTTTTTAATTGAGGTTGAACACATACAAAATTTTTTTCCGCTTTATAAGCTATATAATATTTACGATATTCTTCCGTTATACAAGAATCAAGTGCTAACACATCCCTTTGAAAAGCATCAAATAAGGATCGCACTTTACCTTTAAGATACGGATAACTTTCAATAGAGTAATCTGACTTTTCTGTTTGTCGCTTTTTTGGGCGGTAAGTTTCCAAAATCTCTGAGCGAAGAGATGGTGCTGACCATACTTTTTTAGCTTTTTCAGCCATTTGTCTGGAACGCTCTTTAATTTCATTTTCTCCCCAAATTTCTATATCGCTTAAGCTTTTATTAAGGTATAAAGGGCTGTTTTTAAAACTGATTTCCTGCTTCTCTTTGAAAGGCTTGTCTCTATGTTCAGAATTATAGCCGGTTAATGTTAAATTTCCCAAAGTATGCAAATATTTTTTTTGTATTTCTTTCCAATTTGAGCCAAGATTGTTTTGCCATTCTTTAGAAAGATCTTCATTTTGCGGCATAATATGCTCAATAGTATATTCATTTAAATTTATCGGCTCTTTTCGATTGTGATTTTCTAGTTTTCTCAACCAATACCTGCTACTTCGAAAATTATAAAGATCACGAAGTTGAATCTCTTTAAAAAATTCATTATCATTTGGAAATCTACGATAAGAGGATTGCAATAAAAAATGAGCTTTAACACTTTCCAAATAACGATCTTTTTTTATAGCACGACCAAATGTTGCAAAAGTTTTATTGAGAGAGTTTGTTGGGATATTACAAACAGCACGGCGAAACACATAACTTTCAACCCAACGAACAATAGACTCAAAGTCTTCAACATTCAGGGAGCCTTTTTTATAATCATGATATACTTCTAGGAGAAAAGGATAGGAAACATTAACTTTAAGCTTTATTAAATCACTAAAGGCGGATTTTAAGGGTTGATTTGTTTCTTTGTCTAAAGCTATTGCACAGTAATAATCCGAAAAAGTTTTTATATCCTTTACAACAGCCTCTATTTCTTGTTTCGTGTCGCGGACATAATCTTTAAAGTTTGAGTATACTTTTTTTACATTAGGAATTTCTTTTGTTTTGACAGTAAGATAATCACGGATGAAGGAATCAAAATGATTTCTGTAAACTTCTGTGCCAAAATCCAACTCCATTGGTCGCCAGTAATTTTTGTAGAGTCGTTTTTGATGCTCTGGTTCTAAATCCATGAGAATGAAGTTGCGAATTAAATCAGCTTGGTTCAGTTCCAGACCAGTAGAATTCATACTTTCAAAGATCAATTGCGGCTTATCTTGATTGCGATCCAATGAGATATCAACAATGATAAGTTTTGTAAGACCTTTGCATAAAGACTGTATCTCACTATCATTAAGTTTTTTTATCTTATTTTTAAAAAGCTCAAAATTATTTTTTATTCTAATAGAATATTTTTCTGACAAAGGCTGTTGATTAACAAGAGCTTTAAGGCTCTCTTCATCTGCTTCCTTCAGAAGCAGTTTATAGCGAAGATCCTCTTTTTCTAAAGGATTAAGCAGGTAATAATTCCGTAATTTTTCTTTTGAAAATCCCTTTAAAGGCTCTTCATCTTTAATATGCCGAGCTAACATTTCAATAATAAGAGCAACTGTTGTAAGCCTCTGTTGTCCGTCAATAACAAGAAGAGAAGATTGGCTGGAAATTTGATACAACCCCTTTTCAATGTAAACAATGGAGCCGATGAAATGAGAGGGAATATTGTCGTCCTTCCCTGTTCGTAAAATATCGTTCCACAGTTGTTTACACTCTTGCTCCTCCCATGAATAAGCCCTTTGATAGATAGGAACAGTAAACTGATTGGATTTTTTGAGAAAATCCAATAATTTTACAGCATTAGCTTTCATAAAGTCCGCCGGTTTTTTTTAAAAAGGAGTTTGAAGAGCTTTAGTTACCCGCTGGAGGGAGAAACAGCCTTTTAGACTCAACCCAACAAATAAAGCAAAAACAACCAATAACCAAGACACATAAAAAGGGGCTGAGAGTTGATTATATTTTCATAACTGCTTCTGTTGGCAGTTCTTTTCTGATTCAGTTTGTTTTCTGACAGGGAGAACTACACATCTTTAAAGTCCACATCAATCACATCATCCTTGTCCTTCTTATTATCACTACTCTCGGTTTTCTGATCCTTTTTCTGATCGGCTTCGTCTGCGTCTGCTTTTGCCTCAGTGTTCGCAGAGTCATACTTCTTGGAGGCACTGTAAACCGCGGCCCCCAAATCCCGTGAAACTATATTTAATTTTTCATACTCATCCTGAATAGTAGGTATATCAGATTTTTCATCTTTCAAGCAGTCTTTTGCCGAGGAAATGGCTGTCTTCGCCCGATTTATCAATTCATCTGTTAAATTGCCTTTATTTTCAGATACCAGTTTCTCCACCCGATAAACCATGCTGTCCAACTTGTTTCTTTCGCTGATTTTTTCTTTCTTTTTCTTATCCTCCTCTGCATATTGTACGGCTTCATCCACCATTTTTTGCACTTCCTCCTCTTTCAAGCCCGGTTTGTTGATTTTGATGAACTGGGATTTTCCCGTGCTTTTGTCCTTTGCGGAAACATTAATGGTTCCGTCCACATCAATTTTAAACTGCACCTCAATTTGAGGCGCTCCACGGGGAGCGGGAGGTATATTCGTCAATTCAAATTCCCCCAGCAATTTGTTGCCCTGAACCATCTCCCTTTCGCCCTGAAAAACCCGAATATTCACTCCAGGCTGGTTATCTTCCGCGGTGGAAAAGACTTGTGATTTCTCCGTGGGGATAGTGGTGTTTCGTTCAATTAAACGGGCCATCACTCCACCCAGAGTCTCTATACCCAAAGACAAGGGAGTCACATCCAAAAGTAAAATATCCTTGATCTCCTCCGTAAAAACACCACCCTGCACAGCCGCCCCGAGAGCCACCACTTCATCCGGATTGACAGATTTATTAGGTTCCTTTTTAAAAAAATCCTTTATAACCTTCTGAACCGCGGGAATACGAGTGGTACCACCGACCAAAATCACTTCATCAATATCATTTACATCCATCTGCCCGTCAGCCAAAGCTTTTTTACAAGGCTCCATAGAGCGCCTCACCAGATCTTCAGTAAGCTGATCGAATTTCACCCGGCTCAACTTCATATCTAAGTGTTTTGGACCGCTGGAGTCTGCCGTAATGAACGGCAGATTAATATGCGCTTCCTGCACGGAACTTAACTCAATTTTTGCCTTCTCAGCATGCTCCCTGAGACGTTGTAAAGCTATTTTGTCTTTAGAAAGATCTATACCACTGCTTTTTTTAAATTCACTTATCATCCAATCCATCACGACCAGATCAAAATCATCCCCTCCAAGAAAAGTATCTCCATTGGTGGATTTCACTTCAATCAAATCCTCCGCCACCTCCAGGATGGAAATATCAAAAGTACCACCGCCAAAATCATACACGGCTATTTTTTTGTTTATTTTCTTATCCATCCCATAATATAAAGCCGCCGCAGTAGGTTCATTAATGATCCTTTTCACTTCAAAACCGGCAATACGACCGGCGTCTTTTGTGGCCTGCCTTTGTGAATTATTAAAGTACGCCGGTACAGTGATAACCGCTTCCTTGACCGGCTGACCCAGATATTCCTCCACTTCCTTTTTAATCTTGGACAGAATAAAACTACCCACCTCTTCACAAGTATAAACTTTGTTATTGACTTTAAAACCACAACCCTCACCCTCTGTTTCTATAACCTGATACGGCATTTTCTTGATTTCATCCTGCATATCGCTGAATTTACGGCCAATGAACCGCTTGGAGGAAAAAATAGTGGCATCAGGATATAAAACAGCCTGTCTTTTAGCCAACTGACCCGTCAGTCTTTCTCCATTCTTGTTCCAACCCACGATGGAAGGGGTTGTGCGATTACCCTCTGAATTGGCTATTATTTTAGGTTCCCCATGTTCGATAATAGCCGCAACGGAATTAGTAGTTCCCAAATCAATACCTACAACTTTATTCATCAAGTACACTCCTGGTTTTACTGTTATTTAATGAAATTATCTTTATTTTTTACCACGAAATCATGAAAAATAAATTCTTCAACCGCTAAAGAGGTAAAATTACAAGTTCGGTGTTTTTATCTAAAAGTCAAGATTTTTACTGCTTTTTTCCGCCTCAAAAAATATTAACTGCCTAAAACCATTTCCCCTTTTACTTTGGCGATGGCTCTCAAATGCTCCTCTTCTTTTTTTTTCAACTTCTCCGGAATTTTTACTTTCACCTGATACAACAAATTGCCGCGCTTCCGGCTGTTTAGACTCGGCAAACCCGCTTTTTTCAACACAATATTATCCCCATGCTGAGTTCCCTTTGGTATGACAATTTCCTTTTTCCCGTCTAATGAATCCACCTGCATTTTTGTGCCCAAAAGCGCCTGAAGATAAGACACAGTGACAAAACTGATTAAATCAGAACCCTGACGCTTTATTTTATCGTCCTCATTAACGAAAATCTGCACATATAAATCCCCGGCAAGTCCGCCTTTGTAGCCCGACTCCCCTTTCCGGTTCAATCTTAAGTGTATGCCTGTATCCACTCCTGGAGGAATAGTCACCGCCAGTTTTTCCTTTTTCTTTCTCCGACCCACTCCAAAACAAACTCCACAGGGGGACTCAATCAAGACGCCCTCCCCCTGACAGGCCAGACAAGTAGAAGAAAAGGCAAAAAAACCCTGCCGGCGCGTTAATCTTCCCGATCCTCCGCACTCTATACAATTTTTTCTGCCGGTTCCGGGTTTGGCTCCGGAACCATTGCAATCTTCACAATCCCGCTCCACTTCATAAGTGATGGTCTTATTCGCACCCTTCAACACCTCTTTTAAGGAGATTTCCATGCGATAGCGCAAATCAGCCCCCCGGCTGGCTCCTTTCATGCCGGAGGAAAAAGCCCTCCTTCCCCCGAACAGGGAATCTACTCCTTCGCCAAAAAAACCGTTCCCTTCAAAAATATCCCTGAAAGAAGTAAAAATGTCCTGAATATCATTAAAACCGGTCTGTCCAAAACGGGAATTGACTCCGGCATGACCTAATTGATCGTACTGCGCTCTTTTTTTGGAATTCCCTAATATTTCATAAGCGGAAG
This sequence comes from Bdellovibrionales bacterium, assembly GCA_965203225.1. Lineage (GTDB taxonomy): Bacteria > Bdellovibrionota > Bdellovibrionia > Bdellovibrionales > UBA1609 > JANQSP01. The sequence goes on along the minus strand of CBDBBW010000007.1, from coordinate 1,201,803 downwards.
CCACCTCTTTGAACTTCTGTTCCGCAGTAGAGTCCCCTTTGTTGCGATCAGGATGGTATTTCAGAGCCAGTTTCCTGAAAGCTTTTTTGATATCCTCCTGAGAACAGTCACGGGGAACAGACAAGATCTCATAATAATCCTTTTCCATTGTGCATCCTCATAAATAAATAAATTTTATCATAAATAAACCGGCTCCACCCTTTTAACGGATAAAAAACGTATAATCCATAAAATGAGTGTAAAAAAAAAAGGGTCAAGGTTTTGCAGTCTTTTTTTTCATATATTCCTGGCGAAAATCCTTTAAATGCTCCTGAATATAAGTCTTTTGTTTGTTAGGGAGGTTCCGCTTTAGCAGATTTGTCAATATAGTTTCACCCAGAAGACGCTCGTTCGCCTCTCCATATTTCTTGGCGGACAGACTGTAAAGCCAATAAGGGCCTCCATTTTTAGCTGATTGATAAGCGTAACGGGCTGCCAACTCCGGCTTTTTAATATCAATGGCATAAAGATAGGCCGCATAAAAGTTGATGCGCCAATCTTTTGGGAAGTTCTTTAATCCTTTTAGCAAAATGCGCTCGGCTCCCTTTTTATCCCCTGTAAAAATACTCATTATCACCGGGGAAAGAGTATAAGGAGTCTTGAAACGGGGTGCCAATTCTGAAATGGCATCCACCATATTATAAGACCAGCCCAGCTCACAGTGTTTCTTACCCCCCTTGTAAACCGGTTTTCCCTTTTCAAAAGAACAAAAATCCGCGTCCTGTATAAACCTGAGCCATAAAAGATTTGCCAGAAAATCCCTGTAACCCAAGGAAAAGTACTGCAGAACATTGGGCGGTGCAAAATAGAGAGGCTTTCTATCCAGCTCTTTAACACCTCCAAAAAAACCAATCCCAAAAAGAGAAAAAACCAAAATAATAAACTTCATTGGTCTTTACCTTATGCAAAAAAATGAAATCCTTTCATAAATATAACAAGTTTTTTTTTAGTTTTAAAGGCTTGTTTTTAATAGCGCCTTGCTTAAATAAACCTCTCTTCTGTCCGACTTTGCCGATACCTGGCCATTTAAAACCCAAAGGAAGTCGAATTGTACAAAATAAATATACAAGAAACCTTCTTTTTTCAGGCCCGCCAAACTGAAATTTGATTTGCATAAACAAAACAATTCATATAAAATCGTAGTACTTCCGGAAACCCACTACGCTATTTAAAACAGAGTAAAACCATTATTACGAACTATTGAATATTTCTCGAAAGGAACTTATATGGGCACAATGATCCAGCTTGTCATCTTCTGTTTTTGCACTTCGGCAACAAAAAAGAAAGTTATGCAATCCATTGGAAAATGGCCTCCAAAACCCTTAAAAATAGGAAAAAAAGGGCTCACACTTTTGGAAACTATAGTGACTGTCGGTTTGGTAGCTATTCTCACCAGTATTGCTGTTCCCACTTATAGGAATTACACCCGTTCAGCGAAAACACCGGAGGCTCAATCCTCTCTAGGTCAAATTTATATGGCGGAAAAGTCTTTTTTTCTTCAACATCGTTTTTACACGGCTGATCTGTTGGCAATAGGAGCCGCACCGGACGGAGAAATGTTGTACAATGCCGGCTTCAGCAGTGGAGATGCACCCCCCTCTTCATTCGGAGGGACGATAGATTCTAGTAGAAGTAGCTTTTTTCAACTGTGTGGTACAGGATTTGGAGGTCAATCCAATGAAGGGAGTTTGGAATCCTGCGCTTTTCAAAACAGTAAGTTTAAAAAAGAAGGAAACCTCCTGGGCACTTTTGAACCACCGGAAATCGACAGTTCAGCCGTAACCACACACACCTCTTTCAAAGCTTTCGCTACAGCTGATTTGATAAACAACCCTCCTCAAAAAAACACACCACAACTGGATAAATGGTGTATCAATCAGTACAAACAAGTAATAAGAGTGCGAAACGGAACCAGATCTCATGAAGATGCTGATACCCCGTGTCTATAAACATCCCTGTCCGCTAAATACCAATTCAAAAAATATATATTAAAATCGGCAGAAATATATGATAAAATGACAAATGCTATTGGATTAATAGGTAAAAATAGTGTAAATAAAACAAATATTGACCGAAACACCAACACTAAACAGCATAAGGCACACGAGAAAACAGGCGTTCACTCTGAAATACAACTTTTAAAGTTAAGTTTCACAGTATAATGGTGATATAGTACACAAGAGAAAATGAACATGGACTCTGTTATTTGAGAATCTCTGAAAAGGAGGGTTAAAAATGCAAAACGCATCAATATGGATCAAGAGGATATTCTTTTTTCTGGCTACAAATGTCCTGATAGTGGCCACTTTGTTTTTCATAAGCTCTTTCTTAATAGACTACTTTCAAATCGAAACAAATGAATCTATTTTATTTTATTTAATTGTTTACACACTCATTGGAATGTCAGGCGCTCTTATCAGCCTGTGGACATCCAAATGGCTAGCCCGGAAGTTTATGAAAGTAAAAATTATTCCTGCAAACAGTTCCGACCCCAAACTACGGGATATTGTGCAAAAAGTGCATTATCTGTCTAACAAAGCCGGACTGCCGGTAAAACCAGACGTAGGCATTTACAAAAGCAGCAGTATCAATGCCTTCGCCACCGGCCCCAGTAAAAGGAACTCTCTGGTAGCTGTTTCCTCCGGTCTTCTGAACCACATGAACGAGCAAGAGACGGAAGGGGTCTTGGCTCATGAAGTGGCTCATATTGCCAATGGGGATATGGTGACTATGTGCCTTATAACCGGTGTGGTTAATGTGATGGTTTACCTGATTGCCCATTTGTTGGCCCGAATGGTGATAAGTACTGTCCTCAAAGGAAGAGAAGACTGGTTCATAGAATTCATTATTCGTCAGGTATTTGCGACGCTTTTGTATATCCCCGGTTCTATGCTGGTTTGTTTCTTTTCCAGATGGAGAGAGTATCGGGCGGATGAAGGGGGCGCACGCTTTGCCGGAAGAGACAAAATGATTTCCGCCCTTCAGTCTTTGTCCCAAATAAGTCAAATAAAAACACAGCAAACCCGACAAAACAGTTATCTGATGATAAATAACAAAAGCTCCAAATCTCTCTGGCGCAGGCTATTTAGCACTCACCCTCCTATTGAGGATCGGATTAAACGAATACAATATTCCTCTGTTCGTAGTTCTGTAAGGTGAAAAGCTAACCTTGCCCCTACACGGATGAGAACTGTCAAAATCAAGCTTAAAATATGCCTTTGTTCTGTAATTGAAAACCTGACCCTGCCCCTACACGGATGAGAATGGATGAGAGCTGTCAAGATCAAGGTTAAAATACGCCTTTGTTCTGTAAGTGAAAACCTGACCCTGCCCCTACACGGATAAGAACGGATGAGAGCTATCAAAATCAAGCTTAAAATACGCCTTTGTTCTGTAAGTAAAAACCTGACCCTGCCCCTACACGGATAAGAGCTGTCAAAATCAAGCTTAAAATATGCCTTTGTTCTGTAAGTAAAAACCTGACCTTGCTCCTACACGGATGAGAACTGTCAAAATCAAGGTTAAAATACGCCTTTGTTCTGTAAGGTGGAAACCTGACCTTGCTCCTGCATGGATGAGAGCTGTCAAAATCAAGGTTAAAATACGCCTTTGTTCTGTAAGTTAAATTTTTCCCTCATGGGATTATCATTATGAACATCCGGCAGTTCCGGAAAATAACCTGTATTTCGCATCACAAAGTACTGTAAAAAACAATCTTGAAAATTCAAAAACTTTTGGTATTGTTTTATGAATTGACCTATGTTTACTTCCTAATGAAAAAAAACTTTTTTATCTTTATTTTTTTTTATTTTTCCTTATCTGCCTGTTCTCTTTTTAAAAAAACAGACGAAAAATGGAACCTGCCTCCTTCTTTCATACAAAAACCATTTGTTTTTTCCACAGACAAACCGGAGGAAATCCAGAAACAATTAATTACGCTCGCACAAAAATATTCCAATGAGGCCATAGACTGGTGGATTCTGTACAAAAAGGCCCTGCTGTTCAAAAAAAAAGATCCGGATTTTTTTTGTCATAATATGCGTTTTCTTTCTCAAATACAGTCTTTTCCCCTTAAACACCATGCCGGTTTAAATGTGTATTCCCACTGTAATACAAAAATCTCAATAGACCTGTCTGCTTTTCCGGATTGGCTGAAAAAAAAGGTGGTACAGGAGTGGCATAAAAAAGCCAAAAAGGAGAAAGCGGAAAAAGAGCTTATGGAGTCCTCTATTTATATGTATGACCTTTCCAAGGACAAATATTTAAAGGAAAAATATCTTGTTACAGCCATTCAAATCGCTAAAAAAACAAAAGACCCTCGTCTTGAGGAGTGGAGAAAAACTCTGTGGGAACTGTCGCCGCGTTATATTTCCAACCCCTCTCATTCACAAAAGCTGGATGTGGCCAACGATTTCAGGCATGTGCGGCAATTTAAAAAGGCCGTGTTTTATTATCGCTACCTTTTAAACAGCCCCCGATCCTCCTTTCCGGAAAAAAATGAAGCCTTTAAACGGATCAGATGGATTTACAAAATGCAAAAAAACAAAAAAAAATATTTAAAAGCCACCGTCCAGTGGAAAAACTGGCTGAAAAGAAAAATAAAAACAGACAAAAGAGCTGTCGGTGTTTATCATAATATTTTTTATTTATTGGCGCGCACACAATGGACACTAAACCAAAACTCCACAGCCTTAAAAACACTCAATCAAATAGAGAGGGAATTGCGCGGACGCATTTCTCTTTTTAATGTATACCGGATGAAAGCTCTTATTTTTGATGAAAAAAACCAGCAAGCCAAATCCATTTCCTTTTTTAAAAAAGCTCTAAAGGAAAAACCTCCTGACACGGAAACTTTTGAAAAAACAAAATGGAGTTACAGCTGGATTTTAAAAAAATCAGGCCAAAAAACAGAAAGCATTAATGTGTTAAACGAACTTTTGAAAAGTTCGCAAAGCCAATACCTCCCTTCCCGTGTTCTTTTTTGGATGGGGCGCACTTACGAAGACATGCAGGAACCGGAAACCGCCGAAATGATATATAACAAATTGATAAAAAAAGATCCTCTTTCTTATTATGGTCTTCTGGCACATTATAAATTAGGCCGGGAAATTAAAGTTGATAAAAAACAAAATCCTCCCACAATAAAAGACAATGTCGATTACATTGTGGCTCAGTGGCTCATTTCTCTGGATGAATACGACTCCGCTTTGGATTTTTTACAATACAAATCAAAGCAATATCAAAAAGATGAAAATAAAAAAACAAAAAATTGGGCCTCTTTGTTTTACTATATGGCCAAAGCCAGGTCCTATTTCCCTTTGTTTCAAATGGTGGGGAAACTGCCTGTGGAAGAAAGAACGGTTTTTTTCCGCTCCTACACTGATTTGCTATTTCCCGTTATCTACAAGAAGGAAGTGGAAAAAGCGTCCCAGTTATTCAATTTGGAGAAAGAATGGGTATATGCCCTTATACGACAGGAATCTGCATGGAATCCCAAGGCTCGAAGCCCCGCTGACGCTTTTGGCTTGACACAAATACGTCCTTTTGTTGCCAGACAAGTGGCGAGAAGACATGGAATTTCCTATAAAAATATGTATGACCTATATAACCCGGAAAAAAATATTCTTCTCGGAACGGCTTTTTTAAAAAATCTATTCAGTAAATACCACTCCCAATTTGTGATTACGGTCGCTGTGTACAACGCCGGCCAAACACCGGTATTGGGTTGGATGAAAAAAATACCCATTACAGACCCTTTGGCTTTTATTGAGGAAATTCCCTACGAGGAAACAAGAACCTATGTTCGCCTTTTGATTCGCAACTTTATATTTTACAAGCTGTTAAACACCCGGGAGAGACAAGCACCCTTCCCGGAATGGCTTTTATATATAAAGCCGCTGTCTCAATAACCTGTGAAAAAACAACTCTAGCCTTGCAAACTCCCGGTTTATTATCGGGATTCATAGTGAAGTCAATCAAATATACGATTGAATAAGAGGAAAAAGTAAATTATAAGAGTATAAAAAAGAAAGAGCTATGACGAATAGTATGAAAATTTTTACAGGAAACGCCAATCCCGGGTTCGCAAAAAAAGTGGCAGGCTATTTGAATTTGCCACTCGGAAACTGTGAAGTGTCCCGCTTCGCGGATGGGGAAGTGCAGGTGTCTATCAGGGACAATGTGCGCGGATCGGATGTTTTTATTATTCAAAGCACCTGTGCTCCGGTAAATGAAAATTACATGGAGCTTTTTATCTTAATAGACGCCATGAAGAGAGCTTCCGCCCGGGAAATTAATTTGGTAATGCCCTACTACGGCTACGCCCGTCAGGATCGAAAGGCTGAACCTCGCGCTCCCATATCCGCCCGTTGTGTGGCGGATCTTTGTCAGGCTTCAGGAGCCAAAAGACTGCTGACAGTGGATCTGCACGCTCCTCAAATTCAGGGCTTTTTTAACGGCCCCGTGGATAATCTTTTCGCTTTTCCCGTCATGGCGAAGACCTGGCTGAAGAAAAAAAAGGAGATAAGCAATATTGTTTGTGTCAGTCCGGACGCCGGAGCCGCGGAGAGAACCAGAGCCTTTGCAGAGCGAATTAAAAGCTCCATTGCCGTCATAGATAAAAGACGACCCAGGCCCAACGAGGCCAAAGCTTTTCATATTATTGGGGACATAAAAGGCAAAACAGCCCTTGTCATAGATGACATGATTGACACCGCCGGCACTCTTTGCACGGCTGTGGATCAGTTAATTCAGCAAGGAGCAAAAGAAGTATATGCCATCGCCACCCACCCTGTTTTTTCCGAACCGGCCCTGGAAAGAATTGAGAGCAGCCAATTAAAAGAAGTTTGGGTGACCGACACAATTCCCCTCCCCTCTATCCAATCCTCCACAGAAAACAGTCCAAAGCACGCAAACCGTTCCAAAAAAATACACTGCGTCTCCGTGGCCTTTCTGGTGGCAGAAGCCATGAAAAGAATTTACTCCCAAGGCTCCGTCAGTGCTCTTTTCGATCCACCAAAAAATCTCCCAAAAGCCGGCCGGACAATATAACCGGCTTTAAACGGCCGCACGGAGAAAAACTGACAACTTGCTTTTTAAACTTTAAAAAATAGCTTGAAATCAAAACTGTTTATGAATAATAACTGAAATAACACGAATTCAAGAAAAAAATGATTATTGATTGCGAACAAAAAATGCAATATAAAAAAATAAGCCCCCATATCAGGCAAAAACCGGAAATGAACAAATGAAAAACAAAACTACTTTAAGAGATAAACTGGAATTTGAAGTTTTCGCACGCAAATCCGGCAGTTCCACTTCCCGTCAGTTGAGAAGAAAACAGTTTGTGCCCGCAATTGTATACGGCCCCGGACAAAAAACAACTTCTTTGGCTTTGGATATACGATCTGTGGAAAAATACTCCAAAAAAAAATACGAAAATAAAATATTCACCTTCAAGTCAGATGAACAGCATCTCAACAATCTGAAAGTTTTAAAAAAAGACATAAGCTATCACAAACTGACGCGAAAGCCCCTGCATATTGATTTTCTTTCACTGGATATGAACAAAAAAGTGCGCGTCAATGTGGAGGTGCATTTTACCGGAAAATCAAAAGGAGTTAAAGAATCTGGCGGTGTGTTTAATATCATCCGAAGAAATGTGGAAGTAGAATGTCTTCCGTCGGAAATACCCGAGTTTTTTTCCATTGATATTAGCCCCTTGGGTATCAATCAAAACTTCCATGTTTCCAACTTACAGGTGCCTGAGAACATAAAATTGATTACCAGCCTGAAAGCCTCTCTGTGTGCAGTCAGTGAAATCACAGAAGAAGAGGAAAGTAAACTCACAGCCGGTAGTGCTGAAGCTTCCGCATCCGATACAGCACCCGCCAAGACGGAAGAAAAAAAAGAGAGCACTTCGACTAAAAAATGAAATTGATTGTTGGTTTGGGAAATCCGGGTGAAAAATATCTTTTAACTCCTCACAATATCGGCTGGTTGGTAGTGGACGCCTTTGCCTGCCATTATGACATTCAATGGAGCCTCAAAAAAAAATTTTCAGCACAAACCACAGAACAGGAAAGCAGCTTACTCGTAAAGCCCATGACTTATATGAATCTTTCCGGCACTGCTGTTAAAAGCCTGATGAACTACTACCGCATTGGCTTGGACAAACTATTGATTATTCATGATGATTTGGATCTCCCTTTCTTATCTTTGCGCTTTCAAAAAAACCGGGGGCCTGCCAGCCACAACGGGCTTCTTAACATCAATCAGGAGCTGGGAAGCCAAAACTACACCAGAATGAGAATAGGTATTAAAGCGGATCTTCCGGATCCGGCCTCTTCGCTGACCCGAACCCAAAAAGTACTAAAACCTTTTACGAAAACAGAGAGAAATTTACTACCGGATTTTTTAAACAAAGCCGTTGAGGCTCTTCAGTATTTCATCACGGAAGGCCTGGAGAAAACAGCCAACCACTATAATGCGGATACGGTAAAAGAGGAAAAAAAGCAACCGTGAAGAAAAAAAGCAACCGTGAAGATAATTTGAAAGTGCTTAGACCGGATGCACATTATGAAAACAATTCTCACAAGAAAGAGATAATATGTTAATCACTGTGCTTATGACCGGATGTACAGTATGAAAACAATTCTCACAAGGTAATATAAAATGAAAAGCGGCATTATCGGACTTCCCAATGTGGGTAAAAGCACTTTATTCAATTGCCTGACCTCTTTAAAAGCTCCAATGGAAAATTATCCGTTTTGCACTGTGGATCCCAATATCGGCCAGGTAAATGTTCCGGATTCGCGTCTTGTTGAGTTGGCTCGGATTTTTGAACCGGAAAAGGTGACCCCCACCAGCATGGAATTTGTGGATATTGCCGGCCTCATTCCGGGAGCGCACAAAGGAGAAGGGTTAGGCAACCGCTTTCTGAGCCATATAAGGGAAGTGGATTCCCTTGTTCATCTTGTCCGCGTTTTTGACAACGAAAATATATCCCACACTCAAGGTACTGTGGATCCGTTAAGAGATATTCAATTAATTGAAACGGAGCTTATTTTGGCGGATATAGAGTCTTTGGAAAAGAAACAGGAAAAACTGACAAAGCTATCCAAAGCCTCCAAAAACAAAGAGCTGAACATAAAACTTTCTTTGACGGAAAAACTGCTGAATTTACTCCTGAAGGAGGAAAAACCAGCAAAGCAGTATAAACCCGAAAAAGAAGAGGAAGAACATTTTGAACATCTACAGCTTTTGACGGCCAAGCCCTGTCTGTATATCTGCAATACGGATGAAAAAAGCCTGGAAAAGGGCAGTTCCCTGATAGAAAGTGTTAAAAATACTTACGGCGCTGATACTGTATTGCCCGTCTGTGCTGTTTTGGAGGCGCAGATCGCGGAACTCAGTTCAGCAGAGGAAAAACAAGAGTTTTTATCCGCTTTAAACTGGGAAGAGCAAAGTTTAAATAAATTAATTAAATATTCCTATCAACTACTTAATCTAATTACTTTTTTCACTGCCGGAAAAAAGGAAGTGCGAGCCTGGACCATACCCAAAGGCAGTTGCGCTCCCATAGCCGGAGGGAAAATACACAGCGACTTTCAAAAAGGATTTATCCGTGCGGAAGTGTATTCCTTCAAGGATATTCAACATGCCCAATCAGAAAAAACTCTTAAGAAATTAGGCAAATACCGGCAAGAGGGGAAAGAATATATCGTTCAGGATGGCGATATTATCCTGTTCCGCTTCAATGTTTAGTTGATCTCTCTGTTGGCCTGGATTTTGCTTACAAACTCTGAAAAAACAACCTTTAAGGGACAAAAATGTACATATTGACTGATTTTTAGTCAGTGATGAAAAAATTACACATTGAAATCCACTGAAAAAGCCTGTTTTTAGAAAAAAAACCATTGGTATCGGTTTTGCATAATTATCTTATAGAAATACAGGAGTTTTGCCATGTTAATTTTAAGTTCCCCGATACTCAGATTTTTTCTGATTTTTTACTCATTGAGTATATTGATATTGCTTTACCACTTGAAAACACAGATACAACTACTGCTGGAACATAATTCAACATATTGGCATATCAGCTGTTATCAAAATATTCCTTTTTTTGCTCCTGACCCCATTTTATCTTGTTCTTAACAAAATTAGAGAATACACAGCTTTCTCCAGATTTTTACTCCTGGCCCCATTGCATCCTGTTCTTAACGGACTCTCAACGAGAAGAGAATTTGTGCTTTTTTGCTCTTGAACCCATTTCACCTTGTTCTTAAACTGGATCTGCTCTTTTGTCTGGAGCAAACGATTTTTGCTTTTGATCCCATTGCACCTTGTCCTTAATAGACTCTCAACGAGAAGAGAATTCGTGCTTTTTTGCTCTTGAACCCATTTCACCTTGTTCTTAAACTGGATCTGCTCTTTTGTCTGGAGCAAACGATTTTTACTTCTGACCTCATTGCATCTTGTTCTTAACGGACTCTCAACGAGGAGAGAATTTGTGCTTTTTTGCTCCTGATCCCATTTCATCTTATTCTTAACCGATATGTGAAAAGTTTATATAGAATAATAACAAAATTTTATAAGTATCAAATTCTAATGGTTTTTTAATTCCTAATAAGTATATCCTCTATATACGCTCTTCTTTAATAGTCTGTTGAAATGAGAATTTATCACAAAGCGTTTCTTCAGTGACTGTATCAATCATATTTTTCTTCCTTAATAGTCTATTGAACTGAAAGTTTACAGTTATTTAAACAACCAGGGTAAAAAACCTGACTGTTCAAAAACACCTTCCCTGCTAATGACTGCCGGCTTGGAAAAAGGAAAACTTGCATATTAGTCAGAAGAATACGACCATACAACAACTTTCCCACTACCTGCCGGCTTGGAAAAAGGACAGCTGACAAAGTAAAATTAAATCTGTATAATAGGTGTTTTTGGAGTTTGTCTTATGCCCTCCCTTTCCGTTGAAAAAGTAAAGAGCATTTACCAACTGTCTATAACAGAGCTTTTGTATAAAGCGCACACAATTCATCGAAAAAATTTTGATCCGAATAAAATACAAACCAGTATGTTGCTTTCCATTAAAACCGGAGGTTGTCCTGAAAACTGCTCTTACTGTCCTCAATCAGCTCATCACCAAACGGAAGTGAAAAAAGAAGCGCTTATGGATATAAACACTGTCGTCTCCTCTGCTAAAAAAGCCAAAGCCAAAGGCGCCACTCGCTTTTGCATGGGAGCGGCCTGGAGAGAGGTCAGAGACGGACCTTTGTTTGACCGGGTTTTGGAAATGGTCTCCGCGGTTCACAACCTCGATATGGAAGTGTGCTGTACACTGGGAATGCTCAGCAAATCACAGGCGCAAAGATTGAAAAAAGCGGGGCTTTACGCCTACAATCACAATATAGACTGCTCAGAAAATTTTTACCCCAATATTATTACCACCAGAAAATACGAAGACCGCATTCAGACTATCCACAATGTCCGTTCAGCCGGAATCACCGTCTGCACAGGCGGTATCTTGGGAATGGGGGAGACAGCACAAGACAGGGTAGAGTTTCTGCATCAGCTGGCTGTATTTGATCCTCAGCCCGAAAGTGTGACAATCAACAAACTGATTCCCATTCCCGGCACCCCTTTGGCGCGGCAAAAACCTGTCCCCACTATAGAAGTGGTTCGTGTTATCGCCACAGCCCGTTTGATTATACCCAGGGCAATGATTCGTCTGAGTGCGGGACGGGAGGGCATGACGGAATCAGATCAGTTTTTATGTTTTTTTGCCGGAGCCAATTCTATTTTCATCGGTGATAAACTGCTCACCTCATCCAACCCTGAACTGCCGCAAGACAGGCAAATGTTTAAGCGGTTGGATCTGCTTGAGGAAAGACAAAAAAAATTAAATACTAATAAAAATTCAGAAGAGAGAGTTTGAGTTTTACAGAAAATTTTAAACAAAATCCACCACGACCAGACAGAGTACCAAAAGCCTTCAAACTCTGTTTTTAAATTCATTATGAAAACAAAGTCCTCAAATATTCATTCCTTTTTTTTTTCCGAATGGAATAAAGAATTAACGCAGTTGATCCAACAAAACCTAAACAGAAAATTACAGCTCCGCTCCAGACTGGATTTCAGCTCTAATGATTATCTTTCCTTGTCCCGTCATCCTGAAATACGGAACTCCCTCATCAAGGCTCTGAAAAAAAATCTGCCTCTTAGCGCCGGCGCCTCCCGATTGATAAGAGGACACACCCCTTGGCACGAAGAAACGGAATTGTTATTTCAACAATGGGCAGGAGGACGCCCTTCTCTGTTTTTCAGTTCCGGTTATATGGCCAATATGGGGCTTATTCGCACTATAGGGGAAAACTCTGTTCTTTTTTCCGACCAGCTCAATCATGCCAGTCTTATTGACGCCAGCCGGTTTAGCAAAAGCCCCTGTCGGATTTACAAACACAAAGACACAAACGAACTGGAAAATCTTTTAAAAAAAGAAACACAAAAAAAGAAGATTATTATTACCGAAAGCCTCTTCAGCATGGATGGGGATTTTGCCCCTTTGGAGGAGCTGTCCGAAATAGCTCTTAAGCATAACGCCCTACTGATTGTAGATGAAGCTCATGCTACCGGAATTTACGGGCCGGAGGGAATCGGCCTGAGCGGTTTATTGAGAAAAAAAGAGCATATTATCAGTGTTCATCCTTGTGGAAAGGCTCTTTCCGGCAACGGCGCTTTTATTGCCGGACCGGCCGTTTTAAAACAATATCTCATCAACAAATGTAGAAATTTTATTTATACAACCGCTCCCTCCCCTATTTTGCTCTTTCACATAAAATGTGTGTTGGAAATTTTAAAAAAACATCCTGAAAGAAGAAAGTCATTGAAGAAAAAAGCAAAATTTTTCAGAGATAAAATAAAAACTTTTGTTGATATTGGAGATTCCGAAAGTGTCATCGTGCCTGTTATCACAGGCAGTTCATCCGCTGCTTTGTCTATGGAAAAAATTCTGCAAAAAAAAGAATACGACATAAGAGCTATTCGCTACCCCACCGTGCCCAGAGGAAAGGAAAGACTAAGAATCTGTATTCATTACAATCACACTTACAAACAGCTTGAACAACTGGCCGGGCTGTTAAAACAGCTTTTCTAAAAATCAGCAAAAACTTACAGTGCATATACGAAATTTTTTTATCACTGCAGACTCAAATATAAGAAAAGAAAACACTTCGCTTGTCAAAAAGGTGTTGAGTGTCCCAAACCGCCTGGAGATGCGCTGTCAGATACTATTCAGTCAAATGTAAAGTCTTTCATCTGTCTATGAATCTTCACCCCGTAAGTCAGATCACCGGAATGAGCCATCACATTTTCCTTTTTTAAAAAAGTTTTCACTTCCTGTTTGTTTTTGGAATCAAAGAAAACCGCAACTACTTCCGCCCCCATCGCCCCACAGCCTTTAGCCGTAACAATTAAATTTGATTTTCTAATTCGATTTAAAACCGAGCGGGTATTTTCATGCACCAAACCCCGCTCTTCCAAACCGGCGGAATATTCATTTAAAGCGGAAATAAAACCCTCTCTATCAAGTCGATCTACGCAAGCCATAGCTTTTTTTGCTGTACAAGAAAGCCTGGTAAAACTTTTCCCGGAGAGAGTATCCAGGTGTTCGTGGGTGTTTAAAACTGATCCGGTGCGAATGAGAAAAAAATCCAAATCCACAAAAGGCCAAGTAATGGAACGAGCGAAAAAAGGCTCAAGGGAAAACAAACAAACACCCCCTATCCATTGAGAAACAACATCCGCTCCAGAAGGTTTCCGGCCGGGGAATTTTAATCTTCTATAGAAATTCCAGACACTTAATGGGTCTTCTTCAGGTTCAGGGGAATACAATTCACTGCCAAAATCCCTACCCAGGAAAGAAGGGTCTTCTTCCTTCTGCAGATTGCTTAAGGATTTTTTTTTCACACGATAGCTCTCACTCCCCTTTTTATTCAACTCGATGACTGAGAAACGACGCTCCTCCCGCGCGTATTCCCTGTTTTTATTTTTCAATCGGCGAGTAAGCAAATATACAAGATTAAACTGAGCGCTGGAAAAACCAAAACCTCCTTTTCCAAAATAAGGATCCCTGGATTCAATCTGATAAATCCTTGCTATATCAGGATAAAGTTTAAGCCACTGACCCGCCGGACTTTGTGGATGAAAAGAATCCATTGGTTTGAACAGTGGTTCCTTCTTATGGTATTTTTCCCCTGTGTCGATTTTAGAGAATAAAGAGGATTGTTCATAAGAAGAAAGCGTCCCAACCGGCTTTCTCTGCATTTCTTCCTTAACGGAAAACAAAAATCGGGGCTTTGTATTAACCAAAATGGCCGGCGCCCCCTCCAAAACAGCATATTCACCGATAAGAAAAGTTTTACCGGGAAAAGAAATATATGTCGCACCCATTAGTCCAATCCGATTTAAAAACAGTCATGATGAAAATCATCAGAATCAAGTTACTTTTCCGGAATGAACAGATCAGCCCGTGTTTACCCTTTTATGTTTTATCTATCCATTTTTTGTGTTTGGTTTTTAGCCCTTTCAAAGCCGCCACCGCCTGCCGTTGATGTCTGTCCTTTATTTTTTTCAGCACCTCCACATGATTGATTTTCAGCCCCTTCAAAGCGGCCATCGCCTGCTGTTGGTGCCGGTCTCTTATTTTTTTGAGAGCTTCCGCGTGATTAACGGTTTTTTCCCTTAAAGTTTTAAGAGCCTCCATTGCCTGAGAAAGCGAAATGCGATTTTTAAAACCAAAAATAATTTCCAGGTGTTTTTGAATAACAGGAATTTCCCAGCCTTTTGCTCCTGCATCCAAAGTAAGATTTTGAATATGCAATTTCATGTGGCCTTCGATAATGCCCACGGTGGTGAGAGCGCGCAAAGCTCCCAGATTTTGCACCAGACCCACGGCCGCGCAAATCCGAGCCAGGTCGTTTGCCTCTTTAGCCTCCAACATCTTCAAGCACATTCGGGCCGTGGGATGCAAACGGGTCATTCCCCCCACAGTCCCCACCATCAAAGGAGCTGAGAAACAGCCATGTAATTTATTTTCTTTTACTCTCCAACGGGTAACAGACCGATATTGTCCATCTCTAACAGAGTGGGCGTGCACACCGGCAGATACCGCCCGCCAATCATTTCCCGTGGCTATTAAAACGGCGTCAATGCCATTCATCACTCCTTTATTGCTGGTGGCGGCTCGATAGGGATCCACTTCAGCGAACAGGGATGCTCGCTCAATTTTTTCCATCAACTTCGGATTCAACCCCGACATGACAATGTCCGCCACAGCCAATCGGGTGTCCGACAAATTGGAGACAATGCACACGGACACATCTTCATCAGTGACCACCTCAATTAAAGTACGCAAATATTCACACACCTGATTAACTATATTGGCACCCATAGCATCACGAGTGTCCACAACCACATGAATCACCGCCATCTTTTCCTGAGTACCACCCTCCTCCGGCCCGGCCGGGAGACAACGCACTTCAAAGCCAACAAGACCTCCCCCCCTTCTGTGCATAGAAGGTAGAACCTCCTCATGCACCTTCCGTATCCATTCTTTTTCATTTTCCTGAATGATTTTTTTCAACCTGTCAAAGTCTTTCACCTTGTCAATTTGAATCTGGCCAATCACACCAGAGCCCTTGATTGAAGTTTTAATGGACCCGTATTCACTGACCCAACGAGCAGTCTTGCTGGCCGCCGCAATAATGGAAGTCTCCTCCACAGCCATAGGAATGACTCTGTTCTTTCCGTCAATGCAAAAGTTAGTGGCTACCCCCAAGGGAATTTGAAAATAACCGATAACATTTTCGATAAATTTCTCGGCCAGATCGGAGTTTTTAAGCCCGCCGAATTTCAAGTATTTCATATCTGTTTGAGTTAAAGCGCCCATTTTTATCAAACGGGAAAAGCGGCCCGCCATCGTCAAACGGGAGAATCCTTTAAAAAGTTCTTTTCTTTTTTTATCCAAATCACCTGCGGATTTGGGCTGACATACTTCCTTTGCATCGGGCAAGATTTCTTTATTGTTTGTGTTTTTCGCTTTTGTCATATCAAGTGCATCCCTTTGTCTTTTACATTACTCCATGAGCGTGATTTTGGGGCGAACTTTGCCGGTTTGTCATATCAAATACATCCTCATCTTTGCCTTTTATACTACTCCATGAGCGTAATTTTGGGGCGAACTTTGCCGGTTTGTCATATCAAATACATCCTCATCTTTGCCTTTTACACCACTCCATGAGTGTGATTTTGGGGCGAGCTTTACCTGTTTGTCATATCAAGTATATCCTCATCTTTGCCTTTTATACTACTCCATGAGTGTGATTTTGGGGCGAACTTTGCCGGTTTGTCATATCAAGTATATCTCCTCATCTTTGCCTTTTACACCACTCCATGAGCGTAATTTTTGGGCGAGTTTTACCCGTTTGTCATATCATATCAAGTATATTCTCTCTTTAGCCTTTTATACTACTCCATGAGTGTGTTGATTTTGGGGCGAACTTTGCCGGTTTGTCATATCAAGTATATCCTCATCTTTGCCTTTTACCTACTCCATGAGCGTGATTTTGGAGCGAGCTTTGCCCGTTTGTCATATCAAGTACTCCTCATCTTTGCCTTTTACACTCTATATAAAAATATTCACTTCCATTGTTTGCCCTAACAATCACATATTGGGTTTTCTCCATCTATAAATATTTGATTTTTCCATTTCTGTTTTATTTTTACACCCACAACAAAATAAAGCAATTTTCAACTCATGCTCCAATTGGGACATAATTTGCTCCAAAGCCTTTTCCCCCTGCAGAGCGGACTGGATAATGGGCTTTGCTACGCCAATCCGCTCCGCACCCAAAGCCAACGCCTTGGCAGCATCACAGCCGCTACGCACTCCCCCAGAGGCCCACACTTCATAATCTTTTTGCACTGTCTGTGCGAAAAGCAAAGAATCCACAGTGGAAATACCCCAATCGTTAAATGACTTCGCTGTTCCGTACAGAAAATGCTCCCTGTTGATTCTGTCTCCTTCAATTCTTCCCCAGTGAGTGCCGCCATATCCACTTAAATCCACAGCGAAAAGACCTATCCCTGACAAATCGCGCAATGTTTTTTTTGAAAATCCACAACCTGTCTCTTTCAGAATAACCGGAACAGAGAGCCTTTCACATAAATTCTTCAAAGCGCTTAAACCTCCTTTAAACTGAGGAGTGCCTTCCGGCTGAAGCACCTCCTGTAAAGGGTTGGTGTGCACAACCATAGCTGAAGCCTGCAGGGAAGCCACCAGCTTCTCCACCACCGCCACTTCTATTTGAATTAATTGAGAAAGTCCGATATTACCCAACAACACCAAATCAGGGCATTCCTTGCGTATTTCCTGCCATTCCTTCCCCGCAGAGGAATCAAATATCTGTCTCCTTTGGGAACCTACCCCCATCACCCAGCCTCTTTTTTCACAAAGCAGAGCTATTCGCTTGTTGACCTTCAGGGAATCCTCCCAGCCTCCGGTCATACCTGTTACCACAAAAGGTGTTGTCAGATTCTGTTCAAAAATCCGAGTGGAAATATCCACTTCCGAAAAATCCATTTCAGGCAAAGCGGAATGAACGAGTTGAATAAGGGAAAAACCGCTGGCTCCGCGGGCTTCGTGCTCCTCTTTTAGAGCCAAAAAGACATGATCTTTTTTTCTATTGGTAAATTCAAAAATAGCACTGCTGTTTTTTACATTGCTTTTTTTCAAATTATAATGACCCTACCTGCTTGACCAATTGGGAAAAACCACTGGCGTCCCGAACAGCCATATCAGCCAGCACTTTCCTGTTCAAATGAATATCGGCTTTTTTCAAAAGTCCCATAAAGATGGAATAGCTCATTCCATTCAGACGCGCTGAGGCATTAATACGCTGAGTCCACAATCGGCGTTGTTCTCTTTTAAAACGGCGGCGGTCCCGATACTGATAAGCCAAAGCCCTGTCGCTCTTTTCCAACGCTACTGTAAAGCAACGGCTGTTGGCGGAGTAAAATCCTTTGGCTCTCTTAAGAATTTTTTTATGTCTTTTTCTTCTGACACTGCCTGTTTTAACTCTCATATTTTTAACCTCAATTCACTTTTATCTTCAGCTATTTATTCAACCGGATTTTCAAGCTAATGTTAATTCGCACACAGCAGTTTTTTCACCTCAGAGGAAAAAGAAGGCGAAACATAAGATGTTTTTCCCAACTGGCGCTTTCGTTTAGCGGATTTGTTAACCAGCAAGTGACGGACATAGCGTTTTTTCCTCTTGATTTTCCCGCCGGCCGTAAGACGAAATCGCTTTTTTGCTCCCGAATGTGTTTTCATTTTCAACTCTTTGTTTCCTGCTCCTGTTTGTTTCCTGCTCCTAAAGGTTTCTCTTTTGCCTATTTCAAAAGACTTTGAAAAAAATCAAAACCACACTATCACCTGAAAAACAAAAACAGGCAAATAGATATTTAAATATTTTACGACCTTTTGCAACTCCAAGGCAATACAATATAATAAATAAGCAATATCAATAATTTATAACTGCCCCCCGCCCCCCAAAACTCCCTTTTACGGACAAAATGAGATGCAGTTTTACACAACATCACCAAAACCCCTCTTTGCAAAACTCCCTTTTACGGACGAAATGAAATGCAGTTTTACACAACATCACCAAAACCCCTCTTTGCAAAACCCCCTTTTACGGACGAAATGAGATGTAACTTTACACACCATTACCCAAAACCCTCTTTGAAAAACCCTCTTTTTACGGACGAAATGGATTCAACTTTACACAACATCACCCAGAACCCTCTTTGAAAACACCACTTTTATAGATGAAAAAACTCAATTTGCTGTTTATTCCAAGTTGTAAGTCCTGCAACGGCCAAAAAAACCTTTTACGGACAAAATGAAATTCAAACTGCTATTTATTCTAAACTGCAAATCCTAAAACAGCCAAAAAAACCTTTTATGGACGAAATGAAATGCAACTTTTCACAACATCACTCAGACTTCTCTTTGCAAAAAACCTTTTTACGGACGATTTAACTTTACACAACATTACCCAAAACCCTTTTTACAAAATCCCCTTTTATGGACAAAATGAGATTTAACTTTACACAAAATCACATAGAAACCTCTTTGAAAAATTCCCTTTTACAAACAAAATGAAATTCAAAATGTTGCTTATTCCAAATTGCAAATCCGGAAACGGCCAAAAAAATCTTTTACGAACGAAATGAAATGCAACTTTTCACAACATCATCCAGAATCCTCTTTGAAAAATCCCCTCTTACGGATGAAATGAAATTTAACTTTACACATCATCACCCAGAATCCTCTTTGAAAAATCCCCTTTTACGGACGAAATGAAATTTAACTTTACACAACATCACCCAGAACCTTCTTTGCAACCTCACCCCTTTTTATGGATGAAATGAAATGCAACTTGCTGTTTATTCCAAGTTGTAAGTCCTGTAACGGCCAAAACCCACTTTTACGGATGAAATGAAATTCAAACTGCTGTTTATTTCAAATCGCAAATCCGGAAACGACCAAAAAAATCTTTTACGAACGAAATGAAATGCAACTTTTCACAACATCATCCAGAATCCTCTTTGAAAAAAAACCTTTTACGCACGAAATGAGATTTAACTTTATACAACATCACCCAGAACCTTCTTTGCAACCTCACCCCTTTTTATGGATGAAATGAGAGGTAGCTTTACACAAAATCACATAGAAACCTCTTTTGAAACCCCCTTTTTACGGACGAAATGAGACTTAACAGTCAGAAAAAATCAGGAACAGGCGCCATTCACGCATATCGCCGGAGGAGAAGGTCCCATTTCCGCGTCGGGACATGCCAAGCTAGGACGTCCATGCATCTCAGTTCATGCATCTCACGCCTTAGTCCATGCATCTCACATCTCAGTCCATGCATCGTCCCATCGTCCGTGCTCCTCAGTCCATTCTAAGCCCTCATTCCATGTATCTCATGCATCTCAATGGCATCTCAATCTCAGTCCATGCTCCTCAGTCCATCATCTCACATCTCAGTCCATGCATCTCAATAGAGGGAGAAGACTTGTGAAAAGCATAAAAAAAATTAGGTTCATGCCGCTTCCTTGAAACAGGAGGCAGGGAGCAAGCCGGTCAATGAGTGTTTTTTACCGAAACCAAATGTTGTGCAAGGCCAAAAAAGCTGTTTTTCATCCAAAATGGTAGACTTTGAAAAAGTGCAATGATAGCTTTACTGATTCAGTATGGTGTGGCAATACAGCTATATTGGTGTATAACTGTTTCCAATAGATGGAAACTCATACTGGGTTAAACAGAATAATCGGATATAAAAAACGAACTTGGTTTCATCCCAGGCACAGATGAGTTTTTTTATGAATGACAAACAAGAGTGTTGATATTTTTTCCAGGATTATTTAAATGAAAGTACGAGCTTCTATTAAAAAAATATGCAAGGATTGCCATGTAATCCGAAGGAAAAACCGTCTGCGGGTTATATGTAAAAATCCAAAACACAAACAAAGACAGGGGTGACAAGATATGTCTCGTATAGCTGGAGTGGATCTGCCGAAGGAAAAAAGATTGGAAGTGGCCTTAACCTATATTTACGGCATTGGGCGCAAACGGGCGCGGAATATATGTCAAAAAGCCGGCTTTAGCAACTCCATGAGAACAAAAGACCTCAACGATGAGCATATAGCCAAACTTAGAGCCTTTATTGAAAAAGATTATAAAGTGGAAGGAGATCTCCGGCGGGAAGTAGGTTTATCTATTAAGAGGCTTATGGATTTATCCTGTTATCGCGGACTGCGCCATAAAAAAGGCCTTCCGGTCCGCGGGCAAAGCACGAGACAAAATGCCAGAACCAGAAAAGGCCCCAGAAAAACTGTCGCGAACAAGAAAAAAGCTATTTAATTTTAAGGAGTTACTGTGTCCGTCCGAAAACCAAAAAAGAAAAAAGTCAAAAAAAATATCCCCGTGGGAAACTGCTATATTCATGCCAGCTTTGGCAATACTCAAGTGAGCTTTACCAATCTGGCCGGAGAGGTAATATGCTGGTCCTCCGCCGGCGCCTTGGGGTTTAAGGGATCCAGAAAAGGCACTCCGTTCGTGGCCCAGGCTGTGGCGGAAGACGCGGTACGCCGAGCACAGGAATGCGGTCTCAAAACAATCACTGTATTTTTAAAAGGCCCCGGAACGGGAAGGGAAATGGCTGTTCGCACCCTCTCTGCAGCTGGACTGAAGATCACTTCTCTGAGAGACATCACCCCTATCCCGCACAATGGTTGCCGCCCTCCCAAAAGAAGAAGAGTTTAGTGAGATAATAACTTCAAAAAACACATTAAGAAACATAAAGTAAACTAGGAGAATCAAATGGAAAAAATAGAACTTAAACCACATTACTATCAGTATTGGAAAGACCTTATCAAACCAAAAGGTTTTGAACTGGATCGAGAAAGCCTCACTAAAACATACGGAAAATTCACTATAAGACCATTGGAGAGGGGCTACGGCCTGACTTTGGGTAACGCTATTCGTCGAGTGCTGCTCAGCTCCATGATGGGGTCTGCCGTTTCCGCCGTCAAATTTGAAGGGGTTTTGCACGAATTTACGACTATTCCCGATGTGCAGGAGGATATCACAAACATTATTTTAAATTTGAAGCAAGTGCGTTTTCAGCAAGAAAATTCAGAACAAAAAAAACTTAAAATCAGCAAAGAAGGACCGGGGCTGGTCACCGCCAATGACATTGAATTGGTGGATTGTATAAAAGTAATCAACCCGGAGCAGGTCATCGCCACACTGGGAAAAAACGCAACATTCAACGCAGAAATTATAGTGACTTTTAATCGAGGCTATATTGAAGCCAGCGAACAGCCGGAAAATTTGCCATTAGGCTTTATTCCCATTGACTCCATTCATTCCCCTATTCGAAGAGTGAATTACAATGTCACAAACGCCCGCGTCGGTCAAAAAACAGATTATGATTCTTTGATTTTGCAGGTGTGGACGGACGGGGCTCTAACCCCGGAGGAGGCTGTGCCGCTGGGATATAAAATTCTAAAAGAGCAAATCCAGGTATTTATGAATTTTAACGAAAATATTGAACCGGAAGAGAAGAAAAAAAAAGAAGAAATCCCTCAGATAAACAAAAATCTGTTTCGTCCGGTGGAAGATCTGGAATTGTCTGTTCGAAGCGCCAACTGTCTGAAAAACGCCCGCATCCGCTACATTGGCGATCTGGTCACTAAAACAGAACAGGAAATGCTGAAAACAAAAAATTTTGGCAGAAAATCACTTAATGAAATCAAAGATATTATCAAACAAATGGGACTTTCTCTGGGTATGGCCGTTGAAGGATGGCCTCCCAAAGACATGGAAGCACACAAGATAAATCAAGAGAGTACAAATAGTGCTTCTGTTGCTGTTACCCCTGTTGCTAGACCTGTTGTTGCTACACCTGTTGCTACCCCTACCCCTTTCCGATTTTCTAGCCCCCCTTCTGTTTCTGAAGATATGGTCTCATCCCAACGGACCAAAAGAACCACCACTTATACTGTGCCCCCTGCGACCCCTGCCGCTCCTGTGACCCCGACTCCTGTGACCTCAACCCCTGTGACTCCGACTCCTGTGACCCCGACTCCTGTGACCCCGACTCCTGTGACCTCAACCCCTGTGACTCCGACTCCTGTGACCTCGACCCCTGTGACTTCGATCTCTGTGACCACTACTCCTGTGACCACTGCCACTCCTGTGACCTCAACCCCTGTGACCACTGCCACTCCTGTGACCTCAACCCCTGTGACCTCGACTCCTGTGACCTCGACTCCTGTGACTCCGACCACTGTGACCACTGCCACTCCTGTGACCTCGACTCCTGTGACTCCGACCACTGTGACCACTGTCGCTCCTGTTCCGCCAACCAACACCGATCAAGCAAATAAGGAGCCGGTATCATCATCATCAGATGAATCCACTCAACAAAAAAATGATATGAGTTTCAAAGCCGATGAAACAAAAGACGATCAGACTGATGAACAACCTGTAAAAACAGAATCAGAAAATAAAAAGCCTGATGAAAACAACAACGGCATATCAGAAAATGACAGCAACCCTTTTCAATAAACAGAGGAAACCAAAAGGACACGATGAGACATCTAAAACAAAAAAACTCCTCCTTCGGAAGACATAGAGGACCCAGAAAAGCTCTTATAAGAGGACTAATCAACAGCTTAGTGGAGCAGGAAAGAATCAAAACCACTGTGCCCAAAGCCAAGTGCGTTCGGCCTTTAATTGAAAAAGCTGTTACTATGGGAAAACGAGGTGATATTCACTCCCGCCGTTTACTTCTTTCCCGTTATCCAAATAAAAAAACAGTGGATAAAATTTTTAATATTCTTTCCCCTCGATTCAAAGACCGGCCAGGAGGTTATACCCGCATTATAAAATTGGGTTTTCGCTCCGGGGACAAAGCCCCTATGGCTTATCTGGAGTTTGTGGATTACAATCCTCTTACCTCAGAAAAACCTGTCCGCAAGGAGGAAAAAACCAAAGCGGCAAAAACAGCGGAAAACAAAAAAGCGGAAAGCACAAAAGCGGCAAAAACAGCGGAAAATAAAAAAGCGGAAAAAACCAAAGCGGCAAAAACAGCGGAAAACAAAAAAACCTCTGCGCCATCATCCACGGCAAAACTTTCCATTGATAAAAAACAAAAAAAGCAACTGCTGATCAAAATAGACAAAAAAAGAAAAAAAGCGCGATTTCAGCAAAAAAAATCCCGTAGAATTAATCGTTAATAAGCCTTTCCCCGCCACTAGTGAGAAAATGATATGTCTCCCTTTTATCGGATAATGACAGGAATAACGGGAATGATCCTGATAGCCGGGCTGGGCGGCTTTTGTATTTACCAATACTTTCAAAAAAACCAAAGCCTGCCGGAGCATATTAAAAAAAATCAACAGATAGGAAAAGAGGATTCGGAGTTCACAGTTTACGACTTGAACACAAATGCCATTGCACTTTCCTCTCTGAGGAACAAAGTGGTCATTATTAATTTTTGGGCCACTTGGTGCGCTCCCTGCATTGAAGAGCTCCCCTCTTTAAATAAATTGGCGGAACATTACCCGGAAAAATTGATTATTCTCGCGGTATCCAATGAAAGAGCCGACACAATTAAAAATTTCTTAATGGCTTTTCCTGATTTTCACTCCAATTTTATTCCTTCAAACATTGGAAGAAAACAAATGCTGACCGCATTCAGTGTACGAGCCTTTCCTGAGACATACATTTTAAATAAAAAAGGCCAACTGGTCGAGAAAATAGTCGGACAGCAGGAATGGGATTCCGACAACTGGAAAAATAAAATCAAAGCTCTAATTGAAAAACTTTAATTTTATTTTATTTTATTCACCATGAGGGTCAAACGGGATTTCTTTCTGCTGACTTTGTTTTTATGCCAGCTGATTTTATGAATCGAACGATCCATATTCGCATTAAACCCTTTTAATTCCTCTAAAGCTTTATTTTTGTCTTTTTGCCCAATGACCTGACGAAGATTTTTTTCCAAAGTGCGCAGGCGGCTTTGAGCCTCTTTATTCACTTGTTGCCGGCGAATTGTTTGACGGATTCTTTTTTTTGCTGATTTGTGATTAGCCACGACATACACTCCTGTTATATACAAAATAAGTAGCACGGTTTTCCCTAGCTGGCAAGAATTGAGGAAGGCAATGTCCGCTTTTTCAAAAAAAAGAGAGCAAAATCAAAAAGTGATGAAGTCCGCCTTACTGATGTCTACAGGCACTCTTATATCCCGCATACTGGGCCTGATAAGAGATATGGTGATAGGTTCTTTTTTTTCCAGAACAGAGACAGACGCCTTTTTTGTTGCTTTCAGAATCCCTAATTTTTTTCGCCGCTTTTTGGGGGAAGGGGCGCTCTCCATCAGCTTTATCCCTGTATTTATACAATGCCTTTCCGAGGCCTCTCAGGAAGAATCCCAACAGAGGGCCAGAAATTTTATGAACAGTGTCTACACCATTTTACTGGCGGGCATTTCCATTCTGACAGTTCTGGGGATTGTGTACATGAATTCCCTAATGTACATGCTATTTGACGGCACTCCTTTTGCAGAGGTGGAGGGAAAAATGCAGATGGCCGTGGTGATGGCCCGGCTGTTATTTATTTATCTGTTTTTAGTCATTCTCTACGCTTACTTTATGGGTATAGCCAATGCTCTTGGGAAATTTTTTATCCCCGCTTTGGCTCCAGCTTTTTTAAATATTTGTATGATTGCATTCTCTTTCCTACCCAAAAGCATTGTGTCCTTTCCCCCTTTGCTTTTGTGTTGGGGTGTCTTGGCCGGAGGGTTTATTCAGGTTGTTTTAACAGCAGGTCTGCTTGTTCGATTGGGTTTTTTGCCTCTTCCCGGACTTTCTTTTGCGGGCAAGGATTTAAAGCTCATGGCGAGCCGCTTTCTCCCTGGCATTGTCGGAGTGGGAGGTTTTGCTATCATCGGGCTTTTGAATCTGTATTTTTCAGGCTGGCTGGAAGAGGGAACCCATACATATATTTATTATGGGGATCGTCTGCTGGAACTCCCTCGTTCTCTGATCGCCATCAGCCTTGGCACGGCTCTTCTGCCCAACCTTTCCCATTTCGTTGCAATAGGAAAAAAAAAACGAATGTTAAAAACGGCGGCGGATCAGAGGGATATACTTTTATTTCTGATTTTACCCTGTGCGCTGGCTTTTTATTATCTGGGTCTGCCGATCGTGGAGGTTTTGTTTCAAAGAGGGCGCTTTGACACTTTTACTGCAGAAAAAACCGCCGTGGTTTTAAAAATTTATTCTCTTATGCTTGTCAGCTCCTCTCTTTCCCGAGTGCTGGCAACCTGTTTTTACGCTGTTAAAAATACATGGTACCCGGCTATTTGCTCCTGTTTGTATGTTTTGTTTCACTGGTGTTTAACTCCCTATATGATTCAGACTTTCAAACTGGAAGGTCTGATAGGAGCCACTGTAGCTTCCAACTTCTTTTTTATGTGTCTTCTGATAGGGGCTTATCCTTTTTTCATAGGAAAGCTTTATTTGTTCAGAACCCTTAAAAGAATTTTACTTTCTCTGCCAGCATTGGGAATACTGGCTTTGCACTTAAACTTTTCTTTTGATTTTTTCCTTCAGTTGTTTCAAAGAACCATTGGAATGGGAGACGGTTTTTCCTCTGTTTTAAGTCTTTCACTTATCATCGCATCCTCCATTGTTTTGTACTTTGCCGCAGGCAGTGTGCTTCATTTACCTCAAGCTTTGGAATGCCTGAAGTGGACGAGAGAAAGGAGAAGCAAAAAAGCAAATTGAACTTCTATAAAAAACTTTTATAATCTTTTACGCGGAGAAACTAAAATGAAAAAACCTGTCCACCTGCAATTGAACTTCTATAAAAAACTTTTATAATCTTTTATGCGGAGAAACTAAAATGAAAAAACCTGTCCACCTGCAATTGAACTTCTATAAAAAACTTTTATAATCTTTTATGCGGAGAAAATGAAATGAAAAAACCTGTCCACCAGCGATTGAACTTCTATAAAAAACTTTTATAATCTTTTATGTGGAGAAAATGAAATGAAAAAACCTGTCCACCAGCGATTGAACTTCTATAAAAAACTTTTATAATCTTTTACAACAACAGGTTCAAAATCCTTTAATTGCGATTTCACATGATCAACATTAGTGAGAATCAGGATTTTTATTCGATCAGGATGAAGATATTTTTTCACAGCCGTATTTACCGTATCCACATTCAGAGAGGACAGTTTCAAAAAATACTCCTCGGCATAACTATAAGGAATATTATGACTGTTAAGGTACATGAGATAATGGGAAAAACTGTCCGCTGTGGCCAAATTCGTAATAAATTGATTTTTTAAAAGTTGTTTGGCTTTTTCTAATTCGTCCTTCGTAATGCCGTTTTTATGGAAGTTTTCCAATACACCAATAATTTCCAGTAAAGCACTGCCTACTTTATTATTCCGCACGGCCAATCCCAGTTTAAACGACCCCAACTCCTTTTTAGCGGAAAAGTAAGAGGAAACACCATAAGTAAAACCTTTTTGTACACGAAGGCGGATCATCAGACGGGAGTTAAAACTACCTCCTAAAATAATATTAGCCGTTTTCAACGGCAGATAATCCGGGTTGGATCGGTTTAAAGAAATATGCCCCATTCTTATCTCCGATTGAATGGCTGAGGGATGATTCACAAGCAATAATGCCGTTTTTTTAACAACAGGAATGGGAGAAACGGAAATGCCTTCGCTTTTTTCAGAGTTTTTAGAAGGATTTTTCCACTGTCCAAAAGCCTTTTCCAACTGCTCAACAATGTTATCAGGATATTTACCGGACACGCTTAACAAAGCCCGCCGAGGATGAAAATACTGATTATAGGCGCTCTTAATATCTTCCAATTGTGTTTTTTTTAAACTTTTCAACCTGCCGCTTTGATAAAACCCATAAGGATGGGAGTCATAAAGATATTTATTAAAAATACGGCTAGAATAAGATGAAAAATTCTCAACGCTTCTTTCGACCCAGCCAATGGTCTTTTCCTTTGCCCTTTGAAATTCCTCTTCCAAAAAAGCCGGTTGGGTAATAATTTCAGAAAAAATCTCTAAAGCTTCCTTATCAAGGTAGGAGAGAGTTTCCACCGAAAAAGACAAAGAGTCACTATTCAAACTGTAAAAAAAAGAAGTGCCTAAATTTTCTATGTCTTCCGCCACCTGCACAGCTGAACGGTTTTTGGTTCCTTTATCAATGGTTTCCATCAATAAAGACATCAGACCTTCCTTTTCCACCGGATCCATTACAGACCCCGCTTTAAACATCATATCAAAAGATATATAAGGAAGGTTGTCTTCCTTTACCAGAAGCACTTCAAGGCCGTTAGAAAGTGTTTTTTGTACAAAAGAATACGGTTTATACTGATCTACTTCATTCACCTTCATACTCCTCCAAAAAAAATACACAATACCTGAAAAGACAAAACTCAAAAAAAGTAAAATATACAATAACTGTTTTCGCATCATCAACACAGACCGCTTCCCCGCAAATAGTTGGCGTTTTAAAGCCAAAATTTGATAGATCGCAACACTTTTTTGTTAGCTTTGGATTCTTCAGCACCTCGTAACTTTTTTTAACCTGTCAAAACATTTCGATCAGTAAAGAAATTTACTTTTCATTAAAAGGCAATAACTTCACTATTGAAACTCTTTCAGGAGACAGATGCAAATCCGCCTGCTCCTTTACTTTTTGAGTTGTCACATTTTCATATCTGTTTAAATCCCTGAATAACTCCCTGTAATCCCCGAAGTAAGCTTCATTCAGAGACAGGGAATTGGCTTTTCCGGACAAGGACTTCATGGTTGATACATATTCATTCATTATAGAACGGGTGCTTTTTAACAATTCTGTTTTACTTATTTCACTTGAGCGGGTTTTTTCTATTTCCTGCGATAGCAATTTTTGTACTTTTGTCAAACTGCCTCCGGGAGCCATTCTGACAAAAATAAGAAACATTCCAGCGTACTTTAAACTATAATAAAATCCTCCCACGGATAAAGCCAATTTATGTTTATATACCAATAACTTATGCAAGCGGCTAGACTCCCCGCTGGTTAAAACACGGTTTAAAACCTCCAAAGAGTATACCCCCTCTTCACCGGCTTTTGGCCCTTTATAAGCGAAAGCCAGGGTGGGTGCATGAATCGCTCTTTGTAATTCAATGTTTCTTTGCGCGGTTTGAACCGACTCCGAGTAAGAAGCCTCTGCGGGAACATCGGAAGGCTGTAGGGAACCATAATATTTTTGAATCCACTTTTTGGCTTTTTTTAATTCAAAATTTCCGGCTAAAATCAAAATGGAATTATTGGGAGCATAATAGGACTGATAAAACTCCTTACAATCATCTAAAGTCATTACCTCTAGATCTTTCATCCAACCCAAAATAGGCCGGCGATAAGGATGAGATTGAAAAGTCAGTTTCATCATAGGTTCAAAGACTTCATTAGGGTTATTGTCTGTCCTCATCCTACGCTCCTCTTTCACCACTTCCCTTTCTTTATCAAAGTTACTCTGAGTTAACCGCAGGCTGTTAAGCCTTTCCGCTTCCATTTCCATAATCATTTCCAGCTTATGTTCAGGGAGTATAACTTCGTATGCCGTGTAATCCCGGGAGGTAAATGCGTTATTTCTGGCCCCTATGGACTCCAGTTTTTCCTCGTATTCCTCACCTGTGTATTTAGCTGTCCCTCTAAACATCATGTGTTCAAATAAATGAGCTAAGCCCGTTTTTCCTTCTTCCTCATTTTTGGATCCCACTTTCACCAATACCTGGTGATACACCTGTGGAATACGCGTATCCCGATGCAATAACACCGTCATGCCATTGTCCAAAAAATATTTTTCCACATCTAAATTAATTAGTGTTTTATTTTTATTGTGCTTTTCTGTAACCGTATCAGCTATTTCCATTGTCACTTTCCCTTTATTTGCTTTCTGTTTTTTGGATAAGAACTCATCAGCTTGTTGCACAACAGTATATATTTTTTCGTTATCACTGTCAGCGTTTATTCGTGCTTTATTGTATGCATATATATGATTCCCATTAAACCTGTTTATGCCATCGGCGGGATCAATAAATACACTCCAGCTGAACATACATATAATCGAAAACAGAAAAAACGATACCCACCGCATAATCAAAACCTTTTTTGCCGGACGGGGGAAATCACATCACAGTCTGTTTTTTTCACATATCCTGATCGGAAGTGATTTCCATAATCAACATATAACCCACAAATAAAATACACACATATCAGTTCTAAAACACAATTCATTCTATTGTAAATTCATATTTAATGAAAAAATACCTGCAAACAATCTGCAGGCATATATGGAAGAACACAAGCGGTAAATTGCATGTCTGTCACCAGCATTTACACTGATTTTAAATCTCTTCGTATGGCTTTATATTATCTATAAGATCAAAATACTCCCCGGAACAGGGAGAGTAAGGATCCACTCGAGGAATCAATAGCCCTCCTATGCCGCTGATATTGTAATGAGCCGGATTGGTGAGGATAAAATCCAAAGGTCTTATTTTACTGCATTTTTTGGACTCACATACACTGACAGAAATGGGAAAAGCTTCAGCTGGCACCTGAATACATTCTCCTTTTACTTTTATATCCATAATCACATACTTAAACTCCATAGGACCGTATTCCGTTGGAGGAACAATGTAGTTCTGACCGTTATTGCCTGTTAAATAAATGTACTTCGACCCCGCCCCTGCATAATCCTGAAAATCATTTGTAATGGCAAATTGCTCTGCACTTGGTTGTTCCTCTGAATTTTCTGCACTGGAAAACTGTGTTGATTCGGAATCCACCTGCGAAGCGGAGTCTCCACAGGATACCATGAAAAAAAGAACCACAATAAAAAAGAAATATTTGCTCATCGTCAATTACCTTCACTTATATTATACAAAAACCACCTTCTGGAGTACACCGCTTTAAATACGAAAAAGCGGCCTTCACTTACATTACCCAAAAAACGCCTTCATTCAGAAAAATGAGATCAAATACCCCTTTCTGATGCAGATCTGCCCTTGAGGGTAAGCTTTTTTACTTTTATACGCAACTGGATTTTAAAAATTATTCTGTGCAAAGCGCCAGTCTAAGGCTGACGCCCCCCATCCATCGGCCTCACCAAGCGCAAGGACACGCATCCTCACCATTGTTCTCACCAAGCAAGGACACGGCCTCATCACGGCCCCATCCATCGGCTCGTACGAGCCTGCCAGCCCAAGAGGCAAAAGGCAATGGGTAGTGGGCAGTGGGCAAGGGGCAAGGGGCAAGGGGCAAGGGGCAGTGGGATTCAAAAAACGCATACTTGCAGTGAGGGGTTGATAAGCCAATGTTGGACGCTATCGGCAGGAGCTCATTCCCGCAGGCTCCCAATGTGAAACAGTAGGTGGTAAATCCGCTGAGCTGGTTCAGATCGGAGAAGCGGTATTAAAAACCGCTCTTTCCTCAACTGGTTGTGAAAAAGAAGCCCGGGCCGGTGTATCCCCTGACAAACCCAATTTGAATCAGGCTCAATTGCCAATTCCAGCCTGCGGCAATTTAAGCTCTCCATCCAAAAGACTATTCCAAGTGAAAGTGAAAGCATTAAGAACTGTTTTTTAATTTTCTAATTGTTTTTTCAGATAGACCTGTAACTTTGGAAATGAAAGCAATATCCGCTTTTTCTTTTAGCAGATTTAAAACGACTTCCTGCCGGCCTTCATGTCGACCTTTTTTTAGACCTTCTCTTTTACCTTCCAGTCGGCCTTCCCAACGGCCTTTCTCTTTGATAATTTCTCTTACATCCTGCATAAGCATTGAGAATCTTAAAAAAATTTAAGCTCTATTTTTTAGCTTCTTTATTTCTTTTTCAGACAAGCTTGTCACTTCTGAAATGATAGAAATATCTAACTTCTTTTTCAGCATATTTAAAACGACTTCCTGTAGGCCTTCCTGCCGGCCTTCCTGCCGGCCTTCCTGCCGGCCTTCCCAGCGACCTTTTTCTTTGATAATTTCTCTTACATCCTGCATAAGCATTGAGAATCTTAAAAAAATTTAAGCTCTATTTTTTAGCTTCTTTATTTCTTTTTCAGACAAGCTTGTCACTTCTGAAATGATAGAAATATCTAACTTCTTTTTCAGCATATTTAAAACGACTTCCTGTAGGCCTTCCTGCCGGCCTTCCTGCCGGCCTTCCTGCCGGCCTTCCTGCCGGCCTTTTTTTAAACCTTCTCTTTCGCCTTCCCAACGGCCTTTCTCTTTGATAATTTCTCTTACATCCTGCATAAGTCCTCCTTGTTTTAATATCCCTGATTCTATAAGCAGTTTTTCAGCTTTTGCCCAAGTCTTTGAATCTAATTCTGTGTTATCTCTTAAATACTCCAATATCCTTAATTCTACAGTCTTTCTTGCCTGTCCTTTTAAGCCTTTCAATATCTCTTCAAATTCAGCATAAGCTGTCTTTATTTTTAATGGAGTCGGTTTCTTCTTTAAACTCCATATCTCAGATAATAGCTTTACAACGCTATGACCTTTAAACTTCCTGCCCTTAAAGGCCTGCCGGATTTTTTGGTCTTGCGTGTTTATTATCCTCAATCCATAGTTTAACATATCTTTTCTGGATTCAACCGGAATCTTGGAAAAAAAAGACTCAAAATTCTCCTCTTGTAGGGATTTTTTCCACTTGAGGGGCTGTTCTCCGTGATAAAACAGCACAGAGATTACAGGCTGAGGATAGCCTTTTTGTTGGATGCTGTGCTTTCGGACTAACACCTGATAGTCTAAAAGCTGGTTAAAAAGGTTTTTATCATAATGGCTTTTGTGTTCTAAGAGAATGAAGATTTTTACCCTTATTTTTGGGTAATTTTTAAATGGCAGGGAAAAGATGAGATCCACTCTTTTTTCTTCAAAGGTGTCTTTTTCTATTTTCAACTTGTTTAAATTATATGCTCCAAGCTCTTTCTTTGAAAAAATAAGTTTCAACAACCCTTTTGCAAGTTCTGTATCAGAGTAGAAGAGTTTGAAGAAATTATCGTGAGTCAGTTTTGGTTTTTTCCTCTTTATCTGAGATGTATTTTTTTTCATAAGAGCTCCTTATAATTTGTTTCTGTTTTTAAAAATAAATAAGGCTTTGTTACAGCCTCATTATTGAATGATAATATATTATTTTGGCGAAATCAGCCTATTTACTGATTCCGGTCATAGACTGCCTTACTATTCTTTACAATCAAGGATTTGGTCTGTTCTGCACAGCAGGCCGATGCGGTTTGAAATTCTTTTAAAAATGTCATCATGAGGAGAACCAAAAGAACTGACTTTGGTATTTAGGCTTCTGATGGATTGAATATCTTTTAAAGACAAGCCGGTGTTTTTGACTTTTGAAAACTCCCTCAAGCCGAGTTTGTTATTGTTTGCCAACTTTGTTTTTTCTATAGCTCCGGCCCCGGCCTTAGACCCTGCACCAGCTGCAACCCTATTCCGACTTCCTTGGTTTCTATTGCCAGCTAATGCCGATCCGGGTGACCCTCCTCCTCCTCTTCCTCCTTCCAGCATGGCATTGGATTCTTCATCTGCTGGAGATAATCCCTGTTTAAGATTCTGATTTCCCGATCCGGTGGGTGAAAGAGCCAATAAGGAATCTCTATTGGAACCACTGCCGAAATTGCCATTGCCTCCCCAAAATTATTCCAAGGGAAATTGAAGGCATTAAGAACCATTTTTTAATTTTCTAATTGTTTTTTCAGATAGACCTGTAACTTTGGAAATGAAAGCAATATCCGCTTTTTCTTTCAACATATTTAAAACAACCTGTTGCCGTTCTTCCTGCCGGCCTTCCTGCCGGCCTTCCTGTAGGCCTTCCTGCCGTCCTTTTTTTAAACCTTGCCTTTCGCCTTCCCAACGGCCTTTTTCTTTGATAATTTCTCTTACATCCTGCATAAGTCCTCCTTGTTTTAATATCCCTGATTCTATAAGCAGTTTTTCAGCTTTTGCCCAAGTCTTTGAATCTAATTCCGTATTATCTCTTAAATACTCTAATATCCTTAATTCTACAGTCTTTCTTGCCTGTCCCTTTAAGCCCTTCAATATCTCTTCAAATTCAGCATAAGCTGTCTTTATTTTTAATTGAATGATAATATATTATTTTGGCGAAATCAGCCTATTTACTGATTCCGGTCATAGACTGCCTTACTATTCTTTACAATCAAGGATTTGGTCTGTTCTGCACAGCAGGCCGATGCGGTTTGAAATTCTTTTAAAAATGTCATCATGAGGAGAACCAAAAGAACTGACTTTGGTATTTAGGCTTCTGATGGATTGAATATCTTTTAAAGACAAGCCGGTGTTTTTGACTTTTGAAAACTCCCTCAAGCCGAGTTTGTTATTGTTTGCCAACTTTGTTTTTTCTATAGCTCCGGCCCCGGCCTTAGACCCTGCACCAGCTGCAACCCTATTCCGACTTCCTTGGTTTCTATTGCCAGCTAATGCCGATCCGGGTGACCCTCCTCCTCCTCTTCCTCCTTCCAGCATGGCATTGGATTCTTCATCTGCTGGAGATAATCCCTGTTTAAGATTCTGATTTCCCGATCCTGTGGGTGAAAGAGCCAATAAGGAATCTCTATTGGAACCACTGCCGAAATTGCCATTGCCTCCCCAAGATTATTCCAAGGGAAATTGAAGGCATTAAGAACCATTTTTTAATTTTCTAATTGTTTTTTCAGATAGACCTGTAACTTTGGAAATGAAAGCAATATCCGCTTTTTCTTTCAACATATTTAAAACAACCTGTTGCCGTTCTTCCTGCCGGCCTTCCTGCCGGCCTTCCTGCCGGCCTTCCTGCCGGCCTTCCTGCCGGCCTTCCTGTAGGCCTTCCTGCCGGCCTTTTTTTAAACCTTGCCTTTCGCCTTCCCAACGGCCTTTTTCTTTGATAATTTCTCTTACATCCTGCATAAGTCCTCCTTGTTTTAATATCCCTGATTCTATAAGCAGTTTTTCAGCTTTTGCCCAAGTCTTTGAATCTAATTCCGTATTATCTCTTAAATATTCTAATATCCTTAATTCTACAGTCTTTCTTGCCTGTCCCTTTAAACCCTTCAATATCTCTTCAAATTCAGCATAAACATTCTTTATTTTTAATGGAGTCGGTTTCTTCTTTAAACTCCATATCTCAGATAATAGCTTTACAACGCTATGACCTTTAAACTTTCTGCCCTTAAAGGCCTGTCGGATTTTTGGGTCTTGCGTGTTTATTATCTTCGGTTCATAGTTTAGCATGTTTGTTCTGGATTCAACAGGAATTTTGGAAAAATACGTTCCAAAATCCTCCTCTTGTAGGGAGCTTTTCCACTTGAGGGGCTGTTCTCCGTGATAAAACAGCACAGAGATTACAGGCTGAGGATAGCCCTTTTGTTGGATGCTGTGCTTTCGGACTAACACCTGATAGTCTAAAAGCTGGTTAAAAAGGTTTTTATCATAGTGGCTTTTGTGTTCTAAGAGAATGAAGATTTTTACCCTTATTTTTGGGTAATTTTTAAATGGCAGGGAAAAGATGAGATCCACTCTTTTTTCTTCAAAAGTGTCTTTTTCTATTTTCAACTTGTTTAAATTATATGCTCCAAGCTCTTTCTTTGAAAAAATAAGTTTCAACAACCCTTTTGCAAGTTCTGTATCAGAGTAGAAGAGTTTGAAGAAATTATCGTGGGTCAGTTTTGGCTTTTTCCTCTTTATCTGAGATGTATTTTTTTTCATAAGAGATCCTTACCTTATAATTTGTGTTTGTTTTTAAAAATAAATAAGGCTTTGTTACAGCCTCATTATTGAATGATAATATATTATTTTGGTGAAATCAGCCTATTTACTGATTCCGGTCATAGACTGCCTTACTATTCTTTACAATCAAGGATTTGGTCTGTTCTGCACAGCAGGCCGATGCGGTTTGAAATTCTTTTAAAAATGTCATCATGAGGAGAACCAAAAGAACTGACTTTGGTATTTAGGCTTCTGATGGATTGAATATCTTTTAAAGACAAGCCGGTGTTTTTGACTTTTGAAAACTCCCTCAAGCCGAGTTTGTTATTGTTTGCCAACTTTGTTTTTTCTATAGCTCCGGCCCCGGCCTTAGACCCTGCACCAGCTGCAACCCTATTCCGACTTCCTTGGTTTCTATTGCCAGCTAATGCCGATCCGGGTGACCCTCCTCCTCCTCTTCCTCCTTCCAGCATGGCATTGGATTCTTCATCTGCTGGAGATAATCCCTGTTTAAGATTCTGATTTCCCGATCCGGTGGGTGAAAGAGCCAATAAGGAATCTCTATTGGAACCACTGCCGAAATTGCCATTGCCTCCCCAAAATTATTCCAAGGGAAATTGAAGGCATTAAGAACCATTTTTTAATTTTCTAATTGTTTTTTCAGATAGACCTGTAACTTTGGAAATGAAAGCAATATCCGCTTTTTCTTTCAACATATTTAAAACAACCTGTTGCCGTTCTTCCTGCCGGCCTTCCTGCCGGCCTTCCTGTAGGCCTTCCTGCCGTCCTTTTTTTAAACCTTGCCTTTCGCCTTCCCAACGGCCTTTTTCTTTGATAATTTCTCTTACATCTTGCATCAGTCCTCCTTGTTTTAATATCCCTGATTCTATAAGTAGTTTTTCAGCTTTTTCCCAAGTCTTTGAATCTAATTCTGTGTTATCTCTTAAATACTCTAATATCCTTAATTCTACAGTCTTTCTTGCCTGTCCCTTTAAACCCTTCAATATCTCTTCAAATTCAGCATAAGCTGTCTTTATTTTTAATTGAATGATAATATATTATTTTGGTGAAATCAGCCTATTTACTGATTCCGGTCATAGACTGCCTTACTATTCTTTACAATCAAGGATTTGGTCTGTTCTGCACAGCAGGCCGATGCGGTTTGAAATTCTTTTAAAAATGTCATCATGAGGAGAACCAAAAGAACTGACTTTGGTATTTAGGCTTCTGATGGATTGAATATCTTTTAAAGACAAGCCGGTGTTTTTGACTTTTGAAAACTCCCTCAAGCCGAGTTTGTTATTGTTTGCCAACTTTGTTTTTTCTATAGCTCCGGCCCCGGCCTTAGACCCTGCACCAGCTACAGCCCTATTCCGACTTCCTTGGTTTCTATTGCCAGCTAATGCTGATCCGGGTGACCCTCCTCCTCCGCTCAGAATGGCATTGGATTCTTCATCTGCTGGAGATAATCCCTGTTTAAGATTCTGATTTCCCGATCCTGTGGGTGAAAGAGCCAATAAGGAATCTCTATTGGAATCAGAACCACCAGAACCACCAGAACCACCAGAACCACCAGAACCACCAGAACCACTGCCGGAGTAGCCATTGCCTCCCACCCCTGCGTCCTGTTTGTTAGCAGACCAGCTCAAAAGGGGATTGTTTGTTGGGATGGAAGAGGGAACTGCTGATTGAACCTGATTCACCTGATTCACCTGATTCACCTGATTCAAATTGCCACTGGCTGTAACTGCCGGTTGAGCCTGATTCAGATTGGGCTTGGAAGGGGAGGAACCGGCTCTGGCTTCTTTTTCACAACCTGCGGAGGACAGAGCGGTCTTTAATATTTTTGCTCCGACTTGAACCAGCACGATGGATTTGCCTCCTACTGCCTCACATTTGGAGCTTGCGGGGATCAGCTCCTGATGATAGCGCCCAATATATTGGCTTATCAACTCCTCACTGCAAGTATGTGTTTTATGATTGTAATTGTTTTCTTTGAGCAGATCAAAATTGCAGATTTCATAAAACTTGGTTCGGATTTTTTTCGCTGTCTTGCAGGCCTGCGTACAGGCTTTAGCACTCCTTCGACACTGCTTGGCCATTTTTCCGCCGGCTTTGCTCATGTCCTTAAATCTCTCTTTGGCTGTTTGACAAATGTCCGCCATACCTCCTGCAGTACTGATACCTGCATTTATAAAAAGAGCGGCACTGGCTTTATCAACACACTTTAAAGGGTCCTCACAACAAACAGTGGCTTTGGTTTTGAGGCTTTCACACTCTCCCAGCACTTTGCTAAAAATCCGCTCGATTTCCTGAGCGCATATCTGACCAAAATCACATTTCTGCCATGAAAATCCCTTCGGCAGGTGCCTGCCATTTGGAAGCTGTGCAGTTAGTTCACGATTAAGTTTGTCTAAACAATTTTTGTATTCTTCCCGACCAGTAATATATCCACTACATTTTTTATTAGTCGCTTGTTGGCAATATTCTGCACAACTACTTCCTGGGCAAATTAATTCCAGACCCGGTCTTTGATTGTTTACTGTCTGAGTGTGTGCTTTACAAGCGTCTCTTAATTGATTGTTTATATAGGCTTGATTTTCATTGGTGCATCTTCTGGCTGATGATTCACGCGGGAGCTTATAATTGGGGTTGTTGGTGCATTGGTTACAACGCTGTTCCATTGCCTGTTTTTGAGTTGAACAGCCGTGCATATTTTCAATTTGTGATTTGCATTTTTTCTTACAAATTTGTCGATTGAAGCATTTTTCCACAGCATCTGCTGACTGACTATTATTCTCGCATTTACATTCGTTTTGATCTCCATGTTTGCGTGCCATAGCCATAGTTCGATAGCGTTTGTTGCAAATGTCTTCTGTATTTGTCGGTTCATTATTTTTTTTATGCACTTCTAGGCTGTCGAAATCAACTGCATTTGCATTTGGAGAAACTAAAGCCAATACAAGAAACACTAAAAAATAAAAAGGCATATATGCCTTTCGGTTTTTCTTAAAAAATTCTAAAGAAAAAATTAAGGAATAACAATTTTCCACAGAAAACCAATGCAAATCTCAACACATTTCAAATTGCAGAATAACTAAAGATTGAGATCTAGTACTGTCATCACCAGACTTATAAGAATCAGATATTTTAAACCAAAGGAACGAACTCCAGTATCTTCAACATTCTAACAGCCACCGCTTTTATCTGATTAACAATACTTTGATGTTCGGGACACTCATGCAAAAGAACATCTTTACACTGATCTTCGACTATCTTTATACGCTGTTGCTCTAAAGGAAGAACCTGCAAGGCAAAATTGTTCATTGCTTGGCAATGCGCTTGCATTGCATTTGCAGTTCCTGGACGGGTTTTCCACACATCAACAAGGGGAGGTCTGTTCAAACATTGCTCAGACCAATCTCGCATTTTAACAAGAGATACAATAGTATCAGTATAAGACACTCTCTTTCCTCTTTTACTGTCTGCAAGGGTGTTTTTAACCGCTCTTAAATATCCCGTATAATAAAAATTAGGTAAACTTACAAACACCTTGGCGCTTGTTGTATAATCATTTTCCAAACCTGGCTGATCTGGATTCATCCCGTACGGATAATTGACAGCCGACATAATTTGCTTAGCCGCTGTTTCATAATAGTGAATCGTAGCATCAAAGTTTTCCTGGGAATCCGCTCGACCCTGAGTCAGCCAGTTGGAAGAATCGAAAGTTCTATCCGATTCATAATATCTACCCAGTAAATAAGAAGCTTGAACATTGCCCATAAAGGAAAGCTCTTTCAGTAACTCTAGCCCCTCCTGTTCCTTCCCTATACAAAAAGCGCTTTGCGCCATCATACGCCTCGAAACTATCACCTGAGCATCATCATCCGGATTTCTTTGTATATGCCACTTCGAAGCATTATAAGCATCTAAATCGAAGAGATTACATGGAATTATATTCTTCGCACCAAAGGAGTTTAATGAAAAAATCAAAGAAAAAGTTAGAACGGAAATTTTTGCAAAATTTTTAATAATTTTTACACTGTGTTTTTTGTTCATTTTTTTCTCCTTATTTTGGTTTTGTTTACACTCTTTGGTTTTATTTATCTTTTTGTGTTGCTTGCTTTTTTCAGCTTTTTTTACATTGACAAAAATTTGTGCCAATAATGCCTCGCTCTCACAATATAGTTATAATGCAAAATTGAGACAGCTGACAAGAGTTTATACCTTTTAGTGCCTATTTTATTGAAATTACTATATAATTTATGTGATTGTTATGCTACATGATTTTCAAAAGTCGATTATTTTTCATACAGTTCGAACATTTTTTGTCAACTTTGTCTGTTCCACAGCTACAATCTAAGCTCCTGCGTGACCCTGGCTTTGTTTATTTGGTTTTATCAGGCTCCCGGCCCATAGCTCTCACCCGGCCGTAGACTCTGCCACACCTGCTACAATCCTACTCCGACTTCCCTTGGGTTGGTTTAGGGGTTGGGGTTCCCATAGCTAACTAATGCCGATCCTGGTGACCCTCCTCCACCCAGAATGTCATTGGATTCTTTATCTCCCTGTTTATCTGAAGCTACAATCATAGCTCCTGCCCTGCCCATAGCTCTCACCCGGCCGTAGCTTCTGCCACACCAGCTACAATCTTACTCCGACTTCCCTTGGGTTAATTTGGGGGTTGGGGTTCCCATAGCTAACTAATGCCGATCCTGGTGACTCTCCTCATTCTTTTAAAAATGTCATCATGAGGAGAACCAAAAGAACTGACTTTGGTATTTAGGCTTCTGAGGGATTGAATATCTTTTAAAGACAAACCGGTGTTTTTTACTTGCTGTGAATTTTTGGTTTTTGAAAACTCCCTCAAGCCGAGCTTGCTATTTTTTGCCAACTTTTGCTTTTCTATAGCTCTGGTTCTGGCTGTAGACTCTGCCACACCAGCTACAGTCCTCTCTGCCTCCCATTGGGTTGGTTTGGGGGTTGAGGCTCCCATAGCTAACTAATACCGATCCTGGTTCTCCTCATTCTTTTAAAAATGTCATCATGAGGAGAACCAAAAGAACTGACTTTGGTATTTAGGCTTCTGATGGATTGAATATCTTTTAAAGACAAGCCGGTGTTTTTGACTTTTGAAAACTCCCTCAAGCCGAGTTTGTTATTGTTTGCCAACTTTGTTTTTTCTATAGCTCCGGCCCCGGCCTTAGACCCTGCACCAGCTACAGCCCTATTCCGACTTCCTTGGTTTCTATTGCCAGCTAATGCTGATCCGGGTGACCCTCCTCCTCCTCCTCCTCCGCTCAGAATGGCATTGGATTCTTCATCTGCTGGAGATAATCCCTGTTTAAGATTCTGATTTCCCGATCCTGTGGGTGAAAGAGCCAATAAGGAATCTCTATTGGAATCAGAACCACCAGAACCACCAGAACCACCAGAACCACCAGAACCACTGCCGGAGTAGCCATTGCCTCCCACCCCTGCGTCCTGTTTGTTAGCAGACCAGCTCAAAAGGGGATTGTTTGTTGGGATGGAAGAGGGAACTGCTGATTGAACCTGATTCACCTGATTCACCTGATTCAAATTGCCACTGGCTGTAACTGCCTGAACCTGGTTCTCGTTCAGATTGGGCTTGGAAGGGGAGGAACCGGCTCTGGCTTCTTTTTCACAACCTGCGGAGGACAGAGCGGTCTTTAATATTTTTGCTCCGACTTGAACCAGCACGATGGATTTGCCTCCTACTGCCTCACATTTGGAGCTTGCGGGGATCAGCTCCTGATGATAGCGCCCAATATATTGGCTTATCAACTCCTCACTGCAGGTATGTGTTTTATGATTGTAATTGTTTTCTTTGAGCAGATCAAAATTGCAGATTTCATAAAACTTGGTTCGGATTTTTTTCGCTGTCTTGCAGGCCTGCGTACAGGCTTTAGCACTCCTTCGACACTGCTTGGCCATTTTTCCGCCGGCATTGCTCATGTCCTTAAATCTCTCTTTGGCTGTTTGACAAATGTCCGCCATACCTCCTGCAGTACTGATACCTGTATTTACAAAAAGAGCGGCACTGGCTTTATCAACACACTTTAAAGGGTCCTCACAACAAACAGTGGCTTTGGTTTTGAGGCTTTCACACTCTCCCAGCACTTTGCTAAAAATCCGCTCGATTTCCTGAGCGCATATCTGACCAAAATCACATTTCTGCCATGAAAATCCCTTCGGCAGGTGCCTGCCATTTGGAAGCTGTGCGGTTAGTTCTTTCTCAAATTTGTCTAAACAATTTTTGTATTCTTCCCGACCAGTAATATATCCACTACATTTTTTATTAGTCGCTTGTTGGCAATATTCTGCACAACTACTTCCTGGGCAAATTAATTCCAGACCCGGTCTTTGATTGTTTACTGTCTGAGTGTGTGCTTTACAAGCGTCTCTTAATTGATTGTTTATATGGGCTTGATTTTCATTGGTGCATCTGATTTTGGCTGGCTCAAGCTGGAGCCGATAACTGGAGTCGCGGGTGCATTGGTTACAAAGCTTATTCATTGACTTTTTTTGATTTGCACAGCCGTGCATATTTTTAATTTGTGATTTGCATTTTTTCTTACAAATTTGTCGATTGAAGCATTCTGTCACATGACTTGGTGACTCAATTGCACCCCTGCATTGACATGTGTCTTGCTTTCCATGTGTGTGTTCCAGTTTGAAATAGTGATCTCTGCAAATGTTTTCTCCATCTATCGTTTCCTTATAATTTTTTTTATGCACTTCTAGGCTGTCGAAATCAACTGCATTTGCATTTGGAGAAACTAAAGCCAATACAAGAAACACTAAAAAATAAAAAGGCATATATGCCTTTCGGTTTTTCTTAAAAAATTCTAAAGAAAAAATTAAGGAATAACAATTTTCCACAGAAAACCAATGCAAATCTCAACACATTTCAAATTGCAGAATAACTAAAGATTGAGATCTAGTACTGTCATCACCAGACTTATAAGAATCAGATATTTTAAACCAAAGGAACGAACTCCAGTATCTTCAACATTCTAACAGCCACCGCTTTTATCTGATTAACAATACTTTGATGTTCGGGACACTCATGCAAAAGAACATCTTTACACTGATCTTCGACTATCTTTATACGCTGTTGCTCTAAAGGAAGAACCTGCAAGGCAAAATTGTTCATTGCTTGGCAATGCGCTTGCATTGCATTTGCAGTTCCTGGACGGGTTTTCCACACATCAACAAGGGGAGGTCTGTTCAAACATTGCTCAGACCAATCTCGCATTTTAACAAGAGATACAATAGTATCAGTATAAGACACTCTCTTTCCTCTTTTACTGTCTGCAAGGGTGTTTTTAACCGCTCTTAAATATCCCGTATAATAAAAATTAGGTAAACTTACAAACACCTTGGCGCTTGTTGTATAATCATTTTCCAAACCTGGCTGATCTGGATTCATCCCGTACGGATAATTGACAGCCGACATAATTTGCTTAGCCGCTGTTTCATAATAGTGAATCGTAGCATCAAAGTTTTCCTGGGAATCCGCTCGACCCTTAGTCAGCCAGTTGGAAGAATCGAAAGTTCTATCCGATTCATAATAGCTACCCAGTAAATAAGAAGCTTGAACATTGCCCATAAAGGAAAGCTCTTTCAGTAACTCTAGCCCCTCCTGTTCCTTCCCTATACAAAAAGCGCTTTGCGCCACTATACGCATCGCAGGAACATCATTTGGATGTCTTTGTATATACCACTTCGCATTATTATAATTCTCTAAATTGAATTGATTACAACGAATTATATTCTTATAACCAAAGGAATTTAATGAAAAAACCAAAGAAAGAACCAGTGCGGAAATTTTTGCAAAATTTTTAATAATTTTTACACTGTGTTTTTTGTTCATTTTTTTCTCCTTATTTTGGTTTTGTTTACACTCTTTGGTTTTATCTATCTTTTTGTGTTGCTTGCCTTTTTCAGCTTTTTTTACATTGACAAAAATTTGTGCCAATAATGCCTCGCTCTCACAATATAGTTATAATGCAAAATTGAGACAACTGACAAGAGTTTATACCTTTTAGTGCCTATTTTATTGAAATTACTATATAATTTATGTGATTGTTATGCTACATGATTTTCAAAAGTCGATTATTTTTCATACAGTTCGAACATTTTTTGTCAACTTTGTCTGTTCCACAGCTACAATCTAAGCTCCTGCGTGATCCTGGTTTTGTTTATTTGGTTTTATCAGGCTCCAATCAGAGCACTTGATCTGCCCGTAGCTATCAATCGGCCGTAGACTCTGCCACACCTGCTACAATCCTACTCCGACTTCCCTTGGGTTGGTTTAGGGGTTGGGGTTCCCATAGCTAACTAATGCCGATCCTGGTGAACCTCCTCCACCCAGAATGTCATTGGATTCTTTATCTCCCTGTTTAAGATTCTGAAGCTACAACCATAGCACTTGCCCTGCCCATAGCTCCTGCCCTGTGCCCATAGTCCCTGCCCATAGCTCTCACCCGGCCGTAGCCTCTGCCACACCTGCTATAATCCTACTCCGACTTCCCTTGGGTTGGTTTGGGAGTTGTGGGGTTCCCATAGCTAACTAATGCCGATCCTGGTACTCCTCCACCCAGAATGTCATTGGATTCTTTATCTCCCTGTTTAAGATTCTGAAGCTACAATCATAGCTCCTGCCTTGAGCCCATAGCTCTCACCCGGCCGTAGACTCTGCCACACCTGCTACAATCCTACTCCGACTTCCCTTGGGTTAATTTGGGGGTTGGGGTTCCCATAGCTAACTAATGCCGATCCTGGTGACTCTCCTCATTCTTTTAAAAATGTCATCATGAGGAGAACCAAAAGAACTGACTTTGGTATTTAGGCTTCTGAGGGATTGAATATCTTTTAAAGACAAACCGGTGTTTTTGACTTTTGAAAACTCCCTCAAGCCGAGTTTGTTATTGTTTGCCAACTTTGTTTTTTCTATAGCTCCGGCCCCGGCCTTAGACCCTGCACCAGCTACAGCCCTATTCCGACTTCCTTGGTTTCTATTGCCAGCTAATGCTGATCCGGGTGACCCTCCTCCTCCTCCTCCTCCGCTCAGAATGGCATTGGATTCTTCATCTGCTGGAGATAATCCCTGTTTAAGA
Organism: Bdellovibrionales bacterium; assembly: GCA_965203225.1. Classification (GTDB taxonomy): domain Bacteria; phylum Bdellovibrionota; class Bdellovibrionia; order Bdellovibrionales; family UBA1609; genus JANQSP01. The sequence continues at coordinate 1,157,177 of CBDBBW010000007.1, read as the reverse complement.
TTCTGATTTCCCGATCCGGTGGGTGAAAGAGTCAATAAGGAATCTCTATTGGAATCAGAACCACCAGAACCACCAGAACCACTGCCGGAGTAGCCATTGCCTCCCACCCCTGCGTCCTGTTTGTTAGCAGACCAGCTCAAAAGGGGATTGTTTGTTGGGATGGAAGAGGGAACTGCTGATTGAACCTGATTCACCTGATTCACCTGATTCAAATTGCCACTGGCTGTAACTGCCTGAACCTGGTTCTCGTTCAGATTGGGCTTGGAAGGGGAGGAACCGGCTCTGGCTTCTTTTTCACAACCTGCGGAGGACAGAGCGGTCTTTAATATTTTTGCTCCGACTTGAACCAGCACGATGGATTTGCCTCCTACTGCCTCACATTTGGAGCTTGCGGGGATCAGCTCCTGATGATAGCGCCCAATATATTGGCTTATCAACTCCTCACTGCAAGTATGTGTTTTATGATTGTAATTGTTTTCTTTGAGCAGATCAAAATTGCAGATTTCATAAAACTTGGTTCGGATTTTTTTCGCTGTCTTGCAGGCCTGCGTACAGGCTTTAGCACTCCTTCGACACTGCTTGGCCATTTTTCCGCCGGCTTTGCTCATGTCCTTAAATCTCTCTTTGGCTGTTTGACAAATGTCCGCCATACCTCCTGCAGTACTGATACCTGTATTTACAAAAAGAGCGGCACTGGCTTTATCAACACACTTTAAAGGGTCCTCACAACAAACAGTGGCTTTGGTTTTGAGGCTTTCACACTCTCCCAGCACTTTGCTAAAAATCCGCTCGATTTCCTGAGCGCATATCTGACCAAAATCACATTTCTGCCATGAAAATCCCTTCGGCAGGTGGTTGCCAGTTGGAAGCTGTGCAGTTAGTTCTTTCTCAAATTTGTCTAAACAATTTTTGTATTCTTCCCGACCAGTAATATATCCACTACATTTTTTATTAGTCGCTTGTTGGCAATATTCTGCACAACTACTTCCTGGGCAAATTAATTCCAGACCAGGTCTTTGATTGTTTACTGTCTGAGTGTGTGCTTTACAAGCGTCTCTTAATTGATTGTTTATATAGGCTTGATTTTCATTGGTGCATCTGATTTTGGCTGGCTCAAGCTGGAGCCGATAACTGGAGTTGCGGGTGCATTGGTTACTACAATTCTGGGTTATTGCCTGTTTTTGATTTGCACAGCCGTGCATATTTTTAATTTGTGATTTGCATTTTTTCTTACAAATGTGTGGCTGGAAACATCGTTTCACAGCATCTGCTGACTGATTATTAACCCTGCATTGACATGTGTCTTGAGGTCCATGTTTATTTGCCATAGTTTCATATTGTATTTTGCAACCGTCTTTTTTATCTGTCGCTTGATTATCATGTCCTGTACCCCCTTCTTTGAAACTATCTGCATTTACATTTGGAGAAACTAAAGCCAATACAAGAAACACTAAAAAATAAAAAGGCATATATGCCTTTCGGTTTTTCTTAAAAAATTCTAAAGAAAAAATTAAGGAATAACAATTTTCCACAGAAAACCAATGCAAATCTCAACGCATTTCAAATTGCAGAATAACTAAAGATTAAGAATCTAGTACTGTCATCACCAGACTTATAAGAATCAGACATTTTAAACCAAAGGAACGAACTCCAGTATCTTCCACATTCTACCAGCCGCCTCTTTTATCTGATTAACAATACTTTGATGTTCGGGACACTCATGCAAAAGAACATCTTTACACTGATCTTCGACTATCTTTATACGCTGTTGCTCTAAAGGAAGAACCTGCAAGGCAAAATTGTTCCTAGCTTGGCAATGCGCTTTCATTGCATTTGCAGTTCCTGGATGGGTCTTCCACACATCAACAAGGGGAGGTCTGTTCAAACATTGCTCAGACCAATATTGCATTTTAACAAGAGATGAAATAGTATCAGTATAAGACACTCTCTTTCCTCTTTTACTGTCTGCAAGGATGTTTTTAACCGCTCTTACATATCCCGTATAATAAAAATTAGGTAAACCTACAAACACCTTGGCGCTTGTTGTATAATCATTTTCCAAACCTGGCTGATCTGGATTCATCCCGTACGGATAATTGACAGCCGACATAATTTGCTTAGCCGCTGTTTCATAATAGTGAATCGCAGCATCAAAGTTTTCCTGGGAATCCGCTCGACCCTGAGTCAGCCAGTTGGAAGAATCGAAAGTTCTATCCGATTCATAATAGCTACCCAGTAAATAAGAAGCTTGAACATTGCCCATAAAGGAAAGCTCTTTCAGTAACTCTAGCCCCTCCTGTTCCTTCCCTATACAAAAAGCGCTTTGCGCCATCATACGCCTCGAAACTATCACCTGAGCATCATCATCCGGATTTCTTTGTATATGCCACTTCGAAGCATTATAAGAATCTAAATCGAAGAGATTACATCGAACTATATTCTTCTCACCAAAGGAGTTTAATGAAAAAATCAAAGAAAAAGTTAGAACGGAAATTTTTGCACAATTTTTAATAATTTTTACACTGTGTTTTTTGTTCATTTTTTTCTCCTTATTTTGGTTTTGTTTACACTCTTTGGTTTTATTTATCTTTTTGTGTTGCTTGCTTTTTTCAGCTTTTTTTACATTGACAAAAATTTGTGCCAATAATTCCTCACTCTCACAATATAGTTATAATGCAAAATTGAGACAACTGACAAGAGTTTATACCTTTTAGTGCCTATTTTATTGAAATGACTATATAATTTATGTGATTGTGATGCTATATGATTTTCAAAAGTTGATTATTTTTCATACAGTTCGAACATTTTTTGTCAACTTTGTCTGTTCCACAGCTACAATCTAAGCTCCTGCGTGATCCTGGTTTTGTTTATTTGGTTTTATCAGGCTCCCGGCCCATAGCTCTCACCCGGCCGTAGACTCTGCCACACCTGCTATAATCCTACTCCGACTTCCCTTGGGTTGGTTTGGGAGTTGTGGGGTTCCCATAGCTAACTAATGCCGATCCTGGTGACTCTCCTCATTCTTTTAAAAATGTCATCATGAGGAGAACCAAAAGAACTGACTTTGGTATTTAGGCTTCTGAGGGATTGAATATCTTTTAAAGACAAGCCGGTGTTTTTGACTTTTGAAAACTCCCTCAAGCCGAGTTTGTTATTGTTTGCCAACTTTGTTTTTTCTATAGCTCCGGCCCCGGCCTTAGACCCTGCCACACCAGCTACAGCCCTATTCCGACTTCCTTGGTTTCTATTGCCAGCTAATGCTGATCCGGGTGACCCTCCTCCTCCGCTCAGAATGGCATTGGATTCTTCATCTGCTGGAGATAATCCCTGTTTAAGATTCTGATTTCCCGATCCTGTGGGTGAAAGAGCCAATAAGGAATCTCTATTGGAATCAGAACCACCAGAACCACCAGAACCACCAGAACCACCAGAACCACCAGAACCACTGCCGGAGTAGCCATTGCCTCCCACCCCTGCGTCCTGTTTGTTAGCAGACCAGCTCAAAAGGGGATTGTTTGTTGGGATGGAAGAGGGAACTGCTGATTGAACCTGATTCACCTGATTCACCTGATTCACCTGATTCAAATTGCCACTGGCTGTAACTGCCGGTTGAGCCTGATTCAGATTGGGCTTGGAAGGGGAGGAACCGGCTCTGGCTTCTTTTTCACAACCTGCGGAGGACAGAGCGGTCTTTAATATTTTTGCTCCGACTTGAACCAGCACGATGGATTTGCCTCCTACTGCCTCACATTTGGAGCTTGCGGGGATCAGCTCCTGATGATAGCGCCCAATATATTGGCTTATCAACTCCTCACTGCAAGTATGTGTTTTATGATTGTAATTGTTTTCTTTGAGCAGATCAAAATTGCAGATTTCATAAAACTTGGTTCGGATTTTTTTCGCTGTCTTGCAGGCCTGCGTACAGGCTTTAGCACTCCTTCGACACTGCTTGGCCATTTTTCCGCCGGCTTTGCTCATGTCCTTAAATCTCTCTTTGGCTGTTTGACAAATGTCCGCCATACCTCCTGCAGTACTGATACCTGTATTTACAAAAAGAGCGGCACTGGCTTTATCAACACACTTTAAAGGGTCCTCACAACAAACAGTGGCTTTGGTTTTGAGGCTTTCACACTCTCCCAGCACTTTGCTAAAAATCCGCTCGATTTCCTGAGCGCATATCTGACCAAAATCACATTTCTGCCATGAAAATCCCTTCGGCAGGTGCCTGCCATTTGGAAGCTGTGCGGTTAGTTCACGATTAAGTTTGTCTAAACAATTTTTGTATTCTTCCCGACCAGTAATATATCCACTACATTTTTTATTAGTCGCTTGTTGGCAATATTCTGCACAACTACTTCCTGGGCAAATTAATTCCAGACCCGGTCTTTGATTGTTTACTGTCTGAGTGTGTGCTTTACAAGCGTCTCTTAATTGATTGTTTATATAGGCTTGATTTTCATTGGTGCATCTGATTTTGGCTGGCTCAAGCTGGAGCCGATAACTGGAGTTGCGGGTGCATTGGTTACTACAATTCTGGGTTATTGCCTGTTTTTGATTTGCACAGCCGTGCATATTGTTAATTTGTGATTGGCATTTTTTCTTACAAATGTGTGGCTGGAAACATCGTTTCACAGCATCTGCTGACTGACTATTACGCTTGCATTTACATTCGTTTTGCTCTCCATGTTTGTGTGCCATATTGATATAGCGTGTTGTGCAATTTGGTTTTGTTGTCTCACCCATAGCAATACCTCTGTTTAGACCTGTGGGTAGTGCAACATTTGGAGAAACTAAAGCCAATACAAGAAACACTAAAAAATAAAAAGGCATATATGCCTTTCGGTTTTTTAAAAAAAATTCTAAAGAAAAAATTAAGGGATAGCCATTTTACACTACAGAATAATCAAAGATTTTTACAGGCTTCTGTAAATAACGCAAGTGATGTAAAATAAGGAACAAAGATTAAGATACGGTGTGGTCAGCAACATCTATAAAAATCAGACATTTTAACCCTGAGGAACGAGTTTCAGTATCTCCCGCATGGTATTAGACAACTCCGTTATCTGATTAAAAATATTCTGATGTTCGGGGCACTTATGCAGAAGAGCATCTTTACACTGATCTGCGACTATCTTTATACGCTGTTGCTCTAAAGGAAGAACCTGCACAGCAAAGTTGTTCATTTCTTGGCAATATGCTTTCATTGCATTTGCAGTTCCTATAGAGTTTTTCCACATGTCAAGGGCAGGTCTTTTTAAACATTGCTCAGACCAATGCCGCATTTTAACAAGAGCTACAATAGTATCAGTATAATACACTTTTTTTCCTCTTTTACTGTCTGCAAGGATATTTTCAACCGCTCTCATATATCCCTCATAATAAAAATTAGGTAACTCTATAAACACCTTGGCACTTGTTCTATTATGAGCTTCCATATCGGGCTGATCTGGATTTACCCCTTCCGGATAATTGACAGCCGACATAATCTGACCGGCCGCTGTTTCAAAATAGTAAATCGCAGCATCAAAATGTTCTTGGTAATTCTTTAGATTCTGATCCAGCCAGTAATTAGTATTTAAAGTTCCACCCGTTGCATGATACACACCCAGGAAAAAAGTGGCATGAATATGGCCCATAGAGAAAAGTCTTTTCAGTAGCTCTAGTCCCTCCTTTTCCTTCCCTATACAAAAAGCACTTTGCGCCATTATACGCATCGTACTTATCGATTGAAAATCATTATCATTTGGATGTCTTTGTATATACCACTTCGCATCACTATAAGTCTGTAAATTGGATTGGTTACAATTAATTATATTCTGCTCACCAACGGAATTTAATGAAAAAACCAAAGAAAGAATCAGTGCGGAAATTTTCGCAAAATTTTTAATAATTTTTACATTGTGTTTTTTGTTCACTTTTTTCTCCTTAATTTGGTTTTGTTTACACTCTTTGGTTTTATTTATCTCTATACTATCTTTACTTTTTGTGTTGCTTGCCTTTTTCAGCTTTTTTTACACTGACAAGAGTTTGTGCCACTAATGCCTCGCTCTCACAATATAGTTATAATGCAAAATTGAGACAGCTGACAAGAGTTTATACCTTTTAGTGCCTATTTTATTGAAATGACTATATAATTTATGTGATTGTTATGCTACATGATTTTCAAAAGTCGATTATTTTTCATACAGCTCGAACATTTTTTGTCAACTTTGTTTATTCCACAGTTCCAGTTCCGGCCATAGACTCTGCCCGACCCATAGCTCCTGCCGGTCCCTACGAGGCTGGAATGGCTGGGGCTGAAAGAACTGGAATGGTGGATATGGTTGGGGCATTTGTGAAAACAATAAGCTGGAACGGCTGAGGCCGGCTTTTGTGACTCAAGCGAAAGGATTGAATATCTTTTAAAGACAAACCGGTGTTTTTGACTTTTGAAAACTCCCTCAAGCCAAGTTTGTTATTTTTTGCCAGCTTTGTTTTTTTCATAGTTTCAGCCCTGGCCGTAGCCTCTGCCCTGCCCATAGCCCTTGCCCTGCCCATAGCTCTCACCCGGCCGTAGACTCTGCCACACCAGCTACAATCCTACTCCGACTTCCATTGGTGGTTTAGGGGTTGGGGTTCCCATAGCTAACTAATGCCGATCCTGGTTCTCCTCATTCTGTTAAAAATGTCATCATGAGGAGAACCAAAAGAACTGACTTTGGTATTTAGGCTTCTGATGGATTGAATATCTTTTAAAGACAAGCCGGTGTTTTTGACTTTTGAAAACTCCCTCAAGCCGAGTTTGTTATTGTTTGCCAACTTTGTTTTTTCTATAGCTCCGGCCCCGGCCTTAGACCCTGCACCAGCTACAGCCCTACTCCGACTTCCTTGGTTTCTATTGCCAGCTAATGCTGATCCGGGTGATGAACCTCCTCCTCCTCCTTCCAGCATGGCATTGGATTCTTCATCTGCTGGAGATAATCCCTGTTTAAGATTCTGATTTCCTGATCCTGTGGGTGAAAGAGCTGATAAGGAATCTCTATTGGAATCAGAACCACCAGAACCACTGCCGGAGCGGATTGTTTGTTGGGATGGAAGAGGGAACTGCTGATTGAACCTGATTCACCTGATTCACCTGATTCAAATTGCCACTGGCTGTAACTGCCTGAACCTGGTTCTCGTTCAGATTGGGCTTGGAAGGGGAGGAACCGGCTCTGGCTTCTTTTTCACAACCTGCGGAGGACAGAGCGGTCTTTAATATTTTTGCTCCGACTTGAACCAGCACGATGGATTTGCCTCCTACTGCCTCACATTTGGAGCTTGCGGGGATCAGCTCCTGATGATAGCGCCCAATATATTGGCTTATCAACTCCTCACTGCAAGTATGTGTTTTATGATTGTAATTGTTTTCTTTGAGCAGATCAAAATTGCAGATTTCATAAAACTTGGTTCGGATTTTTTTCGCTGTCTTGCAGGCCTGCGTACAGGCTTTAGCACTCCTTCGACACTGCTTGGCCATTTTTCCGCCGGCTTTGCTCATGTCCTTAAATCTCTCTTTGGCTGTTTGACAAATGTCCGCCATACCTCCTGCAGTACTGATACCTGCATTTATAAAAAGAGCGGCACTGGCTTTATCAACACACTTTAAAGGGTCTTCACAACAAACAGTGGCTTTGGTTTTGAGGCTTTCACACTCTCCCAGCACTTTGCTAAAAATCCGCTCGATTTCCTGAGCGCATATCTGACCAAAATCACATTTCTGCCATGAAAATCCCTTCGGCAGGTGCCTGCCATTTGGAAGCTGTGCTGTTAGTTCACGATTAAGTTTGTCTAAACAATTTTTGTATTCTTCCCGACCAGTAATATATCTACTACATTTTTTATTAGTCGCTTGTTGGCAATATTCTGCACAACTACTTCCTGGGCAAATTAATTCCAGACCCGGTCTTTGATTGTTTACTGTCTGAGTGTGTGCTTTACAAGCGTCTCTTAATTGATTGTTTATATAGGCTTGATTTTCATTGGTGCATCTGATTTTGGCTGGCTCAAGCTGGAGCCGATAACTGGAGTCGCGGGTGCATTGGTTACTACAATTCTGGGTTATTGCCTGTTTTTGATTTGCACAGCCGTGCATATTTTTAATTTGTGATTTGCATTTTTTCTTACAAATGTGTCGATCGAAGCATTTTGTCACAGCATCTACTGACTGATGATTATTGCATGTACATTCGTTTTGCCCTCCATGTTGGCGTACCATACTGCTATAGTGTGCTTTGCACCTGTCTTTATCTATCAATCTACTACTAGGACCTCCTCTGCTTCCTCTTGCATTTGTTGCATTTGGAGAAACTAAAACCAATACAAGAAACACTAAAAAATAAAAAGGCATATATGCCTTTCGGTTTTTTTAAAAAATTCTAAAGAAAAAATTAAGGAATAGCCCTTTTTCACTGTAGAATAATCTAAAGATTTTTTACAAACTTCTGTAAATAACGCAAGTGATGTAAAATAAGGAACAAAGATTAAGATCCGTTGCGGTCAACACCGGACCTATAAAAATAGACATTTTAAACCCGAGGAACGGACTCCAGTATCTCCCACATTCTATTAGACAACTCCGTTATCTGATTAAAAATATTCTGGTGTTTGGGGCACTCATGCAGAAGAACAGCTTTACACTGATTTTTGACTATATTTATACGCTGTTTCTCTAAAGGAATAGCTTCTACGGCAAAATTGTTCATTTCTTGGCAATTCTCTTTCATTGCATCTGCAGTTCCTGGACGGGTTTTCCACACATGAACAAGGGGAGGTCTTTTCAAGCATTGCTCAGACCACTCCCGCATTTTAACAAGAACTGACATAGTATCAGTATAAGACACTCTCTTTCCTCTTTTACTGTCTGCAAGGGTGTTTTCAACCGCTCTCATATATCCTTCATAATAAAAATTAGGTAAATTTACAAACACCTTAGCACTTGTTGTATTGTTATCTTCCAAAGCAGGCTGATCTGGATTCAGCCCGTACGGATAATTAACAGCCGACATAATCTGATCAGCTGCTTTTTCATAATAGTAAAGCGTGGCATCAAAATCTGTCTGGTAACCTGGTCGATCCTGAGTCAGCCAGTTTTTAGATTCGAAAGTTCTATCCGATTCATAATAGTTACCCAGTAAATAAGTAGCTTGAACATTGCCCATAGAGGAAAGTCTTTTCAGTAAATCTAGTCCCTCCTGTTCCTTCCCTATACAAAAAGCACTTTGAGCCACTATACGCATCGAATGAACATCATCCGGATGTCTTTGTATATACCACTTCGAATCACTATAAGACTTTTCATTGAAGAAGTTACAATGAATCATATCCTTATAACCAAAGGAATTTAATGAAAAAACCAAAGAAAGAATCAGAACGGAAATTTTTGCAAAATTTTTAATAATTTTTACACTGTGTTTTTTGTTCATTTTTTTCTCCTTATTTTGGTTTTGTTTATACTCTTTGGTTTTATTTACTATTCTTTTTGTGTTGTTTGCCTTTTTCAGCTCTTTTTTACAATGGCAAAAGTTTGTGCCAATAATGCCTCGCTCTCACAATATAGTTGTAATGCAAAATTGATACAACTGACAAGAGTTTACACCTTTCAATGCCTATTTTATTGAAATGACTCTATAATTTATGTGATTGTGATGCTACATGATTTTCAAAAGTCGATTATTTTTCATACAGCTCGAACATTTTTTGTCAACTTTGTTTATTCCACAGCTACAATCTCAAGCTCCAGCGTGATCCTGGCTGTGTTTATTTGGTTTTATCAGGCTCCAATCATAGCCCTTGCCCTGCCCATAGCTCTCACCCGGCTGTAGACTCTGCCACACCAGCTACAACCCTACTCCGACTTCCCTTGGGTTGGTTTTAGGTGGGGTTCCCATAGCTAACTAATGCCGATCCTGGTGAACCTCCTCATTCTTTTAAAAATATCATCATGAGGAGAACTAAAAGAACTGACTTTGGTATTTAGGCTTTTGAGGGATTGAATATCTTTTAAAGACAAACCGGTGTTTTTTACTTGCTGTGAATTTTTGGTTTTTGAAAATTTCCTCAAGCCGAACTTGTTATTTTTTGCCAACTTTGTTTTTTCCACAGCTCCAATCATAGCTCCTGCCCTGCCATAGCTCCCGCCTTGAGTCCATAGCTCTCACCCGGCCGTAGACTCTGCCACACCAGCTACAATCCTACTCCGACTTCCATTGGTGGTTTAGGGGTTGGGGTTCCCATAGCTAACTAATGCCGATCCTGGTGAACCTCCTCATTCTGTTAAAAATTTCATCATGAGGAGAACCAAAAGAACTGACTTTGGTATTTAGGCTTCTGATGGATTGAATATCTTTTAAAGACAAGCCGGTGTTTTTGACTTTTGAAAACTCCCTCAAGCCGAGTTTGTTATTGTTTGCCAACTTTGTTTTTTCTATAGCTCCGGCCCCGGCCTTAGACCCTGCACCAGCTACAGCCCTACTCCGACTTCCTTGGTTTCCTTGTTGGTTTCTATTGCCAACTAAGGCCGATCCTGATGACCCTCCTCCTCCGCTCAGAATGCCATTGGATTCTTCATCTGCTGAAGATAATACTCCTTGTTTAAGATTCTGATTTCCCAATCCTGTTGGCGAAAGAACCGATAAGGAATCTCTATTGGAACCACTGCCGGAGTGGCCATTGCCTCCTCAAGATTATTCCAAGGGAAATTGAAGGCATTAAGAACCGTTTTTTAATTTTCTAATTGTTTTTTCAGATAGACCTGTAACTTTGGAAATGAAAGCAATATCCGCTTTTTTTTTCAACATATTTAAAACAACTTCCTGCCGTCCTTCCCAATGGCCTTTTTCTTTGAGAATTTCTCTTACATCTTGCATAAGCATTGAGAATCTTAAAAGAATTTAAGATCTATTTTTTAGCTTCTTTATTTCTTTTTCAGACAAGCTTGTCACTTCTGAAATGATAGAAATATCTAACTTCTTTTTCAGCATATTTAAAACGACTTCCTGTAGGCCTTCCTGCCGGCCTTCTTGCCGGCCTTCCCAGCGACCTTTTTCTTTGATAATTTCTCTTACATCCTGCATAAGTCCTCCTTGTTTTAATATCCCTGCTTCTATAAGTAGCTTTTCAGCTTTTTCCCAAATCTTTGAATCTAATTCTGTGTTATCTCTTAAATACTCCAATATCCTCAACTCTACAGTCTTTCTTGCCTGTCCCTTTAAGCCCTTCAATATCTCTTCAAATTCAGCATAAGCTGTCTTTATTTTTAATGGCGTCGGTTTCTTTTTTAAACTCCATATCTCAGATAATAGCTTTACAACGCTATGACCTTTAAACTTCCTCCCTTTAAAGGCCTGCCGGATTTTTAGGTCTTGCGTGTTTATTATCTTCGGTTCATAGTTTAGCATGTTTTTTCTGGATTCAACAGGAATTTTGGAAAAATACGTTCCAAAATCCTCTTCTTGTAAGGAGTTTTTCCATTTGAGGGGGTGTTCTCCGTGATAAAACAGCACAGAGATTACAGGCTGAGGATAGCCCTTTTGTTGGATGCTGTGCTTTCGGACTAACACCTGATAGTCTAAAAGCTGGTTAAAAAGGTTTTTATCATAATGGCTTTTATGCTCTAAAAGAATGAAGATTTTCACCCTTATTTTTGGGTAATTTTTAAATGGCAGGGAAAAGATGAGATCCACTCTTTTTTCTTCAAAAGTGTCTTTTTCTATTTTCAACTTGTTTAAATTATATGCTCCAAGCTCTTTCTTTGAAAAAATAAGTTTCAACAACCCTTTTGCAAGTTCTATATCAGAGTAGAAGAGTTTGAAGAAGTTATCGTGGGTCAGTTTTGGCTTTTTCCTCTTTATCTGAGATTTGTTTTTTTTCATAAGAGCTCCTTACCTTATAATTTGTGTTTGTTTTAAAAAATAAATATAAGCTTTGTTACAGCCTCATTATTGAATGATAATATATTATTTTGGCGAAATCAGCCTATTTACTGATTCCGGTCATAGACTGCCTTACTATTTTTTACAATCAAGGATTCGGTCTGTTCTGCACAACAGTTCGATGCGATTTGAAATTCTGTTAAAAATGTCATCATGAGGAGAACCAAAAGAACTGACTTTGGTATTTGGGCTTCTGATAGATTGAATATCTTTTAAAGACAAGCCGGTGTTTTTGACTTGCTGTGAATTTTTGGTTTTTGAAAACTCCCTCAAGTCAAGTTTGTTATTTTTTGTCCACTTTGTTTTTTCTATAGCTATAGCTATAGCTCTAGCCCTGGCCGTAGACCCTGCCACACCAGTTACAGCCCTACTCCGACTTTCTTGGTTTCCTTGGTTTCTATTGCCAGCTAATGCCGATCCGGATGATGACCTTCCTCCTCCGCCCAGCATGTCATTGGATTCTTCGTCTCCCTGTTTAAGATTATTGCCCTCGCCTATTTGATTTCCTGATCCTGTTGGCGAAAGAACCGATAAGGAACTGGAGGAATCTCTATTGGAACCACTGCCGGAGTTGCCATTGCCTCCCCAAGATTATTCCAAGGGAAATTGAAGGCATTAAGAACCGTTCTTTAATTTTCTAATTGCTTTTTCAGATAGACCTGTAACTTTGGAAATGAAAGCAATATCCGCTTTTTCTTTTAGCAGATTTAAAACGACTTCCTGCCGGCCTTTTTTTAAACCTTGTCTTTCGCCTTCCCAACGGCCTTTTTCTTTGATAATTTCTCTTACATCCTGCATAAGTCCTCCTTGTTTTAATATCCCTGCTTCTATAAGTAGCTTTTCAGCTTTTTCCCAAATCTTTGAATCTAATTCTGTGTTATCTCTTAAATACTCCAATATCCTCAACTCTACAGTCTTTCTTGCCTGTCCCTTTAAGCCCTTCAATATCTCTTCAAATTCAGCATAAGCTGTCTTTATTTTTAATGGAGTCGGTTTCTTTTTTAAACTCCATATCTCAGATAATAGCTTTACAACGCTATGACCTTTAAACTTCCTCCCTTTAAAGGCCTGCCGGATTTTTGGATCTTGCGTGTTTATTATCTTCGGTTCATAGTTTAGCATGTTTTTTCTGGATTCAACAGGAATTTTGGAAAAATACGTTCCAAAATCCTCTTCTTGTAAGGAGTTTTTCCATTTGAGGGGGTGTTCTCCGTGATAAAACAGCACAGAGATTACAGGCTGAGGATAGCCTTTTTGTTGGATGCTGTGCTTTCGGACTAACACCTGATAGTCTAAAAGCTGGTTAAAAAGGTTTTTATCATAATGGCTTTTGTGTTCTAAGAGAATGAAGATTTTTACCCTTATTTTTGGATAATTTTTAAATGGCAGGGAAAAGATGAGATCCACTCTTTTTTCTTCAAAAGTGTCTTTTTCTATTTTCAACTTGTTTAAATTATATGCTCCAAGCTCTTTCTTTGAAAAAATAAGTTTCAACAACCCTTTTGCAAGCTCTGTATCAGAGTAGAAGAGTTTGAAGAAGTTATCGTGGGTCAGTTTTGGCTTTTTCCTCTTTATCTGAGATGTATTTTTTTCATAAAAGATCCTTATAATTTGTTTCTGTTTAAAAAATAAATATAAGCTTTGTTACAGCCTCATTATTGAATGATAATATATTATTTTGGCGAAATCAGCCTATTTACTGATTCCGGTCATAGACTTCCTTACTATTCTTTACAATCAAGGATTTGGTCTGTTCTGCACAGCAGGCCGATGCGGTTTGAAATTCTTTTAAAAATGTCATCATGAGGAGAACCAAAAGAACTGACTTTGGTATTTAGGCTTCTGATGGATTGAATATCTCTTAAAGACAAGCCGGTGTTTTTGACTTGCTGTGAATTTTTGGTTTTTGAAAACTCCCTCAAGTCAAGTTTGTTATTTTTTGTCCACTTTGTTTTTTCTATAGCTATAGCTATAGCTCTAGCCCTGGCCGTAGACCCTGCCACACCAGTTACAGCCCTACTCCGACTTTCTTGGTTTCCTTGGTTTCTATTGCCAGCTAATGCTGATCCTGATGATCCTCCTCCGCCCAGCATGTCATTGGATTCTTCGTCTCCCTGTTTAAGATTATTATCCTCATCTATTTGACTTCCTGATCCTGTTGGCGAAAGAACCGATAAGGAACTGGAGGAATCTCTATTGGAACCACTGCCGGAGTTGCCATTGCCTCCCCAAGATTATTCCAAGGGAAATTGAAGGCATTAAGAACCGTTCTTTAATTTTCTAATTGCTTTTTCAGATAGACCTGTAACTTTGGAAATGAAAGCAATATCCGCTTTTTCTTTCAACATATTTAAAACAACCTGTTGCCGGCCTTCCTGTAATCCTTCCTGCCGGCCTTCCTGCCGGCCTTCCCAACGGCCTTTCTCTTTGATAATTTCTCTTACATCTTGCATAAGTCCTCCTTGTTTTAATATCCCTGCTTCTATAAGTAGCTTTTCAGCTTTTTCCCAAGTCTTTGAATCTAATTCTGTGTTATCTCTTAAATACTCCAATATCCTTAATTCTACAGTCTTTCTTGCCTGTCCCTTTAAACCCTTCAATATCTCTTCAAATTCAGCATAAACATTCTTTATTTTTAATGGAGTCGGTTTCTTCTTTAAACTCCATATCTCAGATAATAGCTTTACAACGCTATGACCTTTAAACTTCCTCCCTTTAAAGGCCTGCCGGATTTTTGGATCTTGCGTGTTTATTATCTTCGGTTCATAGTTTAGCATGTTTTTTCTGGATTCAACAGGAATCTTGGAAAAATACGTTCCAAAATCCTCTTCTTGTAAGGAGTTTTTCCATTTGAAGGGGTGTTCTCCGTGATAAAACAACACAGAGATTACAGGCTGAGGATAGCCCTTTTGTTGGATGCTGTGCTTTCGAACTAACATCTGATAGTCTAAAAGCTGGTTAAAAAGGTTTTTATCATAATAGCTTTTGTGCTCTAAGAGAATGAAAATTTTTACCCTGATTTTTGGGTAATTTTTAAATGGCAGGGAAAAGATGAGATCCACTCTTTTTTCTTCAAAAGTGTCTTTTTCTATTTTCAACTTGTTTAAATTATATGCTCCAAGCTCTTTCTTTGAAAAAATAAGTTTCAACAACCCTTTTGCAAGTTCTATATCAGAGTAGAAGAGTTTGAAGAAGTTATCGTGGGTCAGTTTTGGCTTTTTCCTCTTTATCTGAGATTTGTTTTTTTTCATAAGAGCTCCTTACCTTATAATTTGTGTTTGTTTTAAAAAATAAATATAAGCTTTGTTACAGCCTCATTATTGAATGATAATATATTATTTTGGTGAAATCAGCCTATTTACTGATTCCGGTCATAGACTGCCTTACTATTTTTTACAATCAAGGATTCGGTCTGTTCTGCACAACAGTTCGATGCGATTTGAAATTCTTTTAAAAATATCATCATGAGGAGAACCAAAAGAACTGACTTTGGTATTTAGGCTTCTGAGGGATTGAATATCTCTTAAAGACAAGCCGGTGTTTTTGACTTTTGAAAACTCCCTCAAGCCAAGCTTGTTATTTTTTGCCAACTTTGTTTTTTCTATAGCTCCAGCCCTGGCCGTAGACCCTGCCACACCCGCTACAGCCCTACTCCGACATTCTTGGTTTCCATTGCCAACTAATGCCGATCCTAAGGAGCAAAGATTAAGATCCGAGGCGGTCAGCACCGGATTTATAAAAATCAGACATTTTAAACCGAAGGAACGAACTTCAGCCTCTCCCGCACGATATTAGATACATCCGTTATCTGATTAAAAATATTCTGATGTTCGAGGCACTCATGCAGAAGAACATCTTTACACTGATCTTCGACTATCTTTATACGCTGTTGCTCCAAAGGAAGAACCTGCACGGCAAAACTGTTCTTAGCTTGGCAATGCGCTTGCATTATATATGCAGTTTCCGGATGGGTTTTCCACACATCAAGGGCAGGTCTTTTCAAACATTGCTCAGACCAATCCCGCATTTTAACAAGAGCTAAAATAGTATTAGTATAATACACTTTTTTTCCTCTTTTACTTTCTGCAAGGGTATTTTCAATCGCTCTCGTATACCTCTCATAATAAAAATCAGGTAAAATTACAAAAACCTTGGCGCTTATTGTAAAACGATCTTCCAAATAAGGCTGATCTGGATTCACCCCATACGGATAATTGACAGCCGACATAATCTGATCAGCCGCTTTTTCATAATAGTAAACCGCGGCAGAAAAGTTTTCCTGGTCATCCTCTCGACCTGGAGTCAGCAAGTATTTAGATTGGAAAGTTCTACCCGATGCATAATATGCACCTAGTAAATAAGTGGCGTAAATATGGCCCATAGAGAAAAGTCTTTTCAATCCCTCTAGTCCCTCCTGTTCCTTCCCTATACAAAAAGCACTTTGCGCCATCATACGTATCGCCTCAATATCATCTGGATGTCTTTGTATATACAACTTCGTATCATTATAAATATCTAAATTGAATTGGTTACAACGAATCATATCCTTATAACCAAAGGAATTTAATGAAAAAACCAAAGAAAGAGTCAGAATGGAAATTTTCGCAAAATTTTTAAGTTTTACACTATGTTTTTTGTTCATTTTTTTCTTTTTAATTTGGTTTTGTTTACACGCTTTTTCTGGCTGATTCAAGCGGGAACTGATAGGCGAGGTTTTTAGTGCATTTGTTAACACTCTGGGTCATTGTTTTTTTTGATTTGAACAACCGCACCATACTGTTAATTTGTGATTGGCAGTTCTTATTACTGCCGGAAACATTTTTCCAAATCTTTTGCTGACCGAATCTTATCATCGCATTTACATTCAATCAGCTCTCCATTTTTGTTTGCCATAATGTTATAGTGATAGCGTGTTTTGCAATTTTCTGATGTATTTATCTCCTGCCGCTTTATAATACTTTTTCTCCATCCGGCTACACCTAAATGCACTTGGATAAACTAAAACCAATACAAGAAACACTAAAAAATAAAAAGGCATATATGCCCTATAGGTTTTAAAAAAAAAGTTTCTAAAGAAAAAATTAAGGAATAGCCATTTTCCATAGAAAGCCAATGCAAATCTCAACACATTCATTTTAAAGTAGAGGAACGAACTCCAATATCTTCCACATGGTATCAGACACCTTCATTATCTGATTAACAACAGCATGATGTTCGGGGCACTTATGCAGAAGAGCATCTTTACACTGATCTTCGACTATCTTTATACGCTGTTGCTCTAAGGGAAGAACCTGCACGGCAAAATTGTTCGTAGCCTGGCAATGCGCTTTCATTGCATTTGCAGTTCCTGGATGGATTTTCCACACATCAAAGGCAGGTCTTTTCAAACATTGCTCAGACCAATCCCGCATTTTAACAAGAACTGTAATAGTATCACTACCAGACATTTGTTTTCCGCTTTTACTATCTGCAAGGGCACTTTCAATCGCTCTCATATATCCCTCATAATAAAAATTAGGTAAACTTACAAACACCTTGGCGCTTGTTATATAATACCCTTCCCAATCAGGTTGATATGGACTCACCTCGTATGGATAGTTAACAGTCGACATAATCTGATCAGCCGCTTTTTCAAAATAGTAAATCGCGGTATCAAAATTTTTTTGGTAACCCTCTCGACCCGGAGTCAGCCAGTAGTCAGAATTGAAAGTTCTACCCGATGCATAATACACATCCAGTAAATAAGTGACTTGAATATGGCCCATAGAGGAAAGTCTTTTCAGTTCCTCTAGCCCTTCTTGTTCCTTCCCTATACAAAAAGCGCTTAGCGCCATTATACGCCTCGAATAAACATCATTATCTTCTGGATATCTTTGTATATACCACTTCGAAGAACTATAAGTTTCTAAATTGAAGTGGTTACAGTGAGCTATATCCTCATAACCAAAGAAAAAGTCAGAATGGAAGTTTTCGCAAAATTTTTAATAAGTTTTACACTGTGTTTTTTGTTCATTTTTTTCTCCTTATTTTGGTTTTGTTTACACTCTTTGGTTTTATTTATATTTTACTATCTTTTTGTATTGCTTGTCTTTTTCAGTTTTTTTTACACTGACAAGAAATTATGCCAATAATGCCTCGCTCTCACAATATAATTTTAATGCACAATTAAGACAACCGACAAGAGTTTGTACCTTTCAGCGCCCATTTTATTCAAATAAATACATAATTTATGTAATTTTTATAATCTATGATTTTCAAAAAATGATTATTTTTCATACAGCTTGAACATTTTTTGCCAACTTTGTTTTTTTCCACAACTCCGGCCGTAAACTCTGCCACACCAGCTGCAGTCCTACTCCGACTTCCTTGTTTCCACCTCTAACTGATGAGAAAAGCACGGTTTTTAATACTGCTTCTCCGACTCTGACTTTCCTGGTTTCCATAACTAACTAATAAGGAATAGCCATTTTCCAAAGAAAGCCAATGTAAATCTCAACACATTTCAAATGCAGAATAACCAAAGATTTCTACAGCTTCTGTAAATAACGCAAGTGATGTGAATCGAGGAACAAAGATTAAGATCCGGTGCGGTCAGCACTGAATACCGGACCTATAACAATCAGGTTAAACCCGAGGAACGAACTTCAGCATCTTCTGCAAGATATCAGATACATCCATTATCTGATTAAAAATATTCTGATGTTCGGTGCACTCATGCAGAAGAACATCTTTACACTGATCTTCGACTATCTTTATACGCTGTTGCTCTAAAGGAAGAACCTGCACGGCAAAATTGTTCATAACTTGGCAATTCGCTTTCATTGCATTTGTAATTCCTATTCCTATATGGACTTTCCATACATCAAGAACAGGTCTTTTCAAACACCGCTCAGACCAATTCCGCATTTTAACAAGACCTACAATAGTATCAGCATCAGACATTTTCTTTCCTCTTTTACTGTCTGCAAGGGTATTTTCAACCGCTCTCATATATACTTCATAATAAAAATTAGGTAACCCTACAAATACCTTGGCGGTTGTTGTATAATGCCTTTCCCAATCAGGCTGATCTGGATTCACCCCGTACGGATAATAAAAAGCCGACATAATCTGATCAGCCGCTTGTTCATAATAGTAAATCGCGGAAGCAAAATTTTCCGAGTCATCCTTTCGATCCGGAGTCAGCCAGTATTTAGAATTGAAAGTTTCACCCGATGCATAGTACGCACCCATTAAATAAGTGGCGTGAACATGGCCCATAGCGGATGTTCTTTTCAGTAACTCCAGTCCTTCCTTTTCCTTCCCCATACAAAAAGCGCTTAGCGCCATTATACTCATCAAATGAGCATCATCTGGACGCCTTTGTATATATAACTTCGCATCACTATAAGTACCTAAACTGAAGAAGTTACATGGAATCATATTCTTCTCACCAAAGGAATTTAATGAAAAAACCAACGAAAGAGTCAGTGCTGAAATTTTTGCAAATTTTTTAATAATTTTTACACTATGTTTTTTGTTCATTTTTTTCTCCTTAATTTGGTTTTGTTTACACTCTTTGGTTTTATTTAACTTTTACTATCTTTTTGTGTTGCTTGCTTTTTTCAGCTTCTTTATACTGACAAAAATTTGTGCCAATAATGCCTCGCTCTCACAATATAGTTTTAATGTAAAAGCGAGACAACTGACAAGAGTTTGTGCCTTTCAGCGCTCATTTTATTGAAGTAACTATATAATTTATGTAATTTTTATCCTATATGATTTTCAAAAGCTGATTATTTTTATACAGATCGAACATTTTTTGCCAACTTTGTTTTTTCCACAGCTCCGGCTGTAAACTCTGCCACACCAACTGAAATCCTACTTCGACTTCCTTGATTTCCGTCTCCAACTAATGAGGAAAGATCTGAACCAACTCAGTGGATTTACCACCTACTGTTTCATATTGGAGTCTGCGGGAATCAACTCATGCCGGTAGTGTCCAACATATTGGTTTATCAACTCCTCACTGCAATTATGCGTTTTATGATCGTAATTATGTTCTTTGAGCAGATCAAAATTGCAGATTTCATAAAACATGGGCTCCTATCAACAAAAGAGAAGAACTTGAAAACCACCGTCCTTATATGTCAGATAGAATTATTGATAATCTACTTAATCTTAATGTAAAAATATCTGTTACTCAATGGGATAAAATTATTAATCCAAAATTTTTATTGATATTACATTTAGAGATAGATTAAATTGTGAATATAATTTAAAAAGACCAATGAGACGACAAAACTGTAATCCAAAAAATAATATGTTATCTTCAATAATGAGGCTGTAAAAAAAGCCTATATTTATTTTTAAAAACAGAAATAAATTATAAGGTAAGGATTTCTTATGAAAAAAAACAAATCTCAGATAAAGAGGAAAAAACCAAAACTGACCCACGATAACTTCTTCAAACTCTTCTACTCTGATACAGAACTTGCAAAAGGGCTGCTGAAACTTATTTTTTCAAAGAAAGAGCTTGGAGCATATAATTTAAACAAGTTGAAAATAGAAAAAGACACCTTTGAAGAAAAAAGAGTGGATCTCATCTTTTCCCTGCCATTTAAAAATTACCCAAAAATAAGGGTAAAAATCTTCATTCTCTTAGAACACAAAAGCCATTATGATAAAAACCTTTTTAACCAGCTTTTAGACTATCAGGTGTTAGTCCGAAAGCACAGCATCCAACAAAAGGGCTATCCTCAGCCTGTAATCTCTGTGCTGTTTTATCATGGGGAACAGCCCCTCAAGTGGAAAAAATCCCTGCAAGAGGAGAATTTTGAGTCTTTTTTTTCAAAGATTCCGGTTGAATCCAGAAAAGATATGTTAAACTATGGATTGAGGATAATAAACACGCAAGACCCAAAAATCCGGCAGGCCTTTAAAGGCAGGAAATTTAAAGGTCATAGCGTTGTAAAGCTATTATCTGAGATATGGAGTTTAAAGAAGAAACCGACTCCATTAAAAATAAAGACAGCTTATGCTGAATTTGAAGAGATATTGAAGGACTTAAAGGGACAGGCAAGAAAGACTGTAGAATTAAGGATATTGGAGTATTTAAGAGATAACACAGAATTAGATTCAAAGACTTGGGAAAAAGCTGAAAAACTGCTTATAGAATCAGGGATATTAAAACAAGGAGGACTTATGCAGGATGTAAGAGAAATTATCAAAGAGAAAGGCCGTTGGGAAGGACGGCAGGAAGGACGGCAGGAAGGACGGCAGGAAGGACTACAGGAAGGACGGCAGGAAGGACGGCAGGAAGGACGGCAGGAAGGACTACAGGAAGTCGTTTTAAATATGCTGAAAAAGAAGTTAGATATTTCTATCATTTCAGAAGTGACAAGCTTGTCTGAAAAAGAAATAAAGAAGCTAAAAAATAGAGCTTAAATTCTTTTAAGATTTTCAATGTTTATGCAAGATGTAAGAGAAATTATCAATTTGAGGTTTTATTTACATAATTTAATTTTATTAATTACTGCTTGTGTTTACTACTTGCACTCTTAATTTACTCTCTTTGGTGTTATTTGTCTTTTGTTATCTTCATGGTATCTGAAATTCATAACCTGAATGAAATTCAATATCTCCAACATGATATCAGACTCCTCCATTATCTGATTAATAATATTCTGAT
Organism: Bdellovibrionales bacterium; assembly: GCA_965203225.1. Lineage (GTDB taxonomy): Bacteria > Bdellovibrionota > Bdellovibrionia > Bdellovibrionales > UBA1609 > JANQSP01. The sequence goes on along the minus strand of CBDBBW010000007.1, from coordinate 1,135,556 downwards.
GTTCGATGCACTCATGCAAAGGAACAGCTTTACACTGATCTTCGACTATCTTTATACGCTGTTGCTCTAAAGGAAGAACCTGCACGGCAAAAATGTTCATAAAGCGGCAATGCGCTTTCATTTCATTTGCAGTTCCTGGATAGTTTTTCCACGTGTCAAGGGCAGATCTTTTCAAACATTGCTCAGACCAATCCCGTATTTTAACAAGAACTGCAATAGTATCAGTATAAGACACTTGTTTTCCGCTTTTACTGTCTGCAAGGGTATTTTTAACCGCTTCCATATATCTCTCATAATAAAAAAGAGGTAAATTTACAAACACCTTGGCGCTTATTATATAATGATCTTTCAAACCAGGATGATCTGGATCCGCCATTTCCGGATAATTGACAGCCGACATAATCTGAGCGGCCGCTTTTTCATGATAGTAAATCGCAGTATCAAAATTTTTTTGATGATCCTCTCGACCTTGAGTCCGCCAATTGGAAAAATCGAAAGTTCTATCCGATGCATAATATTCACCCAGTAAATAAGTGGCGGGAATATGACCCTTAGAGGAAAGTCTTTTCAGTAACGCTAGTCCCTCCTTTTCCTTCCCTACACAAAAAGCGCTTTGCACCATTATACGCATCACATGAATATCATCTGAATGTCTTTGTATATACCACTTCGTATCACTGTAAGTCTTTAAATTGAAATGGTCACAATGAATTATATTCTTCTCACCAAAGGAATTTAATGAAAAAACCAAAGAAAAAGTCAGAACGGAAATTTTCACAAAATTTTTAATAATTTTTACACTCATTTTATCTGCTTTCACAATGTCTGTCATTATCTGACACTCATAGACTGAATGAAACTCAGTATCTCCAACATGGTATAAGACTCCTCCATTATCTGATTAACAATATCCTGATGTTCGGTGCACTCATGCAGAGGAACAGCTTTACACTGATCTTCGACTATCTTTATACGCTGTTGCTCTAAAGGAAGAGCCTGCACGGCAAAAATGTTCATAACTTGGCAATTCACTTGCATTGCATTTGCAGTTTCTGGATAGCTTTTCCACACGTCAAGGGCATATCTTTTCAAACATTGTTCAGACCAATCCCGCATTTTAACAAGAGCTGAAATAGTATCAGTATAAGACACTTGTTTTCTGCTTTTACTGTCTGTAAGGGTATTTGCAACCGCTCCCACATATCCCTCATAATAAAAAAGAGGTAAATTTAAAAACACCTCGGAGCTTATTATATAGTGATCCTCCAAACCAGGATGATCTGGATTCACCCCTTCCGGATAATTGACAGCCGACATAATTTGCCTGGCCGCTTTTTCAAAATAGTAAATCGCGGTATCAAAATTTTCTTGGTAATCCTCTCCATACTGAGTCCGCCATTTGGAAGAATCGAAAGTTCCACCCGATGCATAATACGCACCCAGTAAATAAGTGCTGTAAATATCACCACCCATAGAGAAAAGTCTTTTTAGCGCCTCTAGCCCCTCCTTTTCCTTCCCTACACAAAAAGCGCTTAGCGCCATTATACGCATCATATGAATATCATCTGGATCATGTCTTTGTATATACCTCTTCGCTTCACTATAAGTCTTTAAATTGAAGTGGTCACAATGAATTATACTCTTCTCACCAAAGGAATTTAATGAAAAAACCAAAGAAAAAGTCAGAGCGGAAATTTTCACAAAATTTTTAATAATTTTTACACTCATTTTACCTGCTTTCACAATGTCTGTAAAAACTGTTATATCATTTGTACCAGCTATCACTATTGCACTTAAGGATACACTGTGTTTTTTGTTCATTTTTTTCTCCTTACTTTGGTTTTGTTTACACTTTTTGGTTTTGTTTATATTTTCTGTTTTCTGCATTTCCACATTTGAGGTTTTATTTACATAGTTTAATTTTATTACTTACTGTTTGTGTTTCCTACTTACATTCTTAATTTACTTTCTCTGGTGTTATTTGTCTTTTGCTACCTTTTTGTATTGCCTGCCTTCTTCGGCTTTTGTTTACATGGTTGATTCTTCTCGTTATTCAGCTGAATTAGATTATAAAAAAACTTATGAACCCAAAAAATTCAAGTTTCACAAGCCAACTACATTTTTATAATACAAAATCGAGACAACTAACAAGAGTTTGTGCCTGTCTGCGCCCATTTTATTGAAATGACTCTATAATTTATGTAATTTTTACACTCTGTGATTTTCAAACGCTGATTATTTTTCATACAGCTCAAATATTTTTTGCCAACTTTGTTTTTTCCACAGTTCCAAGCATAACTCCTGCCCGACCCATAGCTCCTGCCCGACCCATAGCTCCTGCCGGTCCTTAAGAAGCTGGAATGGCTAGGAGCTGAAGGAAAGAAGGGGAAGTTTTAAAAGGAACACCCTTGGGGTCCTTACGAAGCTGGAATGGCTAGGAGCTGAAGTGGCTGGAATAGCTGGGGTTGAAGAGGCTGGAATAGCTGGGGCTGAAGGGGCTGAATGGCTAGAAGCTGAAGGGGCTTGGAATGGCTGAGGCTGAAGGGGCTGGGATGGTGGATATAGTAGAGACATTTGTGAAAACAATAAGCTGGAATGGCTGAGGCTGGCTTTTGTGACTCAAGTTTCGATCGGTGGCGGCGAATTCTGCATAGGCTGGCTGGGTGCCAGCGTCGTGTCGAACCGGTGGAACGCGACCTTGCTTGGGGCGTGATCAGTTCAGATGATAGCAACCTGGTGGCTTATACAATTCCAGCTTGCGTGGTCAAATTAACTAAAAAGCGACCAGGCAACGAGTTTCTCTCCACACATCCAGATAAATCGAGACAGGCTCCCTCCATATATCAGACTCTCACATACCAAGACTTTACCGATATCAAATCATTATCCTTAATATAAAACCTCAAAGGCCAGTAACACGCTGACAAAATTGGAGAAAGACCAATGCGCTCACTGACAGTCGTCTCTTTTTCCGTCATATCCAGTCATATCCAGGATAACCCTGCCTTACGTTAAGAGGAGTCGATTTTTTTCTTGAAGACAATTTGAAGAATTGTCCAGCAAAGTAAGCGACCAGAGTGTTGCAACAATAAGAAGAGAAAAAGCGAACCATTAAGAAGCTTGGAGAATAAGAAAAGAGTTTCTCATTTTTTGAGAAGAATCCTTCAATTAAATAAAAAGATTGTATTTTTTTTTAAACTCCTTTAAGTCCTAATAATGAGGCTGTAAAAAGCCTATATTTGTTTTTAAAAATAGAAACAAATTATAAGGTAAGGATTTCTTATGAAAAAAAATACATCTCAGATAAAGAGGAAAAAACCAAAACTGACCCACGATAACTTCTTCAAACTCTTCTACTCTGATACAGAACTTGCGAAAGGGCTGTTGAAACTTATTTTTTCAAAGAAAGAACTTGGAGCATATAATTTAAACAAGTTGAAAATAGAAAAAGACACTTTTGAAGAAAAAAGAGTGGATCTCATCTTTTCTCTGCCATTTAAAAATTACCCAAAAATAAGGGTAAAAATCTTCATTCTCTTAGAACACAAAAGCCATTATGATAAAAACCTTTTTAACCAGCTTTTAGACTATCAGGTGTTAGTCCGAAAGCACAGCATCCAACAAAAGGGCTATCCTCAGCCTGTAATCTCTGTGCTGTTTTATCATGGGGAACAGCCCCTCAAGTGGAAAAAATCCCTACAAGAGGAGAATTTTGAGTCTTTTTTTTCCAAGATTCCGGTTGAATCCAGAAAAGATATGTTAAACTATGGATTGAGGATAATAAACACGCAAGACCCAAAAATCCGACAAGCCTTTAAGGGCAGGAAGTTTAAAGGTCATAGCGTTGTAAAGCTGTTATCTGAGATATGGAGTTTAAAGAAGAAACCAACTCCATTAAAAATAAAGACAGCTTATGCTGAATTTGAAGAGATATTGAAGAGCTTAAAGGGACAGGCAAGAAAGACTGTAGAGTTGAGGATATTAGAGTATTTAAGAGATAATACAGAATTAGATTCAAAGACTTGGGAAAAAGCTGAAAAACTGCTTATAGAAGCAGGGATATTAAAACAAGGAGGACTTATGCAGGATGTAAGAGAAATTATCAAAGAGAAAGGCCGGTGGGAAGGCGAAAGAAAAGGACTAAAAAAAGGACTAAAAAAAGGACGGCAGGAAGGACGGCAGGAAGGACTACAGGAAGGACTACAGGAAGGCCGGCAACAGGTTGTTTTAAATATGCTGAAAGAAAAAGCGGATATTGCTTTCATTTCCAAAGTTACAGGTCTATCTGAAAAAACAATTAGAAAATTAAAAAACGATTCTTAATACCTTCACTTTCCCTTGCAATAATCTGTTGGATGGATTGAGGATAATAAACACGCAAGACCCAAAAATCCGGCAGGCCTTTAAGGGCAGGAAGTTTAAAGGTCATAGCGTTGTAAAGCTATTATCTGAGATATGGAGTTTAAAGAAGAAACCAACTCCATTAAAAATAAAGACAGCTTATGCTGAATTTGAAGAGATATTGAAGGGCTTAAAGGGACAGGCAAGAAAGACTGTAGAGTTGAGGATATTAGAGTATTTAAGAGATAATACAGAATTAGATTCAAAGACTTGGGAAAAAGCTGAAAAACTGCTTATAGAAGCAGGGATATTAAAACAAGGAGGACTTATGCAGGATGTAAGAGAAATTATCAAAGAGAAAGGCCGGTGGGAAGGCGAAAGAAAAGGACTAAAAAAAGGACTAAAAAAAGGACGGCAGGAAGGACGGCAGGAAGGACTACAGGAAGGCCGGCAACAGGTTGTTTTAAATATGCTGAAAGAAAAAGCGGATATTGCTTTCATTTCCAAAGTTACAGGTCTATCTGAAAAAACAATTAGAAAATTAAAAAACGATTCTTAATACCTTCACTTTCCCTTGCAATAATCTGTTGGATGGATTGAGGATAATAAACACGCAAGACCCAAAAATCCGGCAGGCCGCCTTTAAGGGCAGGAAGTTTAAAGGTCATAGCGTTGTAAAGCTGTTATCTGAGATATGGAGTTTAAAGAAGAAACCAACTCCATTAAAAATAAAGACAGCTTATGCTGAATTTGAAGAGATATTGAAGGGCTTAAAGGGACAGGCAAGAAAGACTGTAGAGTTGAGGATATTAGAGTATTTAAGAGATAATACAGAATTAGATTCAAAGACTTGGGAAAAAGCTGAAAAACTGCTTATAGAAGCAGGGATATTAAAACAAGGAGGACTTATGCAGGATGTAAGAGAAATTATCAAAGAGAAAGGCCGGTGGGAAGGCGAAAGAAAAGGACTAAAAAAAGGACTAAAAAAAGGACGGCAGGAAGGACGGCAGGAAGGCCTACAGGAAGGACGGCAGGAAGAACGGCAACAGGTTGTTTTAAATATGCTGAAAAAGAAGTTAGATATTTCTATCATTTCAGAAGTGACAAGCTTGTCTGAAAAAGAAATAAAGAAGCTAAAAAATAGAGTTTAAATTCTTTTAAGATTTTCAATGTTTATGTAAGATGTAAGAGAAATTATCAAAGAGAAAGGCCGGTGGGAAGGCGAAAGACAAGGTTTAAAAAAAGGCCTAAAAAAAGGCCGGCAGGAAGGACGGCAGGAAGAACGGCAACAGGTTGTTTTAAATATGTTGAAAGAAAAAGCGGATATTGCTTTCATTTCCAAAGTTACAGGTCTATCTGAAAAAACAATTAGAAAATTAAAAAACGGTTCTTAATGCCTTCAATTTCCGTTGCAATAATCTCAGGCAGACAATGGCAACTCCGGCAGTGGTTCTGGTGGTTCCTTATCGGTTCTTTCGCCAACAGGATCAGGAAATCAAATAGACGAGGGCAATAATCTTAAACAGGGAACATTATCTCCAGCAGATGAAGAATCCAATGACATTCTGAGCGGAGGAGAAGGGTCATCAGGATCAGCATTAGTTGGCAATGGAAACCAAGGAAATCAAGAAAGTCGGAGTAGGGCTGTAACTGGTGTGGCAGGGTCTAAGGCCAGAGTTGGAGCCGGAGCTGGAGGTATAAAAAAAACAAAATTGGCAAACAATAACAAGCTTGGCTTGAGGGAGTTTTCAAAGATCAAAAACACCGGTTTGTCTTTAAGAGATATTCAATCCCTCAGAAGCCTAAATACCAAAGTTAGTTCTTTTGGTTCTCCTCATGATGATATTTTTAAAAGAATTTCAAACCGCATCGAACTGCTGTGCAGAACAGACCGAATCCTTGATTGTAAAAAATAGTACGGAAGTCTATGACCGGAATCAGTAAATAGGCTGATTTCGCCAAAATAATATATTATCATTCAATAATGAGGCTGTAAAAAAAGCCTATATTTGTTTTTTAAACAGAAACAAATTATAAGGAACTCTTATGAAAAAAAACAAAGCTCAGATAAAGACGAAAAAACCAAAAATGAGGCTGTAAAAAAAGCCTATATTTATTTTTAAAAACAAACACAAATTATAAGGTAAGGATTTCTTATGAAAAAAAACAAAGCTCAGATAAAGACGAAAAAGCCAAAACTGACCCACGATAATTTCTTCAAACTCTTCTACTCTGATACAGAACTTGCAAAAGGGTTGTTGAAACTTATTTTTTCAAAGAAAGAACTTGGAGCATATAATTTAAACAAGTTGAAAATAGAAAAAGACACCTTTGAAGAAAAAAGAGTGGATCTCATCTTTTCCCTCCCGTTTAAAAATTACCCAAAAATCAGGGTAAAAATCTTCATTCTCTTAGAACACAAAAGCCATTATGATAAAAACCTTTTTAACCAGCTTTTAGACTATCAGGTGTTAGTCCGAAAGCACAGCATCCAACAAAAAGGCTATCCTCAGCCTGTAATCTCTGTGCTGTTTTATCATGGGGAACAGCCCCTCAAGTGGAAAAAATCCCTACAAGAGGAGAATTTTGAGTCTTTTTTTTCCAAGATTCCGGTTGAGTCCAGAAAAGATATGTTAAACTATGGATTGAGGATAATAAACACGCAAGACCCAAAAATCCGGCAGGCCTTTAAAGGGAGGAAGTTTAAAGGTCATAGCGTTGTAAAGCTATTATCTGAGATATGGAGTTTAAAAAAGAAACCGACTCCATTAAAAGTAAAGACAGCTTATGCTGAATTTGAAGAGATATTGAAGAGCTTAAAGGGACAGGCAAGAAAGACTGTAGAGTTGAGGATATTAGAGTATTTAAGAGATAATACAGAATTAGATTCAAAGACTTGGGAAAAAGCTGAAAAACTGCTTATAGAAGCAGGGATATTAAAACAAGGAGGACTTATGCAGGATGTAAGAGAAATTATCAAAGAGAAAGGCCGGTGGGAAGGCGAAAGAAAAGGACTAAAAAAAGGACTAAAAAAAGGACGGCAGGAAGGACGGCAGGAAGGACGGCAGGAAGGACGGCAGGAAGGACGGCAGGAAGGACTACAGGAAGGACGGCAACAGGTTGTTTTAAATATGCTGAAAAAGAAGTTAGATATTTCTATCATTTCAGAAGTGACAAGCTTGTCTGAAAAAGAAATAAAGAAGCTAAAAAATAGAATTTAAATTCTTTTAAGATTTTCAATGTTTATGCAGGATGTAAGAGAAATTATCAAAGAGAAAGGCCGGTGGGAAGGCGAAAGAAAAGGACTAAAAAAAGGACGGCAGGAAGGACGGCAGGAAGGACGGCAGGAAGGACTACAGGAAGGACGGCAGGAAGAACGGCAACAGGTTGTTTTAAATATGCTGAAAAAGAAGTTAGATATTTCTATCATTTCAGAAGTGACAAGCTTGTCTGAAAAAGAAATAAAGAAGCTAAAAAATAGAATTTAAATTCTTTTAAGATTTTCAATGTTTATGCAGGATGTAAGAGAAATTATCAAAGAGAAAGGCCGGTGGGAAGGCGAAAGACAAGGTTTAAAAAAAGGCCGGCAGGAAGGACGGCAGGAAGTCGTTTTAAACATGTTGAAAGAAAAAGCGGATATTGCTTTCATTTCCAAAGTTACAGGTCTATCTGAAAAAACAATTAGAAAATTAAAAAACGATTCTTAATACCTTCACTTTCCCTTGGAATAATCTGTTGGATTGACAGGCCGGCTATCCCCTTTATGTCTGTTTGTTTTCCAATCCGGAAATGTCATAAAACTGGAGGGAGTTTATTTTGTCAAGCTTTCAACTATTTTCAATTCTTAAAAAGTGTAAAAATTTCAGTAGATTAAGGTAAAAACTTCTTTTTAAGAAGATTTTTCTCTGTTTTTATGAATTTTCAAAATTAAGTCTTAAATAATAATTTTTTATAGTATTGCAAAGTGAACCTCTTTGAATTTAAGAAATCATCATTTTTTCTTTTTTAGATTTATAGAAATAAAAAATCTCAAAAAAAAAGCTAATATGACAAATCAGGAAACATTGAGTAATCGTTGACAAGTTGAGAAATTATATAAAGTCTATTTGTTTTATAGTTCAAAATGTTTTCCATATTCTTAAAGCAGATAAAAATTCAATGAAATGACAAATTTGAAAAATGAAAAAGAACTTCTTAAGCTATATGGAAAAGTGATTGATTATTCCGAGTTTCAAGAAGATGAAATAAAAGAGCAACCCATACAGGGATTTACATACCGTTTAATGTGTCTAATTAAAGAATCTGAAATTGGAAAATTTACGACTTATATAAATAATCAATATGGGACTATACTGCTCAGAGATTCAACACAATATAGAACTTCAGCGTTAAATTTTAAAAAGAAACATAAAAATTATTTAGAAGTTGAGCTAAATGTAGAAGAAAAACATTTTGTCCCAGATAATATTTTAAGAGATGACATATTATTTTTTTTCAACATAAAAGAAGAAAATAAATTCTTTATAGTAATCAAGGATGAATATATAAAACAACTTTTAGCAAGCGAACACTTTATTGTTGGAATGATAGATATTATTAAAGCAAAAGATTTGTTTCTTCAAAAAGATAACATTATAAAATCAAAGATGAAAAACTTTCAAATAGAAATAAATAAATTATCAGTGAAATACAAAGACATTTTATTCATCACAATATCTGATTCCGTTATAATTAAATATTCCTTTCAAATAATAAGTGAAAATGGAAAATTTTTACCTGATAAACTTGATTTCAATAGGATAATTAAACTTTTCAAAGAGATTAGAAAAATTACAAGGAAAATATTTACAATGGATATTTATGGTATTTTTTGTTATGGCATGAATAAATGTAAAACTATAAAATCAAATTCTTCTAATGTATTTCATGCTGGTATTTTTTCACGTGAATTTGAAAAGATATTTGAAATAGAAAAAATATGTAAAAATCTTAAAAAAGATAAACAAGGAGACTTATATATGACTAATAATCTATATCATGCGTACCGTCACTATGTTAAGAAAAATTGGAAACAATCTTCCGTAGAACAAAGTGCAGCAGAATGGGGGATAAACAAAATAGATATAGATGTAACAAAAGAAATCAGAGGTATATCCGAACAAGATATAACTGTTTCTCAAATACCTGATGAATCCATTGTTTTTTCAAAAAACTAAAAAAGAATAAACCATTGATACTTAATCTTAAATAAAATATTTTACTTTAAAAAAATTCTTTAATTTGAACGTAGTTTTTTAAGTTTTGAATTAATTGAGGAGAAGCTTTTATTATTTTTTCCGTTTTAAGCTCTTTGAGTGTAATCCCCTTTCTCAAATGTTTTATAAATCTGAACTCTATACTATAACCAACGCTTTTAGTTTTGTCATTTCCTCAATTACTGTAAAAGAATAAACAAACCTCTTACCTATAAGAGAAACAACTTTGAGCAATTCATTACCAAAATCTGGATTCACCTCTTCCGGATAATTGACAGCTGACATAATCTGACCGGCCGCTTCTTCAAAATAGTAAATCGCAAGATCAAAATTTCTTAGGGTAATCCTTTCGATCTTTTGTACTCTATCAATCCTAGTTTAAGCGTCTCCATCTTCAGCATATTCCATGCATCCAATACGGCATTAGACTCCTTCAGTATCTTATTAGCAATGGTCGTAAGTTGAGAGCACACCCCATACATAGGAACAGTGTTACACCCATCTGTAACTATCTGTATACGCTGTTCCTCCAAATGAAAAACCTGCCTGGCAAAATTGTTCATAGCTTGGCAATACGCTTTCACTGCATTTGCTGGATAGGTTTGCGACTCGTCAGTGGTAGAGCGTTTCACACATAGCTCAGACTCCTCCCCCATTCTAAGAAGAGGAAAAATAGTATCAACACGGCGGGAAGCTTGTTTACTGTCTAAAAAGATATTTTTAAACTCTATTAGATATTCTTGTATCCTGTCGGAAAGTGTTTTGACTTCCCATTTGTCAACAATGCTACGTTTAAACTCTCTCATATATCTTAAATAATAACGCATAGATTCATCCATCAACATCTTAGCGCTTCTTGTATCAAGATATTCCAAATCAGGTTGATATGGTGGATAGCCAAAGGAATTTAATGAAAAAACCAAAGAAAAAGTCAGAGCGGAAATTTTCGCAAAATTTTTAATAATTTTTACACTCATTTTACTTGCTTTCGCAATGTCTGTAAAAACTACTATATCACTTTTGCCAGCTCCCACTATTCCACTTAAATATACACTGTGTTTTTTGTTCATTTTTTTCTCCTTACTTTGGTTTTGTTTACACTTTTTAGTTTTATTTATATTTTCTGTTTTCTACATTTCCACATTTGAGATTTTATTTATATAGTTTATTTTTATTACTTACTGCTTGTGTTTCCTACTTGCACTCTTAATTTACTCTCTTTGATGTTATTTGTCTTTTACTACCTTTTTATGTTGCTTGCCTTCTTCAGATTTTGTTTACATATTTGATTTTTCTGGTTATTCAGCTGAATTGGATTATAAAAAAACTTATGAACCCAAAAATTTCAAGTTTTACAAACTAACTATATTTTTATATACAAAATTGGGACAAATGATAAGAGTTTATGGCTGTCAGTGCCTATTTTATTGAAATGACTCCATAATTTATGTAATTTTTACATTCCATGATTTTCAAACATTGATTATTTTTCATACAGCTCGAACATTTTTTGTCAATTTTGTTTTTTACACAGTTCCAACTATAGCTCCTGCCCGGACCATAGCCCCTGCTCGGCCCCTACAGGGCTGGATGGCTGAGGCTGAAAGGGCTTCTTTCTGGAGGGGGGTTGGTATTGCTGCGACTACTCAAGATGCCGAAATAGCTTTTTTCAACATCTGCAACACTTCCGGTGAACAGTTGGTATTGCTGCGGCTACTCAAGATGCCGAAATAGGCTGGAGCTGAAGGGACTATGGCTGTAGGGCTGAAGGGGTTGGAATAGCTGGAGCTGAAGGAGCTGGAATGGCTGAGGCTGAAGGGGCTGAGGCTGAAGGGGCTGAGGCTCAAGGGGTTTATCTGTTGTTACCTTCATGCAACTGTATTATCTGATTAACAACATCCTGATATTTGATTCGCATATCCAGAAGAACCTTTATACGCCGTCGCTCTAAAGGAAGAACCTGCACGGCAAAATTGTTCCTAGCTTGGCAATTCGCTTTCATTGCATTTGCAACTGCTGGATAGGTTTGCCACATATCAAGGGCAAATATTTTCAAACATCGCTCAGACCAATCCCGCATTTTAACAAGAGTTACAATACCATCAATATAGGACACTTTTTTTTCTCTTTTACTGTCTAGGGAATTTTCAACCCCCTTCATATATCTTTCATAATACAAATCAAGTAAACCTAAAAACACCTTGGCACTTATTGTATAATTATCTTCCAAACCAGGATGATTATAATGATCTTCCAAACCAGGATGATCTGGATTCACCCCTTCCGGATAATTGACAGCCAACATAATCTGACCGGCCGCTTCTTCAAAATAGTAAATCGCAATATTAAGGTTTTTTCGGTAATCCTCTTGACCCGGAGTCTGCCATTTGAAAATTCCACCCGATGCATAATACTTACCCAGTAAATAAGTGCTCGGAATATCACCCATAGAGAAAAGTCTTTTCAGTACCTCCAGTCCTTCCTTTTCCTTCCTTTTCCTTCCTTTTCTTCCCTTTTCCTTCCCTATACAAAAAGCGCTTAGCGCCATTATACGCATCGGATGAATATCATCTGGATTATGTCTTTTTATATACCGCTTCGTATCACTATAAGTCCTTCTATTGAAGTGGTCACAATTAATTATATCCTTATAACCAAAGGAATTTAACGAAAAAACCAAAGAAAGAGTCAGAGCGGAAATTTTCACAAAATTTTTAATAACTTTTACATTCACTTTACCCGCTTTCGCAATGTTTGTAAAAACTGCTGTATCACTTGTGCCAGCTCCCACTAGTGCACTTAAGGATACATTGTGTTTTTCGTGCATTTTTTTCCCCTTACTTTGGTTTTGTTTCACTTTTTGGTTTTATTTATATTTTCTGTTTTCTGCATTTCCACATTTGAGGTTTTATTTACATAGTTTAATTTTACTTACTTACTGTTTGTGTTTCCTACTTACATTCTTAACTTACTCTCTTTGGTGTTATTCATCTTTTGTTACCTTTTTGTGTTGCTTGCCTTATTCAGCTTTTGTTTACATAATTAATTCCTCTGATTATTCAGACATTTTAAATATCAAAGGACGAACTTTTTGTGTTGCTGGCCTTCTTCGGCTCTTTTTTACATGCTTGATTCTTCTGGTTATTCAACTGAATTGGATTATAAAAAAATTTATGAACCCAAAAAATTCAAGTTTCACAAATTAACTACATTTTTATAAGGTAAAATCAAGACAACTAACAAGAGTTTGTGCCTTTCAGCGCCTATTTTATTGAAATGGCTCTATAGCTTATGTAATTTTTACACTCCGCGATTCTCAAACACTGATTATTTTTCATACAGCTCGAACATTTTTTGCCAATTTTGTTTTTTACAGAGTTCCAACCATAGCCCTCGCCCGGCCCATAAACCCTGCCCGACCCTGCCCTGCCCTGCCCGACCCATAGCTTCTGCCTGGTCCCTACGGTGCTGAAATGGTTGGGCTCAAGGGGCCCCGAAATGGTTGAGGCTCAAGAGGCCGAAATGGCTTCTTCACAGCAGACAGTGGCTTTGGTTTTGAGTAATAGCCATTTTCCACAGAAAGCCAATGCAAATCTCAACACACTTCAAATGCAGAATAACCAAAAACTTTTATAGGCTCCTGTAAATAACGCAAGTGATGTAATTTGATGAGCAAAGATTAAGATCCGGTGCGGTCAGCACCGGATCTATAAAAATCAGACATTTTAAATCCGAGGAACGAGATCCAGTGCCTTCAACATGGTATCAGACTTCTTCGTTATCTGATTAAAAATATTCTGATGTGCGGTGCACTCATCCGGAAGAACATCTTTACACTGATCTGCGACTATCTTTACACGCTGTTGCTCTAAAGGAAGAACCTGAATGGCAAAATTGTTCGTAGCTTGGCAATACGCTTTCACTGCATTTGCAGTTCCTGGATAGGTTTTCCATGCTGCAAGAGCAGATCTTTTCAAACATTGCTCAGACCAATCCCGCATTTTAACAAGAGCAAAAGTAGGATCAGTAGAAGACACTTTCTTTACTCTGCCTACAAGAGGCGCCGCTTTCATATATTTCTCATAATACAAATGAGGTATACCTACAAACACCTTGGCGCTTGTTGTATGCTTATCTTCCCAATCAGGCTGATCGGGATTCACCCCGTACGGATAATTGATAGCCGATATAATCCGAGTGGCCGCTTTTTCATAATAGTAAATCGCAGTATTAATATAAGGAAACAGCCTGCTGTCAGATTCTTCATGATACGCACTCAGTGTTACATGATGACGCGCACTCAGTTTTGCATGATGCACACCCAGTAAATAAGAGGCGTGAATATGGTCATATCTCAAGGAAGCTTTTTTCAGTGCCTCTACTCCCTCCTTTTCCTTCCCTGTACAAAAATCGATTCGCACCAATGCAAGCATCCTCTTCATCTTGGTTTTTTTGTTCAATGTATACCGCTCCTCACCACTATTAGGACTTAAATAACCAATATCTAAATTGAGTAAGTCACATAGAGTTATATTCTTATAACCAAAGGAATTTAATGAAAAAACCAAAGAAAGAATCAGAGAGGAAATTTTCACAAAATTTTTAATAATTTTTACACTCATTTTACCCGCTTTCGCAATGTCTGTAAAAACTACTGTATCACTTTTGCCAGCTCCCACTATTCCAGTTAAGTATACACTGTGTTTTTTGTTCATTTCTTTCTCCTTATTTTGGTTTTATTTACACTTTTTGGTTTTATTTATATTTTCTGTTTTCTGCATTTCCACATTTGAGGTTTTATTTACATATTTTATTTTTATTACTTACTGCTTGTGTTTTCTACTTGCACTCTTAAGTTTACTCTCTTTGGTGTTATTTGTCTTTTGCTACCTTTTTGTGTTGTTTTGTGTTGCTGGCCTTCTTTGGCTCTTTTTTACAGCGTTGATTCTTCTGGCTATTCAGCTGAATTGAATTATAAAAAAACTTATGAACCCAAAAATTTCAAGTTTCACAGACTAACTACATTTTATAACGCAAAATCGAGACAAATAAAAAGAGTTTGTGCCTGTCAGTGCCTATTTTATTGAAATGACTTTATAGTTTATGTAATTTTTACACTCCGTGATTTTCAAAAACTGATTATCTTTACATACAGCTCGAACACTTTTTGCCAACTTTGTTTTTTCCACAGTTACAACTATAACCCCGCCGGCCCATAGCCCCCGCTCGACCCCTACAGGGCTGGAATGGCTGAGGATGAAGGAGTTGGAATGGCTAGGGATCAAGAGGCTGAAATGGCTGGAGATCAAGAGGCTGAAATGGCTGGAGATCAAGAGGCTGAAATGGCTGGAGATCAAGAAGCTGGAATGGCTGGAGATCAAGAGGCTGAAATGGCTGGAGATCAAGAGGCTGAAATGGTGAATATGGCAGAAGTATTTGTGAAAACAATAAGAGCCGGAATGGCTGGAGATGAAGAGACTGGAATGGCTGGGGATGAAGGAGCTGGAATGGCTGGGGATCAAGAAGCTGGAATGGCTGGGGATCAAGAAGCTGGAATGGCTGGGGATCAAGAAGCTGGAATGGCTGGAGATCAAGAAGCTGGAATGGCTGGAGATCAAGAAGCTGGAATGGCTGGAGATCAAGAGGCTGAAATGGCTGGAGATCAAGAGGCTGAAATGGCTGGAGATCAAGAGGCTGAAATGGTGAATATGGCAGAAGTATTTGTGAAAACAATAAGAGCCGGAATGGCTGGGGATCAAGAGGCTGAAATGGCTGGGGATCAAGAAGCTGGAATGGCTGGAGATGAAGAGACTGGAATGGCTGGGGATCAAGAAGCTGGAATGGCTGGGGATGAAGAGACTAAAATGGTGAATATGGCAGAAGTATTTGTGAAAACAATAAGAGCCGGAATAGCTGGGGATGAAGAGGCTGAAATGGCTGGAGATGAAGAAGCTGGAATGGCTGGGATGAAGAGACTAAAATGGTGAATATGGCAGAAGTATTTGTGAAAACAATAAGCCGGGATGGCTAAGCTGGCTTTTGTGACTCAAGTTTCCACCGGTGGCGGCAAACTCTGCATAGCCTGGCTGGGTTCCAGCATCATACCGGATCGGTGAAACGCGTGAGCCTGCTGGAGTGTAATCAACTCGGATAATAGCAACCTGGCCTGGCTCATACGATTCCAGCTTGCTTGGTCAAATCAACTAAAAAGCGACCAGACAACGATTTCTCTCCTCTCTCCTCTCTCCTCCATCCAGATAAATCGGGACAGGCTCCCTCTATATATATCCAGACTCTCATATATCAAAACTTTACCGATATAAAATCGTTATCCTTAATATAAAACCTCAAAGGCCAGTAACGCGCTGACAGAGCGGGAGAAAGACCAATGCGCTCACTTA
Organism: Bdellovibrionales bacterium; assembly: GCA_965203225.1. Classification (GTDB taxonomy): domain Bacteria; phylum Bdellovibrionota; class Bdellovibrionia; order Bdellovibrionales; family UBA1609; genus JANQSP01. Next base: position 1,119,559 of record CBDBBW010000007.1, on the reverse strand, counting down.
CAACCACATCTTTTTGAGATATCAACTTCCCTTTCTCTATGTACAATGTATTCTTCTCAAAAATCTTACCATTGAGTTTTTTACAAATATCAAATGCCTGACAAAGTTTGCCTGGACCATTTGCAAGATTTTTAATATTTTGTTGTAAATGTGGTGGCCTCTGAGAACGATTTTTTTGCATTTTCACGATTCCTTCTATTGGTTCCAAGGCTCTTATTAAAACCGCTTCCGGCTCTCCTGTGCCTGCTGTCACAATATTAAAGCAATGATGCATTCCATAAGTAAAATAAATATAAGTGTGTCCTCCTGAAAGATACATAACTTTCGTACGATCTGTTTTTTTGCCTCCAAAGCTGTGACAGGAGTCATCCTTCAAACCCAGATAAGCCTCTGTTTCCACGATCCGACCTTTTAAAACAATCTTCCCTATTTTTCTTACCAGCACACACCCCAAAAGATCCACGGCCACTTTTGTAGTCTCTTTTTCAAAAAAATGCCTCTTCAACATTATCATTTTCCTTTTTTTGTATTATATCGAAAATCAGCACAGCAGGGAACTGGTAATTGGAAGGAGGTTCTTCTGTATATGCGCATAAAATATCAGGATATTGTTAATCAGATACTGAAGGAGTTTGATACCATGTTGGAGATACTGAATTGAATTTTGTTCAGGTTATGAATTTCAGATACTGGAGGAAGCTACAACATTTATATTAAACCACATCCGCAGTTGCAGGAAAAATCGCATTCACCGCTTCTCAACAACCACACCGGTAATCACGATTAAATCAATAAAACCGGAAAAATCAACTTGCATAAGGCCACTCAACCTTGCTATGCAAAAAATTAAACAATTTTTTTGACTTCCTGCTAAAATACTGAAGAATAAGAAAACTATGACCCGCTAGCTCAGTTTGGTAGAGCATCTCCCTTTTAAGGAGAGGGTCCTTGGTTCGAGCCCAAGGCGGGTCACTTTTAGTTCCCTTCGTCTAGCGGTTAGGATGTCACCCTTTCACGGTGAAGACACGGGTTCGATTCCCGTAGGGAACGCCATTTATTTTATTAAGTATTGATTTTACTAAGGTTTTTAACTTAAAAATATTTTTTGACGGGATTTTGACGGGATTTTTCTTGGAAATTCTCAGAACAATTAAGAATAAGTTGATTACAACTGACTATCTTTAAAGAGAGCGGAAAAAGTTTTCTCTCCCATTTCCGGACTCAAAAGAGCAACAGCCTTTGCATACCTTTGAGTCATTTTTACTTCCGTATGTCCAAGACTGGCTTGAACAGCAGAAATATTTTTTGTAGTCATCAAAGCAATTGTTGCAAAAGTATGACGGCAAATGTGAGTTGAACGCCAAGGAAGTTTTAATGCTAAAAAACCAGCATTGAAAGCTGATTGAATTGCATTGTATCTTATCAATCCTCCCTTTTCATCCGTAAAAACCAAATCACTTACAGACTGCCTCTTTACTTCTTTAAGAATATTTCTTAATTTCTCAGGAAGCATAAGAAGTCTGGCTGACTGATTCGTCTTAGTCACTTCTTCCAAAAAAGCTTCTCTGGTATGATGATCCCAACGCACTCGTCTTATTACTCTGGCTATACCTTTTTCTAAGTCAATCTCCTTCCATTTCATTCCGCAAGCTTCACCTACACGAGCACCAGTGGAAAGCATAAAAACCGCAAGCCTCCAATAAGAAGAATTGCCTCTATGTTCTTTCAACCATTCTACCCATACTTTTGCATCTTCAGGCTGGATGTAATAATCCGGCCTTATCGGGGCATTCCTTTTAAAGACATACATCTGCTTATGCTTCTTAGTAATAGGAACATTAAAATCCTCATTGATAAAATTCCTATACCAGTTTAAAACATTGCTTAAAAGCTTTAACTCATGAATAAAACTTTTTCTGCCTTTGTTTTCTATCATAGGATGTTTTTTTAACCAACGAAGCCACTCAATAATTTTCACCCCCCTAAGCTCAGACATTTTCATAGCCGCTAAGGGACTTGAATATAAGTAGGTCAACTGACTCTTATATTTTTGGAGAATTGAATAACAGCCCATATAGCCATAAGAAGCTCCTCCATAAAGCTTTCTAAAGTTTTATCCTGCTCTTTATTCATTCCTCGTTCTTTCTTTAACCACTCAGTAAGTGAAGTTTTTCCATGAGAGTAAGAGGAGACATTTTCCGGTTCTGCATAGCAGGCAATACCAATGCCGTCCTTATAAGCAAAAAATTCAAGTAAGAGATTTTTTTTCTGCAAAGCTCCCACGACATAAAGGACATAAGAAAAACTGGAATTGCTCTAATCAATGGTTTTTAAATCATAACGATTTTTAGACTTGATATTCAGTTCAAGCTCCACTGCCAGTTTAAAATCTTCATTCTTAAAATAAAAATCAGGATAAGGCTCATGTCCTCCTGATTCCAAAGTGCCTTTTCTTTCCCTTATTTCATTTTCAAAAAAAGAATTGTTTTAAATTAAATATTCCAAGACCCTGGAGCATTCCAATATTTTGGCATAGACTTTTTTAATGTAAGAGCTTTTACTATGGGCAGAATAAATAATTTTAAAAACTCTATAACATCAGAGAGAGAAGGAGGATCTTTTTGATTCAATGTTTTTATAAAAGATTGCCATTCCTTTTTTTTCTTTTTTATAAATTCCTGCTTAAAAGCTGTAATTTCCTGCTTCAAAGAAGTGCCTCTATTTTTAAAAGTTAGCTCAATAGCTTTTGATAATTGATGACCATGAAAATCATGTTGTCGAGATAACACCCATAAGTCATAAAAGTCTTTCATTCGGCTATTCCAGTCTCCTAATTTCATCAAAGCCTCAAATTTTTCTGCAACAATACTTTCCAAACTGTAGCACCAAAGCTTAGGAGCAGGAAATTCTAAGATACAAGGAAAAATTATTTTCTCTGTTGGTTCAGGAAAAATGACATCCCGAAAGCTTATGTCAATTTGCATGTTGATTTTTGCTGAATCCAATGCTCCATGAAATAACACCCGCATACCTTTATAAGCAGTATCTCTTTTAATATCTTCAAGGTGAATACTTTGTAAATCAAAAACAAGGCCGTCTTCTTCTACTTCGGTAGATAGAATATTTTTTACTTGTTTTATTGTTTCAGATGTTTCATCATTGCTCTTTTGTGATATATCAATATCCATAGTAGGACGAAACTTCTCCACTTTTCTCACTTGTAAAGCCAAAGCTCCCTTGAGAATAAAGGAATCTGCATAATCAGATTGAGATAAACGATATAAAAATCTCTCCATAGCATAATATTGAAGCAACTCACTAAAAGGTCTTTTGTCTTTTCTGGATATGTTCAAAAGCTTCTGTCTCACAGAAGCTGGAATATTTGTAATTTGTTTTCTTGTCATATTATACTTTCTATATAAGGCTTCATTATATTTTCAACACGGCATATTTTTGCATATTTAATTAATTTTGAAGGATTAAAATTCTTTCTTTCTTTATAAAAAGTTAAAGCTTCTAATACAATGTTCATGCCAATCTTATTTCTAAATTTAAAGCAATCCACTATTGTTTTTTCAGGGTTGTATATTTTAACCGGAATTTTATCAAAGATATGTTTATCAATACCCGAAGAAAAGCTTTGATCTGAAAACTGATGAATAGAAATAGGAGGGTAGTCTATTCTTGGTCTGGAGGCGTTTCGCTTAATAGCCACCCAAACTTTATGAGGAATCTGTGTCGTTAAATTATGAAAGGCCAAAGCGGAAATTAAACAAACCACTCCATTTGGAACTCTCAAGGCCACTGTCACAAAATCAGGATGAGAAACCTTATTTTGTTTTAACTTATATAAACCATAAGATATTTGCTCCAAAACCCCTTTATCCCTCAAGTTGTATAAAGTCCTTGGATGAATATGTTTTTTTATGGCTTCATTAGCTTTGATAATGCCTTTATTAGCTTTGATAATACGAATAGCATTTTTTTCTTTAGAGATATTCATGGATAAAAACCTCTTCATTTATGTATATCTGAGTATATTTTTATCCATATTTAGAATAAAATCAATAATAAAACCATAAAAAAATGGATTTTAGAAATATTTTTGTATTTCTTACATTTTTTTGTTTGTCAATTAGACATTTTCACCATTTTATCAGTGTCGGCAAAATGGTTTGATATTTTGCGATCAAAGTTACATTTATTTTCCGTAGGCAAAATTTTCCCATGAAGGAGCAACAAACCACATAGCAGGGATGCCGCTTGTTTCAATTTGTCCTTTTTCCAAAGCTTCCTGCCAATGTGATATATCTGTAGCTTTCATCTTTTCTGCAAGTTCAAAATAATCTTGAGTATCAAAGTTTTCAACTGTGTCTATAGAAACTTTTTTTGTGTCAAACATAATATTTTGATTAAAAAGATATTTTGATGAATTGGGATTGAGAAAGTTACTTTTTGTCTTCTCTATGATATTAGTTGAATTGACAAAAAACAGAAAGTTTCTATAGCCTTTTTTTAGAGATAGAGAATAAGTCCGGCCATAATCAAAGTTTTACCGCTTCCTGTGGCCATATTAAACAGTAGATGCAAAGGCAGTTCTTTGTTAGGGAAATTCTTTTCAAAACAATGAAACAACCGGGCAAATTCCTCTTTTTGATAGGACCTCAGCTCAAAATTTGGATTGAGATTTTCTTTCATAAAGCTGGGGATGTCTTTGTTTAGACCGCTGCCATATTGCTCAAGAGCATCCAGCCTTTCATATCAAAACTGTTCAGTCATCCTTGACCTTCCTCAAAATTTTTATAACCCTCTTAAAGTATCGTAAACCTAAAAAAATAACCATCTGTTCATTTTATTCTACCTTTCTTGACGGTTGTCTGCCTTTTTTTATTTGCTCCGTTTTTGATTTGTTTTTTATAAGAGCTTATTTGTTTTGTAAATGTATCAAAATCGGTTTTCTTTTTATCACTGGCTTTTATCCTTTTGGTGTGAAATTTATCATATTCTTTTTCTGCCAGCTCTTTGGCTGTTTCATGGGTAATTTTTCCGGCATGGGTTAAAATATTTCTTTCATTCACTTGAAGAAAACTGTCTAATTTTTTAATCCAATCTTTCATATACATGGGCTTTCTTCTCATAGCCTGTCCCTCAGCAAACAAAAGATACTGCTCCACTAAGTTATTAAGTGTTCGCAACTCCTCTTCTTTGAGATAATTCTTTGCGATGCTCACACCCGCTTTCCTTATTTTTTCCCCTCTCCAATTTGTAAGACCCATACTGGCTTTCCTGCTGTCAGCCCTCTTGTGGATAATTTCCGCCGCTGTTTGACCAGCGATAGCCCATCCAATGCAGTTTGTTCTGAACTGCTTTGAAAAAGGAAAGACTGATTTTAACTTTAGGATCATAATCCGCACTTGTAGCGTAAACATCAGTGATTTTTTTGTAAAACCGCCTTTCAGAAGTTCTGATGTCCTGAATGCGGCGGAGCAGTTCTTCAAAGTAATCAAAAGGCTGATGGGGGTTTTGAAGCCGCTCATCATCCAACAAAAAGCCCTTGATGATATATTCTCTCAGTCGCTTTGTAGCCCATTGCCTAAATCGGATGGCTAATTGGGATTTGATGCGGTATCCTACAGAGATAATCATATCCAGATTGTAAAAATCCTGCGGTCTTTTTACTGTTCTTTTACCTTCTTTTTGAACTGTCAAGGATTCCTTGACAGTTGATTCTGGCTCTAATTCCTCTTCCTCATAAATATTTTGAATGTGAAGGCTGATATTCTGTTTTGTTGTTTGATATAGCTCAGCCATACTCCTTTGAGTAAGCCAGACAGTCTCATCCTCCAGCCGAACCTCTAACTTGGTTTGCCCCTCCTCAGTCTGATAGATCAGGATTTGCCCTTTGGACTTTTCCGGCAATTTTTTGTCAAAATTCTTGTTCATATCCTGGTTGCATCTTCGTTGTTGTTCAAAGCGAAAGCCGATAGCTTATGTAATCAGACGACTGATGCTTTATTAGCAAATATAGGTTTTTATATGAGCTTTATGCTCATTCCTATATTTAAAAGCCATATCCTCTTTTTTGCCATTTTCCTGATATTTTATCAATTTTACTCGGTCATTAGTCTTGCTGAAATATAGATCGACTTAAAAAAAACCGGAACTGAGAAAAGAAGACCGAATACAACAACCTTATAAAGATACAAGTTGTGTCTTCAGACCCACGATCCACTGTGTGTGACAAGCAATTTTGATCTTTAGCTTCTTTTGTTTCTGCTTTTTAATCAGAAGATTTTGATTGATCTCTATTGAAAATTGTCCATTTTGTTCTATATTTTTAGGAGAATCCTTATAATTAGCCTTGTTTTATAAAAAAAAACCTTAAAATACCTGAAAAAGGATAAGAAATGACACTATCTATTTCTTCAAAAGCTCTTAAGTTTGTCTTTAGAAAAGAGGAAAACTATAAAATAAAAAGATTTTGGCATAGGTTAAAAACGATCACTTGGAATTTAACATTACTTACATGGATGAAAAAGAAAAACAAAAAACTGAACACCGGATTTTATTGTAAAACTTCCTAATGGAAATTATTTGATCTTGGAAGTGAAGAGAATAAAAAAAGAAACGAGATATTAAAAAATAATAGTTCAAATCATGGTTACAAAAAAACAATGTTCTTGAAGAAGAGCAAAAAGATATAATAAAAAAAATCAAAGACTCTATTTTTGAAAACTTAAAAAGTGAAAATATTGATACTGAATATGAAAAATTATTTAAAGGTATTTTTTCTGTTCTGACCTCCATTTCAACTAGGAAATAAGGTGACTTCAACTTAACTTTCTATAATACTAAATTTTTAATGCGTTGCAATAAATTCCAAAAGAATCAACTTTAATTGTATAAACATTTCCAGATTTCCCTCTTGCATATTTATCTTGTTAAAACTTAAAAAGTCATTGAAAAAAATCAAAAAGCTACACTATTATTGATAAGTGTTAAATTTTTTAAGGAGACTTCGCTGTGGGTAAAAACAAACCCTATCCAATTACCACTTTTCAAGGTAAAAAATTGATTCCCTTTGGTTGGTATGGGGGAAAATTCAGCCATTTAGATTGGCTTCTTCCCCTACTGCCTAAATGTCATCATTACTGTGAACCTTTTGCCGGTTCCGGGGCTGTGTTGCTTAACCGGGAACCTTCAAAAGTTGAAACGTATAATGATTTAGACGGAGAGGTTGTCAATTTCTTCAGAGTTCTCAGAAATGAAAAAGAAAGACTGGTTGAAGCTGTGAGTTTGACACCTTTTTCCAGAGAAGAATTTGCTCAGGCTTGTGAAATAAGCTCTGATTCAAGTGATTTTGAAAGAGCAAGGCGATTTTATGTTCGTGCAAGACAAGTAAGAACAGGTTTAGCTCAAACAGCATCACTCGGCCGTTGGGCTAACTGTAAAAATACCTCAAGGAGAAATATGTCGGGAGTTATCTCCCGGTGGTTTGGTGGAACGAGTACTCTCTCTGATATCGCTGAAAGACTGCTTAGAGTGCAAATAGAAAACAGACCGGCTATTGCAGTGATTAAGCTGTATGATTCCCCCCAAACCTTATTTTATTGTGATCCACCCTATATCCACAACACCAGAGGAGATGCAAAAGCTTACTCCAATGAAATGAATGATCAAGATCATAGGGATCTGGCCAGAGTTTTAAACTCTGTAAAAGGATTTGTCGCCATCAGCAATTATGACTGTGATTTTATGAATAAACTTTATCCAGGAAAAAAATGGTTCAAAACCACAGGTCTGAAAAAAACTATCCACTCTACAAAAGATATGAGAAGAGAGAGCTTATGGACTAATTATGATCCTAAGAAAATAATGGAAATAAGAGCTTCCTCTGATGATAAAAACATACAAAAAGATTTTAGTGAACTGGAGCTAACATTATGACAACTGAAAAGAAATGTGCTGAAATTTTGGAAAAATTATATAATTCAGCAGAGAATCGTTTAAAGAGTCGAGTCATCTCTGATTCCACTGTATTTCAAAAAGTAGATTATGTAGCAAGGTGTTCAACCAATAGAGCGGCTGTTAGACTGTTAATGTCATGCCTTCTTGCCAAGATTCATCAGCCGAAAGCAGATATCAGAAAGCCATACACTGAAATTGGTAGCGATGACACTTTCTCAGGAAGATCTTATGACGAAAAATATTTGTCTAACTTTATAAATAAATATGAATTACCCTGTAATGCAACAACTGCTTTTTTAACTCCTGCTCTAAGGAATATCAATAAAGCTTTAACTCTGGATGTGGAATTAATTGGGAGACCACGAGATGTTTATAAAGAGATTTTGTTTTTATTGGATGTTGTTAACAAAAATAAGGTTACAGCCAAGATTATGCTCTTGGATTGTATAAGAATTTTAATAATTGTTAAAAATGAAAATACCAAAAGACTTAAGACACTAATGTCCGGTCTCAAAACTTCTAAGGACAAGTCTCATTTAAGTGCTGAAGAGATTGTTAATCTATTGATTCAACATTTGGCTTGTAAAAATTCTTCCCGTCTGTCTGTTTTAATTGTCGCGGCGGCTTATAAATCAGCTGAAAAGTACTTAAAACAAAAAGTTTTATCTTTAAAATCTCATACTGCCTCTGATAAGCAGACAAAAGCTTTTGGAGATTTAGAGATAACTTTAACTGATGATGACAATGTAGTGACTTGTTATGAAATGAAAACCAAGCAAGTCATTAAAAATGATATTCATATAGCATTGGAAAAAATAAAACAGTCGGCTCATTTGAATAATTACATTTTCATTACCACAGAACCTGTAAAAGACACTGTTCTTGAATTTGCAAAAAAAAGCTACTTCTCAACCGGAGTTGAGATTGCTATTTTAGATTGCATAGGGTTTATCAAACACTTTCTTTATTTATTTTATAGAATAAGAATGAGTTTTCTGGATGAGTATCAAAAACTTGTTTTAAATGAGCCTGCCAGCTCTGTTTCTCAAGAATTAAAAGAAGCTTTTATTGTTTTAAGAAGAGCTGGTGAACAGGAATAAGAAAAAGAATCCCTTACTTTTATCAAACATAAAAAATTAGTAAAATGATAAATTTAAAAAATGAAAAAGAAATTCTCAAGCAACATGGAACAGTGATTGATTATTCCGAGTTTCAAGAAGATCAAATAAAACATAAACCCATAAAGGGAAAGGGGCTTATATACCGTTTAATGTATTTAATTAAAGAATCTGAAATTGAAAATTTCACAAATAATATAAATAATAAGTATGGCGCTATACAACTTACAGATCCAACAGAATATAGAACTTCAGAGATAAACTTTAAAAGGAAACATAAAAACTATTTAGAAGTTGGACTATGTGTAAAAGGACATCATTTTATTCCAGACAAAATTTTAAAAAATGATATCTTGTTCTTTTTTAATTTGAAAAAACATGAAGAAAATGTTTTTTTTATCATAGTAAAAGATGAGTATATAAATGAAATGTTATATAGTGAACATTCTATTTTTGGCTTAGTGGATTTTTGTAAAGGGAGTGATTTATTGTCTAAAAAGGATAGTAGTATAAAACCAAAAATGAAAAGCTTTTATAAAGAGATAACTAACTTGGCAAAAAAATATGCAGATATTTTATTTGTCACAATATCTGATTCAATTATAATCAAGCACTCCTTTCAAGTGTTAAATAAAGAAGGTAAATTTTCACCTGATAATTTTAACTTTAATAGAATAATCGAACTTTTTAAAGAGATAAGGGAAATTACTAGGAAAACACTTGATATGAACGCTTACGGTGTCTTTAGTTATGGCAGGAATAAATGTGAAACTGTGAAATCAGATTTTTCCAATTTATTTCATACTGGTATTTTTTCAGATGCATTTAAAAAGATATTTGAAATAGAAGAAATATGTAGAAGACTTAGAAATGACAAAAAAGGGGATTTATATATAGATAATGATTTATATCATTCTTTTTTTCATTATATTCAAGAAAATTGGAAAAACTCCCCCATAATGCAGAGTGAAGCAGACGGGGGCATAACCAAAGAAGATATAGATACAACAAAAAAAAATATAGGTATATCTGAAGAAGATATTACTGTTTTAAAAATACCTGATGAATCTCTTATTTTTTCAAAACCTAACAATTAAGTCTAAATATAATTTTATTTCTTCAAGGATAACATCATACAATTCATAGGTATAATTCAGAATCAATATGTTTAAATGTCGGTCTAAAATGACGGAATAAAGTTTGGAATAAAAGTTCAGGATAAAATGTCTTTAAATATTTACTTTTGCATAAAAAAAAGCTTTCCAAAGAAAACTCTCTACAGAGAATTTTGACGGGATTTTGACGGGATTTACAGTTAGTAGGGGTTATGGGCTGTTATCAACGGGATAAATAGGAGGTTGCAGTTAAACCAATTTGAGTGGCAGAGCTAAAATTTAATAAGGCATATTCCAGACCGAGAGAGTCTTCAGTTGCAGTCAAAACAATTTGAGTGGCAGAGCTAAAATACTCTAAAATCTCCCGCCAAGATGAATCCTCTTTAGCGCTTCCTTTGTGAAACTCATCAATTATAATTAAATCAAAAAAATCTTTAGAGAATTTTTTAAAAAATTTTTCTTACTTTCTTCTTCTCCTGTGATTGCTTGATATAAAGACAGAAGAACTTTATAGGCTGGGGATCCATCACTCTTCTTTTTTGAAAATAAAAACTCAATATTTTCAAGAACTTAGAAGGCAGGTGGTTGAGATAAAAGCGATGATTGAGAAGAAGACCTAAATTGACTGTCACAAATATCCACTTGAGCTTGTTGTAAACTGGTTTTATGGAAGATTAAAAGAAAAAGAGTAGCTGACTGTAGCAGACCATGAGCTGAGCCGGTTATCCAAAAAAACAAATTCTGTCCGTCCCGGCTTGTCTATACGGTCTATGTGTGAATACGAAAGAGAAAGATCCCATTGCTTGTGAATTTTCAAGCTTCCCACAATTAAAAATAGATAAAAATGCCTTAAATTGTAATCATCATTTGCAAGTTTATAAGTGGAAACCACCCATCTTCCATAACTGCCCGCAAGTGAAAAGCGATCTGTAATATTGACCCTCAAACCCAGGTTCTGAATACCCGCCAAAAACTGAGGGAGAGGTGTTCCTCCCAAGCTTTGCCCTTCCGTGGGAGTAGTGGTATATTCTGAAAAATAATAACGGATGATGGGTTTAATGGAAACTGTTATATTTTTTATCCATTCCGGCTTGTAGGGATTAAAAAAGGAATCCAGCTTTAAACTCCAAACAAGATAGGCTGTGCTGACCGTCCAAATATCATTCACCTGAGAGTAATGAGAAAAAGGAAGAGTGGAAGAAATACCCGTTGTAACAAAACTATCGTTTACTAAAAAGTTTTTAAACTCTTTTTGAGCCGACAAAATGGTATCTTGAATCCACACTCCTTTGTCATTGTTGTTATTTCGAAGATAATGATGATTGATGGATTGTGTAAGAGAAAACCATGTTTTTAAAAACTCGTAAGAACCTGTTAAAGAAAGACGATTGATATTGTCTGAGCTTTCAATAAACCCGTTGATATGCGAAAAAGCTATAGTAGAACGGAAAGATTTTTCTACATCTTTCTCGGCAAGTTTTGAATCTTTTTCATAGATAAGCTCAGATAAAGCCCTGTTAACAGGGTCTTCTTCTGAAAAAGCGGATAAGGACGCAAAAACAAGATATAAGCCAAATAAAAGGCATAAGAGAGAGGAGCTTTTTTTCATCAGAATCCATCATCGCAATTCTGTGGGATAACCCCATTCTTTTTAAAGTAATTGTATAAATAAAAAACCTCATAAACATCCTGCTTGCCCAGCCGTAAACTTCTGCCTCCGGAATGAGTGACCCGCCTCATTTGGTCAATAATGGTAAACGAGTATTTGTTCAAATTGCTAGAGGCTGTATAATAGTTTCCGTCAAAGTAAGTGACACCCAGTGTTTCATTTGTATCCTTGTAGTAAGGGTCATTAATTTTATTAATATAATTTTCCATTGGGACAAGAGCTGTATCCAGAAAGTCAAGAGGAGTATGTTCATCAATCTGATAAGCTTCTGGATCAATGCCCAAGCGATCTTTTAATCCTTTTGGTGTGTAACAGCGGATGCCTATTTTTTCTAATAAAGCACCGTCACCGTTGTCGGATATATTGTAAAAATTGGAGGCGTTTTTAGCATAAAGAAAGCGGCCTAAGCTAATAAACCAAGGCTCCATATCTACTCTTTCAGTGAGTGTGTTTTCCATAATTTCCTCTATCATCTGACGAAATTTCAATTTATCAATGTAGGTGAGGTAACTGGCATTGCCTAAGTAGTGGTTGGGATTATAAAGAAAGCCTTCATCACCCATTAAAAAAAACATGGCAAAAAGCTTATCCCAAAACACACCAATCTTTTCGATGGAGCCAGATTCTTCGTTATAAAAAGTCTTCCAGTCACGATCTGACGAAGAAAGTTGAATCACAGAATTGTAAAAAGCCAGATTGAGCTTAATGGCCTGGCGAATATCTTTCTGCACCTGATTGGATATGAAGTTCACTCTATCTGCTGGATAATTTCTATTGGATTCATTTAAAATTTTAGATATATAATTGTAGCGAAAAGCGGTCCTCCACATCAAAAGCATTCTCTTTGCATTCCACATATCGTTGAACACTCGGGCTGGGTAACTGCTGGTATCCCAGTAGGCTCTATTTAATCTTAAGTTTCTTATAAAATAACTTTCCTCGTAATTTTCAATTAGACTCATCATTACATCGGAAGCTGTGTCACCATAATCCCAAGCATTGCACAAAGCATTGAGAGGTTTATGATGATCCGTGCAAAACAGATAATGGGTGTCTTTTTCCCGAGAAATATCTTTTTTTCCTCCAGAAAACTGGTATACAAGAGCCGCTTCATCGTAAGGCCCCCATAAAGCCCTTAAAGGACTGGAAACCCAATCTTTGATATTCAGGTAATCCATGACTGAAGAGGTTTTTAACAAGTCATGGTCTTTTTCACTGTGCTCGTGCCAGTGACGAGAGTCAAAACTGCCATAAAAGTTGTGTCTCAAACCCAAAACATGACCCAGCTCATGGGACATTAACTCAAAAAGGATTCGTTTTTTAATTTCCTCCGGCTTCATCCCATTAGCCAGCATAGCAGGCAGTTGAGCTATCACCGGGCCTGCGGGATAAATGGTTGTATTTCTGTGGTGGTTGAGTTGTTTTGAAGTGTCCTCTTGAGATTGTTGTATGATATTTTGAAAATCCTCTAATATTTTTTTTGGAATAAATGTAAACTCTTTCAATGAATCAATATTGAAATGAAGGTCTTTGTTTTCCGATAAAGAGTTTTGCCCCACAGAACTGGTGTAGCCGGAAAAGCCGGGATAACCAAAAGTCAACTCTGTGACCAGCTGTTCAAATTCCGGTCGGATATCGGAATCCCTGTCAAGTAGTTTTGAAGTGGCTGTCCACTGGCTGTGATCATTTTCTTTCAGAGTCTGTTTCATTCTAACAAAAAGAGAGCTGTTATCGTATTTTGTTTTGTTGTCTTTAACCAATTCACCCTTTTCGTTATAGTATTCTTTTAAATCCCTCTTTAGCCGATCCTGTACAAGATATTTCAGGTAAAAATCTAAAGAGTGAATAGCTGTGATAATATTTCCAGCAATGATTTCCCCTGTGGCTGGGTCGGCATCTGAAGGGCCATAACCCAAAACCGGCACATCAATTTGAATCATATGAAAAAAGGAGTAGCGGATATCTCCAAACTCTTGACCTGTATTTTCTCTTAACTCAAAACAGATTCCCCTCGTGCAGGTCTCCTTTTGAGTTGGCAATTTTGAACCATCCTCCTTACAGTTTCCATTCAGAGGATAATCACTCAGGTCATGCTGAGCCAAAAGCTTGTTGGTATGGCAAATAACCCCATGAGCAATGTCTTTATATTCTTCCGGATAATCCTTTGAAAAATAAAACACATGTTTTTTATTGGGATTCCAGCGGTTCATATAAAAAATGTTCTTATCCCGTCCGTCTTCGGCAATGGCCGGACGAACAGTTCGGAAATAGCCGTATTTTTTAAGCAAAGGATCCTGTTCTCCCGTATAGACATAGGGAGTGTAATTTTCATCCTTTAAAGCAGGGTCTTTTACTTTTTTAAAAGAGTATTTATAATGAACTGTGGTTACAAGGTTGGATTGATCCCATCTTTTTAGTGAATTTATTCCGGGACAAAAGAATTTTTTTTCATATTCAACAGCCACAATAAAGCTGATATAGCTTTCGGTTGTCTCTCTTGAAGAATCAATCACACGGGAGGCTTTTTTCTTCCAACAGGCGATGTCGGAGAGAAGATCAGTATAGGGAAAGGTATTCGCTTCGGATATATCCGCCTTTTTCCAGTCCACAGTAAAATATCTTTTTTGATCCCAGCTGATGTATTTGTTTTCCTCCTCCTTATTTATGGTGTAGCCGTCCACTTCTGTTAGGCGGTACTCAGAATGTTTGATATCCCATTCATTGATCAGCACAGCAACCCCTTGAGAGGCTATTTCCGGTTTCTCTAGGGTCTGCCGGGTGACACTGTTATTAAATTTCAGCTTGTCCCTTGTAAATTCAAAGTGTCCTATCTTGGCTTCACTTTGAAGTCCTTGAAAAACAAAATCATCATCTCCAAAAGAAGTGTCCACCACTGTGACTTTATATATCCAGTGCTTTCTTTCATTTTTCTTACCGGAAAAAGTTTCTTTTAGCATACGATCCTTGTTGCCATCCGGCATTTTTGTAACAGGTCGGACTTTCGCCAAACGACAGCTCCCAAAAAAAGTGGTCATTAAAATGACAGCTATCAATGTTTTTTTTATGCTCATTGTACAGCCCCTTTCCTCTTCTGTTTTGTAGGCTTTTTATATATCGTTACAGTATAAAGCTCTCGATTAGCAAAGGAGAGCACCATGTTGTGTGAAGGGAAGAAAACACTTCTCCTTAATCCTGAAAAAAGAGAATCCTGAGGCGCTATATAAGTACAGCCTTTAAATGGTTTGTCAGGAGAGGACTCAGCTTTTGCAACTGGTGTGCCAGGAGAGGACTCGGTTTTTGTAACTGATGTGTCAGGAGAGGACTCACTACGGGCTTTTGCAATTTGATTGACAAGCCTCTTTTGAAAAGCGCGATCATACATGCCGATTTTTGCAGACAGCCCCTCAATCCCGCAAATAGAATCGACTGTTCCAAAAAAACTGCCATTTCCTTTGACTTTAATTTTATTAATCTCATATTCATCAAAGATATGACCTTCGATATCCTTTTTTTGAAGGGTGGGAAGAATATAAAGATTGATGACTCCTCCAGGAGAAACTAATTCGGATTTTTCATAAATAATATTTTTATCCCTTCCCGATGTATACACAGCCTTAGATTCACGTTCACTATAATAATCAGTCAAAGTGAAAAGAGTTTGCCCTTCTTCGACAGGATAGGCCGCAATGGCTGTTTCATTCCCTTTTGAGTCCATTTTCTTGTTTCTGAGATAGATTCTGTCACCCAGTTTAAAACCGGAAAGCTCCTGCAGGGGTTCAAGTAAATTCAGAGCATCTTTTTGATTTTGTATAATGTAATTTTCAAAATCATCGCTCAGCAGAGACATATAAAAACTCATCCGACCGCTAGGCTCATCAATGGATATTTGGATAAAAAAAGAATATTGCTTTGTTTTCAAATCAAAAAATCCCTTCGGTTTGCTCAATATCAAAACCCCATGGGCATCCAGGGCAAATTTATCATTGTGTTTTCCAAGCAACCGGCTGTAAATGGAAGGATAAGAAGATTCTGTATAATAAAACTTTTTGTAATTTTCCTTCAGTAAATTCAAAAAAGCTTCAATCAAATTTTTCTGAACAATAAATTGACCTTTTATTTGAGGCATCTCATTAGACAGATAAAAGTAAGAGGAGTCTTTAGCGGAGGCTGTCTTCTGCTTTTCTTCTATATCTTTTATTGTCCAAGGCTTTCCTTGTTGGGGTAATAATGGTTCCAACTCAAGCTGAACAGTATTGGATTCCCCAAGGGTGACTTTGATAAGAGACTGGTCCAACAAAAAAGGAATGTTATATTCATGGTCGCGCATATACACAGCGGAGAGATATGCGGAGTCAGGGATTTTTTCTTCTTTTTCCTCAAAATTACTTCTATTCCATTCAATACCGACGGCCCGAGTCTTTTGCAAAAGGCTTATATTTTGGTAAGTAATGGGCAGTTCGTCTGCGCTAATGCCGGATTTCTCAATCACCTCTTTATGACTGTCTCCCAAGCCAAAAACCACACGAGAATTGTCTGGTCTCTCGCAGGAAAACTCTGCAGTCAGCAAATCAAAGGGGCTTTTAAAACAAGCCGGATCGTCGTTTTTAATCAGAGCCATCTGCACCAGATTGCGGCGCGCATTGTTCCCAAAAAGCAAAACCATTTTGGGAAGTTTGAAGACAATATAGTTGCCTTCAGGGTTGATGCCAAAGGAACAAGAGTAACTCTCAATACAGTCCTCTTCTGTATTTTCTAAATGCCTGTAAAGGGATGTGATAAAGCGACGGGCTTTTGGATCTTTTAAAATGTCCTGATTTTCCTCTCCGATGCTAAACTGGGAGACAAAAGAATGGCCTATTCGTGCAAATCTTTCTTTCTCTAGGTAAGGGCCAAAATCCATTACTCCCTGGTATTGCTGAAGCACATAGATGGCATTGGGAGTTCGCGGGGAATCCTTTCTCCAAACTACGGCTATTCCCTCTTTATAAAATGTAGCGCTTTGCCTTGAAAAGTTGTGATTTAAAATGCCCTGCGCTTCCTTATAATCAGTTTCCATGTGGATGCCGGCCGCAGAGCCTTTTTCATAATCTATAGGCAAAAGAGATTTTTCACGAGTTGACACATCCTTAAGTGCCTCTGTTATATCAATTTCTTTTTGATACACAAAATAGCCTCCATTGGGATCACTGGGTTTAACAGCCATAAACTGCGCGGTTGGTATATATTCTTGCGGTGGAGGGACAATTTTTGGACTGTATTGTTTAAGATTCTCTCCACAAGACAATAAGAAAAAAGAACTCATAGCTACAAAAACCATGAGAGGATTTTTCAGCAATAAAGGAGCAACGCACTCGGCAACAGATTGGGACATCCTCCCTATATTATGAGACTTTTATTTATTGTCTTTATTTGTTATAGTTCTAAAAATCATCTTTTTTACCCTTTTTGTATTATTTTCCTTGATACTGTTTCTGCCAGTTTTGTAATGGCATGAGTGCAATTTAAATATTTTTTTTGAGAATGCAAGTTTAAAAATATAAAAATGTAAAACTTTCCACTATTTGGTTTGTTTATTGTGAATTAAAGCTGGATTTTATTATTTAAAGAATTAATCTATAAAAAAACTTATATCATTTATAACTGTAGCTGATAGCTCTAAAAATTAATTGTTATCTAAAGAATATTTACTAAGTAATTTATTTACTTGTAGAGAGTATTTTTACTCAACAAATTTTTCTATTGGTTCAAATAAAATGTTAAAATATAAGGAGTTTTAAAAAAAGGTGCTTTATCCCGTCTGACTAAGTCACAGGATTGAACAATATTATTCCATAAGTAACATTTTAAAATTTAAGTTCTGGATATATATCATTAAATTTTAATTTTTTCTTTTTATCTGTAATGATTAGTGAAAAGCCTTTTTACACATTTTTAGATTTTTTTCCATAAATTCATTTCCAGCACCTCTATCGATTTCCTTCTGCAAGATAAAATCCGTCAGTTTTATAAAACCAAACGAAAAGATAAGCCTCTCAATAGAAACATCTGTATCCCAAAAAGATTTACCGTGTGACACATGTGCTCCTTTTTTATACATTTTTTTCAGAATATATAAATCCCCTCTCAATGCCGCCAGATCAACATAATTTATTCCAGGGATAACATCCTGATGTAAAAAGTCCTTTGTTACAGAGGGATGACTCATCAACATATCCACAATACGCAAATGACCCTGATAAAGATCTTCATGTTTATACAACAAATCACCGGTTAAAATGGCCGCCACGATACTGTTTCTCATAATAAAATTTTTCTCATTAAAAGTAGGGTCCGCCCCCTCCTGCAATAAAAATTTCACTACCTCTATTTGAGTGGTGCGCACAGCTTCGGTTAGAAAAGAACTAACACCGGTAGCAAAATACAAAGCATTATCAGATTGTGGAATGGGTTTTATATTGACTCTGTCTAAGAGCTTAAACTCAAGAATAGTTTTTTTTTCTCCTTCATTATTAATAAGAAATTGAGTATAGAGTAGATTGCTGTTCAGTAATTCCTTTTTATTTTTCACCACGGAAAACATCTCCTTAAAACGAGTGATATCCTGATAAAGAACTTTTGTTAATTGTATACGAAAATTCTCACTGAATCTTTTCTCATCAAACATTAAGTTCATGATATAAAGATAACGCATATTTTCTTCCTTAGTGAAAAAATTGTGCAATAGTTGAAATAAAAAATAATATTTATAATACTCCCAAGTTCTCTCATTTTTCATTAAAAATTCGCCAGCCTGTAATTTTTTCTGAAATTCAGAAAAAGAAGGTTTTATTGAATCGAAAGTAAACAATTCCGCCATTTCATCCAAGTTCAATTCTACTTTGTATTTAAACCACATACCTTGGTAATCTTTCGTCATATATGAATTAAGCCGGCTCACCTGCTCCGGCAAAGGAGCTCCCTGTTGGTGAAGCAATTCAGCCAGATCAGGCATACCCAATTCCGCGGCCAGCAAAGGCAGGGCTCTCAAATTATAATCCTGAATATCCATATTCAATTTGGATTTGCGGCTTAAAAATAGTTTGATTCCCTCAGAGTCGCGGCTTTGGCTGTTATGCACAATATAAAAAATAGGCGTCCAACCCTGAAAATCCACAATATTCAAGTTAAGATCAGGCCTTTGAAACAAGGAGCGAATATAGGGTTCTGCATTAATCCATTGTGCATTTGAAGCCGTATGTAAAACTGTTTGCGACAAATAATTCTGAATATTCACGTTTATTTGAGGATTTTTAACAGCCTCATTAAACAAAGTGGCCTTGTTGGTTTGAAAAAGCTCATGGAGTACAGAAGTAATAGGGAGTTGATGTTTATCAAGCATGGATAAAACTGTTTCTTTGTCTTGCTCTTCTGAAGAAAAACTTAAAGTATCAATAAATGTACCCATGTATTTTTTATAATCACGAGCGTATACAGCTGTATGTTCTGCAATATTCCATACTGTGAACAGTTTTGACAATTCCTCTTCTGAAATATTTTTATGTAAAATGAGTAAAAAAAGATTCAGCCGTTCCGGAGGAGTATAATTATATTTATCAACCAAAGCAATCAGCTGTTCACTTGTAATAGCTTTTTCAAGGAATAAAAAATTTATATCTCCGAAATCTTCATTGAGTATAAATTTTACTATCTGATTATCACTCATATCCAATTGTTTATCAGAAAATACCACCAAAGGAAGTTGTGTAAGATACCAGTTGTAGAATAGTTTGTAATACTTATGCACATCTAATCTTAAATATTCATCCTCTAAGGCTCTCCAGTATTCCTCCGGTGAACGAATGGATTGAACAACAGCGCTCGGGAGTTCACCCAAATATTGCACCGGATCCCACACAGGTCCCTTATGGTCGGCAGTTACCTGAATATGGACATCTAAAGGAGGCTTTTTGATATCGGCAGAAACAGAGGGAACCAAAATAAGAAAAAGAAAAAGTAATCTAAAAATACTACACCTCTTAAGTCATCTTGAACTAAAAATAATCGCGATTAGATATTTTTTTTCATATAATAATATATTTGATAAAAACATCAATTTTTAAATACAGTGTATATAAAAAATACACTCTCAAAGTTGATTCTGTTCTTTATTGTGTTTATTTTTCTTAATTCGTAATTGAATTTCATGAAAAACAGATAAAAAAACTAATTCTCATTACTAAATGACCTATCTCGTCAAATCAACCTTTATCTGTACTATAAGGAATCAACGAGCCTGCTCAACCATTCTGCATTCTCTCACCACGCTTACCATGAGCTGGCCAGGTTCATCTATTTCTTTGGTGATTTTTTCAGCAATATCCCGACTCAACATAAATACCTGCTCACCCGTCACTTTTCCACTGTCCACCAGAACACGAATTTCCTTTCCCGCTCTGATGGCAAAACTTCTTATTACTCCGTCAAAGCTATTGGCGACAGATTCCATATCCTTCATACGACTGATGTAATTTTCTATCACCTCCCGACGCGCTCCCGGACGCTCACGGAAAAGATTATGGGCGGATTGTATGATATGGTCCAAAATGGATTCCGCCGCCACATCCCCTCTGTGACAACGAATGGCCTGACACACAACCGGGGATTCTCCATGCTTTCTAGCGTGCTCCGCTCCCACCAGGGAATAACTGCCTTCTACACGATGATCCACGCCCAAACCAATAGCATGAAAAAGCCCGGCCCTTTTCGCTGTTTTTTCTTCGGCGCCGATTTCACCGGCAATCAAACCGGATAGATGAGCCACCTCAATACTGCTTTTGAGAACATTGTTACCTTCTATAAAGCGATATTTCAATGAACCCAAAGTTTCTATAAGAGTCGGTTTCACATCATGAATACCTAAATCAAAACAAACCTGCCGTCCCTCCTCCATCATAGCAACAAATATATCTCTTTTAATTTTTCCAACCACTTCCTCAATACGCGCGGGATGTACCCGCCCCTCCTCCAATAAATGACTAATGGAACGTATCGCCACTTCCCTGCGAACAGCATCAAAACAGGAAATTAAAATGATCTCCTGGCTTTCATCAATAATAATATCCACCCCACAAGCGGATTCCAAAGCCCTGATATTACGCCCCTCCCTGCCGATAATTTTTCCTTTGGTCTCCTCCCCCTTAATGGGAATGGAAGATGTAGTCCTTTCCGTGGAGACTTCTGAAGCAAAGCGGGCAATAGCTTGAGATAAAATTAATCTTGCTTTCTTTTCCGATTCCGCTTTTAATTCCGCTTCCATATTCATCAAACGAGGAGTTATTTCCGCTTTCACTTTCTCCTCTATGTTTTTCTTTATCTCATCCTGCGCCTGCTCCTTTGTCAGATTTGCCGCTTTTTCCATCGTGATATTGAGTTCTTCCATTTTTTCTTTTGTTTTTCCAAGTGCTTTTTCCAACTGTTGCTCCATTATTTTGGATCTATCCTTTTGCCTTCCCATATCCTGAATCCGACTCTCCAACTCTTCCGTCTTTCTTCTTAAATCCCTTTCCAGACGGATTTTGTTCTTCTCCATCTGATATTTTATATCTTCTGCCTGTTTTTTTTCCTTGCGCACTTCCGCTTCCACCTTGTTTCTCATTCTGCGCTCCATATCCCGCGCTTTGAAATGAGCATTTTTTTCAATCCGCATGGCCTGGGATTTGGCTTGATTGATAACAAAGTTCACTTCTTTCTTGATATATTTTTTTCTTCGCGCGCGAAAAATCAGCAAATACAAAAACACAATGAAAACACCCAGAATAACTCCGGACAAAACACTCGCCAAACTCCAAAGTAAATCTGTCATTGTACTGTGACTCCTGAACCTGTTAAATTAAACATTCTTGAATGCTTTAAAGCCACACACAGAAACTGATCCGTCAGTACGGCATCCATCTTAATATCGTGATCCTCTTCCGGCAAAGCAAACTCAGATATCTGATAGGAACCAGCCAAACCCAGCTTTAAACCCACAGATCGGGTAAGCGCGCGGTCGTAAAAGCCCTTGCCCCGTCCCAACCGGCGCCCCATACGATCAAAA
This sequence comes from Bdellovibrionales bacterium, assembly GCA_965203225.1. Classification (GTDB taxonomy): domain Bacteria; phylum Bdellovibrionota; class Bdellovibrionia; order Bdellovibrionales; family UBA1609; genus JANQSP01. The sequence goes on along the minus strand of CBDBBW010000007.1, from coordinate 1,097,614 downwards.
ACCAACGCGGGAATCAAAAATACATCAATTTCATATACAGGCACCTCCTCCTCACCAACAGGCTGAAAGCCTCCCCATGAGGTTTTCTCCCAGTCCTCCTCTCTGTTTGATAGAGGCGGAACAAATCGCATTCTTTCCTCCATTGGCCTTATCTGGGGAAAAACAAAATCACATTTATGTTGATATTTTTGATAAAAGGATTCGACTGACAATTCATCGGGCAAAGCATGATAACCTGCCACAATCATGCCTGTTTTCCAAATATTCAGCCGGGAGAGCATGAGGGAAAGGTCGTGAGAGGCTCGTTTAAAAGCCCACTTTTCCTCCCGTTTATCCCGAATTCTGGCTCGAAACTGCCTTCTCCATTTCTCTTTTGTTCTTCCTGTCTTTGAAATACAGGAGGAGGCAGAATGCACCTTAGGAGGGTGCATCTCACTTCTTAGCTTTTTTTTTCCTGCTTTTGAAATACAGGAGGAGGCAGAATGCACCTTAGGAGGGTGCATCTCACTTCTTAGCTTTTTTTTTCCTGCTTTTGAAATACAGGAGGAGGCAGAATGCACCGGTTTTTCAAGTTGATTTATTATCTTAGACAAATTCTCCTCCTTTTTTAATAAGTATTTAAAATAACAGATTTTTTATCTGTTATTTTGAAATACTGGTAGAGGAAGAACTTAGCTCGGAAAAGATAGATTGGGTTGAAGAATCCAAATGATCCAATTTCAGCCGTAAAGCCTGTTTAAGACAAACAAGCTCTTCAGCCACATTCAAACAGCACAAGGCAAATGCTTTCTGCGTGGATAATGCCTGATTATTTTCCCTTGAAGAACGAATCTGTTTTTCAACTACTTCCATAATTTCATTCAAAGTATCTGAATCATGGCTAGACTTCAGCTTTAAACAACAGTCCCCCACTCGCACTTCATATTTTTTCAATGATTTTTTTGAAATAGACATCATTTTTGAAGTTTCCAAAATATCCAAAAGTTTTCCTCTATATTCAAAATTAAATGAAAGTACAGTGAAGGTCAATTTTTTAAGCCGTAAAACACTCCAAAATAATGTGGTTTTGTTCTGGAAACCACTAAAATCAGTTGAAAAATTCTATCAAACTTTGAAAAAGCGGTTTTAGCCCAAAAATCCAGAATATCGTTTGACGCGCTTTATTACCGGATCCTACCAGAACTCCCTCCTTTTATGTCTTATCGATACATGGGCCGAAACCTTAAAAAATTGTCAAAACAACATTTTAGGCCCCGGTTATCATAAACATATACCAGATAATAACTCCTCAAATTGACTGATTATATTAAGAAGTTCACAAATATTCCGATCTAAAAGGCACAAAAAAATCCTCAAAATAGAGAGCAAGAGAAGGAAATGCCCCATTGGTATGGAGAGACAATATAAGAATATTTATGAACTCTTTAATAAATAAAATGCTCAGTAATTTTTTTTATACAAAATCAATATTTGCATAAAATAAACTCAAAACTAAATCGTGATAAACAATAAGCCGATATACTTTATCAAGATCGATTCAACAGGCTCGATGGGAAATAAAAAGAATCCAACAAAGTAAAAAGAGAGCTGTTGTTCATGCATCTCTTCTCTTTACTGATAACCAGGAAAGAAACTATGATGAAGGCAAAACACCACACTCAAGGAACTCAGCAACATTCATACAAGCGCAGGCATAAACCAAGGGCGATAACACATTCTCAATTCATACACACCAGCATTGGTAATATTTTCGGAAAAAACATCTGTTTGAGCAGTTTGTTTTGCGGATTATTATTTTTTGGTTTTTTTTCCGCCGGAGAAGGAAAAATAAAACTCAGCCCTTCCTTTGTCAGAAACCCGACCTCTGAAACAAAAAAAACAGCCGTCTCCAAACCAAACCAAAAAGTTAACATCAAAAATCGCCCCGCTAAGCAAAAAACAAGGAAAATACCCCTAAGCACACCAAAATTGGCAAAAACACCTGAAAAAGAAATGAATGTCATTATGAATGACCCTCTTATAAAGAAAAAGTGGGATCTGAAAAAAACCAATGTGGCAAAAGCCTGGCTTAAGTTTTCAAAAGGAAGTCATGATATTATTGTGGCCGTTATTGACACCGGTATCGATATAAACCATATAGATTTAAAAGCCAATATATGGAAAAATCCCAGGGAAATTCCGAAAAATGGAATAGACGATGATAAAAACGGCTATGTGGATGATATTCACGGCTGGAATTTCGTACAAAATAACAATAAAGTAAATGACACTCACGGACACGGCACCCATATAGCCGGCATCATTGGAGCTGTGGGGGGCAATGGCATCGGTCTAAGCGGTGTAGCTCCCAAAGTCAGCTTGATGGCACTCAAATATTACACTTCGCAAGACGATGGAAAAAACAACCTAATAAACACAATCAAAGCCATTGAATATGCCATTCAAAACGGTGCTCATATCATTAATTATTCCGGAGGTGGATTGGAAGGAAATGATCAAGAAAAGCAAATCATTCAATTGGCGGAAAAAAAAGGGATCCTCTTTGTAGCCGCCGCGGGAAATGAAAAATCCAATATGGATAAAAAAGGCTACTATCCTGCTCGTTATAAACTCAACAATATTCTGCCTGTAACAGCAACAGATCCGGCGGATGAAGTGTTGAAAAGCAGTAACTGGGGTAAAAAGACAGTGCACAAGTCCGCTCCGGGGATTGACATTTTATCCACCCTGCCGGGAGGAAGATACGGACGTATGACAGGAACCTCTCAAGCCACAGCCGTAGCTACAGGAGCCGCTGTATTGATAATGGATTATTATAAAAACAAAACCGCCCGGTTTGTGATAAAGCATCTTAAAATGACAGGTGATCTCAAGAGCAGTTTAAAAGGCAAAACCAGCCAAAGCAGACGGTTGAATATTTTTAAAGCTCTGCAAGCCAGAGGAAAAGGGTTAAACTTTATGGATGAACCGGTGGACTCCTCCGGAAAAATGTTCTCCGCCGACAAAAATCTTTCTTTGCCCGCAACAGAACCTCTCGATCAAGATTTACAAGACATAAAAATCGTGCATGAAGCCTTACAGGAAAAAGAAAAAGTAAATTCACAAAAAGTGAAAAACACTGTAGAACAAACCCAAAGAACCCTTTCCTCCCCTGAAAAGCAAAAAAAGACACCGGTTTTGAAACGATGGTTCTTCAAATAATATTATTTTTTGGCCGTTTTTATAGACAAAGAGATTATGTCAAACCCGTTTTTTCTAAAATCAAAATGGGTTATTCCGGAGAAAGATATTTTGGAATCTCCTTTTTTACAAGCAAGTCCTTTTCCAGTTGTATTTCAGGGGATTCATTCCCGCAGTTAAAACTGATTTTATCCGCAACCACTTCTCTCAAAGCGTTAACTACATTATTGTTCTTTGCATCCACAAGGCATTTATCACCCTTTAAAAATTGCTTTACACGCTTTGTAACCAAAGACACCAAAGCAAAGCGGTTGGACACTTTTGTCAAACAATCTTCAACTGTGACACGAGCCATATAACCCCCTGTTGTTTCAATCAACGCCAGACTAAACTTTTTTCAAATACTCTTCAATAATTTTTTCCAGTTTTTTAACTGTTCCCAAAATATCCACATTCTCTACATGGTAATCAAAACGGGAAATTTGCTCCATTTCCTTTTGAGCCTGCTCCATCCTCAGCTTCATGTCCTCTGCGCTGTTCTCCTTTCTCCTGCGCACGCGATTTACCAATTCCTCCGTGGAAGGGGGAGAAATGAACACTCTCACTACTTGGGGATAGAGTTTCCTGATGGAGGACGCCCCCTGCAAATCAAAATCCTTGATAATGGCTCTGCCCTCTCTCCAGTGTTTTTCTATCTGATCAACAGCCGTTCCATAATAATTATCATAGACATACGCCCATTCTGCAAAAAAATTCATATCCTTAAGAGACACAAACCGCTCTTCACTGACAAAATGATAATCACGACCGTCCTTTTCCGAATTTCTTCGAGGACGAGTGGTATAGGAAACAGTAGTACTCATTGCTTTCGGACCGTACAAAGAAAGAATCTCCTTCACTATTGTAGATTTACCCGCTCCACTGGGGCCGGATATCACAATAAAAGGCTGTTTTTTCCTGATATCCATTTTTGCAGATTCCTTTTTTATTCCACATTTTGAACTTGTTCACGCATCCTTTCAATAAAAGTTTTTGCCTGAACAACTACCTGGGTCATTTTAAAATCCTGGGATTTTGAACCCACTGTATTCATTTCTCTTATCATTTCCTGCAGATAAAAAGACATTTCCTTTCCCACTATTCCCTTTTCAGCAACCAGAGTGCGAAAAGCCCGAATATGCTCCTCCATTCTACTGATCTCCTCATTAGTATCGAGACGGTTGATTAACACTCCCGTCACTTCCTCCACTGTTTTTTTTTCATTCGCCATATCAACAGAGTGTATTTTCTTTTTTATACTTTTACGCACTTGTTCTTTTTGTTTGACGGAATGGGATTTTATTTTTTGAAGGCAAAGAGAAAGCTGTTTTATATGCTTTTGAAAATCTTTTTTCAAAGCCCGGCCTTCCCGAACTCTTTCCTGACCACATAATTCCACCGCCTTGTGCACAAGAGCCTTCAGCCGGTTTTTCTCCTGCACCGAAACCAGAGAGGGGCGAGACACAAGCTCCAGCACTCCTTCCTGCTGAATCAAGGTCATCAGATCCAAATTATTTTTCATTCTGAGGGACAGCGCCGCACGGTTAAAAAGAGCTTTCCACTTCAATGCCTGTTTTTTATTCCACTGTATTTGTGTCTGTCTAAGAGGCCAGGACGGACTCCGCGTAATAAGCAGATTTACATTGCCTCGATGAAATTTCTTTCGCAGTTCTTTTTTCAATTCCCCTTCCAGACTGGCATAAAAAGGGGGTCTCTGCACATGCGATTCAAAATGCCGGCTATTATACGACTGCACTACTACTTCCATATAGCAGTCTTTGGATTTCCAACGGCTGATCCCATACCCTGTCATGCTTGTCACTATTCCCGCCTCGTTGTTTTTTCAGATCCTGTTTTAATCGTCTGAAAGTCCTGAATCCTTCCGCTCCGCTCCTACTCCCGCCTCGTTGTTTTTTCAGATCCTGTTTTAATCGTCTGAAAGTCCTGAATCCTTCCGCTCCGCTCCTACTCCCGCCTCGTTGTTTTTTCAGATCCTGTTTTAAATATTCATCCTTCCCCGATGAACAATAAAGGAAAAAACCCAAAAGCTCCGGAGACACAAATCCGAAGTATTCAAGTCACCTTTTTCTCCAATTCCCGCTTAAGGAATAAATAAATCTCCGACCAATTTCGATCTTCGGACAGATACCATTGAATACTCTTATCTCTTTTGAACCAGGACATTTGCCTCTTGGCCAAATTCATTGTGCGACGAATAATCTGATTTTTCAACTCATCATGGGAAATTTTATTCCGTAAGAGCAACACCGCTTCCTTATAACCCACGCTTTTTAGCAGAGGCCAATTTTCCAAACCTCTATTCAGCAGGTTTTGCGTTTCCTCCAGTAAACCATCCTTAATCATTTTGTCTGTTCTAAGCTGAACTTTTTCCAATAAGTATTCACGAGGAAGATACAAACCCAGCTTCAGACAGGGCCAGGGCAATGTTTTTTTCTGAAAGGACGCATGAACCCAGGATAAAGGCTTTTCCTCGGAAAGGATGACACAAATTCCCCTGAACACCCTATATGTATCCTGAGAGGATACCTGTCCGGCATATTCAGGATCCAAAAACTCCAGCAATTGATACAGATGTTGTAATCCTTTTTCCCTATATATTGTTTTCACCTGCTCCTTTATTTCCGGCTTGACGCTTTTAATGGGATACATTCCCTTTTCCAGAGCCTGAATATAAAATCCACTTCCCCCCACAGCCAATACAGTACGATGGGGCAGTTCCTGCTCCAAAAAAGACAAAGCTTTTTTCCTGAACATACCCGCCGTACAGGTAAAAGGAGGCTCCCATTCATCAAACAAAAAAGCCGGAATTTTTTTTTTGTTTTTGTTTACGATAAATTGAGCTGAATCGGCACCCGGCCCGCTTTGCCGATTTAACACCGGCTTTGCTGAACCAATATCCAAACCCTTATACATTTGAATGCTGTCACAGTTTAAAATGGAAGCTGATAATTTTTCAGTCAGGTAAAGAGAAAAGCCGGTTTTCCCCACGGCGGTGGGGCCAAGTAAAAACACCAAAACTCCCGGATAGCATGAAGATACAGATTCTTTATGCATAAAGACTTATGCCCCTTTTTTGGCAAAAATGCGAGCCCGGATCGGATAAGCTAAGACAATCGACCAGTTTTAATTCGACAGTGCAATACCTCTCTTCTTTTTATGTATAAAATATAAACAAAATTAAAGGCAAATGTGAAGTATATTTGACGGGACTAAAACAAAGGTGTGCACCAGGCCAATGCAAGGGCCAAGTGAAACAAAAGGAGTGATAATTGAAATACAAAAAACAGCTGGTCTTTTTGTTATTGTTTTTTTTATGGCCCTGCCTGGCCACTGCCAAACTCCAGGTATGCTCCGTGACTATCAATTCCTCTGATGAAGTGGAAATATTTAAAAAACATTTATTAAAAACCGGCCAGTTCGAATTTACAGAACTGGTCCCCTTGAATGAAAAAAACGCCGCACCCAATGACATACATTGGTTTACAAACGCCTGTAAACGAAGAGATCTCCACTGCGACATTATGATAATTTCAGGACATTTTGGAGGGATTTTTTTCGGTGAAAATCATACTTACATTCTTCCTGTTGACATTATGGAGAGGCAATCCTGTTCTAAATCCTGCCCTGGTTTATTGAATGTAAAAGAGGTGTACTTATTCGGGTGCAACACCCTGGCAACCAAACAACCTGACCACAGATCACCGGAAGAATACTTACAGGTGCTTTTGGACCACAACATGGCCGGGGACATGGCGGAAATAGTGGTGGCTGGCCGTTATCTTCCTTTTGGTTTATCCTTTAAGGAACAAATGCAGATGGTGTTTCTCGACAATATTTACGGATTCACTTCACTCAGTCCATTGGGAAAGGATATTCGCGTTCCTTTGGATAATTACTTTCACGAGATCAACAGAACTTACGGAAGTTATTTCAATTACATGAAACAAAAAACACCCATATCCAATCGTTTGATCCGCAACACTATTGGCGGAACTGTTGCCGTGACAAAGGGAGCCGGCCCGGACGACAGACGATTCAACAAAATGTGCTATTTATACAGAGATGATGTGAAAAAGGTGCAAGGTATGAGGATTATTCAGGAATTAATTCAGTCAGGGAAGGGGCCAAAAGCTTACCTGTCCATTAAAGCCTTTATATCCAAACACAAACCCTTTACGGGTCGGAGTAATGCTGTTTTCAATGAAATCAAAAACAATCAAAGTTTTCGAAATGAATTTTTGCCTCTATATAGAAAAATCAGCCCCCTTCTCCCTTATATCAGATTGCAATTTCTGAACTTTCTGCATTTTTTTCAATGGGTGAATGATTCTTTTTATAAACAGGAATTAAAAACCAATGTTCTTAGAATGGTTCGCAGGCCCACCTCAGAAAGCTATGACTACGCCACTGCACTTGTGTATGATGAACATATCCCCATTCAGGCTCTAAACCTAACAGAGAAGGATCTTCCCAACAGTTTTTATAAAAACCTGTGGAGCGCCTTGATTATGGAGACCCTGGGGGTACAAGACTACCGGGCGCATCGAAAATTAATGAACCAGGCCTGCATATCCACGGTGGAAAAAAACCCTGTACATTGTTATCAGGTTTTGAAAAGCCTGGGGCATTTACAAGTCAGTGATTCAGCCCTTATTCATAAAATGGCGGATTTTTTAAAAATACCTGCCGCCGGTTTAATTTACTACGCCATGTACGGTTTGGGGTATTCCGGAGCACAAGTCAGTTCCATACACCAGAGTATAGCCTACCACTGCAACAACCCGGAAAAATGGTTTCAGAAATTATCTAACATAAATAAAAAATGGATTCGACTTCAGGTTATGCGATCTTTGGCCCTGCTGAAGCCAAAAGACAAAAAAACCAATAACACACTGATAAATTGCATGCAGGCTAAAACAGCTAATGGCGACTATGTTATCACAAATGAAGAAATTATCTATGAAGGTCTGAAAGCCCTGTCTTATATGAACCCTTCAGTTCATTCCATGCGTAAACTCATAAAGAAGAGAAAACTGAATAAACACAAAAACAAAAATATTAGCACTATATCCCGAAGATTTTTGTAAAATATTATTATCCGCCGGACTGCTCATCTAACAGAGCTTTTCGACTTAAACGAATACGGCCGTTATCTCCCACCTGAAGCACCTTGACTTTCACCGTATCGCCTTCGTTTAAAACATCCGATACCTCTTTGATCCGGCGATGGGATATTTCTGAAATATGAAGCAATCCACTGGTATTTGGAAGCAGTTCCACGAAAGCACCAAAGGCGGCTATCTTGACCACTTTTCCATCGTATACGGCTCCTTCCTCCACTTCAGCGCAAATACCATCAATTATGCTTTTCGCTTTTTCAATTCTTTCCTTGTCAGGAGAAGCTATGTATATCTGACCGGAATCCTGAATATCCACTTTAACTCCCGTGTCTTCAATAATTTTATTGATCACTTTGCCGCCGGAACCAATAACTTCCCGGATTTTTTCCGGTTTAATTTGTATCATTTCAATACGGGGAGCATAAGGGGACAACTCCTCTCTTGACTGATTAAGTGTTTTATTCATTTCGCTTAAAATATGCAATCGACCTTCCTTTGCCTGAACCAAAGCCTTTTCCATCACTTCGAAAGAAAGACTGTCCGTTTTTATATCCATCTGAAGGGCGGTGATGCCTTCTTTTGTTCCAGCTACTTTGAAATCCATATCCCCGAGGTGATCCTCGTCACCCAAAATATCCGACAAAATTCCAATTTGATCTTTGTCCTGTATCAAACCCATAGCAATACCTGCCACCGGTTCTTTTATTGGCACCCCTGCATCCATTAAAGCCAGACAGCCTGAACACACTGTCCCCATAGAGCTGGAGCCATTGGACTCCAATACTTCACTGACTAACCGGATTGTATAGGGAAATGGTTCATGTTCGGGCAGGATGGCTTTCAAGGCCTTTTCAGCCAAAAAGCCATGACCAATTTCCCGTCGGCTTTGCCCCCCCATCCGGCCTGTTTCACCCACACAATAAGGAGGAAAATTATAATGAAGCAAAAATTGTTTCTTGGAAAAACCGGCCAATGCGTCCACTTTTTGTTCGTCGTCCCCCGTACCCAGGGTTACTGTGCCCAACACCTGTGTTTCACCACGGGTAAACAGAGCGGAGCCGTGCGTGCGGGGAAGCAAACCGGTCTGGCAGGAAATGGGGCGAACTTCATTGTATTGCCTGCCATCAATCCGTTTTTTGGAATCCAGAATTAAAGAGCGCGCGATATTGTACTTTAATTTATCCAGCACTATGTTAAGGCTTTTCTTTTTCAGGGCGGCAGTACTGTCATCAGCCTTCTCTCCCACAATATGTCGAACAGCCTCTTCTTTAAGTATGTCAAAAGCTTCGTATCGTTTTGTTTTCTCCGAAATACTGAAAATTTCTTTCACTCTATTTCCGACAAAATGGGTTATTTCTTTTTCCACAGTTTCGTCCAGATGAAACCCACTCCAGCTTCTTTTTTGAACAGAACCGGATTTTTTCCTTAACTCGTCCTGCATATCCAACAGCGGTTGAATATTCTGATGCGCAAATTCCAAAGCGGACAGAGCGAACTCTTCGGAAACAAAGCGCGCCTCCCCCTCCACCATGAGAAGACCTTTACGGGTGCCAGCCACAATAAAATTCAAATCAGCTTTTTCCGCTTCTTCCGGAGTCGGATTGATTTTCAGCTGGCCGGCAACGCCCACTACCTGCACGGAAGCCACCGGCCCGTTAAACGGAATATCACTAATATGCAAAGCAGTCGAAGCGCCGATCCCGGCCAAAACTCCAATTGGAAACTGACCGCTGTAACTGAGAGTGGTGGCTACAATCTGAGTGTCATAGCAATATCCTTCGGGAAAACAGGGCCGAATAGGGCGATCAATCATTCTGGCCGTTAAAGTAGCTTCATAAGAAGGACGCCCTTCTCTTCTGAAAAAACCTCCCGGTATTTTACCGGCGGAATAAAATTTTTCCTGATACTCTACTGTCAAAGGAAAAAAATCCAGCTCCAATTTCTGCTTTAATGAAACGACAGTGGTCAGCACTTTATCCTCTCCACAAGTGACAAGGACTGCACCGTCCGCCTGCCGAGCTAAAGCGCCTGTTTCTATAGTGATAGTTTTACCTGCTATTTTTGTCGACGATACAAAAGGGGAAAAAGACATAAAAATTCCTTTGTTTAATGTTGATATTTTTTATGATAAGTATATTTCTTAAATGAATCACTTTCTCAGAGATAATTGACTGATGACTGTTTGATAAGTTTTTGGAACTGTTTTTTTAATATAATTTAAAAGTTTTTTTCTTCTGCTGACCAGCTTCAGCAAGCCTCTCTTGGAATGATAGTCTTTTTTATGTTTATCAAAATGCTCTGTTAAAATTTTGATTTTTCGGGTTAAGAGAGCAATCTGCACTTCAGAACTGCCTGTGTCCCCCTCCGATCTGGAGAATTTTTTCATTGTCTGCGCCGCTGTATCCCATTTCATCAATCAAGCCCTTTATTTACCCGGTTTTAAATTTTTCCTAATTGGAAAGCCCTCTTTGCCTGTTTTTACCGGCATAAAGCCGGCACCTCGGTCAGGCGCCTTTTTTTTCAGACCCTATTCCTCTTTCAAGAAATTTCAACATTAGACCTGTTACTCTGTTATATAGAAAACCTTTTTATATTCGTCAAGATAAACCTGCACGGTATCCAAAACACAACCGTCTTGCATATCAGCCAGTCAGGACAAATCCGTGGGAAACACCCTTATAAACCAGGGAGACAAAAAAGGTTTTAACTCCAAAAGAGCCAACATTCTCTTATCATTATAGCTCATAATCCGAATCGTCTGTGTTTTCCTGTTTTTATTAACTCCCTTTTGCACTTCCTGAAGAGTCATTTTCAAATTTTTGGATATTTGCCCATATCCGAGTTGTTTTTCATCCTGTTTTTCAGATCGCACCGCTTTAATATGGGGAAGCGCCTTGGAAAAGGGAACAAATGCCGGATTTAATACTTCACAAAACTCCTTCATACTCAGATCTTTTCCCTCCTGATCCTCTTCTTTTTTTTCTCCGTTCGAACCCCTCTCCACCGGATGGGCGAGACCGGAAGGAAGTCTGACATTACGGTCCACTTTTTTCAATCTCTCTTCCACTTCCTGCACTGTGAGAGCGGAATCAAGGTTAAAAGGGGATGATCGCAATCGAGTCAATGCTTCTAAATAAGCCCCTGTTCCCAATTTTGTCCCGACAAAAGAGACCCAGGATCGAATATAACTGCCTTTATTGCAGGACAGTTCCACCTCCACTGTTTCGGACTGAATATTTTTTATCTCCAAATCATAAAAATACATATCCCGGACAGGAGGCGCAACAGGCTTATTTTCCCTCTTATACTCATATAATTTTTTGCCTTTTACTTTGACCGCTGAAACCAGGGGAACAGACAAGGAGAGCTGTCCTCGGCTTTCTTCCAAAGCGGATTCAATTTGATCCACTGACAGATGAACTTCTTTTTTTTCCGTAATTTTACCTGTTTTATCAAGAGTGTCCGTCACCGCTCCCAAACGAAATACAAAGCGGTATTTTTTATCATTCATTAAAAGATAGTTGGACAACTTGGTACCCTGCCCCAACAAAATAAGCAGTAGTCCTTCCGCCATAGGATCCAGTGTGCCAGCGTGGCCCACTGCTTTCTGTCTGAAAACACGCCTTAATGCACTCACAACAGCGTGACTGGTCATTCCCGCCGTTTTGTTAACAAGCAAAACACCATGAATCATAATAAGTTTACCCAATCTTTTTTCGCATTTTCCCACGACCGTTAAACAAGGCCCCGAGAGGCACACTATCTGTTCGAAACAAGCCTGTAAGCACTTCGGGCGATGACTCTCTCCCCTATTTTAAAAATTTTGTTGATTTTAGACATCAACGGGAAAAACAAAAATGCATTTTCCTCCAAAAAATAACATAATACTCAAAAATCAGAATTAATTTTTAGTAATCATAAATATTTTCACTCTCCTGGTATATTGGCTGTTTCCTCTATATCGGCATTTAACACATACGGCACATAGTTTATAAAAAAATTCAACCGAGGGCAAAATTTCAGCCGCAAAGAACGGGCAACTGCCTTCTGAATAAAATACCTTTCCTGTTCCAAAGCGGAATTTATTTCATCAGAGCAGTCTTCTTCGCTCATAACGGATAAAAAGACTTTGGCTGATTTCATGTCACTGGCTATCGCCGTTTCCTTAACGGAAATAAACCCGGGATAGGAGTTTCTCTTTTTTTTTATAAAATATTCCATTAAAATTTTTTGAAGGGATCTGTTCATTTTAAGCAGGCGGCGGTTCATAATTTGTTCCTTTGTTTTCTGGTTTTTTATGATTTTTTCTGTTCACTTCAAATGAATTGCGCTTTTGCCGGCCGGGGGTAAACACACACCTGCTGATTTAACTCACATAAACATAATTTTACCGGCCCGCTCAGGACAGTGTCTCCTTCCTGATCTCCGTCTGTGTAAAACTTTCGATCACATCCCCCTGTTGAATTTTTTTGTATTGCGCCATACCAATCCCGCACTCCTGACCTTCAGAAACCTCTTTAACAGACTGTTTGAACCTTTTTAAACTACTGATTTTTCCTGTATGAATCACCTCGTTTTCTCTTATCAAACGCATTAAATGATTTCCAGCTACTTTACCTTTAACTACTTTACATCCGGCGATTACACCCACATTTGAAATAGGAAACACCTGTTGAACCTCAGCCCGTCCTCCAAAAGATTCCTGAATTTCCGGATCCAAAAGAGAGGCCATCATCTTTTCCACATCCTTCAGCAAATCGTAAATCACTTTATAGAGTTTCACGGAAACAGATTCTTCTTTTTTAATCAACCTTTGAGCTTTGATATCCACTCCCACATTAAAACACAACAGCATCGCATCCGCCGCCACGGCCAAAAGAACATCATTCTCATTCAAATTTCCTAAATTACTGTGAATGATTTTCGCTGACACCATATCCGTATTGAGCTTTTCGATGGAGTACTTAATGGCTTCCGCACTCCCCACCACATCCGTCTTTAAAACGATATTCAGTGTTTTCTTTTTATTTGCATGGGTTTTTAACAAAAGCTCTTCCACAGACAGATTTTCTTTCTTTTCATCCGGTTCTTTTGTCTGATCCAGCATGAGACGGCGGGCGTCCCTTTCATTTTTAACGACATAAAAAGATTTCCCCACCCGCACCGGCTGATGAAACCCGGAAATTTCCACAGGCTTTCCAGGTCCTACGGAAGAGACAAGACGACCCATATCGTCAGTCATTTGACGTGTACGCCCCACTTGATTATCGGCAATCAAAATCTGACCGGATTTAAGAGTTCCATCCTGAACCAACAATGTCATTACCCAGCCTCTCCCTTTTTCCAAACGGCTTTCAATCACAACACCCAAAGCGGAGCGATTTGAGTTGGCTTTTAATTCATGCACTTCCGCCAGAAGCTGAATATGCTCCAACATTTGTTCTACTCCCTCCCCTGTCAACGCGGAAACAGAACAGAAAATAGTGTCCCCTCCCCATTCTTCCGGAACCAAATCATGCTCCATAAGCTGTTTTTTGGTTTTTTCAATATCGCTGGAGGGGAGATCCACTTTATTGACAGCGACGATAATAGGAACTTTCGCGGTTTTGGCATGATTAATAGCTTCAACAGTTTGAGGTTGAACACCATCATCTGCGGAAGCAACAATCACGGCAATATCCGTCACTTTGGCGCCTCTGGCCCTCATGGCGGTAAAAGCGGAATGTCCGGGAGTATCAATAAAAGTGACAAAACTTTTTCCCACAGGAACACTATAAGCTCCAATGTGCTGAGTAATGCCTCCTGCTTCCTGACTGGCCACACGGCTTTTTCGGATATAATCCAATAAAGTTGTTTTTCCGTGATTCACATGGCCCATGACAGTTACGACAGGAGGTTTGTTTTCTTTCTCCGCGGACAGGTCGCCAAAAAACAAAGACTCCATCACTTTATCCTTGTTTTCCACCATATTTTTCACTTCAAAACCAAAGAGAGAAGCCACCACTTCTGCCGTTTCACAATCGAAGACAGAAGGAATATCCGAATCGGAAAACAACCCTTCCTGTTTTATTTTTTGTACCAGATGCCTCCTCTTCACCCCTATTCTTTGGGCGATATCCTCAATGGGAATTGCGTTGTCATAGATTTTAATTAACCTCTTATGCAGCTTCGGAGTGGTGATTTGCGTTTTTTTGGCTGACAGCCCTGTGGAAAGACGTTTCTTTTTCGGCTGAAAAATCACTTCTCTTTTTCTGAAATCTGTTGCCCGAAACTGCGAACTCTGACTGTCTTTTTCCAAGGTTTTTTTTTGTTTTTTCTTTTCCACTTCAGAGGTATCAATAACCTCATTTATTTTTTTTAAAATATCCTGACCCTCACTCACTATCAGGCCTGGACGAATATGACGATTGGTAAGAGAACTGGCTTCCGGAGTTTCCCTGGAAGGGATGTTTGTTTTTTCCTCCGGGGCGGGTACGGGTTTTATTTGGCCGTTCATATCTGTTTCAGCAGATGGAGGTTTTTGTTGTATCCGCCGGCGTATCACTCTGGTTTGCACAACAGGCTTTTCAATTTGATTCTCCTGCCCGGATGCAGCATCCGGTGTTTTTTGAACCGGCGCTTTTTTTCTCCTTGTCACTACCGATTTTTTCTTTATCATCGATGGCACTTTACTTTTTTTATCAAAAAAACCTCTGATTTTTTCCACATCCTCCGCACTGAGACTTTGCATATGATTTTTAACAGACATATTATGCTTTTTACGAAGCTGATCCAATAGATCAACACTTTTTAACTTCAAGTCTTTCGCCAGTTCATACACCTTCATTAAAAATCCTCTGGGTTATTTTGAAAAATATAACACTTTTTTACTACGGGTTTCCTTTTATTTGGGCTGTTCCTGTTTTTTTGATTGAGTGGACTCTGTGGGTTGGCTGGCTTTCTTCAGTTTCACCGCCAGCTGTTCCGTTTTTTCCTTATCGGACTCAGCGATATTTTTGGATTTGGCAGAATCCCCCGTGAACTCCGTTTTTTCCTTATCGGACTCAGCAATATTTTTGGATTCGGCAGAATCCCCGGTGAACTCCGTTTTTTCCTTATCGGACTCAGCGGTATTTTTGGATTCGGCAGAATCCCCCGCGAACTCCGTTTTTTCCTTATCGGACTCAGCGGTATTTTTGGATTTGGCAGAATCCCCCGCAAACTCCTTAGACGAATTCTCTACAGACTCAGTGGACGACCCGGATACCTCTTTGGACAAACCCGCATTGGAGTCCACACTCTCCAACTGAGCCAATTCCTCCTTTAGCTGTTGATCGGCCTGAGCCTTGACATCTCCAGTGGAGGAAACGGATTTCTTTTGTGTTTTAATAGAAGGGGCTGAAGGTATTTCCACACCCTCACTCTTATATTTTTCTATCAATCCCCTGGCTTTTTGAATTAGTTTTTCAGCTGTTTCCCTGACTTCATATCCTGGAATAAGCCGGACTCTCTCCAACGAAGATTCTGCCAGTTCCTGAAAAGAGTTGATGCCGAACTGATAAATATTTTCCGCCATAGTGTCAGTAACGCCCGGTAAAAGCTTGAGGTTAAACACCGCTTTTGTTTTCTTTTCTTCAAATTCCGTCAGTGAAACAATATTCAAATTCCAATCTGTCAGATTGACCGCCAGTCGGACATTTTGCCCTTTTTTTCCAATAGCCAGAGAAAGCTGATCGTCAGACACAATCACTTCCATTTCTTTATTTTCCTCATCCACCAGTACTTTGGATATTTTCGCCGGACTCAAAGTATTGCACACAAACCGCACGGGGTCTTCATCCCATAAAATGACATCAATTCTTTCCCCTTTTAACTCCTGCGTGATATTCTGAACACGATTTCCTTTCATACCAACGCAGGCTCCGACGGGATGAACTACCGAGTCTGTGCTGTATACGGCGATTTTGGCTCTTTGACCCGGTTCCCGAGCCGCAGAAACAACTTTTACTATACCTTCATAAATTTCAGGAACTTCTTTTTCAAAAAGTTTTATCAGATAATTGGAATGCGCCCGAGACATAATAATCTGCGGACCGCGGGTAGTTTGCCTCACCTCCAGAATATAACCTTGAATGCGATCTCCCGGATTATATTTTTCCCCGTAAATTTGCTCTTTCCGGGGAATATAAGCTTCTATTTTTTCCAAATCCACCACCACCATTCCCCGATCCACTCTGCGGACAATTCCTGAAACAATCTCTCCTTTTCTTTTTCCAAATTCATTGAACACCATCTCGTTTTCCGCGTCCTTGAGGCTTTGCACCACAATTTGCCGGGCCATATAGGCGTCAATCCTACCCAAGGCCTCCGATTTCAACGGCACACCGATTTGGTCCCCCACCCGCACCTCCGGATCCAGCTTTAAAGCTGAACTGAGTTTGATCTCAATTTGCTCGTCTATGAATTTGTCATCCTCTACCACTTCTTTAAATTCGTACAACTCCAACTGACCGGCATCTTCGTTGTATTTGACTTCAATATCACGATAAGTTCCATACTTTTTTCTAGCGGCGGACAACAATCCATTAACAATCGAATCAATCACCACTTTTCTGTCCAATCCTCTGTCTTTACTAACCTGGTCAATAAGCCGCCCCAACTCAGAAAAAGCATTTGTTATTGTGCTCATACCACTCCTCTTTTGCTTTGCTTTATATCTTTAAAGACAACATGGGCTTTTGTAATAATATTTAAGGGAATTGTCCAGTCTGAACACCCGTCATTCATGCTGATTGTATTTTCCTGACATTTATCCAGCCGGCCGGTCAATATTTCAGCCTCTCTTTTTTTCTCTGAATTTTTATCGTAAGAGACAACAGGCTCACTGGTGTGAATTTTTATAGTTTGCCCAATGGCGGACACAAAGTGCCAATCCTTTTTCAACTTTCTCTCCAAACCCGGACTGGATACTTCGCATTCTATATCCTCTATTCCCTCCGATTGAAAAAGAAATAACAGGGATTTCATAAATCTGTCACAAATATCCAAATCAACAACACCCTTTTGATTACTAATATACACTTTCAGAAACATAGGCTTAAATTCCACATCATAAATAAGCAAATTATTTATTTTACCGGCTGTGTTGATAAGATGAAGTATTTTTTTGTTCCCATCGGAAGACAGGCGGTTTTTTGTTTTTGAAGTATGACAGCTTTTGCCCTGTTGTTTTTGCGCCGCAAAAGCAGATAAATCTTTTTTTTTACTGTTTTGACTGGATAGCTGTATTTTTACACCCAAACTCAACCTCGCTTTTTTATGTTCATGTTTCAACCAAGCTAATATAAAATACAAAAAAAGAACTGCTCCTAAAACTATTTTTCATTGAACAAAATCAATCAAATACAAAAAAAGAGGGTCTTTTCGGACCCTCTTAAGAACTTCAGAAGTAACAGACAAAATACATAAAATCAATATTTTTTTAATAAAGAGGTTTAAAATACCTGTTTTGGTTGCCCTGTTTATTGCGGCATTCTAAGAATTTTCGTCTGTCAGGTTGTGAGTTCCATCAGCCTTAACATACCTAATAAACCAAAATAGAACAGAGAAAGGGAGATGCTATTTCAATAAAAATTACTGCTCCAAAACTAAAGAAAGCCGGCTGGTGCGGCCGGCTTCCCCGTTAAGAAGAGAGAATTGTTCTGAGGTTAGAAATACAGTTTGGCATTTATGGAGGCAATAATCCAATTCGTCTCTTCCTGTTTAAGCGGATTGTAATACTTTTTGTTATTATACTCATAAGTGTAGTTATAGTAATCATTGTTGTGATAGTGCTGATGTTCTGTCCTCTGCGAGCGATTGTTGTAAAGGTTTAATACATTCACCAACATATTAAAACCAATAGACGCTTTAGGACTCAGATTGAAATCCATTCCGATATTAAGACCCAAATCAATAGAATCCGCTTTCACCTGGTTGTCACAGTATTGGAAATTTATGCCCGTGCAAGTGGAGACAGAGTCCACATTGGCTGAGTATATCCAGTAATTGTAAGCAATAGCCGGACCGATATAAGGTCTAAAACGACTGGAAGAGGGAGTGTAGCTTAAAGATATGACTCCTGTCAGTTGATGCACATCTGTTACATTAGGCTCACCGTAGTTGTGTTCATTGTTTCTGTACAGATTTTTATACCTTTTGTTAATCTCGTGTCTTGAGTATAAAAAACTGCTTTCCAGAATCAAACCGCTGTCATCGTAAGATCCAAGGGAAATACCAAAACTTCCGTAAGATTGCACATTTTCAATTGCTTTGGTTAAATTGGAAGACTGACCTCCCTGAATACTCACATAAATACGATCTGTGCTTTTTTCCCGAAAGGGAGTAACCACTTCAGTGTAAATTTCACTGCTATCCACAACCTTGTTGTCTGCCACAACAATCGTTGCTTTTGGTTGAGTTACCGCGGCCACAGAGACAGAGGTGCTCTTATCTTTAAACAGTTTATTTAGGCGCTCCTGCTCGTCCCTGAGCCTGGAGCTTTCCAATTTTTCCACTATCTTCTGTTCTGTTTGCAGTTCGGCTTCCTGCCGGGATTTTTTCAATTCCACCGCATAAGTAGTGGAGATGGGGGTCCCCATTACCCGAACAACCGGTTGATGTAACATATTCGCCGTATTTTGATCATGAATGGCTCTTTGACCCACTTTTTGATTTTGACTGTTTAATATAAGAACTCTGGGTTCCGCTGAAGACAGAGCTTTTGCTGATATTCCTTTTTCTTCAGCTATGACAAGATCCTCTTTATCTATTTCGATAACCTCTTGCGCCAACAGAGAAAAAGGAAGGATAAACCCTATTAAAAGGATACCTGACTTTTTCATTTTCTTTACCTCCTGATAAAATTGTTTTTTTTCGTTTCTATGAGTTAAAGATGCAAAAATGACTCAGTTGATTATATTTATTTTAAATAATCATATAAACTATTAAAATTATTATATATTTTATTTAATATTGATATGCATTAAGATAAAAAAAGAAGCCGGAAATGTCTATTTTTCTTACAGTGATGACACTTTTGTCCTTTTTTGCTCTTTTGCTTGCAATTTTCATACCAAAGTTCATTTGTTGATATAAGCGTTTTTTATAAGATGATTCTTATAAAATTTGTTGATTACACAACTTTAAAAAGTTTTGTCTTGAAACAGACTTATAAACCGGTTTTTTATCTTGAATTTTTTCCACCTTAAAATCAGTCTGATAATCTAAATGGAGGTCACATTGAACCCCATAAAGATTTTGAGTTCTTCTCTCCGTAGGAAGGCCGTTATCATCCCAGCCCATAGGATAAAACACATTATAACCGCTCATTCACTTAAAACGGGCTATAATATCGGTGTGTGTATAGCTAAAGATATGACCCAAATGCAGGAACCCGATACAGTTGGAGGTGGAGTATCTATTACAAACTTTTTTTACTTGAAAGAGGGTCATAGGCGTAAATCCGGCTCTTCTTTCCACTTTTTTTGATATTTTATCTCTGTTTCTATAAAATCATATTTTTTCATCTCTTAAAATTTACTAATAGTGTCTTGATTTGGCACGCTCTGAAAAAATCAATCCTAATCTTTATCATATCACACAACAAAGGAGTCTGAAGACGCGGCTTCTACAGCTAACGGCAACCCGCTGTATCCCTCTCTTTATCATACCACATAACGAAAAAAGTCGAGAGAGGGGGGGGTATCATCCCTATCGAATGCTTAAAAAGATAACACTGTCAAAATTATAATGAAAGAGGTTAGAGACAGTCTCTTTCGAAACCCATGAACAAACAATCCCAATTTTTATCATACTCCTATTATGAAACCCTGCAAAATTTATAACTTCATCCTATCTTTTTTAATTCCTCCAAGGAGAGCCTGCCCTCTTATGAAACCCTGCAAAATTTATAGCTTCGTTCCTCGCTTCATTGTCTGCAGAAAATCATTTTTTACAACTCAAACATTCATTACCTAAACAAAATGCAAGAACACTTAAAAACAGCTTAAAAGCTGAAGACAAAGAAACTTATACAGAATTATTAAATAACTGAAAAAAGAATACTGTAGAACATTTTTTTAAAACTGACAGTTCTCTTCATTAATCTTTTTTATTGTAAATCCTTCGTCTTCTAACATATCTAAAACATTATCAGAAAAGATAAAATGAGCCGCTCCACCAGCTATAAACAAAGCTTTGTCTGCATTTTCAGAAGTTGAAAGAATTTTTTCAACCCAAAGCTCGTTTCGGTTTTTTAATAGAGCATCACTTTCTACTTTGCCTAAAAGAGAGCTCCAATCCTCTGTTTTATATTTAGACACTCTCTTCAATTCGTATTCTTTAATAAATGCTTCTCTTGTTGTCTCGTAATTTTCTACATAATTTGTTACATAATCTTCTATTATGTTATATATCTCTCCATCAGTGATTTCGTAATTTCTTTTAAATTTAGCTTTTTCCATCTTTTTTACCTCTTCTTTCAGATCGCTTATAGTATTATCATCATTATCTAGTTGTTTTATAGGAATATCATTCTCCCTTGCCAGTTCTATAATTTCAAAATCTAAATCTTTTTCAAAGAAATAAGATTGTTCATAATCTTCCCTAAGGATCATATCAAAAAAATAATCATAATAAGACTTATCTTTAGCATATAAACCATAGTACTTTATAAACTCTTGGCTTTTTAGATTAAGGTCTTCAAATTTTCCTTGATCTTTTTTAATTGCAATTCCGAAATTTTGATAAAGAGATAACATCTGTTTAATGATGAATAACCTAGACCTATTATGTCGACTTTGTACTGCTTTTTTAGCATCTTCAGTCAGTTTGTTCATTATCTCTTCTCGTTCTTTCTGTGAGCCTAGATGAAGTTTTTTTCCCTCTCCAATATCTAAATCCAAATTAGTTGTGTACATTTCAGTAAAGACACTTTCGCTTTGTTTTAATTTATCCTCAATTTTTTCCGCGCACGAAAGTTCCGATAAAGAAACACCCTGATGTATTATTCCCAACATATACAAATGCTTTCCTTCTTTTTCCGCTTTCCAAAAAGGAACCGCTAATGCAGAAAATGAGATTAAACTTACTCCTAAAAACAACAGTTTTTTTAAATAGAACATAAAATCCTCCTTTTATTATTTTTAGTTTTTCTATAACTAACTACATTTTTATAATACAAAATCGAGATAACTAATAATAGTTTATCCCTGTCAGTGCCTATTTTACTGATTATTTTTCATATATCTCGAATATTTTTTGCCAACTTTGTTTTTTACACAGTTCCAACTATAGCTCCTGATCGGCACATAGCCCCCGCTCGGCCCCTACGGAGTTGAATGGCTGAGGCTGAAAGGGCTTCTGGAAGGGGATTGGTATTGCTGTGGCTACTCAAGATACCGAAATAGGCTGGAGCTGAAGGGGCTATGGCTGTGGGGCTAAAGGGGCTATGGCTGTGGAGCTGAAGGGGTTGGAATGGCTGGGGCTGAAGGGAAGGAATACTGTAGAACATTTTTTTAAAAC
Source organism: Bdellovibrionales bacterium (assembly GCA_965203225.1). Classification (GTDB taxonomy): domain Bacteria; phylum Bdellovibrionota; class Bdellovibrionia; order Bdellovibrionales; family UBA1609; genus JANQSP01. The sequence goes on along the minus strand of CBDBBW010000007.1, from coordinate 1,075,712 downwards.
TGACAGTTCTTTTCATTAATCTTTTTTATTGTAAATCCTTTGTCTTCTAACATATCTAAAACATTATCAGAATCGACAAAATGAAGCACTCCACTAGCTATAAACAAAGCTTTGTCTGCATTTTCAGAAGTTGAAAGAATTTTTTCAACCCAAAGCTCGTTTCGGTTTTTTAATAGAGCATCGCTTTCTATTTTGCCTGAAACAGAGCTCCAATCCTCTGTTTTATATTTAGGCACAATATGCAATTCGTATTCTTTAATAAATGCTTCCCTTGTTGTCTCGTAATTTTCTACATAATTTGTTACATAATCTTTTATTGTTTGATCTATTTTTCCATTAGTGATTTCGTAATTTGTTTTAAATTTAGCTTTTTCCATTTTGTTTATCTCTTCTTTCAGATCGCTTATAGTATTATCATCATTATCTAATTGCTTTATAGGAATATCATTCTCCCTTGCCAGTTTTACAATGTCAAAATCTAAATCTTTTTCAAAGAAATAAATTGCTTCATACTCTTCCCTAAGAGTCAAATCAACAAGATAATCATAATAAGACTTATCTTTAGCATATAAACCATAGTACTTTATAAAGTCTTGGCTTTTTTGACTAAGGTCTTCAAATTTTCCTTGATCTTTTTTAAATTTTTGATAAGGAGATAAAATCTGTTTAATGACGATTAACCTAGACCCATTATGTCGACTTTGTACTGCTTTTTTATCATCTTCAGTCAGTTTGTTCATTATCTCTTCTCGTTCTTTCTTTGAGCCTAGATGAAGTTTTTTTCTCTCTTCAATATCTAAATCCAACTGAACTGTTAGAATTTCAGTAAAGGCAATTTCGCTTTGTTTTAATTTATCCTCAATTTTTTCCGCGCACGAGAGTTCCGATAAAGAAACACCCTTATGTATTGTTCCCAACATATAGAAATGCTTTCCTTCTTTTTCCGCTTTCCAAAAAGGAACCGCTAATGCAGAAAATGAGATTAAACTCACTCCTAAAAATAACAGTTTTTTTAAACAGATATTAAGAATATCTGACTTTTTCATTTTTCTTTATCTCCTTATAAAATTGTTTTTTTTCGTTTAACTGTAGAATATTTTTTAAAACTGACAGTTCTCTTCATTAATCTTTTTTATTGTAAATCCTTCGTCTTCTAACATATCTAAAACATTATCAGAAAAGATAAAATGAGCCGCTCCACCAGCTATAAACAAAGCTTTGTCTGCATTTTCAGAAGTTGAAAGAATTTTTTCAACCCAAAGCTCGTTTCGGTTTTTTAATAGAGCATCGTTTTCTATTTTGCCTGAAACAGAGCTCCAACCATCTGTTTTATATATAGGCACAACATGCAATTCGTATTCTTCAATAAATGCTTCCTTTGTTGTCTCGTAATTTTCTACATAATTTGTTACATAATCTCCTATTTTTTGATCTATCTCTCCATTAGTGATTTCGTAATTTGTTTCAAATTCAGCTTCCATCTTTTTTATCTCTTCTTCCAGATCGCTTATAATATTATCATTATTATCTAGTTGCTTTATAGGAATATCATTCTCCTGTGCCAGTTCGACAATTTCAAAATCTAAATATTTTTCAGAGAAATAAATTGCTTCATACTCTTCCCTAAGAGTCAAATCAACAAGATAATCATAATAAGACTTATCTTTAGCATATAAACCATAGTACTTTATAAACTCTTGGCTTTTTTGACTAAGGTCTTCAAAGCTTCCTTGATCTTTTTTAATTGTTGCACCTTTGATTTTTTGATAAAAAGATAACATCTGTTCAATGATGATTAACCTGGACACATTATATCGACTTTGTACTGCTTTTTTATCATCTTCAGTCAGTTTGTTCATTATCTCTTCTCGTTCTTTCTTTGAGCCTAGATGAAGTTTTTTTCTCTCTTCAATATCTAAATCCAACTGAGTTGTTGGAATTTCAGTAAAGGCAATTTCGCTTTGTTTTAATTTATCCTCAATTTTTTCCGCGCACGAGAGTTCCGATAAAGAAACACCCTGATGTATTGTTCCCAACATATACAAATGCTTTCCTTCTTTTTCCGCTTTCCAAAAAGGAACCGCTAATGCAGAAAATGAGATTAAACTCACTCCTAAAAACAACAGTTTTTTTAAACAGAACATAAAATTCTCCGTTTATTATTTTTAGTTTTTCTACAACTAACTACATTTTATAATACAAAATCGAGACAACTAATAAGAGTTTATGCCTGTCAGTGCCTATTTTATTGAAATGACCCCTAATTTATGTAATTTTTACAATCCGTGATTTTCAAAAACTGATTATTTTTCATACAGCTCAAATATTTTTTGCCAACTTTGTTTTTTACACAGCTCCAACTATAGCTCCTGCTCGACCCATATCTCCCGCTCGGCCCCTATGGAACTGAATGGCTGAGGCTGAAAGAGCTTCTGGAAGGGGGTTGGTATTGCTGTGGCTACTCAAGATGCCGAAATAGGCTGGAGTTGAAGGAGGACTTTGAAGTTCATGTGGAAACATTAATTCAGATACTCAAGATGCCGAAATAGACTGGAGCTGAAGGGGCTATGGCTGTGGAGCTGAAGGGGCTATGGCTGTGGGGCTGAAGGGGCTATGGCTGTGGAGCTGAAGGGGCTATGGCTGTGGAGCTGAAGGAGCTGGAATGGCTGGGGCTGAAGGGAAGGAATACTGTAGAATATTTTTTTAAAACTGACAGTTCTCTTCATTAATCTTTTTTATTGTAAATCCTTTGTCTTCTAACATATCTAAAACATTATCAGAATCGACAAAATGAAGCACTCCACTAGCTATAAACAAAGCTTTGTCTGCATTTTCAGAAGTTGAAAGAATTTTTTCAACCCAAAGCTCGTTTCGGTTTTTTAATATAGCATCGCTTTCTATTTTGCCTAAAAGAGAGCTCCAATCCTCTGTTTTATATTTAGACACTCTTTTCAATTCGTATTCTTTAATCAATGCTTCCTTTGTTGTCTTGTAATTTTCTATATAATATGTTATATAATATTCTATTCTTTGATCTATGTTTACATTAGTGACTTCGTAATTTGTTTCAAATTTAGCTTTTTCCATCTTTTTTATCTCTTCTTTCAGATCACTTATAAAATTATCATTATTATCTAGCTGTTTTATAGGAATATCATTCTCCCTTGCCAGTTCTATAATTTCAAAATCTAAATCTTTTTCAAAGAAATAAGATTGTTCATAATCTTCCCTAAGGATCAAATCAACAAGATAATCATAATAAGACTTATCTTTAGCATATAAATCATAGTACTTTATAAAGTCTTGGCTTTTTTGACTAAGGTCTTCAAAGTTTCCTTGATCTTTTTTAATTGTTGCACCTTTGATTTTTTGATAAAAAGATAACATCTGTTCAATGATGATTAACCTGGACACATTATATCGACTTTGTACTGCTTTTTTATCATCTTCAGTCAGTTTGTTCATTATCTCTTCTCGTTCTTTCTTTGAGCCTAGAAAAAGTTTTTTTCTCTCTTCAATATCTAAATCCGACTGAAGTGGTTTAACTTCAGTAAAGACAATTTCGCTTTGTTTTAATTTATCCTCAATTTTTTCCGCGCACGAGAGTTCCGATAAAGAAACACCCTGATGTATTGTTCCCAACATATAGAAATGCTTTCCTTCTTTTTCCGCTTTCCAAAAAGGAACCGCTAATGCAGAAAATGAGATTAAACTCACTCCTAAAAACAACAGTTTTTTTAAACAGATATTAAGGATATCTGACTTTTTCATTTTTCTTTACCTCTTGATAAAATTGTTTTTTTTCGTTTATATGAGTTAAAGATGCAAAAATGACTCAGTTGATTATATTTATTTTAAGTAATCATATAAACTATTAAAATTATTATATATTGTATTTAATATTGATATGTATTAAGATAAAAAAAGAAGCCGGAAATGTCTATTTTTCTTACAGTGATGACACTTTTGTCCTTTTCTGCTCTTTTGCTTGCAATTTTAATACCTAAAGTTCATTTGTTGATATAAGCGTTTTTTTATAAGATGATTCTTAATTATTGTACTGATTGTGTTTGAAGCTGTGGCGAAACAAAGAAAAATCACATAAAATCAATATGATAATTATGCCTCGGTGGCGGAATTGGCAGACGCGTACGACTCAAAATCGTATGGCTGAAAGGTCGTGGGAGTTCAAGTCTCCCCCGAGGCACTTTTACAGTTTTAATGACAACAGGCTTTTTTTGGAAAAACATACCTTGTGTTATTTGAAGGACAGTTTTTTCACGACACTTTGACACAAATGATATTTTTGCCTGTCTTTTCAGGATAACTTTCGAGACTAAAATGAAACAGCTTTTTTCCTATTTCATTCATCATTATAAAATCAACTTTGTTATATCCGTTGCAGGATTGATTCTAGGCATAACCGGGTTAAACGGACTCAGAAGAGAGGCTCGCCCTCCTGTGGATTTTGCCCGTGTGATTGTGCTCACCACTTACCCCGGCGCCTCTTCTGCAGAGGTGGAGGAATTTATCACCAACAAATTGGAGCAAAAATTCAGAAACATACAGGGCATCAAAAAGAGCTCTTCACTTTCTTCAGACGGTATGAGCCAAATAACCATGCTCCTGGATCTGGATAACACGGATGTACAACAAACCGTCAATGACATTTACCGCGCGGTTCAGAATGTAAATGACCTCCCGTCGGACCTACTGGAAATGCCGCAGGTGATTCATGCAAAAGCCTCTGAAATACCTATAATGACCCTGGCTGTCACCGGACCGGATCAAAAGCGAAACCGTGTGGCGTATGAACTGAAACTCTTATTACAAAATTTACCCAATATAGCCGGAGTCGATCTGTCCGGTTTTCAAAAAAGAGAGTATCAAATTCTCATCCACCCGGAAAAAATAAAAAACCACTCTGTCAGTCTGAATGAAGTGGTGCAGGCCGTAAAATCCCACTCTAAAAATATTTCCGCCGGATCTATTCGGTCCAAAACCACACAACATTCCGTCCGCCTCTTTGGAAAAATAAAAACTGCAGATGAACTGGAAAATATTATTGTCCGATCCAATTTTTCGGGAAAACAAGTCGCCATAAAAGACATTGCCGCTGTAAAAGATGCGGAAGAGGAAAAAACCTCCTATTTTTTTGTCAAAGACAAACCGGCTGTCTCACTCATCATAAAAAAGAAAGAAAAAGCGGATATGTTAAAGGCTGTTCAGCAAATTAAACAATTTTTAAACGAATACAAAAATACACTAAATTCAGACATTAAACTGATTACTTTATTTGACGAATCGAAAAATACAAAAAGAAAATTAGATATAGTCACAAACAACGCCCTGTTTGGATTGGTTCTGGTGCTGTTGATTTTGTGGTTTTTCCTGCCGGGATGGATTGGAGTGGTCACGGCATTCAGTCTCCCCTTTTCCATTCTGTGCTCTATTGCGTTGATGGCTTCTTTTGGGATTACTTTTAATATTATAACCATGTGTGCTTTCATTATCTGTATAGGAATGTTTGTGGATGACGCTGTTGTCATCAGTGAATATTACGCACAATGGAGGGCAAAAAATGTTCCTCCTATCCAAGCCGCTTTGGAATCTGTGGTACAGCTATGGAAGCCCATTGTGGCCACCACGGCTACCACGATAATGGCTTTCTTACCCATGCTATTGACAAAAGGGGTGATGGGGGAATTTATAAAATGGATGCCCATTGTAATTAGCATCGCGCTAACCATTTGTCTCATAGAATCTTTTTTTCTGCTTCCATGTCGACTGCGTTTTACTTTAAGAAAAAAGCAGAACAGATCGGGTGGGAACGGCGAGTCAGCTTTATTTTCAGCGATTAAAAAGAAATTTGAAAGTTTTATATTAAAAACTTTAGAGAGAAAATACTTATCCCTGTTTATCATCGTATGTATTGTAGCGGGAAGTTTAAGCTTCAGTTATTTAAAAAACCGCTTCATTTTGTTTCCAAAGGAAAATGTGGAAATATATTCCGCCGTTTTTGAATTGGACAAAAAACTTTCACCTGAAGAGATGGAAAAAAGAGGCCTCCGTCTATCCACTCAGATAAGAAAAGTCATAGAAGAACCAAATATCAAGCACAGTTATTTCTCTATTAACAACCTCATGGGTATGGGTTTTAAAGCAGGATCAGGGTCGGGGTCGGGAGCCTTATATGTGGAAGTCCACGATAAAGTGGCCAGAAAATGGAATCATACAGACATTCTGAAGAAACTGCGTACAGTAGTGGACCACACTCCTTTTAAAAAATTGCGGTTTACAGCTCTCCGGATGGGCCCTCCTGTAGGAAGACCTGTGGAATTAATTTTGTTTTCCCAAAACGAGCAACAGCTGAACTCAGCTATGGAGGAAATATCCAAGACACTTCCCTCCGTTGATGGGTTATTAAATCTGGAACACAACAAACAATATTCCGGACCGGAGTACGCAGTGTATCCTGACACGGCGGTCCTGTCTTCTTTAGGGCTAAATACAACAGCAGTGGGATACGCTTTGAAAACCGCTTTACACGGAAATATTATTGCTGAAATGACAGAACAGGGGGAAAGTTTTTACATAAGAGTAAAGTACGACAATAAAGGCAGATCTAATATTGATTCCCTTAAATATATCAGCATTTTATCCCCGGGAGGCCAGCTTATTCCAATGGACAAAGTGGTGCGTTGGACAGAAAAAGACCAAGGCCCGGAAATCAAAAAACATTATTCTTTTTCCCCCTCCTTCACTTTCTATGCTGATGTGGATTTAAACAAAACCACCAGTATTTTGGCCAACGCTCAAATTCAAAAAAAAATTCAACCTATATTAAAAAAATATTCCTCTGTATCCTATAAACAAGCGGGAGAGAAAGAAAGCACACAAGAGTCTCTGGATTCTCTGAAACAAGCCACTATTTTGGTGATATTTTGCATCTTTGCCACACTTTTGCTGATGTTCAATAGCTTTTCTCTGTCGATTTTGATTTTAAGCAATGTCTTTTTGGGTCTGGTTGGAGTCAGCTGGTCTTTTTTACTGCATTCAAAACCTCTTTCTTTTTTTGCGATGATGGGCACAGTGGGACTAGCTGGGGTGGTTATTAATTCAGCTATTATTTTGGTCAGTTTTATTGAGAAGCAAAAAAAACTCACAAAAGAGAAAAACTTAAACAAAATTTTGGCTTCTGCGGCGGCGATCAGACTGCGGCCCATTGTAATAACAAGCACAACGACTGTCTTTGGCTTATTTCCCACCGCCTACGGCATTGGCGGCTATGATCCGGTCCTGATTCCCATTACTTTATCTTTAACATGGGGTTTGATCAGCGGCACTTTTTTGACTCTCATCTGGACTCCTTGTGGATACGCCGTTATTTATGATATATCCAACAAAATCAGGAAACTTATAACTCACTTTCGCGGAAACGACATATTGCCAGGAGAGAAAAAGTGAAAAAAATCAGGCTTGTTTATCGTCTTTTGTCATTTGTTTTTTCCGTGGTAACCGTGTTCCTGATTAATACGTTCTTTTCAGTCTTCATAAAAAATAAAGTAAACCGCCAAAGAAAATTGTCAAAATTATTGCGTTTTATATCGCATAAACAAATACAAATGATTGGAATGAAAGTAAAAGTGCAGGGATTGGAGCATTTAAAAAAAAATGAAAACTACCTGATAGCGGCAAACCATGTAAGTTATATTGATATTCCTCTCCTTCAGTCAATCATATCGAACAACCGTTTTATCACCCACCCTAATGTCAGTAACCAAAATTTTTTTCTAGGCCTTATAACCAAAATCTCCGGAAGCTATTTTATACAAAGAAGTATAAAAAATATCAGAACAGAATTAAGAGAAACCACTGACATTTTAAAAAACGGATTTCATTTGATTTTTTTTCCTGAAGGAACCAGTACGGATGGTTCAAAAATACTTCCCTTTTATCCTCTTTTTTTTGCCACGGCCGTGTACTCCAAAAAGCCGGTTTTACCGATTTATATAAATTATACAAAGATAGGAGATGAACATTTCAATATTAAAAATCATGATATTATATGCTGGTATGGGAACCAAATGGGTTTTAAAAAACACCTTTTTCGACTTCTTCAAATCAAGTCCATAGAAGTAAATATAAAAATTCTGCCTCCTTTAACCTCAGAAAATAAAAAAAGCAGGGTGTTGGCAAAGGAAAGCAGAGAACAAATTCAAAAACATTTCATGCCGCTTGATTTGGATGAACAGCCCTGACTTCGACAGGAGGATATAAGCTAAAGAAAAGCAGAGCGAATTAAGAACAGCCATTGAATTTACAAACGGCTTAAGCTCTCAAACCACAGTGAGTGAAGTAAAATTTAGCTATCGCCTGCAAATGATTTCGACTTTAAAACAACCAAGTTAATTCTTTTCCGCCGGTTTGATTGTCTCTGTCACTTCCTCAATGGAGGGGTTTTTTCCTTTAAATGCCTCTCTTAAGGAAAATATAGCTTGTTTTTTATCCTCGCTCTTCAATTCCGCTCTTTGAAGCGCATTTAAAACTTCGTGTGATTTTTCGATCACCTCTTTAAAGCCTATCTGAACAAAAAAGCTCTTGTTCTCCAAAGCTCTTGCGTGAATTTTGTTTAATACCTCACTAATGGTATTGAGAGAAATCTCAACAGAACCAAGGGCAGAAGAGCCGGCTGAACCGGCTGAACCGGCTGAACCGGCTGAAGAACCGGCTGAAGCAGGGGCCGGATCTGTGGATTCAGAGTCCGGCGCTGGCAGAACAAGCTCCACAACGAACAAAGCTTTTTCAAAATCACTTAAAATTCTTCCATTTAAAAAATCCCGACCTGAAACAGCTGTATAAATATATTTCCCCTGGCTCTGGCTGTTGGAAAACAAAAGCTCTTCACCGGAAACCGCACCTTCTTCACCAACGGCTTCCTTTTCCTCTTCAAAGTAAAGACTCATTAAAGCTCTTCCAGCTCCATAAGCCAGATTTGATAACAGTTCTCTTCCTTCCGCGTACTCCTGATCCGCCACCTCTACTGCGATCAGAGCTAAATCCCGACTTATACGACCCTGCTCATGGTAAGGGTTAGATCGGTAAAGCTCTCCATAAAGCTTGCGGACTTTATCCAAAAACTCCCCTTCAGAAGATTTGAACTCATAAGAAATATCCTTTTCACTGACTTTTATGTCTTCATTAATAATGCCCAGCTCTATGGGGGTGTAATGAGTAGCTAAAATCCCACGAACAACCTTTCTGACATCTTCCTCATAATGCTCCGACGGAGTAGTCAGTTCAGACAAAGCAGGCTCTGCTACAAACCTATTCTGAGCTAAAGCCATCTCCTCCAAAAGCGGATGAGATTCCATGACTGTCTGTTTAAGCTCAGCCACATTTTGTAACAAAGGCTTCTGGTACAACGCAAACTGTGCATCCGCCCATTGAGTCGCTTTTGCATAAGCTTTTTTCTCCAAATCCAGGAGAGTTTCCTGAATGCCTCGCTCATCCCATGAGAACAGACAGGATGATTTTTGTTCGTTCGACCGAAAACCGCTGGCGGATGAACGCACTTGAGACTCAATTTGCCTGACTATATCCAATATACGCGCTTTCTTTTGTTTAGTATTTAGCTCCGTGTTTTGAAACACCTCTTCCAACTCCTGATTTGTTTTGCTCTCTATGTTATTCACCAAAGCCTGTATCATAGATTGTTTTTCGGAGGGAGTGCATTCCGATTTTTGTTCGTTATGCCCTGAGCAACTACATAATAAAATTAATACACTTATCCACCATCTCATATCACTTTCTCCGGTGTTTTTTTCTTCTCTCTGTTACTGTTATTCCCGTGCCACCACCTTTTTGAACTGATGGGGCTTTGATCGCTTTAAAGCCTTTTTTCTTGTCAATATCCTATATAATATGAGTAGAGTTTATACAGGTTGAAGTTATCGTCTAATAATCTGACTGTAATATTTCCTTCAGTTAATATATCTCCCCTACAGTAAAATGTTTTAAAATATCAACCTCTGTTAAATCCAAAACTTTTCATCTGTACTCTCCATCCCTTAATTGGCAACAGCCTTTATTAAAAAACTTCTCTTCCAAAAGATCATTCATCATCAAATCTTAAAATATCTTTATTGGCATTATATTTTTGTCCTTTGTCTTTTTACTTCCAAATGATCATTCATCATCAATCTTAAAATATCTGCCTGACATCACCATTTATCCAATCCAACACCTACGCCGCTTTTAGAGTCACAATCCAGAAGGCGCTTCAAAATAACAAGGATCAATGTAACCTTTTTTGGTAAAGTAATCCAACCGCTCCAGGTATTTTTTTCCAAATTCACGATCAAGTTTTGTGCGCTTAAAACTCTTAAGTTGATTTTTTTCAATCAAAATTTTAAGATTATCCACCTGCTCCTTCGCCAGATCCTCCCATTCCTCAAAAGGAATCCGAATGTCTCTAAAAAACCTGCAACCACTAAATATATAATCATAAAAATATCCATAAACAGGCAATATATCAAAATACTTTTTTTCTTCAAAATGCCCGGAACCTAAACCATGACCTACAATCCAGGCTAAAGTAAGGCATTTACGATATTTTTTTTCACTCCATTTTTCTTTCATCAAAGCCAACAAAAGCCGGTCATCTGTAAAAATATACTTTCCATGTTGTTCAAAAAACTCTGCAGCTGTAATATCTGATTCATCTAAAATATCCACAAACTTTTGAACATTCATTTTAACTCCGTAAAGCTGATAATATTTATTCCTTCCTCTTTTAAATCTACAGCTGAAAAAGCCTTGATAGCTTTAAAGCCTTTTTTCTTGTCAATATCCCATATAATATGAGTAGAGTTTATACAGGTTGAAGTTATCGTCTAATAATCTGACTGTAATATTTCCTTCAGTTAATATATCTCCCTTACAGTAAAATGTTTTAAAACATCAACATCTTTTAAATCCAAAACTTTTCATCTGTACTCTCCATCCCTTAATTGGCAACAGCCTTTATTAAAAAGCTTCTCTTCCAAAAGATCATTCATCATCAATCTTAAAATATCTGCCTGACATCACCATTTATCCAATCCAACACCTACGCCGCTTTTAGACTCACAATCCAGAAGGCGCTTCAAAATAACAAGGATGAATGTAACCTTTTTTTCTAAAGTAATCCAACCGCTCCCGGTATTTTTTTCCAAATTCACGATAAAGTTTTGTGCGCTTAAAACTCTTAAGCTGATTTTTTTCAATCAAAATTTTAAGAATATCCATCTGCTCCTTCGCCAAATCCTCCCATTCCTCAAAAGGAACCCGAGTGCTTCCAAAAAAACTGCAACCATAAAACATATAACGATAAAAATATCTATAAACAGACAATATATCAAAATACTTTTTTTCTTCAAAACGCCCGGAACCTAAACCATGACCTACAATCCAGGCTAAAGTAAGGCATTTACGATATTTTTTTCACTCCATTTTTCTTTCATTAAAGCCAACAAAAGTTTGTCATCTGTAAAAATATACTTTCCATGTTGTTCAAAAAACTCTATAGCTGTAATATCTGATTCATCTAAAATATCCACAAACTTTTGAACATTCATTTTAACTCCGTAAAGATGATAATATTTATTCCTTTCTCTTCTAATAAATCTACAGCTGAAAAAGCCTTGATAGCTTTAAAGCCTTTTCTCTTGTCAATATCCCATATAATATGAGTAGAGTTTATACAGGTTGAAGTTATCGTCTAATAATCTGACTGTAATATTTCCTTCAGTTAATATATCTCCCCTACAGTAAAATGTTTTAAAATATCAACCTCTGTTAAATCCAAAACTTTTCATCTGTACTCTCCATCCCTTAATTGGCAACAGCCTTTATTAAAAAACTTCTCTTCCAAAAGATCATTCATCATCAAATCTTAAAATATCTTTATTGGCATTATATTTTTGTCCTTTGTCTTTTTACTTCCAAATGATCATTCATCATCAATCTTAAAATATCTGCCTGACATCACCATTTATCCAATCCAACACCTACGCCGCTTTTAGAGTCACAATCCAGAAGGTGCGTCCAAATAACAAGGATGAATGTAACCTTTTTTGATAAAGTAATCCAACCGCTCCCGGTATTTTTTTCCAAATTCACGATCAAGTTTTGTGCGCTTAAAACTCTTAAGCTGATTTTTTTCAATCAAAATTTTAAGATTATCCATCTGCTCCTTCGCCAAATCCTCCCATTCCTCAAAAGGAACCCGAGTGTCTCCAAAAAAACTGCAACCATAAAACATATACTCATGAAAATATCCATAAACAGGCAATATATCAAAATACTTTTTTTCTTCAAAACGCCCGGAACCTAAACCATGACCTACAATCCAGGCTAAAGTAAGATATTTATCATATTTTTTTTCACTCCATTTTTCTTTCATCAAAGCCAACAAAAGCCTGTCATCTGTAAAAATATACTTTCCATGTTGTTCAAAAAACTCTACAGCTGTAATATCTGATTCATCTAAAATATCCACAAACTTTTGAACATTCATTTTAACTCCGGAAAGATGATAATATTTATTCCTTCCTTGGGTACATCTACCGCTGAAAAAGCCTTGATAGCTTTAAAGCCTTTTCTCTTGTCAATATCCCATATAATATGAGTAGAGTTTATACAGGTTGAAGTTATCGTCTAATAATCTGACTGTAATATTTCCTTCAGTTAATATATCTCCCCTACAGTAAAATGTTTTAAAATATCAACCTCTGTTAAATCCAAAACTTTTCATCTGTACTCTCCATCCCTTAATTGGCAACAGCCTTTATTAAAAAGCTTCTCTTCCAAATGATCATTCAGCATCAATCTTAAAATATCTGCCTGACATCACCATTTATCCAATCCAACACCTACGCCGCTTTTAGACTCACAATCCAGAAGGTCCTTCAAAATAACAAGGATGAATGTAACCTTTTTTTCTAAAGTAATCCAACCGCTCCAGGTATTTTTTTCCAAATTCACGATCAAGTTTTGTGCGCTTAAAGCTCTTAAGCTGATTTTTTTCAATCAAAATTTTAAGATTATCCACCTGCTCCTTCGCCAAATCCTCCCATTCCTCAAAAGGAATCCGAATGTCTCCAAAAAACCTGCAACCACTAAATATATAATCATAAAAATATCCATAAACAGGCAATATATCAAAATACTTTTTTTCTTCAAAATGCCCGGAACCTAAACCAAGACCTACAATCCAGGCTAAAGTAAGATATTTATCATATTTTTTTTCACTCCATTTTTCTTTCATCAAAGCCAACAAAAGCCGGTCATCTGTAAAAATATACTTTCCATGTTGTTCAAAAAACTCTACAGCTGTAATATCTGATTCATCTAAAATATCCACAAACTTTTGAACATTCATTTTAACTCCGTAAAGCTGATAATATTTATTCCTTTCTCTTCTAAATCTACAGCTGAAAAAGCCTTGATAGCTTTAAAGCCTTTTCTCTTGTCAATATCCCATATAATATGAGTAGAGTTTATACAGGTTGAAGTTATCGTCTAATAATCTGACTGTAATATTTCCTTCAGTTAATATATCTCCCCTACAGTAAAATGTTTTAAAATATCAACCTCTGCTAAATCCAAAACTTTTCATCTGTACTCTCCATCCCTTAATTGGCAACAGCCTTTATTAAAAAGCTTCTCTTCCAAAAGATCATTCATCATCAAATCTTAAAATATCTTTATTGGCATTATATTTTTGTCCTTTGTCTTTTTACTTCCAAAAGATCATTCATCATCAAATCTTAAAATATCTTCCTGACATCACCATTTATCCAATCCAACACCTACGCCGCTTTTAGACTCACAATCCAGAAGGTCCTTCAAAATAACAAGGATGAATGTAACCTTTTTTTCTAAAGTAATCCAACCGCTCCAGGTATTTTTTTCCAAATTCACGATCAAGTTTTGTGCGCTTAAAACTCTTAAGTTGATTTTTTTCAATCAAAATTTTAAGATTATCCACCTGCTCCTTCGCCAGATCCTCCCATTCCTCAAAAGGAATCCGAATGCCTCCAAAAAACTTGCAACCACTAAACATATAACGATAAAAATATCTATAAACAGACAATATATCAAAATACTTTTTTTCTTCAAAACGCCCGGAACCTAAACCAAGACCTACAATCCAGGCTAAAGTAAGGCATTTACGATATTTTTTTTCACTCCATTTTTCTTTCATCAAAGCCAACAAAAGCCGGTCATCTGTAAAAATATACTTTCCATGTTGTTCAAAAAACTCTATAGCTGTAATATCTGATTCATCTAAAATATCCACAAACTTTTGAACATTCATTTTAACTCCGGAAAGATGATAATATTTATTCCTTCCTTGGGTACATCTACCGCTGAAAAAGCCTTGATAGCTTTAAAGCCTTTTCTCTTGTCAATATCCCATATAATATGAGTAGAGTTTATACAGGTTGAAGTTATCGTCTAATAATCTGACTGTAATATTTCCTTCAGTTAATATATCTCCCCTACAGTAAAATGTTTTAAAATATCAACCTCTGTTAAATCCAAAACTTTTCATCTGTACTCTCCATCCCTTAATTGGCAACAGCCTTTATTAAAAAACTTCTCTTCCAAAAGATCATTCATCATCAAATCTTAAAATATCTTTATTGGCATTATATTTTTGTCCTTTGTCTTTTTACTTCCAAAAGATCATTCATCATCAAATCTTAAAATATCTTTATTGGCATTATATTTTTGTCCTTTGTCTTTTTACTTCCAAAAGATCATTCAGCATCAATCTTAAAATATCTGCCTGACATCACCATTTATCCAATCCAACACCTACGCCGCTTTTAGACTCACAATCCAGAAGGCGCGTCAAAATAACAAGGATCAATGTAACCTTTTTTTCTAAAGTAATCCAACCGCTCCCGGTATTTTTTTCCAAATTCACGATCAAGTTTTGTGCGCTTAAAACTCTTAAGCTGATTTTTTTCAATCAAAATTTTAAGATTATCCATCTGCTCCTTCGCCAAATCCTCCCATTCCTCAAAAGGAACCAGAGTGTCTCCAAAAAACTTGCAACCACCAAACATATAACGATAAAAATATCTATAAACAGACAATATATCAAAATACTTTTTGTCTTCAAAACGCCCGTAACTTAAACCAAGACCTACAATCCAGGCTAAAGTAAGGCATTTAAGATATTTTTTTTCACTCCATTTTTCTTTCATAAAAGCCAACAAAAGCCGGTCATCTGTAAAAATATACTTTCCATGTTGTTCAAAAAACTCTACAGCTGTAATATCTGATTCATCTAAAATATCCACAAACTTTTGAACATTCATTTTAACTCCGTAAAGCTGATAATATTTATTCCTTTCTCTTCTAAATCTACAGCTGAAAAAGCCTTGATAGCTTTAAAGCCTTTTCTCTTGTCAATATCCCATATAATATGAGTAGAGTTTATACAGGTTGAAGTTATCGTCTAATAATCTGACTGTAATATTTCCTTCAGTTAATATATCTCCCCTACAGTAAAATGTTTTAAAATATCAACCTCTGCTAAATCCAAAACTTTTCATCTGTACTCTCCATCCCTTAATTGGCAACAGCCTTTATTAAAAAGCTTCTCTTCCAAAAGATCATTCATCATCAAATCTTAAAATATCTTTATTGGCATTATATTTTTGTCCTTTGTCTTTTTACTTCCAAAAGATCATTCATCATCAAATCTTAAAATATCTTCCTGACATCACCATTTATCCAATCCAACACCTACGCCGCTTTTAGACTCACAATCCAGAAGGTCCTTCAAAATAACAAGGATGAATGTAACCTTTTTTTCTAAAGTAATCCAACCGCTCCAGGTATTTTTTTCCAAATTCACGATCAAGTTTTGTGCGCTTAAAACTCTTAAGTTGATTTTTTTCAATCAAAATTTTAAGATTATCCACCTGCTCCTTCGCCAGATCCTCCCATTCCTCAAAAGGAATCCGAATGCCTCCAAAAAACTTGCAACCACTAAACATATAACGATAAAAATATCTATAAACAGACAATATATCAAAATACTTTTTTTCTTCAAAACGCCCGGAACCTAAACCAAGACCTACAATCCAGGCTAAAGTAAGGCATTTACGATATTTTTTTTCACTCCATTTTTCTTTCATCAAAGCCAACAAAAGCCGGTCATCTGTAAAAATATACTTTCCATGTTGTTTAAAAAACTCTACAGCTGTAATATCTGATTCATCTAAAATATCCACAAACTTTTGAACATTCATTTTAACTCCGTAAATTGGAAAATTTCTTCAACCCTTTCCTGTTGCATGACATCACTTATTCCGCATATTCGTGCTGTCGCAAATATCTTTTTTCTCAACATTTTAACAACCATAAAACTTTTCTGAAAACCATACATATCCCCTATTCCAAAAGCCAATATGCTTTCACGCTTCCAGGAAGGATAACAGTTGCCCATAATCAGAGGATATATCCTCTCTGCATCTATCCAGCTGAAACAAAACGGCGTTCTTCTGACTGACCTCTCGATACTGCTTGGAATAATTATTCAAAAGAAACTCTGTGCTTTTTTCTTTAGCGAAAAGAAATTGCTCGTGAAGTACACTATCAATAGCCTCTATATCCTATATTAACTTCTGATGATCCAGCCTGAAGCATTGATTCTCATCCAAAGACCTAACCAAATTCTCAAATCTGTTGTTCAATTCCCCCTGCGCCAGCACACAAGCTTCAAACCTCTGTAGACTGCTGTTAATATTCCGGGGATCGCATATCTTTTTTTTCCGCCATCTGAGTATTGTATATTTGCCGGACCTGCACGACCTCTAAATAGATCCGATTTGAATATTCAATACAGGATTGAGTTTTATAGATATGGCGATCAAAAGAAGTGCTGTTCGCCAGTCTTGTATCTCTTATCCGCTCAATTTAGTCAGATAGAGAGGAAAAGGCCACAGCAGGGCAAAACAGCAGAAACAATACAGTGTTTATAAAATATATTTTATGTTTCATTCAGATTCTTCTCTTGTTTTTCAGACATTATATGCGCTTATCTTGAATTTTCCCACTTTCATCGAAGGAACAATCAGCAATATCTACAATCAATATTTTTTAACCTTTCTTTACAGACTGAAGCCGTCATTCGAAGCCGCCTCTCCAGCCCCTCGATTTGCACCAATCAGCCAACTGCAAATTATACCATTTATTGCACCCATTGAAATTATGCCGTTTCACACTAGCAACCGGGGCCCAAATTGAATTAATTTCTTTTTCTGTTGCCTTCAACTGCTGTTTCAAACTACGGAACTGCGAGCGTTTATTATCCAATCGTTTTACGAGAAGCTGATATTGCGAAGCGACTTCATTATGGAAGGAGAAAAGAAATATAAAAATATTTTGTAAAACATCCGGATCGTAATCGGTAAGCAAGAGATGAAAGTTGGAAAAAGCCTGGCTGTTTAATTGATTTAAATGTTTATACATGTATTCTATATTGTCTATAAAATCTTCAAACACTTCAGAATCATTGTTCATTTTAGCCCAGAACCGCGCGTTTGTGATCCATTCATTCATGCCTTCGGTGCTGAGTGCGTACTCGGCATTGTACCGCTCAAAGGCTCTTGTAAGTTCCTTCTTCTTCTGCTGATTTTCTACTACAGCTTCAAGATGTATCAGAAAATCATGGCGCTTTTCTGCTTGTATCTGCAGATTTTTGCTATCATGGGACAAATACGATATATCATCTTTGAATATTTGCATTTCAGCAAGAATTATACCTTTCTTATAAACAAGCTCTTTTTCTCGGATGAACATTTGGGATATTGTGTGAATATGATCGTTCAACCACTGACTATATTGCACGCATATCTGCATATCTTCTCCATGCGGGCTGGCACAAGAAGGAGGTTTAACTTCCATCGTTACATATGCGCTGGTATAGGGATCCAAACCTTTGTTATTTCTCAGAAATTCATTTTGTTTTTCTCTGATAGCGGACAGAAATTCCTGCGTATTAAACTCCATTTTGGCATCGTATACTATCCGTATTGTCTGGCCCTGAAGGGTGATTGTTGTGACTTCAGCATGTGAGAACATACCTATGAAAATCATGAAAACAGGAATAAAAGCTTTTTTCATTAACACCTCCAGGTTTTTTTTCATTCTTTTGTAAGCGGGTTGAACAGATAACACAAAATAAGTTTTGAAACAAGGTTTATTATGATTTAAGCTACAAATTATATAATGGATAAGTTAATTGTGTATATTTTTCACAGTAAATCTTACAAAACAGCCAATAGTAAAACTCAAAGGAGTGCGCACACATGAAAAGGATCGCATATCTTTTTTACTTCCGCCATCTGAGTATTGTATATTTGCCGGACCTGCACGACCTCTAAAGAGATTCGATTTGAATATTCAATACAGGATTGAGTTTTATAGATATGGCGATCAAAAGAAGTGCTGTTCGCCAGTCTTGTATCTCTTATCCGCTCAATTTAGTCAGATAGAACAAACAACACAAAATAAGTTTTAAAAGAAATTTTATATGGAGAACTTAAAACACGGGTTCCGGTTTTCCCATTGATTCCACTCCAGCCAGCTTATCCTCTTTTTTTTGTTTTTTCTGATCTTTTTCTTTCATCTTTTGGGCGGACTCTTTTCTTTCCTGCTCCAATTTCATATTATATTCCTTACGATTTTGTTCCAACTGATCTATTTTGACACCTTCAAGAATCATATCCACTTCCTCTCCACTGATGGTTTCGTGTTTCAACAGGGCTTTGGCCATTACATCCAAAAACTGTCTGTTTTTCTTTAAAATATCCATAGCTTTCTTGTGAGCGGTGCTAATCAAACGATATACTTCCTGATCCACCTCTTTCGCTTTAGCCTCTGAATACTCTCTTCCTTTGGTGTATTGAAGACCCAAATAAACAGGCCCTTCCCTTTTTTCTAAAGCCAGAGGTCCCAGCTTTTCACTCATACCCCATTCACACACCATACGACGCGCCAACTCTGTGGCTTTTTCAATATCATTGCCCGCGCCCGTGGTGTAATCCTTAAATACCAATTCTTCTGCCGCTCTTCCGCCAAACAAAAATGCTAAAGTATTTTCCGCCTTGCTTTTGCTTAAATTCAAAGTGTCTTCCTTAGGAAGAGTTTGTGTCACTCCCAAGGCCATCCCACGAGGAATAATAGTCACTTTGTGAATAGGATCTAAGTTAGGCAGTTTTTTACCCACGAGGGTGTGACCCGCTTCATGATAGGCAGTGATTTCACGATCTTTTTCACTGATAAACATGGATCTTCTCTCCTGCCCCATAATGACTTTGTCTTTGGCCTTTTCAATATCTAACATTTCAATTTGACTTTTATCCAATCGCGCCGCCATGAGAGCCGCTTCATTCACCAAATTTTCCAAGTCCGCACCGGAAAATCCCGGCGTGCCTCTGGCAATTTTTTCCAACTCCACATGACTAGACAAGGGCACTTTATTTGTGTGCACTTTTAAAATCTCATGCCGGCCTTTCAAGTCCGGAACATTTACCACCACTCGCCGATCAAAACGCCCCGGCCTCAACAAAGCATTGTCCAGCACATCCGGGCGATTGGTGGCCGCGATCAGAATGATACCCACATGACTTTCAAATCCATCCATTTCCACCAGTAACTGATTGAGTGTTTGCTCTCTCTCATCGTGTCCACCACCCATGCCGGAACCACGATGCCTTCCAACAGCATCAATTTCATCCACAAAAATTACACAGGGCGCGTTTTTCTTTCCCTGTAAAAATAAATCTCTCACTCTGGAAGCTCCCACCCCCACAAACATCTCTACAAAATCTGAACCGGAGATAGTAAAAAAAGGCACCTTGGCTTCTCCGGCCACCGCTTTGGCCAAAAGGGTTTTACCTGTCCCGGGTGCTCCTATCAACAAAACTCCTTTTGGGATCCGTCCGCCCAATCGGGTGAATTTTTTGGGATTTTTTAAAAACTCCACTATTTCCTTTAATTCCTCTTTGGCTTCATCCACTCCTGCCACATCCTTAAAAGTCACTTTTTGTTTATCTGATACCAGCCGGGCGCGACTTTTTCCAAAAGATAAAGCCTTCCCCCCTCCAATCTGAATCTGACGAAGGAAAAAAATAAACAATCCGACAAAAATCAAAATAGGAAGCCAACTTACAAGCACGGAGGTCCAAAAGGAATTATCCGTGTTCACATAGGAAGGGGTAATACCTTTTTCCCTCAACAACTCAAAACCCTTGTCAGTCACATTTCCCTGAATACGAAATTTTTTTCCTTTATGCTTTTCCGCACCGGCTTCAGTCAACTCACCGATTATTTCCTGCTTACTGGTATTAAACACTATGGAGGATTTCTTTATTTCCTCATCAGAAAGCGCCTGCACAAACTTAGGATAATTAAAGTCCGGCACATAAGCACTGCGATGGTGTGCGTACATCTGAAAAAAAATCAGCCCCCCCACCAAAAAAATAACCCATATAGAAAATACTTTTTTTCCAGAAGGTCTCATAGGTTTTATGGATTTCATAAATTCATCCTTACTTGTGTTTAATTAACAAAAAGTTTTATTATAGTCCTATCGCGCTTTAATCGTTTTTTCCTGCATTATAAATAGCGTGAAAATCAAATTTTAAAATCGTAACAATATATTTAAAACTTTTTCAAGTTATAATTTAATTGTTTTTTCCTTCTTTTATCACAATTATTTTATTGCAATCATTTAACTTCCCTCCCACCAAATATTAAACCAGCTTACTCCATTAACTGTCCAGCCGGCCCGGCCGTCTATCCGCCTCCTTCATTTGACAATCTGTTGCTTCATTTGCTGAGCCGTCTCTTTCTGGTGACGGACTGCTTTTTTTAGAATCTTTCGTATCTTTATCTTTTTCAAAGTCGTATTCTTTTATTGTTTCGGCCATTTTTTTATATATATTTCCATAAAATTAACATTTTTAAAGGATTTTTTCAATCACACTGTAAAGGATATGCAAAATCCATGCCGGATTTTACCAGCTGTTCACTTAGATCAAAACTGAAAAACTCTAAAAGGAACTCAAACAAGACTTACTGGTATTTCCGAACTTTAGCTTATTTTTCCGAACTTCGACTTATTTTTATTGGCGCAAGCCACTGAGAGCTAACTGCCCATGTTTTACCAAGCAAAGAAAAAGTAAATTTTTTTTGAGATCTGTCCAACTGTTTTAATAATTCCAGTATATGTGAAGTGCGGTAATCTTTAAAACCCTGCTCCTTCAGATAATAAGCCAAAATTCTTTTTTTATCCGTCAGGGAAAAACAGACAATCAAATCTCTCCTCAAAGAAGAGTTCCTGACCAAATTGTGATAATCTTTTATTATGCTTTTCTGTTTGTTGCGAGCTGTATTAGTCATTAATTGTAAAGAACGGGATAAAGCATTTATAGAACCCGGTCTTTTTTTTTCCAACTGAGGCAGCCATTTATGCCGAATCCAGTTCCGGAAACTGTATTCCACAGCCTGATTACTGGGATCTTCACACCATTTCAGCTCTTGTTTTTTAGCGTAATCCATAATTTGAGAACGGCCGATATGAATAAACGGCCGAAGAAGTTTATTGCTTTTAAAAGACATAGCCTCCAGACCCTGTTCACCTGTTCCGCGAACCAGACGGATCAAACGGGTTTCCAATAAATCATTTGCCGTATGAGCCAGCGTGAGATAATCCGCCTTGGATTGTTTCATGCAATCCGCAAACACCTGATAGCGGCATTTTCTCATTTCCGCTTCGTTGTTTCTTGTTTGACCTTCATTCATTTCCCCTGCCAACCTTTTTATAAAACCTGCAACACCGGTTGTTTTATTAATCGTATTTCTCTTTGAACCCGCTCCAGGCAAGGATATATAAAAATTTTCCACCTCCTTAGCGGATATGTCCTGAAACTGCCGTTGCTTTTTATCTTTAGCTCCATGATGCACATGAACCACGGAAATTTTCAAATTTAAAACTACCTTCAGTTCCCATAAAACCGCCAAAAGGGTCATAGAATCCACACCGCCTGACACAGCCACCAACAAGTGTTTGTTTTGCAATCCGGCAAATTGAAATTGTTTTAATAGAGAATGAAAAAGAAAATGCTTTGATTTTTTGACTATCATATTTTTATGTTTCAACACGGCGCCTTTCCATATAGCATACTTATAACAGCATACTTACTATACGGCATCCTTATTAATATGGTGTCTCTCAGACATACGCCCGTTGAGAGCAAATTAAAAATTTTCCCTGGTTTTGATGAAAACCTACAAACGAGCAAGAAAGAGAGATTCCGCTGTTTTACACCAGAGAGAAAAAACTTCCTCTAAATTCGGCTCCAGGCCGCGGCTTTGAAAAGAATCGTGAGGCCGATGAGACACGCCACAGCTTCTGATTAAGTTAAAAAGTTTCAGGTCATTTTTCACATTAATAGCCAGTCCGTGCTGGCTCACTCCTCCTGAAATATGAATTCCGAAAAAAGCAATCTTGCCCTTATCGGTGAATAAACCGGCTGAATCCTCTTGTTTTTCAACCAAAATTCCATATTCTTTTAAAGTGATTTTCGTGACTTTTTCCAAAAAAGACAAAAAATCCCTCGGACGGACTTTCCATTGTAAAAGATCCATAATCGGATAAATCACCAGCTGGCCTGAGGAATGCAAAGTAGCCTGTCCTCCTCTTTTAATAGCCACAATTTCTATTTTTTGCTTTTGGTATTCTTCAAGCGCGCCACTTAAGTCTTTTTCTGTCTGCCCTCTCACACCCAAGGTGACGCAGGCCGGACACTCAAAGCCGAGAATAAAACCTGTTTTACTTTTACATGTCTGTTTTTTTAACTGCTCCTGTAAAATGAGACTCTCACGATAAAGTATTTTACCTTTCCAAAGAAATTGAATCCTTGATTTATTTTCACTGTTCTCTGAAAGATATAAACTCTTTTGTTTATATGATGCTTTTTCCACAACAGAGGGAATCGAATTAACAAACGATCTTTTCAGCTCCTGATTTTGTAAAGATTTTTCTAAAACAGGCTCAGCGGAAAACCGCTGTCTTTTTTGATTTTGCGACATCTGTTCCGCAACCGGTGCGGATTCATCCGATGATCTGTCCATTATTTTTTCTCCCTTAACAAACAACTTGCTCAATCCAATATCTGTATAAATTTATATGGCAACGAAGCCTCTTTTTCTTAAAACATTTTCTCCATCCGTTCCACAACAGTAACTTATATTATAACAAAGCATCTCTGTCTTAAAACACTAAAACGCAAGCATCTCTCTATCTTAAGTGAAATGAGGGTCAAGGACAAAAAAAGACTTAATGACAGGCGTTGTCGGCCGATCATATTCAAGTTTTAGTTTGCTCAGTATGACTTTATGTTTGGCAGGTATCGGCCTTTCGGCCTTATATCACAAACTTACTCTATCAAGATAGAGGTAGAACTTTTTGCTTGTATATGAGGAAAACTGTTTCAAAAATGAATAGCCAAAATCTGCTTCGGGTTTGACCTAGGAAAAAGGCTGAAAACCTTTTATCCATCTCCTTAGAAAGGAGGTGATCCAGCCGCAGGTTCCCCTACGGCTACCTTGTTTCGACTTCACCCCAATCATCGATCTTACCTTGGGCGTTTGCCTCCCGAAGGTTAGCGAAACGACTTCCGGTATAACCAACTTTCATGGTGTGACGGGCGGTGTGTACAAGGCCCGGGAACGTATTCACCGCGACATTCTGATCCGCGATTACTAGCGATTTCAACTTCATGTGGTCGAGTTGCAGACCACAATCCGAACTTAGACTGACTTTTTGGGATTGGCTTTACCTCGCGGCTAAGCTGCCCTCTGTATCAGCCATTGTAGCACGTGTGTAGCCCTGGACATAAGGGCCATGAGGACTTGACGTCATCCTCACCTTCCTCCGGCTTACGCCGGCAGTCTGTTTAGAGTACTCAACTGAATGTTAGCAACTAAACATAAGGGTTGCGCTCGTTGCGGGACTTAACCCAACATCTCACGACACGAGCTGACGACAGCCATGCAACACCTGTCTGGCGGCCCGAAGGCGACCTTGTTTCCAAGAGTCTTCCACCAGATGTCAAGCCCAGGTAAGGTTCTTCGCGTATCATCGAATTAAACCACATGCTCCACCGCTTGTGCGGGCCCCCGTCAATTTCTTTGAGTTTTAATCTTGCGACCGTACTCCCCAGGCGGGATACTTAACGCGTTAGCTCCGGCACTGATAGGGTCAATTCCATCAACACCAAGTATCCATTGTTTACGGCGTGGACTACCAGGGTATCTAATCCTGTTTGCTCCCCACGCTTTCGGGTCTCAGCGTCAGTGTCGGGCCAGGCAGACGCCTTCGCCTCCGGTATTCCTCCTGATATCTACGCATTTCACCGCTACACCAGGAATTCTACTGCCCTCTCCCGCACTCAAGCTCTACAGTATCAAAAGCACTTCTCAGGTTGAGCCTGAGACTTTCACTTCTGACTTGTAAAACCGCCTACACCCTCTTTACGCCCAATAATTCCGGACAACGCTCGGACCCCTCGTCTTACCGCGGCTGCTGGCACGAAGTTAGCCGGTCCTTTCTCCTTGGGTACACTCATTTTTTTGTTCCCCAAGAACAGAGCTTTACAACCCGAAAGCCTTCATCACTCACGCGGCGTTGCTGCATCAGGGTTTCCCCCATTGTGCAATATTCCCTACTGCTGCCTCCCGTAGGAGTCTGGGCCGTGTCTCAGTCCCAGTGTGGCTGATCATCCTCTCAGACCAGCTACCGATCATAGCTTTGGTGAGCCTTTACCTCACCAACAAGCTAATCGGACGCGGGCTCATCCTTAGGCGATAAATCTTTGATCCCTTTATCCGGAGATATAGGGATATTATGCGGTATTAACCAATCTTTCGACTGAGTATTCCCCACCTGAGGGCAGATTACCCACGCGTTACTCACCCGTGCGCCACTGTACTTGCTCCCGAAGGAGCTTTCTCGTTCGACTTGCATGTATTAAGCACGCCGCCAGCGTTCGTCCTGAGCCAGAATCAAACTCTCCACTTAAATTAAAAATGGAAAATTTTACATTCCAAAAATAAAAAGGTCTCATCAATTCAATAAAAACTGACAAGTAATAATATTCAGAAACTCATTGGGAAAAACTTCCCTTTGAGTCCCCGAAACAAGACTTAACTGACTATTCATTTTTCAAAGAGCGAAAACCCAGTATAATCAAATTTTTACTCTGGTCAATAGCTTTTTTGTGACAGGAACAGAGTTTTTAACCACAAAGAAGGGAGCTTTGGCCTCTTTTTTAAAGCAGGCGAATGAAATCCCGTTGCACTCCTTTTATTTGCTAATCTGATTATAATCGTTTCAATCAAAACGGAATCGCTTTCGCTTTTGCCGTTTCCGGCCCTTTTGTTTGCTAAAATGAAAAAAAGATTTTTTATTTTGATTTTCGTGCTCTCACTCCCACAGTCCTACGCGCATACTTTTCCTTATTAATTATGGTATGAAATGTGTAAGCGAACACAAAACAATATGAATTACATATCCCCGCGCCAGCATCCGCTTTGTTTTAAAGTTTCAAAAGTGTGAAGAACACAAAACAATATGAATTACACATCCCCGCGCCGGCATAAAAACATTCACTGTGTGATTTTTCATAATGCTGTATTTGGTGTTTTTTTTACATCCCCCTTAACGGATTTTGTAATATGCTGACGAATGGCTTTTATGGTTTTGGTTAAATACCCATGATTAACTTTTTTTTCATTCACGAATAGGGAAGGAGTGCCTGTAATATTTACATTTTTTCCGGCTGTAATTTGTTTTTCTGTAATTTCAAAAGCGACAGAGGATTCAATACACTCAGACCATCTTTCCCAATCTAAATTCAAATGAGCACTGAGCTTCTGTAATTTTTGCACAGCCTGTTTATTGTCATTTAAAGATATAAATTCTTTTTGATGCTCAAATACCAGATCATGCATATTCCATCCCCGGCTTTGCTTATCGGCGCAGTAAACCGCTCTGGTAAGAACACAAGAAGCTCTTTTGCTTTTACACTCATCCAAAGGAAAGGAAAAATACTCCAGACGTATATTAGGATTTGAAGATTTGAGTTTCTTTAAAAGATAATGGCTTTTACGGCAAAAAGAGCAAAGAAAATCAGCAAATTCCGTTATAGTGATGACAGACTCTTCCTTAGGCGGCCCCACTGTTAATAAAGGTTTTTCTCCACTGCTTTTTATTGGCGCTGAAATCCAGTCCATCACATTGCGCTTTACTGTTTTTTCTGCCGACTTAATATCGTGGGAATTCATAAAAATCAGGTGCAAAAGAAGGCTTGCCAATACCCATACGGCAAGACAGGAAACGAGTACACGCGGTTCCTTTACAGAGGATAAGGAGAGATTGGCTTTCGCGGAGAAGAAAGCAACAATAAAAACAATAAAGGACAGTAAATATAAAATAATACAAAACGGACAGAAAAAATTTAAGAAGAACACAGAAATTCCTATCATCACCAGAGAAGCTCCGGCGGAAATAAAGGAAAAACAAAAAAGGGAAAACCAAAAGGGAGCCGCTTTTTCAACCCACCCCATGAGTAGCACAAGAGAAAGAAGAGCTATAATTAAATGAGTCGCAAACCCCCAGTCTGACAAAGGGATACCGGCAAATGCAGAATAAGAGGAAGTCAGAGCATTATCACAATTCAAGGATTCACTGATATAACAGACAGTGGACTCCTCCGCTGAATCAACCGACAGGGAATAAGATCTGAAACTCAAATAAAAATGAAAGCCGAGAGCAATCAGAGAACAAATAAAGATGGTATAAAGACTTTTTTTCATCATTTTACAAATCGCTGAAAAGTTTTTCTTTGTTATTCAAATCAAATTCCCCATCTGAAAAAAAACTTACAAGAGTCTGAAAATCCAAATCCTACAAAAGTTTAATCTCATAAGGGAATTAAATAAAAAATCTAATGCTATGAGTAATTATCTGTATTTATTCCCCATACTTCAAGACCTTTTGCGTCTTGATTCCTGTTTTCACCACTTAGCTTACAGCCCTATAAAAAGAATATTTAAGCCGTATTTCTTACATTATCGCCGGCAAAAAGCCAAAAATCACAACATCAGCTTTTTTGTAAATTGACCTGCATAGTCTACACCGGCCCAATATACAAATTTATTTTGCCAAATTCCTCTTATACGGATAAATTGTCCCCGCAGGCGGTGGAAAAAACGATCCATTCCTCTAAAATCTTAAATTAAAGCCGATTTTTTCAGACACATCGGAAGCTGAATGACAATTTTACAAAATAAAAAAATGACAATGTTTCATATATACATGGATAACAGCTTGTTTGCTCTGAACGAAAAAGAGCTCCTACAATGGATTTTTGATGAAAAATTAAGCCCTACAGCCCAAGTCCAAAAAGGACACAAAAAAGCCTGGAACAAGCTGAGTGAAACTTCCGAATGGAAACTATTTTACGACTACAGCTATGCGGAAAAAAATTGGATCCTGTTAAAACGACCAGGCAAAACAAAAAGCCCTTTCAAACAAAAAGGACCTTATAAAACAAGTCAGATTGTGTTTTTTCTAAAAACAGGGCTGTGTTCCGACCGTGATTTCGTCTGGAAAAAAAATTTCAGAGAGTGGAAAAGAATTTCTCTCGTCTCTGATTTTTCCACTCACCCCGCTCATACAGTAGAAGATCTCTTGACCCAACAGAATAGAAAATACAAGACCCAAAAAGCCAGAATGGTTCGTTACTCCCCTTCCGCACCCTCTCTGGATTGGTTTGAACTCCAAAAAGCTGTTCAGGACTTTTATTAATATGTTTTAGTATCCGGACAACTGAGAACACTGACCAATTTATCGGTTCAGGCACGCGGGCACGGACACCTCTTGTTCGTTATTTTAAAATTAAATAATTTCCTCACGCGGGCACGCGGGCACGGACACCACCTTTTTTTTCCAAGATTCTGGTTGAATCCAGACACGCGGGCGCGCGGGCACGGACACCACAGAGTGTTAAGACAATAATACAGAGGGAAAAGCACGCGGGCACGAACACCACGGGACTCCGATGTTTTACAAAGAAAGCGGCTGCACGCGGGCACAGACACCAATTTGACCACCTCATATTTTTTTTCAAAAATTTACGCGGGCACGGACACCACTGACACTGCGGGCACGCCGGTCACAAACACTGCAATCACGGACATTACCGGTCACAGACAACCACTAACACTGCGGGCACGGACACCACGAATCAGCTTTTTTACTTTCCGGTTCGTCGATCCACTAACACTGCGGGCACGGACACCACCGACGGGATACAGAAATACCTTTGTGGGCTATCCACTAACACTGCGGGCACGGACACCACTGACACTGCGGGCACGCCGGTCACAAACACTGCAATCACGGACATTACCGGTCACGGACAACCACTGACACTGCAGTCACGGACACCACGGACACTGCAGTCACGGACACCACGGACACTGCAGTCACGGACACCACGGACATTTCGGGCACGGACATTGCCGGGCGCGCGGGCACGGACACCACGGACATTTCGGGCACGGACATTGTTGCCGATCACGGACACTGAGGTCACAAACACTGCGATCACGGATATTGCCGGTCATGGACAATGCGGTCACAAACACTACGGGCACAAACAGTGCACAGTCCAATTTTGAGAATTATATACTTAATTTCACAAACACTACGGGCACGGACAGTCCCGGGCATGCGGGCACGGACAGTCCCGGGCATGCGGGCACGGACAGTCCCGGGCATGCGGGCACGGATACTACCAGACGCGCAACCTGATAAACCATTCAATTCAGTCCCGGGCATGCGGGCACGGATACTACAATTACGGACAGTCCCGGGCATGTGATAAAAACTCTTTTTTGTTGATATTTCAATCAAATTTCAAAAAACAACAAAAACGGGCATATAAAGGGTTTCAACACAAGAAAAAGCCCGGACTGAGCAATTTAACTTCAAAAAATTATGCGGATCCAACCAAAATCATACTTGAATTTTCTTTTTTTTTTTGTAGAGTGTTTTTATACTTTTTATGCATTTTTAAATATTATAATTTTTTACATAGAGATAGAAAGCCTAATTTAAAGAAGCTTTCAACATAGAGATAGAAGGCCTAATTTAAAGAAGCTTTCAACTGTAAAAAGCCATTTTATTTGTTACTGAATTTTCAGATTTTATAGAAAAATCTGATATGATTAAGCATTTTAGAGTCAAAAAAAGGAGCATCAAATGGTTTTTAAATATATTGAACAATATGGAAATCACGAACAAATCATATTTTTTCACGAACCCTCGGTGAATTTAAAAGGCATAATTGCCATCCATAATACCTCCCTTGGCCCCGCCCTTGGCGGATGCCGTATATGGCCCTACGCCTCTGAACAGGAAGCCCTGGTGGATGTTTTAAAACTCTCCAGAGGAATGACTTATAAAGCGGCGGCGGCCGGTTTGGAACAAGGCGGAGGGAAATCCGTCATTATACATGATCCAAAAAAGAAAACACCGGAGCTTTTTAAAACTTTTGGACGCTTCGTTCACTCCTTAAACGGCACTTATATTACGGCAGAGGATGTGGGCACCAGCATGGAAGATATGCAGTATATTAGGGAAAGCACCCCTTTTGTTGTCGGCTTACCGAAGAAAATGGGAGGTTCGGGGGACCCCAGCCCTTTTACAGCCCAAAGCACTCTGATGGGTATAAAAGCGGCTGTCGCCCACAAATTAAAAAGGGAGTCACTTAAAAGCTTAAAGGTGGCCATCCAGGGAATAGGCCATGTAGGCGAATATCTCACCAGGTATCTTTTACAGGAAGGCTGTCAACTGGTCATCTGCGATATTTTTGAACAAAAGGCCTTGAATTTTCAAAAAAACCACCCTGAAGTCAAAGTAGTCCACCACGAAAAAATTTACGATGAAGAGTGTGAAATTTTTTCTCCCTGCGCTCTCGGTTCTGTTATAAATCCGGATACCCTCAACAGATTAAAGTGCTCCATCATTGCAGGGGCGGCAAACAACCAGCTGGATACACTGGAAACGGAAGACATTGTTCGAAGCAAAAATATACTATATGCCCCGGACTTTGTTATCAATGCAGGAGGAGTTATCAGTGTATTTGTTGAATCGAAAGGAAAATATTCTGAAGAAGAAGCGCAAAAAAGAATTGCCAATATATATCATGTTTTAGCAGAGATTTTCTCCCGTTCAGACAAAGAAGGAAAAAAGCCCACGGATGTCGCTATTGAAATTGCCAACAATAGAATTAAAAACAAATCTGGTTTTTAGTTGCCTCCCTGCTGTAATTCCCGTATTTTACAATAGCGCTTTATGATTGAACAGGATTAATGAAAATGGCTAAAAAAACATTGCCCGAAAAAACAGAACGAGACCCTCTTTCCTTATTTATTACAAAATCCAATCTATGGGTGCAAAAATACTTCAAATATATTTCCTTTGCACTGCTTGCCGGCATCCTGGCCATTGGATTGTCTTTCCTGTACTTTTATTGGCAAAAAAAGGAAAACAAAACAGCCTCAACCTTATTGTATCAGGCCAAAAAAGAGCTTGCACAGGCAGAGCAAAAAGCGGGAGGGGATACCTTGAGTTTCGATAACACTCAAAATTTTTTTGGACAAACCAAAAAAGCAAAATACACCGCTGAACTCAACACACAGGTCAACCAATATATCAATTTGATTAAACAATGGATTTCAAAACCCGCCGGGCTGTCCGCTGTAGCGGAAATGGCTTATTTTCTACATCAATATGGAAAACACAAAGAAGCTTTGAGTTTACTTAACATAGCCAATCCTTATAAGAAAAAAAATTTAATAGGATTTTTAATAGCCTTTCAGTCAGGAACTTATTTTATGGACCAAGGAGAATATGAAAAAGCTATTAAAAATTTTCAGTTTATTACCAAGGAAAAAAAAGCGGAATGGTTGTGGCCGGATACTTTGCTTAAAATGGCTCTGGTCTATGAAAAACAAAATAAAACAGACCAAGCTCGGAAAATTTACAGGCGAATAAAAACTGATTTTTCAGATTCTCAAATCAGCGACATAGCAATGCAATACATGAACGCGCTAAATTTACTGAAGAAAATGAATAGCCCGTCAAATAACAAAACAACAACCGGTAAGGATACACACAACACAAGCGGCAACATACCTTCGGCTAAAGAAACAGAAACCACGGAAAAATAAAAAGTCATGTGCAAATATTTAATACTTATTTTACTGTCCTGCCTGTGTTTTTCCTGTCGTCATTCACAAACGACTGAAGATAATACAAGCCTGTCCAAAACTCAAAAAACAAAAGGACAACAAACTCATTCCTTTAAAGAAAAAAAAACTGTTACTGTTAAAAAAGCCTGGATTCGTGAAACTTTTCCAAAAGATTTCACCCGCCCCTCCATTCTACAATCCATAAAACCTGTGCTCGTCCCGCCCGGCTTATTGATTCAGGGAAATAAAGTAAACGGTATAAGCGCTTACACATTGGATAAAGGGGAAAAAAAATGGTTTTTCCCGGTTAAAGGAGGCTTGGCGGGAAATGTATCCGTCGCGGACGGCTTTGTGTTTTTTGGAGGCGCGGACGGCTTTATATACGCCCTGTATTTGAAAACCGGTAATGTGTTATGGAAGCACCACACGAAGTTCACCCATGTCAGTGCTCCGACAATATGGAAAGATCATCTTTATTTTGCCTCTTTTAATAAAATCCACTGCTTAAATAAAAAAACCGGAGAGAGTGTATGGACTTATTCCACTCAGATCAAGACCACGAAATTTACCGTGGAGGGGATAGCCCGCCCGCTTATAGGATCTTTTACCAACAGCACTCTTATCTATTTCAAAGCCAGCGACGATTCTCTTATTGCATTGAATATGAAGGGCCTGTTGAAGTGGAAGCGCAGGTTATCCGATTCCACCAGCCGTTTCACTTCGGCTGTCTCCGCCCCCGTGATGGGAAAAATATGTCTTTACTCCGCCAGTTTGGAAGCGGGTTTATATTGTTTGAATCCTAAAACCGGAAAAATAATCTGGAAAACCACTGTCGGATCGCATGGCAACCTACTGCTATCCGGCTCCTGGTTGTTTTACCCTTCCAACGACGGAAGAGTGATCGCATTGGATCAAAAATCGGGGAAACAAATTTGGAGCCATAAAGTCCCTAAATCCATAGCCACTTCTCTTACTTTATACAAGGATATTTTAATTTACGGGGAATATTCGGGCGACCTGCGCTTTATCTCCTTAGACACAGGAAAAGAGCTTAGTTCCTTTTCCTTTGGCCGTGGAATGGCCGCCTCGCCGGTGGTGTCAGTAATACACTCCGCATTGTACTTTATTTCAAACAGCGGCTGGCTCTATAAATTATCCATAACAAAAGGTTCATAAATCCTATCAGCCAGGCTTTACTTTTCCGCAACCACCACTTTTAAGGATACTTCATTTTTTCTGACACGGGAGACCTGAACACGAAAACCGGGAAACAAAGTATCTTTGATTTTTTCCGAAACCGCTTTAACATCGGAACCGATATTGGCAATATATGTAACGGAACGAGAACGAATAATATGCTCTTTAAGATCTTTTATATCCCGCACTTCAGAGTTCAACAACTGCTTGAATCTATCAAACTCTCTATAACTTAAATTCCCCAGGACAGTGATCTTAAGCAAATTGGATGAAAGCTGACCGGTCTCATAAATGGATTTTAACTGCACCCCGAGGCCTTTTGCGAAATTCTTATTTTTTTTCAAAAAAGCTATAACGGGTTCTGTGTTTTTCTCATCTTTTTTATTTATATAAATCTTCTCAAAACGTTCCATTTCCGCCAGTAATCGACCACTGTCCGCATTATAAATCGTTAATTCCACTTTTATATTTAAAATGGCATCTATATCGGATTCCCGCACTTTTACGGAACCTGTCATCACCAGATAAGACTGAAAAAATTTCGCCAGGCTAAACACATGTTTCTTCTTAGGCTTTTTAAACTGCAAATCATCGGGAATAAAATATTCACTGCCTGCCCACTCCGGATTGATTAAAAAAAAACCATACGACATCAATGTATCCTGAATCCGATTGTAAAATTCCGTCATTTGCTTTTTCATAAGCTCCGACGGAGATCCGTTCTTCATCCACCATCCATGGCTTTCATCGTGCACCAAGTTTTCAAACAAAATAAGCGGCAAAATCCGCAAATGAGAAGCGTCGGAATAAAAAAAGTCCTCTTTCAGTAAAATTTTTTTCAGATTCTCTTCTGAAAAGCCTATTGTTACAAAGATGGTAAAAGACTCGTCATCTTTTTTAACGACAGGGGCGGTTTGTGTATATAAAATATAACGATTGGAATACTTTGATATTATTTGTTGTATTCGTTTTTTTTGTGCCTTTAATTTTGATGATTCAATAAAGCGCTCCATCAATTCAACAGACACTTTTCCTATAGCCGTTTGAACCGCTTTTCTTATATCCGGTGAATCCTGCTTGACCTCCAGAGTGGTCTCACCGCTCCAAACGGAAAAAGAAAAGAAAAAACAAAAGAAAAAAAAGAATTTAATATAATAATTCCATCGCCGCATAGCCATACTTTTGCTATTTGTGTATTCCTGTTATTAAAATGAAATTCCTGGTCAAAAAGCGTTTTTCACAGTACTGTTCGTATTCAAGAATGAAACTTCCTTTTACCATTGAAGCTGAAAAATTCAACACATAAAAGTATAGCCTGCAAATTATTTTTTTTGAGCGGTCCGCCGCGCCACTTCAACCATCACTTTTGAGTAAATATTCTTGTACAGCTTCGGATCTACAATTTCACGGCCTCGTGATCCGCCCAAATTATAAGAGTCTACTTTTTGAATGATAATTCGGGATTCAATATACTCCTTACGCACTGCTTCCAGATTGACGGACACTTCATAAGTTGTACCTGTTTGATAGTTTTGTTGTCCCGCCAACGCCATAAAAACAGCAGAAGTGGAACTAGAGCGCCTGGAAGCGCGCGCCACTATCAATCCTCCTTGCATATCCTGATTTTTGATTACATAACCTTCATCCTGTAAAACAGTTTTAAAAGCCCTAAAAACATTATTGTATGTATTTTCAAAATATTTTACCTGCATGGCCCTTCTTTGTTGAGGTGAGATATTGGTGGTGGCACAACTGACAAACAAAAACATGAAACAAAAAATTAACAATCTCATAGCTATTTTTCCTTATAAAACCATGTTAAAATTGAGAACTGACAACAGAATAATCTTTGACGATATCGTTTTCATCAAAAGTAATAATCAAGTCAAAACTATTTGATGAAGCGGATGAAAACGCCTTTGCACCCCCAAAGAAAAGCAGGCTTCCACCAAAACCACCGGATTCGGAATCAAAGGATTGGCGGCTGTAAGTCCATACTTCCTCTCCCACTTTGTTTTTTGTAACAATATTTGGAGCACCGATCAGCCTTATGATTTCAGCTTGGGAAGTGACGCCTTTTTGCAGTCTTTTTTTCACCACTCCCGGTGTGAGGTTGGACTTTTGAGGCGCGGTTGAAGTAACACAGGCAGTGAGTGTACATAATGCGAAAACAACAGTCAGTATTTTCCTGAAAAAGAACACTGTATTCCCCTGGTATTTTCCTGTTAAAAATCCGGTAAAAAATTTCATTGCTGTTTTTGCCATCATAGCCCCCTTCACGACAAGATACCAAAGATATTCATAATATATCAATTTAAAATATTTGTAAATATTAAATTAAGACTCAAACACATAGAGCCTGTTGTCAATATAATTTTTTTAAAGCGGCATAACCAAGCAGACAGTCTGACTTTACCTCCCCCCTCCCCCCATGCAATTTGAAAATTCACACCATCATTATTATTAAATAAGCCGATCAGCTAAAGGTCAAAGTACAAAAATCTCAACAAAGCTGTATTCTGTTCCGACCTCCCAGGGCTTTTTGTATTTGCTCCAAAAACTGCGAACTCAAAACGACCCCATGAAAAGTTCTGGATTTCAGACACACCACTCTGGCCGGTTTCTCCAGCCGAACATTAAAGTATACAGGAATCTCCCCTGCATACTGACTCAAAGTTTCCTTCAGAAAAGACAATTTATATTGTTCTTTCTCGTTCAATTGCAAAATAACACTACGGGCGCCGGTGTTGAGCTTGTTCCGCACTAGCTCCACATCCTGAACCAAAAGCTTGAACTGAGCTTTCCTATCCCGTGACAATGTTCCTTTAAGAACCAAAGGCTCCCCAGCAGACCGAATCCGTTTTTCAAATTGTAAATAAACATTAGAAAAAAACACCGCTTCAATAGACCCTGTTCCATCTTCCAGGTGAGCAAAAGCCATTGTCACCCCTTTTCTGGTTCTCACTTCCCGGAAATTGTTTATTATTCCCCACACACAAACCACCTTATGCTCTTTTTCCGAAAGAAGTGCAATAGACTCACAACCACAGATTTTAATAAAAGGTTTCAGATGGTCCATAGGATGACCGCTAAGATAAAATCCTATTACGGCTTTTTCCTTTTCCAAACGAACAGAAGAAGGCCATTCTCTCGCTTTTTTATAAATAAAACCCGACTCTCTGTTTTTTTTGGAAAACAAATTGATTTGCCCTGACTCGGATTCCTCTCTTTTCTGGCAGATTTGCTCCATCAGACTGTCGTAGTTGGACATTATTTTGTTACGATTCAATTCCATATCGTCAAAAGCACCGGCTTGAATCAAAGCCTCCATGCATTTTTTATTTATTTTTTTCATATCCACTTTTTCAAAAAAATGCTGAACAGACAAAAATTTCCCCTCTTTCAAACTTTTCCTGACTTGAATAATATGCTCCACAGCGGATTGACCCACACCTTTAATAGCTCCCAACGAAAAGTAAATTTGTTTTCCGCTGGGAGTACACAAATAATCAGAATAATTAATATGCGGAGGACATACTTGTATATTATGCTTTTCGGCATCTCTTACATAAAGCACCGCTTTATCCGTGTTATTGAGCTCCATTGAAAGCAATGAAGCAAAAAATTCCACAGGATAATATTTTTTAAGCCAGGCCGTTTGCGCCGCCAAAACACAATAGGCGGCGGCATGAGATTTGTTGAATCCGTATTTGGCAAATTCCGCGACCAAATCAAACAGCTTTTCCGATTTTTTTAAATAGTATCCGTTTTTTTTTGCGCCATCCAAAAATCGGTTTTTTTGTTTTTTCATCACGGCTGTTTTTTTCTCCCCCATCGCCCTTCTTAAAACATCCGCCTCTCCATAACTGTATCCGGCAATTTTCGAGGCGATAAGGAGAACCTGTTCCTGATACACAATAACCCCATAAGTTTCTTTCAGTATCGGCTCCAGCTCAGGGAACAAATACTCCACTTTCACCGTCCCTTTTTTTCGACTCAAATAAGAGGGAATCATATCCATAGGCCCGGGCCGAAACAGGGCGTTGATCGCCACAATATCCTCAAAGCAGGAAGGCTTTGCTTTAATAATCAAATCGGTGATCCCCTCCCCTTCAAATTGAA
Source organism: Bdellovibrionales bacterium (assembly GCA_965203225.1). Taxonomy (GTDB): domain Bacteria; phylum Bdellovibrionota; class Bdellovibrionia; order Bdellovibrionales; family UBA1609; genus JANQSP01. The sequence goes on along the minus strand of CBDBBW010000007.1, from coordinate 1,038,998 downwards.
ACACCCCTTTGGTGTCCCCCTTGCGCATCACTTCGTAAATGCCTTCGTCTTCCAAAGAGACATCCTTAACCGAAAATTTCCGCCCTTGATTTTGCTCAATCATTTGAAAGGCGGAATGAATTTGGGTCAGTGTTTTCAATCCCAAAAAATCAAACTTGACCAGACCGATTTTTTTGGAATGATTCAGATCACACTGAATGACATTTTCCCCTTCCGCTCCACGATAAAGCGGCGCAAAGTTGATAATGGGATGATCCGCTATAATCACTCCTGCCGCATGAATACTGACATGACGAATAAGCCCTTCAATTTGACGAGCCAAGTTGATTAAGTTTTTAATTTGAGGATCCGCTTCCATCAGCTCATTTAACCGCTGATTATCCTTTGTGGCTTCCTCTAAAGTGATGCCCAGCCGCTCCGGTATCAGCTTGGCCACCTGATCCACTTCCGCGTAACTCATACCCAAAACACGCCCCACATCCCGAATAGCCGCCCGAGTCTGAAGCCTTCCATAAGTCATTACCTGGGCCACATAGTCCTTACCGTACTTTTCACTGACATACTCGATTACGCGGTTTCTATTTTCCTGGCAGAAATCAATATCAAAATCCGGAAGGGAAATTCTTTCCGGATTTAAAAATCTTTCAAATAAAAGATTATAAGGCATGGGGTCCAAATCGGTAATTTCCAAACAATACGCCACCAGAGAGCTGGCTCCCGAACCGCGTCCGGGGCCAACCGGAATCCCCTCTTTTTTAGCCCAATGAACAAAATCGTAAACAATCAAAAAATAATCAGCAAAACCCATATCCGTTATAATATTCAACTCCTCCTCCAGCCGCCTCTCATACCTTTCCCTGTTCTCCTGAGAAGACGGTTGATTCCCGCTCTGACTGTTCAACTTCCTTTTCCGCTCCCTCCATCTTTTAGTCAAACCTTCAAAACTGAGCCTCCTTAATTTCTGTGAAGGGTTTTTAGCCGTCTCCTCCCACTTGAGCTTTGGCAGATGATACACCGGCCGGCCGTCCCGATTGAGTTGAAATTGAATCTTACAGCGGGAGTTTATCTCCAAAGTGCTGTCACAAGCTTGAGGAATATCCTGAAACAAAGTTCGCATCTCGTCTGAATTTTTTAAATAAAATTGATCTGTTTTTAATTTAAACCTTTCATTATCCCTCAAGGTTCTGTTGGCACCAATACAATATAAAACATCCTGTACAACATGATCCGATTTATTGAGATAATGAACATCGTTCCCGGCCATGAGGCTCACGCCCGCCGCTTTACCCGCCTCTATAAGAAAAGAGTTTATACTGTCCCACTCTTTTAAACCCGTTCGATTCAACTGGAGATAAAGCCGGTCGCCGTAAATACTTTTTAATTTCCTGATAGCGGACAAAGCTTTGTCAGGACCCTGTTTCAAAAATATTTGAGGCACCTCTCCATTCAATCCTCCTGTTAAAGCAATCAATGAACCGCTGTGCTTTTCAAGCACTTCGTAATCCACTCTCGGAACATAATAAAAACCTTCCTGATAAGCCACCGTATTGATCCGGCAAAGGCTTCTGTAACCTTCCACATTCTGCGCCAGAAGCACTAAAGAAGGAATTTTTGTTTGAAAAGCAGAGGAAACAGGGCCGGATAAAGAGTGATGCTTTTTTTCCAAACGAGAACCGGAAGACAGATAAATCTCCAAACCCAAAATAGGATTTACACCCGCCTCTCTGGCTTTAAAATAAAAATCCAGCACTCCGAACATATTTCCATAATCAGTAATGGCCATCGCCGGTTGAGAATATTCAACACATTTTTTTACTAAAGATGTGACAGTGCAGGAGGATTTTAACAGGGAATAATGTGTATGCACATGAAGGTGCACAAAGGAGGGGCGGCCGGAAGACACAACAGCCTCCTGACCGGAGCCTTTTTTTTCTTTAACTATCCCTGCCGCATTCACTCCCCTATTTACGACCTGGGCCTGAGTGACCTGCTGAGGCTGTGGAGCCTGCTCTTTCCCTATCGCACTCATTCCTCTCTTTACGGCAGAGGAATGACTTTCAATAACACTCTTATCCTCGAATTGTTTACTGCTTTTACTCATATCCTCTGCCTTCGTGTTTTTCCGCACCAGTGGAACAAAACACATTAATTGTTTTATCACACACTGCTTCCTCCTCGTGTTTCCGAATGAGCTTTTTCCTTTTTGTCCGTGTAAACAGCGGTGGGGTAGTTTCCTGTAAAACAAGCAGAGCAAAAACCACCTTCTGGAGGACTTTGAACCGCTGTCATCAATCCCTCTTGTGAGAGAAAAGCCAGAGAATCCACTTGCAGATAATTTTGTATTTCCTTCACACTCATTCGCGCTGAAATCAACTCACTTTTTTCAGGGGTGTCCACTCCATAAAAACAAGGACCGATAATGGGAGGGGAAGATACGCGAAAATGTATTTCCTTTGCTCCTGCCTGACGAACCATTTTCACCACCGCTCTGGAAGTGGTGCCCCGCACCATAGAGTCGTCCACCACCACTACTTTTTTGCCCGCGATTAATTCCCTTTGAGCGCTTAATTTGATTTTAACTTTAAAATCCCGAATACTTTGGGAAGGATGAATAAAAGTTCTCCCGATATAATGGTTACGTACGATACCTATATCATAGGGAATACCACTGATTGAGCTGTAACCGATGGCTGAAGGCACCCCGCTGTCCGGAACAGGTATAACCAAATCAGCCTGAACGGGATTTTCCTCAGCCAAAATCCGACCCATTTCCTTTCGCCTCTGATGCACATTTTTACCAAAGACCTGACTATCGGGGCGGGCAAAATACACATATTCAAAAACACAGGAATGCGGCTTTTTTCTTTCCAAAAAACAGGAATGTTCACCCTGCTCATCCACTGTCCATATTTCCCCCGGCTTGATTTCACGCACCAATTCAGCTCCAATCAAATCAAAAGCGCAGGTTTCCGAAGCCACCACCCATGACTGCCGCTCACCCTGTTCCCCTTTCCACCTTCTCCGCCCCAGCACAAGGGGTCTGAAACCCATCGGATCCCGAACGGCTATCATAGAATTTTTTGTCAGGAGAACAAGGCTGTAAGCCCCCTCCAGGCGCGGCAGATATTTTTTCAGACCCATTTCCCAATTCATGGAACAATCCTGCGCAAGCAGGTGAATGATACACTCCGTATCACTACTGCTGTAAAACATACTCCCCTGATTCATCAATTCCTCTTTTAAATTGGGAAAATTCACGATATTGCCATTATGAGCAATGGCCAAAGGCCCGTTGGAAAGCGCGGCTGTCAGCGGCTGAATATTTTTTTTTCTATCCCCGCCTCGAGTGGAATAGCGGGTATGTCCGATGGCTGAAGAACCTTTTAGTTTTTTCAGCACTTTTTCATTAAAAACCTCCCCCACAAGGCCATTCCCCCGGTAAATAATATGTCTTCCCTTATGAGAGGATACGATGCCCGCTCCCTCCTGACCCCTATGTTGTTGAGCATAGAGTCCGAGATAAGTCATCCAAGCCGACTCCGGATCATTCCAAATACCAAATACCGCGCACTTATCGTTCCATGTCTTCATTATATTTCCGTTCCCTTCGGACTCCTCTTTTGTGCAACCTGAAACATCACAAACACTTTACCTTTCCGCCCCGCTTATTTCAACTGAGCAAACTTTAAAACACCTCTTTTAAGAACACCTTACCTTTCCGCCCCGCTTATTTCAAAGGATTAGAAAAAACATAAAACATTTTGAAATTACTAATTTTTTTATGAATTTCAAAAAAATCCGTTCGAAACAACATGAATAACAGCGGTTTATTTTATTTTTCCGCCGGTGTGTTTTTAAATGTTTTGCTCCACCCGGATTGATACGCTCTTCTCAGTTCAGATACAGGTAAGTCAATATCGTTAAGAGACAAAACCGGCTTTTCCGTCACACAGCCTATCTTTTCCATCTTAAAGAGAGAAGAAGACCGCCTCTCCAACTCGTTTAAAGAAGAAGAGGAAAACAGGTTTTCCCAAACAGAAATATCTGATTCCTTCAACACAACAACAAATTCATACAATCTTTCCTGAAAAAGATCATAATCTGTTTTTATATCCACTCCCAAAAGATCCTCCAGCACCATACGGGACAAAGCATAAGCCAGTCCAAATTTTCCGACAAAGCGGACCGATTCAGGTACAGCCAATGAGTTGGCTTTCCACATTCGATGAACAAAATTCCGGCATACCTCCGAGTCAAGGGAACCGTAAAAGCCGGGAGTTTGTTTATACAATTCCCCTATCCGGCCGCTGTAAAAAATTTGATGAGCGCTGACAAGATAAACAGAGGAACCGACACTCAGCTTATCCTCAAACTGTAAAGAGCCCCTGATACCAATGACAGCCGTGGCGGGAGTGGGGCTTATGCCTTTTCCCCGCGTTTCATTATAGAAACTCACATTGCCGCTCACCACGGGTGTTTCCAAAGAACGACTAGCTAAAGCCATCCCTTCCACACAGGCCACAAAAGAACTCATTACCTCCTCTTTTTCAGGAGATCCGAAATTGAGGCCGTCCGTTAAAGCCAAAGGGGAGAAACCATGAACAGCCAACTGCAAAGCCGGCTCATAAACCGCGTCTTTTCCTCCTTCCAAACTGTCCATTCTCATAATGTGAGGACGTCCTCCCATACATACAGCCAAGGCTCTTCCCGAATCCGGCAATCGAATCACACCAAATGGAAAAGAGCAATCCTTTATTGTGGACGCGCCCACTCTTTGATCGTACTGCCTGTATATAAAGTTCCGGGCGGAACCTCTGATATTTTCCAACAAAGAAAGCAAAACTGCCGTTCTGTTTGCTCCCTCCGGCAAGGGGAATACCGCTTCAGACGGCTTTTTCAGATGATGCTTTGCTGTCCACTTACGATAAGGGCGATGATAGCGAGGCGCCTTTTCAGTCAAATACCGGGGATTGATCCGCGTCAACAGTGTTTCTTTCCAAAACAGCTCCACATCCCTTTCTTTTTTTAACTCCCCTATCACACAAACCGGCAGACCCCATTTTATAAAAATCTTCGCCAATTCATTATACTTTTCAGGATGAACCAGCAACAGCACTCTTTCCTGACTTTCTGAAAGTAAAATCTCTTCCGCTGTCATACTGGAATCCCGCAGTGGAACACGATCCAGGTAAAGCCGCATTCCCAAACTTCCCTTGGAAATCATCTCAAAACTGGAACTAGTTAAACCGGCGGCACCCATATCCTGAGCGGCCACAATCAGATTTTTTTTCATCGATTCCAAACAGGATTCCATTAACAATTTTCCGTAAAATGGATCCCCTATTTGCACGCAGGTCTTCTTATCATCCTGTTGATCCCCCTTAAACGACTCACTGGCCATAGACGCACCATGAATGCCATCCCTCCCTGTGCACGCACCTGCATACACCAACAAATTTCCGGGGCCTCTTGCCCGTGAACTCATCATCTCCTGCTCTGGCGCAAAATACCCCAAAGCCAAAGCGTTTACCACAATGTTCTCATTGTAGGAAAAATCAAACTCCGTTCGACCCGTTAAAACAGGAATGCCAATGGAGTTTCCATAGCCGCCAATGCCCTGAACCACCCCATCCACCAACTCCGCTGTAGGACTGACAGAAGGATCACCAAAGCAGAGATAATCAGCCAAAACCATTGGACGGGCATTCATAACGAAAACATCCCGTAAAATTCCACCCACACCGGTGGCCGCGCCATGATAAGGGGTAATCCGGGAAGGATGATTGTGGCTTTCGATTTTAAAAGCCGCTTTTTCCCCTTTACCCAAATCCAGCACCCCGGCGTTTTCCCCCAGAGCGCTTAACACCTTCGGAGAGTTAAAAAAAAGTTTTTTCAGATGAACCGCTGAGCTTTTGTAAGAGCAATGCTCACTCCATAAAGCGGAAAACAAAGCCAGCTCCAGCCGGGAAGGCTCACAGCCAAGGAGCTTTTCAATATACTGATACTCCTCCTGAGTTAACCGATAATGCTTTAAAATTGTTTGTTTATCCATACTGCTCTTTTGTGCATAATCTGTGTGTTTGACCGTAACGCTCTTTCATTCATAGTATTCATCCATACTGCTCTTTTGTGCATAATCTGTGTGTTTGACCGTAACGCTCTTTCATTCATAGTATTCATCCATACTGCTCTTTTGTGCATAATGTGTTTGTTTTTGCCTGTGCCGCTCTTTCATTCATATTGTTTGTTTTACTGATATTATTTTCCTTGCTTTCTCCTTACCAGTTTTTGTGTGCACAGTCATCCTGAAAACAATTTTTAAAAGAAAAGCAAACACCCTGGCCAAAAAAGACAAGTTCATATCTTATCGAACAGGTATCCACAATTTGAATTTAAGATCTAAGGCAGTCCGGCTAAATCACTCTCCAGAAAAAAGAAAGAGAAAGCAGAAGAGCTGTCAAATATAACAGTAGGGCTTTTTCCAAAAAACCCGGGAACAGTTCTCTATATTGCTTCCATTCTTCCAGCTGTACTGTGCTTTTTTCCAATTGGCTTATTTCCGAAAAAATCACTTCCAAAGTTTTTGAGTTGTTAGCTCTGAAATATTTACCCCCTGTTTCACTTGCTATTTCCTTTAACAGCGGTTCATTTATCTTTGTTTCAAGCCTTTGATAAACAATCCTCTTCCTTCCTGTATAATCTTTTATTTCTCTGGGAATTTGAGCAAGACCGGCCAGCCCTCCCACACCAATAGTATAAACACGAATGTCATATTGTTTTACAATATTCAAGGCTGTTTGAGGAGTAATAACCCCTACATTGTCCTCTCCGTCAGTCAGAAAAATCACCACCTTGCTTTTGGCTTGGGATTTTCTCAATCTGGCCACCGCATTAGCCAAAGCCACTCCAATAGCCGTTCCCTTCGCGATGTAAGGATCATAGTGACTGACCTGCACATCATCCACACTACTTAAAAGAACTCCATAATCCAAAGTGAGCGGCACCCTTGTATAAGACTCTCCGGCGAACACAACCAAAGCCACGCGGTCATACACCAACCCATTGATAAAGTTTTTAATTACTTTTTTGGCTGAATCAATTCGACTTCCCGGAAGCATATCCTCTATCAACATGGAATCTGAGGTGTCCAGCACTATCACAATGTCTATCCCCTCCGCACTGCGGTTTACTTGGGTGTCCACTATCTGAGGCCGGGCCAAAGCCAGAATAAGAACAAACAAACTCGCAAACTGCAACAGTGCCGGCAGTTCAATCAGATATGATCTCAGGGTTTTCCTCGGTTTGACACCATCGGAAAAACTTACTCGAAAGGAGCTTTTCCTCTTACGGCCTTTGAGAAAATAATACACAAGCAAAGCCGCCCAGGGGATCAGCAGATAGAAAGCTTGAGGGAAGTTCCAAAACATTAAATTATCTCCTTTTTAAACAGCGCCCCTTTGTTGATATATTTTAATCGCTGTTTCCCGGGCCATGTCCAACAGCTGTTCACAGGCTTCATTGTTTACTTTTTCGGAAGACAGTCTTTCCATTTCTTTGAATAAACCGAAAATGCCGCACTCTTTGCACACAACAGGATAATATCTTGTTAACTGTCGAACGATTTGTTGCGGTTTTTCATTCAGAGCAAAAATAAAAAATTCATTCTCCAAAAACAATCGGAAATATTTTTCCAATTTCAAAACAATTTCTTTTCCCTCTTTTTCCTTTATCTCCCTGGCCAGCAAATTTAATTGGCCGACAAACTCACGAAACGAATTTTTATTTTTCAACCGCTCACCGACTTCCCGCTGCTTTCGCCTCCTTCTGATAAAAAGCCGTATTTTCAAAACAGCAAACACAACTAAGGCCAAAAGAGTTAACACACTTAAGGACTTATGCCACAAAGGCATAGCCTCCCGCCACGGGCCGTAAGGCGGAAAAGGCTGTATTGTCCCTTTTTTCCCTTCGGGAATAACGGAATGTATCTTCCACGCGAGAGGTTCGACCTCCACCACCCCCTCATCACTGACAATTCTGAATCCGGTGTTGTAATTCCCGGGATAATAGCCGGTGACTTTAAAAACCCCTTTTCCCGGCAAAATACTCACTGTGTCCAAGATGAAAAGAGCATAAGGTTTCCCCGATTGATCGTCTGTTTTTTCCTTCGTTAACTCCGCCGACGGCTTTTTCTGATAAAACTCAATCCGCGCGGGAGAGGACAAAATAACAGATAGAGGCCATTCGCAATGCAATTCAAAAATATCACCTGCCGTGGACGGGTCTCGCATGTTTTCAAACCGACAAACGCCGACTTCATCTCCCTTCATCTTTCCCGCCTTCTTTTAATAAACATCATAAGCTGTTTAAACACATCCTGATCCGTATGAATAAAAAAATGATCTACACCTGATTGTCTTAAACCGGCCTGCACTTTTTGCTTTCTCTCTTCCGTACACCGTTTATATTCTTTTGCGAAAGAGGAGGAGGAGGTGTTCACTACCACTCTCTCCCCTGTTTCCGCGTCTTCCAGCTCCATTAAACCCAAAGCGGGAAACTCACTTTCAAAAGGATCACACACAACACCCGCTACCACATCATGGCGATGACTTATAATTTTCAACTTTCGGGTGAAAAGAGAAGAGGTGAAAAAATCACTAAACAAAAAAATATGACATCTTTTTTTTAAAACCCCATTTAAAAAATCCAAAGCAGGCAAAAGATCCGTGCGAATTGATCTTCTTTTAAAAGAATAAAGGTCTCTCACAATCCTTAAAATATGCTTGGAGCCGCGCGCCGGTGGCACATAGTGCTCAACCCGATCGGAGAAAAGCAAAAGCCCGGCCGAGTCCTGATTTCTCCCCGCGCTTAAAGCGATCAAAGAGGCCAATTCACAGGCGGATTCCCCTTTAAATCCTTTGGTTCCAAAATCAAAAGAACCGCTCACATCCATCACTATCATAAAAGTAGCTCCCCTTTCTTCGTCAAAAAGCTTTATATAAGGCTCACCCAGCTTGGCTGTCAGAGGCCAACTGATCGCGCGAATATCATCCCCTGGAATGTATTTTCGATAATCCGAAAAAATCATTCCCTGGCCTTTAAAAGCGGAATGATACCCACCTGCGAACAGATCTCTCACCCGTTGACGCAGTTTTAATTCAACCAATTTTACTTTTTTAAGAACAGAAGACGGAGCGCTCAAGATACTCTAACCCTTCTGATAATCTGGCCGATGATTTGATCCGCGTCCATATCCTCCGCCTGGGCCTCATAAGACAAAATGAGACGATGCCTCAACAGGGGATAAGCCACGGCCTTTATATCATCCGCCGACACATAATTTCTTTCCTTTATGAAAGCATAAGCCTTGGCCGCTTTGGGAAAGTTCACTGTGGCTCTGGGGGAGGCTCCAAAGGAAATAAAAGGCTCCATATCCATCAGTCCGTAGTCCTTTGGCTTGCGTGTCGCCATAACCAAATCCACTATATAATTTTTCAGCTTCTCATCCAAATACACTTCATCCACTTTTTGCCGAAAAGCCAAAATATCCACGGCGGATAACACCGGCTGAACCACAGGCACATTTAAAGAGGACATACGATTCAGAATCTCCATTTCCTGACTGCGGGTGGAGTAACTCACTTTCACTTTAAACAAAAAACGATCCAACTGAGCTTCCGGCAGATTATAAGTGCCTTCCTGTTCAATGGGATTTTGTGTAGCCAACACCAAAAACGGATCATCCAATGTAAAGCTGTTGTCTCCAATAGTCACCTGCTTTTCCGCCATTGCCTCCAGAAGCGCGCTCTGCACTTTGGCCGGCGCGCGGTTGATTTCATCCGCCAGCAAAATATGAGTAAAGACAGGGCCTTTTTTAATGGAAAAGGCCTGGCTCATGGAATTGAAAATCATGGTTCCCACAATATCTGTAGGCAAAAGATCCGGCGTGAACTGCACTCTTTTGAAATCCAAAGAGGTCACCTGAGCCACAGAGGAAATAGTCAGTGTTTTGGCCAGACCAGGCACCCCTTCAATTAAAATATGCCCCCCTGTCAACAACCCCATGAAAATACTATCCAGCATTTCCTGCTGGCCGACAATAACCGTCCGCACCTCTTCGATTGCCTGCTTCAATTTTTCCATTTTAACTTCCTCATGATTATAAACGGACATGGCCCTGCACCTCGTTTTTTATGCTTATTTGGACACGAATAATTTAGCTGGAACGACAGAAAAAAGCAAACAATATAATTACAAAAAATCCTTGACTATTTGATGTATATAAATGTATTTATGTAATTCCAATAACATCAATATAAGGAATCTATAATGGATCAGGAAAACATTAATAACAAAGAAAAAATGGACCCCCCGGCTTTTGCCACTCTTATTCACTCCATTACCCATTCCGCTTTGGCGCAAATGGGTTTGGTTCCCAAAATGCAGGATAAAAAAAACAAGGCTTTGGCGGAGTTCAATATTGAACTGCTGATTCTTCTCAGAGAAAAAACCAAAGGCAACCTGACACAAGAAGAAAAAGAACTGATGGATAATTGTATACAGGATCTGCAAATCACTTTTGCTCAGGAAATGAATCAAAAGACAAAATAGCCGCGCGCGAAATCAAAAATACCGGCGGGATAGAACAGCCATCTCCCATAGCAAAATAACTTAACAGGCGAGATAAACCGCTAAACGGATTTAATACAAAGACGGACGATACGATTATGATAAAACTTTCAAGGCATTTGAAATTCTTTTCAGGTTTTCTTTTTTCCACTTTGTTTTGTTGCGCGCTCTTTATGGCATGTTTTCTTTACCAGCCAAATCTCCATGCCAGCCCTCTTATTAAAAAACTCAATCCGGGAGAACCTCTGCCGGCGGACCTTTTTATTAAAATAGCAAAAATCATTAATCCCACCGTTGTCAATATCTCCACTGCCCAATTGAACAGCCCTTCCTCCCTGCCTTATTTTAATGACCCTTTTTTTGATTTTTTCTTTTCCCCCGCCCCTTATTCCCCAAAGCCAAAACCTCTTCAATCCCTCGGTACGGGTTTTATTATCCGATCCAGCGGATTCATCCTTACCAACACACATGTCGTTAACAAAGCGAACACTATTCAGGTTCAGTTACAAAATGATCAAAAATTTTATACAGCCAAAGTAATAGGAAAAGATGTGCATACAGACATTGCCCTTATTAAAATTTCAACTGATAAAGACCTTCCTACGGCCCGCCTGGGAAACAGTGGTCAACTGCAAGTGGGGGAATGGGTGACGGCGTTCGGAAATCCCTACGGACACGGACACACCATGACAAAAGGTATTATCTCCGCCATCAACAGGGAAATTGATGAATTGAATTTATTTCCTTTTTTACAAACAGACGCCATTATCAATCCCGGCAATTCCGGAGGGCCTTTGGTAAACACGCAAGGAGAGGTAATCGGAATCAACACAGCTATGCGCACCCAGGGAATCAGCTTTGCCATCCCCATTGACAATGTCAAAGTGGTTCTTACAGACCTGGAAAACCACGGGCGGGTGAGAAGAGGTTTTATCGGTGTTCAAATGGCCCAATACAACCGCAACAAAAAAAAGGGGGCTTTAATTTTGGAAGTGATGCCAAACACCCCTGCGGAAAAAGCCGGTGTAGAGCAACAGGATCTAATTACTTATTTTAACAAGAAACCAATCACAAACTACAAAGACCTCTTTAAGGCAGTCGCCTCCACACCTATAAATCAAACTGTTTCGATGACACTGATAAGAAAAGGGAAAAAACAAACTTTGGATATCACCGTCGCGGAAAGAAAACACCTTTCAGCCGGCCAGCCCTCTCCCGGCAAAAAAAGAAAAAAAGCCCCCTTTGATTTGGGTATAGTGATGATAACGGGAACAAAGGATGTAATGAACTCCATAGGACTTCCCCCTTTGAACCGCAGTCACCCTATAGTGACAGAAGTAAAACCGGGCTCACCGGCCAGCTTCGCCGGTATCAGAAAAAAAGATATTATACTCAAAGTAAATGGATGGCAGGTGAAAACCGCCCGGGATGTTCAAAAGCGGCTTTCCAGAAACAAGACAAATACATTGAATATATTAAGATATAGATCCTATTCCCGACAATACATTAATATGATTTTTCAACTGACAGCCCGTTAAAACACAAGAGCCGTTTATTCTCCCTCCAAAAAAAGATATGCTGGACTTATCTGCAGTCTTGTTTTTTTCTATTTAAAATTCAGACAATGAACTGACTAAAGTTTAAACAACAGGGGTATTCAGTCCAGATTTTCATTTTCATTTAGTCCAGATTTTCAGTTTAGCAATAGTGAAGAAAAGAAAACTCCTTTAGTCTTATTCGTTAGAGACCCTAAAATTCCCAACAAATATAAACCGTATTGATATTTGAAAAGAAATTATGAAAAAAATTCTCATTATTGATGACGAAAATATGCTGATCGACTCTTTGTCCCGCACCTTAAAGCATCATGGGTATTTACCGACAACGGCACACTCAAAAAAAGAATTTCACCAGATGAGCACAAATTCCTTTTTTGACATTGCCCTTTTGGATTTAAAACTGCCGGACGGAGACGGTCTGGAATTGATGAAATATATAAAACAGAAAAACCCAAACACTCAGGTGATTATTATGACCGGTTATGGAACCATTGACTTGGCGGTGTCGGCAACAAAACAAGGAGCTTTTCACTTCATAACCAAACCTTTTAATATGGGTGAAATTATCAACCTGTGCTCGAAAGCTCTATCTCAATGCAGATTGGAAACGGAAAACGCCCGACTGCGCTCTTGTGTAAAAAAGCAATATCGTTTCGATCAAATTATCGGTCAAAGCCAACCCATCCTGAATTTACTGGAAATGATAAAAAAAATAGCCAGCTCCTCCTCCACTGTGCTTATTACCGGTGAAAGCGGCACAGGAAAAGAGTTGGTTGCCAAGTCCATTCATTTTAATTCAGAGCAAAATCACGGGCCGTTTATTCCTGTTCACTGCGGAGCCATTCCAAAAGATCTTTTGGAAAGTGAACTTTTCGGTCATGTAAAAGGAGCTTTTACCGGTGCCATTAAAGATCGAATAGGACGCTTTCAAATGGCGGAGGGAGGCACTCTCTTTTTGGATGAAATAAGCACTATGGATCCATCTACGCAGGTAAAACTGCTCAGAGTGCTTCAGGAAAAAGAATTTCAACCAGTGGGCGGAGATCGCACGATTCAATATCGAACACGGGTGATTTCAGCCAGCAACGAAAATCTTGAGCAGGCCGTAAAAAAAGGCACTTTCAGAGAGGATCTTTATTACCGCCTTAATGTTATTCCTTTATTCATACCCCCTCTCAGAAAAAGAAAAGACGACATTCCCCTTTTGATAAATTACTTTATAAAAAACTTTAACGAAAAAAGAACCAATAAACTGAAAGGTATTTCACCATCTACCATGCAATATCTTTGTAAATACCCCTGGCCCGGCAACATCAGAGAACTAGAAAACATGATTGAACGACTTTGTGTTTTAAAAGAAACGGAAATAGTGCAGGATACGGATCTGCCTCCACAGTACATCAACCAAAACTCTCATAATATCCATTCCGATTTGAATATTCCGGAATCCGGTTTGGATTTTAATAACACTGTCAAATGTTTCGAAAATGATTTGATTTTAAAAGCTCTGAAGAAAACAAGATGGAACCGCAATCAGGCCGCCAAATTGCTTAAATTAAACCGCACCACCTTATTGGAGAAAATCAAAAAGAAAGGTTTAAAGGAGGATATACCTTCCATCCTGAACAACCTCAACAAACCGACTCCATTTTTATGTATGTTCATGGGATTATGTTTATTTTTGATTTCACTTCACACCACTCACCTGAGTTACGCAGACACCTTAAAAGAAGAAACACTTTCTGACGGATCCAAAATCGCCTTTTATGAAATCAACACCCAGCCTTTATCATCAAAGGAATTAAAAGAAATAGAAGCTCGTATTAATTCCCGCATAAAAACAATGTTTTCCCGTTTTGACAAGCAATCTCCGAAAGACAACTTACTAGCTCTTCACCAATTTAAAGAGCATCTTTATAAGATATATGAAAAAAACGATATAAAATACCGAATGGCCGATACCCTTTTAAACAGCCGGATTTTACTCCTTTCTCAATGGCTCTCTTCCCTGCCCTCCGCCAAGGGCCTCACTCCCAAAAACTGTCAAAAGCACATTTATCGTCTCACATTGAAGGCTCATATCCTGTTACGAAATAATAATTTAAATAAATGGTTGAATCAGATGCTGAATTTAATACAAAAGATTTGTCCAAAAAATATGAAAGACAAAACTCTGCCGGCAAAAAATATGAACAACAAGCCTTTGACGACAACAGACATGCACCTCGGATAATTAAAACACATATATGAACACTCTCAATATTACACACATCCGTTCAAGTTTGTTTTACCTCGTACTCCAACACACCTTGATAAACAGCGCCGTCGCTGTCTCTTACCATCATGACATACCTCACGAAATACCTTATGAAAAATGCGATTGCACCAATTATAAATTTACAAAACATATCACCGCGCCCTATAAAGAGGAAATAGAGCAATGGTTTATTCAAACGGCCACACCGGAGGATCAATCAACGGAAGCCGACGCTGTTTGCGTTCACTGCCCCGCTGAATCAACCGACGAAGGCACAATAGCTTCCTGGTGGCGGGAAATAAAATCTCTTTATAAAGATACTATAAACTGGTTGACGAATAAAAATCCGGAAGAACCGAAGCCAAAAGACACCAACCGGCAAGACTCTCCCACACCCAAAAGAGAAAAAAAGAATTTTATCCCTTCCATTTGTTTTCAAGTCAGTGGAACCAGGGTTAGTGATAAGCCAAAAACCGCATCAGATTTTTTTACCTGTATACATGAGCATTATGACGGCTCTAATTTGGGTCTATGCAGGGATATAGTCAAACAGCCCGGACATCCAAAAGCATGTGATTCGACCCCGATTCCCTGCGAAGATGTGCAAAATTCCGATCTGTCTTGCAATAACAAATTCAAAAGCAAAAAAGACATGAAAACAAATAACGGATGCAACAGAGGAGCCGCTTTTCCCAGAAAACCTTGTCTGAACGCAGAGTACCTGGCCATGACAGCAAAAGCTTTTCACGATGTGACGAAATGCCTCGATATACCCCAGGATCTGGCTTTCTCCATTTTACATCACGAATCCCGTTTTATTTTGAATAACAAAAGCAATACAGGCGCTCTTTGTTATTCTCAAGTCACGAGCAGTGCTGTAGCTGATTTCAATTCCTTTTTAAATGACAAACCCCATTATCCTGAAATGAAAGAACTCCTTCGAAATAACATTCAAGAGAGATGTCCTTCAGCATGGAAGCACTTTCAAAAAGTCAAAACCAAAAAAGAACGTAACCGATTTTTATTAATATCAAGTCTGGACAAATGTAAACTCAACCTGAACCCTTATACCTGTTTTTTTTATGGCCTATCATATATAAAAATTCTGACAAATAAAGCGCAGGAGGCTGTGCAAAAAATAAATAAAATTGAAATTGCCAAAGTGAACGGAAGTACATGGATTTTTAAAGATGAGCTGGAGAAAAAAAAGACGGAAGACAGAAGAAAAATAAACTTGGAAACAACCAAAATAAAAGTCTTCCCAGACGAAACCACCTTAATAAAATGGCTTACCACTATCGGTTATAACGGCGGACTGTCGATACCGGGGGGGGTATTCCGGGGTTTTATGCAAATGATTAAAGGCACACTCTCCAATCCGAAAAACAAGTGGCAAAGAGAAAAACTTGTCACCTCAGGGCTGGATATTTCCTACTTTAAAAAACATTTTATACCTTATATAAGAAGAAACTACCCTCAAAACAGCAGAAGAAAAAAAGAGGTTGCGGATTACATGAAAAAAGTAAAAAAGGATATGAAGATTCTTAACTCCATTATTAATGAGAAACACCCTGCCCTTTCAAAGGACACATGTCCTCGTTAAAGGGCAGAAATGATATATATTTCAATATTATAGAGGTTGCGGATTACATGAAAAAAATAGCTGGTGGTATGGATGCTCTTAACTCCATTGTTAAGAAGAAATACCCGAAACTTTCAAAGGACATATACCCTCGTTAAAGGGCAGAAATGGATATATATTTCAATATTATAGAGGTTGCGGGTTATATGAAAAAAATAGCTGGTAGTATGGATGCTCTTAACTCCATTGTTAAGAAGAAATACCCTACCCTTTCAAAGGACATATACCCTCGTTAAAGGACAGAAATGGATATGTCAATATTATAGCAGAGCATTATAGTAATTTTAATTTTTTGAACAAAACACACAATGTGCTTAAAAAATAAACAATCAGCTTTTTAAAGCAAATAAAAAACCGTGCTTGTAGTAATGAAGCGTCAAAGATAGACAATGTTTTTTTTCTGATGGAAACTGTCAATTCAGACTTCAAGCTTGATTACAAAAAAAAGATTTTAGATAACCTTGTTTCTTTGTAAAATTTTACCAAACTAAGGAGGTAAGTATTGTGAGTGGCATCTCTACTCCCATAAATATGGAACCAGAAAGCCGGAATAAGCCTGTTCCCCCTGTAGAGTCAACCACCACGGAAGACTGTAACCCCGCCATAAACCGGGTAAAAAAAAGGCATGTAGGCACGAAGCTCGCTCATTCGAATAAAACCGTTGAGGAGGACACCGGCCCAAAAGTGATGCGGGTAAAAAAGAGAAATGGAGATCTGGAGCCTGTCAATGTCAATAAAATTATAAATGTGGTCTCGGCCTGCGCCTCTCATTTAAAAGAGGTAGACCCCATGAGAGTGGCAACCAAAGTCATCAGCGGGTTGTACGATGGAGCCACCACAAAGGAGTTGGACAAGCTGTGTATCCAAACCGCCTCTCTTCTGATTTCCGAAGATCCCCACTATTCCAAACTAGCCTCCCGTTTAATGGCCCGGTACATTGATGAAGAAGTGCAAAATCAAAATATACGAAACTTTTTTGACTCAATAAAAGTGGGATACAAATGCGGGCTTATTTCAAAAAACACCCACCACTTTGTAAAAGAGCACAAAGAAGCCCTGAATATCATTGTAGACAAAAGCCGCTCCCGTAAACTGGAATATTTTGGCATCCGCACTATTTACGACCGCTACCTTCTCAAACATACGGAAAAAAGGGAAGTGATTGAAACACCTCAATATTTCTTTTTGAGAGTGGCCTGTGGACTGTCCCAGTCCTTTCAGGAGGCCAAGGAGTTTTATGAACTGATTTCCCAACTGGACTATATGCCCAGCTCCCCCACTTTATTCAACTCCGCCTCAAACATGCCTCAGCTGTCCTCCTGTTATCTGTTGGACTCTCCAATGGATGATTTATCCTCCATTTATGACAAGTATAAGGACATTGCCCTGCTTTCCAAATTTGCCGGTGGTATCGGCGTTTCCTTCAGCAGAATACGTTGTAGAGGCTCCTTAATCAAAGGAACCAACGGCCATTCAAAAGGGGTGATGCCTTTTTTAAAAACCATGGATTCCTCTGTAGCCGCTGTCAATCAGGGTGGAAGAAGAAAAGGAGCCGCCTGCATTTACATGGAGCCATGGCACCCTGACATTGAAGAGTTTTTAGAACTGAGAAACAACACCGGGGACGAAAATCAGCGAACTCATAATCTCAATCTGGCTAATTGGGTTCCGGACCTTTTTATGAGAAGAGTGGAGGAAAACAAAATGTGGTCTTTGTTTGACCCCAAAGCCCTCCCTCAGCTCACAGACAGTTTTGGTGAAGAATTTGAAAAAGTTTATGAAACAGCGGAAGCAGAGGGGCTGTTTGTTCGTCAAATTTCCGCCCGCAAGCTTTATTCCCGTATGATGAGAACTCTGGCGGAAACAGGAAACGGATGGATGACTTTTAAAGACCAAAGCAACAAAAAATCCAACCAAACTTTAAAAAAAGAAAATGTAATTCATTTGTCCAATCTGTGTACGGAAATTTTAGAAGTCACATCCAAAAATGAAACAGCTGTTTGCAACTTGGGGTCCATAAACCTGAGCAACCACTTTCATCCCCAGACAAAAGTAAATTGGGAAAAACTGCAAAATACAGTTGAAAAAGCGGTCTTATTTTTAGACAGAGTGGTTGACATTAATTTCTACCCTATTAAAACCGCCTCCTCCTCCAATAAAAAATGGCGGCCGGTTGGGTTGGGTCTAATGGGGCTTCAGGATCTTTTTTTCCAGCTGAATATTCCTTTTGATTCTGAGGAGGCTCTTCAGCTTTCCCGCCGGATTCAAGAGGAAATTTATTACCACGCTCTCAACACTTCCTGCACTATAAGTGAACAACAAGGCCCCCACCCCGCCTTTGAAGACACCCGGGCCAGTCAGGGCATTTTACAGTTCGATCTGTGGAATGTGAAACCTGCCGCCAAGGACCGTTGGGACAATCTGAAAAAAAGGATTAAAAAACACGGCTTAAGAAATTCCCTTTTGATTGCCATCGCCCCCACCGCCACCATCGCCTCCATTACGGGAGTGTATGAGGCTATCGAACCACAGGTGTCCAATTTATTTAAACGGGAAACCCTGTCGGGTGAGTTCATACAAATCAATAGATACCTCGTGGAAATATTAAGAGAAAAAGGTCTTTGGACGGACCAGGTCCGACAGGCTATTAAAATTAACGAAGGCTCCATTCAAAATATAGAGGCAATACCGGCGGATACAAGAAAAGTATATAGGACAGCCTGGGAATTGTCGCAAAAATCCCTGATTGATTTGTGTTCAGCTAGAGCGCCTTTTGTAGACCAAAGCCAGTCTTTAAATCTGTTCATTGAAAATCCTTCCATAGGGAAACTTTCCAGTATGTATATGTATGCGTGGAAACAAGGTATTAAAACCACTTACTACCTTCGCTCCCGACCGGCCACAGGCATCAGCAAGGTCACTGTCAATACTTCCAACCTTTCTGACCAAAACCTGGAAAACCCCGAAGTATGTGAGGCTTGCCAATGATGCGATTCTTTTTTAAAAAAACATTACATAAGGAGAACCAATGATACTGGACCCCGGTTTTGAACTGACTTTGCGCCCTATGAAATACCCTGTGTTTTATGAAATGTACCGAAATGCCATCAGAAACACATGGACTGTTGATGAAGTGGACTTCACTCCTGACATTGTGGATTTGAACGAGAAACTCAATCCCAATGAAAAATTTCTTATTCAAAGACTGGTGGCTTTTTTCGCCACAGGAGACACTATTGTAGGAAACAATCTGGTCCTGAATTTATATAAACACATCAACTCCCCCGAAGCCCGTATGTATCTGGGGCGTCAGCTTTATGAGGAGATGCTCCATGTGCAATTTTATTTGACTCTTTTAGACTCCTATATCCCCGATCACAAGGAAAGAGCCAAAGCTTTTTCCGCTATCAACGAAATTCCCTCCATTAAGAAAAAAGCGGATTTCAGTTTCAAGTGGATGGATACAATAGAGAGCTTACACAAGCTGGATACTTTAGAAAACAAAAGACGCTTCCTGATGAATTTGATTTGCTTCGCCGGAGCTATTGAAGGTCTCTTCTTTTTTGCCGCTTTCGCTTATGTGTATTTTTTGCGGTCCAAAGGCCTGCTGAATGGTCTGGCCACGGGAACCAACTGGGTTTTTCGAGACGAAAGCTGTCATATTCAATTTGCCTTCAAAATGATTGAAGTAGTCAGAAAGGAACAGCCTGAAATTTTTCATCCCGGCATGAACAACATGATTATAGCCATGTTTCATTCAGCAATTGAATGTGAACTGGCCTTTGCTGAGGAAATTCTGGAAAGAGGAGTAGTCGGGTTGAGCTTAAAGGATATGAAAACCTATCTTCAGTATATCACCAACCTGCGTCTGGAGCAGTTGGGAATCCCCCATCAATTCAAGGTGCGAAATCCCTTCAGCTTTATGGATCTTCAGGATACACAGGAGCTGACCAACTTTTTTGAAAGAAAACCTTCCTCTTATCAAGTGGGCATCAAAGGGGAAGTGGCTTTCAACGAAAATTTCTAAGCTCCCGGATCTTTCAATCCGAAGGGTAGCGGAGGTCGCAATTTTTTTTAGAGTTTGAGAAGGGTCAATCATCTTTTATGCCGTCTTTCCTGTATTCTCAACAACTATTTTCCTCAACTTGTTCACTAAAAACGGCATCTCTTTATGCCCTTTAACAGTTCCTCTTGACATCCCGTAAATCAGCCATATACTTTCCACCAACTGCTTCGCTTTCTCTATCGCAAAACAAGACATAAAACCGAAAAAACTTTAACTCCGCGGAGATAGCAAAAAACCGGAAACATAATGAACACATTACAGTTTTATTATGCCAACACAGTGCTGGGAGTTTCCTCCGTTATTCAGCCAAAAAAAATCCGTTCTGCTTACCGGCTGCGTCCTCATTCAATCGAACAAATTGATTTTTTATTTTTCTGCGATCCAATAAACAAAAAAGAGGATAAAATATTGATTCAAAAAATAGCGAAAGCTATTGGTTCATCTGAATATCTCATCGCGGAAATTTTGGATTCAAAAAACTCCCATATTCCTTTTATGCTGAATAATCTTCTCACTCGTTTTCTTCCAAAAGGCTTTGTGATTTTCGGCAATGACCTGTCAGACCGCTTAACAGAGAAATTTTCCAACCCTCTTCCGGCTGAGTCCGCAATCGGCTCCGCCGGCGCCGGACAGGCAACGACAGACAGGGCAAATAAAACAAAACAAAAAAATCAAATTTTTAGTGTAACAAAAACCACTTCCATTTTATTAAATCAAAAAAAAAGTTTACCTAAACAAATAAAATGGAAAGTATCTATCAATCACAACAATCAATATCATATTCCCGGCTGTATATTAAATAAGATAAATGATTTCACAGGACCAAACTCACCGGAACTACAAAAAAAGAAACAATCCGCCTGGAGCGCTTTAATAAAGGCTTTCCCGCAACAACCAATTCGCCATCACCGATAAAGCCCTGGTCTTCAACAACACAGCCCACAACAGCCCTTCTACAGCAATAAACACACGAAGCAGTGTATCCCTCAAATAGGACAGTAGAGTTGATGGAATAACATTTTTCGGAGGAAAAATATTACTAATAATATTGAGAGTAATAAAAAGATGATTGGAAACATATATCTGTCTGGTGTAAGAATTTTACACCAAACATCCTTTCTTTTTCTTTCAACATCTTCTGAATAAGGCAAGAACTGCACTCTAAACCCTTGTCACTTTGAAATATCACTCCTCCTGAATAACCTTTTCTAAAAGAGCTTCTTTTAAAGCTGACATCACAAGTTCAGAGTTGTTCTGCTTATCCAACGATCAGCCTATCACCTTCCTGGAAAAAAAAATCTATTAATAATGCATATAAATGCAGCCATCCCCCTCTTTAAACCACATTCATAGGACTCAGGAAAACTTATTTACATCCGGCAAATCCGGGATAATTCAAATCCAGGATAATTCATCTCCCATAAGCCGGAAAAAATGTATATTCCACAATGATATTTTAGCACGGACTGCATTGTAGCACGGACAACATTTTAGCACAGACTGCAAGCACAACATTTTAGCACAGACTGCAAGCACAACATTTTAGCACAGACTGCAAGCACAACATTTTAGCACAGACTGCAAGCACAACATTTTAGCACAGACTGCAAGCACAACATTTTAGCACAGACTGCAAGCACAACATTTTAGCACAGACTGCAAGCACAACATTTTAGCACAGACTGCAAGCACAACATTTTAGCACAGACTGCAAGCACAACATTTTAGCACAGACTGCAAGCACAACATTTTAGCACAGACTGCAAGCACAACATTTTAGCACAGACTGCAAGCACAACATTTTAGCACAGACTGCAAGCACAACATTTTAGCACAGACTGCAAGCACAACATTTTAGCACAGACTGCAAGCACAACATTTTAGCACAGACTGCAAGCACAACATTTTAGCACAGACTGCAAGCACAACATTTTAGCACAGACTGCAAGCACAACATTTTAGCACAGACTGCATTGTAGAACGGACAGTATTTTAGACAGACAAACGGATAACATTTTAGCACGGACTGCATTGTAGAAAGGAAAACATGTTAGAACAGACAGCATCGTAGCACGGAAAACATGTTAGAAAGGACAGCATTTTAGAACAAATCCGGCGATATTGGCTCCACGATATTGAAAAACAACCTGAAACAATGCTATACTAATCGTGTGTGATTTTTTTGTATTCTTTATGCAATAAATATGAGATATTAAGATAGCAATATTATTTTTCCAGTTAAAAAATTGGAAATTCAAACTGGAGGAGTATAAAAGCAAGCAAAATAGGCATTTAAAAGCCCTATTTCCGAATCGTATAAAATCTTTCAGGAAAAAGATCAGAAGATGTAAAAATAAGCGCTGTTCATGATTCGTTCAGCAGGGAAAAAGTCACACTGATGAGCACCTAAAAATTTCAAACTTAGGAAATTCACATAAATTGAACTAAAAGAGCTTAATTATGAAAAAGTATAACAAAATGAAAATATATTTCCCTCTACTTGTTGTCTTAACCCACTATTTCACATACTCCATCTCTTCAGCAGAATCAAAAAATACAAATTTTTCCAACAAAGCTTATGAATGGATATTTTCAAAGACAGCGCAGACGGAAGAACCAAAAGATGAACAGGAAAAAGAGAAAACCTCCCCTATTCCCTTAAACAAAAAACAATTAATAGACAAACTCTGGCAAAAACTGCAATCCGACCCTTTTGCAAAACCAAAACAAAAGCCGGCTGAAAAAAATACAACAGAAAAAACCTCTATTCACCACGCTAACAGCAAAAAAGACAAATCTGACAAACAAAAAATTAGCAAGGACATTTCCCCCTCCCCCGCCAAGTCCACCCTGAAAACAACAGTGAATATTCCACCGCCGGCCTGCACAGTGGAACTGAAAATAGAAGGCACGATTGGAGCGGCCACACTGGATATAATAGATCGAGCCATCCGGGAAGTGAACAGTCGAAATTGCTCCTCTTTGCTGTTGTTGATTAACACTCCGGGCGGACAGCTCCTCAGCACAAGAAAAATAGTGGATCGAATCCTCAACACAGATTTTCCCGTATTATGTTTAATATACCCTGCCGGCGCGCACGCCGGAAGCGCGGGAGCTATCATCATGCAGGCCTGCCATGTGAATGGCGGTATTGAAACCACCAATATCGGAGCCGCCACCCCCATCGCAGGAGGAGGGAAACAAATATCAGACGACTTAAGAAAAAAAATGATTAATGACACCACTTCCTGGCTGGATTCTCTTACTGAATTAAGAAAAAGGAATAAAAAATTCGGACGGGAAATTGTAACTGAAGCTAAAGCCCTGAGCGCCACAAAAGCAATGCAGGAAAAAGCCATTGATTTTTCCGGAAAAACAAAACGAGAGTTTTTACAATTTGCCGAAGGGCGGACTGTTACCGTAAAAGACGGAAAAACCAATGTGGTGCAAGTGGGGGAATTAGTGCCCATGCGATTGGGCTTTCGCCACCACCTTATCTCCCTTATTACGGAACCGGAAATTATTTATATTCTTTTTACTGGAAGCCTGTTTCTGCTTTATTATGAAATTACTCATCCGGGCCTGGGCGCTCCCGGTATCCTGGGAGCCATGGGGCTGGTGCTTGCCTTTATGGGAATGCACAAGTTGGATTTCTCTTGGGCGGGGCTGATCCTGCTTGTGTTAAGCATGGCCCTGTTTTTGGCAGAAGTGTTTATTTCCGGTTTTGGTATCTTTGGCGCATCAGCCATAGTTTCCTTTCTCCTGGGCAGTTTTCTGCTGTTCGATCCGGCTAAAACCGGCGGAGTGGATATTCCTATCACTCTCATTCTTTCCGTCACTTCTGTTTTTGCCATTCTCATGGGAATCATCACTTGGTTGGCTTGCAGTACCTTAAGAATAAGAAAGACAACCAATATAACTGACAACTTTATGGATCCGATGGCCGAACCGGCGGAAGCAGTTTTTGTAAATAAAGACGGTGTTTCAGGTTTGGTATTTATTCAAGGAGAAAATTGGCGCTTTCGATCCAAAAAACCTATAAGTAAAGGGGATAAGGTAAAAGTGCTGTCTTATAAAAATCTGATACTGAAAGTGGAGCCTTTTATAGAATCAAAATAGTAATAAACTTGACATTGATCTTATATATTAGTAAAAATTCCTGTGTATTCTCGATATGACGACAAAAAATTGGTGTTTTGATCTGGCTTTTCGCATTCGGGAATATATTTGAACTGGTGATTTTTGACTTTATCAAAACACAAACATTTTTTCAGGAGAACAAAACCATGCTGAGTTTTAGCACTATTGCAGTCATTTTAGCTTTTCTGATCTTTTCCTGCTTTAAAATTCTGCCAGAATGGCAAAGAGGCCTGATCCTGCGACTTGGCCGATTTACCGGCATCCGGGGGCCAGGGTTGATTATTCTCATTCCCGGAGTGGAAAAGCTGATCCGGGTGGATACCAGAACAATCGCAATGGATATTCCCCCCCAGGATGTAATCACATTGGATAATGTCAGTTTAAAAGTAAACGCCGTGCTTTATTTCCGCATTACCGACCCGGAAAAAGCCATCACCAAAGTGGAAGACTTTCATTTTGCCACCGCTCAGTCGGCACAAACCACTTTACGCTCCACCTTAGGGCAATATCAGATGGATGATCTGTTGTCCCAAAGAGATAAAATCAACCATACACTTCAGAATATTTTGGATCACGACACAGAACCTTGGGGCATTAAAATTTCAAAAGTGGAAGTAAAACATATTGATCTTCCTAAGGAAATGCAAAGAGCTATGGCCCGCCAGGCGGAAGCGGAAAGAGAGCGTCGAGCTAAAGTTATTAGCGCGGAAGGGGAATTTCAAAGAGCAGAAAAATTAAAAGACGCTTCCAAAGTTATTTCCTCCACACCGGCGGCTATTCAATTAGCGTACCTACAGGCTTTAACCGAAATTTCCAGTGAAGCGACTAGAACTATTATTTTCCCTATTCCCATGAACATTATGGAGGCTTTTCAAGCAAAAAAACCAGTTGATAATTAAGATCAAAACCCTTTTTTATCCATCTTTCCATACACACAAACTGTGGCAAAACCACATCAATTCCATTTAAAAATAGACCTAAGTCTTTAAATAGTTAAAAACCCCCTCATTTTTTCCGATTCTATAATAGATAAGGATAAAATATCGTATAGGCGGAAAAAACTGTTCGATTTTTTAAGAGGATAAACATCCTACCCTGTAAAGAAAATAAACCGGAACAATTCCGGCACAGGAAACAAAGGAGTTGCGTGCAAATGAAAAAATACCCTGTTTTGATTTTCTTTTTATTAAGCTTTAGCCTAACTGCTTTCTTACTGCTGATAAACTGCGCCGAAAATACAAGCACTGAAAACCCCAATAACGTGGACGATGCATTCACTGGTTTTAATCCCCAGAACCCTCAATACCAAAGTTATGGATTTGAAAGTAGCAGGGGGGAAGCAGAATTTTCCTCCAATGCGCCGGAAAAAGGAAACCAAAATTCCTTAAAGAAAAGCAGTTTTGCCCTGGATCGGGAAAAAAAGTGGGGAACCAGTGCACCCATTTTCATCGATTCCGTTGACACGGATGTATTTGATGATTTTCGCCTGCAAGAGGCCCCTTTCAACAGCTGGGACGACATTTCAGAGTTCAGGATATATGTGAAACTCAAAAAGACCGGCAGTAACTACTATGGTGGAAAAATCACAATTAACTACTGGGATTACAGCAGGCAGAACAAACCTGAGCGAACGGTTCGCTTTGAATCAGGAACTGGAGACAATGCCAAATACAATATATGGTTCAAGAAAAATGACAAAAGCTATTTCCACGGTTTTTTTCAAGAAAGAGACGGTTCTGCAATTGTGGTTATTGACAGAAAAACACAAGTTCTGGATAACCCCGATAATCCAAATCCACCAAATCTGTACAGCGGATCTATATGGGTTATGATGTTTCGCACTACTTTTAAAGGACAAAATTCCTGCAACAACAGGGATCAACATTATGTTAGCATCTATAACAAGCTTGTGTCCTCTTGCAAAACAAACTCTTTTAATCAAAATTGCCACCTTTTGGGTTATGGAAGAGAACACCTGCCAACTCTATCGGAAAGAAACAAAAAATGCTGGTTTATCTCAACCGGTCCGTTTGACTGCAAAACATGGAGAGAGGGAAACGGTGTAAATACCTTCAAAGCGGTGGAACCCGATGGCAACTGTTACATGAAATTTGGGGAATTTCATGGATTGGACATTGTGAAAGCTTTTGGAGTAACAGAGGTTAGCGACATTCAGGTACATAATAAAAAGTAAACTATATTTCAAATAAAAAGGAGTATAATAATGAAACACATAAGCTTACTCATTGCCGCTTTGTCGATGATAGTTCTTTTAACCGGTTGCAACGGTTCCAAATCCAAACCCAACAATAATGTAATTGTTGATCCCACGGATAATATTCCTGTACAGGAAAGTGTACAAATAGTGCAAACCATGGACCCGGGAGGAGCTATTTCCCACATTAACCTGACAGTTATCCTTCCTGCGGGCACAACACAAAGCCTCTTGCACTATAACGGGCAAGTCACTATTAAAGGCACGATAGAAATGAATCCAGCCTATGCGCCTTGTATTAAAGCAGGACCAAATCAATTCGACTGTCAGGCTCAACTATCCGGCAGAACCATTACAGCCAAACAAAGCAACTGTGCTATCGGTCACGGGTTTCAACTTTGGGATATTTTTCTTGGCGGCTCTGCGGAATTAAAAACCACTTATTCCATTGTAGGCATCACAATCAGTGACATTCCCCTTACTTGTTATAACCCGTAATCGTTGTGAAAAAACATCTGAATCAATTTCTGGAAGAGCTGGAAATACATTACTCCCCCCATACCCTGTCCGCCTACAAAAGAGATATACGATTATATAATGAGTTTACAAAACACAACAAAAACATCAGTCTGCTGTATGAATATATTGATAAAAAAGGTTTAAGCGCCCGCTCCAAGGCCAGAGTTATCAGTAGTATCCGCTCTTATCTTCGTTTTTTGGAATCCCAGGGTCAGAAAACACAACTGAAGAAACTCACCCCTGTCCCCACACAGTCTGAATTGCCAAAGCTCATTTCTGTGGAGGAGTTTTGGAAAATATATAAGGCCGCAGACGCGAAAGATGTAAATAAAAGCGCACGAAACCATATTATCCTTCTGTTGTTGTTCGGCCTGGGCTGTCGAATCAGTGAAATTATTCAGCTGGATTTGCAAGACATAAGTGAACTGGATCATTCTCTCGTCGTGACCGGCAAAAGAAATAAACAAAGAATGTTGCCGCTGACACAGGATTTGTTCACACAACTAAGTCAATACATTCAGAGGAACAGACCAGCCCTTCTAAAATCCCATAAAACAAATGCCCTCTTGATAAACAACCGAGGAAAAAAGCCCTCTCGGGTGGATGTCTACAGATGGCTTTCTCTATGGTCCAAAAAAGCCGGTTTCATGGAAGTCAAAAGTCCTCATCAGTTTCGTCACGGCTTCGCCACAAGCCTTTTGGAAAATGGGGCGGATCTCAGAAGCATTCAGTTTCTTCTGGGACACTCCAGTATCCAGACCACTCAAATATACACTTCCGTCAAACAGGAGCATTTAAAAAAAACCATCCAGGCACACCATCCTCTCTCTGCACTAAAACAGGAGGCTGATTGAATGAATTTTGAAAATATTTTTTCACCATCCGTGACCACTTAAGCTGAAAACAAAATTTTCTGAATAAATGTGAAACAATACTGTTGCAGATGAAAAATTCAAGTTTTGAATTTAAAAACTTTCCGCTTAAATTCAGAAACTACCTGCCTACACTCTTCGGCAAAAATCCTTTTCCAGACGGGAAAGGGGATACTCCACGAATACCGGACGGCCGTGCGGACAGAAACTGGAAAGAGGAAACTCATCCATTTGAATTAAAAGCTCTTTCATTTCCTCTTTACTTAAAGCCTGCCCGGCTCGAATGGCGGAATGACAGGCCATGCTGGCACACAAATCAGATATTTTGCTTTCCACTGCGAAACTACCGCCTAAAGATCTGATCTCCTCAGCCAGTTTAACCAAAGCTTTTTGTAAAGCCACATCTTTTAAAATAGCGGGAGCGGAATAAATCACCAATCCATCCGGCCCGGAAGCCTCCATCTTCAAGCCTATTTTCAAAAGCTCTGTTTGAACAGACAACAAAGATTTTACCAAAGATTCATCCATATCCAAGGCCAGAGGGACAAGACGATTTTGAATATCCCCTTTACCCGTATTCCATGAAAGCATTAATCTTTCATACAAAATTCTTTCATGGGCCGCGTGTTGGTCAATAAAAACAACAGCGGAGCGGTTCTGAGTCAGAATATAAGTTAAATACGCCTGAGACAAAATATCCAGAGAGGACCAATAACCCCCTTCTTTCTGACTTTGCCCCAAGGAGGATTGATCCACGGCAACAGGATCCATTTTCATACTTTTAATAGTGGAAGTGGTATTTTGAAAATCTATATTCCCCGCCGGCCGGTTTTGAGGCGAAAAACCAGGCTCCTTTGTTTTTTTATCGGAAAAAGTAAACGGCGAAGACGGCTTTTGACGAAAGTCAGCTTGAACCGGAAAAGGACCTAAACCACTATTGCTTTTTCCATGAAACTGCGTTTTGTTAAATTCCATACCTGGAAAACCCATTTCCTTATCTGAATTTTGAGTCACAGACTTTTGTTTTCTATCTTGAATCCATGGGGCTTTTTCCAATACCGCTCTAAGACTGTTATGAACTGCTTTAAAAATCAGTGAGGAATTTTTAAAGCGAACCTTGGATTTGGCCGGATGCACATTCACATCCACATCCTCCTTTGGACAGGAAAGGCTTAAGACCACAATCGGATACTCTCCATGCAGAAGCAAACCACGATAGGCGGACATGACTGCCGAATAGAGCGTGGCGTCCTCCACCCATCGCCCTTCCACGAAAAACCACAAGTGGCGACGGGTCGCTGCCGTTTCATTGGGCGCACACAACACCGCTTCCAGCTTCATATCCTGATATTTTGTGTTGGTATAAAAAGTGTTTTTCAAAGATAAAATTTCCTCAGCTCTTTTTTGAAAACTGTTTGTTCCGGGCCAATAAAATAATAGCTTTGTTTTATGCAATACTCGAAATTCCACTTCAGAATGAGATAGCGCCATAGCCTTGATAGTATTCTTGATTACAGAGGTTTCGGAAGACTCTGACTTCAAAAATTTCAACCGAGCCGGAGTCTTTTGAAACAGATTTTTTACAATAATAGTGGTTCCTTTTTCCGAACCAACGAATTCCACAGATGTTTTTTTCCCGAATTCACTTCTGAGACGGCCGGCCTGACTTTGATTTTCCGGCTTTGACACCAAAGTCAAATCACTCACCTCAGCAATGCTGGCCAAAGCTTCGCCGCGAAATCCGTAACTCCTAATAGCCCAAATATCCTTAAGAGATGAAATTTTACTGGTGCTGTGGGGGGATAAAGCCAGCTCCAGTTCAGAGTTCCTGATTCCACAGCCATTATCTTTTATTTGAACAAAACGTCCTCCTTCGGAAAAATGAATTTCAATTTTACCCGCTCCCGCATCCAAACTGTTCTCAATCAACTCTTTGATCAGATTAGCCGGGCGTTCAACCACTTCCCCGGCCGCTATTTGATTTATTACCTCCGACGACAATGGGTGAATGGAATTCAATAATTTTTTTTCATTACCTGTTTTCATGTTTTTGCTTTTCGATTTTTCCGGGCATTAACTCACATAGCTTAAATACACTACCATCCAATTTGCCTATAAACTTCATAAGAGTCAAGTTCTCCAAAGCGGAGTGCACCTGTTCCAGCATATAAAAATCATTCAAAAAAACTCTTGTATAAGTTTAAATCGCTTCTATATTATTTTGTCAGTCGTTTTTGGATTTTTGTTCCATCGTCGGATTTTGCAACGCTCGACAATGAAAACGAAAAAACCAAACCAAATCAGCAAAACCTAATGCATTCACATACAGTAAATAGTTTTTCGCATTGTTTTTACCGTTTTAAGACGCGCTTCTCTGCCAAACCCGGTCGAGGCTAACACCTTTCACAAAAAATTTCATAACATTTATGCTTCTTCGTTTTATGCGTGGTATAAAAAACAAGTCTTTTGTTTTGACAAATATTTAAACCACTGAAAAAATTTTAATATGCTTTTGCCGTCTGAAGTCTCAGATTTAAGGCGGGTGTTGGCAAAAAAACCTCTGGTGGCGCGGCCAAGCAGGAGAACAACACAGCCGGTAAAAGTTCAAAATTACGGTCGTCACAAGCAAAAGGGGCAGGAATGGATTCTTATTACCCGGAGGGGCTTTCCAAAGACACGGATTGGGAGTCAGTGGAGCAAATCCCTCTGCCCTCTTCAAAGCCTCAAAAAAAAAGCTCTTATGGCGCTCAACCAAACGCCAACAGTCTGGAAACAGCTCTTCAGGAAAATGAAAACCTGATAAACCGGCTTTCCATAACACTCAGAAAAAATTCCTTCATGGAATCCAAAATGCAATCCATGGAAAATCGGAACGAACAGATTACAAACAAAAATACTTTTCTTCAGGACCAATTTCTAATATTGAAAGAAAAACACCAACACCTCCTGCAAAATAGCTCTCATTTCAGCCAGAATATTTTTCACAATTCACAAAAACTGGCAGAACTGAAAACCGCTTTTAACAAACTGGAAACCCAACTTAAAAACACGGAAAAGGAAAAAAAACACACTCTCAGCCTCAACCGGCATCTGATGCGGCAGTTAACCTCCCTACTCAAACAGCGTAAACAAATAATAGAGGAAAACACAAACTTAAAAGATACAGCTACTCAAACGGAATCAGCACGATCCCGCATTCAAAACCTGGAAAAAAATCTTAACTTGATTAAAAAAAATCACTCTCAGGAAATTTATCAGCTTAGTAGAAAGCACGAAGAACAGGACAAATTTCATCAAAACACAATCCAAAACATGCAAAAACTTTCCAATAAAATGGAAAAGCAACACTTATCACAAATCACTAAACTGAAAAAACAAGCTGAGGAAAACAGTAAAAACGAGGAAAAAAACCAATATAAAATCAAGCAGGTAAAACAATTGAATTTCCGGCTTTCCGACTATTTAAAGCAAATCTCCATAAAAGGAGAACAGTTTCAAGAGTGGCACAAAAATGTTTTGCAAAAAAAAGAGCTGGAATGGAGTACGCAGAGACAAAAATTAATAAGCCAATATGAAAACTATCTGTCCCGTCTTAAGGTGCAAAACGAAACAAACACAAATCAATTATTAAAAAAAACCGATGAAACTTTATTGGAAAAGGAAAACCTCATTCTAAAGTTAAAAACACAAGAGGAACAAAAAATAAAAAAAATATTCTCTCAACACGAGGAAGAAAAAACCAAACTTATACAATCATTCCAAAATGAAAAAACAAAACAGGAAGTGAAAAATAAACAGGAAATGCAAAAACTCAAACACAACCTTGAGCAAACTGCAAAACAATATCAAAAAATTATTATGGAAAATGAAAAAATAATCTCCTGTCTCAATAAAGAAATAGAAACAAAAAGAAAAGAATATAAGCTTTATAAACAAAATGTCCTTCAAACTGCTGAAAAATCTTTTGAAAAAGAAAAAAACAAACTCTTGCAATCATTCCAAAATGAAAAAACAAAACAGGAAGTGAAAAATAAACAGGAAATACAAAACCTCAAACAAAATCTTGAGCAAACTGCACAACAAAATCAAAAAACTATTACGGAAAATGAAAAAATAATCTCCAGTCTCAATAAAGAAATGGAAACAAAAAGAAAAGAATATAAGCTTTATAAACAAAATATCCTTCAAACTGCTGAAAAATCTTTTGAAAAAGAAAAAAACAAACTCTTGCAATCATTCCAAAATGAAAAAACAAAACAGGAAGTGAAAAATAAACAGGAAATGCAAAAACTCAAACAAAATCTTGAGCAAACTGCAAAACAACATCAAAAAACTATTACGGAAAATGAAAAAATAATCTCCAGTCTCAATAAAGAAATGGAAACAAAAAGAAAAGAATATAAGCTTTATAAACAAAATGTCCTTCAAACTGCTGAAAAATCTTTTGAAAAAGAAAAAAACAAACTCTTGCAATCATTCCAAAATGAAAAAACAAAACAGGAAGTGAAAAATAAACAGGAAATGCAAAAACTCAAACAAAATCTTGAGCAAACTGCAAAACAAC
Organism: Bdellovibrionales bacterium; assembly: GCA_965203225.1. GTDB lineage: Bacteria > Bdellovibrionota > Bdellovibrionia > Bdellovibrionales > UBA1609 > JANQSP01. Next base: position 1,006,538 of record CBDBBW010000007.1, on the reverse strand, counting down.
ATCAAAAAATTATTACGGAAAATGAAAAAATAATCTCCAGTCTCAATAAAGAAATGGAAACAAAAAGAAAAGAATATAAGCTTTATAAACAAAATGCCCTTCAAACTGCTGAAAAATCTTTTGAAAAAGAAAAAGTTAATTTAATAAGTGAAAAGGGATCAGCTTTGCGTAAAATGGAGAAAGATTATGAATCCGTAATAATCGATATTAAGAAACAACAGGATCAGAAATGGCAAACACAAGAGAAAAAACAACTTAAAGCCACAAGAGAACACATAAAACAAACACAACAAACACAGATTCAGTTAGATAGAACTTCTTTAAAGTACAAACAATTAAAACAAAAGTGGAGTAAAGTAGTTGCACAAATTATTGACAAAAAAAACAACTTAATAAAACAAAAATCCGCTCAATATGAAAAAGACAGAAACAGTCTCATGCAATCCTTCCAAAATGAAAAAACAAAACAGGAAGTGAAAAATAAACAGGAAATACAAAAAATCACAGAAGATTTTGAACAAATGTTAAAACAAAAAATGGATGAACAAACTCATCTGCTGGACAATCTGAAACAAAAAAATTCGGAGCAATACCAGGAACACATACAAAAAACACAAGAACTGATCCACCAACATAACCAAGTTATCGCTGAATTACGGGAACAACAGGAACTACAAATAAGTCAAAATAATAAGCAGAGTCAAAAAACCATCATGGAAAAAGAAAAGCTCATTATGACACTGAATAAAGAAGTGGAAACATGGACTCAGAATCATGCGAGCTATGAACAAAGCGCTCGTCAAAAAATAGAAGAAAATTTTGAAAAAGAAAAAAACAACTTGATAAACGAAAAGGAATCGGCTTTGCAAAAAACAGAGCATTATTATAAATCCATAATAACGGATATGAAAGAACGGCAGGAGCAGGAACTGAAAAACCTAAAAGAACAATACAATATTGAGTTTCAGAAAAAATCATCCATGTTGGATGACCGGATTATTGAACTGAAAGAAGAGCATGACAATCAACTGCATAATCTCCGCGTGGAAATGGAGAACGAGCTTCTTGCTGAAAAAAGAAAGTCCCTTGCCGACAATGAACAAAACCTCAACGACATTCAAAAACTTCAAAAGGATTTTAGAGAGCTGGAATCCGAAGTGAAGTTAAAAAATTTTAAAATTACCAATTTGGAACTGGAATCCACCAACAACGAGGAAGAACTGAAGAAAGTCAAATCAGATAACAGGGAATTAATGGAAAGAAATCACCAGCTCAACATACTTTGGGAAAACCAGGGGCCGGAAATAGAACAACAAAAACAACAAATCACTAACTTACAAAAATTGAATCAGCGGCTCAGTCAGCAAGCGCACGAAAGCCAATTAAAAGATTATGATTATGTGGATAATAAAGAAAAAAAGACAGCTGGTAATGTCAGTGAAATGTTAAAAAATATTCATATTCACAATAAAAATATATAATATAGAAAGCGAGTTCGAGTATGCAATGTCATAAAGTGGATTACGAAATTTTGGGAGATGATCTTCAGGTCGTGGAAGTGGAGCTGGATTACAAGGAGACTGTGATTGCAGAAGCAGGCGCCATGAATTACATGGACAACGGTATATCCTTTACCGCCAAAATGGGAGACGGCTCCAATCCAAAAGCAGGTTTTTTTAAAAAAATGATGGAGGCGGGATCACGCCTTATCACGAAAGAATCACTGTTTTTAACCCACTTTACAAATGAGATCGGAGGAAAAAAACGAGTTTCGTTTTCCGCTCCTTATCCCGGGAAAATACTCCCTTTGGAAATGAATCAACACGGAAAAGAAATTTTTTGTCAAAAAGACGCTTTTCTGGCCGCCAGCTTTGGCACAAAAATCAGTATCTCTTTCCATAAAAAACTGATGACCGGTCTCTTTGGAGGAGAAGGATTTATCCTGCAAAAACTCATAGGAGACGGAATGGCTTTTCTGCATGGTGGAGGAACCATTATTGAAAAGCAAATTAAAGGTAAAGAAATATTAAAAGTGGACACAGGGTGCCTGATGGCTTTTACCAGAGGAATTGACTATTCTATTGAACGAGCGGGTAATATAAAGTCCATGCTTTTTGGAGGAGAGGGTCTTTTTTTAGCTACACTGAAAGGACAAGGAACTGTTTGGTTACATAGTCTTCCTTTTTCCCGACTGGCCGAGAGAATTTTAAAAAACATACCTTCTCAAGGTGGAAAGAGCACGGGGGAGGGATCTTTGTTGGGAAAAACCAGCAGGCTGTTCGAAAATATCTAACCCTCTCTCCATACCAATCAAAAAAGAAAAAAGCGTATTAATTCAGTCATTGGATAAAGCTTTTTAAAAGCCGGCCGTCAATCAAAATGTCCTTTACCAAAACATTGCCTTTTTTTGTGACAGACAAAACAACATTTTTTTCCAACGCATCAAGAAAAGTTCTTTCTAATTTTTTAGCTTGCTGTTCCGGTATGTAATAGCGATCAATTCCAGCCTTAAAATAACTCTGATTGGGGTAACACCAGCCTTTGATAAACAGAGAACAGTTTTCCGGCGGGCTGAGTATTGTAATGCGCTTTTCCGGCTCAAAGCATATATAAGCTTTCCGGCGGGATTTGTGTACGCGAGGGCATTTGACACTGTATTTTATTTTATATCTCAAAAAGCGGCCTGACAAAAGATCCCTTGGATCATATCCCTCTATAGGCAAAATCAGCTCGTGGCTTGTTCTGAGATAATACTCGTTTACTCCAGCCATTCCTGCCAGAAAGGCTATCGGAAGCACGAAAGCTATTGCGGGAAGAAGGTTTTTTTTCAATTGATCCGCTTTATCCATAACTGTAGTTTCTCCTTGTTTTTTCTCACAATCTGAATAACACCAACAATAATGCAACCCATAAGGATTAAAATAAATCCTGTAAGAGTCAGACTTTTGAAAACATTTAGATAGAATGACAGGATTCGGAGAATAAGGGCCATGATAAACACCAAAAACAAGTCTTTCCGTCTGAAAGAGGCAAACAACAGTGCCATTAGAGAAAGCTGTAGCGAGCTAAAAATCATCAAAGTGAGACTATTCAGCTTTAACGAAAAATACATTAGATAAAGTAGGACAAACAAAAACAATAAACACGACAGAATTATTTTTTGAATGTTTTTAAAATCACTGACCCAGACTGTGGCAAAAGCCAAAATCACCGCCGCTACCAAAAAGAAAACCTCCAAAATGGACAAATCTAAGTCTCGAGGAGAAAAGTGAAAAGCTACAAGGCTTATCAGCCAAGTGATTATCGCCCATTCCTTTAAAACTGACCCAGTGGATTGAAGGAAGGGAAAAGACTTAGTTTTGTTGTGGACAAACATAGCTAAAACAAAGAAAGCCAGAAACTGCAATAAAGTTATTTTGCGCAAAAAACTTTCGCTTAAGGCAAGCAATCCCCAACTTATAAAGGCAACATAAAATCCACTGAGGTAGAGGTGACTGGCCCACCTTCCGCGTGACAACGGCAACAGCCCAACAGTGACAAAACACCAGAAAAACAGCGCCTGGTGGGATTCCCCCTTGATATTGTAAATTTGTGATATAAGGCCGATACCTGCCAGGCATAAAATCATAAAAAAGATCAACAGGGCCTCAAACCAAGGAGTGGCTTTGCCGCCCCACCAGGCCTTCAAAGTTAAAATTGCCGAGGCAATGAGAATGGCGAAATACCCGGTTAGCTTTACGGCTGTGGGAATAATTACCCAGTTTGCGGCAATGAGGGAGATGACGCCTATTCCTGTCGAGAAAGCAGCCACAAGCAAAAAACCATACAAACCCCATTCGCGTCTGGCTTTTGGGGTTTGTTCCCTTTTGAGAATAGCCGCCCCCTGCTCCGGGGTAATCAGATCCTCTGCAAGCCACTGCTCCACTTTATGCTTTAGTCTCATTACAACAATTTACTTTCTTGAACTGCCTGATTACATTACTCGATCACGCGTCCGGATTTTATATGAATAAGAAAGACAATTTAATCAAAATTAGGAAAGTCACAAAAAAAACGAACTATCGTTCCTCCACCAAGCAGATAAGCTGATGAATAGGCAAAAAATTCCAATCAAAAAAGACCATATAAACTATTATTTTACTTAAAACCACAGAAATTGACAATCTTTTTTTTGTACTTACTGTAAGCATTTGCACATAACGAGCCACGAACAAAAATCAAAAATGCCGTCAGACCAGATCTATCTCTTGCATCGACATAGTCTCCCGCTCTAATTAATTCTTTTACTTTAACTACATTTCCTTCTTTAGATGCCTTTATTAAATCAGAGGAACTCTCTGCATTTGCAAAATTAAAACTGAAAAAATATAATAAAAAACAACCTCATTTTTACCTTCTCTATGGTCAGTTAATTTATTATCAAAGAGACCCATATTTTTCAAGCTTTTTGAAAATTTTACAATTTTTACTTTTTTACAATACTTATTTTACAGTATAATGCAGTAAAATCTCACTTTCACTATTCGTCTCTCCCTTTATTATAATTCAGCTGTGACTTCTGCTCCCAATCATAACCCTGATAGCTCTTCATAACTGGAAAACCCCATTCAGATCACGTTCAGTGAAACTATTTATCTACAGAAAAAGAGTATAAAACTTTTACAAAAAATAAATGAGGAAAAAATGAAAAACTTAAATTTAATTATTGAAAGAAGTATGAAACTTTTATCTGCGCTGTGTTTTTCCTAAAATATTTGGAAGCTGTTTTTCCATGGCAAAACTTGACTATGACTTCTTTTTTGTTTCTTTTCTCCTCCATAATTGAGAAAAGATTGACCATGTAAAGGACCGCTGTATTCTTTAAGCTGTTTCAAATTTTTAAAAAAATGACTTTGAATGGTTTGACCAGATTTTATCTCTACAGAACATATTTTTTGTTTGGCTTCAAAAAAAAGATCCACTTCAACTCCTTTGCTACTTTTCCAAAAGTAAAAGTCCAGTCCCTTAAGATAGTTCTTATTGTATTTCTGCATTCACTTATAATTAAAGATTCAAATAAAGCCTCTTTATAAGGAGAGAGTAGCAAATCCTCTTCCTTTAAACGCAAAAGGTAACAAAGTAATCCGGTATCATAAAAATAGAGCTTAGGGGCTTTAACAAATCTTTTTGAAAAATTTCGATAATAAGGTTTTAATAAAAAAATAATATAACCGGCTTCTAAAACAGAAAACCGCTCTTTCACTATTCTCATATTAATTCCTTCTGTATTGCTTAATTCAGAGTAATTTAAGAGTTGAGTCGATCTAACAGCACATAAACTTAAAAATTTTTGAAACTTAGATAAGTTTTTGATATTTATCAGTTGCCTTAGATCTCTTTCAAGATAGGTTATTTACATAATCCTCATACCATAAAGAAGGCTGATTTTTTTTATCATAAAGAGGTGGGTATAAGCCCTGATACAAAACTTGTTCTTTTGTTTCGATAATTTTACGGACTTCCGTAAGGGAAAAAGGTAGAAATTCTAAAAGCCCTGCTCTGCCAGCAAGAGACTGATTGATTACAGATAAAAGTCCAAATTGGCTGGAACCTGTCACTATAAATTGCCCTGCTTTACAAGAACGGTCCACAATTCCTTGAATATAGGAAAACAAACTGGGACAGTTTTGTATCTCATTAATCACTAAAGCTTTTTTTGTTTGAGTTAAAAAACTTTTGGGGTCTTCAGTTTTAAACCTGCAAAGGAATCCTAATTCTTTTATTGACTTTCTTTAAATTATACATTAAGTTTAAACTATGAAAAAATCTTGTTCCATGTGTTTGATGCCTTTCTCAAAAGATGACGGCAAAAGAGAATCAGATAAATACTGCAGTTATTGTTTTAAAAATGGAGAGATTTCTTATAAAGGAACAGATGTTCATGAATTTAGAAAAATGTGCTATAAGCAAATGGTGAATAATGGAACACCTAAGCTGTTAGCATTCTTTTATGATTTTGTTTGCCCCCCATTGGAAAAAGCAAAAGTAGTCTGTAGTTTAAACTTAGATTTAAACCAAAAAATATTCACAAATATTTCTTGCCGAAATGAATAAAATCAACTCTAAACAAAAGTCACTTCAAAAAGAACAGCTTGTTTTTCAAAAAAAATGCTTTAAAATACTTCCAAGGGATTGTTTTTTAGAAAATATGAATTATCAGGCGGCAATTGTTATAAATATTTTTTTAAGTTTGACTTAACAAGCTTTTAAAATGAAGATTATATTATTATGATTTTATTTAATAATTTGTTTAAAAATAGTTTTTTCATAATTTTTTCTATGTTCCATTTCTTATCTTGTGCCGATTATGAAAAACCTGACTACAAAATTCTTCAGAAAAAAGAAAATATTGAAATTAGAGAGTATCCTTCTATTATTGTTGCGGAGATTAAAATGAAGGACAACAAAAAAACAACAAGAAATGAAGGCTTTAGAAAGTTATTTCAATACATTACAGGAGCCAATGAACAAAATCAAGAAATTAAAATGACAATTCCTGTTTTTCAAGCGCAAACAGATTCCTCTGAATGGTCTATGTCTTTTATTATTCCAAAAAAATGGAAATGGGACAAAGTTCCTCAGCCGGCAAACGATGACATTAACATTAAAGAATTGGAATCACAAAAAATGGCGGTGATTCGTTTTCATGGCAGAGGCAGTGAAAAAAAATTTTCTAAATACCAAAAGATTTTAGAAGAATACCTTATTCAAAACAATATAGAATATAACAAAGATAAAGTTGTTTATGCTTACTACAGCTCCCCTTTTACTTTATGGTTCATGAAAATGCACGAAGTTCTTTTTGTCATAGAGACAGAAGAAGCCGTCAAAAAGACAGAGAGTGAATCAACAGAGAGTGAATCAGCAGAGAGTGAATCAGCAGAGAGTGAATCAGCAGAGAGTGAATCACAAGAAGAGATTTTAGATAATTAATTGAATCCGTGTGAAATTTTTTCAATATAAAAAATGAATTCTTTGAATTACATAATGAATCGACAGACCATAAAAAAAATGTTTTTAGATTACAACGGCAGGTTGTCTCGTGAAGCTTTTGCTGTGGCTTATGGAAGTCTTTTCTTTTTTTTATAATAGCAACTCCCATGCTTTCTAAACTTTGCACCTTGCTTCTATCCATGTTTTTAACTTTCTTGTTAACAGTAATCTATGTAATATATGCGATTTATGCCATTTGTGTTGTTGTTATAAAAAAACTTCATGATTTGAATTTGCCGGGATGGTACTGTATTTCTGTCTTCACTCCTTTAGCTGTTCTGTTGATTCCCTATTTAGTTTTGGCAAAAGGAAATCCTGAAATCAATAAATATGGAGAACCCCTTTACCTTTTAAAGATCCGTCTTTTGTTTTATTTGGTTCTTATGCGGCTGCAGGATTATATGTCTTAGCCTGGATAGCAGGTTTATTTCTTTACACACAGGCAAAGGATATAAAAGATAATCCACAGAAGATTCAAAATATACTCAGTAAAAAACGCTTAGTTCCAAAAAAAATAAAGGAAGAGTTAAAAAATAATGTCAGAGCTGTTGGTTCTATCTATATAGACGGTCAATTTCAAACCTATGGTGTAGCCATTACTAAAGATAGAATTTTAGTTCAAAAAACACAGAAGAAATAAATTATAGAAAATGCTTTATCGCAGGGGAAACAAGCGCAAATCTATTTCTCAGATAATAGCTCCTCAAATATTACAAGGCTTATTACAGCAGATGATTCTTTAATCATTCCAATGTCAGTTTTTGAAATTGACCAGCCTATTGGCACGCCCTCTCCTCTTTCTGTAGACGAAAGAACTAGAAAAATTTTAGAGAGAATGAATGCTTTTTAAAACACTACCGGGCAGCTAATAAATAATAAAAAGCTAATCTTTGATTGATGTAATGAATTGGCAATTCATAAAAAAAATGTTTTTAGATAGCAACGGCAGATTGTCTCGTGAAGCTTATGTTGCGGCTTTTGGCAGTCTTCTCTTGTTTCTTACAATAGTAATTCCCATATTTTTTATACTTGACAACATGATCTTCTTTATGCGTCTCACTGGCTTGTTATCAATAATCTGTCTAATAATCTATCTAATAGTATTTCTTGGGTTTTCTGCCATTTCGTTTGTCGGTATAAAAAGACTTCATGATTTGAATTTGCCGAGGTGGTATTTTTTTGCTATCTTCAAATGGAAGTTCTGCATATAAAACAAAAAGGTTCATGACTATTTAAGAGGTGTATTTCTAAACATTTTTAATAATAATAAATATAAGTTTTCCGATCCGGAAAAAATCTACAAAGGATTTTAATGGCCGAGATTATAAAACAGAAAGCTCGCTTTTTCAGATTTAACTAAACAGATTTTTATAATTTCTTTGGGTTTTTCGAGACAATTCCTGAAGAGAGACTTTATGCAGATCCGCCGCTACCTGTGCTGTGTGTACCATCCAAGCAGGTTTGTTCTGCTTCCCTCTGTGAGGCGATGGAGCCAAATAAGGCGCATCCGTCTCCAGATGCAAACAATCTAATGGCACTTTTTGACACACTTCCCTTAACTCCTCCGCTTTTTTAAAAGTAATAATGCCGCTAAATGAAATATTAAAACCTAAATCCAAAGCCATACGGGCCAGAGACCAAGTGCCTGAAAAACAATGCAACAACCCTCTTACAGAACCACTAAACTGTTTTAAAACTTTAATTGTGTCTTCTTCCGCAGAACGGGTATGAATTTCCACTGGCAGGTTTTTTTCCTGTGCCAACAACATCTGCCGATGAAAAGCCTCTTTTTGTTTTTCCCTGTCTGAATACTCATAATAATAATCCAAGCCAATTTCCCCACAGGCAATGATACCTTCTTCACTCAAACCTTTTTGCAGGATTGCCTCCACTTTATCATTGTACAACTTAGCCGAATGAGGATGCACTCCCAAAGCCCCTTTTACTTGAGAAAATTTTTTGGAAAAATCAAGCACTCTGGGCCAATCCTCCGGTTCCGTGCCAATGGTAATCATATTCCTTACTCCAGCCTGCTCAGCCTCCTCCACCACGGATTCAGCCGGAGTATTTAGCATATTCAGATGTGTGTGCACATCCGTCCATTCCGGTGTTTCACTCCTGATAAGTCTTTCTTTCATTAATATCTCATTTCATTTTTCCCGCAGTCTGCACAAAGGGATTTTTTATTGCACCGGATAGACCGCTTTTTTATTTAGCATAAAATATCTTTAGCAAGAGTCCACTTTTTTACCACACTCCGCCTTTTTATCAACATTCTATATGAAACAATTTTAACAGGAGAGGGCTTTCATTTTGCTCCTGATTCCCAGGAAAAGATTGTCAAAAGCCAATGGGGAGTCCAAATACCTTTTCAAATCCTGCTCCAACTCCACTGTTTTTCGAAAAAAAACATCCAGCGCTTCAAATGGAATCTTTTTTAACAAATCCAAAAAATCCCTTTGATCCTGATGAATAATATCGCCTTTTGAACTCAGCTGTATCACGCAGGCGTCTCTTAATATTTGTTGCCAGCACAAACAAACAAACAAAGCCTGATCTCTGTTTTTAATTATATCCGCCAATTCCACCCAGGAATACATCTCCTTTCTCCGCACAGCTTGCTCCAGAAGTTCAAAAGCCTGATCTCTCAAATTTTTATTCTCCTGCCATTTTATCAGATTGTCCATGCTTCCTTGAGAAGCCTGTATCATCCACTGATCTGCCGGAGCAGTGAGTGACACTTCTTTTTCTCCAATGTTTTTATTTGCGGTTTTTGCCGTTGTGTTTTTTTTCAACTTCTTTTCCTTCGTTCGACTCATCTTCATAATTATATGTAAATCCGCCAACTGTAGAGGTGCAAACCGCAATATCTGCACACGGGAACGAACAGTCACAGGCAACGCCGACAGATGAGAGGAAATTAAAATAAAATAAACATCAGTTGGAGGTTCTTCCAAAATTTTTAACAGGCTGTTTGCGGACTGAAGATTCATCTGATGAGCTGAATCAATAATAATCACCCGGGCGGGAGCAAAACTCTGAAGAGACAAAAACCGCGATATCTGCCGAATGGACTCCAGCTTGATATATAAACCCTCCGGCTGAATAAACAACATATCCTGACTTGTTTCCTGCTCCACACCTATACAGGAAGGACATCTTCCACAAGCGGTTTTTTCCTTTTCACAAAGCAACACCTGCGCCAAAGCCAAAGCTGTTTTCTTTTTTCCAACGCCGGATGGTCCTGAAAAAAGCAGAGCATGAGGCAAATGTTTGTCCTGCTGTGCCTGCAACAGCGCCGACAGCCGGGAGCCATGACCATAAATATTTTTTAACAACTGAGCCATTTTCTTTTTTTGATCTCCTCTATAACTTGATCCGTCAACTCCTTTGTGGATAAAAGAGCATTTAACACAATCCAAGAGTGTTTATTCTCTTTAGCCATAGACAAATAACACTCCCTCACCCTTTGATGAAACATTCTGTCTTGTATTTCAAAACGATCCGAAGAGTGGCCTTTTAAGTGGCTTCTTCTTTCTTTTTCCGCCACAGGCATATCCAGCAAAATCCACAAATCGGGAGTAAGGTCTTCGGGAACAGTAAATTGATTCAGCCATTTTACCTGCTCCAAGGATATACCACGCCCGGCTCCCTGAAAAGCGACAGTGCTGGAACAAAATCTATCACATATTACCCATTTGCCCGCTTCCAGAGAAGGTATAATCACTTTTTCAATATGATCTCTTCGACTGGAAGAAATAAGCAAAATTTCCGTCTCAGGGGAAATAGACTCGCCGTAAGGGTCTAAAACCACTTCTCTTATTTTTTCACCTAACGAAGTGCCTCCCGGCTCCCGTGTAACGGTAAATTCCACATTCTTTTTTTTCAGTTCTTTAGATACAGATTGAATTAAAGTGCTTTTTCCGGAATGATCCAACCCCTCAAAAACAATAAACGCCATTGTATTCCTTTCTATCAGATCCCAATATATTTTTATCTTTCTATTTCACTCAAACTGAATTTTTCCTGTCAACAGTTTATTAAAGATTTATGATAACTTAATCGGGTTATTTTTAATCATTTTCAATAATAAAACACACAAATGGGAGCGGCGCCCTGAGTTGTGCGCTGGAGAGCGCACAGGCCCTGAGTGTGCGCCTGGGGAGTGCGGCAAGCCCTGACCCTGGAGGAGTTGTAGCAGAGGCCCTGAATGTGCGCCTGAGGAGTGTGCAGGCCCTGAATGTACGCCTGGAGTAAATGTGCAGGCCCTGAGCCTGGGGAAGTGTGTATAGGCCACTGAGTTTGTGCCTGTGCGATGCGAACACTTGGGTATGGACAGGCTACAGAAGCAGAGCGTATAGGCCACTGAGTTTGTGCCTGTGCGATGCGAACACTTGGGTATGGACAGGCTACAGAAGCAGAGCGTATAGGCCACTGAGTTTGTGCCTGTGCGATGCGAACACTTGGGCATGGACAGGCTACAGAAGCAGAGCGTATAGGCCACTGAGTTTGTGCCTGTGCGATGCGAACACTTGGGCATGGACAGGCTACAGAAGCAGAGCGTATAGGCCACTGAGTTTGTGCCTGTGCGATGCGAAGGCCTTTGAGTTGCCCGCTGGGGGAGTGCAGCGAATAACTGAGTTTGTGCACAAGGGCAACTGAATATGACCGCCTGGGAAGGGAATACATGCACCCTGTCTCGGCTGGGAAAACCTCTCCACATTTCAGCTGAGCGTGACCGCATGGGAGTAGGAGTGCGTGCGAGCCCCTGGGTTATACGCAAGGGCAACTGAGTTTGTGCGCAAAGCCTGAACCCCTGGTGTCGCCTGCCTGGGAATGGGAGTATGGCAAGCCTCTGGTACGCAAGGACCTCTGAGTTTATATGTGCGCGAAGGCATCTGAGTTGTACGCAAGGGCAACTGAGTGTGACCGCCTGGGAAGGGAATACATACACCCTGCCTCGGCGGGGAAAACCTCTCCACATTTCAGCTGAGTGTGACCACCTGTGCCACCTGGGAATGGGAGTACATGCGCCTGGTAGCTCTGGGGAGGGAATGGAGTTCACCCTGAGTTGCACGGGGGAGTAGTTGTTGTATGCGCCCCGCCGAAGTGTGTGCCTGGGAAGTGCGTGCGCCTCGGTGCGCAAGCCCTATAAGTTTGGATAGGAAGTTTTTAGATGATCTTATTTCCTCTTCCTGGGGTGCCAAATAACACAAAAAAGAATGAAGCCACTCAATACATCTCCTCTATAAAATAAGGTAAATGCTCAGAACATCTGTGAAAGTGTCATAGCTCTTCAAATACACTTCATTATACTTCAAAGTCTTCATAAAACTTTCCATAGCCGGCATTGTCATACGGATTACCCTTCCGGAACATACTACCCCTCATGAAGCAAACAATAGCCATAAAGTTTCATTAGAGATAATTTGAACGCTTCAATCTATGAGCTACAAACTGTTGTTGGAATCCTGTTTCAAATTTTCGATATGGTCTTTTGGACAAGTTTGATGTTCCTCCTTATAAATAATTAGGTGAGTTTAGCCTGAAAACCTCTATCTTGCAGGCTTTTGGAGGAAATAAGACTTTCCGTACTAAACTTTTACCGGAATCTGCCCAATCTTTGGGGCGCTGTCCAGAGGGGTTGTTTTTAATCATTGAAATTGTCTGTGACTGGATCGTCCACTAACAAAGGTTCCTTCCAAAAATAGACAAAAATTACTGATTCTTTTCCAAAATTCTGGAAATTCAATGATGTTTTTCACTGTCATCCAGTGAAATAAGAAAAATAACTCTTTCAGTTTTGGGAGAAATTTTCCATTCTCGTATAAGCTGTAAGTGAGGCTTTCATTTTTTCTATAGCTTGAAACCGATGGGAGGAGTGGTTTTTATATTCCACTCCCAGTTGAGCAAAACTGAGTGTCTCCCCCTTGGGAATAAACACAGGATCATAGCCAAAACCTGCAGACCCCACTGGCGTACGGGCAATATTTCCTTCCACCCGGCCTTCAAAGGAATATTCTTTTCCGTCGGGGGCAAACATTACAATATGGGAAACAAAGCAAGCAGATCTTTTCTCGTCAAGAAGAGCTTTCATGTTTTTCAGCAAAAGATTCAAGTTGTCTTTATCGGAAGCGGACGGTCCGGCGTAGCGGGCGGAATACACACCGGGAGCATTATCCAAAGCAGGCACCTCCAGCCCACTATCCTCTCCCAATATCCATTCTTTCACTTTCAGTTTTTTGAGAGAACAGGCTTTGATTCGAGCGTTTTCCTCAAAGGAGGCACCTGTTTCCTCCGGCCCCACATAGCCCGGCAAGTCCTTTAAAAAGTAAAGCTCCCACTCCTTCAGTAGAAGTTGAAACTCCTCCGCCTTCCCTTTGTTTCCCGTGGCGATCCATACAGTCATTTTTTTATTTTAAAAGAAATACATTTTTATAGTAAACCATAAAATGCACTTCGCACCTTTTTCTAATAGAAAATATATCAATTATAATACCAGATTGGCTTAAAGATGAGAGTACAGCACAATCTTTGGAAGTGTAAAGTATGACTCTTTATTTGCGAATAATAATAAGCCTCTTAAGAGCCGGGAGGATGATAAATAATATTTCTGAAAAAACTTTGCACTGGTTGCCGCTAAGATAAAGCGTCTTTTCCTCATACTGCCAACATCCAACCTCACTGGCTAAAGGTGTGTAGGTGAAATAGGTCTCACAAACATCATTAAGGAAGAGAAAGAGGAAAAAAAGAGCCTATAATTTTCTCCTGCTCTTTAAACAGTTTTTGACAACCCAACCAGGACACATCCAGCATTTTATCTAACTGTTCCCTACTGAATGTACTGCCCTCCGCCGTACCCTGAATTTCAATTAATTGACCGGTAGAGGAAAAAACCAAATTCATATCTGTTTGTGCTGACTGATCCTCTTCATAACAGAGATCCAATAAAATTTCCTCATTCCAAATTCCCACACTCACAGCTGAAACATAATGAATCAGAGGCAGGTGTTCAATCAGAGCTTCTGTTTTAAGGGATTCAAGAGCCAGGGCCAAAGCCACAAAGCCACCCGTGATAGAGGCAATGCGTGTACCCCCGTCCGCCTCAATCACATCACAGTCAATATGAATTTGTCTTTCCCCCAGGTTTTTCAAGTCCACTGCTGATCTTAAACTGCGTCCGATCAATCGGGAAATTTCCTGCGACCGCCCGCCGGCCGCTGTTTTGTCCCGCCTCATTCGACTGTGAGTGGAGCGAGGAAGCATCCCATATTCCGCCGTCACCCAACCCATTTCCGGAGTGCGAATCCACTTGGGCACGGACAGGTCTACAGAAGCAGAGCAAATCACCCGCGTATTTCCCATTGTGATTTCCGCGCTTCCCTCCGCGTGTTTTAAAACATGCGGTGTGATCTTGACCTCCCTTAATTGATTTGAATTTCTGTTATCTTTTCTCATTTTTTATTTGTCTCAGTTTGAAAGTTCTTTTTTTGTTCACCGGGAGTTTTGGAGTCCACAAAAGATATTTCCTTTGGCGCACTATCCAAATGAATCGTTTGCGTGGGAAAGGCAAAGTCCACCTGTAATTTTTTGGCCAGTTTCAAAATAGCCATAAAAATATTTTGTTTTTCCTGTAATTCATGTTCCCAATCTTTCACAAAAAGAAAAAAGTTTATGATAATTTTTAAACTGGAGGCGCTAAATTCATTAAAATACACCTGAAAGTAGTCACTTTTAACGGCGGAGCTGTTTATGAGAATGTTCTTTATGCCTGCGATAAACTCCTCCATCTTTTCCGGAGAGGTGTCATATTGAACATCAAGATAAATCCTAGTTCTTCTGGCTTTTCTTTTCCCCATATTATCAATATTGGCTTTGGTCAAAATAGAATTAGGAACGGTGATAACGGAATCATAAAAAGTTTTTAACTTGGAGGAACGCAAACCCACCTCTATCACAATTCCTTCAATATCATTAAAACAAATCCAATCTCCAACGAAAAAAGGTTTGTCCAGCATAATATTAACATACGCCAGAATATTTTCGGCAGAGTCCCTGGCGGCCAAAGCCACAACAACACCCCCCAATCCCAATCCCGCCAAAAGGGAGATAACATTGATTCCCAAATTTTGCATTACCAGCAAACCACCAAAACACAACACGATTATTTTCATACAGCGTTTTATAAAGGGCAGAAAATGGACCTTAAAATTGGAGTTTTGTTCGTTTTCGTTAAAAAACCGCTTCATCAGAAAGGCCAGTAATTCATCCACCAGATTGTAGCAAATCCAAACCAATCCGGAACCGACAACGATTTTAATTAAAATTTTGATCCCTCCGATAAGAGGTGTGGATAAAAACAGGGGAATACCTCCCATAGATTTCCAAAGCGGCGGCATAAAATTGAAAACCACAAGCCAGATTAAGGCTATACTCATCATACTAGCCGGCTTTTCAATTTGAGAGACGATATGCATCGAAAGAAATTTGTTTTTTCTTCCTAATCGCTGAAGCGCTTTTCGAACTATATAGCCAACCGGCTTTCCCAAAAAAAAGGCCAGAAAAAATATAAAAAGAGTAACAGCGATAACGAGGCCAAGATTGCCTCCAAAGGGAATTTTTTCCAACAAAAACTCAGCCCATTTTACTTTCATATCATGTTACCCCTAACACAGCCTAAAAAGACAGGCAAGCGCTTTCGCTTCCTGCATTTCGCTTTAAAGTTCATCTTCAAATTCTCCATCCGAGCTTAAAAAGACAGACAAGCGCTTTCGCTTCCTGCATTTCGCCTCATTTCTGATTTCATATTGGCACATTTTGATTTTAAGCAGAGGATTTTTATTTGCCTCATCTTCTCTGACATACATTTTAATGTTTACAACTTCACGCGAAACAGTTAAAAAAAATCCATGTACCTTAAATGGCCAACAGGAAAAACAACATCTGTCTTATTTCTTTTCTTTGCAATCACACCCGGTGTGTCTCATTCTTTAAATCTGTCCCAGCAGTCAGTTGTACGAATTATATTGGAAAACTCTCTGGAGTATAAAAAAATTCAGTCAGACGAAAAAGCCCGATGGATAGATACAGCATCAGCGGAGGCTTTTTTGGACTGGAGATTTTTTCTGCAAGCGGATCTCAACTCACGGGAGCAAAACACTTTGAATTTTTTTGAAAATCCGCTGAAAGAAACCTGGACTGTCTCCTCCGGTCTAAAAAAAGCCTTCCTGACCGGCACTCATGTAAAATTTCAATACTCCTATCTTCAAATGGATACAGAGTTTAACCCTGAATTCAAAAAAATCAGCAACCCACCCACTGCCACCGCCCGGCAAAGCCTGAAATGGGAAGTGCAACAGGACCTGTTGAGAAATATCTTTGGCTATGAAGACCGAATGAAATTAAATATCGCCTACGCACGAACGGAACAGAAAAGAATAAAACTCCTGGAGGAAAAAGAAGATTTAATTCTTAAAGCCATTCAGCAATTTTGGTTAAGTTATATCAGTCATCTTTCGCTTCAACAGAAGGTTTTAAAGAAAAAAGATTATGCCGATCTATTCCGTATCACAAAACAGAAAAAAAAATACGGCTACATAAGGCCAGGAGAGTTAAGTCAAATACAGGCTGAATGGGAGAAGGCAAAACAGGAGCAGATTTTACAAAAAAAGGACCATGAGGATCAGCTTGCGAAATTATTTAACCTCCTGAATGTCCAACAAACAAACAAAGTCCACTTCATAATCGACAATCATCTTCCTCCGCCCCCCACATTCAAAGAGGATTTACCACAAACCCCAAGGACAGTATTGTTAATGAAAAAAAATCTTTTTATCCAGGAGCAACAACTTAAAATTCAAAAAGCCGGCGCCCGCCCTACTCTTAAGCTATTCGGCTTTTATGAAATAGGAGGGTACGACAGAAACTTTTCATCTTCCTTTGAAGGGCTTACCGAAGCAAAAAACCAAAATCACTCTTTTGGCGTAAAATTCAGTTATCCCTTACCTGCCACCCGTACCAGAAGAAAGCGCGTGGACTGGAGCGAGCACGCCGTGGAAGCCAGTCAACTGGAGTTGGAAATCACAAAAAAAGAATTTGAACGATTAAAAGACAGCACGCAAAAACAATTACAGTCTTTATATATGGCTTTGAAAAGCGCTGAAAAAATTCACCGATTGAGAACACAATCCTATTCAGAGGTAAGAAAAGCTTTTTCACAGGGCCGATTAAATGTATTTGAATTGATTACAGCCAAGGAGTTTTCTTTGTTATCAGAAATAGAAAAAGTCCTGCTTAAGTCCCAGTACCACCAAGCCCTCGCCTATGCTCAAGCCGTCAGAGACCGGCTTATCAAAAAAGATGCCCAAAACTAAAAGAGACCGGCTTATCAAAAAAGATGCCCAAAACTAAACCGGAATGATTTTCACTTGAGGGTCTATCTGCAAGGGTGCGGAAGTGATTTTTTGCACCTCTTCCGGGCTGACTCCCTCCGCCGTCTCCTTCAGTACAAAACCCTTCCCCGGCACAACATCCACCACAGCGTAATCAGTAACGATGCGATTGACACAGTTTAATCCGGTTAAGGGCAAAGTGCATTTTTCCAATAACTTGGAGCGGCCTTTTTTATCCATGTGTTGCATCGCCACGATCACTCTTCTGGCTCCCGCCGCCAGATCCATTGCACCACCCATGCCTTTGACCATTTTTCCGGGAACCATCCAGTTAGCGATAGCGCCCTCCTGATCCACCTGCAAAGCACCTAGCACACTTAAGTCAATATGTCCTCCGCGAATCATGGCAAAACTGTCCGCCGAAGAAAAAAAGCTGGCCCCTTTTTCCGCTGTCACTGTCTGCTTGCCGGCGTTTATCAAATCAGCGTCCTCTTCCCCTTCTAAGGGAAAAGGCCCCAAACCCAAAAGACCGTTCTCACTATGGAGCATAACACTCATGTTTTCAGGAATAAAGTTGCTGACCAAAGTGGGAATGCCGATGCCCAGATTAACCGTAAAGCCGTCTTCAATTTCCCGGGCAATCCTCTGAGTTATTTGATTTCTATCCAGCGGCATAGTCAGGCTTTCCTCACTGTTCTTTGTTCTATTCTTTTTTCATAATTTTTCCCTTGAAAAATTCTTTGCACAAAAAGACCCGGAGTATGAATGGAGTGGGCGTCCAACTCTCCTGTTTCCACCAGTATCTCCACTTCGGCAATGGTGATTTTTCCCGCCGTGGCCATAACGGAATTAAAATTACAAGCGGTATGCCGGTAAATTAAATTGCCGAACTTATCCCCTTTATAGGCTTTCACTAACGCGAAATCCCCCTTTATGGCTCTTTCTAATAAATATTGTCTTCCTTCAAAAGTTTTAACTTCCTTGCCTTCCGCCGCTTTGGTTCCCACCCCCGTAGGAGTGTAAAACGCGGGAATACCGGCCCCTCCGGCGCGAATCCTTTCAGCCAAAGTGCCTTGAGGAATCAACTCCACTTCCAACTGTCCATCCAAAAATTGTTTTTCAAACAAGGCATTTTCCCCCACATAACTGGCCATCATTTTTTTTATCTGCCGGGTTTGCAGTAATAAGCCCAAACCAAAATCATCCACGCCGGCGTTATTGGATATACAAGTCAGGTTTCGTGTTCCTTTCTTACGAAGGGCGGAAATAAGATTTTCAGGGATCCCACACAGACCAAAACCCCCCACCAGCAGGACATCAAAATCTTTTACATCAAAAATAGCCGACTCGGCCCCCTCAAACACTTTGTTCACTGCAGGTTCTCCACCAAAACAGCTACAGCCTCCCCTCCACCAAGGCAAATACCGGCTATTCCGTATTTTTTACTATATTGGCGAAGAGCGTACACCAATGTGGTGAGAATGCGGGCGCCGCTGGCTCCAATAGGATGCCCCAGAGCCACAGCCCCTCCATGCACATTGAGTTTTTCCAAAGGGATATTCAGCTCCCTGGAGACCGCCAGGGCTACAATGGAAAAAGCCTCATTGATTTCAAACAGGTCAACATCGGAAAGCTGTAGGCCGGCGTTTTGCAAACAGTTTTTTATGGCCTGCACGGGAGCGGTGGTGAAATACTCCGGCGCTTGAGCAAAACTCCCCTGTGCGATAATGCGCGCCAGAGGTTTATGTTTTTTTGATTTCATGTACTGCTCTGAAATGAGCACACAGGCAGAGGCGCCATCATTGATCTTGCTGGCGTTGGCCGGAGTGATACTTCCCTCTTTTTCAAAAGCTGGTTTTAACTTGGGAATTTTATCAAAGAACACCTTGCTCGGCTCTTCATCTTCGCTGACCTGTATATTCTGCTTTTTGGACAACACCGACACTTTTGTTATTTCCTGCTGAAACCGGTTTTCTGTTTGCGCTTTTTGTGCTTTTTTGTAACTGTTAACAGCAAATTCATCCTGTTGCTCCCGACTGATTTTATACTCTTTGGCGCAAAGTTCGCCCGCGTTTCCCATGTGAAAATCATGATAGGGATCCCACAGACCGTCTTTGATAATGCCATCCTCCACACTCCCCGCCCCCAAGCGAAGCCCCGACCGAACTTTTGGAAGCAAATAGGGTGTTAAACTCATGTTTTCCTGCCCTCCCGCCACAATCACATCAGAACGACCCAAGGCAATGGAATCCTGAGCCAGCATAACCGCCTTTAAACCGGAACCGCACACTTTATTGACAGTCATACATTGGGTGGAGTTTTTAAGTCCGGCATAGAGAGCGGACTGTCGGGCCGGGGCCTGACCGACACCAGCCGTTAAAACCTGACCCATAAAACATTCCTGTATATCCTCCACCGGCACAGCCGTGCCAGAAGGAGAGTGATTTTCATCTGTTCTGTCTGAAGAGGCTGTTGAGTGATCCTTATTCAATAAGGCTTTGATAACCTGTGCCCCCAACCGAGGAGCCGGAACGGAGGAAAGAGCACCCATAAAGGAACCGATAGCGGTTCTTTTGGCTGACAAAATATACGCGTCCATGGCTACTTATACTATTGCCTGTTGATCGAATAATCAAGTTTTTCAGTAAAACTTAAAATAACAGGAACAGACCCGATTAATAATTCATAAAATTTTATTTTGCCGTTATAATAGATAGTCTATATATGCCTGTATAGCAAAGGCTGAGGAACAAACCCGATTAACAATTCGCAAGATTTTATTGTAACATTATACAGATAGTCTATATATGCCTGTATAGCAAAGGCTGAGGAACAAACCCGATTAACAATTCGCAAGATTTTATTGTAACATTATACAGATAGTCTATATATGCCTGTATAGCAAAGGCTGAGGAACAAACCCGATTAACAATTCGCAAGATTTTATTGTAACATTATACAGATAGTCTATATATGCCTGTATAGCAAAGGCTGAGGAACAAACCCGATTAACAATTCGCAAGATTTTATTGTAACATTATACAGATAGTCTATATATGCTTGTATAGCAAAGGCTGAGGAACAAACCCGATTAACAATTCGTAAGGTTGTATTGTAACATTATACAAATAGTCTATATATAATTGTATAGCAAAGGCTGAGGGACAAACCCGATTAACAATTCGTAAGATTGTATTGTAACATTATACAGATAGTCCATATATCCTTAGTATAGCAAAGGCTGAGGAACAAACCCGATTAACAATTCGCAAGGTTGTATTGTAACATTATACAAATAGTCTATATATGCTTGTATAGCAAAGGCTGAGGAACAAACCCGATTAACAATTCGTAAGATTTTATTTTGCCGTTATATAAGCCATATCCTAAACCAGCCATTCCTAAAAATAACTGAAGCAGGCTATTTTAGTGTTTTGAGAACTTTCTCTAATATCCTCCGGAGATTCTCCTTTTTTCTTTGACCTATTTTTTAAAAATCCTGACATTATTTTAGCTCCTCAAATAAGAGTTTTTTTTGCAATCTCTAATTAAATTTGCCAATAAATTTATAGCTTTAATAAGTGTAATTGAGCTTTCATTATTTGAAAAAACTACAAGGCATACTCAGCAAACAACACATTGCAAAACAATCCAGGCGGGAACCTCCAGAAAAGTTTAGGCGGGAACCTCCAGAAAAGTTTAGGCGGGAACCTCCAGAAAAGTTTAGGCGGGAACCTCCAGAAAAGTTTAGGCGGGAACCTCCAGAAAAGTTTAGGCGGGAACCTCCAGAAAAGTTTAGGCGGGAACCTCCAGAAAAGTTTAGGCGGGAACCTCCAGAAAAGTTTAGGCGGGAACCTCCAGAAAAGTTTAGGCGGGAACCTCCAGAAAAGTTTAGGCGGGAACCTCCAGAAAAGTTTAGGCGGGAACCTCCAGAAAAGTTTAGGCGGGAACCTCCAGAAAAGTTTAGGCGGGAACCTCCAGAAAAGTTTAGGCGGGAACCTCCAGAAAAGTTTAGGCGGGAACCTCCAGAAAAGTTTAGGCGGGAACCTCCAGAAAAGTTTAGGCGGGAACCTCCAGAAAAGTTTAGGCGGGAACCTCCAGAAAAGTTTAGGCGGGAACCTCCAGAAAAGTTTAGGCGGGAACCTCCAGAAAAGTTTAGGCGGGAACCTCCAGAAAAGTTTAGGCGGGAACCTCCAGAAAAGTTTAGGCGGGAACCTCGGGAAAGCATCAGATAACGCGCAAGAAATATCACGCAAACAACACATTACAAACTAATCCAGGTTTGAACCTCGGGAAAGGCTAGGCGTGAACCTCGGGAAAACATCAGATAATGTGCAAGAAATATCACGCAACTAACATATTATAAACCAGTCTGTGCTTGAGCCAGAAGTCAAAATTGTTAGCTTGTAAAATTATTGTGAGAATCTATCGATTTTTTGACTTTACTGGTATTTTTAAGTATCGCAATATGAAACATTGCATCTCCTTGATTTACCTAAGATCCTGCACAGCTTTGTTGGATTCTATTTTCAGTCGCAATATGAAACATTGCACCTCATTGATTTACCAGAGGCAACAAAGTAGCTCCAATCAATATATCCCCGTCTTCAGCAACAATTTCATATTTTTCCCGTCAAAAGCAAAAGAAATACTGGCAGATCATATATTAACTACTACAATTTACCTGCTTGCATGTCTTGGTTCATGAAGTAGCTCATATCGCCAATGGCGATCATATATTAACTACTACAATTTACCTGCTTGCACTGCCCGACTACATTTATACTTAAGTCTAAGTTTTTTTAACATATCCACATCTCAATATAAAAATACTGCTAAAGTGTTAAAATATTTTGTCATGGATAAAACTGCAAATACTAAAAAAATTGTTTATGATATTTTGTACAGGATTAACTCTGTACTGATTCTTATTGTTCTAATTAATATACACGGCATCCATCCTGTGTATAGCGCCATTTGCTATGACATAACAACCAACCATAAATGCACTCAACAAAACAACAGTTCAAAAAACAGTAGCGAATTTAAAAACAGTAACTTGAAAAAAAAATATAGCATAGAAGTGCCTATTCAATCCCTGTCTGACAAGCAGAGCTGTGGCTACACAACTGCTTATTCAGAAACAAATATTACTGATCTCTATAAGGCTATTGAGGCAGCGCAACTTAACCAGCGTACAAAATTTGTATGCAAAATGGAAACCAAAATCAGAATACAAAATGAAACAACATTAGACGACAGAAATTTTATGAAGAATTACATCGAGAAAAGGAGATCAAATACATCTATCAACAAAGAGGACACAGTTAAAATGACCGCTTTGTTAATGAAATATCGTTTACTGAGAAATAAAAACAATGCTTGTGGTTCTTATCAAACAAGCTCCGGTGAATGTTATTTTTCTCCCGCCAGATTCAACGCCCCCGATGAGATATTTGCACAAATCAATGAAGCGGCAAAAAAATATGTCAGCCAATCCAGGCAACCTAATACCTGTCTGTTTAATGGAACGGAATTTTCTTTAACAAGCCCGGAATGCGAAAATGAAATATTATCCCGTGTACAAGCGATTCCGGCTCCTTTAATATTAGCACAAGCAGCTCAAGAATCAGGCTGGGGAAGCCCTGACTCCAAATGGGTTAAAGAGTACAACAACTACCTTGGTTTACAGATTAAATTCAATCAACCTAAAACAATGTCTTGTTATAAAAACTGCAGATGTGCCGGCACTACAAAAGCACGTTGCGCGCTTAAATTTACAGATGCCAGCGGGAGCATTTATGATTATTCCATGCGCTTTAATGCCAGCTCCCTTCCATCATACAAGGAGTTTAGAAAGACCAGACAAACTTTAAACAATATGAGTGAATTAGACAGCATAAACAACCAATGCAACAATGCCAGACAGCTAGTTCCTCATTTAAAAGTATACGCGGAAGAAACACATTATATGAGCTTTATTTGCAACCAACTGAATGAAAACATTTGTGAAATGCTTAAAAAATGTCCAAAATACCAACTTAAATATCAAGCAAAAAAAAGCTGAAGATGGAACGCAGAATCCTTTTGCTTATTGTGATTGCTGATCCGGCTTATACTGCAATCCATTTTGTATAACCATTTTGCTGATGGACTAAAAATCGAAGCTTATGGGTGTTTCCGGTGTTTTTTAAAAGCGGTTAAGCGGATATAATAGATACAAATATTAAAAGAACATTCTTTATCAGATACTCCAGATAGTCAATGGATTCGCATTTATACTTGAACTTAAAAAAAGTGATAGATAACTCTTGAGAAGCCGGTCTTTCAGGTAAATTTTTACCAATTCCGGATTTTGGCTGACGGCGCGAAACCGCAAATCAAAACCCACATTCCCATCTTTATTAAAAAAATCACATTTAAACTAATTAATGGTGAATGCCAGCCATAACCTGTGAATAAAAGCGGTTTCGCTCCTGATAAATCTATCTTTAGCAAAATATAACTATCATACTTACGCCCTGTTTGTTTATAAACACTTACAATATAAGATTGTTCATCATAGCTTTTATAAAGTTCCAAATCTATACCGTAACCAGCTCCCCACTCTATCCCCGGGCGGATTCTATATGAGCAAGAGAACCAATTTGATCAAAATAGGAAAGACCTTTGTTTTGACTATTAGGGAAAATCACAAAAAAAACGAACCGATGTGCCTCCACAACCCGATAAACTGATGAACAGGCAAAAAATTCCAATTAAAAAAGACCACATTAGCTTATTATTTTACTTAAAATCCCATTAATTTTCAACATAGGGACTCAGTACAGCAATTTTTTTGATTTGCTTATAGCTTTCAGGTAAAATATCTCGTCATCCGGGGCCTGTAGCTCAGTTGGTTAGAGCACACGCTTGATAAGCGTGGGGTCAGAAGTTCAAGTCTTCTCAGGCCCACCATTCAACTCGCAAAACCTTTCAATTCATTGATTTTTTTCACTCAAAACCGCCACACTCTTTTTAAAACTTTAGGAGTCTCTCCTTAAAAAAAGCTGAAAAGAAGCGCAAAACCATGTCCCGCCACACTCTTTTTAAAACTTTAGGAGTCTCTCCTAATTTAAACCTTTCGGTTCACTCACAGCACCACCCGCCACACTCTTTTTAAAACTTTAGGAGTCTCTCCCCTATTCAGTAATTGACGGTCAAACATTAAATTGGACCGCCACACTCTTTTTAAAACTTTAGGAGTCTCTCCTTAAAAAAAGCTGAAAAGAAGCGCAAAACCATATCCCGCCACACTCTTTTTAAAACTTTAGGAGTCTCTCCCTGATAAAAAACAAATTATCTTGGAAAATAACCGGATCCGCCACACTCTTTTTAAAACTTTAGGAGTCTCTCCTATATTGGTCCAAATCAATTTCCCTCAAACCATCAACCGCCACACTCTTTTTAAAACTTTAGGAGTCTCTCCCATAATATTTCAGTTTCGTTAATCAATGGTACAGCCCCGCCACACTCTTTTTAAAACTTTAGGAGTCTCTCCTCAAAAAAATTCTTTTTTTAAAAATAATAGATGACCCGCCACACTCTTTTTAAAACTTTAGGAGTCTCTCCTTAAAAAAAGCTGAAAAGAAGCGCAAAACCATATCCCGCCACACTCTTTTTAAAACTTTAGGAGTCTCTCCGAAAACCGACGACGCATACCAAAAGTACCTTCCGACCGCCACACTCTTTTTAAAACTTTAGGAGTCTCTCCGAAGAGATAAAGAATCAAAGGTCTGGTGGTCAGACCGCCACACTCTTTTTAAAACTTTAGGAGTCTCTCCTAAAAACTGCCGATAAGAATAATATAGGGCAAGCCCGCCACACTCTTTTTAAAACTTTAGGAGTCTCTCCTAGTGATTTTTTAGAGCCAGTAGATAAGGAAGAATGCCGCCACACTCTTTTTAAAACTTTAGGAGTCTCTCCTTAAAAAAAGCTGAAAAGAAGCGCAAAACCATATCCCGCCACACTCTTTTTAAAACTTTAGGAGTCTCTCCGAAAACCGACGACGCATACCAAAAGTACCTTCCGACCGCCACACTCTTTTTAAAACTTTAGGAGTCTCTCCCAATTTTTTCTTAACAATAATAAAAAAGCAGTTGCCGCCACACTCTTTTTAAAACTTTAGGAGTCTCTCCCTCGCTACGAACAGGGGAGCCTGAAAAGCTTTGGCCCGCCACACTCTTTTTAAAACTTTAGGAGTCTCTCCGAGCACACTTTTGTGTATTGCAATCCCTTCTCGAGACCGCCACACTCTTTTTAAAACTTTAGGAGTCTCTCCTTCAGAATAAAAATGGTGGTTATAGTAAAACTTCAGACCGCCACACTCTTTTTAAAACTTTAGGAGTCTCTCCAAAACTTGACAAAAGTGAAAAAGCTTACATACTTACCGCCACACTCTTTTTAAAACTTTAGGAGTCTCTCCGATTTTATATTAAAAAAAAGTAAAAACGCCGGGTCCCCGCCACACTCTTTTTAAAACTTTAGGAGTCTCTCCAATGATAATAAATCAAATCTTGAAAATATAAAATCGCCGCCACACTCTTTTTAAAACTTTAGGAGTCTCTCCACATTTGCATCGTCAAAAACTTGAGCGTTTCCGTACCGCCACACTCTTTTTAAAACTTTAGGAGTCTCTCCTCACTTTGGAAGTTGAAGAGGTTATCAGCCAACAACCGCCACACTCTTTTTAAAACTTTAGGAGTCTCTCCTTTTTTATTAGCAATACGTTCTTGTTCCTCCGCTAACCGCCACACTCTTTTTAAAACTTTAGGAGTCTCTCCCAAATCCTGTTCAAAACCTGTGCAAAACTCTTTAAACCGCCACACTCTTTTTAAAACTTTAGGAGTCTCTCCTTAGCGAGGGCTTGCAAAAAGATGTGTAAGTTATCCGCCACACTCTTTTTAAAACTTTAGGAGTCTCTCCTTTTTCGCCAGTTTTTTTCCAAGAGATTTAATAATCCGCCACACTCTTTTTAAAACTTTAGGAGTCTCTCCTTACGACCTTGTAAAAAATTAAGATTTTGTTTCCACGCCGCCACACTCTTTTTAAAACTTTAGGAGTCTCTCCTTAAATTATTACTTACATTTGTTAATTGTTGTAACCGCCACACTCTTTTTAAAACTTTAGGAGTCTCTCCAAGTGACTGCTGTTAAAGCAGTTGAAAAGGAAACTCCGCCACACTCTTTTTAAAACTTTAGGAGTCTCTCCAATCAACCCACAGGGCAGAACAAAAGAGTCTGCCTAACCGCCACACTCTTTTTAAAACTTTAGGAGTCTCTCCTAGCGAGGCTAAAAGCTCTTACAATAATGTTAAAGCCGCCACACTCTTTTTAAAACTTTAGGAGTCTCTCCAAAAGACCAGGTACCAATATCGTAATAGGTATTAGGCCGCCACACTCTTTTTAAAACTTTAGGAGTCTCTCCCAAATTAAAATCAATGATTGAGCAATCCGCTGTCGCCGCCACACTCTTTTTAAAACTTTAGGAGTCTCTCCAAAGCTCTAAAGTTTTGGGTAAAAAATGCCGATAAGCCGCCACACTCTTTTTAAAACTTTAGGAGTCTCTCCATTAAATTTGGTTTATTTCTGATAAAAGAATCACTCCGCCACACTCTTTTTAAAACTTTAGGAGTCTCTCCATGCGATTCAAAACCCAAAGCTTCAAAATCAAAATCTCCGCCACACTCTTTTTAAAACTTTAGGAGTCTCTCCCGGAACCAAAAAAGAAAAACCAAAGATACACACAAGACCGCCACACTCTTTTTAAAACTTTAGGAGTCTCTCCAATATGCTAGACACACAGGGAGATCGATGACACCAACCGCCACACTCTTTTTAAAACTTTAGGAGTCTCTCCCTTATATCTGATGCTTTGATGACTTACAATTGCCGCCGCCACACTCTTTTTAAAACTTTAGGAGTCTCTCCACTTTCCTTTGCGCGTCCTTTACTTGCTATTCCAAGCCGCCACACTCTTTTTAAAACTTTAGGAGTCTCTCCCAAAAAAGCTTTTTTGTCCATGTTTTAAATGTCTCACCGCCACACTCTTTTTAAAACTTTAGGAGTCTCTCCTTAATTCTATTTTTTTTTCTTTTGTATCTAGAGTCCGCCACACTCTTTTTAAAACTTTAGGAGTCTCTCCTTGAAAAGTAGTCTTAGCTTGTTTTATATGTTTTCCCGCCACACTCTTTTTAAAACTTTAGGAGTCTCTCCCCCCTCACTGTAAACAATGAGAATTTTTGATGTTTTTTGAAGTAACACGAGCATGCTCACTTTATTTCTATAATTTGCATTTATATAAAAGAGTATAACTCCCACCTCCTTCAAAAAAAGCACTACGAGCGTGGCTTTTAGTATTACTTGCATACATTCGCACTCGCATAATCAAGTTTTAAAAAAAATGTCTGATACAAAGGCGGGATATCAGAGAACTTTGGCCGTAGCCATTTTTACTGATATCAAAAAATAGTTAATCAGTCAATCTTATTACAAGGTTCACATTTTAAGTTATTAGCCAGTAAATTAAATAACTGTAACCCTTGTTTTCACGGTATATGGCTGACCAAGGTATTCAATTTTAACTGGTTTTTTAGATGATTCCAATCCTAAAGATATAAACAATATTTGATCTTCTGCATGGTGTATGATTCCTTTTAAAAGGAATTTCATTTTCTGTAATTGCAAACCATCTAAAAAACATTCAAAAACAGAATACTGCAATCGGGAACCAAAACTTTCACAAATCTGACATATAGCTCTTAATCGTTTTGGATCGGAAATATCATAACAAACAATGTAACGAACTCTTGTCATAAAAATTTAACGAGTAGTAAATCCATAATAAGTTTTAGCTTCACCTCTTAGAAATCTCCATAATTGGCGAGCTTGCACTATTAGCATACGACGATAACTCATTTTATAGTCAAATTGTGGATGTTTTACTTCCGTATCCATTCGGCGAAACCAAGCATTCCAAAATTGCTTTCTTCCTTTATCATTTAAAAACACTCCTTTTGAAGTGAATTGAAAATCTGATATACACAATTCTTTCCGATTCAACAAAGAAATGGCTACACTGTCAGCTAAAAGCGGTCTAAATTCTTCCATCAAATCTAAAGCCAAAGCTGGTTTGCCATAACGAGGTTGATGAAAAAAACCAAAAAAAGGATCAAGTCCTACAACATAAATTATCCCAGTTAATTCTTTTGCTAAAATGCTATATCCTTGAGAGAGAAGGGCATTTACCGGATCTCTTGGAGGTCTTCGGTTACGCTCCTTAAAATCAAACTCCTTGCCTAAAGTTTTTTTTATCATTGTATTAAAAAACTGAAAATAAAGAGAAGCCGCAGAGCCTTCAAACCCTCTTGCGATCTCTATGCTTTTTGCGACACTTGCATTATCACGAAAACGAGCTAATTGATTTAATACAGATTGTGAAACTTCTCCATTTCTCATAAGAATAACCCGTTGATTGTGAATTTTAGTTCGTATAATCTCTCTTACCAGTGGCAAACAAACATGAGGTTTTTCAAAAAGATGATACTGTCCTCTACGGGCATCTATGCTGGACTGAGGCAACCCCTGAGTCATTCCTAAAAACCGACCAGCTGGAGAAAAGTAACCAATAGGGATATTTCTTTCCAGCAAAGCTTGAACAGTTTGAGAACTAATTTGAGGAGTTCCATACATATATATATTTTGAATTTGCTCAATAGGATGATGAGAAACTTGTTCACCTCCTATTTCCACAACAACTTTTCCAACTCTTTTTTTTATTTTCGCGTTTGGTTCCTGAACAACTAAAATTTCCCTGTCATCCAGAGCGGGACGAGGGTGCTGTTTATTTTTTGGAGGGCTTTTTAATATACCTGACCAGAAAGCCGACTCATTGGGTAAGCACACTGGATAAGCAGAACAATACAAACAGCGTGGATCATCCACCAAAGGATTTGGACATATAGATGAAGAAGCGGTTTGTTTACACTTTTTTAAATACTGAAGACAGCTTTGAAATAAAGAATCATTTAAAAGAACAGGAACTCTTTTTTTCTCTGCTGAATAATAAATGGAAGCTTGATTTATAAAAATATTTTTTTCTTTTAATAACAAAACATAAGCCGCGCATTGAATAGCATCCATTTCCTTTGGAGCTGGAAAACCCTTTTCATCTCTATAAGAAGAACCTTTTTTATAGTCTATAAGCTCAAAACCCGATTCTGTATTTTCAATAAGATCAACAACTCCTCGCAATCCTAATTTTTTACTTTCCAAAGATAAACTCCGAACTTTTGAATGAGGAGATAAATCCATATCCTCTTTCCAGTGAGTGGGTTTATCTACATTTCTATGGATAAAAGATCCTTCTGCTGTATCTTGATTTTCTACAAAAATATTTTCAACATATTGATAATAAAAAAGCCTAGGACAATAAACATAATTGCTTAAAGCTCTAACAGGTATAAACTGCTCATGATCTTTTATACTCTTCAAAACAATATCCCTTTTTTGATAAAACTATTTTTCATTCAATGTTTTACAGCGATCCCATTGTTTATTCTTTACTCCTGTCCATATTGCTTTTGCACTAGCATATTTTACACCTTCAATTTCCGCTTTTTCAAAATTAGCAACTTCAGCCTGATCAATAAAAAAATTGGATTTTGGATGGATTTTCTTTATATCTGTATCTTTTATCAATTTTATTTCTGTTTCTCTATTATTAAATTTTCTTTTTTCAATACTGCCTTTGCTAACAATAATTTTTTTACTGTCTTCCTTTCCTTTTATTTCTGAGCGAATGCGATGATGTATCTCTCCAATTAGAGGAGAAGCAATAGCTCTCAAACCAACATTAATTGCCGCATTTATATCTGCTTGTATTACAGCTGATCTTAAGGTTCCCTGTTTATAATCTTTAATTGGAACAAAAAGAGGGCCTCCTGGTTTTGGAATCAAAGCTGTTTTGAGTTTGCCATTTTTAGACATCCCCTTATGATTTTCTAGTGTTTGAAAAAGGTTTTCTAAAAACTCTCTCCGGGATTTTTCCTCATTATCTTCTTTTTCCTCATTATCTTCTTTTTCCAACCACTGCTTATAAGGATAGCGGGTTTTATCTCTAATTGTTATTTCTTCAGCCCGAAAACCAGGGATTCCAGTTCGGGCGCAAAATTTGGAAGAATATGCGGCGGGAACTTCGAATATAGGGATACCATAAGGCTCACAAAGCTCTTTTAATTTGTTGGTGACTGCACGATGACACCATTTCATCAACCGGCTATTTTCACTTGGAGAGCGATCCTGTCTTGTCAAATAACGGGATAAATCTTCAATGACAATAAAATTAACAGGATCACAATCTTTTTCATATTCTCCATGAATATCTTTTTGCTTTCGCTCTTCTTCAGACTTAGAAGGAGCTTTTAATTTGACCCCTAAAGCTTTCGCTAAAATTAAATGAGCTGTTTGATTCACTCTCTGTTTTTTTAATTCCTCAAGTTTTTTTAATAAGTCAGGACAAGAATCAGGAACAGGATCATTTCTCATTTCAGACCATGAAGAGGGACGATCGCCAGGTTTTTTTCTTTGAGACTGATTCAGTGATTGAAAACGACAACGTAATGTTTCAATTTGTTCTATTCGCTTCATGGACAAACCCCGTTGTCCTTGAATTTTTTTATTTGTGGTGTCTGTTCCATAATCTGTTTGTTCTAATAAGTGGCAATCTGATTTTTCAGGATGCGGTATCCATTCATATTTCCGGCCTCTCAGAGGAAGAATGCGATTTGCTAGGATTAGCAAGTTTTTCTCAATTTTTTCCTGAAAACCAGGGATTTTGCCTTTAACAAGAATTGATAATTTTTGAGCGTTTCCTTTCTCTTTAGCTAATTCCGACCATTGTTCTTCATCTTCTTGCTCTTTTATCTCTTTTAAAGCTTTTTCTTTTTTGCTGTTTTCTGTAAGCATCCAGGTCCATCTGTAGTACTGAGATAATTTGCTTTGACTCCGGCGTATAGCCACTAACAGCTTGTCATTTAATTCGGGGAAAGATAGTTTTTCTTGCTCTTCTTTCTTGCCAAGCAACTCTGTAACAACCTCTTGTCCAATAAGAGAAGAAATTATGTCTTCTGCCTCCTTATGCTCTTCTTCTGAGGCTTTTCTGCCTTTATATCCATAAGGTTCTGTCTCTAAAATTCCTTTTTGATAAAACTTCATGTCTTCTCCAGGAAGCCGTAAAAGCCCCATAGCTTTAACAACAGCATACCAATCTTTATCTTTCGCTGAACCTATGAATCTTGAGTTTTTCTCTTTTTTTATACTGGAGTTAATTAGAGCAAAAGCTCCTGCTGATCTTTGGCCTAAATCAACGCCTAGACAGCTAAATGAGTCTGTTTTTTCAAACCAATCTACTTTTTTCATTTTTTTATCGCCATCCCAATTAGAGTTCTTAGGCCATTTTAAATATTTATTACCTGCTGCTTTGCAGTTTTGTTCCCAATTAACCTCAGATTTTTGTGCTATCTGACGTTGTAACTTCCCAATCTCAAGAGTAATCGGGAAATTTAATAAAAATCGCCATTGGCCAGATCGGGTTTTATCCGGCATAAGCTGAACATTGCATTTTGAAAAATTTTGTTCTAAAGGCTTAGAAAAACCAAAAACGGACATCATAGGTTGAAGCCAAGGCATTTTTTCTAATTCTTCCCCAGATTCCTTTCGGAGAGAATCACGAAACAATCGAGGAGCTGAATAATAAATTGCTATCT
The DNA here is from genome assembly GCA_965203225.1 of Bdellovibrionales bacterium. GTDB lineage: Bacteria > Bdellovibrionota > Bdellovibrionia > Bdellovibrionales > UBA1609 > JANQSP01. The sequence continues at coordinate 974,312 of CBDBBW010000007.1, read as the reverse complement.
TTTTTTGCTCCAATTTACCTTCTTTTTCAATAATTACAGGAGCGCGAAAGCTTAAAGAATCTTTATCATGTCCGTATTTACCTCTTGTACTATTGAAACCAGAAGCGACATCTCCAAAACGAAATAAGCGACGGGAATGTTCTGGATCAGCAGGAGTGAATTGTATCGGTTTATCTAGTTTTTTAATATTCTCTTTTAGCTCATACCAGTCACAAAGAGCAGACAAAGGATTTTCAGAAAACCCTTCCTTATTATATTTTTCTTGTTGCATTTCTGTTGGTTTTTTCCAAATAATCCAATTTTTTTCTTCTAAAAGCTCATTAAATAAAGGAGCACTTCCTATAGTGTTTTTATTTTTCTTTTGATAGCTGTTCAATTCTTTCTTTAATTTTTGCTTGAGTTCTTCAGAAAACTCCTGATTATTTTTTAATTTATTTTGCCATTTCTTTTGTATTTCACTGAACCCTCTTAATGTTCTTCTTCTCAGCCCGTAAGGAATTTTATCTGCCTCATCATCTTCGCCAAAATATTCTTGTGCCAATTCTTTTTCCAATAACTCTCTCAATCTTTTAACTCTTGGATCGCCTATTTTATCGCCTTTATCTTCCAATTCTGTGTTGTTTTCATTCCATTCAAAATGACCAATGAACGGCAATTCTTCATATTTGTTCTCATCATCTATCTTCTTATTCTTTGACTGTTGAGATTGTTTTTCCATTATACATAATTTTTCTTTTTCTTTCTGTTTATCTTTGTCCCTCTCATTAGTTTTTTCATCTATTTGATGAATCACTGTCAGAGCTTCTTTAAAAGCGGCAATATCAAACTCTCTCCATTGAGGGTTTCCAATATCAGAACCACCCCACTTAGGCAAAGCGGTAAAAGCAGGGAAAACATAACCTTTATCCTCACGACAATATTCAATAGGATCTTTTCCTTCAATTAGAAATTTAGAATCCAAGTCATCTTGCTCATTTTTATCTCTTTGAATTTGATTCTCTAATCTCTCTCTTCTTTTTTTCTGGTCTGTATCTGTATCAGTTAGATTAAAACGATTCCACAAAATACACATTAAAATCGTAGTGAATTTATTTGGAAAATGTTTATAAAGAAGTCCAATATGAGTCTGCATATTTGTTCTTTCAAACGCTTCCTCCTCATTTACATGATTTGCTGTTAGTTTCCGTTTTATATCTTGTAACTCTTGTTTACATTGACCTTCATCAAAAACAGACTTAATTTTATCTTTATTCTCTATTTTTTTAATCCACTCTTCTACCTTTTTTATTGCCTCTTCCAACTTATCTTGTATTGCTTTTTTAGAGTGTCTATTACTTATATTGGCAAGCCATGGATATTGTATCTCTTCAGCCAGTTTTTGTACTTTTTGCTTATTATCATTATATTTTTCATCACTACTCAAAAAAGGTTCTATTTCAAGCAATTCTTTTCTCAATTTATATTGTCCATATCGTCTTTTTATTTTATTGTCTCCTCTTGGAAAATTAGCTTTGGTGCTTTTTTCACAAAACATAGGAAAAAAAGTTGGTCCGGCTTGCTGAATAGCGCCACTACCACTTTCCATTCCTTCTATCAATTCATCTAGGGCTTTATGCAACGGTTTTTTATCCGTATTATTTCTTTCAAGGATTGTACTCAAACAATCTTCAATTGTTGATGATAAATTATCAGAAAATAAATATTTCGCCACTGACTTTTGCATTCCTTTTCTTATTACTCCTTTATAATTAAAGTCTTGCCATGTTTCTTTTTTTATTTGTTCTCGCAAACGATAAACCGGACAAGTTTTATTGTCAGAAGGTCGTTTTTTATCTCCTGCTAAAGCCACAAAACACAATAAATAATAATTAACCGCATCCTGAAAAATCTTGTGATGATTTAATAATAAAGATTCATAGTTTTTACATTCTTCCCAATCTGTATTTTCATTTAATTCTACTTTGACAACACGACCTTGATAAATACGATTCACAGTTTTTGATTTCATATCAATACCTTTATTGATTTTTTTAAAAGATTTAGCCTAAAATTTTCTCAAAATAATCCTTGATTTGTCAATTTTTTTTGAACACAATCTTGACTTTTATATATTTGAATACCGCTTTATTCCCTATCAAGAGTTTTATTATATACAAAAAAGATGTGAGATTACAATTAATCCAGAAAGATATGAAATTGGGCAATGAATATTCCTGCTTAAATAATTTTAAAATAGAACGGGGATTTCGCAGTCAAGAAGTCGATCAAAGATGAGGAAAACAGCAAAAAAATAAGACAGCAGTTTTACAGACAATCCTCATATTCACCCAACATATTTCACAAAATGAATAATATAAAAAAAGTTTGCTCACTATGTTTCTCTGATATTGGATTAAAGTCTTTTATAAATGTTCCAGTCTCCTTTTCTTTAGGGATAAGATCAATATCAAGTGCTATTTTTGAAAATCTGTATTTTCTTAAGTCCGGCCAGTTTGCTCACAGCCACACACTTTCAAAAGAATATTCAGGGGATTGTTTCAAAAAATCTCTTATAGCCTTTTCAAAAAAAGTCCCTTTTTCCCTTTCAGTTTTGGTTTTTCTTCTTAGAATGCTTAGGAAACTTTTGAAGTCAGACATTTGTTCCATGAAAATAACTAAACTTTAGAGCAACATTCATTCTTGCAACCCTTGGTAACCGTCTATAACCTCCCCTAACTGGAATATCTCGTACAAATTCCGTAGAAAAAGTTTGTAATAATGGTATGGACTCGCAAGGCTTCTTTAATACATTGGCTTTCAAGTTTTATCTGAGGGTCCAATCCCACAAACTGCCACACCTTGCAAGGCTTCTTTAATACATTGGCTTTCAAATTTTATCTGAGGGTCTAATCCCACAAACTGCCACACCTTGCAAGGCTTCTTTAATACATTGGCTTTCAAGTTTTATCTGAGGGTCTAATCTCACAAACTGCCACACCTTGCAAAGCTTCTTTAATACATTGGCTTTGAAATAAAGGTATTTTAAAGATAATCCACTAAGCCGATGCTGACCTTTTTCACTCTCTACAAATATTTTTCTACGAGATTTTTACGAGATATGGCTACACCTACCCTTAAATTTCCAAAGCAGGATCAGTATAAAAACACTACACTCATAAACCAAATGTATTTATCCGGTTTCAGAATTTGAGTATTGTTTATTTTTTGGCAAAAGCCAGATTTTATAGAAAGTCCGTTCATTCTCACACTAGTTTAATTTAAAAATCGCTAAATAAAATAAATACTTATCACTTTTATAATAAATTTTGGCACAAATTTTGCTTATAAACTTTTTGAACAATAAAAACAAACATAGCAACAGAGGGAGGTTATAATGCAAACAAGAGATTTGTTGAAAAAGTTTAATATGTCTATTGTTATTATCTTATTTCAATGGGTAGGAAGCACCTGCAATGTGTACGCCTATCAAAATGATTTAACAGAATATGAACAAAATAATTTGTTTGAAGAATTTGCCGACATATGTTGGGAAACATGGTGTAATAAGAAATTTGAAATATTATTTTATGATTTCTTCTGTTCTTTTAAAAAGAAAAAATGTTCGTTTAAAATTGAATTTTATGAATATAAAGTAAAACATCAGGTTATTGAAGGTTCGTTTGTATCCACTTGTCTAGTTACAGCACATTCTAAAAAAGAATTATTTAAAAAAAACAGACTGTCTGCTAACATATATCAACAAGCTGACCAGTGTGTAAACACAGCTTATCCAAAGGCCGTGCGTTATTATAAAAATTTATAAGTGCCAAAGCAATGCTCTACTTCCCAGCTTCAAACTGGTTGAAAAGAAAGGCAGATATTACTCTTATTTCAGAGGTAATAGGATTTTCTGAAAAAGAAATAAAGAAACTGAAAAATGACTCTTAAAAAAGCTAATTATATTCTATTTTATAGACATACCATATTTCTTTTTCAGAACCTCGTCCTCCATGGTGTGTTTCATAGTTTTGCAATTTAGCTTTTCTTGTCTCTAATTCCTGGGCAGAAGATTTTGATTCATGGACACTAAGAACTAACCAGTTTTTTATAGTTTTTCCTTCTTTTTTGTATCTGTTTATTTATTCTTTTTTACGCCTTTCTAAATTTGCAGTTGTACCAATTCTACATGATATAATTTCATTTTTTATCTTAAAGAAATCAAGATTATTAAGATATAAATAAGAAACTAGTACAAGAAATATCAAAGATAATATCGAGCTGACTTGTGGGCTTTGCTTGATAGTGACCCGAGTATTTCAGCTTATGCTTTGGGAAAAAAAGCATATTACTCCAATGGATTCTCCATTTGATGTTGAATTTCATTTGAAAAATCTTGTAAAATATAAAAGTCTATTGTTGCTAAAGTAATTTTTAATAATGCAAAGAGTTAAAGGCCAATGACCAATAACACCCCTAATTTTATAGTTGATACTCATAAGGAAATTTTAAATATAGAAAATACAGCTGATATATTAGGGATTTCAACAGCAACTGTTCGTAATTGGATTAAAAGTGGACAGCTTCCCACATACAATAAAAATAACAATTATTTTTTCTATAAAACTGATGTTGAAAAGATTAAATCAAAACTTTTAAGTGGGGAATTGGAAAAACTAAACAAACGAGCCAATAAAATAAAAGCTAAAAGAACATTTATCCCTGAAGAACATATAAAAGCACAAACCAATTTTGATGAATTTAACCATGTTATTAATTTTATACAAAAAAACAATATAAAAACGACCATTGCTCTTTTCCTACTCAGTCTCAATCTTTTAAAAAAAGAAAAAATATTATTAACAATAAATTTTCAAGATATTGAAAAAGGTAAAGAATTATTTTTTACAAATAAACAAATTCAAGAAGAGATAAACTTATGGCTTTCAGATTTTAGAAGCGAAAATATTAAACCACATTTTTCTTTTTTGTTGGATTGTAGGCTACCAGAACAAAGAGATATTTTAGGTATATTTTATCAATCCCTTCTATTTGAAGGAAAAAAATCTCAAAGCGGTTCTTATTATACACCTTCAAATATAGTGAATGATATAATAAAAGATTATGTAAAAAAAGATTCCAAAGTTTTAGACCCTTGTTGTGGAACTGGTCAGTTTTTGCTGGCTTTTGCCGATATTGTAAAAAATCCACTAAACATCTATGGCATTGATTATGATAAAACAGCAGTCCGAATTGCTAAACTGAATATTTTAATAAAATTCAAAAACAAAAACTTTGCGCCAAATATCTTTTGTACAGATACTCTTTTTGATATTAGCAACGATGACTGGTTTGGTTTTCATCAAAATATAAAAAAATTTGATGTTATAGCTACAAATCCACCTTGGGGAGTGCATTTTTCTAAAGCAGAAATAAAAAGGCTTAAAAGCCTTTATCCTCAAATTACTTCTTTTGAGTCTTTTTCTTATTTTCTTACAAAAAGTCTTAGCTGGCTTCGCCGCTCTGGAGTAGTCTCATTCATTTTGCCCGAATCTATCTTAAATGTCCGAACCCATAAAGACATAAGAGAAATTATCTTAAAAAATTTTCAAATTAAAAAAATTGTCTATCTCAATCGCATTTTTAAAAATGTTTTTACACCTGTCATCCGATTGGATTTAGGAAAAAATAATAAAAAAACAAAACAAACAGCCATCCATAACACAAACAAAAAATATAAAGTGCAACAAATAAAATGGCTGAAAAATCATGATTTTATTTTTGATATTCATTCAAATAATTTTGATTCTAAAGTTATTGATAAAATATATAAAATAAAACATACTACCTTAGAAAATAAAGCAAGCTGGGCTTTAGGAATTGTAACCGGAAACAACAAAAAATTTATCACTGCTGAAAGTAAGCCGGGTTTTGAACCTATTTATAAAGGAAAAGACATTAAAAAATTTGTTTTAGATAAACCTTCTTCCTACATTCAATTTCAACCTCAGAAATTTCAGCAAGTGGCTCCAGAGGAAAAATACCGAGTTAAAGAAAAGCTGATTTACAAATTTATTTCAAAAAATTTAACTTTCGCTTATGATAATTGTAAAAGATTGACTTTGAACAGCGCCAATATACTTATCCCTGAGATTCCTGATTATCCTATCAAAGTTATTGCCGCTCTTTTTAATTCCTCTTTATATCAGTTTATATTTCAGAAAAAATTTTCCAGTATAAAAGTTTTACGAAGTCACATTGAAAACTTGCCTCTTCCTTTGTGGGATAAAAAAACTTTTTCCAAAATAATAAAATTAGTTGATAAAGTGATCTCTAATCAAAATAAGTTTCAGGAATTAGATAGCTATATTACCAACAAATTTTCACTTTCAGAAAAAGAAAAAAATTATATCAATAAAGAGAAAGAATAATTATGGAAACTATAAAAAAACAGTTAGAAAAACTTATAAGAACATTATCTTCTCAACAAAGAAATAAGTTTAAAAATCATTTTGATGATTTAACTTCAGTTTATCCGTTTAACGAATACGAATATATTATTTCCAGTTTGTTGAGGTTAAATAAAATCATATTATTAAGTATTAAGCCGTGTGTTAAATAAATTATTCAGAAAGGAATAAACAAAGTGTGAAAAACAGGTGATGAATTTTTTTGCTAAAAGCGCTTTTGGAGATGATTTTTTGATACGGAGATGATGTTTCCTATTGGATTGTTTCCTGTTGGATTATAATGATGAGTTTGATTGTTTTGTAATTTGATAGGATTGTGTTAACAATATCTCCCGTAGTTTTCGAGTGACGAAGCACGAAGCGACCGAAAGGTCGCTTTCATCTTTTTATCTTTTTATTCTATTACTTTAATTCTGTTCCTTGGTTTATAATATTAATGTAACTTTTATAAATAAAAATTTTATTGTTATGTTTACCTGTTAACTCTTTTACTAAACCTATTTCTTCCAAAGTTCTTAAAGATCGTAAGACTGTTTGTAAAGAAGATTGTGAAGATTTCACAATGTTTCTAGTATTTGATATCGGATGCTTTTTTAAATAGTTATATGTTTTTAAAACACCAGCTGTATCTTTATTTAGTTTTTTAATTTTTTCCTCATCATTTTCAAAGAGAGATACTATGTTTTGAGCAGTATTGAATGCTTGATTAGATGTTTCACGCACACCTGTTAGAAAAAATTCTATCCATGACTCCCAATCTCCAGTTTTTCGTACATTTTGAAGTAAAGTATAATACTTTTTTCTGCGATGTTTGAAATACAAACTCAAATAAAGTAAAGGTTCTTTTAAAAGATTATCTATACAAAGCATGAAGGTAATAAGCAGTCGTCCAAGTCTTCCGTTACCATCTAAAAACGGATGGATTGTTTCAAATTGCACATGAGCTATGGCTACTTTTATTAAAGTAGGAAGTAAAACTTTTTCATTATGTAAGAATTTTTCAAAATCTCCAAAGCAATCAGCAATGTATTCAGGTGGAGGCGGAACAAATATTGCATTTCCCGGGCGATCACCTTCTATCCAGTTTTGAGAAGTTCTAAATTTTCCTGGATGTTTTTCCATTCCACGACCACTTAAAAGAAGTTTTCCATGAATTTCACAAAGAAGCCTTCTTGATAAAGGAAAGTCACGGATTCTCTTTAAACCATAATTCATAGCAGAGATATAATTAGCCACTTCTATATCATCATCATTTTTTTTAAGATTTACTTCATTATTTTCAAATAGAAGAAAATCAGAAAGAGAAGATTGAGTACCTTCTATTTGTGAAGATAAAACAGCTTCTTTTCTTATAAATATATGTAAAAATAACGAAGCATTTGGAAGATTTGTTCTTATCCCGTTTAATTCTCCTAAAGAAACAGTTGCCTCATCTAGGAGCTTATAGAATTTTTCTAGTTGAATAGGAGGATTGGGAGGTAATGGTTTAGGAATATAGCACTGATAAGTTTCTTCACCTGTTGATTTTGTAATAAGACTGCCGATGCGTTTGATTTTGTTCATAGTTCTATTTCTTCCAAAAATCTATATTTTGGAAGTTCCATAAGAATAACTAACAATTTTGGAAGATGTGAAGATCAAACTTCCAAAAAATCTATATTTTAGAAGTTTCATAAGAATAACTAACAATTTTGGAAGATGCAAGGGCCAAACTTCTAAAAAATCTACATTTTGGAAGTTCCATAAGAACAATTAACAATTTTGGAAGATGCACGGCTTTTTTTAAAATGTCCTCAAAGGGAAACTCTTGCAACACAATGCTGTTTAATCATTCCTATAATCATGGTTTTATCGCGTTAAACCTTCCCTGTGGCCCCGTTTGGCGTTCTTCGTTCTATCCATATCTTAAGACATACTGACGCTACAATGGCACTTATGGGAACAAATAATCTTTCTACTGTTCAAGCCAGTCTGGACCTTCTGAACAGAGGATGGCTTAAAAGTACGCAAAGGCTGGTTCGCTTGTGAGTACAGATATAACAACGACTCCTGTTTGTCCGACTATCAGAAAAAAGTATGTAAAGGCTACCGCTCTTTTAAGTGCAGGTGCAGGTGCAGGTACAACTCCTGTTTGTGCGAATAAGAGAAAAAAGTATGCAAAGGCTATCGCTCTTTTAAGTGCAGGTACAACAACGACTCCTGTTTGTCCGACTATGAGAAAAAAATATCCAAAGGCTACCGCTCTTTTAAGTGCAAGTACAACAACGACTCCTGTTTATCCGACTATGAGAAAAAAGTATCCAAAGGCTGGCGTTCTTTTAAGTGCAGGTACAACAACGACTCCTGTTTGTCCGACTATGAGAAAAAAGTATCCAAAGGCTACCGCTCTTTTAAGTGCAGGTACAACAACGACTCCTGTTTGTCCGACTATGAGAAAAAAGTATCCAAAGGCTACCGCTCTTTTAAGTGCAGGTACAACAACGACTCCTGTTTGTCCGACTATGAGAAAAAAGTATCCAAAGGCTACCGCTCTTTTAAGTGCAGGTACAACAACAGCTCCTGTTTGTCCGACTACAAGAAAAAAGTATGCAAAGGCTGGCTCGCTTGCGAGTGCAGATATAACAACAGCTCCTGTTTGTCCGACTACAAGAAAAAAGTATGCAAAAGCTGTCACTCTTTTAAGTGCAGATATAAGAAAAAAACATCTGCTATATTGTTTGATACAGCTACAAAATAAAAGTTGTTTTCGGCTATTTGAAAATTCCTGGCAAAACCCTGGAAAAAAGCATTCTTGAAGTAAAAAAGCTAAGTAATATGAAAGGTTAAGAGAGTGAATGGTATAAGATGCCGGTCAGACAACGAAGGTATCAAAAAGCCAAAACAACCTAATTATTAAAAAAAAATCCTCCTATTTATCCCGCTACTAACCGCTTCTAACCTCTCCTAACTGATAAATTTTGTCAAAATCTCTTCAAAAAAATTTCATTTTGATAAAGCTCTAAATGTTGAGTATGTTCATAATTACATGAATAATCCTATGAAACAAAAACTAAAATCAAATAAAATTACCCAAACAACATTATCCCTAATGTTTGTTGGATTACTCTTCATTTTATATTTAGAGAACTCTGATTTTTTTCTTGTTTTTTCTGAAATGCTTTTAAGCCCAAACATGGAAGGAGTTTTATGAAATTTTTTAAATTTATTTTTTTGATTTTCTTTGTTTTTATTTTTCCTGCCTGTGAGAATTTATCTTCTACTAATGAAAACTTTTTCTCACCAGAAACAACTACCACTCAAGAAGCAGTTACTCCAATAATAAATAATAAAAATATATCATGTAGAATTGGTATGACTATGAATTTAGAAAGACGTAAAAAAGAATGGGAAAGGAGGTATTTAAAAGAAGGAAAAGTAATAAAAAATTGGGTTGTGCTTAGTACTCACAAATCAAAATCTTCTGCTCAAGAGGTAGAGACAACAGAAGCTAAAAAGCAAAATTGCGAGGCACATCCAGGAGGGCGAGGTTCTGAAAACGCAATATGGCATGTTTATAAAATAGAATATGAATTTTTTAGATGATGAGATTTTTTTACTCTATTTTGAACTATTTTTTAGCTTCTTTATTTCTTTTTCAGACAATCCTGTCACTTGAGAAATAAAAGCAATATCTGCCTTTTCTTTCAGCATATTTAAAATGACCTCTTTGTCTCGCTCCTGTCGGCCTTCCTGTCGGCCTTCCTGTCGGCCTTCCTGTCGGCCTTTTCGTATGCCTTCCAACCGGCCTTCTTCTTTAAAATGTTCTTTTATATCCATGTAGCCTCCTTTTTGAAATATCCCCTTTTGGACAGCCGACCTTTCTACTTTTTTCCATAATGCACGGCTCATCCCAAAAGCCTTAAAATAGTCCATCAAATGCAATATCAAGTCATCATCTTTATCTGAAAATCTGTCAAACAAAGACAGAACCTTCATCAACTCAGTCTCATTCATCTTTAGAGACCAAATCTTCTCAAATACATTCAAAATCCCACGGCTCTTAAATCTCTTGTCCTTAAAAACTTTTTTCACCTTTGGATCTTGAACATCCAACAACTTCAGCCTGTAATTTAGCATATTTTTACGAAAAGCAACAGGAATTTTAGGAAAAAACTCCCCAAAAAAAGCTTCCTGGAAAGAGAGTTTCCATTTCCAAGCTGTCTTCCCATGATAGAACAAAATAGGAATAACAGGCTGAGGACGACCAGATTCTTTAAGGGCTTGCTCATGAATATAGGTCTGGTAATTGAGAAGTTGGGTAAAAAGTTGAGGGTCATAACTGGATTTATGCTCTAAAAGAATAAAGATTTTTAAATTAGTTTTTGGAGCTGTCTTAATAGGAACAGAAAAAACAAGGTCGGCTCTTTTATCTTTGAAACTGTCTTTTTCTGTTTTTAGTGTTTTCCAGTTACAGGCATTAAATTCTTCTTTAGAGAAAATGAGTTTAAAAATTTCAAGGACAAATTCAGGCTTGGAATAAGCTCCTTTAAAGAATCTGTCATGCGGGCTAGCTGATTTTTTCACAAGAGTATTTTCTATTTGTTGTTGATTTTTTATTGTCGCTGTTTTGAGTTTAGATATAAGGAAAAAAACACCTGCTATACTGTTTGATACAGCTACACAATAAAAATTGTTTTCGGCTATTTGAAAATGCCTGTCAAAATCTCAGTAAAAAGCATTCTTAAGGTAAAAAAATCAAGTAATATAAAGAGTTAAGAGAGTGAATGGTAGGAGGCGCCGGTCAGCCAAGGAAAAACTGGAGTCCTTGAATAAAACAACAATAATCTAGTAGAATCAACAATAATCAGTCACAATTTTGTCCCTCCACTTCTCACCGTTTCCCGCTCTATCTTGAACAATCACCTCGAAATCACCTCTAAGTGCGAAAAATAGGAGATGAGTTTTTCCTATTAAAAGCGTTTTTGGAGGTGATTTTTAATTCGGAGGTGTTTTTTCCTATTGGAAAAATAATCAACTTTTTTGTTTTTTACTATTACTATTATAAAAAACATCCAAGGTATTATCTATATCTATATCTATCTCTTGACTGTACGCTATCACCACTAATAGAGCGATATGTCGAACTCAATGGATTTTTTTTTAACTATTATACTTTTATACTCTTTTTTATTTGTATTTACAGTGCTGAAAAATTATCAATAATGGTATAGAAATGAGTGATAAGAAAAAAATTATTTGTTTAGCTAATTCAAAAAAAATATCTGGTCGGTGTATTGCCGGTAAAGAAACAGTTAATGGGCAATATGGTCAATGGATAAGGCCTGTCAGTGATCGAAAAGAAGGAGCGATATCAGAAGAAGAACAAATGTTTGCTGATGGAAGTTATCCTCAAATTTTGGATATTATTTCTATGTAAATTACTAAGACCTCTTGTGCATAAATATAAATATCAAACAGAAAATCATCTCATTGATAATAAATTTCACTGGGAGAAAAAGGATACCGAAATATGGGATAATTTGGAACAGATAAAAGATAAACTTTCTGAATTATGGCTTAATGGGTATTCCAGTAATAGAGGAGAAAATGATCGAATTCCAAAAAATAAAGCTTCCATATTAAAGACTTCATTATTTTTAATTTATATTCAATCAATGAAGGTTCATGTATATACAGATTGTTATAAACGACAAATAAGAGCTTTATTTGTCTACAATAAACACAAATATAATTTTTCTGTAACAGATCCAAAAGTTGAATCTTATTTTTTTAAGAAACAAGATGGAAAGTATCAAATAAATAATTTATACTTATGTATTAGAATAGGCGAACCATTTAAAGATTATTGCTATAAATTGGTTGCTTCTATGATTACAAATCCGCTTTTTTAGGATAGCGAAAAGATATAATGAAAAATATAGTTTTTACAATAGGTCATTCTACACATACAATGATCGATTTTATTAGATTGCTAAATCGATATAGTATTCCATTGGTTTGTGATGTTAGATCACAACCTTATAGCAAATATAACAGTCAGTTTAACAGGGATAGCGTAAAAAAGGCTTTATTAGGGAGCAAGATTGAATATTTATTTCTTGGTGAAGAATTAGGAGGCAGGAGTAAAAATACTTCCTGTTACAATGATAAAGGTAAGCTACAGTACCACTTATTAGCTCAAGAACCCTTATTTAAACAGGGGTTGGAAAAAATCATAGCAGAAGTAAAAAAATATAGTATTGCTCTTATGTGTTCAGAAGGCGATCCTTTAAAGTGCCATAGAACGATTCTGGTTTGCAGGCAGTTATATCAAAAAGGGCATTTTTCAAAAAATAATATTCAACATATTCTTCCTGATGGTTCTCTTCAGACAAATACAGAAATGGAAAAAAGTCTTCTTGATAAGTTTAAAATAGCTCCCGATATGCTTAGAAATGAAGAAGAATGTATTGTAGAGGCTTACAGTCGGCAGGCTCAAAAGATTGCCTACACTTATCAAGAAGTAGAAGAATCTCAACCAGGGGTATCACCTCTTTTTTAAGAAGATGTTTTTGGGAAATAAATAAAAAAATTATGAAAACTATGAAAATTTTTACTATTGGTTTTACAAAAAAAACTGCAGATGTTTTTTTTGAAAAATTAAAACAATCTAAAGCAAAGAGAATAGTGGATGTTCGCTTAAATAATGTATCCCAATTAGCGGGTTTTGCAAAAAAAAATGATCTCATTTATTTTTTAAAAGAAATAGTTGATATGAACTATGTTCATTTACCTGATATGGCGCCAACAAAAGATATTTTAGATGAGTATAAAAAAAACAAAGGAGATTGGAACACTTATGAATATAGGTTTATGAAGCTCATGGAACAGAGATGTATTGAGAAACAAGATATAAAAAATATAATTCATCAAGGTTGTTTATTATGTAGTGAACATGAACCGGATCACTGTCATAGGCGACTTGTTATAGAATATTTGAAAAAAAAATGGATAGACACAACTCTACAGGTAGTACATCTTTAGCTCTGATAATATAACAATAACTCCCTCTTCTGAGTAGTCCTTTAAACTTTTATGAAGGCTTAAGAAAAGAGCATTTAATCATGCTAAAGCGATAACTCTTTTTGATAAGAGAGTGGCAGAGAAGACAGCAAAGTTTTTTGATATAGGTGTGATTTTGCCTATTGGAAAAAAAATCAAAAGATACGCTTGATTGTTTTGTGTTTTAATAGGATATTATTAACAACTTCCTTCGTAGTTTTCGAACAACGGGGCACGAGGCGACCGGGCAGTTGCTTTCGTTTTTTAAGATAATATCACCCTCTGCGATTTCGACTTGAAGATGCAAGGCAACCCCAAGAGTTGCTTTCGTTTTTTAAGATAATATCACCCTCTGCGATTTCGACTTGAAGATGCAAGGCAACCCCAAGAGTTGCTTTCGTTTTTTAAGATAATATCACCCTCTGCGATTTCGACTTGAAGATGCAAGGCAACCCCAAGAGTTGCTTTCGTTTTTTAAGATAATATCACCCTCTGCGATTTCGACTTGAAGGTGCAAGGCAACCCCAAGAGTTGCTTTCGTTTTTTTAAAGCTAAGTATTTTATTTATCTTTCTCAATTGTAAAAATATAGCTTTTATGTAATATTAAAAGCCTAATGCGCTATATCTTTAAAGTTTGGGCAAAATCTTATTTCAATTCTTAAAAATAAGGTCTTTAATAAAAAAGATTTTCTGTTAGCATGAGTAAATTATGAGTGAAGATAACCATACAGAATGGAAAGAGTCTTGGGGTGATGAACACCTTAAGGTAATATGTGCTTTTGCCAATGCTCAAGGCGGTGTTTTGGAAATAGGTAAAAATGATAAAGGGCAATTTATAGGTGTGTCCAGAGCCAACGCATCTAAGTTGTTGGAAAAATTACCAAGTAAAATAAACGCTGTCTTGGGAATGATCCCTAAAATAGACCATATAAAAAAACAAGGTAAAAGCCTGCTTCAAATAAAGGTGAAGTCTTATAAAAATCCTATCAGTTATAAAGGACGATTTTATTATCGAAGTGGAAGCACCAATCAGGAACTTAGAGGAAATGAATTATTTGACTTTCTCTTAGATAAAATGGGTCGCAGTTGGGATGGGGTAATTATTCCAAGAGCTGGTATTGATGAGCTGGATTCCAAAGCATTAGCCAAGTTCCGTAAACTGGCTTTTGAGAGTAAAAGACTTCCTGAAGATATTTTAAAAGAAACCAATGAGGAACTTATTAAAAAACAACTCAAACTTACAGAAGATAATGTCCTTAAGCGAGCAGGTATTTTATTGTTTCATCCTGACCCGGAAAAATATGTTACTGGAGCTTTTATTAAAATAGGTTATTTTCAAGATGATGCAGAAGTGCTTTTCCATGATGAAGTTCAAGGGGATTTATTTACTCAAGTTCGTGAGACAATGAAGCTACTCTTAACCAAATACTTAAAAGCTTTCATTTCCTACAAAGGTTTATATAGAGTGGAAAACCATCCAGTGCCGGAGAGTGCTTTAAGAGAAGCTTTAATCAATGCTGTTGTTCATAGGAATTATGGTTCGGGAGCACCTATTCAAATTCGGGTGTATCCTGATAAAATTGTTTTTAGAAATACTTGCCGGCTTCCAGCAGGCTGGACAGTAAAAGATTTAACTTCAAGACATCAATCACAGCCATATAATCCTGATATAGCCAGAGTGTTTTTCTGGGCTAATATGATTGAGACCTGGGGTAGAGGAATTATTCAGATGCAAAAAGCCTGTGTAGCCTATGGAGCACCAGAACCTAAAATCGGCGGTTCTGAATCAGATATTTATGTGGAATTTAAAAACCATGAAGCAGATATGGCCGAAAAACTAGCTAAAAAAGCAATTTTAAAGGACACTGGTGAGAAAACGCCTATAAAAACGCCTATAAAAACGCCTATAAAAGTTCTTAAGATACTGGCTCTGAATCCAAATATAACCCTCCCTGAATTAGCACAACAGATTGATAAGTCAGAGAGTGCTACTTGGCGAACTATACGAAAACTTCAAAAAGAAGGCCGTCTTAAACGAATTGGATCAAAAAAAGGCGGCCACTGGAAAGTATAGACATGGTACCATTCTATAATAACCAATTCTTGGTGGTTCTCTGACTTCAGTAATGTAATCTTCTAACATGTAATCTTTAGAATATTGTTTATATATATTAACAAAATCTTCCTGATGATCCAGCTTTTTTAACCAATCTTCTCATCTTCTTTATTCCTTTTCTCATTCTTTCAATATATTTAGCTCTCAACATGAGTTGCGCTATAAGTGGGTTTCTCGGAGAGCTTCTTTTTCCAAAATCTGATCTTTTTAAATCTTTTGGAAGCACTCCAAAATTATATATCTCTACTCTATCATCGAAAATTCCCACTGTTACAGATATACCTTCTCTTAAATAATTTCTATGAGTCACAGCGTTAATTAAGGCTTCCCTCAATGCGTCTTCCGTTATTTCTAAAACTTCTTTCATTTGTAATTGTCCTCTGGGGAAATGATACTCCAATCGCAAATGTTTTTTTTAAAAATCTACTGAATCTTCAACATTATTGATGATATCTCTATTAAATATTTTTCTATCAATTATATCATGATGCTTGTCTCTTCCTGTAAAAAAAACACAAGATACTTCTGCATGAGAAAAAAATTTATATAAATTTTTTATAGTGGATAAGTTAACTGTGGCTTAAGTTCCAATAAACTCTTAAAATCACTAAAAAAAGTTATTATACCCACCCTTGCCCTTTTAATGGTTATTATATATATTGTAGGTGTTTATGAAATTATTTATTTTTTCAGATAAATAACCACAGTTAACTACGCCACTGCGAAATTTTTAGAAAAAAATAAAACTACTGCATTCTTAAACAAAATTTTTAAGTTTTTTCTTTTTATAATCTCCAGATTTTCTAATATCTGAAGATAATTTCTTCTATTGTATTCCATCTTTGTTCTATCCATAAAAGAAAATAACTTTTCTTTATCAAAATGTTCTTTAAGCTTAAAAATTTTACAAATTTGACGATCAAACCTAAAAAGCTCTTCTTCCTCCATAAACCTCCAAATTTCATCCCTGCTAAGCTTTTGAGAGGAAGCTCCTGAACAGATATAAAAACCTGAGGAGCATCTATGAGGTTTATCTTTACTTTCTAAAACTTCTGCTATCAAAACCTTCTCTTTTTTTGATATCTTGGAATGAAATGGACACTTTAGGATCGCAGTTTTTAGCGATATCTTGTATCTGGCTTTTTAATTTGTTTGTGATGTTTATGCTTTTTATATTGCCCTCATCTGTGAGGCCAATATAAATTTTTCCTTTAGAAGAGTGGGCAAAAGCAACCATTTCCCTATCAAGGTTTTTATCCGCTTTTTCCTTAAACTCTATTTTATAATCTTCCTCTTTTTCAAGGATAAATTTTCAGATTTTTTGAAGGAATAGACCTGGTCATTTCTTGGTCTTTTTCTCTATTGTAGGGATTTTTTTCTATAAAACAAGCCTTTAATTATAAGGTTCTTCCCAGGAAGTTCTGTTTTTATGCTTATAAAACATAATAATTTTATAACCTGACACAGACTTCTTGACCTGTCAAAATTTTTAAATCTAAATAGATTTTTATTTATTTTTTCTGAGTTTAAAAAAATAATAATCTTTGTTTCTAAAATTGCCGATTATGTAGTATAATTAAAGTAATATAAAGGGACATAATGGAATTATTTGTTCAAAAAGTATCTTTAGAAGAATATCTTGATCTAAGAAAAAATTTAGACCTTAATAGTGTTGATAGAATTGATATGGATGATGTATCAAGTTCAGGTATTATAAAAATATATTATAAAAGTCCTCAACCAATGAATTATAAAAAACAAGTTGATATAGTTAAAAGATATAAACCAAAAAATATTTTCAGACATGAATGAAGTTACAAAAAAAGATAATAATAAAGAAGCCCTTTTATATGGCCGTTCTGAATCTTCTGAAATAACAAAATAGAAGCTAGAACTAGCTAAATTACAGGACGGAAGAGCTTTTAAATATGCTACAAAAGAACAAGGAGAAAGGCATTTGTAGAGAACTCGTGAATGGAGATTTTTGTATATTATAATTGGTATAATTGTTGTTGGTTGTGAAGTGCTTTTCTGGGCAACGGGAGGCAAATATTTACCAGACTTCTTTAAAGTAGGTCTAGGTGTTATTTCTGGTCTTTCTATTGGTTCAAAATTTAAGTTTTCAAAATAACAACAAAACTAATTTTATTTTATTTCAAAAAGTTAAATATCTTTATTCTATTTTTTATGAAAAAAACGAACAATAAAACAACCAAAAAAGACTCTTCAAAGAAAAAAAGTTAGAGGCTTTGGACAATAAGATTAAACGAAAAAAGACTATCAAAGCAGTATCATCCTTAATAGTTCTTGGCTTGGCTTCTTATTTATATGTAGATAACCTTGATTTTTTTACAACAAAGAATAAAAATACACCGTATAGAATAGGTATAACTATGATGTAGAAAGACGCAAAAAAGAATGGGAAAGGAAATATTTGAAAGAAGGAAAAGTAATAAAAGATTGGACTGTTATTAGTGTTCACCAATCAAAATCTTTAACTCAAAAAGCAGAGACAAGATCAGCTAAAAAGCAGAATTGCAATGCACACCCGGGAGGACGAAGCTCAGAGAAAGCAACTTGGTATGTTTATAAAATAGAATACTAGCTGTTTTAAGGGTTGTTTTTTAAGTTTCTAATTGCTTCTTAAGCCCTCTAGCTGTGTCCTGACCTCCCTGTACTCTCCTCTATATCCTTGAAAACTTTCACTCTAAAATAATTTTTAACCGCTTTTTCTTGTAAAATTCTTCTGAGCCTTCTCAAGTTTTTAGTAGTCACTGTTTTTGTAAAAGATGATTCAAAACTTGAAAAAAAGCGGCTTTTTAGGCACTTTTTCTAAATTCTTCTGAGCCTTCTCAAGTTTTTAGTAGTCATTTTTTTGTAAAAGATGCTCCAAAACTTGAAAAAAACCGATTTTTTAGGCACTTTTTCTAAATTCTTCTGAGCCTTCTGAAGAATCTTCAAAGGATATTTGTTAGCCTTTTTTTACTAATTATTACACCATTTATTGACTGTTTATTGTGTCGCTTTTAGTTTTTTGTATTTGTTAGTAACTTTGTATTTACTTGTTTTGCTAGAACCTTCAAATAAAATAAATTTATGCTTCTGCAACAATGTGATATCTCTGTTTAAAATTCTTAAAGCTATATGATTATTTGTAAAATAAGTTGCTTGGAAAAGCTATTGTCTTTTAATATTAAATCTATTTAATTTTAGATTGAAAAAGTCGATAAACCTTGTTACATGGATATTCCTAAACTTCTTAGCCACTGTGAAATTGCTATGGAGTGTTAAGACCACGTATTAAGATGGTTTTTGTTTAACAAATTAAGAACTGTCATATTCTATCAAATTAATTGCATGAAAGCTAATAAAGTAATCATTTCCTTAACTTTAACAGAAACATCCATTTGACATATATGAGTTTATATATTAAAGGTTATTATATTCCTGTCAGTGGCTTTTATTGACAGCGACTGTTTCTGCTACTGTCTTTAATTTAAAACTTATTTTATAAACATTAAAAAAATTAGGTTGATTTGTTATTTTGAATTCCTAAAAAATATATTTGCAAAATATTTTATTTATGAATTAAATAATAAATCTGGTGAAATATCTTAAAAAGTCCAATTAGATGACAAAAAATTATTTGAAAGTTAGCAATGATACGAATTATAGGGAGCTGAATTGGGAAACAGATGTATTTATTGAAAAGAAAGAAAATAAGGAATATCCTTTTTCTCCTATAAAATTAAGAGAACAAATAGAACCTTGGCTTACAGCTTTATTTCAAAGTGAGCGATTAAATCTTTTAGCTGGGAGTGGGCTAACTATTTCTCAAGAAGCCCTTGCTACTGAAGAACATACAAATTTTATGGAATGTATGAAATTCGATGTGTTTTCCGTGCAAATAAAAAAATCTGCGGAAAAAAAAGCAAAACAAAACCAAAAGCAAAAATATAATATAGAAGATCAAATAAGTTCAGCAAATATCCTTTTGGATGGATTGAATATCTATTTAGAAACAAACGATAATGAACAATTAAAGGAAAAAGTTAAAATACTAAAAAAAAATATAAAAGAAAATTTAGAAAAATTTATACAGAAAATTATTTCCGTAGAAAAAACAATTCTTGATAAAAAAGAAAAAACAAGTGAATATTTGATACCTTTTTTAGTGAGTTTTGCAAACCGCCCATCTCCAAGAGAGCGATTGCATATTTTCACAACCAATTATGATAGAGTGATTGAGTGGGGAGCCGATATGACAGGTCTCCGATTAATAGACAGATTTGTTGGAAACATAGACCCTGTTTTTCGTGCTTCTAGATTAAATATAGACATGCACTATAACCCACCAGGCATTAGAGGAGAACCAAGATATTTAGAAGGTGTCGCCTATTTTACAAAATTGCATGGGTCTTTAGATTGGTCATATAAAAATAAAAAGATTCATAGAACTACTCTTCCTTTTGGTAATAATAAATACAAAATTAATTCAAATGAGCAATGTCTTATTTACCCAAATTCAGCCAAAGACTGGCAAACAGCCAATTACCCTTACTCTGAACTTTTTAGAGATTTTGCAACAGCAGTTTGCCGCCCTAATACAACTTTAGTCACTTACGGCTATAGTTTTGGAGATGATCATATAAATAGAATCATTGAAGATATGCTAACAATTCCTTCGACTCATTTAGTTATAATCTCTTATGATGTAAATCCAAAAATATGTTCATATTTTAAAGATCTTAGCTCAAAAAAAGAGCAAATCTCTCTTTTAATGGGACCACAATTAGCTGATATAAAGGAGTTAGTAAGATATTATTTGCCTAAATCAGCAATCGCACAATCAATGAATCGTATGTTTGAAAATCAAAAACGAAGGGGTGAGACTGCATCAGAGTTTACAAGTACTTCAGAGGAACAAAATGACAACACCGATTGAACAAATATACAACAAACAAATAGGGATTGTTGAGTCTATAGCACCTAATGAACTTAAAGTTAAATTGGATGTGGAAGCTCCTCACTCGATAGCTATGGGAACAAGAATCCCTCAGCTGTTCCCTCGTTTAAACGGTTTTTTGTTAATTCCTTCTGAAAGCAGTTTTATTGTAGGAAGAATTAGCTGGCTTTCTATAGATCCTTTGCCATATCCAAAAAGAAAAGGCATTCTTGATTCTGAAATTTTAGATCTGCCTTTTCCCTCTCGAAAACTGAAACTCAATATATTAGGGATTTTAAAATCAACAGAAGCGCATACTAAAAAATATAAATTTACAAGAGGAGTACAGTCTTTTCCAGCTTTAGGAGACTCTGTGTTATTACCAGACAAAGAGCAACTTCGATCAATTATAGAAAGCGGAACAAATGGCAGAGTAAAGATTGGTTCTTGCCCTTTAGCGGATAATGCTGAAGTTAAGATAGATCCAGATCGCCTTTTTGGACGGCATTTAGCAGTTTTAGGAAATACAGGAAGTGGAAAGTCTTGCACAGTTTCTGGCTTAATCAAATGGTCTTTGGAAGAAGCGCAAAAGCATATAAAACAACCCGACAATTCTCAGAACATCTTAAAACCTAATGCTCGTTTTATTATTTTAGATCCTAATGGAGAATATTCTAATGCATTTCAAAGCTTTAATCCAAAAATATTTAAAGTTTATCCAGATACACAACAAAATGAAAAACAGTTGCAAGCTCCATCATGGTTTTGGAACAGCTATGAATGGTCATCAATTACTCAAGCCAGCAGTAAAACCCAACTTCCATTATTAAGACAAGCTTTAAGGGCAATGAGAGAAGGAGCTGGTAAAGAATACACTCTTCAAGAAGAAATCAAAAACTTTCTTGGAATTTTATTAACTTCAATAAGAGAAGATAAAAGAATAGGAAAATGTTTTACAAGCTTTCCAGGACCAAAAAACTTATCAGAACAAATTAAGAAATGGGAAGAATCTATAAAAGACTATTCAACAAAAGACTTATCGAGCGATGATCTTAAAAAACATTTAACTGACTTATCCGAATTTCTAAATAAAATACTCTCTGAACATATCATCCCTAAACCAAAAAATTTTATTGAATATCCTCCATATTCTGCTCCTGAAGTTGAGGAAATTATCTATAAATTAAACTCTGCTTTTCATGCTTTTGGAGGATCTTCAACAGCTTCTCTTCAAATTGGAGAAGATACACCTATAAAATTTGACGAAAATAATTTTATAAAACATATAGAGTTTTTGATTCAAGAAAGCAAGGAAAAATATTTTGATTTCTTCCTAATGAGAATTAAAACTATGTTCTCTGATAACAGAATGAAAAATATAATTTCAGGTTTAAAATCTCCTATTACACTTGAAGAATGGCTGAACAATTATGTAGGAAATAAAGAAGATAAAGGAACCAATTTAGTTAACATTATTGACTTGTCTTTAGTTCCCAAAGATATTATTTATTTGGTGACAGCTGTTATATCCAGAATGATATTTGAGGCTTTGCAAAGATATAAAAATGAAGAAAAACAACAAAAATCTTTGCCAACAGTTTTAGTAATGGAAGAAGCACATACATTTATTCAAAAATACAAAAAAGATTCTGAGGAGTTTTCTAATTCAAGACTTTGTTCGGAAGTATTTGAACGCATTGCAAAAGAAGGAAGAAAGTTTGGTTTAGGTTTGGTTCTCTCATCCCAAAGACCATCTGAATTATCCGCAACTGTTCTTTCTCAATGCAATACTTTTTTACTCCATAGAATTACAAATGACAGAGATCAGGAAATAGTCTCCCGTCTATTGCCTGATAGTTTAAAAGATACAATGCAAGAATTGCCAGCCTTGCCCTCTCGTCATGCTTATTTGTTGGGATGGGCTTCAGAGATTCCAATCTTAACTGAAATAAAACATTTGCCAAAAGAAACCAGACCCAAATCAGATGATCCAGATTTTTGGAATGTATGGACAAGAGAAAAAGAGAGAAATATTGAATGGAAGTCTATAGCAGATAAATGGCAAGAAAAAAATTCATAAAAATATAGAGATTTTTCTAAGGATTAAGTGAACTTACTTAGAACTTACTAAAAGGCTCAAAATCCCACAATAAAGTATATTTTAGAGAGATTAAAAAAGTATTAAAAAAATATTGAAAATAAGAAGCTGAATGTAACACTTCAGAAAAATATAGGTAATCCAATTTGATTTCACAAATTAGAATAAATGTTTTTATATGCTTTATAATTTTTAAAGATTTGAATAGATTGAGGAGGAGCTTGTATTATTTGTTCTTGTTTAAGTTTATTAAGTGTAATATTTTCTTTTAAATGTTTTATAAATCTAAACTCTATAACTAACACTTCTTGTGTTGTCATTTTCTTAATTTCTTTAAAAGAATAAACAGATCTCTTACCAATTTGGGAAACAATTTTAAATAATTCATTAGAGCGGAAAACTGATTCAACTATGCCTATTGAGGATATTGCCTGAATAGGGGAAGATACATAAAAAAATAATAAATCACTACGCTTTAATTTCTGGATAGAAGCATGACAAAGATATACTTTCTTTATCGTATTGCCAGGGATGTCTTGGTCTGGTAGAAGAGGTAACTGTTCCCTATTTTCAGGAAAAAGTATCTCATAATATTTTTTTTGTATTGGAATAATATATTTTTCGATATTCTCATTATCATCATAATAGGGAGAATACTTAATATGGAAATCTAATCCTTTTAAATTACAAGTCTTTGGTTTAAAAAAGCTTTTTTGAAAAACTAGTTCTTTTTTATTTAGTTCTTTATCTATTCTATCTGTTTCTCCAACTTCATAAAATCCAAAATCTTTTATAAGATCAATTAATATTTTATGTTTTGGAAATACTGTCATCCAACAGGCTTTAAATTGATTTTCTACAGCATAAAGAAAAGCTTGTTTGAGCATCAATTCACCTAATTTCTTCCCTCTATAAAATTCGTCTACTTTAAAAGTAGCAAGTTTTAATGATTTTTTTAGAAGATTATAATTAGTATAATCTTCTTCTTTAGCTTCCTTATAAATACATATAGCCTCTAATTTATTTAAAGTTTTGACAATCCAAGCTTGAACTTGTTTTTGAGAGCATTTTTGCCACCAAACTTGGAAATCAGGATAATCTTTTTTTAAATTATCAAAAATATTATCTTCAAGCTTTATGTTATAAAGATATGAGTTTTCAATTTTAGGAAAAGAAATTTCAATCTGTTCAGGAAACAACCTATCTAGCATATCATTTGCTTGATTAACAGTGAGAACCTTTTGTTTTAGAGGTTTTGTTTTTACCCTTTGGTGGATACCAAGGTCTTCCGTCACTAAAAAAGAAACAGAATTTTTATACAAAGCATATAGAAACTGACAATCAGTTCTGTCGTTTTCTTTCTTTACTTCTCCAAACAATTTTTTTATTTCCTGCTCATCTGCCAATGGAGGATCTGGAATGTGTGTATACTTACCAACTTTATTTAAAATTACTTCTCTTCTTGATGGATTCTTATCTTTTTCTATTTCTGTCTTTGATAGAGGATGTGTATAAATAACAGCAGAGTTTTCGTTACATAATCTATGAAACTTATTAAAAGACCCTGATATAATTGTATTGTCTTCTAATTGTATAAAAATATTTGTGTCTATTAGAAAGGAAATTTTATCCATTTATGAAACTCCCATAGAATGTATAAAAAATTATTATTTTTTAGATTTTTTCTCATTTTAATTAACTAAAACCATTAAGCAACTAATTCACTAGTAATATATCTATAAGATTGTGGAGGTCGGCTCTTTATACCTAACACTTTTTTTAAACATATTGATTGTTTATACTTTACTGGATTTTTTAGATAAAGTGCAAATCCAAAATCACAATCTTTAAAATATTTTTGAAATGGAATCCAATCTATCCTAGCTGGAGTGCCAGCAATTTTCCAAAGCTGTTCAATAGAAAGTTTCTTTACTTCTTTTAAGTCACACTTTCCAATAATTTTTGAAATTGGAGAGCAAGCATAAACAAAAATTTCTTTCTTATCTTCTTTTTTAAATAGAGGAAATTTCCTTCTGAGTTCTATAGTTTTTAAACCATTAACTATTTGCATTGCATATTCAGCATGAATACTAAGTAATAAATTTTTTTGATTGTATTCCATAAAATACCTCCTCTTTATCTTTGATTAAAACTTGCCTTAACAGTTATTCCAATATCATCAAATAATAAAAATATAACATTTAGATAGGTTTCGTTGATTTTTTTTTTAAATCCTTCTGTTTCTGAATATTTGTAAAGGACTGTAAATCTCTCTGTTTGAAAAGATATTTTATTAAAGTTACTTTTTTTTTTATTTGTAAAAAAATCGTTAAGATTTTTTTAACACTATTTTTTATTTTATCAATGCTACTCTCAATATATTCTAAATATTCATCTGATTTTTCTTTCAGTCTGTAAGCTTGCCAATCTACAATAAAAGCAATAACCGTAAATATAAATGATAATATTCCAATAATTGAAATAACAATAGGAAGGGTAATAAATTCTATAAAAGTATCAAATAATTTTTTTAACATTAAAAACCTTCTATAGTTTTTATTTCTTTTGGAGTGAGGCTGTAGAGTTTATAAACAAGTTGGTTAATTTGCTTTTCGTATTCTTGGATTTTTTTCTTTTTAGAAGGGTTTTGTAAATAATCTTCCAATTTTGTTATATTTAGAATTTTATCAACAAGTTTGATAAGTGGTTTTTGTTTTTCTTCAGGAGGATTTAAAAGAGGAATAGACAAAATTGGTTCTTTATCTATTTGGTAGTTGGAACCTTGCATTTTTCCTTGATATCTAAGCCAAAAAGCAGTCAGCTTTGAGTTTAAAATTCCTGTTAGATATTTTAGATTGATTCTATTTGTTTTAATTATATTTATAGCCATCATTACATAAGCAGAAGATTCAACATAGGAAAACGTAGGGGAAATACATTTTCTAATCGATAAAATTTTAGAACCAGAATTAAAAAAATTTTCATCCCTTGGCCAATGTAGATGAAAATGTTTAAGCTTATTAGTTTTGTTTTCTCTTCTCTCAAACATTATTTCTTTAAATTTTTCAAGATGAGCTAATATATTTGGAATATGCAATAAATTATCGACATTTAATTTTGTTAAATAAATAATTTCTTTTTTGTGTGGACTTGCTATGCAATACCTTTGCAAGTCCATTGGTTCATATAGTGGTTTTAAATAATTTTTTTCATGTCTATTTAATTTTTTAAAAAAATGAATAGGGACTACAAAAACACCGTCACCTTTTTTAATATTATATTTTTTTATTTTATTTTTTGATAAAAGCTTTAAATTTTTACTTCCAACTATATCTGGATTAGGAACGATGCCTTGAGCAATCTCCTTATTATTTAATTTAAAGTCAGCCTGTTGAATCAATTTATTAAGAATGCTCTCAATTTTGAGATTATTGAATGTCAGTTTTTTATTAATAAGAAGTTTTCTCTCAATTTCAGGATTCATATATTCCACATTTTGATTTTCTTCTTTATTAAGAAGCGAAAGCATATCTTTAAATTCAAGTTTTTTTCCACTTAGTCTCCTGTAATTAAATTTGTATTTTTCCAGGTCTCTATTTTTCTGAAAAAGCATAACCATTGTTTGTATGCCAGCTTTAAAAATTTTAAAATCTCCAAAATCAATTAGATTTAAAATTTGTGTGTCTTTTATAAGTTTATTCCTCATTTTTGAAGCACCATAACTGGTCACCCAATTATTTTGAGCAATAAAAGCCATAGTTCCTGAATCTTGTTTTAAAATATCAATCCCTTTACAAGAAAAAAGATACCAAAGATCCATTTTTCCTTGATAGTAGTCAGATTTTCTTAACCCATTAAAAGCTGATTTATTTACATATTCTTTTACATAAGGTGGATTGGCTATCACTACATCAAAACCTTTATTCTCATGGAAAACTTCAGAGAAATAAACTTCAAAATCAAAAATTTTCCGGCTATTTGTTATATGATTGATAAGTTGGTCAATTTGCTGTTTATACTTCTGTTTTTTACTGGAGATGGTTTCATTAAAATAAAGAGGCTTTAGTTTTTCAAGCTGGTTAAAATGCTCCTGATTAAATAAATCTTCTTCTACTTTCAACAAAGAATTGCCGCAAACCATTTTGTAATCCAAGTTGGGAAGGGGCTGTATTGTCTCTCGCTCTTCTTCATCTACTACAAGGGAAAGCCAGAGTCTAAGCTTGGAAATTTCTATAGCTCCTGAATCAATATCTACACCATAAAGGCTATCCTGAATTGCATGGCGTTTAAAATAATAAGATGTTCTCTTATCTTTGTTTGTTATAAAAGGAGTGAGAGTATTTCTGATTTTTATAATTTCATTCATCATCCCTACAGGGAAAGCTCCAGAACCAACAGCAGGGTCACAAATACGGATATTCATAAGTTTTTTATCTATAAGATTAGCTTGTTTTCGGATATTTTCAGAAATTTTAAAAGAATAGGTTGTTGTTTCTTTATTTTGGTTGGCAGTTTGAGTTTCATTTTCAATAGCTGATTCTCCATGTTTAACTAATGTTTCAATCTCTTTTTTAGTTGCTTTTCCCTTTAGCTCTTCTAACAAGTAGTTGATTAAACTCTGTTGGCACATATAATGAACAATTTCACGAGGAGTATAATAAGTTCCTTTAGACTTACGGTCTGTGACTTCTAAAAGATTTTCAAAAACTTTTCCCAGCATTTCAGGGTCAATAGCCACCTCTTTTTCTAAAGGCTCATCCTCTTTGACTGTGAAATTATATCGATCAAAAATATCCAGTATTCCATTTCCAATGTCTCCCTCTTTTGTTTTCTCTTTATTGGAAAAAAGATGGTTTGGTAAAAAAATATCTGTATTGACCCAATCATAAGCTTTGATAGGGTCAAACAAACCTCCATTTAAAAATGGAATACGGCAATTAAAACGGCTGTAGTAATCCCCTCTATGTTCTAATCTCAAAGCCTCATAAAACAAAGGCTCTAAAATATCATTGAAAAAGTTTTTATAATCGCTGTGCTTTTTTTCAAACAATTCCCGCAAAAAATTCTTTGAGCCTGTTCCCCATTTCTTACCTTTTTTGACACCAAACCAGCCTTTTTTTTGAAGGAAATAAAGAAACACAATCTGACCTAAAAGCTTTTTAGAAAAATCAGCCGAATGAACTTTCTTTTTTTCAAAATCCTTTCTAATTTTTTTATTCTGTTGAATTATCTTATCCAAAGATTCTTTGAGGTGATAAAAAAGATCACGATATTTTTCATAAAACTCTTTAGTGACTTTCTCTACACTAAAAGCATTTTCTAAATCTTCCAATGTAGGATTTTTATCATCACTTTGCAGAAGAGGTAGAAGATGACTTTGGGCAGTGTGGCTTTTTTCATGTTGCCCCACTAAAAAAGAATAACGGCGAGCAGGTGTCCATTCTTCTTTAATTTTCTTTTTTTTCTCATCAAATCTATATTCCATTTTTATAAAAGAAAAACGCCAGTCTTCTTTATTAGGAGTAACAAAAGCAACTAAAGCTCCATCTTTTAAAACATCACCACGGCTTTTTAAATACCAAGAAATAAAGTTTCTTTGTTTGCTTCTTGCTCTTTCTAAAGTAGTTTCTTTTTTTAATTGAACAATAAGAATATCAATTTTTTTATCTGCATTTTCATATTGTCCTATACGCTCTAAAGTCTTAATAGAATCCTGAAAAGCTTTTGGAATTGTATTGCCTCTATAAATAAAAATTTTGGTTTCAAAGTCATTCAAGATATTTCTAATCAAAGAAAAAAATTCCGCTTTATTAAAAGAGTTTTCAAGTGTGTTTTTGATTAAATTCTGAGCTGATTTCTTATCCATTTTCTATCATCCTTGATATAAGAGAGACTTTTTATTGAGTTTCTATAATGTCCTTTTTTTTATATCATTGCTTTCTTTTTTTGATTTGTTTGCAACAACAGCAAAATCAAACCAATCATTTTCTTTTTGTTTTTAGGTTCACTTTCCGCAACTAATAGAGTTAAAGCTGTTAAAGCCTCTGGAGTGAGACTAGCAGGAAGCTTGCCGGCTTTTCTCAAAAACCAAATAAAAGAAAAAGCCCTGCTTCTTTTATTCCCGTCTATAAGAGGGTGATTTTTTACCATGAAATAAAGAAGATGAGCCGATTTTTCCTCAATAGTGGAATATAAGTCCTGTCCGCCAAAACTTTGAAAAATATTACCTACAATTCCATTTACTGAATTTTTTATCTTTTCCTGTCCAAACAAATCCGTTGCCTGTTTTTTGGAAATAAGCTCCTGTTTTAATGTTTTTAAATCTTTACTTAATTCTTCAGCAGTGAAAGACACTTGTTTTTTTGTCCAGCCTTTGTCTGGAAAATTCTCTTTATCATAAGCTTCCAGAGAAAACCAAGCCCTGGCAAAAACATTTATCAGATCCAAAACTTCCTTTGTAGGAATGGATTTGTTTTCCGGCAAAAGAGTTTGTATTTCTTTCAGGGTATTTTGAAATTTTTGATAGTTTTTAACAAGCTGTTTTTTATTGATGGTGTAGCCTTCTAAAAGATGCTGTTTCAGAGTTTTTGTAGCCCAGATACGAAATTGGGTAGCCTGCTTAGAATCCACACGATAGCCTATTGATAAGATCATATCCAGATTATAATAACTTACCTGATAATTTTTTCCGTCTGTGGCAGTTGTTGCAATTTTTGCAACAACTGAATTTTCCTTTAATTCCATAGACTTAAAGATAGTTTTAATGTGTCTGGATATAACAGACTTATCTCTTCCAAACAGGACAGAAATTTGATTCAAATTTCCCCATACTGTGTCTTTTTTCAAGTCCCCGTGAAACTCAATTTTTCCGTTCTTAGACTGGTAGATCAGTATTTCTTTTTTCATAAACTCCTCACTTCTTTTTTAAGTCCTTACTAAAATAACATCAATGGATCATTTGTTCTCTCACCTTTACTCCCTAATCAGATATTCTGATAAAATGACTTCTCTTTGACCTTTTGTCATTGCTGAGCTTTCTACAATATGACTCTTCAAAAGCTCAGCGGGAATGCTGCTTTGTAAAATGGCAAGTGCTTTTAAAGAATTTAAGCCTGTTTTCTTAATCTCTTTTTCAAGAGCTTTCAAAACAGTTTTTATTGTTTGTTTAGGCAATGCTCCCTCTTCAGTCCGTTTTGTAACTTCTTTTAAATAGTTTTCCTGTTCTTCTGTACATTGTCTTAAATCTTTTTTTATAACTTTTAAAATTTGTAATAATTGAATGGAACTATCACGCCCTCTTCTTTGAGGCTCAAATCCTTGTTTTTCTTCATCTGTAACAGATAAAAACTCTTGTTTGTTTTTTTCTAGTTTGTCGTAAAAATCAGAAGGCAATTTTTCTTTTGGAGTTTTATTATCTGTTTCAAGAAGCTTTGCTGTATTAATAAAGTCCAGCTCTTCAGCTTCAGTATTTTTTGTTAAAAAAAACTTTTGCAATCTTCCTTTTCTAAAGTAGGTTAAAAGTTGATTTTCTTTATCTTGATGTTTTTTTGCTGTTCGGGCTTTTTTTGGAAGTCTTTTTATATTTTCAAATAAATCTGGGTTTTTATCTCTAATATCTTTTATGATTTTTAAGTACTTTAAATCGCTTTCTGTTTCCTCTTCTTCACCAGTAATTGTTTTTTTAGAAATTAACCGAGCAAAAAGCTCATGGGACTCTATGACTTCACCCTCTGTTAAAAGACGAGCATCTGCCCCCAATAAACTGATAAAAGTTTGTATTTTTGCTTCTGCCGTTTCTTTGAGTTTAATGATGTCATTAGACTGTTCTGTTGGAAAAAAATTAAAAGTATAGATTTTACTAAACTTAGTATCCACCCGGTTAATTCGCCCCACTCTTTGCATAAGACGAGTGGGGTTCCAAGGTATATCATAATTAATAACCACATTTGATCGATGTAAATTCACACCCTCCGCTAAAACTTCTGTTGTAATCAATATTCTATAATCATCTTTTGGACAGCGAACTTTTGCATCAAAATTCTCAATAATTGTATTGCGAACAGATTGGCTTGATGCTCCTGTAAAAACCAAAGCCTCACCGGGAGTTTTTTTATCTAATTGTTCACCAAGATATCCGGCTGTTTCTTTTGATTCTGTAAATACAATTAATTTATTTTTTTTCAAAATAGGAAAGTTTGAGGATTCTGAAAATATTTGTTTAATGAGCTCAGTAAGTTTAGGATCTCTGTTTATATCGCTCCAAAGAAGTTTTATCTCTTTTAAAAATTGAAGATCATTTTCTAAGTCAGTCTTAAAACTCTTTTCAAAATCTTTAGCTGGATATTTCTTTGCTTTATCTTCATTAAGTAATTCTTGAATAGCCTCTTCATTTCCATCATCAAGAAAATCAAAAATTTTATGAATATAATCCTTACTAATATAAACATGACCAGCATTAAATTCTTTAAGAAAAAGCTCATAAGATGAAACAAATCGCTCAATCGTTTTTTTAAAAGCAAAAAAACTGCTTTCTAATCTTTTTATCAATAAGATTTTCATAAAACACCCTAAATTCTTTTGAGATTGTATTTCCAATTGTTCTAGTTGCTGTTGTTTACTGTAATAAGTTAAGACTGTATAACGAGCATACTTTAGTTTTTGGTTTATAATCTCAACTGTTTTGTTAAAAACTTCATTTTCTTTATTATCAAATTGATAAAGCAAAGGTTCCGGATCTATAACTTCAGGAAATTTTAAATTCTGGTTTTTTAAATCTTCGGAGAAATAATTTTCAATTTCTGTTCGTGTTCTTCTAACCATAAGATATTTTAAAACAGACTCCCGTATCTGTTTGGTATTCTGTTTAACGACTTGTATGTAATCTGTATAATTTTCTTTTTTATCCAGCTCCTTTGTTTTTTTATCCAAGCTCTTAAAAAAAAACTCCAGATTTGATACATTGGGAATTGTACTTTTTTTAGCATTTTGAAATAATTTAATTTGGCTTAAAATATCTAAAGGACTGTTATTTAAAGGTGTGGCTGTTACAAGCACAACTCTTTTACCTCTGCAAATTTGAGCTAATTTTTCATAAGTAATATTTGTTTCTGTCCTAAACCGATGAGCTTCATCTATAAAAACATTTTTATATTTTTCTGTTCCACGAGCGATTACTTGGTCTAGTTTTCCAAGGGAATTAAAATCAGCCGGAACCCGAAAATCTGAAAAAACATTAGACCACGAACCAGGGTTTGTCTTATCCAATAAAACAGGAGGCGCTAAAACCAATGTTCTGCCGTCTAATTGCCCCGCCAGCATAGCTGACATATAGGTTTTTCCAAGACCTACAACATCAGAAACAAAAACTCCTCCATATTCATTTAAAATTTTCCTGGCATTTAAAACAGCTTGCTCCTGATATTCTAATTTTTTAAACTCATCAGGAACATACAAAGAAGAGATTATATCAGTTTGACCCAATTCATCTTTAAAATACTCATAAAGAAATTTCAGATAAAGTTCATAAGGACTTATATTATTATTTAACCAAGTTTTTTTCTGAATAGTATTAATATATTGTTCTTTAACATCTACAGAGTTTTGCCAAAGTTCATTAAACTTATTTTGAGCGAATTCGTAATCAGAAGGATTTTTCAATTCTACATTAAACTCCAAATTATCTACTAAACCAGATTTTGTAAAATTACTTGAACCTGTAATTACACGGCCTTTGTCTCTATCATCCTCAGCAAAGGACATAATATAAAGCTTGGCATGAATGTTTTCCGATGGATAAGCTCTTATTTCAAGCTTTCCATTTTTTAACCATTCGATAAATCTTATTACTCCCTCCTCTACTGGTTTTTTATCTTTTGAATTTTCCATTTCGTTAACTAGCATATTGGAAAAATGTTTTTTTGTTTCCGCATGGGAAAACTGCATTCCATATTGTTTTTCTTCTTGAGATTGTTGAATTAAATCAGCTGTTTCTTTGTTTGTGCTGATGCCGATAAGAATTCGGATTTTTTTAGTACCTTCTAAAGATTTATAAAGAGCATGAAAACCACTGGTGTAAAAGTAACCTACCAAAACATCAAAAAGCTCTGTATCTTTAATTAAAACCTTAAATCTTTCCAGTAAATTTTGCTCTTTCTCATTTGTAATAAAAGTTAGATCAGAGTGCTTCATAGTTGCTTTTTTTGTGTATTAAATAATGTCCTCTTTAAAGAGGATAATAAAAAACTATCCTATAGTATTTTCTTATCAGCTATATCTTGGCCATTAGTCTGTGTGAATTTAAGACATATATTCTATGTTTTTTGATTTTCAGTCTATTGGTCTGGTTTTCGAAATATAAAAAAACTTGATGAGTTTAAAAAAATCATCGTAATCTGACTGTAGCTTCCAGATACTTTAGAGGATTTATTTTTAACCATTCATCTCACCTGCAGTGGGAGGATTTCAGCCTTTTTCTTTTTTTATGTATGCTCCTCAATCACTAAAACAAAAGAGGAATTTATGAAGTTTGTTTGTAATTTTTTAACCTATAAATCTCAAGGAAATTTAAAGCTGGTGTTGAAAAAAAGCGGTAGAGTTTTCTTATCAAAAGCCTAAGCTCAAAAAATTTAAAGCTGGTTTGAATGGAGAGAATTAGGTCATCTTTCAAAAAAAACTGTTGCAAAAAAGTCATTAAGCAGAAGAGGTCAATGTCAAAAGAAAATGTATGTTTCAAGCTCTGTGCCTTCCTCTTCTGGTATAAAAAAGCTGTTTGGATTAAAACAATCTGAAAATCCATTAAATTTTAATTTAAGGTTATGTTTTTTAAAATAAAACCTATAATTAAAATATGAGAAAAAAATCTTTATTTTAAGAAAGAACAGCTTTCAAACAAATAGAAAGAGAAAAAGCGTTTTTGTGCAGAAAACAAAACAGACAGGTAAAAACAAGAAAAGCGCTTCTAAACAAAAAAATATAAAAAGGGCTTTATTAAATAAACTAAAAGACAAATTCACAGGAAAATTTTTTACTGTGAAAGAAGCCTGCAAATACAAGGTAAGTCCTCAACTCTTGTCTCATTATGTGAGAAAAAACTATCTTAAAAGAGTGTCTTGTGAGGTTTATGCTTTTAAGGAGAGTATGGCTTTTGATTTTTACTCTCCTTTAAAAGAAAAACTCACCTGTATTCCCCAAGGAGTTGTAGGCCTGGAAAGCGCTCTTAAAATCTATGGACTGACAGATGAAGCTCCCGACACTTTCCAGTTAATAGTCCCTATTTCAAATGTTCCAAAAAGAAAGTTACAAGATGTTAAATTTTATCAGATGAAAGATGAAATATATAAAAAGCATGTTAAAATCATAAATGATCTTCCTGTGTCTTCTTTGGAGAGAACAGTCATGCATTTGCTGAAATTTGGTTATTCCATCTCTTTTGTATTGTCTGTTCTTCAAGAAAGCCGAAAAAGAACAATCCCTCTTCATCTTGGAAAAATTAAAAAGACGGCTCCTGTTTATCATTTTAAGGGAAAAGCATCCCGCTTGCTGGAGGTTTTGTAAAATGTGGACTCCTCATGAGATAAGAAGACAGCTTGAAAACCTTAAGGATAAGTTTCATTTTAAAATGCCTCAACTACAAACCTTTTTATGTCAAGATCGGTTTTTGCTAAGATTGTATCAACAAAGTTGGTCAGATAATTCAAATAAAATAGCGTTGAATATTTGCTTAACCTCATCGTTTATGGAAACTTTTTTTACTTCTTCTAATGAAATTATTTGTTTTTCAATGGCTGTTTTTAACTTTTGTTTTATCCATTCAGGATGATGAGAGCCATTTACAATTAAATCTTGAAAGGTTTTTTTAGTATCAGTTATACATAAATTATTTATACTTGTTTTTTCTGAAGCGTTTAAATCTTCATAATGTAAAATAAGTTGATGATTTTCTATAGAACGACGAAAGCAATTAGGAACAGTAACATGAAACTTTTTTGGATAGTCTTTTTTTAAGTTCATTAAATAAAGTGCAGTTTCATATGAAAAAACTCCTGCCTGCTCCCCTTTGCGGTTTCTAGCCCAAAGCTGAAAGAAAAAAAAATCTCTCATTGAATTTGGCGGGATAAAATTAAGTTGGTATATTCCCTTTTCCAGCCTTGACCAATTTCCTGCTTTCAAGTGATAGGAGTGGTTTCTAGAATCGATACCTGCTTTTATTGCTTGATGGCTGGTAAAAAGGCCTGACTGATTCTGAGCTATTTTCAATAAAGGATGGTTTGCTTTCAAAACAGTTCTCAAATGATTAAATTATGTATTTTATGAATTTTAATATAATTTTTTTTATTATACAACATAAAAATTATGTATTTTATGGATATACTGCTTGATTTTAAAGATATTGTTACGATACTTATACCAGGCTTTTATAAAAAGGAGCTTTTCATGATAACAAGTATAAAAATTCAAAATTACAAACTTTTTAAATCTTTTTCACTTGAAAAGCTTCCCAACATTGTTCTTATCAGCGGAAAAAACAATTGTGGAAAAACAAGTATTCTTGAATCTGTATTTATGTCTTTAGACTGTGGAAATCCCGCTATGTTTATAAGACAGCTTGGCTGGAGGGGCTTGAGTACTTTTTATAACAATGCGGAATCTTTATTTGCTCCAGCATTTCATAACTTTGATTTAAATGAGCCTATAATCTTTGAATACTTTATCGATTCTAACAAAAAAAAATTGAGCTATAAATTTTGTCCCTCAATTAGCCAACCTATTGTCATTAGTGATGAAAATAGAATTGATCTTCAAAAAAAGTTAGATAGTGGTCTTGGTGGAGTGGAAATTTCTTATGGAATAAAAAAACCTCCTAAAAAAGCTTTTTTAAAGCTTGAAGTAAATGGACTTGGTCTAACAAATACACAGTTTTTAGTAAAATATAATGACGGTGTGAGGGCAGTTTTTTTATCTTCAACTCATTCTTCTCTTCCAGAAGAGGACTCCATAAGGTATGGGGAGCTGGATAGAATCAATGCAACAAAAGAAATTGTAACCAGATTACAGGCTTTAGAACCTCAACTGCAATCTTTGAGCGTAATTCCAATGGGCGGCAAACCTATTATTTATGGAGATAATAACATTGGAACAAAAATTCCCTTACCATTGATGGGTCAAGGTATAGTGCGTCTCTTATCTATTCTTCTGGCAATTTCTGAAACAAAAAAAGGAATTGTTTTGATAGATGAGTTAGAAAATGGCTTTCATCATTCTATCTTGCCCCTTATATGGCAAGCTATAACCAGTTATGCTAAAACTAATAAAACACAAATTATAGCTACTACTCATAGTTCAGAACTTATTTCAGGGGCTGTTGAAGGTATATCAGAGGAGCTTAGAAATGACTTTAAATATATGAGAATAGAAAAAAATCAAGATAAATTTAAAACTAAAATTTATAATTTTGAGGATTTAAGTATAGCCTTGAAAGCTGAGTTGGAAATTCGTTAAATAATAAATGTTATCTAAATGGAACATCTGAAAGAAATTAAAAGTCAAAAACTTTTACTTGTAGAAGGCAAAGATGAAGAGGCTTTTTTCAAAATCTTTTTGAAAAAAAAGAAAATTGATGGAATTGAAATCATATCTAGCGGTGGAAAAGAACAATTCCAAAAGCTATTACCAATAATAAAGAAAGCTACTGGTTTTGACGGAGTAAATTCATTAGCTGTTATTCATGATTCCGATAATGATGCTCAGGCAGCTTTTCAACGGATTTGTTCTATATTAATAAATAATAATCTAAATAGCCCTCAAGAAGTATCATCATTTGTTTCAGGTTCTCCTAGGGTTGGGGTATTTATTATACCGGATGGGGAAAACACAGGAAAGCTGGAATCTTTATGTTTATCCACAGTGAAATCAGAAGGTATTATTAAGTGTATTGATTCTTTTATAGCTTGTATAGAACAGGAATCAAATTCAAATAGTAATGGCTGGAAAAAACCAAAAGATATTCATAAAGCACGATGCAGAGCCTTTCTTTCAGCTATGGAAAAAGATACTCCCAATTTAGGAATAGCGGCTGAAAAAGGCTATTGGAATTTTAATTCAGAAAAACTAAACCCTTTATTGAATTTTTTGAAACAATTGTGAAAGATAATTGTTTTAGCAGAAACCGTTTCTCTTTTTTTTAATGGAAAGAAAATCAGAAATACATCAGAAGTTTAGAGATTTAAAAATAAGAGGTATGAATTGGAAGCCCAAATAGGATAAAAGGTTATGTGAAAAAATGAAAAGACAAGACCAAAACTTTAAAGTTATATTTAAAGAACTTGAGTTAAAAATTTGAACATAGAAAAACTTCAAATAATTACGGAAGTTGGTCAGTTATATTATATAATGAAAAACTTAATAACTTAAACACCACCTCCTTTTTTATCACCATATTAAGCTCTTATGGAAACTCTTGTTAATTCAATTTTATAAGCTGAATTTTGAGCATCTTAAAATCTTTTTTTTATCGTTACTTCGGCTCTTATCGTTATTCCTGCATCTGTTAAGGCCTTTGCGGGATGAGGGTTTTTACGGAAATGACAAAACAAGAGGCATTTTTGTCAGTGAATTACTGATACAATACCTTGTGCTTTGCTATGGGGATATTTACTTTATATCTGGGCGGTTATTACTGAAGATGGATTTACATGTTTCGGCAATATTAGAAGGTAGCCCTTTACTTTCTAAAAAGCTCATAAAATTAGACCAATACTGCGTGGGAAGCTCTGTGCCGGGAGTCAAGAGTCTTACTAAACTGAATGAACCAATAGAAGTATGAGTAGCTGAAAATATGTTTAAAATATTTTCAACAGGGTTATTGTAAAGTAAAGCTAAAATGTAGTTTAACTTTCTCCTTAACTTAAAGCTTTCCTTTAGGTGATACTCTTTAATTTTAGGGTGAAAAATAAGTTTTTTATCCTTTTCGCTTAAATCTACACCTTGTTCAATTAAGAATTTATAAGCATATCCTGTCGCTTTTTCAAAAGCATTCTCTATTTTAAATTGTAACCCATAAACAGGAGTCACAACATAAACCATGTAGGCGGCTAACAAAAGTTCTATATCAAAACGACCTAGAGTGGCGGCCCATATAATACCCATTAATATAGTAGCAGGAAGAAGATTAGCATAAGCAAGTTTTAGAGCATACTTTTGATTTTCCCACCAACTGTTATCTTTAGAGAAAAATTGTTTTTTTATCCAACTCAAAAAACCTTTTTTTACTTCTTCTTTATTTGGTAAAATATCAAAACCTTGAGTCTCTTCTAATCTGGCATCCATCTGTGTTTTAAGCCATACACCAGCCAACACTTCTAAAACAAGATTTGCAAAAAAACCTCCCCAAATAGCATACCGCCCTAAGTGGAACCAAGCCTCTTCCGTAAAGGCTTGATCGTGAAGGATTTTCAAAATCCCCTGATCCACCCCTGCTAAAAAAATGAAAGTATAAAGAATTTCAATCGGTTTATCTATCATAAAATAAGTGATTTGCTGACGAGTTGCTCTAGCTAAAGACTCAGGATCATTTAAAAGTTTTTTAGACGCAGCTGATCTCTGCATTTGAAGGCTTACTTTGGGGTCAAGATTATTTTTAGCTGTATTTTCTAAAGCCAAATTGACTCTTTTTAAAAAACCTGTGATGAGATTATCTGCGGCTAATCTAGATTTTTGAGCTATCTTTTTTTCTTTAGCAACCAACTCAACAAGGTTTCTTATTTCGTTAGAAGCTAGAGTGTTTAATGTATCAGG
Organism: Bdellovibrionales bacterium; assembly: GCA_965203225.1. Classification (GTDB taxonomy): domain Bacteria; phylum Bdellovibrionota; class Bdellovibrionia; order Bdellovibrionales; family UBA1609; genus JANQSP01. Next base: position 935,873 of record CBDBBW010000007.1, on the reverse strand, counting down.
GTTTTCTATAAACTCTCTTAATTTTCCTTTTTTTAACTGACTGTCAGATTGATTCAAAACTGTTTCCGAGTCAAAAATAGCCTTCCCTCCTTCTTTTCGAGAGAAATAAGCTCTTACAGACTCTTCAAAAAGCTCTCTTTGATAGAGACCATAAAATATTTTCAATTTTTTTGATTCAATATCTCTAACATTTAATTCAGGGCCTAAAGCTGTTAAATCGGCTTTACTTTCAACTCCTGCTTCTTTCACAACCGCTAAATAGGCTTGAGCATTCACTTCTTTTAATATAGCTGTTTCTATTTTCTTTACACGCTCTTCAAACTCTTTCATATTTTTAAAACCCAACTGGATTTGGCTGAGAAATCTGGTGAACCTATTCTGCTTTCCTCCATTATAAACAGAAGGGGTATACCCCTCCGTCCTTGTTTTAAAGTATTTAGAATAATAAAGAACCTTAGGTAATAACACAGGCCTAGTTGCTACATGACGACCAATAAAAAACCAGTTCCAACTCAAACCTAAAAAACTAAAAGTCTTAGACCAGGAAGAATAACCTAAACTCAATTCTCCTAAAGCTTGAGACAAAGTTCTAATTTCATTTTCAGAAAGAGGCTCTTTCTCTTTTAAAAAAGACCGTCTTTTGTTATTTTCCTTTTGAATTTTTTTTAAAAGATTTTCTACTTTTAGATTTTCTGAATTTGTAAATTCTGCATTTTGCAATACCCCTGAAATATGTAAATCCTTTCCAGACAAATCTAAAGAAAGAAAAATATCTGAAGCGAGCTTATTTGTTTCCGCATCAAAAAAAGCTTTTAATTTAGTTTTAGGATCTACATTTATAAAAACGGCTGAAGACCCATTGACTTTTAGTGTGATTTGATTTTCAGGACTCAAATCAGATTGAGAGGCCTCCGTTTGTTTTATGAAATCCAGAACTATTGTGACGTCTCCTTTTTTTACTATAAATTCTAAAGAAAGTGGTGTCTCAAAGGAATCTAAAGCCTGATACAAATAAGAAAGATTATTTGTTGTTCTAAAAAGAAAGTGAGTATCAACTCCAACAAAACCTATAGATGCCTCAACTCCCAATTTCTTTTTTTCAGCATTTCCTAAAGCCTGAAAAAAATCAGATCGACTCCGTTTCATATAAGAGATGAATTGACTGACCTTCTGTCTGACTTTTTTTTGACTCTCATCGACTGGCTCCAATTTTACATTTTTAATCAAATAACCTGTATTGATAGAAAAATGAAAAACTCCTATCGTAAATAAAGTCACGCCAAATAAAGCAGTTAGTCCTGTTAAAAAATGTGAAAAAGAATCCCCTTTAAAGTAAGTTTGATAAATTTTATCAGGATTCACCCAAGCAAAAGAAGAACTCCCTGTAACACTGATAAGCTCTAGAAATTTAGCGGACCAATCTGATACAAATGAGACAGCAAAAAGGGCTAGGTTAGAAACTTCAGCCGGGGCTATAGCTCCAGCGCCTAAAAGCACACTTGAACTTAAAATCAAGCGATTTTTCTTAGGGTAGAGAAACTGATTTAATCCTTCTTTAAAGGTTTCAAAACGATTTTTTACTGTATCGTTTTTTAAAGAAACAGAATTGGCAATCAAACCTAAACTTTTAGTGATTTCAGGAGAACCCAAAGGTTGAGGAGTTGTTAGATAATTTAAAAAAGCAAAGTAGCGATTCCAAAAAGATCTTTTTTGAGATACTACTTGATAAGTATTAGAAACTTCAGCTTGAAATTTTCTATCTTCCGCCAAACTATCTTTAAATTCTTGAGCTGTTTGGGATTCATTACCTACTAACTGCATGCCCAATTTATTGAGCTGTCCGTAGTGTCCAGATGGATTTTCAGCAGAGCCGATTTCTTTTCTATTTTGCAATAGCTTTAAAACCATTTCTTTGGTATCCAGAGAAATTTTTTGAGCTGTAGGATCAAGAGTAAAATCCGGACTGGGCAATTTTTCTGAGTAGTTATCTATAATTTCTTTTAAATAGGCTTGAGCAATCTGAGAGTTATCTCCTTTTAAAAGAGAAACGGTGGTATTAAAATTCAACTGCTGAAGAGAAGATAAAAATTGAATCTGCCTTTCTGAAAGCTCAAGATTATTTATTTTTAATAGAGATTCTCCTTCAGTGCTTTCTTTTACTGTTAAAACTTCAGGAGTTAAAAAAGAGTTGGGATTCATTCCAGTAGTTTTGTAATGAATAGGAATTTGAAATAGAGGAAGTCCTGTTTTCCCGATCGCCTTTTCAAAGTATCTTAGATCAATAAAAGAAAGCAGAGCTTTTGATTGAGACACTTTAGGAGCTTCTAAAAAAACAAGGTAGTCTCCAAAAAAGACCAGCCACTCTATATTTTGAGAAAAAGTCTGAACGACTTCACCATGAAAAGAAAAGCGAAAAGAAGTCCTTTCTCCAGAGGTATTGATATAAACAGGGTTAGAACTCAGTTTCTCTTTGAGGTTTTCAGATAGAACTTTCCCTGCTACAGCTTGATTTTTGGAATGAGTTAATACTGTTTTAACTTCTGCAGGAATTTTTGTATCATCTATAATTTCTACAAAAAGGTTTGTTAGTTCAATATTGTTGAATTTCTTTTTTTCCCTTTCTAAACGACGGCTGTCTGATTTTAAAGCTTTGATTTGTGCTTTCAAGCTTTTGCCTTCAAATTCTAAAGGGGTTTTCTTTTCTAATTCAGAAATCCGATTTTTTAATTCTAAAATTTGGTTTTGTAATTCTGAAATTCTGTTGGTTTGACCTAAAAGAGCAAAAACATCAAGAGGATGATTGCGATAGTAATTTTCAAATTCTCTACTTCCAAAAATAAAGCTTCTTAAAGACTCAACATGTTTGTTATTAAAACCTTCTGCTTTGTCTATTTTTTGGGTGGGGAGGGCAAGACTAGCGTAAGCTGGATAAACCGAAAGCTGGAAAATAAGGAGTAAATTCAAACTCTGTCTCAAAAAGAAAGAGAAAAATTTTTTATTTAAATAAAAAGTCTTTAAAATTTTATATCGTTTCGTTTCATTAAGACTCATATTTTTAGATCCTTGTTTTTTAAATTCATCATCATATAACAATGAAAACCTTTAAATTAAAAAAATACAAATAAACATTTTAAATGTAAAAATCAAGTTAAAATTTATTAAAAATGAAAATTTTACACTGTTTATAAAGTTTAAACCTAATTGTTTAGTTGAAGGAAAAGACATAATTATATGAAAACAAAGGAAAAGTTATGGGAACAGTACTACACCCAAGCGCCAGCACAACGCCGGCAGTCCGTAAAAAAATACAAGATAGTAAGGAGAGCTTAAAGAAACTAGCCAAAGATACGGTATTACTGTAAGCACCGTATTGAAATGGAAGAAAAGAGACTTCGTTCGTGATGCTCCTAGAGTGGAGAATAGAAGATATTCTACCGTTTTGAGCAGACAAGAAGAAGCTTTAATTGTGGCTTTCCGAAAACATACTCTTCTTCCTATAGACGATTGTTTATACTCCTTACAAAAAACCATACCAAAACTGAATCGCTCTAACATTTATCGTTCTTTAAAAAGACATGGATACAAAGACTTCCTAAATCTCCACTTATGTAAAGAAAAAGACCGTCAAAGAAATTTAAGGAGTATCCTATAGGATATTTTCATGTAGATATTACTGAAGTGAGAACAAAAGAGGGAAAACAACATAAGTATGCGGCAGTAGATAGAACTAGTAAATATGTTTATGCCAGTGTTTATGATAGAAAAACGAATCAAACAGCTGTGGAGTTTTTAAAGGAGCTGTTGGAGACAGTCCATTACAAAATACATACGATATTGACAGATAATTGGAGACAATTTACGCTTTTTGTAAGGAATAAGAAGTCAAGTTCTTTCTATTTTTGATAAGTTGTGTGAGAAGGAGGGAATAAGACATAAATTAACAAAGCCGTATCATACAGCTTTTTAATCATTGGAGTTTTTACTTATGATAATTACCTCCATATCCACGCTAATATATATTAGCTAAGCCTCACTCAGCGAGAACAACATAATCTTATTCTATTGCTAGTTCGAACAACTTTTTTTTATCCAATCTTTTTCTCCTTCATAAAACATATCAGTTGACCAATACAACTGAGCCAGAGCATAGCCTTGCTTAAATGATTCTTTCATCCACTTTCTTCCTAAAGACAAATCTTTCTCTACTCCCATTGCATAATAATACATCAAAGCTAACCATAACTGAGCCGGAGCATAGCCTTTATCTGCTGACTTTTATCCCTTATCCCTTATCCCTTTTGCCTCTTGTTTAGATTTTTTGAATATCTCTCTTGAGAATATAAAACATTCTTTAACATTCCAACTTTTACAACCTTCCAACTCTATAAAAGATTTCAATATGTACACGCTTATAAAAAACAGGAGATTGTTAGTATATAGATTGAATACGCCCACTAATTGATGAAGCTCATTTAAAACAGGACCGCCTCTGGCTCCGCTGCTATCAGAACTATCTGTAAAAAAACTATCGGCTTTTAAAACACCCATTTGCTTTATTTCTTGAAAACGACCTATTGGATATCCCAGAATATATAAATTTTTAGAAGCATTTAATCCCTCTGACGGCAAACTTAAAAAATTGGAAACAGCTCCCTCTATCTCTAAAATTGCGAGATCATTTAGTATTGATAGACTTACTATTCCTTTAACTTTAAGTTGGTTCGGATTTCCTTTCTGAACTAATTTTATATTTTCTAAATCAATTGATTCTGCATGTCTAAATTACATGAAAGTCTGTAACTATTTCATTTTCTGATATAAAAAAACCTGTTCCACTGGATATATCCCCTATTTGTATTTTCCAAACCGCTTTCACAGCTTGTTCTTTGTTAATAGCCGCTTCTTCACTAAAAGCTATAGAAAAAGGCTCTATCCCAATTTTAGAGTTACTTGGTATGTTTAGAGATACTGAAAAACAAACAAGAAAAAGAAAAACCTTAACAGCTCTTAATCAATTTAAAAATAAAATATCACACAGTTTTTTAATCATTACATAATTCTTAATCATTGGGGTTCTTACTATCATAATTACCTTCATTTTTTATTCAAATAATTTAACATGATTTGCTAAATTATTTCAGCTATTTAATAAGTTTGTGAAAAAATTACACTTTCAAAGTTTTATCTGAAAATAAAACTCAAACAAACAACATAGCATTTTATTTCTTTTCTAAAAGGATTTTTAAAAATGTAAGATTTTATCTGACAAGGCTATCTCTCATTTCTATTTGTATCATATTTTTTTAGAGAAAGCTACAGTCATATAATAAAAAATATGTATTGGACAGAATTAACTGTTTTTTGTATATTCAGCACTTAAACTTTGCAAGCAAGCCAAACAAATAACTTCATCTAACTTGGTTTAACAGTCAAAAAAATCAACTCCAAGCCCTTACATTGTATATAGCTACATTATACTGGTTTGATATTTGTTTTTTTCTCGCTTCAAAAGTACTGCCACAATCCAACACATCATCATTAGCAAGGACTCTCTAAAAGAGAATTATACCGCTTTCTTAATTTACAAAATTCTTTTGCAGGTTGATTACTTCCTTTTGAGTTTTGAGTGTTGAGATTGATGTCCACAACCTGTAAGTAGGGTAAAGGCTATAAATATCCATTTCATATCTAAATATCGCGGGTTTTAGAGTAGAAAACTTTACAAAAATGCATTAATACACTTTTCCCGCCCCGCTTGTTTTTCATATATAACAGCTAAACTATGCTGAGCCTCAGTATTACCTTGAGCGGCTGATTTTTCCAGCAACTGTATTCCTAAAGGCAAATCTTTCCCCACTCCTTCTCCTTATAATAAAAAAAATACATATTTAAAAAAGTTTAATGATGAGAAGATTTTATTTGAAGAGACTGTATAAAAAGGTCAAACTAATTAATACTTTAAAGGCTGGAAAATAATGACTGTTTTTACAAAAATCATAAATAAAGAGATACCTGCTGACATTGTCTATGAGGATGAATTATGCCTTGCTTTTAAAGATATTAATCCTCAAGCTCCTGTTCATAATTTTGTTGATACCTAAAAAAGAGATCCTATCTTCTCAGCAGATAGAGAAAGCAGATCAGGTTCTTATGGGGCATCTTATGGTCAAAGTGCCTGAGATCGCAAAACTTTTAAATTTATCCAGCTACCGCTTAGTTTTAAATACTGGAGAAGATGCAGGACAAACGGTTTTTCATATTCACATTCATATCTTAGGAGGAAGAAAGCTTCAGTGGCCTCCCGGCTAGCCTCCTTTGTTATTAAAGCATGATATAATGCTGTAGAGATTTTGCTCTTAAATTACTAATGTGAATTGTTAAAAATTAATTTTTTAACCTGCTTTTTATTTTTGTGTTATCATTATTCTTCATTACTATAGTAAAAAAGATGTTCCTGCCTTCTTGATAAACCTATACGAATATTTCCGGCTGTTTTGCCCATAGTCTTGCCCTCCAGCAGTTTGATGTTTTTGTATAGGTCTTTTGTGTTGAAGGTTTCCCTTAAGCAGTTTAATGCTTTTGTATAGTTTTTTTGTTCTAAAGTTTGCCCTCCAGCAGTTTGATGTTTTTGTATAGTTTTTTTGTGTTGAAATTTTCCCTTAAGCAGTTTAATGCTTTTGTATAGTTTTTTTGTGTTGAAATTTTCCCTTAAGCAGTTTAATGCTTTTGTATAGTTTTTTTGTGTTGAAGGTTTCCCTTAAGCAGTTTGATGTTTTTGTATAGTTTTTTTGTGTTGAAGGTTTCCCTTAAGCAGTTTAATGCTTTTGTATAGTTTTTTTGTGTTGAAGGTTTCCCTTAAGCAGTTTAATGCTTTTGTATAGTTTTTTTGTGCTGAAGTTTTCTCTTTTAACTTTTATCACGATGTCTTTTTGTTATGGGTATGATACAGGCAGGGAGGCAAAAAAATTAAGTCAAATAAAATAAAAGCTTGAAAATCACTTTAAAGTCGTCTAATAGTAATATAAACAGGCGGTCGTAGCTCAACTGGTAGAACTCCAGATTGTGGTTCTGGCTGTCGCGGGTTCAAATCCCGTCGATCGACCCATATAGCAAGATCAACTTTACTTTTAGCTATGTCAAATATTTTAGGAAATGTCAGGGTCTTTCAAACCTCTGTGTTTTACACCAATCAGGTAAAATAATTTAACTTTTTCACTTGTTTTGCTGTCTTTTTTGAATTATTAAAAAGGGAACGGGGTATTATGATAAAAAATAAAAAAAGCCTTTCTCTATTTCTATTTGGTGTTTTTTTTCTTTCTTATTTTTTTCTTATTAATCATAAAACTCTTCATTTCAATGAAGAAGACCATAAAAATTTTTGTTCTGTTTGTATATTGGATTCAAATATTTTTTATGATTTCTCTCACGATTTTTCTGTTTCCCTTATTTTTGATAAAATGGTTTCTTTTAATTATAAAACATGGTTCCTTAAAAGAAACCTTTATTCTTTCTTCTTGCCCCGCCCTCCTCCCTCGTTATCTTAAACATTGTATTTTTTGTTATAAATAAACTTTGTCAATAAGACAGTTGATAAAAAGTTTGTTGGATTTAAACGGGATCTGCCGGATATTTATGAAATAGCCGGCATGGTTTCAAGTGAAGTTAGTCTGACAGATATTTAGAAATTCATAAGCATACATGTAAGGTTGATTCTCTGAAATAGAAGTTTGCCAGATAGGCATTGAGAGATACAGCTGATAAAGAAGTTGATAGAGTTTATTATTTTTTACAGGTGCAAGGGCAATGGTTATGCTATTGTAAATGAGAAAAGGTATTTTAGGTTTTATTATTTTGAAAAGCAGAAGAAGAATAGATGTTTAAAAAAGATTATCTTCGATTTTGTCAATGAGGCTGGCTGGCAGTTTACAAAAAGTGCTTGATTTTAGTTGATCTTAGTTTACCGGCTTTAAGGAGCCTATCATTTGGATTGAAAAAAAGCGTTTTGTTTTTAATCCGCATGCTTTTCAAAAAAGATAAAATTAAAAATAAAATTAGGTTTTAAAATATTTTTATAAAGGAGTTAAAAAATGAAGAATTATAGTATTTTATATTTTTTAGGATTGATTTTTTTTATTCAGCCGGTTTCTGCGGTTAAAATGAACCCTGATATAAGTGTGAATCTTCTTTTATTGGGGAAAAAAACTATTTCAGAGGATACACATAAGGATTCAGAAAATAAACATAAAAAGCATGAAGATGGACATGAAAAATATGAGGATGGGCATGACAATCATGAGGATGGGCATGAGGAGCATTCGCATTTTGTCGATGGATTTTCAGTTCAGGAAGTAGAGCTTTACTTTAAATCTAATATTGATCCTTATTGGTCGGGTCAAATTTCTTTAGGTATTTTTCCTCATCAGGGAAATTTTGAAATAAATTTAGAGGAGGCATATATAGAAAGTTTATTTATTCCTTCTGTAACTTTAAAGGCGGGAAGCTTTTATGCTTTTTTAGGAAGACACAATAACTTACATACCCATCACTATCCTTTTATTGATCCTCCTTTGGTCAATCAAGAAATATTTGGTTTTCATGGGTGGAGCGGCTCGGGGGTTTCTATGGCCTATCTTGCGCCGCTGAGCTGGTATTCTGAAATTGCAATACAGGGTTTTTATACAAATACAGAGGAAAACAGCTTTGCTGGTCTTTTATTTTTTAAAAACTTTTGGGAGTTGAAGTCTGATCTTACTTTTGAGTTGGATGCGTCTTATGGTTTAGGAGTTCAGGATTTTGATCATTTGTTTAATTTAGCTGGGGTGTTGAAATGGCAGTCTTTAGAAAGCGCAAAACAGAAGAGTCTATTTTGGACTTCAGAATGGATGAAAGGTGTGAGCGATCACAGCTCCAATATAGAGGGATTTAGCTCCTATATCCAATGGCAGTTTTTAAAAAATTACTGGCTGGGGGGAAGAGCGGACTATTTGTCCCATAACAACTGGTCTGATATAGAGAAGCAGAAATACTCTGTTTTGCTTTCTTTTGCCCCCACAGAGTATTCGGCTATTCGTCTGCAATATAATACTCAAAGAATAGAGAATGGGCATTGGTCCCATGGTATAGCCGTGCAAAGCACTGTGAGTTTAGGGGTTCATCCCGCTCATTCATATTAAAGGGGGTTTGAAGAGAGGATTTATATTCTACTCTTGAAGGTTCACACCGCTCATTTGTATTAAAGGAGGTTTGAAATGAAAAATAATCTTTATAAAAGCAAAAAAACTTTAACCTGCTTAATTTTATATTTTACAGCCGGAATGTCTTTTTTTGTTGAAGGGGCTTTTGCAGAAGATAAATTACATGTTTTAACAAGTACTTCAACTTTTGTTGAAGGGGCTTTTGCAGAAGATAAATTACATGTTTTAACAAGTACTTCAACTCTTAAGTCTTTAACTGAGTCTATAGCTGGAGATAGAATTAATTTAGACTCTATAATAAAAGGCCTGCAAAATCCTCACTTTATTGCTCCCAAGCCTTCTTATATGCTAAAAGCCGGAAAAGCTCAGCTTTTGATTTTTATAGGGATGGATTTAGAGGTGGGATGGCTACCCAGAATTATTATGGGGGCTAGAAATCCTAAGATACAGCAGACAGGCTCCGGTTATTTAGATGCCAGCCTCTTTGTAACAGCTTTGTCTGTTCCTAAAGGAAAAGCAGATCGTTTTTTTGGAGACATTCATCCTTATGGAAATCCTCATTATTTGTTAGATCCTTTAAGAGCGGTTCAAGTTTCCTTGGGAATTGCTCGTAAACTTGCTGAGCTTGATCCAAAAAATAAAGATTATTATTTAGAGAATCAAAAAAGTTTCGAGCAAAAGATAAAAGAAAAAATGAAAGTTTGGAGGCAGAGACTGCAAGACTCAGCTGTTAAAAAACTTGTGGCTTATCATAGCAGTTTTGAATATTTTTTGTCTGCTTTCCAGATAGAGCTTGTTGGTTTAATTGAGGAAAAGCCGGGGATAGCCCCCTCAGTGAAACATCTACTGAGTTTAATTAAAAAAATGAAGAAAAATCAAAGCACTTGTATTTTAATGTCCAGTTTTTACAACAATAAAAGAGCAAAAAAACTTCAAAGCTCCATTCCTGTTCATATAGAAGTTGTGGATATAGAGACAGGGGGGGCGAAAAGAGTGAAGGATTATTTTTCGCTTATAGAAGGCATCATTCAATCTATTGAAAACTGTGGAGTTTTTGCTAAAAAATTAAAGAGATGATACATTGGCTGAATATTCTAAAAAAAAGACGAACTGAAGGTTTATAACCGCTGTCAATTAGATGATAAATCGGCTGAATGTTCTAAAAAAAAGAGACAGAGGTTTAAATAAAAAATGACTCAATTATGGAAAACAATATGTCTGCACTTTTATTTTTAAGCCCTGCTTTTTTAATATGCCTTTTATTAACGGGCATTCATTGCTACTTAGGACTTCATGTTTTAGCCAGAAAAATTATTTTTGTTGATTTAGCTTTAACTCAATCAGCCGCTTTTGGTTTTGCCTTTTCTTTATTAGCGGGGTGGGAAGCAGGGTCTTTAAAAAGCTATTTAATGACTTTGTCCAGCGCTCTTATAGCCTCCGCTTTTTTTACTTTAATAGCTGAAAAAAAACAGCAGGTGTCTCAAGAGGCTTTTATAGGGATTGTGTATGCCTTTTTTTCTGTTTTAGTTATTTTGCTTTTTGATAAATCAGCTCATGGCGCTGAGCATATCAAGCAGACTTTGACAGGACATTTGATTTGGCTGTCTTGGCCGGAAGCTTTAAAGGTTTTTTTCATCTATAGTTTTTTAGCTCTGGTGTATTTTGTGTTTCATAAGAAGCTTTGGGAAAGTTCGATAGGGAAAGACAGTCATTGGAAATGGAATTTGCTTTTTTATGTGCTTTTTAGCTTTGTCATTTCAAGCTCTGTTTCTATAGCAGGAGTCTTGTTGGTTTTTTCTTTTTTGATTGTTCCCGCTTTTTTAAGCCAGTTTCTCTTTCAAAGTTTTTTCAACCATTTGCTTTTCGGCTGGTTGTTGGCTTTTATTTTCAGTTTAATTGGTCTGACAGGCTCTTATATCTTAAATTTGCCCACAAGCTCTTTTATTGTTTTTATTTTCACTTCTGTCCCCATTCTTCTTTTGTTAGGTTCTTTTTTAACAAGGCTTCCGGTTTTTAAAAAATAAACTTGATACAAGTGGTTTCGATTATTTGATAAGCTTTTGCATTTTGCTCACAGTGTGTTTTTAAAAAATAAAGCAACAGAAATTTACAGGGAGCATATAAAATATTTGGTTCATGACTATTTAAGCCTAACCAGATAGGTACTAAATAGTTGAGATGACAAGGAAAAACAAGTATTTTATTCGTTCCCGCCTTTCTGAGAAGAAATTCAGGGAAATTATCAAGCTATTTTCAGCCGATTTAACAGCCTCTCAAATAGCTTTTCTAATACAAACAAACAGAAATACGATCAATAAATTTTTAAAAAACATAAGAATTAGAATTGCTGAAATTTGTGAAGAAGAAAGTCCATTTGAAAAAGGAGAGATAGAAATAGATGAGAGTTATTTTGGAGCTAGAAGAGTTAGAGGAAAAAAAGGAAGAGGGTCTTATGGTAAAATTATTGTTTTCGGATTAAAAAAAAGAAAAGGCAATGTTTATACTGAAGTTATTAAGAACTGCTCAAAAGAAGAGATTTTACCTCTTATAAGTTCAAAAATCAGCAAGAAAGTTAGGATCTTTACAGATGGTTTTAAGACCTATGATGGATTAGTAGATATGGGTTATAAAAAACATTATAGAGTTCATCATGGGAAGAATGAATTTTCTAAAAAATAAAAAAAGGTAAAGAATCATATCAATGGGATTGAAAATTTCTGAGGAATAGCAAAAGTAAGACTTTATAAATTTAGAGGTATGGACAAAAGAACTTTTTATTTACATCTTAAAGAATGTGAGTTTAGATTTAATCATAGAAATGAAAACTTATATTTATTATTATTAAAAATGTGTAGAAATACACCTCTTAAATAGTCATGAACCTCTTTTAAAGATAAAAAAATCGACTCAATACAGATTGATACTGAAAAACCTATCAGTCAATCGATAATAAAGACTTACTAATTATCACTTGACTGATAATTAGTCTTGACACTTTATAAGCTTGCTTTTATAGTACAATACCTATTATGAAAAATCGTTATTTAACTGAAATTATAAGAAAGGATGCTTTAAAAGATAAAAAAATGGCTTTCATAAGCGGTCCTAGACAGGTGGGAAAAACCACTCTTGGAAAACAGCTTTTAAAAAACTCCAACAATTATTTCTCATGGGATGATACAAAATCAAGAAGAGTATGGACTAAATCCCCTGAAAAACTTTTAAAAGAAATAGGGAAAGGGCCTATCCTTTTTGATGAGATACATAAAGATAGAAAGTGGAAGTCAAAAATGAAGGGTCTTTATGATAAGTACGGGGAGCAGTTGTCTTTTTTAGTGACAGGCAGTGCTAAGCTAGACCTTTATAGGAAAGGCAGTGATAGCCTTTTAGGGCGATACATCCCCTATCGTCTTCATCCTTTTTCAGTTTCTGAATCTTATAAATCTCCTGATAAACTTTTAAAAGAATTTAAAACCAGCTATAAATGGAATGATCTTATAACACTTGGAGGATACCCTGAGCCTTTACTCGCCGGAAATGAAAAAAAAGCTCAAAGATGGTCAAGACTGAGGTTAGATAGACTAGCCTATGAGGATACAAGAGATATAAAAGTCTTATCAAATCTTCATGCTTTTAGAGCCTTGCTGGATCTTATCCCTGAAAGAGTAGGTTCTCTTTTTTCCTTCTACTCCTTAAAAGAAGATATAGGGGTTGCTTATGCCACTATAAGAGATTGGGTTTTACTTTCAGAAAGTTTATATTATGGTTTTTTTATAAAACCCTATTCAAAAAAAATAAAAAGAGTCATTCAATCACAACCTAAATTTTATCTTTATGATATTCTACAAATTCCAAAATCTGAAAAATCCAAACGCTTAGAAAATCTTACAGCTCTCCATCTTTTAAAGGCTTGTCATTTTTGGACAGATACAGCTGAAGGGCTTTTTGAACTCTTTTTTATAAGAGATAAGGCAAAAAGAGAGGTTAATTTTTTAATAACAAGAGATAAAAAAGTTTTTTTACTCTTAGAATGCAAATCTCAATCCAAAAATCTTTCCCCCTCTCTCACTCATTATGCTAAACTCCTAAAAACTCCTTTTAATATTCAACTTGTGGAATCAAACCATTATGACCGTAAATATCAACTCCAAAATATAAGAGTCCTCTCTTATGAAAAATTCTTCTCTAGCTTGATATAACCTGCTTAATAAGAAGTTTTTTTACTTCTGCTTGCTTTTAAATTATTGAATATTTACAATCCCAGCTCAATCTGTCATGACTGCTAAGACCTATAAGTTAAAAGCAGGTGATAGAAAAACAGAAGATGCTTTTTGAACCAAAAAGGGTATTGAATATTTACAACCCCAGCTCAATTAAAAAATAAAAGTTATTTTTGGCTATTTGAAAAATCCCGTCAAAAAGTATTTTTGCAATAAAAAACTCAAGTAATATAAACGAGTTGAGAAAATAAATGGTAGGAGGTGCCGGGATCGAACCGACGACATCCACCTTGTAAGGGTGGCGCTCTACCAGCTGAGCTAACCTCCTTCAAACTTAAATTTTAACTGATATTTTTTTATATTTCAAGTTAATCGTATTCTGTTTTAAGAACCAATGTCAGATCGCATTTGCCTGCCGGCCCATCGAACATGGTTCGCTTGGTCATAAGCATGTTGAGTGGCCTCCACCGGGGTTTTTCCAATTCCCAAAGCATTTAATACTCTCCCTCCATCCGTAAACCAGCCGTCATCCGTTCTGGCAGTACCTGCGTGAAGAAAATAAGAATACGAAGATTTAAAATCAATCTCTCCTTGCATCAATACACCTGTTACCGGCTGTGCGGGATACCCTTCACTGGCCAAAACAACACAAACAGCACAAGTGTTTTGTTTCCAATTTAAAAAAGGCATTTTACCCTTTGCCACAGACAAAAATATTTCAGCCCAATTTCCTTCCAACAAAGGAAGAAGCACCTGCGCCTCCGGATCACCAAAACGTACATTGTATTCCAATACAAAAGGATTATTCTCCACAATCATAAGCCCTATATATAAAACACCACGGTAATCCAAATTATTTTTTCCTATCCCCTTAATGCTGGGTTGAACAACTTTCTCCATGATTTTTTGTTGTAAATCCGGCGCGATCAAATAAGGGGCAAAGGCCCCCATCCCTCCTGTGTTAGGCCCTTGATTGTTGTCTTTTAATTTTTTATAATCTCTTGCAAAAGGCAAAACCGTATAATCAGTTCCATTGGTCAATACAAACACGGACAACTCTTCCCCTTTTTGAAAAACCTCTAGCAAAGCTTTTTCACCGGCCGGGCCAAAGATTTTTTTTTCAAACAGCAAGCAGGCGTACTCTTTCAACTCGCTTTTACTTCGGCAGATAAACACCCCTTTGCCCCCGGCCAGGCCATCCGCCTTCAGCACTACGGGAAAGCCGAAACGGGAACAGATACTTAAAGCGCTCTCAACAGAATTGACCTCTTCAAAATCTGATGTGGGAATACCTGAGGAGTGCATAAAATGTTTGGCAAAAAGTTTGCTGGATTCCAGCCGAGCCGCTTCCCGTGAAGGGCCAAACACCAATACATTTAAAGAACGAAAAAAATCCGACCAACCTTCCATTAACTCTTTTTCCGGACCAATAACAACCAATTTTATACTTTTTGCTTTCACCAGCTCCTTCATTTTTTCTTTTTCCAAAAGCCAATTAGGCAGACAAACAGCTTCCGGTTCAAAGCCGGTTCTTCCCGGTAGGGCGAATATTGTTTGAATGGAAGAAGATTGAGCCAAAGCTCGCACAATCGCCTGCTCTCTTCCTCCTTTTCCCAATACGAGCACATTCATTATCAAGACTTCCTTCCCATTATTATTACAACAAAAAAATGAAACTGTATTTTATACATTCCCTCATATTTATACCCCTTACTGCACTTTATAAAAAAATAGGGCTGTGACTTTATACAACAAAAAACCCCGGAATCAAATATTTAATATAGCTGTTTTTTTTCAAAAAAAACTCCTTTCCTGGGATTTGAAAAAGAAATTTATTTAGAGCAGAAAATTTAGAAATAATAGTTTAAAAAGTCAATAAAGTTTTTATTTTGTTGTTGTGGCAAGTAGGTGTTTTTGTCATCCTTTACTTTCAGTAATGGTCTGTGGCCTTTTCAGATTCTATAAATAGGTAGGTTGAGTATCAGACAACAATACCTTAAAACCATGAATGAAGATGGCGATGCATAAAGAGATTTTAAGTATAATAGCTTTTATGCGGACAACAAGGAATTATTCAGGCGGCGGTATATCAAGCAATGGCAGGATTAAAATAATAAATAAGGGAGGATTTATGTATAAAGCTTTTATAGGGAGGTTTTTATTTTTGTTTTAGGTCATTTTTCCTGTAAGGCAGAAGGAATTATTCAGGCGGCGGTATATCAAGCAATGGCAGGATTAAAATAATAAATAAGGGAGGATTTATGTATAAAGCTTTTATAGGGAGGTTTTTATTTTTGTTTTAGGTCATTTTTCCTGTAAGGCAGAAGGAACAGTCAACAAGCCCTGCCCTGATTTTTTACATTGTGAATACATAAATCCCTATATGTATGATATATATTTGGAAGGCTTTATAAAAGACGATAAATTTATAGTTCAAAGTGTAAGTTATTGTTCAGTTCATGAGGAAGAGAGAGAGAAAAGAAAGGGAATAAATGGCTTAAAAGTCCAGGTGTATCATAATAGTTTGGATGACAGTATTTCTTACGAAAAGGAGGTCTATCTCTCCTCGGATGGACAACAAGAGCCAGATAAACAGAGGGTCATTTTTCATGTATCAGATATTTCTTTGCAAGAACAAGTTATTAAAGTTATAGAATTAAATGAGCAAGGTGAAGTTATTAAGATTTTAGCTGAAATAATCCGAAAAGATATACCAAAACAAGATGACAAGCCTTATCCCAGGTCTTATTCTTGTAAGAAGCAGGCTTTTCATTTTCCGCCTGAGCAGACAAGTCAAACTAAATAAAACAGAGGATAATGTATTTTTATTGGTTCAAGATGCTTTACTGTAATCTATTTTCAAGCTTTCACAAGGATAAAGAAATCAGCATCTTATAACAAAGCAAATTTGTTGTAATCTATTTTCAAGTTTTTTATACAGGGATTTTTTCAAATGGATAAAAGCGTTAACTATTTTTTAAAAAAAGTTTCACAGGGATAATATCTTTTAATGGCACAGTCTTTTAATATGGATAAAAGTTCTTGTTTTCTTTCTTCAGTTTCCTCTAGGAAAAAAGATTCGATGTAATAGGGAATGTAAGGCATAAATCCTGCTTTTGCTATTTCATAGAGAGCTTTCTTATCGTTTTCAAAAAAAGCAAGTTTATTTATAGATGGAGTGTACATCATTTCTTTGGCTTTGTGTAATAACGGCATATAAAATGCCAGCCTAGAATTAGTTTCTGAAAGCAGATTTTCTAATCCGATCTCCCTGCGAGCTAGCGAGTCCAGATATAAGCCTGCTTTTTGTGTCTTGTGTCTTGTGTCTTGTTTTGATCTATGGAGAAATTATCATCATCCAGCTGTTCGATAAAATTCATTAAAGAATAATAATGTGAAAGAAAGCAGGCGTTTATATCAACAGAGTCCTTACAATGAATGTAGGACAGTTGAGAGTTATCCCGACCAGCTTGCATTTCATTTAAAAGCCCTATTTTTTTAATCTCCAAAGAGTTGAAAATTGCGTTTGACAAAACCCCGACGACACTCCCATTTATATTTAAAATAGGACTGCCGCTGGCTCCTCTAAATCTATTGAAGGAGATTAGATTTTCCTTGCTTTGTAAAATAGCAATAAATCTATAGAAGTGAGTATTTTGATAGTAAATATTTCCAAATTTGTATGCTTTGGTAATAAGTTTGCTTCTAAAAGAGTTGTTTGCATAAGATATAGAGTAAAGCGATTCGGATTTATCTGGAGAGCTTTTATTTAAAGATAGATAGTTCTCAACAGTCCCCTTTATTTTTAAAACAGTTAAATCATAAGGTATTGAGAGAGATTTTATGCTCTTAATTTGTAATGTTTCTTGGGATCCGTTTTGCGTCAATTTGAACTCGGCAAGGGTTAAGGGACGGTTTACTTCCAATCTTTTTTGTAATATAAAATCGTCAACAACATGAAGGTTTGTTACAAAAGTTTCTTTATCAATAAAAAAACCAGTTCTACAAGACATTATTAAAGAACTGCAAATTTTCCATATTGATTTTTCAACTGATGGAATAAAGTCATTGAATTCGGTTTGAGCATATATATTAAAACAACTCAGTAAAAGAAGGAAACTGAGCTGAGTTATAATGTGTTTTTTCATAGTTCTTAATAATTAAGAACAATAATATAATTGTAAAGCTTTTTGTAAAATTTACATGTTTTTGAATAAAAAAATTTAAGGGACTTTAAGATATCATCTGAAATTAAGTAAAAATTTTACAGATTTAATCAGGAAAATATTTTTTATGGGATTAAAGATAATTCACTTTGTGTTTAAAACTCTTCTATGTGGGAGAGAGTATCTAAATGCTCTGGGATTAAAGGTAATTCACTTTGTGTTTAAAACTCTTCTATGTGGGAGAGAGTATCTAAATGCTCTGGGATTAAAGATAATTCACTTTGTGTTTAAAACTCTTCTATGTGGGAGAGAGTATCTAAATGCTCTGGGATTAAAGGTAATTCACTTTGTGTTTAAAACTCTTCTATGTGGGAGAGAGTATCTAAATGCTCTGGGATTAAAGATAATTCACTTTGTGTTTAAAACTCTTCTATGTGGGAGAGAGTATCTAAATGCTCTGGGATTAAAGGTAAATCTTTCATAGTGGCTAATTAATTGTGCATATTTTAAGGTGTTTTACGCTTTTTACCAATTTCATTATCAATAAACTGCGGTTGCCTTTTGCTTTCTTTTACTCGTTCAGCATATAGTTTTTGCCATCGCGCTTTTTCTAGATATTGGATAGGTTGAAAGATTGTGTCAGCCACTTTAAGTTCAATTTTTATTTTTGACTTCCTTTCTAAAGAAGACACAAACTCATAACAACCTTTTGAGAAAGACCAGCCGACTACAATCCCGTATTTATAAGAGGCGTTACACAATCCGGCCAAATCTCTGACAGTCGCAACATTTACATCTGAATTTTTTATTTGAATCGGTATCTTTTTCCTGTCATCTGTCCAGCTATAAGAGAAAGTTTTGAAACAAATACACAAGAGGTAAAAAGAGGGAAAGATTCTTATAACATATCTGAGCATTTAAGCGAAAGAAGAGGTTTGCCTCGAGCAGAATGGTGGTTGGAAAAAACGGCTCAACAAGGTTATGCTCCAGCTCAGAATAGCTTAGCTGTGATGTATGCTAAGGAAGAAGGAGTGGAGAAAGATATACAGCGAGCAATAAAGTGGTTGGAAAAAGCAACTAAACAAGGTTATGCTCCAGCTCAGTTTTTATTAGCTCAGATGTATTCTACGGGAGAAGGAGTGGAGAAAGATATACAGCGAGCAATAAAGTGGTTGGAAAAAGCAACTAAACAAGGTTATGCTCCAGCTCAGTTTTTATTAGCTCAGATGTATTCTACGGGAGAAGGAGTGGAGCAAGATAGACGGCGAGCAATAAAGTGGTTGGAAAAAGCGGCTCAAAAAGGTCATGCTCCGGCTAAAACAATCTTAGATAAGGCGCTTAAGAAAAAAAAAGAGAAGAAAAATACACTCTCCTTAAAAACATGCTCAAATATATTCTGAGATTGAAAAGGTTTTTTTTCAGTTTATATTTCCGTATCTTAAAAGTTACTTTGGAAAGAGAAACAAATAACACATAAAAGAAGCTGTTGAAGCTATCCTGCCTGACAAATATATTTTTAACTTTGGCTTTCTCTAAAAGACACAGTAAAAAAAGAAATAAGAGAGCAGTTAAGGTCTTACTGCTTTTAAACCTTGGAAAAGAATATACAAAAAAAAATAGTTTAAAGTTTAAACAGTGGTGTGTAATTTTTTCATAACTTTACAAGTAGCTGGAATGATTTAGCAAATTATGGTAAAAAAATCATAGTTTGAATAAGAATCGGACGCTAATGATGATAACAAAACCAATAATTAAGAATAATATATGGATTGACAAATTGTATTATATTTTCTTTCCGAGCGCATTCAAATTCTTGTTAAGAGTTGTTAAGCTTTCTCTGTTTCTTTTTTGTTTTTCAGCATCTATAAAAATTCAAAGTAACTCTAAAATATTGATAGAGTCTTTTTCTGTAGCTTTTTCTGAAGAACTGACTATTAAGAAAGCACAAATAGCTAAAGCCGTACGGAGAATAATAGGAGAAAAAAGTGCTGGAACTGGTTTTTTTATATCAAATAATACAATAATTACAAACGCTCATGTAGTTTGGAATGTAAAAGATATAGAAAAGATAACAATAATTCAGGAAGGAAATCCGAGACGATTGAAAGTCAACAAAATAGTAAGGCTGTCAATAAGATATGATCTTGCTCTTTTGGAAGTGGATGGAGTTGTTTCTGATTTCTTGAGTTTGCCAGAAGCTCCATTAAAGTCTTCAAATGTATATGCTCTTGGATATCCAAAAGGTCAGTTTAAACAAATAAGGCAAACGAGTGATTTTGATTTAAAAAAAGATTACTTTTTTTCAGATAATTCTAATACAAGCGGAGCCAGCGGCAGTCCTGTTTTAAATGAGGCTCATCAATTAGTGGGAGTATTATACGGAGGGATTCACAACTACACTAGTTTTATAGATGTAAAAACATTAAAATCTTTTATAAAGGATAAAGATTTTTTATGTGAAGGCACTATTCAAGAAAGTGTTAAATCATTAAGACAAAGTTTTGAAAAAAATCCACAAGAGGTAAAAAATGGAAAAGATTCTTATAATATATATGAGCATTTAAATGACGAAGGAGATTTGCCTCGAGCAATAAAGTGGTTGGAACAAGCGGCTCAACAAAGTTATCCTCAAGCTCAGTATGTCTTAGCTTTGAGATATGCTAACGCAAAAGGAGTGGAGCAAGATATACCGCGAGCAATAGAGTTGTATGAAACAGCGGCTCAACAAGGTTATGCTCTAGCTCAGCATGACTTAGCTGAGATATATTATAATGGAAAAGGAGTGGAGCAAAATATACCTCTAGCAATAAAATGGTATGAAACAGCGGCTAAACAAGGTTATGTTCTGGCTCAGTTTAACTTAGGTTGGATGTATTCTAAGGGAGAAGGAGTGGAGCAAAATATACCGCGAGCAATAGAGTTGTATGAAACAGCGGCTAAACAAGGTTATGTTCTGGCTCAGTATAAATTAGCTTTAATGTATTATAAGGGAGAAGGAGTGGAGCAAAATATACCTCTAGCAATAAAATGGTATGAAACAGCGGCTAAACAAGGTTATGTTCTGGCTCAGTTTAACTTAGGTTGGATGTATTCTAAGGGAGAAGGAGTGGAGCAAAATATACCTCTAGCAATAAAATGGTATGAAACAGCGGCTGAACAAGGTCATGCTAAGGCTCAGTATAACTTAGCTTTAATGTATTATAAGGGAGAAGGAGTGAAGAAAGATATATTGCGAGCAATAGAGTTGTATGAAACAGCGGCTAAACAAGGTTATGTTCTGGCTCAGTATAACTTAGCTTTAATGTATTATAAGGGAGAAGGAGTGAAGAAAGATATATTGCGAGCAATAGAGTTGTGGGAAAAAGCGGCTAAACAAGGTTATGCTCCAGCTAAAAAATCCTTGGATAAGATATTAAAAAATATACCCTCCTCAAAAACATGCTCAAATATATTCTGAGATTGAAAAGGTTTTTTTCAGTCCTGATAAATATATTTTTAACTTTAGCTTTCTCTAAAAGACGCAGTAAAAAAGAAATAAGAGAGCAGTTAAGGTCTTACTGCTTTTAAGCCTTGGAAAAGAATATACAAAAAAAAATAGTTTAAAGTTTAAACAGTGGTGTAATCTTTTCATCACTTTACAAGTAGCTGGAATGATTTAGCAAATTATGGTAAAAAAAAATCATAGTTTGAATAAGAATCGAAGATAATAATGATAACAAAACCAATAATTAAGAATAATATATGGATTGACAAATTGTATTATATTTTCTTTCCGAGCGCATTAAAATTCTTGTTAAAAGCTGTTAAGCTTTCTCTGTTTCTTTTTTGTTTTTCAGCATCTATAAAAATTCAAAGCAACTCTAAAATATTGATAGAGCCTTTTTCTACGGCTTTTTCTGAAGAGCTAACTATTAAGAAAGCACAAATAGCTAAAGCCGTATGGAAAATAGAATTAAATAAAGGGAGAGGAACTGGTTTTTTTATATCAGAGAATACAATAGTTACAAACGCTCATGTAATTAATTTGGTAAAAGATTTGGAAGAGATAACAATAGTTCAGGAAGGAAATCCGAGACGATTGAAAGTCAACAAAATAGTAAATCTGTCAATAAGATATGATCTTGCTCTTTTAGAAGTGGATGGAGTTGTTTCTGATTTCTTGAGTTTGCCAGAAGATTCATTAAAGTCTTCAAATGTATATGCTCTTGGATATCCAAAAGGTCAGTTGCAAGAAATAAGGCAAACAGGTGTTTTAAAAGAAGATTACTTTTTTTCAGATAATTCTGATATAGTAGGCGCCAGCGGCAGTCCTGTTTTAAATGAGGCTCATCAATTAGTGGGAGTATTACACGAAGCGATTTACAACTGCAATTCTTTTATAGGTTTAGAAACATTAAAATCTTTTATAAAGGATGAATATTTTTTATATGAAAGCAATATTCAAGAAAGTTTTAAATCATTAATAGAAAGTGTTAAAAAAAATCCACAAGAGGTAAAAAGAGGTAAAAATTCTTTTAACATATCTGAGCATTTAATCGCAAGAGGAGATTTGCCTCGAGCAACATGGTGGCTGGAAAAAGCGGCTCAAAAAGGTCATGCTCCGGCTCAGTATCAATTAGCTGTGATGTATTATACGGGAGAAGGAATGGAGCAAAATACACAGCGAGCAAGAGAGTTGTTGGAAAAAGCGGCTCAAAAAGGTCATGCTCCAGCTCAGTATTTATTAGCTTTGATGTATTATAAGGGAGAAGGAGGGAAGACAGATAAACCTCAAGCAAGATATTGGTTGGAAAAAGCGGCTCAACAAGGTTTTGATCCGGCTAAGACAATCTTGGAGATGCTGTTTAAGAAAAAAGAGAAGCAAAATCCGCCTGCCTTAAACAAATAAACACTTAGATATATTCATGGATTGAAAAAGTTTTTTTCAGTTTATATTTCCGTATCTTAAAAGTTACTTTGGAAAGAGAAACAAATAACACATACAAAGAAGCTGTTGAAGCTATCCTGTCTGACAAATATATTTTTAACTTTAGCTTTCTCTAAAAGACGCAGTAAAAAAGAAATAAGAGAGCAGTTAAGGTCTTACTGCTTTTTAAACCTTGGAAAAGAATATATAAAAAAAAAATAGTTTAAAGTTTAAACAGTGGTGTGTAATTTTTTCATAACTTTACAAATAGCTGAAATGATTTAGCAAATTATGGTAAAAAAAAATCATAAGTTTGAATAATAATCGGAGATAATGATGATAACAAAACCAATAATTAAGAATAATATATGGATTGACAAATTGTATTATATTTTCTTTCCGAGCGCATTCAAATTCTTGTTAAGAGCTGTTAAGCTTTCTCTGTTTCTTTTTTGTTTTTCAGCATCTATAAAAATTCAAAGCAACTCTAAAATATTGATAGAGCCTTTTTCTACGGCTTTTTCTGAAGAGCTGACTATTGAGAAAGCAAAAATAGCTAAAGCCGTATGGAAAATAGAATTAAAAGAGGGGACAGGAACTGGTTTTTTTATATCAGAGAATACAATAGTTACAAACGCTCATGTAATTAATGCGGTAAAAGATTTGGAAGAGATAACAATAGTTCAGGAAGGAAATCCGAGACGATTGAAGGTCAAAAAAATAGTAAGGCTGTCAATAAGATATGATCTTGCTCTTTTAGAAGTGGATGGAGTTGTTTCTGATTTCTTGAGTTTGCCAGAAGATTCATTAAAGTCTTCAAATGTATATGCTCTTGGATATCCAACCAGTCAGTTTCGAGAAATAAGGCAAACAGGTGTTTTAAAAGCAGATTACTTTTTTTCAGATAATTCTGATACAGGAGGCGCCAGCGGCAGTCCTGTTTTAAATGAGGATCATCAATTAGTGGGAGTATTACACGGAGGGATTTACAACTGCAGTGCTTTTATAGGTTTAGAAACATTAAAGTCTTTTATAAAGGATGAATATTTTTTATATGAAAGCAATATTCAAAAAAGTTTTAAATTATTAAGAGAAAGTTTTGAAAAAAATCCACAAGAGGTAAAAAGAGGTAAAGATTCTTTTAACATATCTGAGCATTTAATCGCAAGAGGAGATTTGCCTCGAGCAAAATGGTGGCTGAAAAAAGCGGCTCAAAAAGGTCATGCTCCGGCTCAGTATCAATTAGCTGTGATGTATTATACGGGAGAAGGAATGGAGCAAAATACACAGCGAGCAAGAGAGTTGTTGGAAAAAGCGGCTCAACAAGGTTATGCTCCAGCTCAGTATTTATTAGCTTTGATGTATTCTAATGGAGCAGGAATGGAGCAAAGATATACAGCGAGAGCAATAGAGTGGTATGAAAAAGCGGCTCAACAAGGTTATGCTCCAGCTCAGTATTTATTAGCTGAGATGTATTATAAGGGAGAAGGAGGGAAGACAGATAAACCTCAAGCAAGATATTGGTTGGAAAAAGCGGCTCAACAAGGTTTTGATCCGGCTAAGACAATCTTGGAGATGCTGTTTAAGAAAAAAGAGAAGCAAAATCCGCCTGCCTTAAACAAATAAACACTTAGATATATTCATGGATTGAAAAAGTTTTTTTCAGTTTATATTTCCGTATCTTAAAAACTACTTTGGAAAGAGAAACAAATAACACATACAAAGAAGCTGTTGAAGCTATCCTGTCTGACAAATATATTTTTAACTTTGGCTTTCTCTAAAAGATGTAGTAAAAAAAGAAATAAGAGAACAGTTAAGGTCTTACTGCTTTTAAGCCTTGGAAAAGAATATACAAAAAAAATAGTTTAAAGTTTAAACAGTGGTGTAATCTTTTCATCACTTTACAAGTAGCTGGAATGATTTAGCAAATTATGTTAAAAAAATCATAGTTTAAATAAGAATCGGAGGTAATGATGATAACAAAACCAATAATTAAGAATAATATATGGATTGACAAGTTATATTATATTTTCTTTCCGAGCGCATTAAAATTCTTGTTAAAAGCTGTTAAGCTTTTTCTGTTTCTTTTTTGTTTTTCAGCATCTATAAACATTCAAAGCAACTCTAAAATATTGATAGAGCCTTTTTCTACGGCTTTTTCTGAAGAGCTGACTATTGAGAAAGCAAAAATAGCTAAAGCCGTATGGAAAATAGAAGTAAATAAAGGGAGAGGAACTGGTTTTTTTATATCAGAGAATACAATAGTTACAAACGCTCATGTAATTAATGCGGTAAAAGATTTGGAAGAGATAACAATAGTTCAGAAAGGAAATCCGAGACGATTGAAGGTCAAAAAAATAGTAAGTCTGTCAATAAGATATGATCTTGCTCTTTTAGAAGTGGATGGAGTTGTTTCTGATTTCTTGAGTTTGCCAGAAGATCCATTAAACTACTCAAATGTATATGCTCTTGGATATCCAAAAGGTCAGTTTCAAGAAATAAGGCAAACGGGGGTTTTAAAAGCAGATTACTTTTTTTCAGATAATTCTGATACAGGAGGCGCCAGCGGCAGTCCTGTTTTAAATGAGGATCATCAATTAGTGGGAGTATTACACGAAGCGATTTACAACTGCAGTGCTTTTATAGGTTTAGAAACATTAAAATCTTTTATAAAGGATGAATATTTTTTATATGAAAGCAATATTCAAAAAAGTTTTAAATTATTAAGAGAAAGTTTTGAAAAAAATCCACAAGAGGTAAAAAGAGGTAAAGATTCTTTTAACATATCTGAGCATTTAATCGCAAGAGGAGATTTGCCTCGAGCAAAATGGTGGCTGAAAAAAGCGGCTCAAAAAGGTCATGCTCCGGCTCAGTATCAATTAGCTGTGATGTATTATACGGGAGAAGGAATGGAGCAAAATACACAGCGAGCAAGAGAGTTGTTGGAAAAAGCGGCTCAAAAAGGTAATGCTCCAGCTCAGTTTTTATTAGCTGTGATGTATTATACGGGAGAAGGAATGGAGCAAAGATATACAGCGAGAGCAATAGAGTGGTATGAAAAAGCGGCTCAACAAGGTTATGCTCCAGCTCAGTATTTATTAGCTGAGATGTATTATAAGGGAGAAGGAGGGAAGACAGATAAACCTCAAGCAAGATACTGGTTGGAAAAAGCGGCTCAACAAGGTTTTGATCCGGCTAAGACAATCTTGGAGATGCTGTTTAAGAAAAAAGAGAAGCAAAATCCGCCTGCCTTAAACAAATAAACACTTAGATATATTCATGGATTGAAAAAGTTTTTTTCAGTTTATATTTCCGTATCTTAAAAACTACTTTGGAAAGAAAAACAAATAATACATAAAAGAAGCTGTTGAAGCTATCCTGTCTGACAAATATATTTTTAACTTTGGTTTTCTCTAAAAGACGTAGCAGAAAAGAAATAAGAGAGCAGTTAAGGTCTTACTGCTTTTAAGCCTTGGAAAAGAATATACAAAAAAAATAGTTTAAAGTTTAAACAGTGGTGTGTAATTTTTTCATAATTTTACAAATAGCTGGAATGATTTAGCAAATTATGGTAAAAAAAAAAATCATAGTTTGAATAATAATCGAAGATAATGATGATAACAAAACCAATAATTAAGAATAATATATGGATTGACAAATTGTATTATATTTTCTTTCCGAGCGCATTAAAATTCTTGTTAAAAGCTGTTAAGCTTTTTCTGTTTCTTTTTTGTTTTTCAGCATCTATAAACATTCAAAGCAACTCTAAAATATTGATAGAGCCTTTTTCTACGGCTTTTTCTGAAGAGTTGACTATTAAGAAAGCACAAATAGCTAAAGCCATCTGGAACATAAAATCAGATAGATGGGCAGGAACTGGTTTTTTTGTATCAAAGAGTACAATAGTTACAAACGCTCATGTAGTTAGAAATGTAAAAGATACAGAAGAGATAACAATAGTTCAGGAAGGAAATCCGAGACGATTGAAAGTCAACAAAATAGTAAGGCTGTCAATAAGATATGATCTTGCTCTTTTGAAAGTGGATGGAGTTGTTTCTGATTTCTTGAGTTTGCCAGAAGCTCCATTAAAGTCTTCAAATGTATATGCTCTTGGATATCCAACCGGTCAGTTTCGAGAAATAAGGCAAACAGGTGTTTTAAAAGCAGATTACTTTTTTTCAGATAATTCTGATACAGGAGGCGCCAGCGGCAGTCCTGTTTTAAATGAGGATCATCAATTAGTGGGAGTATTACACGGAGGGATTTACAACTACAATATTTTTATAGGCTTAGAAACATTAAAGTCTTTTATAAAGGATGAATATTTTTTATGTGAAGGCAATATTCAAGAAAGTTTTAAATCATTAATAGAAAGTTTTGAAAAAAATCCACAAGAGGTAAAAAGTGGAAAAGATTCTTTTAACATATCTGAGCATTTAAGCGCAAGAGGAGATTTGCCTCGAGCAAAATGGTGGATGGAAAAAGCGACTCAACAAGGTTATGCTCCAGCTCAGTTTAGATTAGCTTGGATGTATGATAAGGGAGAGGGAGTGGAGAAAGATATACAGCGAGCAATAAAGTTGTTGGAAAAAGCGGCTCAACAAGGTTATGCTCCAGCTCAGTTTAGATTAGCTTGGATGTATGATAAGGGAGAGGGAGTGAAGAAAGATATACAGCGAGCAATAAAGTTGTTGGAAAAAGCGGCTCAACAAGGTTTTGATCCGGCTAAGACAATCTTGGATAAGGTGTTTAAGAAAAAAGAGAAGCAAAATCCGCCTGCCTTAAACAAATAAACACTTAGATATATTCATGGATTGAAAAGGTTTTTTTCAGTTTATATTTCTGTATCTTAAAAGCTACTTTGGAAAGAAAAACAAATAACACATAAAAGAAGCTGTTGAAGCTATCCTGTCTGACAAATATATTTTTAACTTTGGCTTTCTCTAAAAGACGCAGTAAAAAAGAAATAAGAGAGCAGTTAAAGTCTTACTGCTTTTAAGCCTTGGAAAAGAATATACAAAAAAAAATAGTTTAAAGTTTAAACAGTGATGTGTAATTTTTTCATAACTTTACAAATAGCTGAAATGATTTAGCAAATTATGGTAAAAAAAAATCATAAGTTTGAATAATAATCGGAGATAATGATGATAACAAAACCAATAATTAAGAATAATATATGGATTGACAAATTGTATTATATTTTCTTTCCGAGCGCATTCAAATTCTTGTTAAGAGCTGTTAAGCTTTCTCTGTTTCTTTTTTGTTTTTCAGCATCTATAAAAATTCAAAGCAACTCTAAAATATTGATAGAGCCTTTTTCTACGGCTTTTTCTGAAGAGCTGATTAA
Source organism: Bdellovibrionales bacterium (assembly GCA_965203225.1). Classification (GTDB taxonomy): domain Bacteria; phylum Bdellovibrionota; class Bdellovibrionia; order Bdellovibrionales; family UBA1609; genus JANQSP01. The sequence goes on along the minus strand of CBDBBW010000007.1, from coordinate 908,040 downwards.
CAAAGCACAAATAGCTAAAGCTGTATGGAGAATAATAGGAGAAAAAAGTTCTGGAACTGGTTTTTTTATATCAAAGAATAAAATAGTTACAAACGCTCATGTAGTTCAGAGTGCAAAAGATGCAGAAGAGATAACAATAGTTCAGGAAGGAAATCCGAGACGATTGAAGGTCAAAAAAATAGTAAGGCTGTCAATAAGGTATGATCTTGCTCTTTTAGAAGTGGATGGTGTTGTTTCTGATTTCTTGAGTTTGCCAGAAGATCCATTAAACTATTCAAATGTATATGCTCTTGGATATCCAAAAGGTCAGTTTCAAGAAATAAGGCAAACGGGTGTTTTAAAAGAAGATTCCTTTTTTTCAGATAATTCTGATACAGGAGGCGCCAGCGGCAGTCCTGTTTTAAATGAGGATCATCAATTAGTGGGAGTATTACACGGAGGGATTTACAACTACAATATTTTTATAGGCTTAGAAACATTAAAGTCTTTTATAAAGGATGAATATTTTTTATGTGAAGGCAATATTCAAGAAAGTTTTAAATCATTAATAGAAAGTTTTGAAAAAAATCCACAAGAGGTAAAAAGTGGAAAAGATTCTTTTAACATATCTGAGCATTTAAGCGCAAGAGGAGATTTGCCTCGAGCAAAATGGTGGATGGAAAAAGCGACTCAACAAGGTTATGCTCCAGCTCAGTTTAGATTAGCTTGGATGTATGATAAGGGAGAGGGAGTGGAGAAAGATATACAGCGAGCAATAAAGTTGTTGGAAAAAGCGGCTCAACAAGGTTATGCTCCAGCTCAGTTTAGATTAGCTTGGATGTATGATAAGGGAGAGGGAGTGAAGAAAGATATACAGCGAGCAATAAAGTTGTTGGAAAAAGCGGCTCAACAAGGTTTTGATCCGGCTAAGACAATCTTGGATAAGGTGTTTAAGAAAAAAGAGAAGTAAAATCCGCCTGCCTTAAACAAATAAACACTTAGATATATTCATGGATTGAAAAGGTTTTTTTCAGTTTATATTTCTGTATCTTAAAAGTTACTTTGGAAAGAAAAACAAATAACACATAAAAGAAGCTGTTGAAGCTATCCTGTCTGACAAATATATTTTTAACTTTGGCTTTCTCTAAAAGACGCAGTAAAAAAAGAAATAAGAGAGCAGTAAGGTCTTACTGGTTTTAAGCCTTGGAAAAGAATATACAAAAAAAAATAGTTTAAAGTTTAAACAGTGGTGTGTAAATCTTTGTGTTTAAATCTCTATGTAGAAGAGGAAGAGGTCATCTCCACCTGAAGAGGAGTCCGAAAGTGCAAATCCTGTTGAGGAAAAGCAATGATAATATTATGCTCTCTGAACAACTCATCTATACGAAATCGAATGTCGCTGGGGATTTGCTTTAACTCTATAATGTGTGTCACACGCACCCAAAAGGAAACAGAAAAATTCAGAGAATTATCGCCAAATTCCTTAAAAAACACAATAGGTTGTGGAGATTTCAGAACCATTTTATGCTCCTTTACCGCCTGCAAAAGCAACTTTTCCACCTGTCGGGTGGGGGAACCGTAAATTACACCCACGTTCACCCGCCTCCTAACAACGGAATCCGACAAAGTCCAATTCAAAATATTTTTTTCCAAAAAAGAACTGTTAGGAACCACAATTTGAGTATTGTCTATGGATTTAATTCTTGTGGCCCTGGCGCCAATTCGCTCCACCTCACCTGTTAAACCCTCCACCTCCACTATATCGCCCGCCCGGATAGGTTGCTCTAAAATCACAATCAGACCGCTGATAAAGTTATTCATAATATTTTGAGAACCAAAACCAATACCAACGGCTAAAGCCCCACCAATCACAGTGAAAATGGTAATTGGAATATTCAAAAGCCGAAGAATAAAAAGACACAGGACAATCATCGAAAAATAAAGCAGGAAAGTAGAGATGGCGTGCCCAATTGATTCCTGAACATCCAGTCTTTTTAAAATCCATTTTTCTAATTGGCGTGTAAATTGACGCAATACAAAATAACCGACAACAAGAAGAGTCAGCCCAATAATCAACTGCCCTAGCGTGATGGCGTTTTTATCTATCCTGAACAAGCTCCAATTCCAAATACTTGGAATTTTCACCCATAAATCCGTAATTATGAGATCTATTTGATACCAAAGAGCTTTCCACATAACATTTTTATGTTGAAAGTAACTGTGACACAGGTCAAGGTTTTTATTCGGGATGTACCAGGTATATCGATGAGCTATAGCAAGCTGTTAATTTATATGGCACAGGTCAAGGGTTTTAGTTAGGAAGTTCTGAGTATTCCGGTGAGCTATAGCAAGCTGTTAATTTATACGGCACAGGTCAAGGGTTTTAGTTAGGAAGTTCTGAGTATTCCGGTGAGCTATAGCAAGCTGTTAATTTATATGGCACAGGTCAAGGGTTTTAGTTAGGAAGTTCTGAGTATTCCGGTGAGCTATAGCAAGCTGTTAATTTATATGGCACAGGTCAAGGGTTTTAGTCGAGATGTTCCAGATCTTCATTGTTTATCTGCCTGTGACCCTCATTTCGCCTACACACCTGACTCTGCTGAACAAAAGCGGGCAAAATCCCTCTCTGAAAAGAAGGTGCTTTACAAAAACACAAAAAACTGATTTTTTTCATTTTATTTCTTGAGAAAAACAGTTGTATAATGTGCAAAATCACAAACCGGGGGAAGCCCACATTGGCAAATATGGATTACTTAAACAGAGGGAACTTGGACTGCATTGAGAGTCTTTTTCAGCAATACAGGCAAAGCCCGGATCAGACTCCTCATGAGTGGAAAATGTTTTTCAACGGAGTGGAACTGGTGCAAAACCTCTGAAAAGAAGGTGCTTTATAAAAACACAAAAAACTGATTTTTTTCATTTTATTTCTTGAGAAAAACAGTTGTATAATATGCAAAACCATAAACCGGGGGAAGCTCACATTGGCAAATATGGATTACTTAAACAGAGGAAACTTGGACTACATTGAGAGTCTTTTTCAGCAATACAGGCAAAGCCCGGATCAGACTCCTCATGAGTGGAAAATGTTTTTCAACGGAGTGGAGCTGGCGCAAAATCTGTCACCCGGTTTGTCACCCGAAAAAGAGCTATCGGTTTTTCAGGCCATTTTAGCCTATCGCGCAGACGGGCATTTGAAGGCCAATTTAGATCCTTTACAGCTTACTCAGCACAAGAACACTTATCATTTTCTTTCAGCTTTTGGACTAACAGAAAAAGATCTGAAAAAGAAATTTCAAGTCAGCTCTATTCTCGGAATGAAAGCCGGAGAATCTCTTGAAAATATTTTGGATTTTATGGAAAAAACTTATTGTGGCACCTTCAGCCTTCAGGTAGGAGGCTGTCAGCCGGAAATCAGGGAATGGTTTTTTAATGAATTTGAAGGAAGAGGGAAGCCTTTCCAACTATCCGGCGATCAGAAAAAAAACATTTTTTATGAATTAGTCAAAACGGAAGCTTTGGAAAATTTTTTGCACTCCCGATTTGTGGGAGCCAAACGATTTTCCATAGAAGGAGGGGATGCTCTGATTCCCATGTTGGAATATCTGGCCGAAAAAGGAGCGCAAACAAACATTAAGGAACTGATTATTGGAATGGCCCATCGAGGAAGATTAAATGTTTTAAATAATTTTATGAACCAGGCAACTGAATTTGTGTTCATGGAATTTGACGGAGGCAAAGCTCTCCAGCACTTTGATTTTGACGGGGATGTTAAATACCACATGGGTTATTCATCCGTTAAAAAATTTTCCGATCATTCCTTATGTAATATTTTATTGGCCTATAACCCCAGTCACCTTGAAGCGGTCAATCCGGTAGTGTGTGGAATAGCCCGCGCCAGACAAAGAGCTTTGAAAGACCAGCAACAAAGGAAAGCGGTCTTACCGATTCTTATTCATGGAGACGCCGCTTTTAGCGGACAAGGCTCCGTCAGCGAAACTCTCCAGCTTTCCGAGCTGGAAGGTTTTACCACCGGCGGAGTTTTGCATATTATTCTGAATAATCAAATAGGGTTCACGACAGACCCTTCGGACACACGCTCGTCCGTTCACGCCTCTGATCTGGCAAAAGCTATTCAGGCTCCCGTTTTGCTGGTAAACGCAGACGATATAAATAACTGCATAAAGGCAATAGACATTGCTTTGCGATTCCGGCAAAAATTCAGGAAAGATATTTTTATAGATTTAATATGTTATCGACGCTTTGGTCACAACGAAGGAGATGAACCAGCCTTTACACAACCGGTGATGTATCAAAAAATAAAACAGCATCCTACAGCCCGGCAAATCTACACTGAAGAACTAGAAAAAGAAAATCTTATCAACAAACAAGAAGCTCAACAATTTTACAATCAACAAATGCAGACATTACAAGATATTTTGGATAAAACCAGAAAGAATAATAACACCTTCACAAAAGAAGAACTGAAAGGAACATTATGGGAGCAGTACAAAAAGACAAACGAAAATGACCTTTTCAGGGCAGTGGACACTTGTCCTTTGGATCAACACCTGGATAAAACTCTCCAGGCCCTCACCTGCCTGCCGGATAACTTTCATCTGCATCCCAAAATAAACAAACTTATTCAGGACAGACAAAAAAAAGTAAAGGAAGACCGGCTGGATTGGGCTTTGTGTGAATTGGCCGCGTACGGAACGCTTTGCCTGGAAAATCATCCGGTGCGTATATCCGGTCAGGATTCCAAAAGAGGCACTTTCTCTCATCGTCATGCTGTTTACTTTGACACACAAACGGGAAAAGCCCACTCTCCCCTGTCTTTATTAAACCCTGACAAAGGGGAATTTTGCATTTATAATTCCCCTCTGTCCGAAATGGCCGTCTTGGGTTTTGAATACGGCAACGCCTGCGCTGACCATTCTTTTTTCACCTTATGGGAAGCTCAATTTGGTGACTTCGCCAATGGAGCACAAATTATTATTGACCAGTTTATCAGCAGTGGAGAGAAAAAATGGATGCAAAACTGCGGACTGGTACTGCTGTTGCCTCATGGCTACGAAGGACAGGGGCCTGAACATTCCAGCGCACGGCTGGAGCGATTTCTCCAGCTTTGCGCCCAAGGGAATATGCAAGTCTGCTACCCCACCACTCCTGCCAATTTTTTCCACTTGTTGAGACGGCAGATAAAAAGAGATTTTAGAAAACCTTTAATAGTGATGACACCCAAATCTCTTCTCAGGCATCCGGAAGTGGTTTCTGCCAAAAAAGAACTGATCCGTTCTTCCGGTTTTCAGGAAGTGATTGCCGATCCGCAGGTAAAAAAACCAAAGAATGTGGAAGTGCTGATCTTATGCAGTGGAAAAGTGTATTTTGACTTAAAATCTGAAAGAGAAAACTCCCCGGAAGACCTGAGCCACACAGCTTTAGTGAGGGTGGAACAACTTTATCCTTTTCCTCAACTGGCGCTCACTCCTTTTTTGAACGGCTATCATCGTTTGAAAAAAGTGATTTGGGTGCAGGAGGAACCGGCCAACATGGGCGCCGGTTCTTATATAATACCTCGACTGCAGTCTTTTATGAACGAATTAGGATTGGAAAACACACCATTAAACTATATCAGTCGGAAAGAAAAAGCCTCCCCCGCCACCGGTTCCCCTCAAATTCATAAAAAAGAATATAACACTTTGATAAAAGATTTTTTCATACACGCCAGAAGATAATTTTTATTTATATGTCCCGGGCCTCTCGTTTTCTACAAATCTTTACCTTTCTGTGTGATATCTTTATTTTATTTTCTCTTCTCTCCTTTCCTTCAGGTTCAGGAGAAAACAACAGGTGATTTTCATATTTGTTACTTTTCCCTGAACTGCGAAAAGAGAAATCAAAGATCTTATTAAATATCCGGATAGAGTAAATACCTGTGTAGTAGTTAATTTTTCCGTGTCTGCTGATTCCCAACTATCAGTTCTTTTGTTTATCTTGTCTTTGACCTGATTTTGATTCTTAGATGTAAATATCTTTATCAATGTCAGCTCCGGTCACTCTATAGGAAGCAAAGAAAAAAATGGCTCGTCAAACAAGGTGATTTGCATATTTGTTACTTTTCTCTATAGGAAGCAAAGAAAAAAATGGCTCGTCAAATAAAACGACTGAAGTTAAAAAAATAAAAACGAAAAAGCGAGACAACAAAGAGCTTTACAGCCACTGAAAATGAGCGCTGAAGTGCCTTAACACTTCCGGTGAGTAAGTCATTTTCACCCCTTTTAAAGACGGAGCTGATTCTTTTATAAACTCTTCAATGGCAGTGCACACATAATTCAGATGAGAAAAAGTATAAACCCGTCTCGGAACAGCCAAACGAACCAGCTCCTGGCTGTGAAAAATCTGTGTTCCATCAGCCCCTTTCCGCCCAAACATAACTGAACCAATTTCACAAGTACGAACACCGGAAAATTCATATAATCCGGCAGAAAAACACTGAGCCGGATAAGCGGAAACAGGAATATGAGGCAAAGCGGTTTTGGCATCAATATAAACCGCGTGGCCTCCGGACGGCCGAACAAGAGGAAGCCCCGCCTGCTTCAGTTTTTCATGCAGGTATTTTACAGATGAAATACGATAATGAAGATAAGATTCTTCCAGGGCTTCCTGAAGACCCACAGAGATAGCTTCCAAATCTCTTCCAGCCAAACCTCCGTAAGTGGGAAATCCCTCTGAAGTAATCAGATCTTTTTGACATTCCTTCACCATCTTTTCATCCCTGAGACAGATAAACCCTCCTATATGAGCCAGTCCGTCTTTTTTAGCGGACACAAAGCACATATCCGCATGAGAAAACATTTCCCTCGCAATTTCCAAAGGAGATTTTTCATAATATCCTTTTTCTCTCTGCTTGATAAACCAGGAATTTTCAGCAAAACGACAAGCATCCAAAATAAAAGGCACATTGTGTTTTTTACAAATAAAAGAAGTGTCCTTAATATTTTCCATCGAAACCGGCTGGCCGCCGCCGGAATTATTAGTGATAGTCAACACAACACAAGCAACTGATTTTTCATTGAGCGCTTTTTCCAAAGCAGATAAATCCACATTCCCCTTAAAATCATACTCATCCTGAATTTTGTAATATTCCCTACAGGGGATATCCAAAACTTTAAACCCCAAAATTTGCGCATTGGCCCGAGTGGTGTCAAACAACATATTGGAGACAACATATTCCCCTTGAGACTTCAAATTGTTTAACAAAATCCTTTCAGCCGACCGGCCCTGATGAGTGGGGATTACATAAGGCATCTCCATAATGCTTTGAACGGATTTTTGAAAACGAAAAAAACTGTCACTGCCTGAATAAGACTCATCCCCTCTCATAAGAGCGGACCATTGATTCGCGCTCATAGCTCCCGTACCGGAATCCGTCAGCAGATCAATAATCACCTCTCTGGCAGGAACAAGAAACAAATTCAAATAAGCTAATTCCAACACTTTCCGTCTGTGCTCACGGGTATTGAACCGGATAGGCTCCATCGACTTAATTTTAAACGGCTCCATTAAAGTACCAAACACAGGTTCTTTTTTATGCATTATTAGATTCCAAATCAGGCAAAAAAAAAGCTGGTATCGTGCTACTCTCCCACAAGGTCAACCCTGTAGTACCATCGCCGCTGACGGACTTAACTTCTGTGTTCGGGATGGGAACAGGTGTGGCCCCGCCGCTATAGACACCAGCAATTCTTTTAAAAAGTAACTCAACAATTATTTCGTCTGTACTCAAAACATCCTTAGCGTATTTTCAGCCAGAAATTGTTTTAAAAAAGCCTCACGACCTATTAGTACGGGTCGGCTGAACACATTGCTATGCTTACACCTACCGCCTATCAACCTCCTAATCTCGAAGGGGTCTTCAGGATCCCGAAGGATCAGGGAAAACTTATCTTGAGGTCGGCTTCCCGCTTAGATGCTTTCAGCGGTTATCCGTTCCGAACATAGCTACCCTGCCATGCCACTGGCGTGACAACAGGTGCACCAGAGGTTCGTCCATCCCGGTCCTCTCGTACTAAGGACAGCTCCTCTCAATTTTCCTACGCCCACGGAAGATAACGACCAAACTGTCTCACGACGTTCTGAACCCAGCTCGCGTACCTCTTTAATTGGCGAACAGCCAAACCCTTGGGACCTGCTCCAGCCCCAGGATGAGATGAGCCGACATCGAGGTGCCAAACACCCCCGTCGATGTGAACTCTTGGGGGGTATCAGCCTGTTATCCCCGGAGTACCTTTTATCCGTTAAGCGATGGCCCTTCCACTCGGAACCACCGGATCACTTTGACCTGCTTTCGCACCTGCTCGACCTGTAAGTCTCGCAGTCAAGCTCCCTTATGCCAATGTTCTCAGCGCCTGGTTTCCAATCAGGCTGAGGGAACCTTCGTACGCCTCCGTTACCTTTTAGGAGGCGACCGCCCCAGTCAAACTCCCCGCCTGACAATGTCTCTCACCCCGGTTCAGGGGCGCAGATTAGATTCCAAAATAATTAAGGGTGGTATTTCAAGGTTGGCTCCCTCCAGGCTAGCGCCTGGGCTTCAAAGCCTCCCACCTATCCTACACATAACCACTCTAAAATCATTGCCAAGTTAGAGTAAAGGTTCACGGGGTCTTCTCGTCTTTCCGCGGGTACTCAGCATTTTCACTGAGAGTTCAATTTCACAGGGAGTCCAGTTGAGACACTGAAGAAGTCGTTACGCCATTCATGCAGGTCGGAATTTACCCGACAAGGAGTTTCGCTACCTTAGGACCGTTATAGTTACGGCCGCCGTTTACCGGGGCTTCGATTTTCCGCTTCGCCTTACGGCTGACAAATCCTCTTAACCTTCCGGCACCGGGCAGGCGTCAGGCTGTATACATCATCTTGTGATTTAGCACAGCCCTGTGTTTTTGGTAAACAGTCGCTACTCCCTGGTCACTGCGACCCTCCCCATAGCTCCACCCGCAAGGGGCTTCACCTGAGAGGGCACACCTTCTCCCGAAGTTACGGTGCCAATTTGGCGAGTTCCTTAACTGGAGTTAACCCAATCGCCTTAGAATACTCATCCCACTCACCTGAGTCGGTTTACGGTACGGGCGATTTTTGACAACACATCGAAGATTTTCTGGGAACCATAGTGTCTCCCGCTTCGAGGATCAGATCCTCTCGCATTCACGCCTGAGAGTTGTGACGCTGATTTACATACGCCACCTCTTGCACGCTTACACCTGAATCCAATAACAGGCCGGGATAACTGAGTCCGTCACTCCTATGCTTGAACATCAAAAACCGGTAAGGGAATATTAACCCTTTGTCCATCGACTACGCCGCTTGGCCTCGCCTTAGGACCCGACTAACCCTGGGAGGATGATCCTGGCCCAGGAACCCTTGAGTTTTCGGCGCAGAGGTTTCTCACCTCTGTTAATACGCTACTTATGCCAGCAGAATCACTTGTCGTTCGTCCACCTGTCCTCACGGTCAGGCTTCAGCCTTACGACAACGCTCCCCTACCACTGTTGTAAACAACAGTCCCTAACTTCGGCACCATGCTTAAGCCCCGTTAAATCTTCCGCGCAAAATCACTGAACCAGTGAGCTATTACGCTTTCTTTAAAGGATTGCTGCTTCTAAGCCAACCTCCTGGCTGTCTGAGTAATTCCACAACGTTTAACACTAAGCAATGGATTTAGGGGCCTTAGTTGAGGGTCCGGGCTCTTTCCCTCTCGTCACAGGACCTTATCACCCCATGACTGTCTCCCGAACTCACTATCACCGGCATTCGGAGTTTGTTTGGGTTTGGTAATCCGGTAAGGACCCCTAGCCCAATCAGTGCTCTACCTCCAGGATAGATATTCGAGGCTATACCTAAATATATTTCGGGGAGAACCAGCTATCACCCAGTTTGATTAGCCTTTCACTCCTATTCACAGCTCATCCAAGGAAATTGCATCTTCCAATGGTTCGGGCCTCCAGGTGGGGTTAGCCACACTTCACCCTGGCCATGAATAGATCACCGGGTTTCGGGTCTATAGCCACGAACTCAATACGCCCATTTAAGACTCGCTTTCGCTACGGCTCCACTTCACAGCTTAACCTTGCTCGTGACCATAACTCACTGGCTCATTATGCAAAAGGTACGTGGTCACACTTGATATACAATAGTGCTCCCACTGTTTGTAAGTCTACGGTTTCAGGTTCTATTTCACTCCCCTTCCGGGGTTCTTTTCACCTTTCCCTCACGGTACTAGTTCACTATCGGTCATCAGAACATATTTAGCCTTAGAGGGTGGTCCCCCTAAATTCCCAACGGATTCCACGTGCCCGGTGGTACTTGGGATCCTTTCCGAAGATCAAAACTTTTCGCTTACAGGCCTATCACCTTCTATGGAGAGCCTTTTCAGACTCTTCTGCTAAGCTTTGATTTTGTAACTTCGTGCAGTTAGTCCGGTCACCGCATGAAAGTCCCGTAACACCTCCTGTACAAGGGCCGGACCCTTTAACATAAAAGAGGTTTAGGCTGTTCCCCGTTCGCTCGCCACTACTGAGGGAATCTCTATTGATTTCTATTCCTGAAGGTACTGAGATGTTTCACTTCCCTTCGTTTGCCATTACAGGGCTATATATTCACCCTGAATTGCCAGCTTAACCGGCGGGTTTCCCCATTCGGAAATCTCCGGATCACAGTGTGTGTGCCACTCCCCGAAGCTTATCGCAGCTTGCCACGTCCTTCATCGCTTTCTGATGCCAAGGCATCCTCCGTAAACTCTTAGTAGCTTTTATTTAAAAACAAAACTGACTGAAATTGCTAAGAATGATTTCAGTTCAGACTCTCTTGTTTTCACTCTTCTAAAAGTTAAAAACAAAAATATAAAAATGTGAGTTACTTTACACTTGTGTTTTGTGCTGTCCGGTTTTTATAAAAACCTTATGACAGACAAGCTCTCTTCTGTCCCCACAGAAAAAGAACAACACAAGCACTCTAATAAATATTCAGTTGTCAAAGAACTTTGCCCTGCTTTTCCGGGATTGCACGAACCTGAAGTCCAGGGAACCCCCTGACACCTATCGGTTTTTTTATCCCAAAACCAGATTTTTGATTCTTGTCACCCTCTAAGGAAAACAAGCCTTCTCAATCAGGCCTCCTCTGAAGCAAAAGGCTTCCCTGAAATGTTCCAATCACAGGGAAGGTAGATAATAACGATCACTTAAGGAAAGATCAAGCTTAAAAAAGGGGAATTTTCAAAACTTCAACATGAGCCAAAAAAGACGGGAAAAGCAGAACCTCTGACATCTGCAAATATAGACACAGAGTTCCAATAAATTTGAAAAAATTAAAAAAAACCAATGTTTCCAATATATTATCCTTGTCTCCTATTGGTTTTTCCTCCATAAGGGTTTTTTTACACAGAAAGGCTCTAATGGTTGTTAGATGCATTTACTATTGGATTTTCTTCCATCCGAGGGTTTTTACACAGAACTAAAATCGGATTTCAAACATAATATAATTAAATTAGGAGAAGTGACCGGATCGTAATTATTTACTTTTACTTATTTAAACTATATAATGTGTTTTATGAGCAAGTTATTAAAAGGACTAATTATTCTTTCTTTTTTCATCTTTTTTGGTTGTGAAACAGAAACCATAATACAACAGGACTCACCTCCACCGCAAAAAAACACCCCGAAAAAAAACACCCCGAAAACCATTATAATCGACAACCCCAAGCCAAATAACTGTAAATCGGAATTTATATCAGATAAAGCCACAGATTGTTTTTTCATCCTGCCGGATATACAAAACGGCAACACCTTTACCGGCAAATATGTGGATACATTACAAAGCCAAACCAAGGGAATCACTGTGGGAAAAGGGGAATGGATTTGTCAAAACGGCACTTGGTACCAATTAAATTACCGCTTTGTTTGCCTGACCTGCCTGCCTCAACACGACTTGGAGCACTGTCAAACGGAACTGGAAAGACTCATAAAGATCAATCCCTAACCGTATTTGTACGTTGCCAAGAGATTTGTCAAAACAGCACTTGGTACCAATTAAATCACCGCTTTGTTTGTTTGAACTGCCTGCCTCAACACGACCTGGAGCACTGTCAAACGGTGCTGGAAAGACTCATAAAGATCAATGGCCAACTGCATCGCTTCCGTTAAAGAACCACCTCGTAAAGAACCACCTCTTCAAACGGTGCTGGAAAGACTTATAAAGACTTATAAAGATCAACACCTAACTGTATTTGTACGCTCACAAAGAAATTTGTCAAAACGGCACTTGGCAACCAATTAAATTACAGCTTTGTTTGTTTGAACTGCCTGCCTCAACGTAGCTTGGAGCACTGTCAAACGGTGCTGGAAAGACTCATAAAACAGCTTGGAGCACCGTCAAATGGAGCTGGAAAGACTTATAAAGATCAACACCTAACTGTATTTGTACGCTCACAAAGAAATTTGTCAAAACGACACTTGGCAACAATTAAATTACAGCTTTGTTTGTTTGAACTGCCTGCCTCAACGTAGCTTGGAGCACTGTCAAACGGTGCTGGAAAGACTTATAAAGATCAACACCTAACCGTATTTGTACGCTCACAAAGGGAAATATGAAAAAGACAAACAACTGAGTTAACTCAGTACGGAAAACCTGCTACATTTAAGCAAAAAGCAGGAGAGGTGGCCGAGCGGCTGAAGGCGCACGCTTGGAAAGCGTGTAGGCGGGCAACCGTCTCGAGGGTTCGAATCCCTCCCTCTCCGCCATATAAATACACAACGTCTGATTATTGCTGAACCGAACTCAAACAACCCGGTAAAACTTCCCTAATATCACCTGCTTTATTAAATAAAATATTCTGATTTTCTCCAATCAAAAAAACAGTTTCCTGGATATCCTCTTGGAGTGTTTTGTCTTTACATATTTTGTCTTTGCCCTTCATTTCGCCTTTCACACCGTCGCCAGCCACGGGGAAGGACACCGTCGATAAAAACCGGTTGCCAGACACATGCATAAGACGGGAATTCTGCTCATTCAAATCAATATAAGAGAGAACAACTTTCAAGATATTGGAGCAATCCACTTTCATATCATCCTGTGCCACCAGAGCGTCATACTGCGAACCAGAAGATTGAGCTAAAACAGCCGAAGAGGCCAAAAAACAAAAAATAAAAAACAGATTTTTCATAATTAAAAAATTTCAGTCTTTCTCCATCGAAAATACAGTCCAAAATATATATCTGAAAAACTTTCGGATAAAGATGCACCCGCATATCGTATATATTGAAGGAAATTTATTTTACATATAAAAAGCAAAATAAGCAAAAAAAAATAGATTCTTTGTAAAAATTACCCTCCTGTTTTAAGAAATGACTCAATTTATTATTCAGTCATCATAAATCCCCTGCACTACAACAAACTTGACAAGTGCATAATCAGTTCATAATATGAACCAGACTATGCAAAAATCTATCCATATTCTTATTGTATTTTTGTGTTTTTTAATCCACTTCGGATGCACGCAATACCCCTACCAAACCATTACGGTTCAAGATGAAGTGATTCCCGGTTCCTGTTCCGCTTGGACGGATGAATGTCGTGTCTATTGCAGAACAAGCCCTGATGCCTATGTAACAACAAAATTGCAGAATGTGTGCAGAGAACAAGATATCACCATTTTCAACTGCATAGACAACAATCCCGAAAGATTACAGGTTTGTTACGACACATTCTGCAATTATGTTGGACATCTCGATGATTCCAAAAAATCAGCAACATGCAAAAAATAATTAGGATATTACAGTAATGTCTGTACTTGCGATTACTCTTGTCGCCGGATTGGCCGGCATTATTGTCGGCGGACTTTTCACATCGATGAAAAAAAACCGTTTGCTTATCCAGATTCAAACTCTGCTCAAAAGAGAAAAAGAAGAAAAAAACAAACTAGAGGAAAAGATCAATATTCTTCAGAACCAGTACCTCAACACAGAAAAGCAACTGTCAGAAATGGCCGGGGAAAAAAACACCAAACAGATCCTGCAAAACCAATTTACCGATCATTTTAAAAATCTCAGTCAGGAAATTTTTGAGGCTAAATCGAAGCAATTTCAAATTCAGGCGGAACAAAATCTGTCCACTTTATTAAATCCTCTAAAAGAAAAAATACGAATTTTTCAGGAAAAAGTGGAGAACACATACAAAGAAGAATCACGAGAACGATTTTCGCTGAAAGATAAAATTAAAGAGCTTTGCGAGGTGCATGACCGCCTAAAAGCAGAAACCATGAACCTGTCACAAGCTTTAAAAGGAGATGTAAAAGCTCAGGGACAATGGGGGGAAATTATCCTCAGCACTATTTTGGAAGCTTCAGGTTTAAAAGAAAATGAGCATTACACCACTCAAGGCCGGGGGCTGAATCTGATGGATGAGGAAGGTAAACGACAAAAACCGGATGTGATTATCAATCTCCCGGATAATAAACATATAGTTATTGACGCGAAAGTGTCTCTAACTCACTATGAGCGATTTATCGTATCCAATTCACAGGAGGAAAAACAAAATCATTTATCCCTGTTCATTTCCTCCTTGCGTAATCATGTAAAACAGCTGAATGAAAAACAATATGCCCGAGCCAATTCCTTAAATACACCTGATTTTGTTCTGATGTTTTTTCCAGTGGAAGGAGCTTTTTCCCTTGCCTTGCAGTCTGATCCGAAAATTTTCCAATTTTCATGGGACCGCTCTATCGTCATTGTCAGTCCCACCACTTTATTAGCCACTTTGAAAACAGTGGAATCTATATGGAAACGGGAAAAACAAAACCGCAACGCCTTTGAAATAGCCCGGACCGGTGGATTGCTTTATGACAAATTTATTTCATTTATAAACAGTTTATCTGATATTGGAAGCAATTTGAAAAAAGCGGAAAATAGTTACATGCAGGCTCTGCAAAAGCTACATACAGGAAAAGGAAATATCATTTCCAAACTGGAAAAAATAAAACAACTGGGAGCCAAAACCTCCAAACAAATACCCGCACACCTGCTGACACCGGAATTAATCAACAAAATACCTGTTGATTCTATCCAGGAAAATAATGAAAATTCAACCAAGATAGACGAATAATCAGACATTGGTCAGCAAAACGAAAGGTAAGATGTTGGGCATAATTTCTTAATAGCTTTGAACATGCTGACGCCGAAATTAATCAACAAAATACCTGTTGATTCTCTCAACGAAAATTATGAAAATTCCACCAAGATAGACGAATAACCAGACATTGGTCAGCAAAACGAAAGGTAAGATGTTGGGCATAATTTCTTAATAGCTTTGAACATGCTGACACCGGAATTAATCAACAAAATACCTGTTGATTCTCTCAACGAAAATTATGAAAATTCAACCAAGATAGACGAATAACCAGACATTGGTCAGCAAAACGAAAGGTAAGATGTTGGGCATAATTTCTTAATAGCTTTGAACATGCTGACGCCGGAATTAATCAACAAAATACCTGTTGATTCTATCCAGGAAAATAATGAAAATTCCACCAAGATAGACGAATAACCAAGACATTGGTCAGCAAAACGAAAGGTAAGATGTTGGGCATAATTTCTTAATAGCTTTGAATCTGCTGACGCCGGAATTAATCAATAAAATACCTGTTGATTCTCTCAACGAAAATTATGAAAATTCAACCAAGATAGACGAATAACCAGACATTGGTCAGCAAAACAAAAGGTAAGATATTGGGTATATTTTCTTAATAGCTTTGAATCAATTGAACAATTCATGCTATTTTTAATTATAACTATTGGAGGAGGTATTATTTATGAAACTCCGTTTATTGATCCTTATTACTTTATTATTTTTTTCTTTATCCTGTGACCAAAGTTCCCCTATCAGAGACTATAAACCGATTGACCCTGAAAGCTGCAACTCCAGGATTACAAGGACCAGAGCAGACTTTGATGAATTGGATATAATAGACAGCGATAATGTCAGTGAGTACCGTATATCCGGTACTTGTGAAAACGAAAATGCAGAATTAAAAATTTATATCGAAGGCTATCCTCTGGACGATCCTCCTGTATGTAATAGAAGAAAATGGGAAATATCAGTGGATATTACCGGAATTGTAAATCAAAAAGAAAGAATCCAGTTTGCCGTTTCTCAACCCGGGGAAAGAGGTTTACTGTGCAAAAACACATCAAACCATTTTGTATGTCCGAGAGGTTATATAGGTGTGGCCGAATTTGATAACTTTACCTCTGCCGCTTTTTGCGTAATGAAATACGAAGCAAAAACCTCATCTGATATCAACAAAGGTTCCTTTTATAATCGCCCTATTATCAAAGCAGAAGCTATAGCCAGCGGCAACGTAATAACAAAAATAAATGAATCGGATGCCATTAAATACTGCAAGGAAAACGGAGTGGGCTACGACCTGATTAACAATGATGAATGGCAGACAATAGCCAGACATATTGAGTCTGTAGCTGTTAATTGGTCCCAGAACACCACAAAAATTCAAAACGGAAATATTCTCAATATCGGCTCCACCAGGAAAGAAACAAGCAGTAACAACGATAATATCACCGATCAGTGGAAACTAAACAAACGAACGCATAAACTCCCGAATAACGAATATATATGGGATTTATCCGGCAGTGTAAGTGAGTTGGTTCAACATAGTATTCAAAGTCTTCCCACAACCTACACCGGTTATATCTACAAGCTTCCCACTTCGCTGAAAAGATTATTCGGACCGGACAGAGACTACACCATCCTGGATGACCGGGAAAGAAGAAATAGTTTTGCAGGGCTGGGATTCATGGAAGGAAGACGCCTCGAAAGCGGATTAATTAGAGGAGGGGGACTGAGAGGGTTCAGCAGAAGAAATGTGGGAATTTTTTCAGTAGACACCACAATAGACACAAATAATATTCATTTAAGAGGACTGAATGTCGGGTTCCGCTGTACATATCATCCTTGATTTTATCAGGCATGAGCCGTGTGCCAACTTTGACCCACATGAATATTGACCTTTAGAGGCACTATCCAGCTCACCACATTCTCCATAATTGTTTTAATTTGCCGGATCTCTTCTTCCAGCAAATTTTCTTCACATTCAAAAAGCAGTTCATCGTGGATTTGAAGCAAGATAGAGGAATACAAACTGTTTCTGAGTTCAATCATGGCTATTTTCACCAAATCACTGGCCGCGCCTTGTATGGGCGTGTTGATAGCCACTCTTTCACCCCATTTTTTAGTCTGAAAACGACTGGAGAAAATTTCCTGAATCACTCTCCTTCTGCCAAACAAAGTTTCCACATAACCTTGTTTATGAACCAGTTGTATCATTGAATCCATGTACTCTTTCACCTTTTTAAACCGGACAAAATAATTTTTAATAATCTCATTGGCCTCGGAAACGGAAACACCAATGGACTCAGACAAGGTATAAGCCCCCTGCCCGTATATTAAACCAAAATTAATGGCTTTGGCTGAGCGTCTGAGATCTCTTGTAACTTCTGTAACGGGAACAGAATAAATTTCACTGGCCGTCGCCGTGTGAATATCCATATCTCTTTTAAAAGCGCCGCACAGAGCCGGGTCTCCCGTAATATGAGCTAAAACTCTTAATTCAATTTGAGAGTAGTCGGCGGAAATCAGTTTTTTCCCGGGCGAAGCAATAAACGCTTTTCTGATTTTTCTTCCTCTATCCGTCTTAATGGGAATATTTTGCAAATTGGGATTAATACTGGACAGCCTTCCCGTCATGGTTAAAGCCTGACGAAAATGTGTATGAACCCGGCCGGTTTCTTTCCTGATTAAAGGGGGCAAAACCTCTATATAGGTGGTCTTGAGTTTAAACAACTCCCTATGCTCCAAAACCAAAGGGACAACCGGGTGCTTATCTTTCAGTTTATTCAGCACATCCATATCTGTGGAATAACCGGTTTTTGTTTTTCTTATGGGATCCAAACTCAGCTCCGTAAATAACACATCAGCCAACTGCTTGGGGCTGGAAACATTAAATTCATGTTTCGTGTAATCAAAAATTTTCCGCTCTGTCTGTTGAATCTGCCGATTCACCTCCACTGCCTGTGTTTCCAGTTCCTTTGTATCCAACATGATCCCCTTTTTTTCCATTTCATATAAAACAGTGATGAGAGGAAGCTCTACCTGCTCGTAAAGTTTCATCATGTTTAATTCCGTCAACCGCTTATCCAATTCCTTCTTTAGTCTTTTGTAAATATGATAAATTTCACCGGGAACAAGACTGTCTGTCACCTCCTCCTCCAAATACCTCAAAACAACACGATCAAAACCCCTATTCGGGCCAGGCTCTATAAGATAGGAGGCAATCATAGCGCACCAACCAGGTATAGGGTGAGCGCAATCAAATTTTTTCCATATTTTTTTCAAGTCATATCCATACCACTGCACCCTTCTATCTGAAAAAAAACGCCCCAGCTCATGTAAATTATGATTTCCCAAACTAATCACTTTATTTTTATAAGATAAAAAATACTCCTCCCCTTTTGAAAAACACCACACTTTCCTGTAAGGTTGAATAAGCTCCTTCAGTTCATCCCAACTGAAAGTCAGTAATTTTAAATTGGATGACAGTCTTTTTGTTCTTTTTTGACCGTCTGCCAACTCACCGGCGGTATCCGTAAAACCCTGCAGGCGGTTTTTATCTGCCGGTTTTTTGTCTTCACCACCCCTGTTATCTATCGCCGAACCTGAAACCACATCAGTGAAAATTTCCTCTTTGCAAAGTTTTTTCTCAAAAGTCTTAAAACCCAACTCCTGCAGTAACTCTCTCAAAACCTCCTTTTGAACCGGCTGACGCTGAAAAGACGACACATATTTTTCCATTTTCACATCCGTTACAATACAAGCCAGTTTTTTGGATAAAAAAGCTGATTCTCTGGATTTCTCCAATTTCTCCCGGGTTTTTTTGTTTTTAACTCTGCTTAAGTTTTCATATATCCGATCCAAATCACCGTATTCACTCAAAAGTTTTTGCGCCCCTTTCGGCCCGATTCCAAACACCCCCGGGATATTGTCACTGCTGTCCCCCACAATGGCGAGGTAGTCTGTCATTTGTTCAGGATGCACCCCCCATTTTTCCTGAACTCCGGCGGAGTCGTACTCCATTTCCTTCATAGGATCGTAAAGCGATACCAAGGGGGACACCAGTTGAGCAAAATCCTTATCTCCACTAACAATTACCACTTTAAAATCCCTTTTCTGACCCAACACAGCCAAAGAACCTATCACATCATCCGCCTCATAACCCTCTCGTTCCACCAGAGGAATGCCCAAAGCAGAAATCAGTTTTTTTATATAGGGAATTTGTTTTTTGAGATCCTCCGGCGCCTCTGCTCTGTTGGCTTTATACTCAGGGTATATTTTTACACGAAAGGAGGGCTTTTCGTGATCGAAACAGTATATAATATATTTTGATTTGTGTTTTCTGATAAATTTATCTGTCATAGAAAACAGCCCATACAAAGCGTTCGTAGGAAGCCCTTTGGGACTGCTTAAATGACTGGATATAGCGTAGTAGGCTCTGAAAAAAAGAGAGCTCACATCCACCAGATAAAGCGTCTTTTTCAAACTTGTTTCCTCTCTGACTTTGCCGCCCCTTTCCCCTTTTACTGCAAACAGGACGGCAGGCTTTTTAATTTACAGATGTTTTAACGATGAACTTTTTCCATTCTCCAATGTGATTCGCACCTATACGGGCATAGCATAGAGTGCCCAATGAACTGGCTTCCTTTTTATAAATAAAAGCTGTTCGATCCAAAGAATACACTTTATCCTCTTCATCTTTGGGGAAATAGAACTGCACTTCTTCCGTCTGAATTGTGGAAATCATCTCCGCTATAGTTTGTCTTAATTTATCCAAACCGGTTTTTTTTAAAGCACTGACAAACACCTTGGGATAAGAGTTTATCTGAAAAACTTTTTCTTTAGAAGCTATATCTATTTTATTATAAATATGAATGCAAGGTTTTTGATCCCAACCAAACTCCGTTATTAATTTATTGACAGTGTCCAGCTGTACTTTCATTAAAGGGCTGGATAAATCAATCACATGGAGCAAAATGTCTGCTGTAGCGGACTCCTCTAAAGTGGCTTTAAAAGCCTCTATTAAATGAGGGGAAAGGTTCTGGATAAAGCCGACTGTATCTGTAATGAGCACATTTTGTGAATGACTGATATGCACTTTTCTGGTTGTGGGGTCCAAAGTCATAAACGGAAGATTTTTTGCCGGTATGGAAGAGCTGTTAGTAAGAGAGTTCAGCAGTGTGCTTTTTCCTGAGTTAGTGTATCCAATCAAAGCCGCTCCGATAATCTTATTTTTTTTCCTTAAGGCGCGATGCCCCTTCCGCACCCTTCGTATCTTTTCCAGTTTTTGCTTGATTTTACGCACACGGATCTGCACCTGCCGGCGGTCTTTTTCAATAGCTTTCTCACCGGGGCCTTTGGCCCCCATACCTCCACCTTGTCTGGAAAGAGAGGACATCCAAGCCCCCACCATTCTGGGCAGTTCATCCAATGTACGTGCCAGCTCCACTTGCAATTTTCCCTCGTAGGTGCGCGCTCTTTGAGCGAAAATATCCAATATCAGCTGATCACGATCTATCACCATCACTTGCAGTTTTTTCTCAAGATTCCGAATTTGCACACCGGAAAGAGAACAATTGAAAACAACAAGTTGAATAGATGAGCCGCGTTGACTTCCCGTTTCCACTTTTTCCTTTAATTCGCGGATTTTGCCGGCTCCAATGAAAAAAGCCGGATGAGGTTTTTTAATTATCTGATAGCAAAGCTCTGCACATTGCAGGCCCACGGCTCTTCCCAATTCCTGAAATTCCTCCACCTGGGCTACAGCCAGGGGATTGGCATACGGATGATGAGTAATGAACAGCAAGGCTTTTTTATTTCTTATCAGAGATTTTATTTCCATTATTTAAAAGTCAGTATAAATGATTATTTGTCATATTTAAACTTTTTTTATTCGTGACTGTTCGTGACCCTGCTATATAAAAAATCAGCCAGATCATAAAATAAAAAAACTCTGCTTTTTAGCTCTTGTCATTTTTTTATTTGCTATGCGTCTCTCAATTATGACATAATTTTTCTATGAACACTCCCATGAATAAACTCTTACATGATTTTTTTAATAAAGATATCTTTACCCTCCCCTCTCTTCATCATTTAATTCAACTTATCTCAATAAATTACACATATATCAGCACCATAAAAAAAAAGCAAAACTGTTTTAATATACTATCAAAACAGAATACGAAATTTATCAAATTGAGACATGTTGTCTCCCAAATCACAGGCACAACAAAAACACAGGTTCTCAAATGAATTTCAGCGAAAAGCAAAACACCTTACACACGGACACAACAAGTACTCCGGGATACAACAACAGAAAGCAAAACACCTTACACACGGATACAATAAGTACTCCGGGATACAATAACGAAAAGCAAAACACCCTACCCACGGACACAACAAGTACTCCGGGATACAATAACGGAAAGCAAAACACCTTACACACGGATACAACAAACACTCCGGGCTACAACAGCGGAAATCAAACTGACAGCTCCACAGACACCAGCCTTCTCACAGGTGCGAAAGATACTCCCTACACCAATACGAAAAGCAAAACTGACAACACAAGCCGAAAACAACCCAACCTCTTCACCAATACAAAAAGCGCCATCAGAAACAACAAGGGCTTCTCCCTTTTGGAAGTGCTATTTGTTTCAGGAATGATGCTCATTATTATCACAGGACTGGCCACCTTCCTGCCAGACACTATGAAAATGAGCAATCTCATTCATTCTCAACTTTCCGAATCCGACTTCAGAACATTTGTTGCAAAAAACCTCAATGGAGACGGCTGTACAAACACCTTTACAGGAAACATCGGGGACAGTGTGAGCGTAATAAGGGATACTGACAATAACATTGTATGGCAAATGGACGACGACAACGAAGGGATGTTTAACAGAAACTTCAAAATCATTAAAATCAAAACAGCTCCCACCAAACCGGATCCCACTCCGGGTTATGCCAATATGCAAGTCTTTTTCAGCCGACCCGGGGGCACTCTCCCAAATCAGGATAACAGTCTGGAGTGTTCCGCAACAGACCAAAGCGGCTGTTATAAACAGGTATGTTTACTGAAGCTTTCTCCTAAAAATCAGGGAGACCCTCCTCCTACCGGAGAAGATGGAACTCCAGTGCAAAATTGCACTCTGCTCTCTTGTGTCGGAGGTGGTGGAACAGGAGCGCCGCAATGCTACCAAGTGGATGATGATAGAACACTGGTAGGGTGTGGAACAACAACAAACATTACAAGAAGCCGAACAACGGCTTATGGCTTTAATGCGGGACAGAGTGGAACGGGGTTATTCAATACTTTTATTGGATACGAAACGGGAAAAGAGACAACAGGAAACGCAAACATCTTTATCGGGTACCAGGCGGGATTAAGCAACACAACGGGAAGAAGCAATATCTTTGTGGGCAATAGAGCGGGATTCTACAGCACGACAGGAAGCCTCAACACCTTTCTCGGATTCCAAACGGGACACGGACAACTAAACAACACGATAGGAGAAAACAACACCTTTATCGGATACCGAGCGGGATTCAGCAACATGACGGGAAACGACAATACCTTTGTGGGGCTTCAATCGGGATTCAACAACACAACGGGAAGCGCAAGCACCTTTCTCGGATACAGAACAGGACACAGTAACACGACGGGAAAAGAAAACACCTTTGTGGGATATAAAGCGGGGGAAAGCAACAGAACAGGAGATTATCACACCTTTTTGGGTTATGAAGCGGGATTAAGCAACACGACGGGACACCACAACACCTTTATCGGATACAAAGGGGGGCTAAGCAACACGACGGGAAGCAGAAACACCTTTCTGGGCTATGAAGCGGGATACAGCAACACGACAGGACTCTTCAACACCTTTCTCGGATACCAAGTGGGATTCAACAACACAACGGGACGCTTGAATACCTTTGTGGGATACCAAGCGGGATTCAATAGCACAACGGGAAGAGGCAATATCTTTATAGGCAATAGAGCGGGATTAAACAACACGACAGGACAGCACAACACCTTTATCGGATACCAAGCGGGATTAAACAGTATGACGGGACAAAATAACACCGTAGGAGAACACAACACCTTTATCGGATACCAGGCAGGATTAGAAAACACGACGGGAAACTCTAATACCTTTGTGGGATACCAAGCGGGATTCAATAGCACAACGGGAAGAGGCAATATCTTTATAGGCAATAGAGCGGGATTAAACAACACGACAGGACAGCAAAACACCTTTATTGGATACCAAGCGGGATTAAACAGTATAACGAAAAATAACACGATAGGAGAAAGAAACACCTTTATCGGATACCAAGCAGGATTAGAAAACACGACAGGAAATGAAAATGCCTTTCTTGGAAACCAAGCGGGATTCAACAACACGACGGGAAACTCTAATACCTTTGTGGGACATAGAGCAGGATTCAACAGCACGACGAGCTTCGGCAACACCTTTCTCGGAAACCTAGCGGGAGAAAGCAACACGATGGGATCCAACAATACCTTTCTCGGAACCTACGCGGGATTAAGGAACACGACAGGAAGAGAAAATACATTTATCGGATACTTCGTGGGATTAAACAACACGACAGGATACCTCAACACCTTTCTCGGAAACCTAGCGGGAATAAGGAACACGACGGGAAATCAGAATACCTTTCTCGGATACCAAGCGGGATTCATCAACACGACGGGAAACGGCAATACCTTTGTTGGAAACGACGCAGGATTCAACAACACGACGGGAGAAAGCAATATCTTTGTTGGAAACGACGCGGGATTCAACAACACGACGGGAAACGACAATACTTTTGTTGGACACTCAGCGGGATTAAGCAACACGACGGGAAGACACAATACCTTTCTGGGATATGAAGCGGGAGACAGCAACACAACGGGAAATAATAACATCTTTCTGGGATATAAAGCAGGAGAAAACAACACGACGGGAAACAACAAACTCAATATCGGCAATGTAATCTACGGGACAGCAAGCGCTACAGATAATAACAATTATCCTTCCTCCAGCGGAGTGAATGTGCATGGAATTGTAAGGGAATGCGACTCAACCGGCGCTAACTGTAATCGGGTGACGGCCGCCTCCTCCAGGACTTTTAAGAAAAACATCAAACTTTTTAAAAAAACGGAGTTGGCGCTACAGGATATTTTAAACACGCCGCTTTTTACTTTCGAATACAAGGATGAGCATCCTGACAAAAGCAGAATGGGAGTTATTGCCGAAGAACTGCCAAATAATCTGCAATTAAAAGAAAAGCCTGTAAGGCCCGACTGGCCCACCATTTACGGAACTATGTGGGCAGGCATTAAGGCTTTGTACAAACAATTCAGTGATTTTAAAAAAGCTGTCAACAATAAGACGGAGCAGTTACACAAGACCTTTCAGGATATAAAGGGGGAGTTAGCCGGTTTCAGAAAAGAGGTGTGGCTCAAATTTAAAGTTCTGATAAGGGAATTTGCAGAATTTAAAAAAGACACTCAAACCAAACTCACAGACACTCAAACCAAACTCACAGACACTCAAACCAAACTACAGCAGACTGACAAACATTCCAGAAAAAACACCACGGAATTAAACAACCTAAAAGAGGAAAACACAAAACTAAAAACAAAATTGAATACTGTTTACAAAGAGATGACAGAAATAAAATTGGAAAATATAAAATTAAAAAAAGAATCAGTAGACGCAAAACAAAATCTGCAGGATCAGCTCACTAAAGAACTGCAGGAAACAAAAACACAATTTAGCAAAACCATTACAGAACTCAAACGGGAGCTGACAAACATAAAACAAAGCCTGCGCAAACCCTCCTCACAAAAATAATATTGATTCAAGACAGCTTTTACACTATTTTCGGATAAAAGCAAAACCATTATGGTTTTCAAGAATGAAGCAAAATATCCGCTGTAGCGGACTCTTCTTTGCAGACTCCTCTTTTTAGCTTTGATCATTTTTTTATTTGCTATGCGTCTCTCAAGTATGACATAATTTTTCTATGAACACTCCCATGAACAAACTCTTAACTGATTTTTTTAATAAAAGCAGGTTCACACATCCCCTCCCCTTTCATTATTTAATTTCAGTTATTTCAATAGTTTACATATATATCAACACCATAAAAAAAGACAGAACTGTTTTATTATACTGTCAAAAAAGAACACGACACTTATCAAACTGAGACATATTGTCTCTCAAATCACAGGCGCAGAAAAAAGCTTTACAAAAACACAGGCTCTCAGATGAATTTCAGTGGAAAACAAAACACCTTAACCACGGATACAACAAGCACTCTGAGCTACAACAGTGGAAAGCAAAACATCTTAACCACGGATACAACAAGCACTCTGAGCTACAACAGTGGAAAGCAAAACATCTTAACCACGGATACAACAAGCACTCTGAGCTACAACAGTGGAAAACAAAGCATCTTAACCACGGATACAACAAGCACTCTGAGCTACAACAGTGGAAAACAAAGCATCTTAACCGCGGATACAACAAGCACTTTGAGCTACAACAGTGGAAAACAAAGCATCTTAACCGCGGATACAACAAGCACTTTGTGCAACAACAACGGCACTCAAACTAACAGCCCTATAGAAGAAACCAGCCTCTTCACAAGTGTGAAAAATACTCCCTACACCAATACGAAAAGCACACCTGACAACACAAATCGAAAACAACCCCCCTCTTCATCAATACGAAAAGCACCCTCAGAAACAACAAGGGCTTCTCTCTTGTGGAAGCACTACTTGTTTCAGGAATTATGCTCGTTATTATCACAGGACTGGGCACCCTTCCGCCAACCACTATGAAAATGAACAATCTCATTCATTCTCAACTCTCCGAAGGCGACTTCAGAACATTTGTTGCAAAAAGCCTCAATGGAGACGGCTGTATCAACACCTTTACCGGAAACATCGGAGACAGTATGAGCATAATAATGGAAAGCAACTATATATGATTTTTATGTGCAATTTACTCCGCAATTTACTCCGCAATTTACTCCGCAATTTACTCCGCAATTTACTCCGCAATTTACTCCGCAATTTACTCCGCAATTTACTCCGCAATTTACTCCGCAATTTACTCCGCAATTTACTCCGCAATTTACTCCGCAATTTACTCCGCAATTTACTCCGCAATTTACTCCGCAATTTACTCCGCAATTTACTCCGCAATTTACTCCGCAATTTACTCCGCAATTTACTCCGCAATTTACTCCGCAATTTACTCCGCAATTTACTCCGCAATTTACTCCGCAATTTACTCCGCAATTTACTCCGCAATTTACTCCGCAATTTACTCCGCAATTTACTCCGCAATTTACTCCGCAATTTACTCCGCAATTTACTCCGCAATTTACTCCGCAATTTACTCCGCAATTTACTCCGCAATTTACTCCGCAATTTACTCCGCAATTTACTCCGCAATTTACTCCGCAATTTACTCCGCAATTTACTCCGCAATTTACTCCGCAATTTACTCCGCAATTTACTCCGCAATTTACTCCGCAATTTACTCCGCAATTTACTCCGCAATTTACTCCGCAATTTACTCCGCAATTTACTCCGCAATTTACTCCGCAATTTACTCCGCAGTTTCTACATCAAATTTTCAGTTTTTTATATTTCTCAGTGACCTTATATCTGCCTGTTTTTGGAGCTCCTTCAAAATAAATCAGATTATTATCTTTTAAAAATCTTATGTAATTTTCTATTGTCCTTAATGCGATATTTTCTCTTTTTATAAAAGAAACAACCGAAAAATCATCTTCTTTATCTATCGCATTTAATAATTTTAAAAGATTATCCCTCTTCTTCCCTTTTGCTCCGAATTTTACTCCGAAATTTTTACTTTCTGAAATAAACTTCTCAGCGGATAAAGGCTTACGAAAAAATACCACAGTTGTAAAATTACTAAATTCAAATTTAATAGGCTTTAGACTGGCCTCCTTAACTAAGTCTCTCATCTTTTTAATTCCTGTTCCCATTTTTTCAATATGTCCTACTCTAACCATCAATGCGGCAATCAAATGGTTACGAGGAACACTCTTTTTGCCAAATTGTTCTCTTTTTAATCCTTTTGGCAGTCCTCCAAAATTAGAAATCTCTACCCTGTCATCATAAATTTCTACATCCACATAAATTCCTTGATTCAAATAATCTCTATGAGTGACAGCATTAGCCAGAGCCTCCCTTAAAGCATCCTCTGGAATTTCTAAAATTTCTCTTCTTTGAATT
Organism: Bdellovibrionales bacterium; assembly: GCA_965203225.1. Lineage (GTDB taxonomy): Bacteria > Bdellovibrionota > Bdellovibrionia > Bdellovibrionales > UBA1609 > JANQSP01. The sequence continues at coordinate 880,601 of CBDBBW010000007.1, read as the reverse complement.
TCACCTGGAACAACATCATATTTTAATCTCAAATAATTTTGTAAAAACAGAAGAGCATCATCAATGTTGCTGAGAATATCTTTATTAAACATTTTACGGTCAAGCACATGGCGTTTTTCCGTTCCTTTCAAACGAGCACATGATATTTTTGTATGAAAATAAATGTCTTCTAAATTTTTAGAGAAAAACAAAACTCCTGCATTATTAAAAATAACCTTTTGCCCTTGTTTTTTAGCAACTTTTAAATTTTCCAATAGTGGTATCACATTTTTTCTTTCATAAGTTATTTTGGCTTTATCTAAAAAAGCAAAAAACTTCTTTTTGTCAAAATGTTTTTTATAATCAAATTCTTTACATCTTACTCTATCAAATTTTATTCTCTCTTCGTCTTCCATAAAATCTCTTATTTCTTCTGTATTCATTTTTTGAGAGATAGCACCCGATCTGATATAAAACCCGGAAGAACATCTATGAGGTTTCTTTTTGCTCCTTTTTACTTCCACAATTAAAACTTTTTCTTTTTTCATTTCTTGGAACGAAATAGATACTTTAGGGTCACAGTTTTTGGCAATATCTTCTATCTGGCTTTTTAGTTTGTTTGTGATAGTTACACCTTTTATTTCGCCATCATCTGTGATACCAATATAAATTTTTCCGCCAGATGAATTGGCAAAAGCAACAATTTCTCTATCAAGTTTTTTATATACTTCTTCTTTAAACTCCGTTTTATAATCTTCCCCTTTTCTAAGGATAGATTGAAGAGCTTTTAAAGTGATAGCTTTTTTCATTTCTTAGCCTTTTTCTATATTGTAGGGATTTTTTTTTACAAGACAAGCCTTTAATTATAAAGATGCTTCCCTAAAGGGAAGGCTTTTTTTTTGAATTATAGATAAGCAGTTAGATATTATATTAACTCTGTTCAAATGACATTTTTTATATTTTAATCCACTATTACATGGGCAAAGTTGGTTTCTTCCAATTTTTTCATTTTTATAAATAATATTTTCTAAGTTAAGAGAACGAGTGTATTCATAAATAAATTTTTTAGCTTCTTCTGGCAAGGTCTCTGAATAAATGTGTAAATATTTAAAATAATCTTCATTGTTTGTGATTTCTCTAATAAGGCCTGGAGCACCATGTTCTATTGCTCCAAAAGGAAATTCATCATGTTTTTCAAAATAACTTATACCATATAAAAAAGGTATTACTAATTCTTGAATAAAATCTATTCCAGGAGATAAACTATTCTTCAATTTATCAACATACTCAAAAGCTTTAAAACGAGAACATAAACATAAACCTTTATTTATATCTCCATAATTTATATGTAATTCCATTAGGTTTAGATTTTTATCTTTAGATATTTTTTCAATTCTTCCATTTATCTCTTTTACTAAAGGAAGAGGTTTTTGGTCATTAAAATCAATTTCTAAATTGTATTTGTCGTTAATTGTATAGCCTTGATATTCTCCTTCAAATTGAAGGAAACCAGTTAAAATTTTATTTTTAGGCTCATAAACTAACTGAGGCTGTGTTTCTTTAATCAATAAGACATCTGTTTCTGTAAGGTAGAAAAAAGACACTTATCCAATATTCCAGGGTTTAGAGGGTTTATTTATTTGTTCAGGTTCTTTTTTTATTCCTTTCTTAATATTGAATGACACAGTACTTTCTTCAATAGCTTTTTTAATAGCTTTTTTAATAGCATCAAATGTAAAAGACATAGCCCATTTTGCATTAGCATTTTTAATTTCATCTGGAGAGATATGATTTTTTTCTATTTTAACAGCTACTACTTTTTTTCCTAACTCTATAGCTTTTTCTATTTCCCATTTTATCCAGTCACTTTGCTGAGCATATTTACCAATTAAGCATAGAAAAATATCAGATTGCTTTATTTTTGCAGAGATTGCTCTTTCGATGACACTAACATCGTGGCTATTGATAGATACATCAGCTGACTCATCTGTAAAATTAAAGTCAAAGATTTTGTTTTTATCCCATGCGAGTAGGAGATTTTTATAATCTTTGTCGTTATCATAATCGTAGCTTATAAAAATTTTCTGTTTAGTCATTAAATCTCCTTATTTTTGTTAGGTGCAATTTGTTGTTTCCAAAGGCTATTTTCTTTAGATATTATACTTTCAACAGTCTTTACCAAAAATTCAAATGAATTTTCTTTATCATATGGAGATACTTTTGTAAAGTATAAATACTTTTCGTGTTTTAAAGATTCACACGTTGTCCTGTAAGAAAGCCAATTTTCTTGAAGTTTAAAAAGAGCTATAAGACCAGCAAGTATTGCGACAATAGCACTTAAGAAAGGAATCAGTCCTTTAATTAGTGACCAATGGAATAAAGCAGGAATGAGTCCAGCTATCGTGATTTCTACAGTTCGTATTGTATAAGATAATTTTTTATATTTAGAACTTTTTTTTGAATACCATTGAATTTGGTCTTCTAATCTATTTTTAATATAATCTTCCTCTTTCATAGAGCAATTCATAGATACTAACATGAGGTTAAATATGATAATGTCAAGAAATGAAATAGATTTTTTATAAGGAAGCCTCCCATGATGATCTGTACCTCAAAAACTGTACAGTAAAATAAGAGAGTCTGCAAAGACAAGTTCATCTTCATTTGATTTTTATAAATCATCTTAAAAAATATTTAAAGAAGTTCTATATTCCTTCGGTGTTTTTCCCTTTAATCCTCATTGTGGTCTTTTATTATTGTAATAATAGATATACTCCTCTAACTTCTTTATGGATTTTGAAAATCTTGGCATGCCCCCCCTGTTTTTTAATCTAAATCAAAAGCTTGACCTAGACTCTTTCTTTTTACTGTACAGTTTTTGAGGTACAGATCAATGAGGGAGGCTCTTTTATTATTCTCTAAGCTCCTACTTTGGTTCGCTTTCCCTCTCTTATTTTTGTAACACTCTGGTCGCTTACTTTGCCGGACAATTCTTCAAATTGTCCTCAAGAAAAAAATCGGCTCCTCCTAAAGATTACCCCCCCCCCCCAGTTTTTTTCTTTCAAAGCACTCCCATCGTTTTTCTTTATTTTTTAAGAGGGTAAGCGAGATAATTTTCAACCATAAAAGGAAGTCTTATGTCTAACAAATCAGCTCACTAAAGAACTGCAGGAAACAAAAACACAATTTAGCAAAACCATTACAGAACTCAAACGGGAGCTGACAAACATAAAACAAAGCCTGACTAAATCATCCTCCTCCCAAAAATAATATTGATTCAAGACAGCTTTTACACTATTTTCGGATAAAAGCACAACCATTATGGTTTTCAAGAATGAAGCAAAATATCCGCTGTAGCGGACTCTTCTTTGCAGACTCCTCTTTTTAGTTTTGATCATTTTTTTATTTGCTATGCGTCTCTCAAGTATGACATAATTTTTCTATGAACACTCCCATGAACAAACTCTTAACTGATTTTTTTAATAAAAGCAGGTTCACACATCCCCTCACCTTTCATTATTTAATTCCAGTTATTTCAATAGTTTACATATATATCAACACCATAAAAAAAGACAGAACTGTTTTATTATACTGTCAAAAAAGAACACGATACTTATCAAACTGAGACATATTGTCTCTCAAATCACAGGCGCAGAAAAAAGCTTTACAAAAACACAGGCTCTCAGATGAATTTCAGTGGAAAACAAAGCATCTTAACCACGGATACAACAAGCACTCTGAGCTACAACAGTGGAAAGCAAAACGACAGCTCCACAGACATCAGCCTCTTCACAGGTGTGAAAAATACTCTCTGCGCCAATACGAAAAACACCCCTGACAACATAAACCGAAAACAACCCCACCTCTTCACCAATACGAAGAACACTTCCTGCAACAACAAGGGCTTCTCCCTTTTGGAAGTACTGCTTGTTTCAGGAATTATGCTCATTATTATCACAGGACTGGCCTCTCTCCTGCCAGACACTATGAAAATCAACAATCTCATTCATTCTCAGCTCTCCGAATCCGACTTCAGAAAATTTGTTGCAAAAAGCCTCAATGGAGACGGCTGTACAAACACCTTTAACGGAAACATCGGGGACAGTGTGAGCATAATAAAGGATACGGACGATAACACTATATGGCAGATGGACACCAACAGGGACGGAGACCTCACGGACTTAAAAGACGGGCTGTTTAACAGAAACTTCAAAGTCATTAAAATCACAACAGCTCCCACCGAGCCGACTGCCACTCCGGGTTATGCCAATATGCAAGTCTTTTTCACCCGACCCGGGGGCACTTTTCCCAAGAAGGATAATAATCTGGACTGTTCCACAACAGACCAAAGCGGCTGTTATAAGCAGGTATGTTTACTGAAGCTATCACCTACACAGGCGGGGGACCCTCCTCCTCCCGGAACTGCGGGAACTCAAATGCAAAAGTGTGCTCTGCTCTCTTGTGCAGGAAGAGGAGGTGAAGAAGGAGCGCCGCAATGCTACCAAGTGGAGGATGATAGAACACTGGTAGGATGTGGAACAACAACAAACATTACAAGAATACAAACAACGGCTTATGGCTTTAATGCGGGACAGAGTGGAACGGGGGAACACAATACTTTTATTGGCTACTCAGCGGGAAAAGCGACGACGGGAAACGCAAACATCTTTATGGGATACTCAGCAGGAAGACGCAACACGACGGGATACCACAACTCCTTTATGGGATACTCAGCAGGAAGACGCAATACAACGGGGTACCACAACTCCTTTATGGGATACTCAGCAGGAGGAAGCAGTACGACGGGATACCACAACTCCTTTATGGGATACTCAGCAGGAGGAAGCAATACGACAGGATTCCAAAACACCTTTCTGGGATACTCAGCAGGATATAACAACACGACGGGAAACTACAACACCTTTCTGGGATATAAAGCGGGATACAACAACACGACCGACAGCAACAGACTCAATATCGGCAATGTAATCTATGGGACAACAAGCACTACAGATAATAATAACAGGTATCCTACCGCCCCCGGAGTGACTGTGTATGGAGTGTTAAGGGTATGTGAATCAGGTGAATCAGATGACGATTGCTTTCAGGTGATGCCTCCTGGTTCTGGTTCTGGCTCTGGCCCCTCCTACAGGACTCTTAAGAAAAACATCAAACTTTTTAAAAAAACGGAGTTGACCCTGCAGGATGTTTTAAACACATCACCTTTTACTTTCGAATACAAAGAATACATAAAGGGGGAGTTAACAAGTTTCAGAAAAGAGATATGGCTCAAATTTAAAGCTCTGAATGATTTTACAACACACACTTTTTCACAGTTGAAAAAGCTGATAAAGGAATTTGCAGAATTTAAAACAGACACACAAACCAAATTTACAAACACACAAACCAAACTTACAGATACACAAACTAAAATACAACAGAACAACAAATATTTCAGAAAAAATACCGCTGAGCTAAACAACCTGAAAGAGGAAAACACAGAATTAAAAAAAGAAATTAAAGCTGTCCAAAAAAAGCTGATGAGAACAAACAAAGAACTAGCGGATGTAAAAAAAGAATCAGCAGACACAAAACAAAATCTGCAGGATCAAATCACTAAAGAACTGAAAGAAACAAAAACACAATTTAGCAAAACCATTACAGAACTCAAACGGGAGCTGACAAACATAAAACAAAACCTGCCCAAACCCTCCCCACAAAAATAATATTTGGTTCAGGAAAGCTTTTACACTGTTTTCGAATAAAAGCAAAAACATTACAGACCTCAAACGAGAACTGACAAACATAAAGCAAAGCCTGTACAAAACCTCCTCACAAAAATAATATTGATTCAAGAAAGCTTTTACACTGTTTTCGAATAAAAGCAAAAACATTACGGTTTTCAAGTATGAAGCAAAATATCCGCTGTAGCGGACTCCTTTTTTGCGAACTCCTCCTTTTTAGCTTTTATTATTTTTTTATTTGCTATGCGTCTCTCAAGTATGACATAGTTTTTCTATGAATACTCCCATGAGTAAACTCTTACCTGATTTTTTTAATAAAGGCATCTTTACTCCCTCGTTATTTAATGCAAGTTACTTCAATAATTTACACATATATCAGCACCATAAAAACAAACAGAAATGTTTTATTATAGTGCCAAAAAAGAACACGACACTTATCAAAGTGAGACACCTTATCTCACAAATCACAGGCACAACAAAAATCTTTATAAAAACACAGGTTCTCAGATGAGTTTCAGTGGAAAGCAAAACATCTTATACACGGATACAATAAACACTCTGGGCAACAACAACGATATCTTTAATCCCTCGTTATTTAATTACAGCTATTTCAATATTTTACACACATATCAGCACCATAAAAACAAACAGAAATGTTTTACTATAGTGTCAAAAAAGAATACGACACTTATACTTATCAAAGTGAGACACCTTATCTCACAAATCACAGGCACAACAAAAATCTTTATAAAAACACAGGTTCTCAGATGAGTTTCAGTGGAAGTCAAAACACCTTAACTACGGATACAACAAACACGCTGTACAACAACAGCGGAATGCAAAACATCTTACACATGGATACAACAAACACGCTGAGCTACAAAAACGGAATGCAAAACACCTTACACACGGATACAACAAACACGCTGAGCTACAAAAACGGAATGCAAAACACCTTACACACGGATACAACAAACACGCTGAGCTACAAAAACGGAATGCAAAACACCTTACACACGGATACAGCAAACACGCTGGGCAATAACAGCAGTATCTTTAATCCCTCGTTACTTAATTACAGCTATGTCAATATTTTACACATATATCAGCACCATAAAAACAAACAGAAATGTTTTACTATAGTGTCAAAAAAGAACACGACACTTATCAAAGTGAAACACCTTATCACCCAAATCACAGGCACAACAAAAAACTTTACAAAAATACAGGTTCTCAGATGAGCTTCAGCGGAAAGCAAAATAACTTAACTACGGATACAACAAACACGCTGTACAACAACAGTGGAAGTCAAAACATCTTACACATGGATACAACAAACACTCCGGGCTACAACAGCGGTATCTTTACTCCTTCGTCATTTAATTACAGCTATGTCAATATTTTACACATATATCAGCACCATAAAAACAAACAGAAATGTTTTACTATAGTGTCAAAAAAGAACACGACACTTATCAAAGTGAAACACCTTATCACCCAAATCACAGGCACAACAAAAAACTTTACAAAAATACAGGTTCTCAGATGAGCTTCAGCGGAAAGCAAAATAACTTAACTACGGATACAACAAACACGCTGTACAACAACAGTGGAAGTCAAAACATCTTACACATGGATACAACAAACACTCTGGGCTACAACAGCGGAAAGCAAAACATCTTAACTACAGATACAGCAAACACTCTGCGCAACAACAGCGGAAAGCAAAATAACTTAACTACGGATACAACAAACACTCTGGGCTACAACAGAGGAAAGCAAAACATCTTACACACGGATACAATAAACACGCTGGGCTACAATAACGGAAAGCAAAATAACTTAACTACAGATACAGCAAACACTTTGGGCTACAACAGTGGAAAGCAAAATATCTTAAACATGGATACAATAAACACTCCGGGCTACAAAAACAAAAAGCAAAACACCTTAACTATGGATACAATAAACACTCCGGACTACAACAGTGAAAAGCAAAACACCACCAACTTCACAGGTACGAAAAACACTCTATACAACAACAGTGGAAAGCAAACCGACAGCTTCACAGACACCAGCCTCTTCACAGTTGCGAAAAATACTCCCTTCACCAATACGAAAAGCACTCCTGACAACACAAGCCGAAAACAACACAACCTCTTCACCAATACGAAAAGCATTCCTGACAACAACAAGGGCTTCTCCATCTTGGAAGTACTGCTTGTTTCAGGAATGATGCTCATTCTTATCACAGGACTGGCCAACCTCCTGCCAGACACTATGAAAATCAACAATCTTATTCATTCTCAACTCTCCGAATCCGACTTCAGAAAATTTGTTGCAAAAAGCCTCAATGGAGACGGCTGTACAAACACCTTTAACGGAAACATCGGGGACAGTGTGAGCATAATAAAGGATACTGCAGATAACACTATATGGCAGATGAGCACCAACGACGGGCTGTTTAATAGAAACTTCAAAATCATTAAAATTAAAACAGCTCCCACCGAGCCGAATCCCACTCAGGGTTATGCCAATATGGAAGTCTTTTTCACCCGACCCGGGGGCACTTTCCCCAAGAAGGACAACAATCTGGAGTGTTCCACAACAGACCAAAGCGGCTGTTACAAGCAGGTATGTTTACTGAAGCTTTCACCTACAGTGGTGGGAGACCCTGATCCTGTTGGAACCGCGGGAACTCAAGTGCAAAAGTGTGCTCTGCTCTCTTGTGCCGGAAGAGGAGGTGAAGCAGGAGCGTCGCAATGCTACCAAGTGGATGATGATAAAACACTGGTAGGGTGTGGAACAACAACAAACATTATAAGAGAACGTACAACGGCTTATGGCTTTAATGCGGGAAAGAGTGGAACGGGGGCATTCAATACTTTTATTGGATACGAGGCGGGAAAAGAGACAACAGGAACAGCAAACATCTTTCTCGGATACCAGGCAGGAGTCAGCAACACAACGGGAGGCGGCAATATCTTTGTGGGTAATAGAGCGGGATTCAACAACACGATAGGAAGATCCAATGCCTTTGTGGGATTTCAAGCGGGATTCAACAACACAACGGGACAAAACAACACGGTGGGAGAAAAAAACGTCTTTTTCGGACACCGAACGGGATTCAGCAACACAACGGGAATAGAAAATACCTTTGTGGGATTTCAAGCGGGATTCAACAACACAACTGGAAGCGAAAGCACCTTTATCGGACACCGAGCGGGAGGCAGTAACACGACGGGAAACGGAGGCACCTTTCTCGGATACCTAGCGGGATTCAACAACACGAGTGGAGCAGAAAATACCTTTGTGGGATATAAAGCGGGAGGAAGCAACACAACAGGAAATTATCAGGTCTTTTTGGGCTATGAAGCGGGATTAAGCAACACGACGGGAAACGGAAACACCTTTCTCGGACTTCAAGCGGGATATAACAACACAACGGGAAGAGGCAATACCTTTGTGGGATATAGAGTGGGACTAAACAACACAACGGGAAACAGCAATGTCTTTATTGGCTACTCAACGGGAAAAGAAAACACGGCAGGAGACGGCAATCTCTTTATAGGATATAAAGCGGGAGCAGAAAACACGACAGGAGAACGCAATATCTTTTTGGGCTATGAAACGGGAAACACCAACACGACAGGAAACCATAATACCTTTGTAGGCAATGAAGCAGGAAGAAGGAACACAACAGGACAGGGAAACGTCTTTATGGGCCATAGAGCGGGAGGATACAATCAGATTGGAAACAATAACACCTTTTTGGGCAATGACGCGGGATACTGGAACAGGGCAAACTCTAATACCTTTGTGGGCAGTGGTGCAGGACGGCAAAATACGGAGGGAGAATTTAACACCTTTTTAGGCGTTAACGCAGGACGGACCACCAACACAGGAAATAGTAACACCTTTTTAGGTTATTATGCAGGATATACCAACGACTCCGGAAACAATAATACCTTTATTGGCTTTAAGACGGGAGAGAAGAACAGGGCTCCAAATGCTAATACCTTTATAGGTGCCAGCGCGGGAGCAAACAACACATCGGGATTTCTTAATACTTTTTTAGGCCATAATGCGGGACTGAGCAACATAGGAGGAGATCATAACACCTTTGTGGGAGATGAGGCGGGAAGGAATAACACGGCAGGAGATAATAATACTTTTTTGGGCCGTGATGCTGGACTGGACAATACGACAGGAGGCGCAAACACCTTTGTGGGCACGGATGCAGGCAAACAGAACACGACAGGAAACCAAAACACCTTTGTGGGATATGAAACGGGAGGACTAAATCGGGTTGGACAGCTTAATACCTTCTTGGGATATGCCGCAGGCCTCTGGAACGAGGTAAGCTCTAATACCTTTGTGGGATATAAAGCGGGACGGCAAAACACGACGGGAGAATTTAACACCTTTGTGGGCGCTAGCGCAGGACAGATAACCAACATAGGATCGCAGAACACCTTTTTAGGTTATTATGCAGGATATGAAGGATTTGATGGAAGCAATAATACCTTTATCGGATACCGCGCAGGACAAAACAGCAGGACTGGAAACGCCAATACCTTTGTGGGACACTCAGCGGGACTAAACAACACGGAGGGATATAATAATACCTTTCTGGGCTATGAATCGGGAAAAGCCAACACGACGGGAAGACAAAATACCTTTCTCGGATTCCAAGCGGGAGAAAGAAACACGACAGGATATACCAACACTTTTATCGGATACCACACGGGAGAAAACAATACGACGGGAAACGGCAATACCTTTATGGGATATGAAGCGGGACAAAACAACACGACAGGACATACCAACACCTTTATCGGATACAAATCAGGAGAAAGAAACACGACAGGAGAGCAAAACATCTTTATCGGATACCAGGCGGGAGACGACAACACGACGGAAAACAAAATACTCAATATCGGCAATGTAATATATGGGAAAGTAAGCACTACAGATAATAACAGGTATCCTTCCCTCCGCGGAGTGGATGTGCATGGAACTTTAAGGGAATGCAACTCAACCGGCACCACCTGTAATCGGGTGACGACCGCCTCCTCCAGAATTTTTAAGAAAAACATCAAACTTTTTAAAAAAACAGAGCTGGCCCTACAGGATATTTTAAACACGCCGCTTTTTACTTTCGAATACAAGGATGAACATCCCGAAAAAAGCAGAATGGGAATTATTGCCGAAGAACTGCCAAATAACCTGAAATTAAAAGAAAAGCCTGTCAGGCCCGACTGGATCAGCATTTACGGAACTCTGTGGGCAGGAATCAAGGCTTTGTATAAACAATTCAGTGATTTTAAAAAAGCTGTCAACAACAAGACGGAGCAGTTACACAAGACCTTTCAGGAGATAAAGGGGGAGCTAGCCGGTTTCAGAAAAGAAGTGTGGCTCAAGTTTAAAACTCTGATAAAGGAATTTGCAGAATTTAAAACAGACACTCAAAACAAACTCACAGACACTCAAAACAAACTCACAGGCACTCAAGCCAAACTCACAGACACTCAAAACAAACTCACGGACACTCAAAACAAACTACAGCAGACTGACAAACATTCCAGAAAAAACACCAAGGAATTAAACAACTTGAAAGAGAAAAACACAAAACTAAAAACAAAATTAAATACTGTTTACAAAGAGATGACAGAAACAAAAAAAGAGCTACAAAAAACAAAAACACAATTTAGCAAAAACATTACAGAACTCAAACGGGAGCTGACAAATATAAAACAAAGCCTGCCAAAACCCTCTTCCAAAGAATAATATTGGTTCAAGAAATTTTTATACTAAGTTTTTTTACACTAAGTTTTTTTACACTAAGTTTTCGAATAAAAGCAAAATCATTATGGTTTTCAAGCATAAATAAGCAAAATATCCGCTTTAGCGGCTCTTTTTTAGCTTTTATCATTATTTTTATTTGCTATGCATCTCTCAATTATGACATAATTTTTATATGAACACTCCCATGAATAAACTCTTATCTGATTTTTTTAATAAAAATATCTGCACCTCCCTCTCTCGTTATTTAGTTACATTTATTTCAACAATTTACAAATATACCAACACTATAAAAAAAAGACAGAACTGTTTTATTATACTGTCAAAAAAGAACACGACACTTATCAAATTGATGATAAATTGCCTCCCAAATCACAGGCGCAGAAAAAATCTTTACAAAAACATAGACTCTCAGATGAATTTCAGTGGAAAACAAAGCATCTTAACCACGGATACAACAAACACTCTGAGCTACAACAGTGGAAAGCAAAACACCGGCCACACGGATACAACAAGCACTTTGTGCAACAACAACGGCACTCAAACTAACAGCCCTATAGAAACCAGCCTATTCACAAGTGCGAAAAATACTCCCTACACCAATACGAAAGGCACCCTTAGCAACAACAAGGGCTTCTCCCTTTTGGAAATACTGCTTGTTTCAGGAATGATGCTCATTCTTATCACAGGACTGGCCTCTCTCCTGCCAGACACTATGAAAATCAACAACCTCATTCATTCTCAACTCTCCGAAGGCGACTTCAGACAATTTGTTGCAAAAAGCCTCAATGGAGACGGCTGTACAAACACCTTTACCGGAAACATCGGGGACAGTGTGAGCATAATAAAGGATACTGCAGATAACACTATATGGCAGATGAGCACCAACGACGGGCTGTTTAACAGAAACTTCAAAATCATTAAAATTAAAACAGCTCCCACCGAGCCGAATCCCACTCAGGGTTATGCCAATATGGAAGTCTTTTTCACCCGACCCGGGGGCACTTTCCCCAAGAAGGATAACGATGAGGAGTGTTCCACAACAGACCAAAGCGGCTGTTACAAACAAGTATGTTTACTGAAGCTTGAGCCTATAAGTCAGTCAGACCCTCCTCCTCCTGGAACTGAAGGATCTCAAATACATAATTGTTATCTGCTCTCTTGTGCCGGAAGAGGAGGTGGAGGTGGAGCGCCGCAATGCTACCAAGTGGATGATGACAGAACACTGGTAGGATGTGGAACAACAACAAACATTACAAGAGCAGGTATAACGGCTTATGGCTATAATGCGGGTCATATTGGAACGGGGCCATTCAATACTTTTATTGGATACGAGGCGGGAAAAGTGACAACGGGAGCAGCAAATATCTTTCTCGGATACCAGGCAGGTGTAAGCAACACAACGGGAAGAAGCAATATCTTTGTGGGCAATAGAGCGGGAAGAAACAACACGACAGGAAGAGCAAATGTCTTTGTGGGATTTCAAGCGGGAGTCAACAACATAACGGAAAACAACACGGCAGGAGAAGAAAACGTCTTTCTCGGAACCCTGGCAGGAAGAAACAACACAACGGGAAAAAAAAATATCTTTTTGGGATTTCAAGCGGGAGCCAACAACATAACGGGAAGCGAAAGCACCTTTGTGGGATATAAAGCGGGACTAAACAACACGACGGGAAACGGAGGCACTTTTCTCGGATACCAGGCGGGACTAAACAACACGAGTGGAGTAGAAAGCACCTTTGTAGGATATAAAGCGGGAGAAAGCAACACAACAGGAAGTCATCAGACCTTTTTGGGCTATGAAGCGGGATATAGCAACACGACAGGAAATGGAAACACCTTTATCGGATTCCAAGGGGGATTCACCAACACAACAGGAGGAAGCAATACCTTTGTGGGATATAGAGTGGGACTAAACAACACAACGGGAAAACAAAATGTCTTTATTGGCTACTCAACGGGAATAAACAACACGGCAGGAGACGGCAACCTATTTATAGGATATAAAGCGGGAGCAGAAAACATAACAGGAGGACGCAATATCTTTTTGGGCTATGAAACGGGAAACAAAAACACGACGGGACACAATAATGCCTTTGTGGGCAATGAAGCAGGAAGAAGGAACACAACAGGACAGGGAAACGTCTTTATGGGCCATAGAGCGGGAGGATTCAATCAGATTGGAAACAATAACACCTTTTTGGGCAATGACGCGGGATACTGGAACAGGGCAAACTCTAATACCTTTGTGGGCGGTGGCGCAGGACGGCAAAATACGGTAGGGGAATTTAACACCTTTTTGGGCAATGAAGCAGGACGGACCACCAACACAGGAAGTGGCAACACCTTTTTGGGTTATTATACAGGATATACCAACGACTCCGGAAACAATAATACCTTTATTGGCTTTAAGGCGGGAGAGAAGAACAGGGCTCCAAGTGCTAATACCTTTGTAGGTGCCAGCGCGGGAGCAAACAACACATCGGGATTTCTTAATACTTTTTTAGGCCATAATGCGGGACTGAGCAACATAGGAGGAGATCACAACACCTTTGTGGGCGATGACGCAGGAAGGAATAACACGGAAGGAGATGATAATACTTTTTTGGGCCGTGATGCGGGACTGGGCAACACAACGGGAAGCTCAAACACCTTTGTGGGTATGGTTACAGGCGAAAACAACACGACGGGAATCCACAACACCTTTTTAGGTGTTGAAGCGGGAAGACTCAATCAGATTGGAAACAATAACACCTTTTTAGGCTATGATGCAGGAAACTGGAACGAGACAAACCATAATACCTTTGTGGGACATAAAGCGGGACGGCGAAACACGACAGGAGAATTTAACACCTTTGTGGGCGCTAGCGCAGGACAAATAGCCAACATAGGATCGCAGAACACCTTTGTGGGTTATTATGCAGGATATGAAGGATTTGATGGAAACAATAATACCTTTCTCGGATACCAGACAGGACAAAGCAACAGGATTGGAAATGACAATACCTTTGTGGGACACTCAGCGGGACAGAGCAACACAGAGGGAAGAAACAATACCTTTGTGGGACAATCAGCGGGACTAAACAACACGGAGGGATATAATAATACCTTTCTAGGACGCTTAGCGGGATTAAACAACACGACAGGATTCCAAAACATCTTTCTGGGATATAAAGCGGGAGAAAACAACACGACCGACAGCGCCAGACTCAATATCGGCAATATAATCTATGGGAGAACAAGCAATACAGATAATAACTTGTATCCTTCAGCCATCGGAGTGAATGTGCATGGAATTATAATGGAATGCAACTCAACCGGCACTATCTGTAATCGGGTGACGACCGCCTCCTCCAGGACTTTTAAGAAAAATATCAAACTTTTTAAAAAAACAGAGTTGGCCCTACAGGATATTTTAAACACATCACTTTTTACTTTCGAATACAAAGATGAACATCCTGACAAGAGCAGAATGGGATTTATTGCCGAAGAACTGCCAAATAACCTGCAATTAAAAGAAAAGCCTGTAAGGCCCGACTGGCCAACCATTTACGGAACTATGTGGGCAGGCATTAAGGCTTTGTACAAACAATTCAGTGATTTTAAAAAAGCTGTCAACAATAAGACGGAGCAGTTACACAAGACCTTTCAGGACATAAAGGGGGAGCTAGCCGATTTCAGAAAAGAGGTGTGGCTCAAATTTAAAACTCTGATAAAGGAATTTGCAGAATTTAAAACAGACACTCAAAACAAACTCACGGACACACAAACCAAGCTCACAGACACACACACCAAACTACAGCAGACTGACAAACATTCCAGAAAAAACACCACGGAATTAAACAACTTGAAAGAAGAAAACACAAAATTAAAAACAAAATTGAATACTGTTTACAAAGAGATGACAGAAACAAAAAAAGAACTACAAGAAACAAAAACACAATTTAGCAAAACCATTACAGACCTCAAACGCGAACTGACAAATATAAAACAAAGCCTGCCAAAACCCTCTTCCAAAAAATAATATTGTCTCAAGAAAGTTTTTACTCTAAGTTTTTTTACACTAAGTTTTCGGATAAAAGCAAAACCATTATAGTTTTCAAAAATGAAGCAACAAAATGTCCGCTGGAGCGGACTCCTTTTTTGCGAACTCCTCCTTTTTAGCTTTTATTATTTTTTTATTTGCTATGCGTCTCTCAAGTATAACATAGTTTTTCTATGAACACTCCCATGAATAAACTCTTAACTGATTTTTTTAATAAAGTTATCTTTACTCCTTCATCATTTAATTCAAGTTATTTCAATATTTTACACATATATCAACGCCATAAAAAAAAACAAAACTGTTTTACTATAGTGTCAAAAAAGAACATGACACTTATCAAAGTGAGACACTTTGTCTCCCAAATCACAGACACAAAAAAAATCTTCACAAAAACACAGGTTCTCAGATGAGTTTCAGCGGAAAGCAAAACAACTTAACTACGGATACAACAAACACTCTGAACTACAAAAACAGAAAGCAAAACAACTTATACACGGATACAACAAACACCCTGCGCTACAAAAACGGTATCTTTACTCCCTCGTTATTTAATTACAGCTATTTCAATATTTTACACATATATCAGCGCCATAAAAAAGACAAAAATGTTTTACTATAGTGTCAAAAAAGAATACGACACTTATCAAAGTGAGACACTTTGTCTCCCAAATCACAGGCACAAAAAAAATCTTCACAAAAACACAGGTTCTCAGATGAGTTTCAGCGGATACCGCGCAGGACAAAACAGCAGGACTGGAAACGCCAATACCTTTGTGGGACACTCAGCGGGACTAAACAACACAGAGGGATATAATAATACCTTTCTGGGCTATGAATCGGGAAAAGCCAACACGACGGGAAGACAAAATACCTTTCTCGGATTCCAAGCGGGAGAAAGAAACACGACAGGATATACCAACACTTTTATCGGATACCACACGGGAGAAAACAATACGACGGGAAACGGCAATACCTTTATGGGATATGAAGCGGGACAAAACAACACGACAGGACATACCAACACCTTTATCGGATTCCAAGCGGGAGAAAGAAACACGACAGGAGAGCAAAACATCTTTATCGGATACCAGGCGGGAGACGACAACACGACGGAAAACAAAATACTCAATATCGGCAATGTAATATATGGGAAAGTAAGCACTACAGATAATAACAGGTATCCTTCCCTCCGCGGAGTGGATGTGCATGGAACTTTAAGGGAATGCAACTCAACCGGCACCACCTGTAATCGGGTGACGACCGCCTCCTCCAGAATTTTTAAGAAAAACATCAAACTTTTTAAAAAAACAGAGCTGGCCCTACAGGATATTTTAAACACGCCGCTTTTTACTTTCGAATACAAGGATGAACATCCCGAAAAAAGCAGAATGGGAATTATTGCCGAAGAACTGCCAAATAACCTGAAATTAAAAGAAAAGCCTGTCAGGCCCGACTGGATCAGCATTTACGGAACTCTGTGGGCAGGAATCAAGGCTTTGTATAAACAATTCAGTGATTTTAAAAAAGCTGTCAACAACAAGACGGAGCAGTTACACAAGACCTTTCAGGAGATAAAGGGGGAGCTAGCCGGTTTCAGAAAAGAAGTGTGGCTCAAGTTTAAAACTCTGATAAAGGAATTTGCAGAATTTAAAACAGACACTCAAAACAAACTCACAGACACTCAAAACAAACTCACAGACACTCAAGCCAAACTCACAGACACTCAAAACAAACTCACGGACACACAAAACAAACTACAGCAGACTGACAAACATTCCAGAAAAAACACCACTGAATTAAACAACCTGAAAGAGGAAAACACAAAACTAAAAACAAAATTGAATACTGTTTATAAAAAGATGACAGAAACAAAATCGGAAAAAATAAAATTAAAAAAAGAATTTAAAGCTGTCCAAAAAAAACTGATGAGAACAAATAAAGAACTGACAGATGTAAAAAAAGAACTAGCAGACACAAAACAAAATCTGCAGGATCAAATCACTAAAGAGCTGAAAGAAACAAAAACACAATTTAGCAAAACCATTACAGACCTTAAACGGGAGCTGACAAACATAAAATAAAACCTGCCCAAACCCTCTTCCCAAAAATAATGTTGATTCAAGAAAGCTTTTACACTGTTTTCGAATAAAAGCAAAATAATTACAGAACTCAAACGGGAGCTGACAAACATAAAATAAAACCTGCCCAAACCCTCTTCCCAAAAATAATGTTGATTCAAGAAAGCTTTTTACACTGTTCTCGAATAAAAGCAAAATAATTATGGTTTTCAAGAATGAAGCAAAATATCCGCTATAGCGGACTCCTTTTTTGCAAACTCTTCCTTTTTAACTTTTATTATTTTTTTATTTGCTATGCGTCTCTCAAGTATGACATAGTTTTTCTATGAACATTCCCATGAGTAAACTCTTACCTGATTTTTTTAATAAAGGCATCTTTACTCCCTTGTTATTTAATCACAGTTATTTCAATATTTTATACATAAATCAGCACCATAAAAACAAACAGAAATGTTTTATTATAGTGCAAAAAAAGAACACGACACTTATCAAAGTGAGACACCTTATCTCACAAATCACAGGCACAGCAAAAAGCTTTATAAAAACACAGGTTCTCAAATGAGTTTCAGTGGAAAGCAAAACATCTTACACCCGGATACAATAAACACTCTGTGCAACAACAACGGTATCTTTAATCCCTCGTTACTTAATTACAGCTATGTCAATATTTTACACATATATCAGCACCATAAAAACAAACAGAAATGTTTTACTATAGTGTCAAAAAAGAATACGACACTTATCAAAGTAAGACACCTTATCACCAAAATCACAGGCACAACAAAAAACTTTACAAAAACACAGGTTCTCAGATGAGTTTCAGTGGAATGCAAAACACCTTAACTACGGATACAACAAACACTCCGGGCTACAACAGCGGAATGCAAAACATCTTACGCACGGATACAACAAACACTCCGGGCTACAACAGCGGTATCTTTACTCCTTCGTCATTTAATTACAGCTATGTCAATATTGTACACATATATCAGCACCATAAAAAAAGACAAAAATGTTTTACTATAGTGTCAAAAAAGAACACGACACTTATCAAAGTGAGACACCTTATCTCACAAATCACAGGCACAACAAAAAACTTTACAAAAACACAGGTTCTCAGATGAGTTTCAGTGGAATGCAAAACACCTTAACTACGGATACAACAAACACTCCGGGTAACAACAACGGAATGCAAAACATCTTACGCACGGATACAACAAACACGCTGAACTACAAAAACGGAATGCAAAACATCTTACGCACGGATACAACAAACACTCCGGGTAACAACAACGGAATGCAACACAACTTATACACGGATACAACAAACACGCTGAACTACAAAAACGGAATGCAAAACATCTTACGCACGGATACAACAAACACTCTGCGCAACAACAACGGAATGCAACATACCTTAACTACGGATACAACAAACACTCCGGGTAACAACAACGGAATGCAACACAACTTAAATACGGATACAACAAACACGCTGAACTACAACAGCGAAATGCAACACAACTTAAACACGGATACAACAAACACGCTGAACTACAAAAACGGAATGCAAAACATCTTACGCACGGATACAACAAACACTCTGCGCAACAACAACGGAATGCAACATACCTTAACTACGGATACAACAAACACTCCGGGTAACAACAACGGAATGCAACACAACTTAAATACGGATACAACAAACACGCTGAACTACAACAGCGAAATGCAACACAACTTAAACACGGATACAACAAACACGCTGAACTACAACAGCGAAATGCAACACAACTTAAACACGGATACAACAAACACGCTGAACTACAACAGCGAAATGCAACACAACTTAAACACGGATACAACAAACACGCTGAACTACAACAGCGAAATGCAACACAACTTAAACACGGATACAACAAACACTCCGGGTAACAACAACGGAATGCAACATACCTTAACTACGGATACAACAAACACTCTGGGTAACAACAACGGAATGCAACACAACTTAAACACGGATACAACAAACACTCTGCGCAACAACAACGGTATCTTTACTCCCTTGTTACTTAATTACAGCTATGTCAATATTTTACACATATATCAGCACCATAAAAAAAGACAAAAATGTTTTACTATAGTGTCAAAAAAGAACACGACACTTATCAAAGTGAGACACCTTATCTCACAAATCACAGACACAGCAAAAAACTTTACAAAAACACAGGTTCTCAGATGAGCTTCAGTGGAAAGCAAAACACCTTAACTACGGATACAACAAACACTCCGGGTAACAACAACGGAATGCAACACAACTTATACACGGATACAACAAACACTCTGCGCAACAACAACGGTATCTTTACTCCCTTGTTACTTAATTACAGCTATGTCAATATTTTACACATATATCAGCACCATAAAAAAAGACAAAAATGTTTTACTATAGTGTCAAAAAAGAACACGACACTTATCAAAGTGAGACACCTTATCTCACAAATCACAGGCACAACAAAAAACTTTACAAAAACACAGGTTCTCAGATGAGTTTCAGTGGAATGCAAAACATCTTACGCACGGATACAACAAACACTCCGGGTAACAACAACGGAATGCAACACAACTTAAACACGGATACAACAAACACGCTGAACTACAAAAACGGAATGCAAAACACCTTAACTACGGATACAACAAACACTCCGGGTAACAACAACGGAATGCAACACAACTTAAACACGGATACAACAAACACGCTGAACTACAAAAACGGAATGCAAAACATCTTACGCACGGATACAACAAACACGCTGAACTACAAAAACGGAATGCAAAACACCTTAACTACGGATACAACAAACACTCCGGGTAACAACAACGGAATGCAACACAACTTATACACGGATACAACAAACACGCTGAACTACAAAAACGGAATGCAAAACAACTTAAACACGGATACAACAAACACGCTGAACTACAACAGTGGAATGCAACACAACTTATACACGGATACAACAAACACGCTGAACTACAAAAACGGAATGCAAAACATCTTACGCACGGATACAACAAACACTCCGGGTAACAACAACGGAATGCAACACAACTTAAACACGGATACAACAAACACGCTGAACTACAACAGCGAAATGCAAACCGACAGCGCCACAGACACCAGCCCCTTCACAAGTGCGAAAAATACTCCCTCCACCAATACGAAAAGCCCTCTCAGGAACAACAAGGGCTTCTCTCTTTTGGAAGCACTGCTTGTTTCAGGAATTATGCTCGTTGTTATCACAGGACTGACCACCTTCCTGCCATCCACTATGAAAATCAACAACCTCATTCATTCTCAACTCTCCGAATCCGACTTCAGAAAATTTGTTGCAAAAAGCCTTAATGGAGACGGCTGTACCAACACCTTTAACGGAAATATCGGGGACAGTGTCCGCATAATAAAGGATACTGACGATAACATTATATGGCAGATGGATGCCAACGACGGGCTGTTTAACAGAAACTTCAAAATTATTAAAATCACAACAGCGCCCACCGAACCGACTCCCACTCAGGGTTATGCCAATATGGAAGTCTTTTTCACACGACCCGGAGGCACTTTCCCCAAGAAGGACAACAATCTGGAGTGCTCCATAACAGACCAAAGCGGCTGTTACAAACAGGTATGTTTACTGAAGCTTTCAGCTACACAGGTGGGAGACCCTCCTCCTACCGGAACTGCGGGAACTCAAGTGCAAAAGTGTTCTCTGCTCTCTTGTGCCGGAAAAGGAGGTGAAGCGCCGCAATGCTACCAAGTGGCAGATGATAGAACACTGGTAGGATGCGGAACAACAACAAACATTATAAGAGAACATACAACGGCCTATGGCTTTAATGCGGGACAGAGTGGAACGGGGTTATTCAATACTTTTATTGGATACGAAGCAGGAAAAGTGACGATGGGAAACGCTAACATCTTTTTCGGATACCAAACGGGATACAGCAACACGACGGGAAGCGGCAATACCTTTATGGGCACTAAAGCGGGATCCAACAACACGACAGGAGACGGAAACACCTTTGTCGGATACCTAGCAGGATTCAAAAACACGAATGGGGAAGAAAATACCTTTGTCGGATATAAAGCGGGCGAAAACAACACGGCAGGAAATTATCACACCTTTTTGGGCTATGAAGCGGGATTAAGCAATACGACGGGAGACGGAAACACCTTTCTCGGATATCAAGGAGGATTCAGCAACACGATAGGACGAGGCAATACTTTTGTGGGATATAGAGTGGGAGTAAGCAACACGACGGGAGATTCTAATACCTTTCTGGGATATAAAACGGGAGCAGAAAACACAACGGGAATAGGCAATACCTTTATAGGATATAAAGCGGGAACAGAAAACACGACAGGAGATCGCAATATCTTTTTGGGCTATGAAGCGGGAAACAGCAACACGACGGGATACATTAATACCTTTGTGGGCAATAACGCAGGAAGAAGGAATACAACAGGACAGGGAAACACCTTTATGGGTCATAGAGCGGGAGGATATAATCAGGTTGGAACCGGTAACACCTTTTTGGGCACTGATGCGGGATACTGGAACAGAGCAAACTCTAATACCTTTGTGGGAAATGGTGCAGGACGACAAAACACGACGGGAGAATTTAACACCTTTGTGGGCGCTAGCACAGGACAGAGCACCAATGTAGGAAATCAGAACACCTTTTTAGGTTATTATGCAGGACATATCAACTCATCCGGAAACTCTAATACCTTTATTGGCTTTAAAGCGGGAGAAAAGAACAGGTCTGCAAATGCTAATACCTTTATAGGTGCCAGCGCGGGAGCAAACAATATATCGGGATTTTATAATACTTTTTTGGGCCATAATACAGGACTGAACAATGCAACAGGAGATCTTAACACCTTTGTGGGCGATAATGCGGGACGAAGCAACACAACAGGAGATAATAATACCTTTTTCGGATACCGAGCAGGATACGACAACACGACGGGAAACTCTAATACCTTTATGGGTATGGAGGCAGGCAAACAGAACACGACAGGACAGCAAAACACCTTTATCGGACTCCAAGCAGGAGGATTCAATCAGGTTGGAGGGTTTAATACCTTTTTGGGACATCATGCGGGATACTCGAACAGGGCCAGCTCTAATACCTTTTTAGGCACTAATACAGGACGGCAAAACACGACAGGAGAATTTAACACCTTTGTGGGCGCTAGCTCAGGACACCTAACCGACACAGGATCGCAGAACACCTTTGTGGGTTATTATGCAGGATATACCACATTTGGAAACAATAATACCTTTATCGGATACCGAGCGGGAAGCAGTAACACGACGGGAAGCGACAATACCTTTTTGGGATATCATACAGGATTAAACAGCACAACGGGAAACAGCAATACCTTTATCGGATTCCGCGCAGGACAAAACAGCAGGACTGGAAACGCCAATACCTTTCTGGGACACTCAGCGGGACTGGACAACACGGAGGGATATAATAATACCTTTCTGGGCTATGAAGCGGGAAAAGCCAACACGACGGGAAGACACAATACCTTTATCGGATTCCAAGCGGGAGAAAACAATACGACGGGAAGCGGCAATACCTTTCTGGGCCATGAAACGGGACAAAACAACACAACAGGACATACCAACACCTTTATCGGATACAAATCAGGAGACAGAAACACGACAGGACAGCAAAACATCTTTATCGGATACCAAGCGGGAGACGACAACACGACGGAAAACAAAATACTCAATATCGGCAATGTAATCTATGGGAAAGTAAGCACTACAGATAATAACAGGTATCCTTCCCTCCGCGGAATGGATGTGCATGGAACTTTAAGGGAATGCAACTCAACCGGCACCACCTGTAATCGGGTGACGACCGCCTCCTCCAGAATTTTTAAGAAAAACATCAAACTTTTTAAAAAAACGGAGCTGGCCCTACAGGATATTTTAAACACGCCGCTTTTTACTTTCGAATACAAGGATGAACATCCTGAAAAGAGCAGAATAGGAATTATTGCCGAAGAACTGCCAAATAACCTGACATTAAAAGAAAAGCCTGTCAGGCCCGACTGGATCAGCATTTACGGAACTCTGTGGGCAGGCAGTAAGGCTTTATACAAACAATTCAGTGATTTTAAAAAAGCTGTCAACAATAAGACGGAGCAGTTACACAAGACCTTTCAGGACATAAAGGGGGAGCTAGCCGGTTTCAGAAAAGAGGTGTGGCTCAAGTTTAAAACTCTGATAAAGGAATTTGCAGAATTTAAAATAGACACACAAAACAAACTCACAGACACACAAAACAAACTCACAGACACTCAAACTAAACTCACAGACACACAAAACAAACTACAGCAGACTGACAAACATTCCAGAAAAAACACCACTGAACTAAACAACCTGAAAGAGGAAAACACAAAACTAAAAACAAAATTAAATACTGTTTACAAAGAGATGACAGAAACAAAATCAGAAAAAATAGAATTAAAAAAAGAATTTAAAGCTGTCCAAAAAAAACTGATGAGAACAAACAAAGAACTGGCAGATGTAAAAAAAGAATCAGCAGACACAAAACAAAATCTGCAGGATCAAATCACTAAAGAACTGAAAGAAACAAAAACACAATTTAGCAAAACCATTACAGAACTCAAATGGGAACTGACAAACATAAAACAAAGCCTGCCAAAACCCTCCTCCCAAAAATAATATTCATTCAAGAAAGCTTTTACACTTCTAAAACTTCAGTCCTTCGTCCAGAAATTCTTTTCCCAAAAAATAATATTGGTTCAAGAAAGCTTTTACACTGTTTTCGGATAAAAGCAAAACCATTATGGTTTTCAAGCATGAAGCAAAGTGTCCGCTGTGGCGGACTCCGCTTTTTAGCCTTTGTCTTTTTTCATTTGATATGCGTCTCTCAAGTATGACATAATTTTTCTATGAACACTCACATGAATAAACTCTTAACTGATTTTTTTAATAAAGGTATCTTTACCCTCCTCTCTCTTCATCATTTAATTCAAGTTATTTTCAATAATTTACAAATATATCAGCATTATAAAAAAAAGACAAAACTATTTTATTATACTGTCAAAAAAAAACACAACACTTATCAAATTAAGACACATTGTCTCCCAAATCACAGGCACAACAAAAATCTTTACAAAAACAAGGCTCTCAGATGAATTTCAGCGGAAATCAAAACACCTTACCTACGAATACAACAAACACTCCGGGCTACAACAGCGGAAAGCAAAACACCTCACCTACGAATACAACAAACACTCCGGGCTACAAAAACAGAAATCAAACTGACAGCCCCACAGACACCAGCCTCTTCACAAGTGCGAAAAATACTCCCTTCACCAATACGAAAAGCATCCTCAGAAACAACAAGGGCTTCTCCCTTTTGGAAACACTGCTTGTTGCAGGAATTATGCTCATTATTGTCACAGGACTGACCACCTTCCTGCCAACCACTATGAAAATCAACAATCTCATTCATTCTCAACTCTCCGAATCCGACTTCAGAACATTTGTTGCAAAAAGCCTCAATGGAGACGGCTGTACTAACACCTTTACAGGAAACATCGGAGACAGTGTGAGCATAATAAAGGATACTTTAAATAACACTATATGGCAGATGGATGCCAACAGGGACGGAGACCTCACGGACTTAAAAGACGGGCTGTTTAGCAGAAACTTCAAAATTATTAAAATCACAACAGCTCCCACCGAACCGGATCCCACTCCGGGTTATGCCAATATGCAAGTCTTTTTCACCCGACCCGGGGGCATGTTCCTCAAAAAGGATGAAAATCTGGAGTGTTCCACAACAGACCAAAGCGGCTGTTACAAGCAGGTATGTTTACTAAAGCTTTCGCCTACAGTGGTGGGAGACCCTGAGCCTGTTGGAACTGCAGGAACTCAAATGCAAAAGTGTTCTCTGCTCTCTTGTGCCGGAAAAGGAGGTGGAGCAGGAGCGCCGCAATGCTACAAAGTGGATGATGATAAAACACTGGTAGGATGTGGAACAACAACAAACATTATAAGAGAATATACAACGGCTTATGGCTTTAATGCGGGAAAGAGTGGAACGGGATCATACAATACTTTTATTGGATATGAAGCAGGAAAAATAACGACCGGAAGCACAAACATCTTTCTCGGATACCAAACGGGATTCAGCAACACGACGGGAAGCGGAAACACCTTCCTCGGATATAAAGGGGGAAACAGCAACACGACGGGAAGCGAAAACACCTTCCTCGGATACCAAGGGGGAAACAGCAACACAACGGGAGATCATAACATCTTTCTCGGATACCAAGCGGGATTCAGAAACACGACAGGAAACCAAAACACCTTTCTCGGATATAAAGGGGGAAACAGCAACACGACGGGAAGCGAAAGCACCTTTGTGGGCTATGAAGCGGGATTCAGAAACACAACGGGATACAGCAACACCTTCCTCGGATATAAAGTGGGAAACAGCAATACGACGGGAAGCGAAAACACCTTTCTCGGATACCAAGGGGGAAACAGCAACACAACGGGAGAAGGCAATATCTTTCTGGGCTATAAAGCGGGATTCAGCAACACGACGGGAAGCGAAAACACCTTTCTCGGATACCAGGGGGGAAACAGCAACACAACGGGAGAAGGCAATATCTTTCTGGGCTATAAAGCGGGATTCAGCAACACGACGGGAAGCGAAAACACCTTTCTCGGATACCAAGGGGGAAACAGCAACACAACGGGAGAAGGCAATACCTTTGTGGGCTATAAAACGGGATTCAGAAACACAACAGGAAACCAAAACACCTTTCTCGGACACCTAGTGGGAGAAAACAACACGACAGGATATCTTAATACATTTATGGGCTATGAAGCAGGAAAAAGGAACACAACAGGACAGGGAAACCTCTTTATGGGCCATAGAGCGGGAGGATACAACCAGATTGGAACCGGTAACACCTTTTTAGGCACTGACGCGGGATACTTGAACAGGGCAAACTCTAATACCTTTGTGGGTTATGCCGCAGGAAAGCAAAACACACTGGGAGAATTTAACACCATTTTAGGCTTTCATGCAGGACGGAACACCAACACAGGAAATCGCAACACCTTTTTGGGTTATTATGCAGGATATACCAACAGCTCTGGAGGCAGTAATACCTTTATTGGCTTTAAGGCGGGAGAGAAGAACAGGGCTCCAAATGCTAATACCTTTGTAGGTGCCAGCGCGGGAGCAAACAACACATCGGGATTTCTTAATACTTTTTTAGGCCATAATGCGGGACTGAGCAACATAGGAGGAGATCATAACACCTTTGTGGGAGATGAGGCGGGAAAGGATAACACATCAGGAGATAATAATACTTTTTTGGGCCGTGATGCGGGACGAGACAACACGACGGGAGTCTCACACACCTTTGTGGGTACGAATGCAGGACGGCAAAACACGACAGGACATCAAAACACCTTTATGGGCCATAGAGCAGGAGGACTAAATCGGATTGGAGGGCGTAATACCTTTTTGGGATATGACGCAGGATACTGGAACGAGGCAAGCTCTAATACCTTTGTGGGCACTGGTGCAGGACGGCAAAACACGACAGGAAACTTTAACACCTTTGTGGGCGCTAGCGCAGGACGCATAACCAGCAGAGGATCACAGAACACCTTTTTGGGTTATTATGCAGGATATGAAGGATTTGATGGAAACAATAATACCTTTCTCGGATACCGAGCAGGACAAAGCAACAGGATTGGAAACAACAATATCTTTGTGGGGCACTCAGCGGGACTGGACAACACAGAGGGATATAATAATACCTTTCTGGGATACTCAGCTGGAGGAAACAACACGAAGGGATATAATAATACCTTTCTGGGATACTCAGCTGGAGGAAACAACACGGAGGGACAGCAAAACATCTTTCTTGGATATAGAGCGGGAGAAGCCAACACGACGGAAAACAGCAGACTCAATATCGGCAATGTAATCTATGGGAGAACAAACACTACAGATGATAATAACAGGTATCCTAGCACCGGAACCGGAGTGAATGTGTTTGGAAATTTAGATGTGCTTGGACAGTTAAGGGAATGCAACTCAACCGGCACTATCTGTAATCGGGTGACGGCCGCCTCCTCCAGGACTTTTAAGAAAAATATCAAACTTTTTAAAAAAACGGAGCTGGCGCTACAGGATATTTTAAACACGCCGCTTTTTACTTTCGAATACAAGGATGAGCATCCTGACAAGAGCAGAATGGGAGTTATTGCAGAAGAACTGCCCAATAACCTGCAATTAAAAGAAAAGCCTGTAAGGCCCGACTGGCCCAGCATTTACGGAACTCTATGGGCAGGCAGTAAGGCTTTGTACAAACAATTCAGTGATTTTAAAAAAGCTGTCAACAATAAGACGGAGCAGTTGCACAAAACCTTTCAGGACATAAAGGGGGAGTTAGCCGGTTTCAGAAAAGAGGTGTGGCTCAAATTTAAAACTCTGATAAAGGAATTTGCAGAATTTAAAACAGACACACAAAACAAACTCACAGACACACAAAACAAACTCACAGACACTCAAACTAAACTCACAGACACTCAAACTAAACTCACAGACACTCAAACTAAACTCACAGACACTCAAACTAAACTCACAGACACTCAAACTAAACTCACAGACACTCAAACTAAACTACAGCAGACTGACAAACATTCCAGAAAAAACACCACTGAATTAAACAACCTGAAAGAGGAAAACACAAAACTAAAAACAAAATTGAATACTGTTTACAAAGAGATGACAGAAATAAAATCAAAAAATATAAAACTAAACAAAGAACTGGCAGATGTAAAAAAAGAATCAGCAGATACAAAACAAAATCTGAAGGATCAAATCACTAAAGAGCTACAGGAAACAAAAACGCAATTTAGCAAAAACATTACAGAACTCAAACGGGAGCTGACAAACATAAAACAAAGCCTGCCCAAACCCTCCTCTAAAAAATAATATTGATTCAAGAAAGTTTTTACACTGTTTTCGGATAAAAGCAAAACCATTATGGTTTTCAGGCATGAAGCAACAAAATGTCTAAAGATATCTTTACCCCCGCGGAAACACCTTTGCGGGAGTCACAGCAGGAAGGAACAACACGATTTGTTATTTTTGTATTTGCTATGCATCTATCAATTATGACATAATTTTTTTATGAACACTTCCATGAATAAACTCTTACCTGATTTTTTTAATAAAGGTATCTTTACTCCTCTCCCCTCTTTATCATTTAATTCAAGTTATTTTAATAATTTACACATATATCAGCGCCATAAAAAAAGACAAAACTGTTTTACTATACTGTCAAAAAAGAATACGATATTTATCAAATTGAGACACTTTGCCTCCCAAATCACAGGCACAACAAAAATACAGGCTCTCAGATGAATTTCAGTGAAAAGCAAAAAACCTTAACCACGAATACAATAAAAACTCTGGGATACAACAGCGGAAATCAAAAAACCTTAACCACGGATACAACAAGAACTCTGGGATACAACAGCGGAAATCAAACTGACAGCTCCACAGACACCAGCCTCCTCACAGGTGCGAAAGATACTCCCTGCACCAATACGAAAAGCACAACTGACAACACAAGCCGAAAACAACCCAACCTCTTCACCAATACAAAAAGCGCCATCAGAAACAACAAGGGCTTCTCCCTTTTGGAAGTGCTATTTGTTTCAGGGATGATGCTCATTATTATCACCGGACTGGCCACCTTCCTGCCAGACACTATGAAAATGAGCAATCTCATTCATTCCCAAATCTCCGAATCCGACTTCAGAACATTTGTTGCAAAAAACCTCAATGGAGACGGCTGTACCAACACCTTTACAGGAAACATCGGGGACAGTGTGAGCGTAATAAGGGATACTGACAATAACATTGTATGGCAAATGGACGACGACAACGAAGGGATGTTTAACAGAAACTTCAAAATCATTAAAATCAAAACAGCTCCCACCAAACCGGATCCCACTCCGGGTTATGCCAATATGCAAGTCTTTTTCAGCCGACCCGGGGGCACTCTCCCAAATCAGGATAACAGTCTGGAGTGTTCCGCAACAGACCAAAGCGGCTGTTATAAACAGGTATGTTTACTGAAGCTTTCTCCTAAAAATCAGGGAGACCCTCCTCCTACCGGAGAAGATGGAACTCCAGTGCAAAATTGCACTCTGCTCTCTTGTGTCGGAGGAGGTGGAACAGGAGCGCCGCAATGCTACCAAGTGGATGATGATAGAACACTGGTAGGGTGTGGAACAACAACAAACATTACAAGAAGCCGAACAACGGCTTATGGCTTTAATGCGGGACAGAGTGGAACGGGGTTATTCAATACTTTTATTGGATACGAAACGGGAAAAGAGACAACGGGAAACGCAAACATCTTTATCGGGTACCAGGCGGGATTAAGCAACACAGCGGGAAGAAACAATATCTTTATAGGCAATAGAGCGGGATTCTACAACACGACAGGAAGCCTCAACACCTTTATCGGATTCCAAACGGGACACGGACACATAAACAACACGATAGGAGAAAACAACACCTTTATCGGATACCGAGCGGGATTCAGCAACATGACGGGAAATGACAATACCTTTGTGGGGCTTCAATCGGGAGTCAACAACACGACGGGAAGCGCAAGCACCTTTCTCGGATACAGAACAGGACGCAGTAACACGACGGGAAAAGAAAACACCTTTGTGGGATATAAAGCGGGGGAAAGCAACAGGACAGGAAATTATCACACCTTTTTGGGTTATGAAGCGGGATTAAGCAACACGACGGGAATCCACAACACCTTCATCGGATACAAAGGGGGGCTAAGCAACACGACGGGAAGCAGAAACACCTTTCTGGGCTATGAAGCGGGATACAGCAACACGACAGGAAGCCTCAACACCTTTCTCGGATACCAAGTGGGATTCAACAACACAACGGGACGCGTGAATACCTTTGTGGGATACCAAGCGGGATTCAATAGCACAACGGGAAGAGGCAATATCTTTATAGGCAATAGAGCGGGATTCAACAACACGACAGGACAGCAAAACACCTTTATCGGATTCCAAGCGGGATTAAACAGTATGACGGGAGAAAACAACACGGTAGGAGAAAACAACACCTTTCTCGGATACCAGGCAGGATTAGAAAACACGACGGGAAGAGACAATGCCTTTTTCGGATACCAAGCGGGATTCAACAACACGACGGGACGCTTGAATACCTTTGTGGGATCCCAAGCGGGATTCAGTAACACAACGGGAAGAGGCTATACCTTTATGGGATATAGAGCAGGATACAACAACACGACGGGAGGCGGCGACACCTTTATCGGATACCAAGCGGGATTCAGCAACACGACGGGACAGTCAAACACCTTTGTTGGAAGATTAGCGGGATTCAGCAATACGGTGGGACTTAATAATACCTTTGTCGGAACCTCAGCGGGAAGAAACAACATGACGGGAAACTTTAATACCTTTCTCGGATTCGCCGCGGGATTAAGCAACACAACGGGACAAGACAATACCTTTGTCGGAACCGCAGCGGGATCAAGCAACACGGAGGGGCTATTTAATACCTTTGTTGGATCCTTAACGGGACAAAACAACACGGTGGGATTCAAAAACGCCTTTATGGGATATGAAGCGGGAGCCAACAACACGGGCGGAAGCGACAATGCCTTTTTTGGAACCTCAGCGGGACAGCAAAACACGGCGGGAAACTTTAATACCTTTATCGGAACCTCAGCGGGAGCCCTCAACACGACGGGAAGAAACAATACCTTTGTTGGACTCTCAGCGGGAGGAAGAAACACGACGGGACAAGAAAATACCTTTATCGGATTCAATGTGGGAGTCCACAACACAACGGGAAGAGGCAATATCTTTGTGGGATATGAAACGGGAGAACTAAGCACGACGGGAAGACACAATACCTTTCTGGGATATGAAGCGGGAGACAGCAACACAACGGGAAATAATAACATCTTTCTGGGATATAAAGCAGGAGAAAACAACACGACGGGAAACAACAAACTCAATATCGGCAATGTAATCTACGGGACAGCAAGCGCTACAGATAATAACAATTATCCTTCCTCCAACGGAGTGAATGTGCATGGAATTATAATGGAATGCGACTCAACCGGCACCACCTGTAATCGGGTAACGACCGCCTCCTCCAGAACTTTTAAGAAAAACATCAAACTTTTTAAAAAAACGGAGCTGGCGCTACAGGATATTTTAAACACACCGCTTTTTACTTTCGAATACAAGGATGAGCATCCTGACAAAAGCAGAATGGGAGTTATTGCCGAAGAACTGCCAAATAACCTGCAATTAAAAGAAAAGCCTGTAAGGCCCGACTGGCCTACCATTTACGGAACTTTGTGGGCAGGCAGTAAGGCTTTGTACAAACAATTCAGTGATTTTAAAACAGCTGTCAACAATAAGACGGAGCAGTTACACAAGACCTTTCAGGACATAAAGGGGGAGCTAGCCGGTTTCAGAAAAGAAGTGTGGCTCAAATTTAAAACTCTGATAAAGGAATTTGCAGAATTTAAAACAGACACTCAAAACAAACTACAGCAGACTGACAAACATTCCAGAAAAAACACCACGGAATTAAACAACCTGAAAGAGGAAAACACAAAACTAAAAACAAAATTAAATACTGTTTACAAAGAGATGACAGAAATAAAAACGGAAAATATAAAACTAAACAAAGAACTGGCAGATGTAAAAAAAGAATCAGCAGACACAAAACAAAATCTGCAGGATCAAATCACTAAAGCACTGCAGGAAACAAAAACACAATTTAGCAAAAACATTACAGACCTCAAACGGGAGCTGACAAACATAAAACAAAGCCTGCCCAAACCCTCCTCCAAAAAATAATATGGATTTAAGAAAGCTGTTACACTTCTAAAACTTCAGTCCTTCGTCTGGAAATTCTTTTCCAAAAATAATATGGATTCAAGAAAACTGTTACACTGTTTTCGGATAAAAAAAAACCATTACAGTTTGCAAGAATGAAGCAAAATATCCATTGTAGCGGACTCCGCTTTTTAGCTTTTGTCTTTTTTTATTTGATATTCGTCTCTCAAGTATGACATAATGTTTCTATGAACACTCACATGAATAAACTCTTAACTGATTTTTTTAATAAAGGTATCTTTACCCCCCCCCCCTCGTAATTTAATTCCAGTTATTTCAATAATTTACACATATATCAGCACCATAAAAAAAAGCCAGAACTGTTTTACTATACTGTCAAAAAAGAACACGACACTTATCAAATTAAGACACTTTGTCTTCCAAATCACAGGCACAACAAAAACACAGGCTCTCAGATGAATTTCAGCAGAAAGCAAAACACCTGGCCAACGGACACAACAAGAACTCCGAGCTACAACAATGGAAAGCAAAACACCTTAACCAAGGACACAACAAGAACTCCGGGCTACAACAATGGAAAGCAAAACACCTTAACCAAGGACACAACAAGAACTCCGGGCTACAACAATGGAAAGCAAAACACCTGGCCAACGGACACAACAAGAACTCCGAGCTACAACAATGGAAAGCAAAACACCTTAACCAAGGACACAACAAGAACTCCGGGCTACAACAATGGAAAGCAAAACACCTTAACCAAGGACACAACAAGAACTCCGAGCTACAACAATGGAAAGAAAAACACCTTAACCAAGGACACAACAAGAACTCCGGGCTACAACAGCGGAAATCAAAACACCTTCCCAACGGATACAACAAGCACCCTGGGCAATAAAAAAGAAAAGCAAAACACCTTAATCACAGATACAATAAGCACTCTGTGTAACAACAGCGGAAAGCAAAACACCACCAGCGTCACAGGTGTGGAAAACACTCCGGGCTACAACAGTGGAAATCAAACTGACAGCTCCACAGACACCACCAACTTCACAGGTGCGAAAAATAATCCCTACACCAATACAAAAAGCACTCCTGACAACACAAGCCGAAAACAACCCGAACCCTTCAACAATATGAAAAGCACCCTCAGAAACAACAAGGGCTTCTCCCTTTTGGAAGTACTGCTTGCTTCAGGAATTATGCTCATTATTATCATAGAACTGACCATCTTCCTGACATCCACTATGAAAATCAACAATCTCATTCATTCTCAACTCTCCGAATCCGACTTCAGAAAATTTGCTGCAAAAAGCCTCAATGGAGACGGCTGTACTAACACCTTTACCGGAAACATCGGAGACAGTGTGAGCATAATAAAGGATACTGACGATAAAACTATATGGCAGATAGACACCAATAGGGACGGGGATCTCACGGACTTAAAAGACGGGCTGTTTAACACAGGCTTCAAAATCATTAAAATCATAACAACTCCCACCGAGCCGGATCCCACTCCGGGTTATGCCAATATGCAAGTCTTTTTCAGCCGACCCGGGGGCACTTTTCCCACGACGGATAAAAATCTGGAGTGTTCCACAACAGACCAAACCGGCTGTTACAAGCAGGTATGTTTAATGAAGCTTTTGCCTAAAGTGGTGGGGAACCCTGTTCCTCCTGGAACTGAGGGAACTCAAGTGCAAAAGTGTATTCTGCTCTCTTGTGCCGGAAGAGGAGGTGAAGAAGGAGCGCCGCACTGCTACCAAGTGGAGGATGATAGAACACTGGTAGGGTGTGGAACAACTACAGACACTACAATAGAAGGTACAACGGCTTATGGCTTTAATGCGGGCAATATTGAAATGGGGTCATTCAATACTTTTATTGGATACGAGGCGGGAAAGGAAATCGAACTCCGCAAGTACATTCCTCCTATCGAACACAATACCGTTATCGGATACCAAGCGGGAAAAGGATTTTTAGGAGAAAAAAACACCTTGATCGGGTCCCAAGTGAATACAAGAGAATACAGCAAATACTACCACAAACAAATAGGCTATACAGGAAGAAACAACGTCGCTATCGGATACGGAGTGATTACATCTAGAGACTACAACGTCGTTATCGGAAACGAAGCGGGTGCATTTGGCGGCAGCATCGCTATCGGATCCGGAGCGAGTGCAGCCGGCGGCAGCATCGCTATCGGAGGCGGAGTGAGTGCAGGAAGGCCGCCATTTGAAAACAACAGAATAAATATCGGCAATATGATCTATGGGACAGGAAATACTGAACTCGAAAAGCACCAACACCTTTATGGTCGTGAGACAAAATTGACGCCTGCAGGACCAGGAGTGACTGTGAGTGGAGCGTTCAGAGTATGTGAATTTACTGAAAATACTAAAAATAATAACTGTAGTGGTATATCCCCCAACAAAGGGAATAGGTTGGTTGGAAATTTAAAGGTATCTGGAAATTTAGAGGTATGTGCAAAGACTGAAGATACTGAAGATGCTGAAGATAATAAGTGTAATAATATATCCCCCAAAGGGAATAGGTTGAATAGCAGGTTAGATGTGCATGGAATTATAAGGGAATGCAACTCAAAGGGCACTATCTGTAATCGGGTGACGGCCGCCTCCTCCAGGACTTTTAAGAAAAACATCAAACTTTTTAAAAAAACGGAGCTGGCCCTACAGGATATTTTAAACACGCCGCTTTTTACTTTCGAATACAAGGATGAGCATCCTGACAAGAGCAGAATGGGAATTATTGCCGAAGAACTGCCAAATAACCTGCAATTAAAAGAAAAGCCTGTAAGGCCCGACTGGCCCAGCATTTACGGAACTCTATGGGCAGGCAGTAAGGCTTTGTACAAACAATTCAGTGATTTTAAAAAAGCTGTCAACAATAAGACGGAGCAGTTGCACAAAACCTTTCAGGACATAAAGGGGGAGCTAGCCGGTTTCAGAAAAGAAGTGTGGCTCAAATTTAAAACTCTGATAAAGGAATTTGCAGAATTTAAAACAGACACTCAAAACAAACTCTCAGACACTCAAAACAAACTCTCAGACACTCAAAACAAACTCTCAGACACTCAAAACAAACTCTCAGACACTCAAAACAAACTCTCAGACACTCAAAACAAACTACAGCAGACTGACAAACATTCCAGAAAAAACACCACGGAATTAAACAACCTGAAAGAGGAAAATACAAAACTAAAAACAAAATTGAATACTGTTTACAAAGAGATAACAGAAACAAAATCGGAAAATGTAAAACTAAACAAAAAACTGGCAGATGTAAAAAAAGAATCAGCAGACATAAAACAAAATCTGCAGGATCAAATCACTAAAGAACTGCAGGAAACAAAAACACAATTTAGCAAAACCATTACAGATCTCAAACGGGAGCTGACAAACATAAAACAAAGCCTGCCCAAACCCTCCTCCAAAAAATAATATTGGCTCAAGAAAGCTGTTACACTTCTAAAACTTCAGTCCTTCGTCTGGAAATTCTTTTCCAAAAATAATATTGGCTTAAGAAAGCTTTTACACTGTTTTCGGATAAAAGAAAAACCATTATGGTTTTCAAATCAGTGTACAAAACTCAAACAAGAACTGACAAACATAAAACAAAGCCTGCCCAAACCCTCCTCTACAGATCTCAAACGGGAGCTGACAAACATAAAACAAAGCCTGCCCAAACCCTCCTCCAAAAAATAATATTGGCTCAAGAAAGCTGTTACACTTCTAAAACTTCAGTCCTTCGTCTGGAAATTCTTTTCCAAAAATAATATTGGCTTAAGAAAGCTTTTACACTGTTTTCGGATAAAAGAAAAACCATTATGGTTTTCAAATCAGTGTACAAAACTCAAACAAGAACTGACAAACATAAAACAAAGCCTGCCCAAACCCTCCTCCAAAAAATAATATTGGCTCAAGAAAGCTGTTACACTTCTAAAACTTCAGTCCTTCGTCTGGAAATTCTTTTCCAAAAATAATATTGGCTTAAGAAAGCTTTTACACTGTTTTCGGATAAAAGAAAAACCATTACGGTTTGCAAGAATGAAGCAAAATATCCGTTGTAGCGGACTCCGCTTTTTAGCTTTTGTCTTTTTTTATTTGATATTCGTCTCTCAAGTATGACATAATGTTTCTATGAACACTCACATGAATAAACTCTTAACTGATTTTTTTAATAAAGGTATCTTTACCCCCCCCCCTCGTAATTTAATTCCAGTTATTTCAATAATTTACACATATATCAGCACCATAAAAAAAAGCCAGAACTGTTTTACTATACTGTCAAAAAAGAACACGACACTTATCAAATTAAGACACTTTGTCTTCCAAATCACAGGCACAACAAAAACACAGGCTCTCAGATGAATTTCAGCGGAAAGCAAAACACCTGGCCAACGGACACAACAAGAACTCCGAGCTACAACAATGGAAAGAAAAACACCTTAACCAAGGACACAATAAGAACTCCGAGCTACAACAATGGAAAGCAAAACACCTGGCCAACGGACACAACAAGAACTCCGGGCTACAACAATGGAAAGCAAAACACCTGGCCAACGGACACAATAAGAACTCC
Organism: Bdellovibrionales bacterium; assembly: GCA_965203225.1. Classification (GTDB taxonomy): domain Bacteria; phylum Bdellovibrionota; class Bdellovibrionia; order Bdellovibrionales; family UBA1609; genus JANQSP01. The sequence goes on along the minus strand of CBDBBW010000007.1, from coordinate 843,313 downwards.
GGGCTACAACAATGGAAAGAAAAACACCTTAACCAAGGACACAATAAGAACTCCGAGCTACAACAATGGAAAGCAAAACACCTTAACCAAGGACACAACAAGAACTCCGAGCTACAACAATGGAAAGCAAAACACCTGGCCAACGGACACAATAAGAACTCCGGGCTACAACAGCGGAAAGCAAAACACCTTCCCAACGGATATAACAAGCACCCTGGGCAATAAAAAAGAAAAGCAAAACACCTTAAACACCTTAATCACAGATACAATAAGCACTCTGTGTAACAACAGCGGAAATCAAAACACCACCAATTTCACAGGTGTGGAAAACACTCCGGGCTACAACAGTGGAAATCAAACTGACAGCTCCACAGACACCACCAACTTCACAGGTGCGAAAAATAATCCCTACACCAATACAAAAAGCACTCCTGACAACACAAGCCGAAAACAACCCGAACCCTTCAACAATATGAAAAGCACCCTCAGAAACAACAAGGGCTTCTCCCTTTTGGAAGTACTGCTTGCTTCAGGAATTATGCTCATTATTATCATAGAACTGACCATCTTCCTGACATCCACTATGAAAATCAACAATCTCATTCATTCTCAACTCTCCGAATCCGACTTCAGAAAATTTGCTGCAAAAAGCCTCAATGGAGACGGCTGTACTAACACCTTTACCGGAAACATCGGAGACAGTGTGAGCATAATAAAGGATACTGACGATAAAACTATATGGCAGATAGACACCAATAGGGACGGGGATCTCACGGACTTAAAAGACGGGCTGTTTAACACAGGCTTCAAAATCATTAAAATCATAACAACTCCCACCGAGCCGGATCCCACTCCGGGTTATGCCAATATGCAAGTCTTTTTCAGCCGACCCGGGGGCACTTTTCCCACGACGGATAAAAATCTGGAGTGTTCCACAACAGACCAAACCGGCTGTTACAAGCAGGTATGTTTAATGAAGCTTTTGCCTAAAGTGGTGGGGAACCCTGTTCCTCCTGGAACTGAGGGAACTCAAGTGCAAAAGTGTATTCTGCTCTCTTGTGCCGGAAGAGGAGGTGAAGAAGGAGCGCCGCACTGCTACCAAGTGGAGGATGATAGAACACTGGTAGGGTGTGGAACAACTACAGACACTACAATAGAAGGTACAACGGCTTATGGCTTTAATGCGAGCAATATTGAAATGGGGTCATTCAATACTTTTATTGGATACGAGGCGGGAAAGGAAATCGAACTCCACCAGTACATTCCTCCTATCGAACACAATACCGTTATCGGATACCAAGCGGGAAAAGGATTTATAGGAGGAAAAAACACCTTGATCGGGTCCCAAGCGAATGGAAATGGAAAACCACACGCACCACACGATATATATCACGAAGGAGAAGAAAACGTCGTTATCGGATACAGAGCGAGTACAGATAGAAACCACAACGTCGCTATCGGAAACGAAGCGGGTGCATTTGGCGCCAGCGTCGCTATCGGATCCGGAGCGAGGGCAGCCGACGGCAGCATCGCTATCGGAAGCGGAGTGGGTGCAGGAAGTTCGCCACTTGGACACAGCGGAATAAATATCGGCAATATAATCTATGGGACAGGAAATATTGGACTCGAAATGGACAAACACCGTTATGGTCGTGAGACAAGTTTGACGCCTGCAGGACCAGGAGTGACTGTGAGTGGAGCGTTCAGAGTATGTGAATTTACTGAAAATACTAAAAATAATAACTGTAGTGGTATATCCCCCGACGGAGGGAATAGGTTGGTTGGAAATTTAAAGGTATCTGGAAATTTAGAGGTATGTGCAAAGACTGAAGATACTGAAGATACTGAAGATGCTGAAGATAATAAGTGTAATAATATATCCCCCAAAGGGAATATGTTGAATAGCAGGTTAGATGTGCATGGAATTATAAGGGAATGCGACTCAACCGGCGCTATCTGTAATCGGGTGATGGCCGCCTCCTCCAGGACTTTTAAGAAAAACATCAAACTTTTTAAAAAAACGGAGCTGGCCCTACAGGATATTTTAAACACGCCGCTTTTTACTTTCGAATACAAGGATGAGCATCCTGACAAAAGCAGAATGGGAGTTATTGCCGAAGAACTGCCAAATAACCTGCAATTAAAAGAAAAGCCTGTAAGGCCCGACTGGCCCAGCATTTACGGAACTCTATGGGCAGGCAGTAAGGCTTTGTACAAACAATTCAGTGATTTTAAAAAAGCTGTCAACAGTAAGACGGAGCAGTTACACAAGATCTTTCAGGACATAAAGGGGGAGCTAGCCGGTTTCAGAAAAGAAGTGTGGCTCAAATTCAAAACTTTGATAAAGGAATTTGCAGAATTTAAAACAGACACTCAAACTAAACTCTCAGACACTCAAAACAAACTCACAGACACTCAAACTAAACTACAGCAGACTGACAAACATTCCAGAAAAAACACCACGGAATTAAACAACCTGAAAGAGGAAAACACAAAACTAAAAACAAAATTAAATACTGTTTACAAAGAGATGACAGAAATAAAAACGGAAAATATAAAACTAAACAAAGAACTGGCAGATGTAAAAAAAGAATCAGCAGACACAAAACAAAATCTGCAGGATCAAATCACTAAAGCACTGCAGGAAACAAAAACACAATTTAGCAAAAACATTACAGACCTCAAACGGGAGCTGACAAACATAAAACAAAGCCTGCCCAAACCCTCCTCCAAAAAATAATATTGATTTAAGAAAACTGTTACACTTCTAAAACTTCAGTCCTTCGTCTGGAAATTCTTTTCCAAAAAATAATATTGATTCAAGAAAGCTGTTACACTGTTTAATGAAGCAACAAAATCAAAATGTCCAAAGATATCTTTACCCCCGCAGAAACACCTTTGCAGGAGTCACAACAGGAAGGAACAACACGATTTGTCATTTTTTTTTTTTTGCTATTCATTTATCAATTATGACATAATTTTTTTATGAACACTTCCATGAATAAACTTTTACCTGATTTTTTTAATAAAGGTATCTTTACCCTCCCCTCTTTTCATCATTTAGTTCAAGTTATTTCAATAATTTATACATATATCAGCACTATAAAAAAAGACAAAACTGTTTTACTATACTGTCAAAAAAGAATACGATGTTTATCAAATTGAGATGCTTTGTCTCCCAAATCACAGGCACAACAAAAACACAGGTTCTCAGATGAATTTCAACGGAAAGCAAAAAAACTTACACACGGACACAGTAAGAACTCCAGACTACAATAACGGAAAGCAAAAAAACTTACATACGGACACAGTAAGAACTCCGGACTACAATAACGGAAAGCAAAAAAACTTACACACGGACACAGTAAGAACTCCGGACTACAATAACGGAAAGCAAACTGACAGTTCCACAGATACCAGCCTCTTCACAGGTGCGAAAAATACCAATACGAAAAGCACAACTGACAACACAAGCCGAAAACAATCCGACCTCTTCACCAATACGAAAAGCGCCATCAGAAACAACAAGGGCTTCTCCCTTTTGGAAGTGCTATTTGTTTCAGGAATGATGCTCATTATTATCACCGGACTGGCCACCTTCCTGCCAGACACTATGAAAATGAGCAATCTCATTCATTCCCAAATCTCCGAATCCGACTTCAGAACATTTGTTGCAAAAAACCTCAATGGAGACGGCTGTACCAACACCTTTACAGGAAACATCGGGGACAGTGTGAGCGTAATAAGGGATACTGACAATAACATTGTATGGCAAATGGACGACGACAACGAAGGGATGTTTAACAGAAACTTCAAAATCATTAAAATCAAAACAGCTCCCACCAAACCGGATCCCACTCCGGGTTATGCCAATATGCAAGTCTTTTTCAGCCGACCCGGGGGCACTCTCCCAAATCAGGATAACAGTCTGGAGTGTTCCGCAACAGACCAAAGCGGCTGTTATAAACAGGTATGTTTACTGAAGCTTTCTCCTAAAAATCAGGGAGACCCTCCTCCTACCGGAGAAGATGGAACTCCAGTGCAAAATTGTACTCTGCTCTCTTGTGTCGGAGGTGGTGGAACAGGAGCGCCGCAATGCTACCAAGTGGAGGATGATAGAACACTGGTAGGGTGTGGAACAACAACAAACATTACAAGAAACCGAACAACGGCTTATGGCTTTAATGCGGGACAGAGTGGAACGGGGTCAGTCAATACCTTTATTGGATACGAGGCGGGAAAAGTGACAACGGGAAGCGCAAACATCTTTCTCGGACACCAGGCGGGATTCAGTAACACAACGGGAAGAAACAATATCTTTATAGGCAATAGAGCGGGATTCAACAGCACGACAGGAAGCCTCAACACCTTTATCGGATTCCAAACGGGATACGGACACATAAACAACACGATAGGAGAAAACAACACCTTTATCGGATACCAGGCAGGATTAGAAAACACGACGGGAAACGACAATACCTTTGTAGGACTTCAATCGGGATTCAACAACACGACGGGAAGCGAAAGCACCTTTCTCGGATACCAGGCGGGATTCAGCAACACGACGGGAAAAGAAAACACCTTTGTGGGATATAAAGCGGGGGAAAGCAACAGGACGGGAAATTATCACACCTTTTTGGGCTATGAAGCGGGATTAAGCAACACGACGGGAGTCCACAACACCTTTATCGGATACAAAGGTGGGCTAAGCAACACGACGGGAAGCAAAAACACCTTTCTGGGCTATGAAGCGGGATACAGCAACACAACAGGAATCTTCAACACCTTTCTCGGATACCAAGTGGGATTCAACAACACGGCGGGACGCTTGAATACCTTTGTGGGATACCAGGCAGGATATAAGAACACAACGGGAAGAGGCAATATCTTTATGGGCAATAGAGCGGGATTCAGCAACACGACAGGACAACAAAACACCTTTATCGGATTCCAAGCGGGATTAAACAGCATGACGGGAGAAAACAACACGGTAGGAGAAAACAACACCTTTATCGGATACCAGGCAGGATTAGAAAACACGACGGGAAACGAAAATGCCTTTCTCGGAAACCAAGCGGGACTCAACAACACGACGGGATACTATAATACCTTTATCGGATTCCAAGCGGGACTCAACAACACGACGGGATACTATAATACCTTTATCGGATTCCAAGCGGGACTCAACAACACGACGGGAAACGGAAACATCTTTGTTGGAAGCCTAGCGGGATTCAGCAACACAACGGGATTCAACAACGCCTTTGTGGGAGTGCAATCGGGATTCAGAAACACGATAGGAAGCGAAAACACCTTTGTCGGATACTTCGCGGGAAAAAAAAACACAACGGGAATACACAACACCTTTATTGGAAACTACGGGGGATTAAGGAACACGACGGGAAACGGAAACACCTTTGTCGGAAGCCTAGCGGGATTCAGCAACACGACGGGAAGAGACAATATCTTTGTCGGATACTCAGCGGGATACAGCAACACGACAGGATACAGCAATGCCTTTGTTGGAAACTACACGGGACACAAAAACACGACGGGAAGAGACAATATCTTTGTGGGAGACGAAGCGGGATTAAACAACACGACGGGAAGAAACAATACCTTTATGGGACTCTTAGCAGGAAGCAGTAACACGACGGGAAGAGACAATATCTTTGTGGGATATGGAGCGGGAGACAGCAACACAAAGGGAAATAATAACATCTTTCTGGGGTATAAAGCAGGAGAAAAAAACACGACGGGAAACAACAAACTCAATATCGGCAATGTAATTTATGGGACAACAAGCGCTACAGATAATAACAATTATCCTTCCTCCAGCGGAGTGAATGTGCATGGAATCATAAGGGAATGCAACTCAAGCGGCACTATCTGTAATCGGGTGACGGCCGCCTCCTCCAGGACTTTTAAGAAAAACATCAAACTTTTTAAAAAAACGGAGCTGGCGCTACAGGATATTTTAAACACGTCGCTTTTTACTTTCGAATACAAGGATGAACATCCTGACAAGAGCAGAATGGGATTTATTGCCGAAGAACTGCCAAATAACCTGAAATTAAAAGAAAAGCCTGCAAGGCCCGACTGGATCAGCATTTACGGAACTCTGTGGGCAGGCAGTAAGGCTTTATACAAACAATTCAATGATTTTAAAAAAGCTGTCAACAATAAGACGGAGCAGTTACACAAAAACTTTCAGGACATAAAGGGGGAGCTAGTCGGTTTCAGAAAAGAAGTGTGGCTCAAATTTAAAACTCTGATAAAGGAATTTGCAGAATTTAAAACAGACACTCAAACCAAAATACAGCAGACTGACAAACATTCCAGAAAAAACACCACGGAATTAAACAACCTGAAAGAGGAAAACACAAAACTAAAAACAAAATTGAATACTGTTTACAAAGAGATGACAGAAACAAAAAAAGAACTGCAAAAAACAAAAACACAATTTAGCAAAACTATTACAGACCTCAAACGGGAGCTGACAAACATACAACAAAGCCTGCCAAAACCTTCTTCCAAAAAATAATATTGATTCAAGACAGCCTTTACACTTCTAAAACTTCAATCCTTCGTCTGGAAATTCTTTTCCAAAAAATAATATTGGTTCAAGAAAGCTTTCACACTGTTTTCGGATAAAAGCAAAACCCTTATGGTTTTCAAGAATGAAGCAACAAAATCAAAATGTCCAAAGATATCTTTACCCCCACAGAAACACTTTTGCAGGAGTCACAACAGGAAGAAACAACACGATTTGCCACTTTTTTATTTGCTATGCATCTATCAATTATGGCATAATTTTTTTATGGACACTTCCATGAATAAGCTCTCCTCTGATTTTTTTAATAAAGGTACTTTTACCCTCCCCTCTCTTCATCATTTAATTCAAGTTATTTCAATAATTTATACATATATCAGCACCATAAAAAAAAGCCAGAACTGTTTTACTATACTGTCAAAAAGGAATACGATATTTATCAAATTGAGACACTTTGCCTCCCAAATCACAGGCACAACAAAAACACAGGCTCTCAGATGAATTTCAGTGAAAAGCAAAAAAACCTACCCACGGACACAACAAGTACTCCAGGATACAATAACGAAAAACAAAACACCCTACCCACGGACACAACAAGTACTCCGGGATACAATAACGAAAAGCAAAACACCTTAACCACGGACACAACAAGTACTCCGGGATACAATAACGGAAAGCAAAAAAACCTACCCACGGATACAACAAGTACTCTGTACAACAGCGGAAATCAAACCGACAGCTCCACAGACACCAGCCTCTTCACAGGTGCGAAAGATACTCCCTGCACCAGTACGAAAAGCACAACTGACAACACAAGCCGAAAACAATCCGACCTCTTCACCAATACGAAAAGCGCCCTCAGAAACAACAAAGGCTTCTCCCTTTTGGAAGTGCTATTTGTTTCAGGAATGATGCTCATTATTATCACAGGACTGGCCACCTTCCTGCCAGACACTATGAAAATGAGCAATCTCATTCATTCCCAAATCTCCGAATCCGACTTCAGAACATTTGTTGCAAAAAACCTCAATGGAGACGGCTGTACAAACACCTTTACAGGAAACATCGGGGACAGTGTGAGCGTAATAAGGGATACTGACAATAACATTGTATGGCAAATGGACGACGACAACGAAGGGATGTTTAACAGAAACTTCAAAATTATTAAAATCAAAACAGCTCCCACCAAACCGGATCCCACTCCGGGTTATGCCAATATGCAAGTCTTTTTCAGCCGACCCGGGGGCACTCTCCCCAATCAGGATAACAGTCTGGAGTGTTCCGCAACAGACCAAAGCGGCTGTTATAAACAGGTATGTTTACTGAAGCTTTCTCCTAAAAATCAGGGAGACCCTCCTCCTACCGGAGAAGATGGAACTCCAGTGCAAAATTGCACTCTGCTCTCTTGTGTCGGAGGAGGTGGAACAGGAGCGCCGCAATGCTACCAAGTGGATGATGATAGAACACTGGTAGGGTGTGGAACAACAACAAACATTACAAGAAACCGAACAACGGCTTATGGCTTTAATGCGGGGCAGAGTGGAACGGGGTCAGTCAATACCTTTATTGGATACGAGGCGGGAAAAGTGACAACGGGAAGCGCAAACATCTTTATCGGGTACCAGGCGGGATTCAGTAACACAACGGGAAGAAGCAATATCTTTGTGGGCAATAGAGCGGGATTCTACAGCACGACAGGAAGCCTCAACACCTTTCTCGGATTCCAAACGGGACACGGACAACTAAACAACACGATAGGAGAAAACAACACCTTTATCGGATACCGAGCGGGATTCAGCAACATGACGGGAAATGACAATACCTTTGTGGGGCTTCAATCGGGATTCAACAACACGACGGGAAGCGCAAGCACCTTTCTCGGATACAGAACAGGACGCAGTAACACGACGGGAAAAGAAAACACCTTTGTGGGATATAAAGCGGGGGAAAGCAACAGGACAGGAGATTATCACACCTTTTTGGGTTATGAAGCGGGATTAAGCAACACGACGGGAATCCACAACACCTTTATCGGATACAAAGGGGGGCTAAGCAACACGACGGGAAGCAGAAACACCTTTCTGGGCTATGAAGCGGGATACAGCAACACGACAGGAATCTTCAACACCTTTCTCGGATACCAAGTGGGATTCAACAACACAACGGGACGCTTGAATACCTTTGTGGGATACCAAGCGGGATTCAATAGCACAACGGGAAGAGGCAATATCTTTATAGGCAATAGAGCGGGATTAAACAACACGACAGGACAGCAAAACACCTTTATCGGATACCAAGCGGGATTAAACAGCACGACGGGAGAAAACAACACGGTAGGAGAAAACAACACCTTTATCGGATACCAGGCAGGATTAGAAAACACGACGGGAAGAGAAAATGCCTTTTTCGGATACCAAGCGGGATTCAACAACACGACGGGAAACGACAATACCTTTTTGGGATACCAGGCAGGATTCAGTAACACAACAAGAACAGGCTATACTTTTGTGGGATACCAAGCGGGATTCAACAACACGACGGGAAGCGCAACCACCTTTGTTGGAAACTCAGCGGGATTCAACAACACGATGGGATTCTGGAACACCTTTGTCGGAGACTCAGCTGGATTAAAAAACACAGTGGGATTTGATAACACCTTTGTCGGATCCTCAGCGGGAAGAGACAACGAGAAATGGACACACTTTAATACCTTTATCGGATTCTCAGCGGGATTAAGAAACACAGAGGGATTTGACAACACCTTTGTCGGATCCTCAGCGGGATCAAGCAACACGGGGGGAGTATTTAATATCTTTGTTGGATCCTTAGCAGGACAAAACAACATAGATGGATTCAGAAACACCTTAGTCGGATATGAAGCGGGAGCCAACAGCAAGGGCTTAGTCTACAATGCCTTTTTTGGAGCCTCAGCGGGATTAAGAAACACGACGGGAACAGACAACACCTTTATCGGAACCGCAACGGGATCCAACAACACGACGGGATACGAAAATACCTTTATCGGATTCCAAGCGGGATTCAACAACACAACGGAATACCGCAATACCTTTGTGGGATACCAAGCAGGATTCAGTAACACAACGGGAAGAGGCAATATCTTTGCGGGATATGGAGCGGGAGAATTAAGCACGACGGGAAGACACAATACCTTTATGGGATATGAAGCGGGAGACAGCAACACAATGGGAAATAATAATATCTTTCTGGGGCATAAAGCAGGAGAAAACAACACGACGGGAAACAACAAACTCAATATCGGCAATGTAATCTATGGGACAATAAGCACTACAGATAATAACAATTATCCTTCCTCCAGCGGAGTGAATGTGCATGGAATTGTAAGGGAATGCGACTCAACCGGCGCTAACTGTAATCGGGTGACAACCGCCTCCTCCAGGACTTTTAAGAAAAATATCAAACTGTTTAAAAAAACAGAACTGGCCCTACAGGATATTTTAAACACGCCGCTTTTTACTTTCGAATACAAAGATGAGCATCCTGACAAGAGCAGAATGGGAGTTATTGCCGAAGAACTGCCAAATAACCTGCAATTAAAAGAAAACCCTGTAAAGCCAGACTGGCCAACCATTTACGGAACTTTGTGGGCAGGCAGTAAGGCTTTGTACAAACAATTCAGTGATTTTAAAACAGCTGTCAGCAATAAGACGGAGCAGTTACACAAGACCTTTCAGGACATAAAGGGGAAGCTAGCCGGTTTCAGAAAAGAAGTGTGGCTCAAATTTAAAACTCTGATAAAGGAATTTGCAGAATTTAAAACAGACACTCAAACCAAACTCACAGACGCTCAAACAAAACTACAGCAGACTGACAAACATTCCAGAAAAAACACCACGGAATTAAACAACCTGAAAGAGGAAAATACAAAACTAAAAACAAAATTGAATACTGCTTACAAAGAAATGACAGAAATAAAATCGGAAAAAATAAAATTAAACAAAGAACTGGCAGATGTAAAAAAAGAATCAGCAGATGCAAAACAAAATCTGCAGAATCAAATCACTAAAGAACTGCAGGAAACAAAAACACAATTTAGCAAAACCATTACAGATCTCAAACGGGAGCTGACAAACATAAAACAAAGCCTGCCAAAACCCTCCTCACAAAAATAATATGAATTCAAGAAAGCTGTTACACTTCTAAAGCTTCAGTCCTTTGTCTGGAAACTCTTTTCCAAAAATAATATTGGCTCAAGAAAGCTTTTACACTGTGTTCGGATAAAAGCAAAACCATTATGGTTTTCAAGCATGAAGCAACAAAATGTCCAAAGATACCTTTACCTCCGCGGAAACACTTTTATGGGAGTCACAGCGGGAAGGAATAATACGATTTGTTATTTTTTTATTTGCTATGCATCTATCAATTATGGCATAATTTTTTTATGAACACTTCCATAAATAAACTCTACTCTGATTTTTTTAATAAAAGTATCTTTACCCTCCCCTCTTATCATCATTTAATTCAATCTATTTCAATAATTTACACATATATCAGCACTATAAAAAAAAGACAAAACTGTTTTACTATACTGTCAAAAAAAAATACAATATTTATCAAATTGAGACACTTTGCCTCCCAAATCACAGGCACAACAAAAACACAGGTTCTCAAATGAATTTCAGTGGAAAGCAAAACACCTTACACACGGACACAATAAGAGCTTTGGGATACAAAAACGAAAAGCAAAACACCTTACACACGGACACAATAAGAACTTTGGGATACAAAAACAGAAAACAAAACACCTTACACACGGACACAATAAGAACTTTGGGATACAAAAACAGAAAACAAAACACCTTACACACGGACACAATAAGAGCTTTGGGATACAAAAACGAAAAGCAAAACACCTTACACACGGACACAATAAGAACTTTGGGATACAAAAACAGAAAACAAAACACCTTAACTACGGATAAAACAAACACTCTGAGCTACAACAGTGGAAAGCAAAACACCGGCCACATAGATACAACACACACTCTGGGCCACAACAGTGGAAATCAAACTGACAGCTCCAAAGACAACAGCCTCTTCACAGGTGCGAAAGATACTCCCTTCACCAATACGAAAAGCACAACTGACAACACAAGCCGAAAACAACCCAACCTCTTCACCAATACAAAAAGCGCCATCAGAAACAACAAGGGCTTCTCCCTTTTGGAAGTGCTATTTGTTTCAGGGATGATGCTCATTATTATCACCGGACTGGCCACCTTCCTGCCAGACACTATGAAAATGAGCAATCTCATTCATTCTCAACTTTCCGAATCCGACTTCAGAACATTTGTTGCAAAAAACCTCAATGGAGACGGCTGTACAAACACCTTTACAGGAAACATCGGGGACAGTGTGAGCGTAATAAGGGATACTGACAATAACATTGTATGGCAAATGGACGACGACAACGAAGGGATGTTTAACAGAAACTTCAAAATTATTAAAATCAAAACAGCTCCCACCAAACCGGATCCCACTCCGGGTTATGCCAATATGCAAGTCTTTTTCAGCCGACCCGGGGGCACTCTCCCCAATCAGGATAACAGTCTGGAGTGTTCCGCAACAGACCAAAGCGGCTGTTATAAACAGGTATGTTTACTGAAGCTTTCTCCTAAAAATCAGGGAGACCCTCCTCCTACCGGAGAAGAGGGAACTCCAGTGCAAAATTGCACTCTGCTCTCTTGTGTCGGAGGAGGTGGAACAGGAGCGCCGCAATGCTACCAAGTGGATGATGATAGAACACTGGTAGGGTGTGGAACAACAACAAACATTACAAGAAGCCGAACAACGGCTTATGGCTTTAATGCGGGACAGAGTGGAACGGGGTTATTCAATACTTTTATTGGATACGAAACGGGAAAAGAGACAACAGGAAACGCAAACATCTTTATCGGGTACCAGGCGGGATTAAGCAACACAACGGGAAGAAGCAATATCTTTGTGGGCAATAGAGCGGGATTCTACAGCACGACAGGAAGCCTCAACACCTTTCTCGGATTCCAAACGGGACACGGACAAATAAACAACACGATAGGAGAAAACAACACCTTTATCGGATACCGAGCGGGATTCAGCAACATGACGGGAAATGACAATACCTTTGTGGGGCTTCAATCGGGATTCAACAACACGACGGGAAGCGCAAGCACCTTTCTCGGATACAGAACAGGACGCAGTAACACGACGGGAAAAGAAAACACCTTTGTGGGATATAAAGCGGGGGAAAGCAACAGGACAGGAAATTATCACACCTTTTTGGGTTATGAAGCGGGATTAAGCAACACGACGGGAATCCACAACACCTTCATCGGATACAAAGGGGGGCTAAGCAACACGACGGGAAGCAGAAACACCTTTCTAGGCTATGAAGCGGGAAAAGACAACACGACGGGATTAAACAACACCTTTCTCGGATACCAAGTGGGATTAAACAACACGGCGGGACGCGTGAATACCTTTGTGGGATACCAGGCAGGACATAAGAACACAACGGGAAGAGGCAATATCTTTATGGGCAATAGAGCGGGATTCAGCAACACGACAGGACAGCAAAACACCTTTATCGGATTCCAAGCGGGATTAAACAGCATAACGGGACAAGATAACACGATAGCAGAAAGCAACACCTTTATCGGATACCAGACAGGATTAGAAAACACGACGGGAAGAGACAATGCCTTTTTCGGATACCAGGCGGGATTCAACAACACGACGGGATACAGCAATACCTTTTTCGGATACCAAGCCGGATTCAATAACACAACGGGAAGAGGCTATACCTTTGTGGGATACAAAGCGGGATTCAACAACACGACGGGACACCGCAATACCTTTATTGGAAACTCAGCGGGATTAAGCAACACGACGGGAAGAGACAATACTTTTATCGGATTCTCAGCGGGAAGCCAAAACACGGTGGGAAATGATAATACCTTTGTCGGAACCTCAGCGGGATTCAGCAACATGACGGGAAACTTTAATACTTTTCTCGGATTCGCCGCGGGATTAAGAAACAAGGAGGGAAACGACAACACCTTTGTTGGAACCGCAGCGGGATACAGCAACACGGTGGGACTATTTAATACCTTTGTTGGATCCTTAACAGGACAAAACAACATAGATGGATCCAGAAACACCTTTGTCGGATATGAAGCGGGAACCAACAACACGGGCGGAAGCGACAATGCCTTTTTTGGAACCTCAGCGGGACAGCAAAACACGGCGGGAAACTTTAATACCTTTATCGGAACCTCAGCGGGACGGCAAAACACGGCGGGAAACTTTAATACCTTTATCGGAACCTCAGCGGGAGGAAGAAACACGACGGGACAAGAAAATACCTTTATCGGATTCAATGTGGGAGTCCACAACACAACGGGAAGAGGCAATATCTTTGTGGGATATGAAACGGGAGAACTAAGCACGACGGGAAGACACAATACCTTTCTGGGATATGAAGCGGGAGACACCAACACAACGGGAAATAATAACATCTTTCTGGGATATAAAGCAGGAGAAAACAACACGACGGGAAACAACAAACTCAATATCGGCAATGTAATCTACGGGACAACAAGCGCTACAGATAATAACAATTATCCTTCCTCCAACGGAGTGAATGTGCATGGAATTATAATGGAATGCGACTCAACCGGCGCTAACTGTAATCGGGTGACAACCGCCTCCTCCAGGACTTTTAAGAAAAATATCAAACTGTTTAAAAAAACAGAACTGGCCCTACAGGATATTTTAAACACGCCGCTTTTTACTTTCGAATACAAGGATGAGCATCCTGACAAAAGCAGAATGGGAGTTATTGCCGAAGAACTGCCAAATAACCTGCAATTAAAAGAAAAGCCTGTAAGGCCCGACTGGCCCAGCATTTACGGAACTATGTGGGCAGGCATTAAGGCTTTGTACAAACAATTCAGTGATTTTAAAAAAGCTGTCAACAGTAAGACGGAGCAGTTACACAAAACCTTTCAGGACATAAAGGGGGAGCTAGCCGGTTTCAGAAAAGAAGTGAGGCTCAAATTTAAAGCCCTGATAAAGGAATTTGCAGAATTTAAAACAGACACTCAAACCAAACTCACAGACACTCAAACCAAACTACAGCAGACTGACAAACATTCCAGAAAAAACACCACGGAATTAAACAACCTGAAAGAGGAAAATACAAAACTAAAAACAAAATTGAATACTGTTTACAAAGAGATAACAGAAGCAAAATCGGAAAATGTAAAACTAAACAAAAAACTGGCAGATGTAAAAAAAGAATCAGCAGACACAAAACGAAATCTGCAGGATCAAATCACTAAAGAACTACAAGAAACAAAAACACAATTTAACAAAACCATTACAGACCTCCAACGGGAGTTGACAAACATAAAACAAAGCCTGCCAAAACCCTCTTCCAAAAAATAATATTGGCTCAAGACAGCTTTTGCACTTCTAAAGCTTCGGTCCTTCGTCTGGAAATTCTTTTCCAAAAAATAATATTGGCTTAAGAAAGCTTTTACACTGTTTTCGGATAAAAGAAAAACCATTATGGTTTTCAAATCAGTGTACAAAACTCAAACAAGAACTGACAAACATAAAACAAAGCCTGCCCAAACCCTCCTCCAAAAAATAATATTGGCTCAAGAAAGCTGTTACACTTCTAAAACTTCAGTCCTTCGTCTGGAAATTCTTTTCCAAAAATAATATTGGCTTAAGAAAGCTTTTACACTGTTTTCGGATAAAAGAAAAACCATTATGGTTTTCAAATCAGTGTACAAAACTCAAACAAGAACTGACAAACATAAAACAAAGCCTGCCCAAACCCTCCTCCAAAAAATAATATGGATTTAAGAAAGCTGTTACACTTCTAAAACTTCAGTCCTTCGTCTGGAAATTCTTTTCCAAAAATAATATGGATTCAAGAAAACTGTTACACTGTTTTCGGATAAAAAAAAAACCATTACGGTTTGCAAGAATGAAGCAAAATATCCGTTGTAGCGGACTCCGCTTTTTAGCTTTTGTCTTTTTTTATTTGATATTCGTCTCTCAAGTATGACATAATGTTTCTATGAACACTCACATGAATAAACTCTTAACTGATTTTTTTAATAAAGGTATCTTTACCCCCCCCCTCGTAATTTAATTCCAGTTATTTCAATAATTTACACATATATCAGCACCATAAAAAAAAGCCAGAACTGTTTTACTATACTGTCAAAAAAGAACACGACACTTATCAAATTAAGACACTTTGTCTTCCAAATCACAGGCACAACAAAAACACAGGCTCTCAGATGAATTTCAGCGGAAAGCAAAACACCTGGCCAACGGACACAACAAGAACTCCGAGCTACAACAATGGAAAGAAAAACACCTTAACCAAGGACACAATAAGAACTCCGAGCTACAACAATGGAAAGAAAAACACCTGGCCAACGGACACAACAAGAACTCCGAGCTACAACAATGGAAAGAAAAACACCTGGCCAACGGACACAATAAGAACTCCGGGCTACAACAATGGAAAGAAAAACACCTTAACCAAGGACACAACAAGAACTCCGGGCTACAACAATGGAAAGAAAAACACCTGGCCAACGGACACAACAAGCACCCTGGGCAATAAAAAAGAAAAGCAAAACACCTTAATCACAGATACAATAAGCACTCTGTGTAACAACAGCGGAAAGCAAAACACCACCAGCGTCACAGGTGTGGAAAACACTCCGGGCTACAACAGTGGAAATCAAACTGACAGCTCCACAGACACCACCAACTTCACAGGTGCGAAAAATAATCCCTACACCAATACAAAAAGCACTCCTGACAACACAAGCCGAAAACAACCCGAACCCTTCAACAATATGAAAAGCACCCTCAGAAACAACAAGGGCTTCTCCCTTTTGGAAGTACTGCTTGCTTCAGGAATTATGCTCATTATTATCATAGAACTGACCATCTTCCTGACATCCACTATGAAAATCAACAATCTCATTCATTCTCAACTCTCCGAATCCGACTTCAGAAAATTTGCTGCAAAAAGCCTCAATGGAGACGGCTGTACTAACACCTTTACCGGAAACATCGGAGACAGTGTGAGCATAATAAAGGATACTGACGATAAAACTATATGGCAGATAGACACCAATAGGGACGGGGATCTCACGGACTTAAAAGACGGGCTGTTTAACACAGGCTTCAAAATCATTAAAATCATAACAACTCCCACCGAGCCGGATCCCACTCCGGGTTATGCCAATATGCAAGTCTTTTTCAGCCGACCCGGGGGCACTTTTCCCACGACGGATAAAAATCTGGAGTGTTCCACAACAGACCAAACCGGCTGTTACAAGCAGGTATGTTTAATGAAGCTTTTGCCTAAAGTGGTGGGGAACCCTGTTCCTCCTGGAACTGAGGGAACTCAAGTGCAAAAGTGTATTCTGCTCTCTTGTGCCGGAAGAGGAGGTGAAGAAGGAGCGCCGCACTGCTACCAAGTGGAGGATGATAGAACACTGGTAGGGTGTGGAACAACTACAGACACTACAATAGAAGGTACAACGGCTTATGGCTTTAATGCGAGCAATATTGAAATGGGGTCATTCAATACTTTTATTGGATACGAGGCGGGAAAGGAAATCGAACTCCACCAGTACATTCCTCCTATCGAACACAATACCGTTATCGGATACCAAGCGGGAAAAGGATTTATAGGAGGAAAAAACACCTTGATCGGGTCCCAAGCGAATGGAAATAGAAAACCACACGCACCACACTATATATATCACGAAGGAGAAGAAAACGTCGTTATCGGATACAGAGCGATTACAGATGGAAGCCACAACGTCGCTATCGGAAACGAAGCGGGTGCATCTGGCGCCAGCGTCGCTATCGGATCCGGAGCGAGTGCAGCCGGCGGCAGCATCGCTATCGGAGGCGGAGTGAGTGCAGGAAGTTCGCCACTTGGACACAGCGGAATAAATATCGGCAATATGATCTATGGGACAGAAAATACTAAACTCGAAAAGCACCGACACCTTTATGGTCGTGAGACAAGTTTGACGCCTGCAGGACCAGGAGTGACTGTGAGTGGAGCGTTCAGAGTATGTGAATTTACTGAAAATACTAAAAATAATAACTGTAGTGGTATATCCCCCGACGGAGGGAATAGGTTGGTTGGAAATTTAAAGGTATCTGGAAATTTAGAGGTATGTGCAAAGACTGAAGATACTGAAGATGCTGAAGATAATAAGTGTAATAATATATCCCCCGAAGGGAATAGGTTGAATAGCAGGTTAGATGTGCATGGAATTATAAGGGAATGCAACTCAAAGGGCACTTACTGTAATCGGGTGACGGCCGCCTCCTCCAGGACTTTTAAGAAAAACATCAAACTTTTTAAAAAAACGGAGCTGGCCCTACAGGATATTTTAAACACGCCGCTTTTTACTTTCGAATACAAGGATGAGCATCCTGACAAGAGCAGAATGGGAGTTATTGCCGAAGAACTGCCAAATAACCTGCAATTAAAAGAAAAGCCTGTAAGGCCCGACTGGCCCAGCATTTACGGAACTATGTGGGCAGGCATTAAGGCTTTGTACAAACAATTCAGTGATTTTAAAAAAGCTGTCAACAACAAGACGGAGCAGTTGCACAAGACCTTTCAGGACATAAAGGGGGAGCTAGCCGGTTTCAGAAAAGAAGTGTGGCTCAAATTCAAAACTTTGATAAAGGAATTTGCAGAATTTAAAACAGACACACAAACTAAACTCTCAGACACTCAAAACAAACTCTCAGACACTCAAAACAAACTCTCAGACACTCAAAACAAACTCTCAGACACTCAAAACAAACTCTCAGACACTCAAAACAAACTCTCAGACACTCAAAACAAACTCTCAGACACTCAAAACAAACTCTCAGACACTCAAAACAAACTCTCAGACACTCAAAACAAACTCTCAGACACTCAAAACAAACTACAGCAGACTGACAAACATTCCAGAAAAAACACCACGGAATTAAACAACCTG
Source organism: Bdellovibrionales bacterium (assembly GCA_965203225.1). Taxonomy (GTDB): domain Bacteria; phylum Bdellovibrionota; class Bdellovibrionia; order Bdellovibrionales; family UBA1609; genus JANQSP01. Next base: position 824,689 of record CBDBBW010000007.1, on the reverse strand, counting down.
AAAGAGGAAAATACAAAACTAAAAACAAAATTGAATACTGTTTACAAAGAGATAACAGAAACAAAATCGGAAAATGTAAAACTAAACAAAAAACTGGCAGATGTAAAAAAAGAATCAGCAGACATAAAACAAAATCTGCAGGATCAAATCACTAAAGAACTGCAGGAAACAAAAACACAATTTAGCAAAACCATTACAGATCTCAAACGGGAGCTGACAAACATAAAACAAAGCCTGCCCAAACCCTCCTCCAAAAAATAATATTGGCTCAAGAAAGCTGTTACACTTCTAAAACTTCAGTCCTTCGTCTGGAAATTCTTTTCCAAAAATAATATTGGCTTAAGAAAGCTTTTACACTGTTTTCGGATAAAAGAAAAACCATTATGGTTTTCAAATCAGTGTACAAAACTCAAACAAGAACTGACAAACATAAAACAAAGCCTGCCCAAACCCTCCTCCAAAAAATAATATTGGCTCAAGAAAGCTGTTACACTTCTAAAACTTCAGTCCTTCGTCTGGAAATTCTTTTCCAAAAATAATATGGATTCAAGAAAACTGTTACACTGTTTTCGGATAAAGAAAAACCATTACGGTTTGCAAGAATGAAGCAAAATATCCGTTGTAGCGGACTCCGCTTTTTAGCTTTTGTCTTTTTTTATTTGATATTCGTCTCTCAAGTATGACATAATGTTTCTATGAACACTCACATGAATAAACTCTTAACTGATTTTTTTAATAAAGGTATCTTTACCCCCCCCCCTCGTAATTTAATTCCAGTTATTTCAATAATTTACACATATATCAGCACCATAAAAAAAAGCCAGAACTGTTTTACTATACCGTCAAAAAAGAACACGACACTTATCAAATTAAGACACTTTGTCTTCCAAATCACAGGCACAACAAAAACACAGGCTCTCAGATGAATTTCAGCGGAAAGCAAAACACCTGGCCAACGGACACAACAAGAACTCCGAGCTACAACAATGGAAAGAAAAACACCTTAACCAAGGACACAATAAGAACTCCGGGCTACAACAATGGAAAGCAAAACACCTTAACCAAGGACACAACAAGAACTCCGAGCTACAACAATGGAAAGAAAAACACCTTAACCAAGGACACAACAAGAACTCCGGGCTACAACAGCGGAAATCAAAACACCTTCCCAACGGATACAACAAGCACCCTGGGCAATAAAAAAGAAAAGCAAAACACCTTAATCACAGATACAATAAGCACTCTGTGTAACAACAGCGGAAAGCAAAACACCACCAGCGTCACAGGTGTGGAAAACACTCCGGGCTACAACAGTGGAAATCAAACTGACAGCTCCACAGACACCACCAACTTCACAGGTGCGAAAAATAATCCCTACACCAATACAAAAAGCACTCCTGACAACACAAGCCGAAAACAACCCGAACCCTTCAACAATATGAAAAGCACCCTCAGAAACAACAAGGGCTTCTCCCTTTTGGAAGTACTGCTTGCTTCAGGAATTATGCTCATTATTATCATAGAACTGACCATCTTCCTGACATCCACTATGAAAATCAACAATCTCATTCATTCTCAACTCTCCGAATCCGACTTCAGAAAATTTGCTGCAAAAAGCCTCAATGGAGACGGCTGTACTAACACCTTTACCGGAAACATCGGAGACAGTGTGAGCATAATAAAGGATACTGACGATAAAACTATATGGCAGATAGACACCAATAGGGACGGGGATCTCACGGACTTAAAAGACGGGCTGTTTAACACAGGCTTCAAAATCATTAAAATCATAACAACTCCCACCGAGCCGGATCCCACTCCGGGTTATGCCAATATGCAAGTCTTTTTCAGCCGACCCGGGGGCACTTTTCCCACGACGGATAAAAATCTGGAGTGTTCCACAACAGACCAAACCGGCTGTTACAAGCAGGTATGTTTAATGAAGCTTTTGCCTAAAGTGGTGGGGAACCCTGTTCCTCCTGGAACTGAGGGAACTCAAGTGCAAAAGTGTATTCTGCTCTCTTGTGCCGGAAGAGGAGGTGAAGAAGGAGCGCCGCACTGCTACCAAGTGGAGGATGATAGAACACTGGTAGGGTGTGGAACAACTACAGACACTACAATAGAAGGTACAACGGCTTATGGCTTTAATGCGGGCAATATTGAAATGGGGTCATTCAATACTTTTATTGGATACGAGGCGGGAAAAAACACAAGAACATTCCCAGAAACTCCAAATGGAAGCGGAAATACCTTTCTCGGATACCAAGCGGGAACAGGCAACGCGACGGGACACCATAACACCCTTATCGGATTCCAAGTGAGAGGAGGAGGATCACTAAACACCTCTATCGGATCCTACTCGGGCGGCGGGTTCGGAACAGGAAACATCTCTATCGGACACGAAACGGGAGCCGGCAATAGTGGAAAAGAAAACATCTTTCTCGGATCCAGCGTGGGAAACGGCAATAAGGGACATAATAACATCTTTCTCGGATCCAAAGTGGGAGTCGGCTCAGTGCCTTCTCCTAATATATATGGACAACACCGTCAGTTTTCTTCTAATAAAGGACATAATAACATCTTTGTGGGATATGAAACGGGAAACCAAAACAGAAGTGGAAATAATAACACCTTTGTGGGCTCTAAAGCGGGAAAAGCAAACACAGAGGGAAATAATAACACCTTTCTCGGATATAGAGCGGGAGAAGCCAGCACGGCGAAGGAAAGCAACAGACTCAATATCGGCAATGTAATCTATGGGAGAACAAACACTACAGATGATAATAACAGGTATCTTAGCACTGGAACCGGAGTGAATGTGATGGGAACGTTAAGGGAATGCAACTCAAACTCAAACGGCACTATCTGTAATCGGGTGACGGCCGCCTCCTCCAGGACTTTTAAGAAAAACATCAAACTTTTTAAAAAAACGGAGCTGGCCCTACAGGATATTTTAAACACGCCGCTTTTTACTTTCGAATACAAGGATGAGCATCCTGACAAAAGCAGAATGGGAGTTATTGCCGAAGAACTGCCAAATAACCTGCAATTAAAAGAAAAGCCTGTAAGGCCCGACTGGCCAACCATTTACGGAACTATGTGGGCAGGCATTAAGGCTTTGTACAAACAATTCAGTGATTTTAAAAAAGCTGTCAACAATAAGACGGAGCAGTTGCACAAGACCTTTCAGGACATAAAGGGGGAGCTAGCCGGTTTCAGAAAAGAAGTGTGGCTCAAATTCAAAACTTTGATAAAGGAATTTGCAGAATTTAAAACAGACACACAAACTAAACTCACAGACACTCAAAACAAACTACAGCAGACTGACAAACATTCCAGAAAAAACACCTCTGAATTAAATAATCTGAAAGAGGAAAACACAAAACTAAAAACAAAATTGAATACTGTCTACAAAGAGATGACAGAAACAAAAAAAGAACTACAAGAAACAAAAACACAATTTAACAAAACCATTACAGATCTCAAACGGGAGCTGACAAACATAAAACAAAGCCTGCCCAAACCCTCCTCCAAAAAATAATATTGGCTCAAGAAAGCTGTTACACTTCTAAAACTTCAGTCCTTCGTCTGGAAATTCTTTTCCAAAAATAATATTGGCTTAAGACAGCTTTTGCACTGTTTTCCGATAAAAACAAAACCATTATGGTTTTCAAGCCGATGTACAGACATCAAACGGGAGCTGACAAACATAAAACAAAACCTTCCCAACCCTCCTCCCAAAAATAATATTGATTCAAGACAGCTTTTACACTGTTTTCCGATAAAAACAAAACCATTATGGTTTTCAAGCCGATGTAATGGCATAAAATCAGCAGTATATTAAAAAGAAAACAATATTCCTACTTTGAGTTTTATTCACACAAGGAATATTGACTAAAGCCTCCACAATGTTTTAACTCTCCTTTAATGACAAACCAAAAAGGAAAAATGAAAACTGTTTTGAATATGTGGATACCCTGGAGTGTGTTTTCGCCTGGAATGTTAATTTTTTTATGTCTTTCCTTTGGATTATGCTTAACTCTGATTCTGAGCTTTTTGAATTATGAAATTCCTGTTTGGCTTTGGTTATGGGACTTAATGGGTCTCCTTGGTGTGTTTTCTTATTATACAATTCAAAAAGGTATGTTAACTTATGTGCTGAAAAGAATATCCGGCGCTTTTTTTACCTTGTTTATTATAGCGACCGTTACCTTCATCTTGCTGAGAACTTTACCGGGTGGGCCTTTTGATCAGGAGAAAACCCTACCTCCTGAAATAAAAGCCAATATTGAAGCCAAGTATCATCTGAATCGTCCTTTGTTGTATCAGTACGGATATTATTTAAGCGGCTTGGCGCAGGGGGACTTGGGAGAATCCTATAAGTACATTGGTCGCAATATTTCCACCATTATAGGGGAGACCATTCCCATTTCCATTCAATTAGGTATATACGCTGTGATTTTAGCTTATCTGATAGGTGTGCCTTTTGGGGTGTTGTCGGCCTCTCGTCACAATACATGGACGGATCGCCTGTTGATGGTGGGAGCCATCAGTGGGGTGTCGCTTCCCAGTTTTTTAGTGGCGCCTTTGCTGATTTTGTTTTTTTGTTTTTATTTAGACTGGTTCGAGGTGGCTTTGTGGGAAGGGCCTTCCTACTATGTTCTGCCGCTTTTGGTTTTAGGCACCCGACCTGTTTCGTTTATCGCCCGATTGACCCGAGCCAGTGTGTTGGAAGTCATTCAATCCGATTATGTCAGAACCGCTAAAGCAAAAGGATTACGCCAGTGGACTGTGCTGTATAAACATGTGTTAAAAAATTCGTTTCTTCCGGTCTTGACTTTTTCCGGCCCTCTCATAGCGGGCATTCTTACAGGTTCTTTTATCGTTGAGCATATCTTTGCCATTCCCGGCATGGCTAAGCATCTTGTCACTAGTGTAACCAACAGGGATTATCCCCTGATCCTGGGAGTTACTTTAATTTATTCCACTGTGCTTATCTTTTCCAACTTGATAGTAGACTTGCTTTACAGTCACTTTGATCCCAGAATTCGATTGTCATAAAAAATAAGGATTGATATATGAGAAAACCACCGGTCATGGGTAAAAAATCTAACAGCCTTTGGTATGAATCCTATCTTCGGTTTAAAAATAACCGGTTGGGAATGGTTTGTGCTGTTTTTATTTTGATTGTCTGTCTGATAAGCCTGTTTCCCGAAGCTCTTTCCCCTTATTCTTTTGATAAGCAGTTTTCAGGAAAAGAACTGCTCCCTCCGGGGAAACAGCATTTTTTGGGCACGGATAATATGGGAAGGGATCTATTGTCCCGTCTTATATACGGAGGGCGTGTGTCAATGACAGTGGGTATTCTGACGGCGCTCATTTCCCTTTTTTTGGGTGTGGTATATGGATCTGTTTCAGGATGGATCGGAGGCAGAACAGATGCTCTTATGATGAGAGCGATTGACATTTTATATTCCATTCCCGCTTTGGTTTTATTGATTCTTATAAAAGTCATTTTTGATTCTTTGCCTGTTATTACGAACCCTGAAATAAAAACGCTTATGGGTATTTTGGTGGCTCTCAGTTTGGTGGGTTGGGTTACTTTGGCTCGTGTTGTGAGGGGGCAGGTGTTGCAGGAAAAGGAAAAACTGTATGTGGAATCCTCTCGCGCCATTGGAAATAAAGGCTGGAGAATTGTGTGCCGCCATATACTTCCCAATATATTGGGGCCGATTATTGTTTTACTGACTTTGCAGATACCGTCCAACATTTTGTTTGAAAGTTTTTTAAGCTTTTTAGGTTTGGGGCTTCAACCTCCTTATAGTTCATGGGGTGTATTGGCTGAAGAAGGATGGAAGTCTCTGCGCTCTTATCCTCATCTGATGATTGCCCCTGGTGTAGCTATTTTCCTGACTATGATGGCTTTTAATTTAATGGGAGATGGATTGCGAGACGCCTTTGATCCAAAAATCAGATAGTTTTTTGCTTCTAAAAAATTATTTACAGGCATTTTGATTTTTAGCTGAAAGAAGTTATTTTTTATTCTTCAATTGCTTTATAAAAAAATCAAATAAGTTTACGGCATCATAAGGCCCGGGGCGGCTTTCAGGATGAAATTGAATACCCAGACACTTATCCTTTTTTGACAAAAAACCTTCCACTGTTCCATCGTTTAAATTGGTATGAGTCACCTGAATGTCAACGGGCAAGCTGGCTTTTTCAACGGCGTAGCCATGATTTTGGCTGGTCACATAGATCGTTTTCAAGAGCTTGTCCCGAACGGGATGATTACTCCCCCTGTGTCCGAATTTCAGTTTGTATGTTTTCGCACCCAAGGCCAAAGACAGAATTTGATGACCCATGCAGATTCCAAAAACAAACAGTTGACCTAACAGACTTCGCACTGTTTCCACGGACTTTTTTACATCCTCCGGATTGCCGGGTCCATTGGAAAGCAACAGGCCGTTGGGTTTCCATTTTAAAATTTCCTCCGCCTGAGTCCGCGGAGGAAAAATACAAATATGACTGCATCTTTTTTCTAATTCGCGGATAATATTTTGTTTGCAACCAAAATCCATAACAGCCACCCGCGGCCCTTTAACATGCCGGCCTTTAACTTCCCTAGCCGCTCTTTCCGCCACCATAAAAGGCCAGTCTTTTTCCATTTTTTGGCCAGCCACGATAAAGTGGGAGGCTCTTTTCTGCGCTTTTTGCCAATGGGATTCCCTCACGACAGCCCCCCAAAGAGTGCCTTTTTTTCTTAAGCACATTACAAGGGAGCGCGTATCCACTTCTGATAAAACAGGAACACCATAAGAAATCAGTTTGTCCTTCCAGAGGGAATCCCTTTTGGAATTTTGCATTTCCATACACACAAGAGCCTGGATATGAATCCGGGCGGATTCCCAATAGGAGTCGCTTTCCCCGTAGTTTCCCTGCATGGGCGCTGTCATTACCAAAATTTGATTGAAGTAAGAAGGGTCTGTAGCCATCTCTTCGTAGCCGCTGTGAGAAGTGTTAAACACCACTTCCCCCGCTCGTTCCGCACCTCCTAGAAAATATCCGTTGAAAGTTTCACCTGTTTCCAAAACCAGCCAGCCGGCCTCCGGTCTTGAAGTAGGTTCAATCTGATTCATAACGATTTAATCTCCAGGTTCAGCATTAAAGTTATGATAGCTGAGCGAACATGAGAACCGTTTTCCACTTGGGTAACAATGTGACAACGGGTATCATCCAAAGCCTGATTGGCAATCTCTACACCCCGAACAGCCGGACCGGGATGCAAAAGCACTCCATCAGAACGGAACATTTCCATATTTTCCTGATCAATTCGGTAACTATCCCTGTATTCAGCCATTGAAAAGCCGATATTACGCAAGGAATGTCTTTCTCTCTGCACCCTTAAACACATTATCACATCCGCCCATTTGATACCGGCTGACAAAGAGTCAAAGCGGGTCACATTCTTCCACGCCTGTTTATCCGCCGGACTGAGAGCCTCCGGGGTACACATTCCGAGATGAGCGCCCAATCGGGTAAGCAGTTTCAGATTGGAATTGGCTACACGGGAATGTAGAACATCCCCTACAATCAACACTTTCTCGTCTTTTATGTTTCCGCGTTTTTCCTGAATAGTGAAAGCGTCCACCAAAGCCTGAGTGGGATGCTCCATTGCCCCCAGGCCTGCATTGATGACAGGTATCGGGCTGGAGCGTAAAAAAGACTCGGACGACTTGAATTCCCCACAGCGAAACACAATCATATTGGGTTTGAGAGCTATTAAGCACTGCAGGGTATCTCTCAGAGTCTCCCCTTTGGCCATGCTGGAAAAATGCAGGTTCCACAAAGAAGTGGTGGCGATCCCCAACTTCCCGCAAGCTACTTCAAAGCTGGCACGCGTGCGTGTACTTGGCTCGGCAAACAAAAGCTGTACCACCAGACCCTTTGTCTGCTCGGAATCAACACAGTGGATAATTCTTCCGGTTTTATAAAATTCCTTTTTAAAAAGCGTTGCTGTTTTAAGAATGTATTGAATATTGTCCAAACTGAGGTCGTCAATGCCCAGAAGAGATAAAACAGGTTTTTTTACTTCATTCATAAATTACCGTTCCATTGAAGACACATTGAAAAACTATTGCACCCTCCACAGTTCCTTTTTTCAAAAATCATTTTCTTTTTTGAATTACCCCTGAACAAAAAAGCTCAAATGAGAGCTTATTTGATTTTTGTGAATAAGCGCGTAAGCCTTAGTTTATCAGGGTGGCATAAAAGAGGCAAATTAAAAAATGTTTCATCACAACTCAACCAGATAAGGACCGCCTTACCCATAATGTGGCTAATGGGCAAAGGCCCCCAGAAGCGGGAATCATGGGAATTGTCCCTGTTGTCCCCTATAACAAACACAAAATCTTTTGGAACTTCAAAATCCGGCTGTATGGGCAAGGAAAAACCTTTTTCCTCCAAAATGATCCTGTAAGTGTGTCCGTTTTTGCTGGTTTCAGCGTAAAAACGATAATCTTCAAACGGAGCACCCAGATCTTTTTCCTTTATGGAATAAAATTTTTTTCCGTCTCCCGGTCCATCCAATGCGACCCGCTGAACCTGCTCTTCGTTGACCCATAATCGTTTTTTATCGTCAATATAAATTTTATCCCCCGGCAGGCCGACAATTCGTTTTATCATAAATTTCATATTTTTGGTTGCTTTTATCGGACGAAAAACAACCACATCCCCTCTTTGAGGTTGGGTGCGGTGCCAAAGCCACTGCTTGGAGAAGGGCATACGTACACCGTAAATAAATTTATTTACAGCAATATGATCATATATCAGTAAAGAGGGGATCATGCTTCCTGAAGGAATAACATAAGGCTCAAAAACAGCCCATCGAAACAAAAGGATGAGAACAACAATAGTAAGAACCGGACCATCAAAAATACTAAAAAAAAACTTTTTTAATTTCATTTGTTAATTATTTCCTTTCATCACGGTACAGACCTTCAAAAACAAGTACAGACCTTTAAAAAAAAGTACAGACCTTCAAAAACAAGTACAGACCTTTAAAAAAAAGTACAGACCTTCAAAAACAAGTACAGACCTTCAAAAACAAGTACAGACCTTTAAAAAAAAGTACAGACCTTCAAAAACAAGTACAGACCTTCAAAAACAAGTACAGACCTTTAAAAAAAAGTACAGACCTTCAAAAAAAAGGCTTGCTTCTACATCATCAAAAAACAAAACTATATGGGAAAATATTGATTCCTCTAAGTTCTAACAGAAAAGCGAAAAAGTATAAACTTTTGTAAGCAATAAGGTTATTCTTAATGGAAAAACTGAAAGTAGTCAATATCATTTTAATTTTTAAGGCTCATCAATAGTGGATGGGAAAAAAGGTTCTATTCCATCTTATATATCTTGGATCACAAAGAACGGAAAAAACTTTCATGGTTTTTTCACAGCTGAACCAGACATAGCTGATTTTTCCCAGAATATCCCCTTCGAATACCAAATTTTCGTCTTTGCCTCCGGTAAGAGTGTGCTCGTTACTGACACTAAGTTGGGCGGATAAAGAACCTTCAATAACATTAATTTGCCCTGCCGACACATTGCCTGCCCGGCCCGCTTTTTTGGCTAAAACCTCCACATCAGTGAAAAGCCCTTTTAAAGTCACATCCTGTTTGGTTTCAAAATATTCCGGCAGTTTTAAATCTCCTGTTCGAACCAAAGTGCCTTTGGGAATAAGCAGAGCAGGTGCATCTGTATTGGTGCGGGAAAAAGTGACATTCCCGGCGGCTTTTTGAATACGCGCCGGCCAGGTCCTGCTGTCCTGTGATTGATCCCGATGATCCCCCATCACAAAATAATAGCGAGGAGGGATATGGTAGGGGCCAAAAATCAAATACCCCTCTCTTTTCTTTTTTAATAAAATACTGTAAGTAATGTCAGATAATGTTTCCTCCCAATGAATGTAATGGCTTTTGTCCGCGGTCATACCTTCATCTGAAAACATTTCGTCTTTAATCCAGGAAAAGTCTTTTTTTTTCCTGGCGGGGATTTGCTTTATGATTTTTTGCTCATTTATGTATAGATTGCCGTTTTCAAAAAACACACGATCTCCGGGAACTCCCACCACTCTGCGGATGGAAAGAGAGCGGGAATCAAAAGGAGATCGAAATACAATCACCTCCCCTCGCTGAGGTACAGCCCATTGCAAAATATAAGAGGAGGAAAATGGTGAGATCAGACCGTAAGCCAGTTTATTCGCAATCAAGTGATCGTTGGGAAACAAAGTAGGCATCATTCCCTTAAGAGGCATTACATAAATCTCTAATATACTCCACCTCAACAGAATAGCCAGCAGAATCACCCAAATTAAAATTAAAACACTGTTCAAACAATTAATGATTTTTTTATTCATTTTTGTCTATTTTCTCTGCTATTGCCCCGATTAAATGGCTGGCTGTTATTGTGCTTCTCAGGACACACGAAGTCTTTTGTTTGACAACAAATTCCCCCGATTAAAGGGTTGGCTGTTATTGTGCTTCTCAGGACACACGAAGTCTTTTGTTTGACAACAAATTCCCCCGATTAAAGGGTTGGCTGTTATTGTGCTTCCCTGTCAACCGTCCATTTTTAATACTGCCATAAAAGCGGATTGAGGCACATCCACCTTTCCAATGGCTTTCATTCTTTTTTTTCCTTTTTTCTGTTTTTCCAATAACTTTCTTTTTCGGGTGACATCCCCTCCATAGCATTTAGCTGTCACATCCTTTCTTAATGCGTTGATGGTTTCTCTGGCGATGATTTTGGAGCCTATGGCCGCCTGAATAGCCACCTGATATTGTTGCCGGGGAATAAGCTCTTTTAATTTTTTCACCAAAGAGCGTCCTTTTTGTTGAGCTTTCGAACGATGCAACATCACGGAAAGCGCATCCACCTTTTGTCCATTTAACAAAATATCCAGTTTTACCAATTGAGAAGGAGCGAAATCCATCCATTCATACTCCATAGAGGCATAGCCTCGCGAAATGGATTTGAGGCGGTCATGGAAGTCCATTACAATTTCACTCATGGGCAGACGATACTCTATAATCATTCTGTTTCCAGCACTGTATTCCATTCGGATTTGCTCTCCTCTCCTGTCTTCACATAATTTTAAAATGCCTCCCACATATTCACTTAAAGTGTGAATGGAGGCTCGCACGAAAGGTTCTTCAATGTGCTGGATTTTGGAAACATCCGGTAAGGCGGAAGGGTTATCCAATGTGCACACCTCCCCTTCCGTGGTGCATACCTTGTAAATAACCGAAGGAGCCGTAACGATCAAATGCAGGTTAAATTCTCTTTCTAATCTTTCCTGCACGATTTCCAGATGCAACAGCCCCAGGAAGCCGCAACGAAAACCAAAACCCAAAGCCGGGGAGCTTTCCTTTTCAAAAATCAGGGAAGAGTCGTTGAGAACCAGTTTTTCCAAAGCGGCTTTAAGCTGAACAAAATCATTGGAGTCAGATGGAAACAGGCTGGAAAATACCATTGGTTTGAGTTTTTTAAAACCGGAGAGAGAAGAGACCGCCGGCATTGAAGTATGAGTCAGGGTGTCTCCAACAATAACATCTTTTATGGCTTTAATGCCTGTAATAACAAAACCCACCTCCCCTGTTTTCAGTTCTGTCAGATTACGGGGAAAGGGTGTAAAAACTCCCAACTGCAGTACAGTGCTTTTTTTCCCTCCCTGCATAAAGCACACTTCATCTCCTTTTTGAATTTTTCCTTCAACGACACGGCATAAAGTGACCACACCCTGATAACTGTCAAACCAGGAATCAAAAACCAAAGCGCGTAAGACCTTCTGCTGACTTTCAGTTGCTTTCTCTGTTTGCTTTTTTTCATTCTGAACCAGGCCGTGATGATCTTCTGTAGGAGGGGGAATATTAGGAGGGGGAATATCCCGAACCACTCTTTCCAGAATATCCTGAATGCCGGTTTTTTCCTTGGCGCTGGCCAGGATAATTTCTTCCTTGTTGACACCCACCAACTCTTCCAGCTGGCGAGAGACCTCCTCCGGACGAGCGGAAGAAAGATCTACTTTATTTAAAACGGGAATAATAACCATATCCTTGGCTATAGCCAGAGAAGCATGAGCCATCGTCTGCGCTTCCACTCCCTGTGAGGCGTCCACCACCAGCAAAACACCTTCACAGGCAGAAAGGGAGCGGGACACTTCATAAGAAAAATCAACATGGCCGGGGGTGTCTATCAAATTAAGCTGATATAATAAGCCGTCTTTTGCCTTATAAGACAGGCGCACTGTCTGCGCTTTAATTGTAATGCCTCTTTCCCTTTCCAGATCCATTCGGTCTAAAAACTGTTCTTTTCTTTGCCTCTCATCAAGAGCTTTGGTGAACTCCAAAAAACAATCAGCCAAGGTGGATTTGCCGTGGTCAATATGAGCAATAATGGAAAAATTGCGAATGTGACTTTGTTTCTGACTCATTTTTTATTGCGACTTATATGTTTATTCAAAATGAAGGAAAGCTGACCGGGCAGAAGATGCACATTTTCCTGTAATATCAAGTCCACCCCCTGACGAATATACTCAGAGACAGGAACTTTAGATCTCTGACTTAATTCTTTAAGTAAAGTTTGTTGCTCTTCCGTAAGATAAATAGTAGTGATTATTTTGCGTTTTGTTTCCATTTTTTTATTTGAAGTGAATTATATCCAACAAATAACATATTGGCTTTCCCTACTCAATCCGCTCTTATTGTTCCGGGTGGATTTTCCTGTGTTTTTACCGAACTTGAGTGCACTCTTAGCTCTTTTTTATGAAAATTCGGATTTTAGAGCTTGTACTTTGTTTAATTTTTCCCATGTAAAGCCCGGCTCGTTCCTTCCAAAATGCCCATAAACCGCAGTTTGTGAATAGATGGGCTGTAACAAGTCGAACTCGGCAATAATGGATGCCGGGCGCAGATCCCAAAGCTGTTGAATAACTTTTATCAATTTTTCCTCAAGAACGGTCAAAGTGCCGTAAGATTGAATGGAGAGGCTTACCGGCTTGTCCACCCCGATAGCGTAGGCTATTTGCACAAGGCATTTTCGGGCCAATCCGGCGGCTACGATATTTTTGGCTATATGGCGGGCGACATAAGCTCCGGAGCGATCCACTTTGGAAGGGTCTTTTCCTGAAAAGGAACCTCCGCCGTGAGCGCCATGCCCTCCGTATGTATCCACGATAATTTTCCTTCCGGTTAAACCACAGTCTCCTGAAGGGCCTCCCACCACAAATCTTCCACTGGAGTTGATATAAAATTTGTGTTTCTCTTTCAGATATTTTGCCGGTATGACTTTCTTAATTAACTCCTCAATAATAAATTCTTTCAAGTCCTCCAGCTTAATATCGGGGGCGTGCTGAGTAGAAAGAATCACGGAGGGAATATGAACCACTTGACCCTCTCTGTATTCGACTGTCACCTGACTTTTACTATCCGGCCATATATGTCTTTCCCCTTTTTTTCTGTGTTCCGCCAAAGCTTTCATCAGCTTATGGGAAAGTGAGATGCTCAAGGGCATATATTCTTCCGTCTCGTCCACGGCATAACCAAACATCATACCCTGATCTCCCGCGCCTTGAGTGGGTCCGTGACCAATTCCGCGGGCTATATCCGGGCTTTGAGAGTCAATAGCCGTTAAAACAGAGCAGGACTTGTAGTCAAAGCCTTTGTCTCCATGATCGTATCCGATTTTTTGAATGACTTCTCTGACTTCTTTTTGAATATCCACATATCCGACGGTGGTGACTTCCCCTCCAACAACCACTAAACCTCTTGTCAACATAACTTCACAGGCCACACGGCTATTGGGATCCTGCCGTAAAAAAGCGTCCAGCAAAGTGTCACTCAGTTGATCGGCGAGTTTATCGGGGTGCCCTTCTGACACGGATTCACTTGTAAAGAGATAATTTTTCATAAAAATTCCACTGTGCGGGGGGAACCACACTGTGCTCCTTTCTCTAAATACTAATTTTTAAATATGGTTATACTCTTGGCGGTGTTATTTGGATTTTCGTTTCCACTGTCGGATAAACACATCAGGTTGGAAATTTCAAACCACATAATGCACTCTCCTCCCATATTTATAGAGAATCAAATATCAGGATGAAAAAAAACAGTCAATCTTTTTTATGTGTGCGTTGGGATAGATGGGTATTGTCTGTCTTGTAAACCATAGATGGGTGTTGTCTGTCTGGTCAATCAGTCAAAAATCCGGCGGGGGGATATTGTCTGTCTTGTCAATCAGTGAAAAAAGTATCCGGCGGGCAGGTAGGTCTGTCTGGTCAATCAGTCAAAAAAAGTATCTATCGGGGGGAGTGTTGTCTGTCTGGTCAATCAGTAAAAAAGTATCCGGCGGGTAGGTAGGTCTGTCTGGTCAATCAGTCAAAAAAAGTATCCGGCGGGTAGGTAGGTCTGTCTTGTCAATCAGTCAAAAAAAGTATCTATCGGGGGGAGTGTTGTCTGTCTGGTCAATCAGTCAAAAAAAGTATCCTGCGGGTAGGTAGGTCTGTCTGGTCAATCAGTAAAAAAAAGTATCCGGCGGGCAGGTAGGTCTGTCTGGTCAATCAGTCAAAAAAAGTATCTATCGGGGGGAGTGTTGTCTGTCTGGTCAATCAGTCAAAAAAGTATCCGGCGGGCAGGTAGGTCTGTCTGGTCAATCAGTCAAAAAAGTATCCGGCGGGCAGGTAGGTCTGTCTGGTCAATCAGTCAAAAAAGTATCCTGCGGGTAGGTAGGTCTGTCTGGTCAATCAGTCAAAAAAAGTATCCTGCGGGTAGGTAGGTCTGTCTTGTCAATCAGTAAAAAAAAGTATCCACCTTGCCGGAAAATCTTTTACCAATACGAAGTTGCCGCCGTTTTAAAATAGGCCAAAACCAGGCTAATTGAGGATCCATTTCAATCAAACTCTCCACTGCGAAGGAAAAATCACTGGTTTTATTGAGGTCGTAAAAAGAGGAGGAAATCAAAATACAGTGATTCACTTTGTATTTATTTATTACACTGTGAAGAGTTTCACTATCCATTTTTTCCGAAAAATGGAGTAATGAAAAACGCATGGGTTTTTTTGTATGTTTTTTATACACTTTTAAGGAGTTTTGTTTTTTTTCCAAACCGCACAAAATCCTCATCACACTTTTTTCAAATGTTTTTACTTTTGCCGACACACATAAAGCGAGATCAACGCCTATGAGAAAATCAGGGACACCTCTCAGCCTGATCAGACGATCGTACAGACCCAATCTGATTAAAAAAGCCATCAGTTGAAAGTGTATGGGACTGATCAATTTATCCCCCTTATATGTCAGACCAAACATCCATGCCGGGGGCTGAACTCCATATTTTTTTAATATCTCTCTGGCTTTAATAACACGAACCATCACATCGGGAATACGAACACAATGTATAAATACATCATTTGATTGTAATGTGGAATGATTGAACAGCACAGCCGTACTATCAGCTACAGTTTTTTTTGAATGTGTTTTTGCTTTTCCGCTCATTTGATTGTTTCCTTTTGCCTGCTTGTTTTTGAGATCACGGATAGTGCCATTGTCTGAATGGTGTTTCCCCTCATCAGTGACTGATAAGAATCTGAAAACTCAAGTCATATAAAATATAGGCTTATTAAAAAATATTGAAAAATGCAATACAAAACGCATTTATTTTCTAATTAATATTAAAGGAAGATACATTTTTTACATACCTCTGTGAAAACATTTCACTCATTAGGGCATGTCAATATAAAAAATTTTACTTTTCAGCAACAAATTCAGATTCAAAAACACTTTTATCTAACTTGAACGATGAGATCCAGAAAATACGAATATAAAAAATGCTGAGTTTAAATGTCTTGCTTTGTTAAATTATCTATATAATACATACAGGCATCGACTACACAGGAAAGTACAAAAGCTCCATTACCTAAACTTGCCAAACAATATTCATAACAGGCGGCTCTGATTCAAAAACACTTTTATCTAACTTGAACGATGAGATCCAGAAAATACGAATATAAAAAATGCTGAGTTTAAATGTCTTGCTTTGTTAAATTATCTATATAATACATACAGGCATCGACTACACAGGAAAGTACAAAAGCTCCATTACCTAAACTTGCCAAACAATATTCATAACAGGCGGCTCTGACTTGTTCAATGCAAATATGGTTAATGGGACCGCCCACTGTAGCCCATAACATCTGAGCGCATCTAGTTCGGTCAATCAGTTCCAGTGCTCCCGTACAAGATGGATTGTCTTTCTGGATCTGCTTAATTTCATCCTGGCAATCGTCATACTCCACTGCAAAAGGAATTATCATATTATATGCGCCATGTAACATGGGAGGTCTTCCTTCAAATGTGTTTATGGCTTCCTGGTCAATGGATATGGGTCCGTCTTCGTTGTATAAAGTAATACCAGGCTGTGGGAAATGGGAATGAGTGTCTGTATTCGCAAAGGAAGTATGACTGCCAAACAGAATAAGCAGAGAAGCGGCTGAACTTAAAATCCAAGAAAATTCTTTCATGTCTGTTATACCCCGTGTTTACCTTTTCTCATTTTAATTATTAAACAAGTTTTTTACAAAGATAGAAAATAAATACAATGTACGCAAGACCAATGTAAATATTACAGTATCAATCGGGAAAGCTCCCGAAAGGATAGTGAAAAAATATCAATATCGGGACAGACTGTCTTAACAATAGGATTTGGATTTAATTTTATTTATAATAAATTCTTCCAACACTTTTGGACTTTTAGGATTTATTGAAAATACGGATTGTTGTTCACAGCGCTTTTTTTCTTTGATAAGCCATCTGAGAATCTGTGCCAGTTTTTTGTTTTTTTTATCCTGAAAAAACGGATCATTTTTTAAGGCGTCCCTGGCTTTCTTTATGGAGCGCATTTCACCTGGGTCTTTACTGGAAACTTCATAGCAATGCAGATCATATTTTTCCACATCTTCAGGAAGCAGGCCCAGAAAATGCACAGCCGGCGCACTAAAATCCGCGTTGCGAATCAAACTGGCGGCAGAACCCGCCTTCAAAGTGCGATAAATATTTTGTAAGGTGTAGGCATCTAAATCCCCGTAAAAGAAAATAGGGACTTTTAACTGGTTTTGAATGGTTTTACACCATCCTCGGACGGCGTTGCTGGGCACACCTTGAGCGCCCATAATAATACAATTATTTCTTGCCGTCATTCCATTGGCCACCAAGGTGTTGGCTGTGCCTTCCGACTCCACCACCAGACAAAAATCAATTCGTCCTTTCTTTTTAAGCTGAAATTGTTGAGGTTTGTTTTTAGGTTGAAAGGGGGTGGTCCCCAAAGTGCTTAAATCCACCATCGCTTTTGTGTTGTCCGGCAGGGTTTCCATCACCACCAAATTTTTGGAATAGGTTTGCCCTCCTCTGTCATTGGCAAAACAGTTCATCTCTTCACGATATATCTCCAGCATATCCGTTATAAAATCAATGATAGAGTCACTTTCATTTTGACTGTCAAAATCCAGGGGTTTGTAGAAAACATCGGACTTAATCAAACCTTTGCATATATAGTACAACTCCCTTTTGGTATTAACCAGGCCGCCTTTAAGATTGTTTAATAAAATTTCCATTAGAAATATAGCTCGGGATATTTTTTGAACGGAGGAAACATTTAACTCCGACTGCACCATTTTTCCCTTGGGTATTAGATAACCTTTTCGGGAATCGTATTCACTGTTGTCCAACGAACATTTTACAGCCGACAGCACCGGCCGTTTTGCTCTTTCCAGATCTTTTAGCATTGTTTCACAAACCTGGACGGCTATTTTGGGAATGTTTTTATTCAACTTTCTGATTTGAACCATTTTCTGTCTCTTAGCCATTATTTGTTCCCTTTGTTGCAGTTATCCACTTTTTACCAGGCCGGATTTAATTTTTTTTTTCGAACTTTGTTTTTTTCTGATATTTTTTTTGGCGCGGCCATTGATATTTTTTTTTGTGTCCGTCTTTTTATTTTCCTGAGTGGTTGAGTTAGCCGGAGACTCCTTCGATGAATTTGTTTTTTGAATAACGGAGTTGATTAAAGAGGATTGTTTTAAATTTTTCAACTTAGTTTCTGCGGTTTTTAAAGCTTCCTCCGCCTGTTTTGTATCCTGCCCCAAAAGCTTCATAATACCTTTTGTCGCTTTTGCCTGCCTTTTGGCTCCGGCTTTTGTAACATCCCCCAGTTTCTTAACCAAAATAGGAACAAATTGTTTTATATATTGGGTTTTTCGCTCCAATTCATCCGCTTTTTTCTCTCTTCTAATGTGGCGGGCCAGTTTTTGCCCGGTTTGCATAAGCGCTCTTCTGATTTCCTCCACCAACTCCTCACTGGCGTCAATTGTTTCCTTTGAGGCGTTTTTAAACTTGATAAAAGGAGAGGTCACCGAGACGGCAAAAACATAAGGACCCAAAGGCAGGCTGTTCTTTTGCTGAGCCAGCCCGTAAGCCCTCCAATTAACCGACTCCACGGCTTTAGTGATGGCGCAAGCTGATTTATCAAACTGAAGAGGGACACGATTGGCAAATCTCATCAATCGAACTGTTATGTTTTCACTGTCAGGCGATTTTTCCAACTGCCGGGCGATAGCTGTTTCCACAACTACGGGTTTATGATCGCAGATACAGGGCTTTCTTGTTATCACACTGAAAAAATCCACCTTCCCGATTCTTTGAATGGATTGGGATAGGGACTCTTCCCCTACTGTTAAAACAGAACGAGTGGTGGGATTGGGCATTTCCGTTTTATGAATGATCTGAAAAACTTTTTTGTATTCCGCTTCCGTAAAAGCCTGTAGCTTTTTTTTCGAAAGAGAGAGGGACAAACCATTTTTTTTAAAGTCATCCAGGGTTTTTCTACCTATCTTTGAAAAACCTGTTTTTAAAAAAGAGTCCAATGTGACTTTACCAAAAAAATGAGCGTGAGATATAAACTCACCCAGTTTCATTGTGTGTGGATGAGGGAGAGTGGCAGGAGGAATCAAAGGCGCTTCCTCCGTAACTTTTTGAATATGTGTCCATTCTTTGTCAATAAGTTTATAGTGGAGGGTTAAGTGGGGATTGACAAGAGCCGTTCCTTCCAGGTAGGTAATCAGACCTCCGTCGCCATTTAACTGGATGCGTCCGGCGATGCGGAAAATGGCTTTCAAACCACACTTTTTATTCCACTGTATAGTTGTTTTCTTTTTTATAACACCTTTGTTTTTTTTAATGTTTACATCAATAACAACGCGGACAGCTTGTTGCATATTTTCTGTTTTACTGATGACTTCCACGCCGGAAGCATTGGTCAGCTGTGCCCAGGTGGTGGCGGCGGAAATACCAATTCCCTGCTGTCCACGCGAACAACGACCTTTTCCAAACTTGGAAGAAGCCAGATACTCGCCAAATACTTTTGGCAGGTCATCTGACTTCAGGCCAGGTCCATTGTCTTCCACACTGATTTCCACCAATTCCGTGTTTTTACCGGCAGATTGGCCGATTCTTTTAATTTCCACGGTGATTTCAGGAAGAATTTGGGCCGATTCACAGGCATCCAGTGAATTATCCATAGCTTCTTTCAATGTGGTTAACACCGCTTTGACAGGGGAGGAAAAACCCACTTGTTGGAGATTTTTCGCAAAATATTCAGCTGTGGAGCTGGTTGTAATATCAGACATTGTTTATCCTGAATTTATTTTTCTTTCTGAATACAACCCACAGGCCGGGCGGGGTGTAATATCAGATATTGTTTATCCTGAATTTATTTTTCTTTCTGAATACTCCCCACAGGCCGGGCGGGGTGTAATATCAGATATTGTTTATCCTAAATTTATTTTTCTTTCTGAATACTCCCCACAGGCCGGGCGGGGTGTAATATCAGATATTGTTTATCCTAAATTTATTTTTCTTTCTGAATACATCCCACTGGCCGGGCGGGGTGTAATATCAGATATTGTTTATCCTTATAGTATTTTGTTGCTCTTTTATTTATATACGATCGTACACTTCCATATAATACCTTAACCTTAACCTTAACTCTTTTATTACAACAGCATAAAAATCCTTGCTTTAGCCGGCTTTGTCTTCCATATAATACCTTAACTCTTTTATTACAACAGCATAAAAATCCTTGCTTTAGCCAGCTTTGTCTTCCATATAATACCTTAACCTTAACTCTTTTATTACAATAGCATAAATGTATTGTGTCTTAACTTTTGTTTGAATTGGCCTCCATCTCACCTATACACCTTTAGTCCTGTTTTATTAAGTCTTTTTAGGAAAAGTATTGTCCCTTTGGCTCTGAAAAACAAATCATTAATTTGGAATAAATTTTCATATTACAATGTTAAAAATCACAATTTAATCTATCTATAAAGAATGTGATGTCGATATCGGATTTAGAGATCAAATCGCAAAAAAAAGTATATTCCAGCCCTGGTTTTGCTCGGGACAATTTATGAATATAAAAACAAAATAATATCAAAAACTTTTCTGTGCTTTATTTCTCTTCTCTCTTCTGAAAAATTCAACTGGAAAAACACATTTTCTCTATCTCAAATATATCACACTGATATGCTTTTAAATGACAAACAATACTATGGATAATAATAAAGGTATTTTTTTCATTGTGTCTCTCATTGAATAAAAATTCATTTTTGTTATACAGGCGATTTAATGTCAATTTATTTTTTCTATAAATTATCCTATAATTTTTTTATCACCTGGCTGAGGTTTATTTTTGTCATTGAGAAGCCGCTTATCAAAGGGATTGAACAGACAAAGAATGCTTCCCGTAAATATGCCAGATATACCTTATGAAAAATACCGTGGAATGATATGCTCAGCCGTCTGACGACACTGCTCATATCCAATACCAAAAGCAACAAATGCTCCTCCTGAATGTTTCTGTATTGCCGGAACCGCTTCAGCTATCTGACTGAGCTTTATTTTTGTTATTAAGAAGCCGCTTATCTCAGGGGTGGAACAGACAAAGAATTCCTCCCGTAAATATGCCAGATATACCTTATGCCAAATACCGTGGAATGATATGCTCAGCCGTCTGACAACACTGCTTCATATCCAACATCAAAAGCAATAAATGCTCCTCCTGAATGTTTCTGTATTACCGGAGCCGCTTCAGTTACCCGGCTGAGGTTTATTTTTGTTATTGAGAAGCCGCTTATCACAGGGAGTGATCTGACTTATCATTATTAAAAAATACAACCTATTGACTTTGATTGCAGGTATAGATATGGAGGAGTTGCTTATCACAGGATTGAACAGACAAAGAATGCCTCCCGTAAATAAGCCAGACATACCTTATGAAAAATACCGTAGAATGATATGCTCAGCCGTCTGACGAAACTGCTCATATCCAATACCAAAAGCAATAAATGCTCCTCCTGAATGTTCCTGTATTACCGGAACCGCTTCAGTTATCCAGTTAAGGTTTATTTTTGTTATTGAGAAGCCGCTTATCACAGGGAGTGATCTGACTTATCAGTATTAAAAAATACAACCTATTGACTTTGATTGCAGGTATAGATATGGAGGAGCAGAATAGAACCGGAGCTTTATGAGTTTGTTACAAAAAATACTTAAAAACCGCTCCTGAAAAAACCGATTAAAATGAACATGGAATCCAATATCCCTCAAAAAAATTCAAATGGAAAAACACATTTTCTCTATCTCAAATATATCATATTGATATGCTTTTACACGACAGTAATTTTTACTCACGCAGACACGAAAAACACTCGCGATAGCAAACCATTCACATTAACCATAGATTTAAATAGATATTTCAAAGGCAACTCAGTCCCTACCACAATCACATTAACAGACAGTGGATGGGACATTACTGCTTTGAAACAAAGTTTAACAGATATTGTTGAGGATGTTAATTATAGTCATTTTAGGGCCGGGAAATCACTAATGACTACTTTAACAAAAAAAGTGGATGCATTATGTAAAGAATCCCCGCAACTTCAAAACTGCAACAATTTTAATACTCAGATATCAGAGATTATGGATATGATATTTGAAAAGTTTTACAGGCATTTGATTCTCTTTCCGCCAGACTATAAGCCTATTGGCAGTCAACCTGAAAATTTTAAAAAAACTATTAGTTCATTGGAATCAAATAAAGCAATTTGTGAATCAGATTGCACTCGTCACAATGTGACTATGGCCATAAGATACGGCACCAGGGAAGAATACTCCGAACTGCGAGACAGGCTCAGCCATAGTGATAAACAATGCAAAAAAGATATCCTCACAGAATTAGCCGAACAGCTTAAAGCCGAAAGATTGCCTAAAGATTGTCTGCGAAAAGGAAACAAAGACCATATTGTATGTAAAAATATATTAAAAGATATAAATATTGTCCAGGGCCGGGTGCAGGACCTTATGGAAATGGCCTACAGCCCTGAAGAGATAAAAAGCACCTCTGCTCAAGCTCTATGCATAGAATGCGAATCAATAAACCCTCAATATAATAATACGAATGAGTTTATAAAATTACTTGATACTCTGGAAGAGAAGAGTCAGTGTGCTGATCCAAAACCGGGAAAAGAAAAAAAAGTGCAAAGCGGCACAGGGAAAAATCGCACCTATACCGTAAGAAAAGAACAGGATGGCTCTTTCTCTATTCCTTTGAATTTAAGCTTTTCCGCCGCCTCAGATTACGACGGCCCTGTGCCGAAAAATCAAGTCCCTGCCCATTACATGAAAAAAGTCCAAGAATGCATGAAGAAAGCCAATACCAAAATGCTGGGGCCAAATGGAGAAAAATTACAATTTGTTATTCAAGAACCGACTTCTCCTGGAGAATGCAACGGTATATCTATTGAAATTGGATCGAAAGAAAATCGAGCCAATGCGAGCAAATACACCTCCAATATTAACTGCTCCACCATTACACACGAAGTGTTGCACCTTGTGGGGCTTTGCGATGAATACAAAGAAAAGATAATCGGATTTGCTGTAGATTCGAATACAGGAGATATAAAGCAGGATATAAACGATCTCAGAACGGATCCCATAGAAGACGAGAATTCCGTTTTCAAACTTGCCTATGATTGCAGAGTGACATCGATGAGCGGCATCAATATTATGTCCAACTCGCCACTCATCTGGGAAAAAGTCTTTTCAAATACCGATTCCAGTAAAAATTTAAAATCACTTTTAACCCCTGGACAATTTAACAGTATTCTTTACGGGAAATGTTCTGAAAAAAATAACCTCTTCAATCAATGCTCCAAACTGGCTTATACCAGCACAGTCAAAGAAGGAAAGAGTTGCCTGAAGAAAAAAGAAGAATGTGAAAACCAAAACGGGATGGGAGCGAATAAAAAACATACAATACATAACTTACAGAGCAGAATAAAAGAGATCATAGAAAAACAAGATGATACCAAGACCTGGAAAAAACAATCCACTACAAGACCACTAGGAGGACTAGAACTAGAAGGAATAGGAGGACTAGAACTAGAAGGAATAGGAAGACCACTACTAGAAGGAATAGGAAGACCAATAGAACCAGGAGAACTAACAGCACCTATGTCACCCGAGGATTACCAGAAGATATTCGAGAATTACCAGAAGATATTGACAAAACAGTTGTTGGCACCCTTAAAGAAGCAATTGTCGACAGCTGAGTCTTGGCCAGACTCTCAATGAATTTTTTTGTTCTTTTTTTCATTAATGACTGAATGCTTTTCATGCCCGACCGAAACAATTATTTCTATGTCACCAGCCGAAGTCTTAAAAGGCGGTGCCTGATTTTTGTTTCTATTTTAAATTCTAGCGGTTTTAAAATTTTTCAGCTTGACTGACAATAGGCTTATAGTTTGACGGATAGAGAATACGACGATCGAAAAACTTTTTACTTATCGTATCCATAAACTCTGACATCTGAGTATTAAAATTGCTGCAGTTTTGAAGTTGCGGGGATTCTTTACAAAATGCATCCACTTTTTTTATTAAAGTAGTCATTAGTGAATCCATGGAACTAAAATTACTATAACCTGCAATAGTTCCGGTAAAGCCATTATAAACTGGCTGTTGGATAGAAGCACAGACAAAGAATGCTTATCGTAAATACGCCAGCCATACCTCATGCCAAATACCGTGGAATGATATGCATAGCCGCCTGACGAAACTGCTTCATATCCAACATCAAAAGCAATAAATGCTCCTCCTGGATATTTCTGTATTATCGGAGCCGCTTCAGTTATCTGGCTGAGGTTTATTTTTGTCATTGAGAAGCCGCTTATCAAAGGGATTGAAAAGACAAAGAATGCTTCCCGTAAATATGCCAGATATACCTTATGAAAAATACCGTGGAATGATATGCTCAGCCGTCTGACGACACTGCTCATATCCAATATCAAAAACAATAAATGCTCCTCCTGAATGTTCCTGTATTACCGGAACCGCTTCAGCTATCTGACTGAGCTTTATTTTTGTTATTAAGAAGCCGCTTATCTCAGGGGTGGAACAGACAAAGAATGCCTCCCGTAAATATGCCAGATATACCTTATGAAAAATACCGTGGAATGATATGCTCAGCCGTCTGACAACACTGTTTCATATCCAACATCAAAAGCAATAAATGCTCCTCCTGAATGTTCCTGTATTAACGGAACCGCTTCAGTTATCCAGTTAAGGTTTATTTTTGGTATTGAGCAGTTGCTTATCACAGGGAGTGATCTGACTTATCAGTATTAAAAAATACAACCTATTGACTTTGATTGCAGGTATAGATATGGAGAAGCTGCTTATCACAGGATTGAACAGACAAAGAATGCCTCCCGTAAATACGCCAGACATACCTTATGCCAAATACCGTAGAATGATATGCTCAGCCGTCTGACGAAACTGCTCATATCCAATACCAAAAGCAATAAATGCTCCTCCTGAATGTTCCTGTATTAACGGAACCGCTTCAGTTATCCAGTTAAGGTTTATTTTTGTTATTGAGAAGCCGCTTATCACAGGGAGTGATCTGACTTATCAGTATTAAAAAATACAACCTATTGACTTTGATTGCAGGTATAGATATGGAGGAGCAGAATAGAACCGGAGCTTTATGAGTTTGTTACAAAAAATACTTAAAAACCGCTCCTGAAAAAACCGATTAAAATGAACATGGAATCCAATATCCCTCAAAAAAATTCAGATGGACAAACATATTTTCTCTATCTCAAATATATCATATTGATATGCTTTTATACGACAGTAATTTTTACTCATGCAGACACGAACAAAACTGGCGATAGCAAAACATTAACCATAGATTTAAAGAACCTTGGTTTCAAAGAGAGGGAACAGCGCAACTCAGTCCCTCCCATAATCACATTAACAGACAGTGGATGGAGCTTTACTGCTTTGAAAAAAAGGCTAACAAATATTTTTGAGAATTCTTATTATGATAATTTTAATTCCATGAGTGCATTAATAGATACTTTAAGAAAAACAGCGGATACAGTATGTAAAAAATATCTGCAACATCAACACTGCAAGGATTTTAATACCCAGATATCAGAGATTATGGATACAGCAACTGAGTTTTTAGATCGTCATATTCTCTACCCGCCAGGCTATAAGCCTATGAGCAGTCAAGCTGAAAATCTTACAAACGCTATTAGTTTATTGGAATCAAATAAAGCAAATTGTGAATCAGATTGCACTCATCACAATATAGTGACTATGGTCATAAGATATGGCACCAGGGAAGAATACTCCGAAATGCGAGATAGGCTCAGCCATAATGATAAACAATGCATAAAAGATATCACCAAAGACTTAGCCGAAAAGCTTAAAGACGAAAGATTGCCTAAAGAGTGTCTGCAAAAAGAAAACAAAGACCATATTGTATGTAAAAATATGTTAAAAGATATAAATATTGTCCAGGGCCGGGTGCAGGACCTTATGGAAATGGCCTACAGCCCTGAAGAGATAAAAATCACCTCTGCTCAAGCTCTATGCATAGAATGCGAATCAATAAACTCTGAAGACAAGGAGACCCAAATTATAGATTTACTTAATACTCTGGAAGAGCAGAGCCGGTGCGCTGATCCAAAACCAGGAAAAGAAAAAAAAGTGCAAAGCGGCACAGGGATAAATAGCACCTATACCGTAAGAAAAGAACAGGATGGCTCTTTCTCTATTCCTTTGAATTTAAGCTTTTCCGCCGCCTCAGATTACGACGGCCCTGTGCCGAAAAATCAAGTCCCTGCCCATTACATGAAAAAAGTCCAAGAGTGCATGAAGAAAGCCAATACCAAAATGCTGGGGCCAAATGGAGAAAAATTACAATTTGTTATTCAGGAACCGACTTCTCCTGGAGTATGTAGCGGTATACCTATTGAAATTGGATCGAAAGAACATCGATCCAATTTGAGCAAATATAATTCCGAGATTCACTGCGCCACCATTACACACGAAGTGCTGCACCTTGTGGGGCTTTGCGATGAATACAAAGAAAAGACGAACGGATTTGTTGTAAATTCGAATACAGGAGAGATAAAGCAGGGTATAAACAAGTCTCCCATAGACGAGAATTACGCTTTCAAACCTGCCTTTGATTGCAGAGTGACATTGATGAACAACAGCAATATTATGTCCCACCATCACCTTATGTGGAAAAAAGCCTTTTCAAATACCGATTCCAGTAAAAATTTAAAATCACTTTTAACACCCGGACAATTTAACAGTATTCTTTACGGGAAATGTTCTAAAAAAAATAACCTCTTCAATCAATGCTCCCAACTGGCTTATAAAAGTACAGTTAAAGAAGAAGGAAAGAATTGCCTGAAGAAAAAAGAAGAATGTGAAAACCAAAATGGGATAGGAGAGGACAAAACAACTATAATAGATGAATTACAAAAAAGAATAGACCAGATCATAAAAGCACAAAACGCTATAAAGAAAAGACAAAACGCTATAAAGAAAAGACAAAACGCTATAAAGAAAAGACAAAACGCTATAAACACGCCCATAGAAAAACAAAAAGCTATAAAAGAGTACTTGAAAAAAAACGCTACAGAAACATTTACCGAACTCCAGGAATATACGAAATTTTTATCCTCT
Organism: Bdellovibrionales bacterium; assembly: GCA_965203225.1. GTDB lineage: Bacteria > Bdellovibrionota > Bdellovibrionia > Bdellovibrionales > UBA1609 > JANQSP01. The sequence continues at coordinate 797,540 of CBDBBW010000007.1, read as the reverse complement.
ATTGGTGTTAAAGAAGATTATAGATTATTCCTGTTCCCGGCGCGCATGGAAAAGTTGACACAAGAGTTGATACCATTACAGAAGAAATTGTCGATAGTTAAGTCTTGGCCGGATTCCCAATGAATTTTTTTGCGCTTTTTTTCATTAATGACTGAATGCTTTTCATTCCCAACCGAAACAATTATTTCTATGTCACCGGCCGAAGTCTTAAAAGGTTGACACAAAAGTTGATACCATTACAGAAGCAATTGTCGATAGCTGAGGCTTGGCCGGATTCCCAATGAATTTTTTTTGTTCTTTTTTTCATTAATGACTGAATGCTTTTCATTCCCAACCGAAACAATTATTTCTATGTCACCGGCCGAAGTCTTAAAAGCCGGTGCCTGATTTTCGTTTCTATTTTAAATGCCAGCGTTTTTAAAACTTTCAGCTTGATTGACAATAGGCTTATAGTTTGATGGATAGAGAATACGACGATCAAAAAACTTTTTACTTATCGTATCCATAAACTCTGACATTATGAGTATTAAAATTACTGCAGTTTTGAAGTTGCGGGGATTCTTTACAAAATGTATCCACTTTTTTTGTTAAAGTAGTCATTAGTGAATCCATGGAACTAAAATTACTATAACCTGTAATAGTTCCTGTAAAGCCATTATAAAACTGGCTGTTGGATAGAGGCACAGACAAAGAATGCCTCCTGTAAATACGCCAGACATACCTTATGCCAAATACCGTGGAATGATATGCTCAGCCGTCTGACAAAACTGCTTCATATCCAACATCAAAAACAATAAATGCTCCTCCTGAATGTTCCTGTATTGCCGGAGCCGCTTCAGTTATCTGACTGAGCTTTATTTTTGTTATTAAGAAGCCGCTTATCACAGGGAGTGATCTGACTTATCATCATTAAAAAATACAAGCTATTGACTGTGATTGCAGGTATAGATATGGAGAAGTTGCTTATCACAGGATTGAACAGACAAAGAATGCTTCCCGTAAATACGCCAGACATACCTTATGAAAAATACCGTGGAATGATATGCTCAGCCGTCTGACAAAACTGCTTCATATCCAACATCAAAAGCAATAAATGCTCCTCCTGAATGTTACTGCATTACCGGAACCGCTTCAGTTATCTGACTGAGCTTTATTTTTGTTATTGAGAAGCCGCTTATCACAGGGAGTGATCTGACTTATCAGTATTAAAAAATACAAGCTATTGACTGTGATTGCAGGTATAGATATGGAGGAGCAGAATAGAACCGGAGCTTTATGAGTTTGTTACAAAAAATAATTAAAAACCCCTCCTGCAAAAACCGATTAAAATGAACATGAAATCAAATATCCCTCAAAAAAATTCAGCTGGAAAAACACATTTTCTCTATCTCAAATATATCATATTGATATGCTTTTACACGACAGTAATGTTTACTCACGCAGACACGAACAACACTCCCCATAGCAACACATTAACCATAGATTTAAAGAACTTTAATGTCACAGGGATGAACAACGCCAACTCAATCTCTACCACAATCAAATTAACAGATAGTGGATGGGACCTTACTGCTTTGGAACAAAGTCTAACAGATATTGTTGAGAATTCTGATTTGAGTGGTGATTCCGTGTATTCACTAATATATACTTTACAAGAAAAATTGGAAGAAAAATTGGAAGAAGAATTGGAAGAAGAATTGGAAGAAAAAGTGCGTGATTTTTGTTGGGAATCCCCGCAACTTCAAATCTGCAACGATTATAATCCTGAGAAGGTATTAGATGATATGGATACGATATTTGACAAGTTTTTAAATCGTTATATTTTCTACCCACCAGACTATAAGTCTATTGGCAGTCAAGCTGATTTTTTTAAAAACGCTATTAGTCTATTGAAATCAAATAAAGCAATTTGTGAATCAGATTGCACTCGTCACAATGTGACTATGGCCATAAGATACGGCACCAAGGAAGAATACTCCGAAATGCGAGACAGGCTCAGCCATAGTGATAAACAATGCAAAAAAGATATCACCACAGAATTAGCCGAACAGCTTAAAGACGAAGGATTGCCTTACAGATGTCTGAAAAAGGAAAACAAAGACCATATTGTATGTAAAGATATGTTAAAAGATATAAATATTGTCCAGGGCCGGGTGCAGGATCTTATGGAAATGGCTTACAGTCCTGAAGAAATAAAAATCACCTCTGCTCAAGCTCTATGCATAGAATGCGAATCAATAAACCATGAAGATAATGAGACGCGAAAACTTATAGATTTACTTGATACTCTGGAAGAGCAGAGCCAGTGCGCTGATCCAAAACCGGGAAAAGAAAAAAAAGTACAAAGCGACACATGGCCAAATAGCACCTATACCGTAAGAAAAGAACAGGATGGCTCTTTCTCTATTCCTTTGAATTTAAGCTTTTCCGCCGCCTCAGATTACGACGGCCCTGTGCCGAAAAATCAAGTCCCGGCCCATTACATGAAAAAAGTCCAAGAGTGCATGAAGAAAGCCAATACCAAAATGCTGGGGCCAAATGGAGAAAAATTACAATTTGTTATTCAAGAACCGACTTCTCCTGGAGTATGTAGCGGTATACCTATTGAAATTGGATCGAAAGAACATCGATCCAATTCGGGCAAATATAATTCCGAGATTCACTGCTCCTCTATTACACACGAAGTGTTGCACCTTGTGGGGCTTTGCGATGAATACAAAGAACCTTGGACAGGGTTTGTTGTAGATTCGAATACAGGAGATATAAAGGAGTCTTCCATCTCTCGCAACAATTATAAGTATTCCATAGACGAGAATTCCGTTTTCAAACTTGCCTATGATTGCAGAGTGACATCGATGAACAACAGCAATATTATGTCCTACTCGTACCTCATATGGGAAAAAGCCTTTTCAAATACCGATTCCAGTAAAAATTTAAAATCACTTTTAACACCCGGACAATTTAACAGTATTCTTTACGGGAAATGTCCTGAAAAAAATAACCTCTTCAATCAATGCTCCCAACTGGCTTATAAAAGTACAGTCCGCGCAGGAAAGAATTGCCTGAAGAAAAAAGAAGAATGTGAAACCCAAAACGGGATGGGAGCGGACAAAACAACTACAATAGATGAATTACAAAACAGAATAAACGAGATGATAGAAGAACAAAAAACTATAGCCGAGATCTTGGAAAAACAATCCACTACAAAACCACTAGGAGAACTAGGAGGGCCAATAGGACTAGGAGGACTAGGAGGACTAGGAGGACTAGAAGAACTAGGAGGACCAATAGAACCAGGAGAACTAACAGAAAATACAGCACAATCTGTGACGCTCAGGGATTACCAGGAATACAGTGAGAGATTGACACGAAAGTTGACATCCTTAAAGAAAAAATTGTCGATAGCTAAGTCTTGGCCAGACTCCCAATGAATTTTTTTTTGTTCTTTTTTTCATTAATGACTGAATGCTTTTCATTCCCGACCGAAACAATTATTTCTATGTCACCGGCCGAAGTCTTAAAAGCCGATGCCTGATTTTCGTTTCTATTTTAAATGCCAGCGTTTTTAAAACTTTCAGCTTGACTGACAATAGGCTTATAGTTTGACGGATAGAGAATACAATGATCGAAAAACTTTTTACTTATCGTATCCATAAACTCTGACATTATGAGTATTAAAATTGTTGCAGTTTTGAAGTTGCGGGGATTCTTCACATAATGTATCCACTTTTTTTGTTAAAGTAGTCATTAGTGAATCCATGGAACTAAAATTACTATAACCTGCAATAGTTCCGGTAAAGCCATTATAAAATGGCTGTTGGATAGAGGCACAGACAAAGAATGCTTCCCGTAAATACGCCAGACATATCTTATGACAAATACCGTGGAATGATATGCTCAGCCGTCTGACAAAACTGCTTCATATCCAACATCAAAAGCAATAATGCTCCTCCTGAATGTTCCTGTATTGCCGGAGCCGCTTCAGTTATCTGACTGAGCTTTATTTTTGTTATTAAGAAGCCGCTTATCACAGGGAGTGATCTGACTTATCAGTATTAAAAAATACAAGCTATTGACTGTGATTGCAGGTATAGATATGGAGAAGCCGCTTATCACAGGGGTTGAATGGAAAAATTTTTCTTTTGTTTTTTATGTAAGGCAAAAACCACCGCCTTAGCCGCTGAGCTTTCAGTGATGCAGGGGATGCCATAGTCCAGACAGCTTCGGCGAATACTGAAGCTGATCTCCACGGATCGTCTCCCGGAAGTGGTGTTAATAACAAAAGCCACTTGTCCGGAACGAATGCGATCCACACAGTGCGGCCGTCCCTCATGCACTTTTCGCACTTTCAAGCAGTTTACTTTATTTGCTTTCAGGAACCCGGCTGTTCCTTTTGTCGCCGATAAAGTATAACCCATTTCCAGCAATTGCTTTGCTATCGGCAGGAGTTCAGCCTTGTCTTTATCCCTTAAAGAAAGAAAAACCTCGCCGCTTTTTGGCAAACTCAACTGAGAGGAATAAAGAGCTTTTAAAATGGCTTCAGAATAATCAGAACCACGGCCCATTACTTCCCCAATGGATTTCATTTCCGGACCTAAAATGGAATCCACATCTTCAAATTTTTTAAAAGGAAACACCACTCCTTTCACTGAAACCATTTTCTGCTTTTTCCAATTATATCTTTCCGACTGAACTTTTTCCGCCGGCCATCCCAACATAGCCAAAACAGCAAGATCCACGAGTGGGACATTAGTGGCTTTGGATAAAAACGGAACACTGCGGGAGCTTCTGGGGTTGGCTTCCAAAATATAAATGTCGTCATCTTTTACCGCTAATTGCAGGTTTAAAAATCCCAGAATTTTTAAATGCCGAGCCAAGGTGGCGGACAGATGTTCCATTTTTTCACACACTTCAGGCTTTAATCTTTGTGGAGGCACAACTCCCATACTGTCACCACTGTGCACTCCCGCACTCTCAATATGCTCAATAATGCCTCCTATTACGATCCAATCGGGGCCGCAGACCAGATCCACATCCACTTCCAAATAGTTTTCCAAAAACTGATCTATCAAACAGGGTTTATCGGTGGATATAAAAGGCTGATAGCGGTGAAAATATTTTTTTAACTCCTCTTCATTTTCAATGACTTCCATTCGCCGTCCTCCCAGTACATAACTGGGACGACAAATTACGGGGTATCCTGTGACCTGTACCGCCTTACAGGCTTCCTCCACCCGGTCTGCTGTACCGGCCTTAGGAACTTTAAAGCCCAAAGTGGAGCAAAGAGAGGCAAAACGCGCTCTGTCTTCAGCCAGATCAATGCTTTTAACAGACGAACCGATGACAGCAAACCCCTCTTTCACGAGGGCATTTGCCAGACTGATGGGGGTTTGCCCCCCCATTTGGGCGAAAAAGCCCGCTGGTTGAATAAAATTTAAAATTTCTATTGTATGTTCTTTTGTTAAAGGCTCAAAAAACAATTGATTGGAAATATCGTAATCCGTGGAAACTGTTTCCGGATTGGAATTTATCATCACTGTATGATACCCCAACTGCTTGAGTTTTTTTACACTGCGAACACAAGAGTAATCAAATTCGATTCCCTGACCTATGCGATTAGGGCCGCTTCCCAGAATCACCACCTTGTGTTTTGATTTTTTGATTTTTGTTCTCTCATGTATTTTACCCCAATAGGTGGAGTAATAATAAGGTGTTTCAGAGGCAAACTCCCCTGAGCAGGTGTCTACCTGATAAAAAGAGGGAACAATATGGTATTTCCAGCGCAGTTTTCTGATTTCCTTTTCTTTTTTCTTAACCCAATGAGCAAGTAAAAAATCAGGAACCCCCATGCGCTTGGCCGAGAGCAACCCCGCCGGGGTGAGCTTTTTCAATGTTTTTTTCATCTTCTGCTCAAATTTGATAAGACGATGAAATTGGTCTAAAAACCAGGGGTCAATTTGTGTCCATTCATGAATTTGCCGGATGGGTTTTTCCTCTCTTAAAGCCTGAAATAACGCGTATATTCTCTGACTGTTGGGATAAGTCACTTGCTTTTCCGAAAAAGCTATATGCTTAAGAAGGTCGTTGTTTTTTTCCAAAGACACAAGGGCTTTCATAAAGGCTTCCAGGAAAGTTCTCCCGATACCCATCACTTCTCCCACGCTTTTCATTTGAGTGTTTAAAATATCTTTTGCACCTTCAAATTTTTCAAAATCGAAACGAGGTATTTTAACGACCACATAATCCAAAGCGGGTTCATAGCAGGAAGGAGTTGTGCCGGTGATGTCATTTTGGATTTCATCCATAGTCAAGCCCACAGCCACCAGCGAAGCGATTTTGGCGATAGGAAAGCCGGTGGCCTTACTGGCCAGAGCGGAAGAGCGACTGACTCTGGGATTCATTTCTATTACCAGCCTTTCGCGGGTTTCCGGGTGAACGGCAAACTGGATATTGGCTCCTCCTGTTTCCACCCCCACTGCAGAAATGATTTTCCGTGCCTCTTCCCGCATATCCTGGTATTCCCTGTCTGAAAGGGTTTGTTGGGGTGATACGGAGCAACTGTCCCCCGTATGAACACCACAAGGATCTATGTTTTCAACGGAACAGACCACCACGAAAGTGCCGGCTTTGTCCCTCATCACCTCCAGTTCAAATTCCTTCCATCCCAATAAGCTTTTTTCCACAAGCGCTTCTGAAGTGGGGCTTTCCTGTAGAGCGGTCACTAATTTTTTTTCATATTCCTCCAAAGAATTGGCCACGCCGCTTCCCGCTCCGCCCAGAGTGTAATTGGGGCGTAACACAAGAGGAAAAGGGATTTCCTTTGCTACTTTCATTCCCTGTTTAAAGGTTTTTACCAACACACTTTCCGGATACCTGGCTCCCACCTTTTGTAAAAGCTGTCTAAATTCCTCCCTGTTCTCCGCTTTGCGAATCACTTCCGGGGAAGCTCCCAGCAGTTGAATATCCAAATTTTTCAGCACCTTTTTTTTATCCAGCGCCAAAGCCAGATTTAAAGCTGTCTGTCCGCCCAGTGTAGGTATGATGGCGGAAGGTTTTTCCTTCTTTAAAATACGCTCCACAAACTCCACTGTAAGAGGTTCAATATACACGCGGGTGGAGATTTCCGGATCCGTCATAATAGTCGCCGGGTTGGAATTAATAAGTATAACCTCGATTCCCCGGGCCATCAGCGCTTTGCAGGCTTGTGTCCCCGAGTAATCAAATTCACAGGCCTGGCCAATCACAATAGGCCCGCTTCCCAGAATCACCACTTTTTTTATGTTCTTTTTGATAGGCATTTTTTATGTTTTCCGGTCTTGAGCTTTATGTATATGAACCTCGCAGGCAAGCTTGTGATTCTGATCCTGCCGGCTGGTTGCGCCAAATCCACAAGATTTCAGGCAAACTTATTGTATAAACCGGCCAAGAGGTCGGAGACCATTCACTTTTACTCGAACACAGAGAAAAATGTATCTGGAATGACGGAAAAAAGCAAGTTGTAAAGACAGCCGGTTAAAGGGACACTTTCATTAGAAGATCCTCCGCTTCGTTTACAAGACCAGGATCTGGAAATTCATTAATCACCTGACGATAAAGACGAATGGAGTCATCTTTTTTCCCGCTTTGTTCCTGGATTTTTCCCAGAAGCAGAAGGGAATAACCCAGCCACCTGGATCGGGGGTGAGGGTCATAATCATCCCGTAACTGCCGAATCACTTTTTTACTGCGTTGATACTCCCCTTCATAAAAAAGCCCCTTGGCCAATAAAAAAGAAGCTTCCTCTATATGGCCGGTGTAAGGATATTTATCAAGCAGTTCTGACAGGGTTTTGTTGGCAGAGGAGTAATCTTTAATAATGTGTAGTCTTCGGCTTTCCTCCATCATCTTTTGCGCACGAGACTCTATCTCATTAGTATAAAGTGTGTAAGAGGAAGGGGTTCTGCTTTTATTTTCAGCTTTATTTCGAAGAGGTAAATTGTAAAGCAGAAAACCACCAAGGGCAAAAACCGGGACAGCAAGAAACAACAAGGTTTTTATTGATAAATGTTTTTTAATTTTTTCTTTTATATTCATTTTTTATAGCCTGGAATCAAATAGTCAGTACAGCTATTTGACTTATGTATTCTCCAAATATCATTTTCTCACGGCTTTCACTTTATGAGTGAAAAACAGGGACTGTGCAGACTGAAACATCATTGACCCTTTATTTACAGGAAATCTTATTTGTCCGGCACACATTTAGCACAGCTTTCACTAACAAGCAGATACAACAAATTATTTACAGGAAATCTTATTTGTCCGGCACATCCACTGTACCCGATTACTCACTCTTTGAAATATGTCATCATGCGGAGAACCGTACTTGCCCACCTTGTGATTAAATTGCTTGCCCTTCGGCAGCAGCTTCTTTAAGTCCAACTTCGCCAAACCCCTTTTGTTCTTAGTCTTTCCAGCACGACGACCTAATCCTCTACCAGATGACCCACCACCTCCTCCTCCGTAGCCCGTAAACTTACTACCTCCATGATAACCCAGCAATATCTTCTTCTTTTCACCGGAAGAATCTTCTCTGTCGGGTCTTCCTTCATCTCCACCGCCGCCGCCGCCAAAGCCGCCGCCAAAGCCGCCGCCAAAGCCGCCGCCACTACCTCCCAAAAGACCACTCATCCCCTTCGACTGTCCAGGGGACTCCTGAAGAGGATTATCCCCCAAGTCCGGAGGCGCTGTATCAAAAGGATTGGCCGCTTGAATAATAGCATCATCACCAAAAGGATTCTTCTGGCTGTTTCCTCCGCCTCCTTTGACAGGAGGTCTGTCGTTGACAAGAGGAGACGTAGGATTAATAGATTCACAGTTATCCGGTGGAATACACTTAGGAGGCGGAATCGGACAATTCGGAGGACAGGACAACGACGACGATGATGATTGCAATGGCTGCAATGGCTGTAGCGTAGGCACTTCCACAGGATCCTCCTGACCACAGTCCTTCATACTGGCCAATAAAGCAGATCCCAAATTTGTACTCATATTCTGAATACTGCGATTAGCCTCTCGGCCCGTCCTTTTACACTGGTCGGGCACTTCCCCTATACTGACCTGTTCCCCATCACTATAACTGAGTTTGTATTGTTTCACATATTCATTAAATAACTGCCTATCACAGAAGTGTATGTCCTCGCTGTACACTCCCTGTTCTGTCCGGGGGTTGTAGTTGCAGGCCTTCTTAAACGCCTGTGACACTTCATCCAGTTTCGCATTGCACTCCTGAAAGCAGGAAGTGGCTTTGGAGGTGCATTGGGCGGCCATCGCTCCCTGCATACCGGCATACAGACCGGAAGTCTGCTGAACTGCTTTACAAATTTTCTCTCTTTTTCCCTTTATTTCCGCCATAGCTATATTCAACTTGCCCAGAGTGTCCAGAGCGGGGCTGAGGCCTCCTCCGGCGCATTCCTCCGGCGCGTGACAACAATCTAAAGCCTCTGTTCTCAAATCGATGCAAGTCTTGACGGCTGACTCCAAGGCCGCCTTTAAGTTGGACTCGCAGGCCATACCTTTTTTGCACAAAGCATAATGAAAAGGAGGCTGTGGCTCGCCGTCTTTGTTGAATTGTGCCTGCATTAGCTCTGGCATCAAATATTGGACATAATCTTCATTATTCATTGAACCACTCATAATATAGAAAGTCCATCTCTTAGGTGTGATGGTCTTTTTGTTCTCACTCTTCTCCAGGTAATCGTGATCGCGATCACTATAAGATTCTAAAAAATCTTCCACTATATTCTTATCATCATAAGCTGTGTTAACTTTTGTATTCGCTTGATTTTCACACCATTCAGGACAAAGCGGTTGGTTTTCTGTCGCGTCTTTATCACAAAGCAGTATTCTTTCTTTTTTTTGTGCGATGTCTTTTAGCTTATCTGCACATACACTTGTATATTGTTTCACAAAATTATTTCGCAGTTTTTTTATACATGCGTCTCTACTAGTAGCTAATGTAGCTTCAACTGCTGTATACCAACCTGTTAAGAACAATGCTCCAGTAAATTTAACTGGATCATAGTCCATATTTGGATTACAAATAGAACAGTTTATATCTTGAATGTTCACCTCACAACCCTTAGTGGTTTCTCGATAGTATTCCGTACATTTCCTCATACAATCTTCATTTGCTTTGTCTACAGCTGTGTTAATACAATTTACTATTTTCTCCTCTGAACATGAGTCACACCAGTATTCATCGTATTTTTTTCTGCCGTCCTCACACGAGGATATCTCTTCCTGTCCATTACTATTGAAGGAAAAACAAATTAAACAGAATAAGAGGAGTTTTCGCCATTGCAAGCCATCGCCACGAGCAAACAAATTTCTACTTTGTGATATTAAGAAGAATAAGAGGAATCTTTGCCATTGCAAAAGAGGAAAATTCGGATTAAGCCGGTATGAGAATTGAAATCCCAATCTGAATGAACAAAGCTTTGATTTTTTTAAAATGAATAATCGAGATAAAGGTTTAAGCAAGAGGAAATACATATAAACTCCGTGAAAAGAGCGAAACAAAGTAATTGGAAAAACATAAAGTCTTATTTTTAAAAAAAGCGCTGTCATTACCGTCACCTTATCGGTTCAACTCCAGACAAACTAAAGCTCTTTTTTTGAGTTTTTTTAGGGCTGATTTCGTCTCACTCCTTTAGCCGATGAGGTTGAATGTGAACAATATGAAGAAAAAACGCTTTACAACAGAACAAAAAGAAGGATTTTACGGGATTTCTTGTTTCTGATACCAACAAAATCAGGTTATAATGGAGATGCCACTATTCTCAACAGTATATAAGCAACATATAAGGAAACGATCTAAAAACAGATACTGAAGCGAAAACAGATATAAGTATCTTATTTTTTGATATTTTCAAAAGGAGACTGTAATGAAAACGAAAATATTTCCGGATAAAAAAACACTCAATATGAAATTATCCCTCACCGGTGGTGAAACACTGTGTTTAAAGGATTGTGCCGGGGAAAATGTGCTGATTTACTTTTATCCCAAGGATGACACTCCCGGCTGTACCGCTGAAGGGAAAGACTTCACTCTTTTGTACAAAAAATTTCAGGCCTGCAAAACCCGGATATTGGGAGTGTCAAGGGACAGCCTTGCCTCCCATGAAAAGTTCAAAAAAAAGTACAAATACGCTTTTGATTTGATAAGTGATCCTGATGGGAAGCTTTGCCGGGCTTTTGATGTCATTAAGGAAAAAAATATATACGGAAAAAAAGTGATGGGTATTGAACGAAGCACTTTCGTGTTGAATCAAAAAGGTGCTTTAATTAAAGAGTGGAGAAAAGTAAAAGTGCCGGGCCATGCTCAGGAAGTCCTGGCTTTCATTAAGAGCAAAGCAACTTAATGCTCAATAAGTCCAACATTTACTTTTTTACGATCTATAATCTTTCTTTGACTGGTTTATTGCATATACTTCAATGGTTGCTGTATTATTATTCCAAAGCTCCTCTGCTGTGGCCCAAAGCTCTGCGACTGTCTGTTTTGTCCAAAACAACCACCAATTAACACATAACCTGAATCTGTATCTTTTTGACTTTCTTCTTTTGGGATCTTCTGCTGGTTTTGCCTAATTTTTGCCCTTATCAGGCATAGCATACCTCCTATTTTCATTCTACCTCATCCCCGTTTCCTTTTGAAATATGTTTTACATGGTTAATTTCCCAGCCATATCCTCCCATCCTCCCCTTATTGTAGGACAGAATCTTTTATGCCGGCTGGAATTGCTTCTGGATTTCAAAGTGTTATGGTTTTAATATAAACACTTTGGCGATTCTAATAGCTTAAAGCACGATATACAAAATTAAATGTAACTTTATATGAGGATGTAAAATTATTTTCTATATTTATTTTATGGTATTTTTTCAATTGTAACATAAGCAAAAGGCGCTTTGAAACCTTCCATATCTTGTAGGGATTTAATGTACCCGATAGGGTCTGGAGCATTGTCAGAAATAGTGAAGTTTCCGGCAGTGTCCTTTCCTTCCGTACCGCCGCTAATGGCATACAAAGCTTGTCTTTCCACTCCTGATAAAAATCCGCTTTTTTCATCATAAAGCTTAAGCGCATCTACACCAATAATCCAATCAGGGCTGGGGGCAATCATGGAAACCATCGAGAAATAAGGAGCCTCTGCAGTAACAGAAATTGTAAACTTCATTGATGTTCTCTTTGACAGATACATTGCAGCGAAAATATTATAACTGGCAATAGACCCTTTTTCTACTTCCTTTTTAAACTCCCGTTCAATGTCTCCAGTTTTCCCTAACTCTGCCAGTCGCTCCAAACCAACTGTAGCCTTCCCCTGGAAGGGAATCAATGTATAAGTTGATTTATGATTAACTACTGTCACTCTAGAGAAATGTGCACTACCAGGCACTTTCAAGTGATCTTCTTTATTCCAGTTGGAAACAAGAGTAACCCGATAATTTTGTGATTTCCCCGAATTTCCATCAGCTGGTTTCACACCTCCTGTGGTCAAAGCAGACGCTTCTCCAGATGAATTTACTCCGTTGCTACAAAAAGTATTAAAAAAAACAAATAGCAACAGTGGAGGAAATAAAACAAAAAAATTATTTACTTTTTTTTCTTTGTGCATGACTTTATAGATTTATATATATCCTCACTTCAATAATAGCAAGTGTTTATATGTTAAAAAGAGTAAACCCTCACCAAAAACAGCATATTTTATCCGTTTCTAACCGCTCAGTTTGGAAAAAAGCAATTTTTCCAATACGAAAAACACAGGAAAATCTTAATTTACTTTAGGTCTTGTATTTTACCATGTCCTGGAATTTATTGCGCCTATATATTTATCCCGTCGCCGGCTAGGGATGGGAGCTGTAAGAGAGGAGACAGGAAGGCATCATTACCCCCTAAGGAGTTATCCTGTTGCCCCTCTGATGACCGGGGAACACTCTCTTCTTGACCCTCTGACCGGGAGGCACTCTCTCGGTCCGCTTTTAAGCTGTCTAATACAATATCCCCTTGCCGAAATTGTAAAAGGACTTTGGCAAAATTCTCAAAATATTTTAATACAGCTTGTTTTTTGATTTCAATAGCAACGATAGCTGTTTCAAAAAACTGATTGCATGAATCAGGGGTTCCTTCAACAAGGTTCATTTCATTCTTTGGTATTTTTATAACACTCTCCCCTATTTTCATTACCACTGTTGTTCCTTCTGGTGTTTCGCTTACTATTTTGCTGTCTTCGAATATGCTCAGATCTTCTATAGTATCCAAAATCATTCCTCTCATTATTAAGTCATATAATTGATTTTCTGCAAGAATTTCACCCAACTCTTTTCCGTTTTTTATTTTGTCAACGATATTCCCCATTTCCTCATACACAGTATGCCGGTATTTTATCGCTGTTTTTAAACATACATGATAGATCTGAAATTGAGATTGAGGTTGAGGTTGTTCATTTAAAGAAAAAGCCAAAAACGACATAAAAAAGAGCAGCACTAAACTACTTTTAAAAAATAGATTTATCATAACTGTCCTCCTTATTTGTTTCATATAACTGTAAAACTAAAGTGATAGTACAACATATAATTTGTTTTTTTAACTTAAAAATGAAAGTGTGTAAATTTTACATCTATCTGTGACCCATCGCTTCTAAGTATACCCCCTTGCTGAAGGAAAGATGCACGAGAGATCCTAAAAAAAGCACCTAAAGAGCAAAAGTTTCTGATCTTAATGAAGATCTTTGCAAATGAGATCAATGCAACTATTTAATTTAAAATATATGTTAGAAAGAGCTTTATTCAAGGTGTTTTTAAAAAGCAGTTGTTTCTTACTGACTGGGGAGTAACAGATATTTTTAGCTTGTGCCCCTCTGATTTTCACTTTCCGGTTATATGAAAATACCCTTCAACGGAGATCCTGTTTTTAACAAGGCGGCTGGCTGTCTGATAAGGCAGATTGCCTGTTATGAGAATGTCCTTCAACGGAGGTCCCGTTTTTAACCGTGTAAAACTCAGATTGTTAATTATCAAACAATCAGTCTTTGCGAGGTGGGTGGATCGGGCAAACCGGATTAGGTGTAAAACTCAGATTGTTCATTATCAAACAATCAATCTATACTTTTGTTTCAACATGTCCTCTAAAGGGAGTCTCCATACAAAACATTTCACCGCACGACTGTTTATTAACCCTCCACTATAAACTTACTGACAAAAAAGTTCTCATCCCAATACATTTCAGCGGACGACTAACCTCCACTATAAACTTACTGACAAAGAAGTTCTCCTTCCAAGGCATTTCAGCGGACAACTACCCTTTACTATAAACTTACTGACAAAGAAGTTCTCCTTCCAAGGCATTTCAGCGGACAACTAACCTCCACTATAAACTTATTGACAAAGAAGTTCTCCTTCCAAGGCATTTCAGCGGACAACTAACCTCCACTATAAACTTACTGACAAAGAAGTTCTCATCCCAATACATTTCAGCGGACAACTGTTTATTCAACCGCATACCACTTAACTTTTCACATAGCAGGTCACAGACAAAAAATACCCAAATTCGGAAAAAATAAAGCTTAGGTGGTTTAATTTTAGCGGATTACTTATTATAATCCAAAAATGAGCGCTTCTTTATTTAAGCACAAACCTGTATTGTGGGAGGAAATTTTAACTCACTTTCCACCCCTCCTCCAGAGTGTTCAGAATAAACAACAGACCAAAGAGACTGCTACCTCTGCCCCTATACAGAAAAAGCAAAAAGAAAGCCATGAGGATAAACCGCCCGCCTCTGCTTCCGCTCACTCTAGCCCAAACCTCTCTGTCCAGCGGAAGTGGATGCTGGATGCCACTTTTGGAGCGGGAGGTCATACCAAAGCCGTTCTCAACCGTTACCCGTTTTTATCGGTCATAGCTATAGATCGTGACCTGTCTGCCATAGAGTGGGGAATAAATAATGTAAAGCCTCATTTTCCTAATAGGTCCCTGCATTTGATTCATGCTGACTTTCATAAATATTCAAATTTAATGCAGGACCATTTTCCGGTATTTATGAAAGGAACGGGCTTTGATATAATTATTGTGGATTTGGGTGTCAGTTCACCCCAATTGGATCAGGCGCACAGAGGTTTTAGTTTTTATAAAGATGGTCCTTTGGATATGAGAATGGATAGAACACAGTCTTTTTCAGCTGGAGATATTGTCAACCGTTGGAGTAAAAAAGAGCTGACGGATTTGTTTTATATGCATGGGGAAATACACAGAGCCTCTCGAGTGGTAACAGCTCTGCTCAAACAAAGAAAGCGTGCGCCTTTGGAAAGCACAAAGCAGTTGGCGGATTTGATTGTCAAAGTGAAGGGTTGGAGAAAAAAAAGATCACACCCCGCCGCTCCGTATTTTTTAGCCCTTCGAATGAAAGTGAATAATGAACTGGAGGATCTAAGTGACAATTTGCTAAAGATGATTCAATCTCTTAATTTAAAAGGAAGACTTTTTGTGTTAACTTTTCATTCATTGGAGGATCGAATCGTTAAAAATCTTTTTAAGACAGCGCATAAAGTGGAAGGGCAGAATTTGACCAAAAAAGTTATTGTACCTTGTAGAGAGGAAATAAAACACAATCCCCGTGCCCGCAGCGCCAAGCTTCGTATATTTGAAAGAAAGAAAATCGATCATGTATGACCTGTCTCAACATAGGCATAACTTCAAGCCTTTTTTTAATGTGATTATTGTCATTTGCACCTTGTTTACTATTGTGTTCTTCAATCTGCAGTTAAGAAGCATGAATTACGACTTTTTGGTGAGATCGCGATTTTACGGCACACTTCAAGATCAATATTATAAAAACTTGATGAAGCAGGCGCAACTGACCCGATCAGAGCGTTTGGAAAAATGGGCGCATTCCAGAATGACTTTGGACTGGGCTAAAGAGGGACAGGTGATTTTGGTTATCGGGGAAAAGGCGGCAGTGCCTCAATAATGTTTGAGGAAGGTGGAGTTTTGATGGTTGTTGCTTTTAAATAAGAGTGGACAGCAGTGACTCAATAATGTTTGAGGAAGGTGGAGTTTATTTGATGAAATCCAGAATTATTTTTATATCTCTTGTGTTGTGTTTTTTCTATATCACTTTCATTTGCCGGGGAGCCTGGCTCAATTTTTTCCCCGATCAGCGACTGATTTCCGCCAAGAAAAGAAATTTTGAAAAAGTTATCAAATTAAAGCCCCGCCGGGGAATTATTTATGATCGTCATGGACGGGAGCTGGCTATCACCGTGGCCGCCAAATCTCTTTTCGCAGATCCTTTTTTGATAAAAAACCCCAGGTTCATTGCCAGAAAACTCAGCCGGCTTTTACATATTCCCTACCGTCATCTTTATGAAAAAATAAATAATAAAAATCGCCGGTTTGTATGGCTAAGAAGGCATATCAGCGAAAAAAAGGCAAAGATAATTCAATCCTGGGAAATAAGGGGGTTGGCTTTTTTGGATGAACCAAAGAGAGTTTACCCCAATGGCTCTCTGCTGGCTCAAACATTGGGCTTTGTGGGGCGTGAGGGGCATGGATTGGAGGGGATTGAACTTAGCTATGATAAAATTTTGAGTGGAAAGGAAATAAAAGTGCTGGTTCGCAAAGACGCTATGGGCCGGCCGCTTTTTTCCGATGTGGACACCAATTTAATCACATTGAGAGCTAATGGAGCTGATATTTATCTGACCATTGACAGCGATTTGCAATTTTTTTTTGAAAAAGAATTAAAAAAAGTGGTTAAAAAATATTCCGCTGAATCAGCTTTGGGAGTGATTATGGCGCCCCAAACAGGAGAAATTCTGGCAATGGCTCATTTTCCCACTTTTAATCTGAATCAGCCATTTAATTCAAAACCCGGTTTGTTCAGGAATCGTTGTGTTACGGACGCCTTTGAGCCGGGAAGCACCTTGAAGCCTTTTATTATCTCCTCCGCCTTGAAAAAGAATATTCCGCCTTCCACTCATTACAGTGGAATGGGAGGGCAGTTTTCCGTTGAGGGGCACATTATCAAAGAGGCGGAGTCCACTCACCAGTTTAAGGACATGACCTTAAGGGAGATTTTATCTTATTCCTCCAATGTAGGCTCAGCTCAGGTGGCTTTGGACTTGGGTGATAATTTTTTATATCAGAGTTTAAAGGATTTTGGTTTTGGATCCCGGTTGGGTCTTTCCTTTCCGGGGGAAAATACCGGCATTCTGAATAAAACCCCTTGGAAAAAATTGCAATTAGCCACCATCGGTTTCGGCCATTCCATTTCCGTAAGTCCTTTGCAGATGGTGACAGCCTATTCGGCCATTGCCAATGGGGGATTGATTAAAAAACCTTATCTTGTGCAGGCGGTGTATTACAAGGAAAGCGGGGAAAAAGAAATATTTAAGCCCAAAATCTTAAACAGAGCGTTGACACCAGAACAAGCAAAGACCATGACGGTGATGCTGATATCCGCTGTTTCCGACGGGGGCACGGGAATGAAAGCGCAGGTAAAGGGATTTTTATCAGCCGGCAAAACAGGCACAGCTCAAGTGGTGGATCCCAAGGGAGGGGGCTACATTAAAGGACAATATATTTCCAGTTTTGCAGGGTTTATTCCAGCGCATGATCCTAAATTCGTTATTTATGTAGTGGTTCAACAACCGCAAAAAAAGTTTTACGGCTCTACTGTGGCGGCTCCCATTTTTTCGAAAGTGGCGGGGTACGCTGTTCGGCAATCAAACTTGTCTCCTGTTTTAATAAGTGAAAAAAATATTTTACAAAAAATAGAAAAAAAGGAACATAAAAACAAAAAAACAAAGACCCTCCGCAGTGTGTCTTCTGAAGAAGGAAAGACCTCTGATTTTATTGGACTCAGTTTGAGAAAGGCTTATCAAAAAGCCAGAAGAGAGAACATTCAATTGCAAATAAAAGGTTCCGGTCAGGTTGTGCGAACGATTCCTGTTCCTTTGTCCGCTTTGCCCGAGGATCGAAAAATTCAACTGATTTTAAGTGATTGATTTTTTTGTCTTTAGAGCCCTGGCTTGGGAAGGTTATACCCAAAAGTGGGGCGAGGATTTTAAGTGATTGATTTTTTGTCTTTAGAACCTGTTCACTTTGGAAATTTCAGCTTTTTAGGTGTCTGTAAAGTATCTTCTCTTCAAATGAGAGAAATCGGCCCTCTTTCCTCCAGCGGTAGAAGTGTGTAGGTGAAATCAATAAGTCACGAACAGAAATATCCAGTTATGGAACCAAAAGCTTTGATCCCCCTCGAACCATACTGTATCTTAAACATAACAAAAACATCAATAAAATAAGGGAGATTTGTTATTGAATATGGAAGATCATCTGCTTTCTTTGTGTGTGGATCGAAGCAAGGGATTTTCCGGTAAAATCTCCTCTATTTGCTCGGACTCCCGGCAGGTTATACCTGGTTCTGTTTTTGTGGCTCTTAAAGGCCAAAAGCAGGACGGGCATCATTATTTACAATCAGCCGCGGAAAAGGGCGCACAAGTTTTAGTGGTGGAAAAAGAGCGGTGGATTAAGCAAAATTCCTTTCGTGGAATGGTCTGCGTGGTTCCCGACACACGGGGTATTTTGCCGGTGTTATTAAATCAATTTTACGATTATCCTTCTGAGAAAATGTTTTGTGTGGGTGTAACCGGTACCAACGGAAAAACCACCGTGTCCAATATGCTGGCTTTTTTGTTTTCCCATTGCGGCTGGCGGACGGGGATGATTGGAACAATTAAAAACAGCTTTGAAAATGAAGAGGAAAAAAGCACTCTAACGACACCTAATCCGGTTCAGTTGTATGGTCTGCTCAATCGTTTTCAGAAGAAGGGCGCACAAGCGGTGGTCATAGAGGTATCCAGTATCGGTCTGGATCAAAAAAGGGTGGAGGGGTTGGATTTCAACTTGGGAGTGTTCACCAACCTTTCCGAAGATCATTTGGATTATCATCATAATATGCAGGAATATTTTCAAGCGAAAAAAAAATTATTTAAAATGCCCCGCTCTTTTTCCGTCGGGAAAAATCACTTTATGGCTGTCTTAAACATGGATGATCCCTATGGAGTCAAATTAGCCGAGGACATTCAGACACCTCATATCTCCTATGGAAGAAAGAACGCCCGGTTTTCCTATAAAATCCTGTCGGTGGATCTGTCCGGCACCCGTTTTGTTCTGTACTTTGATGATAGACAAATCGAAGTGTTTTTACCGATACCTGGAATTTACAATGTGTCCAACGCCGTGTCGGCTTTATGTTGTGTGTATTCCGCCGGTTTTTCTCTGGAAAAAGCCGTGTCAGCTTTAAAACACTTTCCCGGCGTACCCGGCCGTATGCAGAGAGTTTGTCCTGACCGTTATCCTTTGGTGTTTGTGGATTACGCTCATACTCCCCAGGCTTTGAAATCCGTATTAAATTTTTTAAGCTCCTACTGCCTGCCTTTTCCCTTTACCTCGGATACACAAGCTTTTATAAATAAAAACAAAAAGTCTGAAATACCAAATGCGCAACAAAGTAAAACCGGCCGGCTCATTACTGTTTTTGGTTGTGGAGGCGAAAGGGACCGGGAGAAGCGCCCGTTGATGGCGCAAGCGGCGGAAAATTTTTCAAACAAGGTGATTATTACTTCGGACAACCCTCGTGGAGAGGATCCAATGGATATTATTAATGATTGCATGAAAGGGGTAAATGACAAAAGAAAGTTTATTATAGAGCCGGATAGAAGGCAGGCTATCAGGCAGGCTTTGAAAAACACCAAAAAAACTGACATTGTTTTGATTGCCGGCAAAGGCCATGAAAGGGAACAAATTATCGGCTCAAAGAGACACGCTTTCAGCGACGCCGAAGTGGTTAGGGAATATTTTACATAGGCATTGTAAGGTGAATTTGAACAGTCGGATTAAAAAGTCCGGTTATGGATTTAGTGAATGAAGTGTCTTCCCGGCAAATCATTTTTTCTGAAGAACCGCCCGTACAGACGGCAGTTTCACTGCTTTCCTTGGATTTTTCCCTTTCGTTGACAAATGAGCTAAATGAGCGTTCTTTCCAAAATTCCACAGAGGTTCTAAAGCCCAGAGCAAAACCAAGAGTTAAAGGCGCTCTATCCGATATCAAAAAAGAAGATTCAAAACCCAAAGTCCATTCCAGCCATTGAGTGTATTTGTCGGTACTTATCTGTTTGTCTTTTAACAACCTTTGCGCATCCTCCAAAGATTTCTCTATGGCTTTTGTGTAAATGGAGGTGATATCGTCGGGAGAGGTCTGGTTTTGGTATTCTGTAATGGGAAACAAACCCTCTTCGGAAAACAGGTTCTCAAAGATAATCCATCGAATTCGGAATAAAGGTGTGAAATAATGTAGATTCAGCCAATTGGTGGATAAGGAAAAAGCTTTTTTTATACCCAAAGAAACAGTCCTTATACTTTGAGCTTGATATGTTGATTGAAACAAAGGACCAAAAAAATCATTAATGACAAAAAAATTTGATTGACCTGTGTCATCAAATGAATGTCCATAGTAAGCGGAGGGATTGTAAAAATCTTTCAATGGTCCTCTTACTGCTGAGTAAAGAGAAGCTTTTACCGGGTTTATATACGTATTAAACGATCTGGAATAGGATAACCCGGGAAACAGATAAGAATCCCAACCCAAATACCAAATCGAATTTAATATAGCGCCGACTTTAAAACCCCCTTCCGGGGAAAAGTAAGAATTTTTACTGTAAGTATGCGCGTCATAGTCCAGAAAAATTTCAGATTTGAAAGCTTTGCGGTGAGCGTACATATACGGGAATTTTTGTGAATAACCAAAAATAGCTGTCCCTGTCCAGGAAGCTATAACCATTTCTTTTATCCAGTCCACGGATTTAAAAGAGGATATAGTGGAAAACCACCTTCCTTTTTGAAACAAAGGATAATAAAATCGGAGATACCCTCCATGATTGTCAAATATGTTCCATTTTGAATAACTCAAATCAGGCAATAAACGCAAACCATACCCTATCTGCCACTGTAATCGATGCATTTGGTTATAATAGTGAGCATCTATTATTTGCGATCCCATTTTAAAATAAGATTTATCAGTAGACTCATAAACAAAAGGATGTGTTACCTGAACGAGATAGGAAAATGAAATGCTGTTCTGCACTAAATAGTCGGAAAACGTGATAGCGCCATTTAATATAGATACCGCTCCTCCCCATAATCCAAAAAAGCTGGCGCTGTTGTAGCGGATGTTTTCAAAAGGATGGTATTTTTTGTATTTCATGTTGGACTCTTGCGGTTGAGCTGGTTTTTTAACTGCTGTATTTTTGACCTTTTCTCCGCCAGCTTTACTCTTGTTACTGTGAAAGGCTTTATTGTCTGTGTTATTATTTGTTTTGTTATTTTCTTTGTTGCCCGCCGTGCTGTCTTTTTTATTTGTCTGTCCGGCGGCCGGGCTTCTTTTAAGCGGGATGGCTGTGTTGTCAGAGAGAAGCGAAGTGTTGTCTTCCATGCGGATCACTGCTTTTTCAAATGAAGAAGTATTTGTATTTTTTCTATTCCAAGCTGTATTTACCGGAACGGACGCACGTTTTTTGAAACGATACTTGTATAGAACAGGCTGTTCCTTTGTCATTTTTATTGATATTATTTTATACTCGTAACCAAAAGGAGTGACTTCACAGACTATAAATTCCTTGCTGTTTATTTTTTTTGCCTGAATCACCGTATCCGATAAAGAGCTTCTGAATACAGTACGATTTTTGTATTGGTAAAGGGAAGATCCATAAGGGCTGGATGCCGTAAAATAAACAATCCCCTGCGAATCAATGTCCATTAAATTTCCATAATATCCCTCGTAGGAAAATACGGGATTTTTATTTTTGTATAAAGTTCTTCTCCGGCCTTTTTGTTTAAAGTAGTAAATATTTGCGTTTTCATCAAATAAAGCATTGGAATGAATATACGAATAAAATTTGTCATTAAGATAGAGCTTGAACCCATTGAGATTGTTTTTTACATCAATGTACAACTTTTTTTTGTTCATCAAATCCTCCACATATTGGGAGTCAAACCCGGCAAGGCTGTGGATCCCTTCAGAGAATAAAGAGTAATGAACTTCTGTTGTGTTTATGGGCTGGGATGAGCGGGAATAATATGTATCGTTTATTTTAAATACTTTTCCCAAGGGCAAATCTATTTTTTTATCTGTCCATTCTTTTGTTTTTATATTGAAAGTATTTAAAACCGGTTCAGATTTGTGCATGGAGGTTAAAAAGAACACCTCATCTCCCAAGCGATTAAAAGGAAGGCAGACAAAGCTCTGAAATAAAGCCGGCTCATAAGAGGATTTTTGATGAATAGCTTGTTTTAAATAGTGATTGAAATAGGCTTTCACAAGATCATATATAAACCGGTTAAGATATTTAAAAGAAAACACCTCTCCAAAAGATTTTGAAAGTTTGGTTCCCACTTTTGAATTATTTATTTGTTTTAGTGTTTTGTACGGAGGGGGCCTCTTGCCTAGGTTGAAAAAGGAATTAATGGTCTCATGGGAATAGGTCTCCGCCAGCATGGCCAGCAAATATCCTCCATGAAGATATTTTTCCGTTCCGGAGTGAGCCGTATTATGAATGTTTAATATATTATCTTTGGTGAATTTCCGGATTTGATCCTGATAGTGTTTGATTTGGGAATACACCAAAGCTCTGCTGTCTCCATTATAGAGCCGCCCGCCTTTATTTAAAATAGATTCTTTGAGAACCGCGTCCCCTTCCAAAACGAACAGGGGCAGAAGCATATTGGGATAAGGGTTTATCAGATAAAAAAAGAACAAACTGGGCATATTAAAAACGCTTCTCACCGCTTTGGGAAAACGGGAGTGACTGAGTTGAAAAATATGATTCAGTTCATGTTCAAAAATGCTTTCAAACCAATGAGGCATATATAACTTCTGTCCGACCATGGCTGATGGATATATGCTTATCGTATAAAAAGGCAACACAGTTGCAAAAGCATTTGAAATTTGATTTTGCGATGAGAATAAAATGATATTAATAGGCTCATCCAAAGTTCGGTTTTGAAATTGAGACATACTCTCTATCCGACTTTTAATCCATTTGTCAAACTGATCAATGAAGTCCACATACTGTTCATCAAAGATCAGGCGATATTGATCTGTTGAGAGTATAAAATAATTATTGTCGCCGGCAGGGGTAAAAGAATTAAAAGAGTAAGAGCAATAGGAAAATAAAATCAGAACATACAAAAAAAAACATTTAAGATTTGTCAAAATTCACCTGCTGTTGGCTGTTGGTTTGTCCTGATTATATCCGTGTGGTGAGAGAGAGGTAAAGAATGTTTTTTGTCGTAACTGTTTGCGCCCTCTGCATTTAATCGGATTTTCTAATAAAACCTGTCTATAGAGCTTCTTTTACAGCTTGTTACATAAGACTGTCAATCAAAGATTCTTCCGTGTATATATCAAGCAATGTTCTCAAAGGTGTTGTTGCAGGAAAACCCTTAATCGGATTTTCTAATAAAACCTGCCTACAAAACTTCTTTTACAGCTTGTTACATAAGACTGTTAGTCAAAGGTTCTTCCGCGTACATATCAAGCAATGCTCTCAAAGGTGTTGTTGCAGGAAAACCCTTAAACTGTTTAATATTTTTTTTGACAAGTCTTTTCTAAATATCCTTAGAGCTTTAAAGGGTCTGGATTTCTTCTGAAATTGTTTTTTGAAACTATCATTATTATTTTAATGGGATCGACATCAGGTAATTCATCAAAACGCAAAACTGTGTTATGAAACAAAACAACTGTAGGTTCGCTTTTTCCATTACACTCCACAACAGACATTTCCAATTAAGAAGTTATCTCATCCACCGAGATATGAGCCAGACGGTAAATCCACCAGGCCGCCTTTAAAAAATTGGAAAGTTCTTAATAGCTTTTTTAAGAGGATTATGAGCCAAACGGTAAATCCACCAGGCCATTTTAATCCAGTTTCCTTTTTTAATATGACACCATAGATACAAATAAACATATAAACACACGAACATAATAAGGATACGGATAAAAATTTAGCATAGTGGGTAAGTTAATGTATGCTGAATTTTAAATAAATGCATAAAATAACTAATAAAAATTTTAGGTGTTACCAGCCGATTTAGAATTTTTTTGGATCAATAGTTTTATCCCATTGAGTAACAAATATTTTTACATTAAGATTAAAATGATAGTATATTATTTTGGCGAACCCAGACTATTTACTAATTCCGGTCATAGGCTGTCTTACTATTTTTTACAATCAAGGATTCGGTCTGTTCTGCACAACAGGTCGATGCGATTTGAAATTCTTTTAAAAATGTCATCATGAGGAGAACCAAAAGAACTGACTTTGGTATTAATGTTTCTGATGGATTGAATATCTCTTAAAGACAAGCCGGTGTTTTTGACTTGCTGTGAATTTTTGGTTTTTGAAAACTCCCTCAAGCCAAGTTTGTTATTTTTTGCCCACTTTGTTTTTTCCATAGTTCCAACCCCGGCCTTAGACCCTGCTACATCAGCTACATTCCTACTCCGACTTCTTTTGTTTGCATTGCCAGCTAATGCCGATCCTGCTGATGCTCCTCCTCCTCCGCTCAGAATGTCGTTGGATTCTTTATCTGCTGGAGATAATGCTCCTTGTTTAAGATTATTGCCCTCGTCTATTTGATTTCCTGATCCTGTGGGCGAAAGAACTGATAAGGAGTCTCTATTGGAATCAGAACCACCAGAACCACTGCCGGAGTTGCCATTGCCTCCCCAAGATTATTCCAATGGAAATTGAAGGCATTAAGAACCGTTTTTTAATTTTCTAATTGTTTTTTCAGATAGACCTGTAACTTTGGAAATGAAAGCAATATCCGCTTTTTCTTTCAACATATTTAAAACAACCTGTTGCCTGCCTTCCTGTAATCCTTCCTGCCGGCCTTCCTGCCGGCCTTTTTTTAAACCTTGCCTTTCGCCTTCCCAACGGCCTTTCTCTTTGATAATTTCTCTTACATCTTGCATAAGCATTGAGAATCTTAAAAGAATTTAAACTCTATTTTTTAGCTTCTTTATTTCTTTTTCAGACAAGCTTGTCACTTCTGAAATGACAGAAATATCTAACTTTTTTTTCAGCATATTTAAAACAACCTGTTGCCGTTCTTCCTGCCGGCCTTCCTGTCGGCCTTCCTGCCGGCCTTCCTGTCGGCCTTCCTGCCGGCCTTCCTGCCGGCCTTCCTGTCGGCCTTCCTGCCGGCCTTCCTGCCGGCCTTCCCAACGGCCTTTCTCTTTGATAATTTCTCTTACATCTTGCATCAGTCCTCCTTGTTTTAATATCCCTGATTCTATAAGCAGCTTTTCAGCTTTTTCCCAAGTCTTTGAATCTAATTCTGTGTTATCTCTTAAATACTCTAATATCCTCAACTCTACAGTCTTTCTTGCCTGTCCCTTTAAACTCTTCAATATCTCTTCAAATTCAGCATAAGCTGTCTTTATTTTTAATGGCGTCGGTTTCTTCTTTAAACTCCATATCTCAGATAATAGCTTTACAACGCTATGACCTTTAAACTTCCTGCCCTTAAAGGCTTGTCGGATTTTTGGGTCTTGCGTGTTTATTATCTTCGGTTCATAGTTTAGCATGTTTTTTCTGGACTCAACAGGAATCTTGGAAAAAAAGGACTCAAAATCCTCCTCTTGTAGGGAGTTTTTCCACTTGAGGGGCTGTTCTCCGTGATAAAACAGCACAGAGATTACAGGCTGAGGATAGCCCTTTTGTTGGATGCTGTGCTTTCGGACTAAAACCTGATAGTCTAAAAGCTGGTTAAAAAGGTTTTTATCATAGTGGCTTTTGTGTTCTAAGAGAATGAAGATTTTTACCCTTATTTTTGGGTAATTTTTAAATGGGAGGGAAAAAATGAGATCCACTCTTTTTTCTTCAAAAGTGTCTTTTTCTATTTTCAACTTGTTTAAATTATACGCTCCAAGCTCTTTCTTTGAAAAAATAAGTTTCAACAACCCTTTCGCAAGTTCTGTATCAGAGTAGAAGAGTTTGAAGAAGTTATCGTGGGTCAGTTTTGGTTTTTTCCGCTTTATCTGAGATTTGTTTTTTTTCATAAGAAATCCCTTATAATTTGTGTTTGTTTTAAAAAATAAATATAGGCTTTTTTTATAGCCTCATTATTGATGATAATATATTATTTTTTGGATTAAAGTTTTGTCGTCTCATTGGTCTTTTTAAATTATATTCACAATTTAATCTATCTCTAAATGTAATATCAATAAAACACTTTAAAATTTTTGGATCAATAATTTTATCCCATTGAGTAACAAATATTTTTACATTAAGATTAAAATGATAATATATTATTTTGGCGAAATCAGCCTATTTACTGATTCCGGTCATAGACTTCCTTACTATTTTTTACAATCAAGGATTCGGTCTGTTCTGCACAACAGGTCGATGCGATTTGAAATTCTTTTAAAAATGTCATCATGAGGAGAACCAAAAGAACTGACTTTGGTATTAATGTTTCTGATGGATTGAATATCTCTTAAAGACAAGCCGGTGTTTTTGACTTTTGAAAATTCCCTCAAGCCAAGCTTGTTATTTTTTGCCAACTTTGTTTTTCTATAGCTCTGGCTCTGGCCGTAGACCCTGCCACACCAGCTACAGCCCTACTCCGACTTTCTTGGTTTCCATTGTCAACTAATGCCGATCCTGCTGATGCTCCTCCTCCTCCGCTCAGAATGTCGTTGGATTTTTTATCCGCTGGAGATAATGCTCCTTGTTTAAGATTATTGCCCTCATCTATTTGATTTCCTGATCCTGTGGGCGAAAGAGCTGATAAGGAATCTCTATTGGAATCAGAACCACTGCCGGAGTTGCCATTGCCTCCCCAAGATTATTCCAAGGGAAATTGAAGGCATTAAGAACCGTTTTTTAATTTTCTAATTGTTTTTTCAGATAGACCTGTAACTTTGGAAATGAAAGCAATATCCGCTTTTTCTTTCAACATATTTAAAACAACCTGTTGCCGTTCTTCCTGCCGGCCTTCCTGCCGACCTTTTTTTAAACCTTGCCTTTCGCCTTCCCAACGGCCTTTCTCTTTGATAATTTCTCTTACATCTTGCATAAGCATTGAGAATCTTAAAAGAATTTAAACTCTATTTTTTAGCTTCTTTATTTCTTTTTCAGACAAACTTGTCACTTCTGAAATGACAGAAATATCTAACTTTTTTTTCAGCATATTTAAAACAACCTGTTGCCGTTCTTCCTGCCGGCCTTCCTGTAGGCCTTCCTGCCGGCCTTCCTGTAGGCCTTCCTGCCGGCCTTCCTGTAGGCCTTCCTGCCGGCCTTCCTGCCGGCCTTCCCAACGGCCTTTCTCTTTGATAATTTCTCTTACATCTTGCATCAGTCCTCCTTGTTTTAATATCCCTGATTCTATAAGCAGTTTTTCAGCTTTTGCCCAAGTCTTTGAATCTAATTCTGTGTTATCTCTTAAATACTCCAATATCCTTAATTCTACAGTCTTTCTTGCCTGTCCCTTTAAACTCTTCAATATCTCTTCAAATTCAGCATAAGCTGTCTTTATTTTTAATGGCGTCGGTTTCTTCTTTAAACTCCATATCTCAGATAATAGCTTTACAACGCTATGACCTTTAAACTTTCTGCCCTTAAAGGCCTGCCGGATTTTTGGGTCTTGCGTGTTTATTATCTTCGGTTCATAGTTTAGCATGTTTTTTCTGGACTCAACAGGAATCTTGGAAAAAAAGGACTCAAAATCCTCCTCTTGTAGGGAGTTTTTCCACTGAAGGGGCTGTTCTCCGTGATAAAACAGCACAGAGATTACAGGCTGAGGATAGCCCTTTTGTTGGATGCTGTGCTTTCGGACTAAAACCTGATAGTCTAAAAGCTGGTTAAAAAGGTTTTTATCATAGTGGCTTTTGTGTTCTAAGAGAATGAAGATTTTTACCCTTATTTTTGGGTAATTTTTAAATGGGAGGGAAAAAATGAGATCCACTCTTTTTTCTTCAAAGGTGTCTTTTTCTATTTTCAACTTGTTTAAATTATACGCTCCAAGCTCTTTCTTTGAAAAAATAAGTTTCAACAACCCTTTCGCAAGTTCTGTATCAGAGTAGAAGAGTTTGAAGAAGTTATCGTGGGTCAGTTTTGGTTTTTTCCTCTTTATCTGAGATTTGTTTTTTTTCATAAGAGTTCCTTATAATTTGTTTCTGTTTAAAAAACAAATATAGGCTTTTTTTACAGCCTCATTTTTGAATGATAATATATTATTTTGGCGAAATCAGCCTATTTACTGATTTCTGTCATAGACTTCCTTACTATTTTTTACAATCAAGGATTCGGTCTGTTCTGCACAGCAGTTCGATGCGATTTGAAATTCTTTTAAAAATGTCATCATGAGGAGAACCAAAAGAACTGACTTTGGTATTTAGGTTTCTGATGGATTGAATATCTTTTAAAGACAAGCCGGTGTTTTTGACTTGTTGTGAATTTTTGGTTTTTGAAAACTCCCTCAAGCCAAGTTTGTTATTTTTTGCCCACTTTGTTTTTTCTATAGCTATAGCTCTAGCCCTGGCCTTAGACCCTGCCACACCAGTTACAGCCCTACTCCGATTTTCTTGGTTTCCTTGTTGGTTTCTATTGCCAACTAATGCCGATCCGGATGATGACCCTCCTCCTCCGCTCAGAATGTCATTGGATTCTTCATCTGCTGAAGATAATACTCCTTGTTTAAGATTCTGATTTCCCAGTTCTGTTGGCGAAAGAACCGATAAGGAATCTCTATTGGAACCACTGCCGGAGTGGCCATTGCCTCCCCAATATTATTACAAGAGAAAGTGAAGGCATTAAGAACCGTTTTTTAATTTTCTAATTGTTTTTTCAGATAGACCTGTAACTTTGGAAATGAAAGCAATATCCGCTTTTTCTTTCAACATATTTAAAACAACTTCCTGCCGGCCTTCCTGCCGGCCTTCCTGCCGGCCTTTTTTTAGACCTTCTCTTTCACCTTCCTGCCGTCCTTTTTTTAAACCTTGCCTTTCGCCTTCCCAACGGCCTTTTTCTTTGATAATTTCTCTTACATCCTGCATAAGTCCTCCTTGTTTTAATATCCCTGATTCTATAAGCAGTTTTTCAGCTTTTGCCCAAGTCTTTGAATCTAATTCTGTGTTATCTCTTAAATACTCTAATATCCTTAATTCTACAGTCTTTCTTGCCTGTCCCTTTAAGCTCTTCAATATCTCTTCAAATTCAGCATAAGCTGTCTTTATTTTTAATGGAGTCGGTTTCTTCTTTAAACTCCATATCTCAGATAATAGCTTTACAACGCTATGACCTTTAAATTTCCTCCCTTTAAAGGCCTGCCGGATTTTTGGGTCTTGCGTGTTTATTATCCTCAATCCATAGTTTAACATATCTTTTCTGGATTCAACCGGAATCTTGGAAAAAAAAGACTCAAAATTCTCCTCTTGTAGGGAGCTTTTCCACTTGAGGGGCTGTTCTCCGTGATAAAACAGCACAGAGATTACAGGCTGAGGATAGCCCTTTTGTTGGATGCTGTGCTTTCGAACTAAAACCTGATAGTCTAAAAGCTGGTTAAAAAGGTTTTTATCATAGTGGCTTTTGTGTTCTAAGAGAATGAAGATTTTTACCCTTATTTTTGGGTAATTTTTAAACGGGAGGGAAAAGATGAGATCCACTCTTTTTTCTTCAAAGGTGTCTTTTTCTATTTTCAACTTGTTTAAATTATATGCTCCAAGCTCGTTCTTTGAAAAAATAAGTTTCAACAACCCTTTCGCAAGTTCTATATCAGAGTAGAAGAGTTTGAAGAAGTTATCATGGGTCAGTTTTGGTTTTTTCCGCTTTATTTGAGATGTATTTTTTTTCATAAGAAATCCTTACCTTATAATTTGTTTCTGTTTAAAAAACAAATATAGGCTTTTTTTACAGCCTCATTATTGAATGATAATATATTATTTTGGCAAAATCAGCCTATTTACTGATTTCTGTCATAGACTTCCTTACTATTTTTTACAATCAAGGATTCGGTCTGTTCTGCACAGCAGTTCGATGCGATTTGAAATTCTTTTAAAAATGTCATCATGAGGAGAACCAAAAGAACTGACTTTGGTATTTAGGTTTCTGATGGATTGAATATCTTTTAAAGACAAGCCGGTATTTTTGACTTGTTGTGAATTTTTGGTTTTTGAAAATTCCCTCAAGCCAAGTTTGTTATTTTTTGCCCACTTTGTTTTTTTCATAGTTCTGGCCTTAGACCCTGCCACACCAGCTACAGCCCTACTCCGACTTTCTTGGTTTCCATGGCCAACTAATGCCGATCCGGATGATGACCCTCCTCCTCCCAGCATGTCATTGGATTCTTCGTCTCCCTGTTTAAGATTATTATCCTCGTCTATTTGATTTCCCAGTCCTGTTGGCGAAAGAGCTGATAAGGAATCTCTATTGGAATCAGAACCACCAGAACCACTACCGGAACTGCCATTACCTCCCCAAGATTATTGCAAGGGAAATTGAAGGCATTAAGAACCGTTTTTTAATTTTCTAATTGTTTTTTCAGATAGACCTGTAACTTTGGAAATGAAAGCAATATCCGCTTTTTCTTTTAGCAGGTTTAAAACGACTTCCTGTCGGCCTTTTTTTAGACCTTCTCTTTCGCCTTCCTGCCGGCCTTCCTGTCGGCCTTCCTGTCGGCCTTCCTGCCGGCCTTTTTTTAAACCTTGCCTTTCGCCTTCCCACCGGCCTTTTTCTTTGATAATTTCTCTTACATCTTGCATAAGCATTGAGAATCTTAAAAGAATTTAAACTCTATTTTTTAGCTTCTTTATTTCTTTTTCAGACAAGCTTGTCACTTCTGAAATGACAGAAATATCTAACTTTTTTTTCAGCATATTTAAAACAACCTGTTGCCGTTCTTCCTGCCGGCCTTCCTGTAATCCTTCCTGCCGGCCTTCCTGTAGTCCTTCCTGCCGGCCTTCCTGCCGACCTTCCCAACGGCCTTTTTCTTTGATAATTTCTCTTACATCCTGCATAAGTCCTCCTTGTTTTAATATCCCTGATTCTATAAGCAGTTTTTCAGCTTTTTCCCAAGTCTTTGAATCTAATTCTGTGTTATCTCTTAAATACTCCAATATCCTTAATTCTACAGTCTTTCTTGCCTGTCCCTTTAAACCCTTCAATATCTCTTCAAATTCAGCATAAACATTCTTTATTTTTAATGGAGTCGGTTTCTTCTTTAAACTCCATATCTCAGATAATAGCTTTACAACGCTATGACCTTTAAACTTCCTCCCTTTAAAGGCCTGCCGGATTTTTGGGTCTTGCGTATTTATTATCCTCAATCCATAGTTTAACATATCTTTTCTGGATTCAACCGGAATCTTGGAAAAAAAAGACTCAAAATTCTCCTCTTGTAGGGAGCTTTTCCACTTGAGGGGCTGTTCTCCGTGATAAAACAGCACAGAGATTACAGGCTGAGGATAGCCCTTTTGTTGGATGCTGTGCTTTCGGACTAAAACCTGATAGTCTAAAAGCTGGTTAAAAAGGTTTTTATCATAGTGGCTTTTGTGTTCTAAGAGAATGAAGATTTTTACCCTTATTTTTGGGTAATTTTTAAATGGCAGGGAAAAGATGAGATCCACTCTTTTTTCTTCAAAAGTGTCTTTTTCTATTTTCAACTTGTTTAAATTATATGCTCCAAGCTCTTTCTTTGAAAAAATAAGTTTCAACAACCCTTTTGCAAGTTCTGTATCAGAGTAGAAGAGTTTGAAGAAATTATCGTGGGTCAGTTTTGGTTTTTTCCTCTTTATCTGAGATTTGTTTTTTTTCATAAGAAATCCCTTATAATTTGTGTTTGTTTTAAAAAATAAATATAGGCTTTTTTTATAGCCTCATTATTGATGATAATATATTATTTTTTGGATTAAAGTTTTGTCGTCTCATTGGTCTTTTTAAATTATATTCACAATTTAATCTATCTCTAAATGTAATATCAATAAAACACTTTAAAATTTTTGGATCAATAATTTTATCCCATTGAGTAACAAATATTTTTACATTAAGATTAAAATGATAATATATTATTTTGGCGAAATCAGCCTATTTACTGATTCCGGTCATAGACTTCCGTACTATTTTTTACAATCAAGGATTCGGTCTGTTCTGCACAGCAGTTCGATGCGATTTGAAATTCTTTTAAAAATGTCATCATGAGGAGAACCAAAAGAACTGACTTTGGTATTTAGGCTTCTGAGGGATTGAATATCTTTTAAAGACAAGCCGGTGTTTTTGACTTGCTGTGAATTTTTGGTTTTTGAAAACTCCCTCAAGCCAAGTTTGTTATTTTTTGCCCACTTTGTTTTTTCTATAGCTATAGCCCTGGCCTTAGACCCTGCTGCATCAGCTACATTCCTACTCCGACTTCTTTTGTTTGCATTGCCAGCTAATGCCGATCCTGCTGATACTCCTCCTCCTCCGCTCAGAATGTCGTTGGATTCTTTATCTGCTGGAGATAATGCTCCTTGTTTAAGATTATTGCCCTCGTCTATTTGATTTCCTGATCCTGTGGGCGAAAGAACTGATAAGGAATCTCTATTGGAATCAGAACCACTGCCGGAGTTGCCATTGCCTCCCCAAGATTATTCCAAGGGAAATTGAAGGCATTAAGAACCGTTTTTTAATTTTCTAATTGTTTTTTCAGATAGACCTGTAACTTTGGAAATGAAAGCAATATCCGCTTTTTCTTTTAGCAGATTTAAAACGACTTCCTGCCGGCCTTCCTGTAGGCCTTCCTGCCGTCCTTCCTGTAGGCCTTTTTTTAAACCTTCTCTTTCGCCTTCCTGCCGTCCTTCCTGCCGGCCTTTTTTTAAACCTTGTCTTTCGCCTTCCCAACGGCCTTTCTCTTTGATAATTTCTCTTACATCTTGCATCAGCCCTCCTTGTTTTAATATCCCTGATTCTATAAGCAGTTTTTCAGCTTTTTCCCAAGTCTTTGAATCTAATTCTGTGTTATCTCTTAAATACTCTAATATCCTTAACTCTACAGTCTTTCTTGCCTGTCCCTTTAAGCCCTTCAATATCTCTTCAAATTCAGCATAAGCTGTCTTTATTTTTAATGGCGTCGGTTTCTTCTTTAAACTCCATATCTCAGATAATAGCTTTACAACGCTATGACCTTTAAACTTCCTCCCTTTAAAGGCCTGCCGGATTTTTGGGTCTTGCGTGTTTATTATCCTCAATCCATAGTTTAACATATCTTTTCTGGATTCAACCGGAATCTTGGAAAAAAAAGACTCAAAATTCTCCTCTTGTAGGGATTTTTTCCACTTGAGGGGCTGTTCCCCATGATAAAACAGCACAGAGATTACAGGCTGAGGATAGCCTTTTTGTTGGATGCTGTGCTTTCGGACTAAAACCTGATAGTCTAAAAGCTGGTTAAAAAGGTTTTTATCATAGTGGCTTTTGTGCTCTAAGAGAATGAAGATTTTTACCCTTATTTTTGGGTAATTTTTAAATGGGAGGGAAAAAATGAGATCCACTCTTTTTTCTTCAAAAGTGTCTTTTTCTATTTTCAACTTGTTTAAATTATACGCTCCAAGCTCTTTCTTTGAAAAAATAAGTTTCAACAACCCTTTCGCAAGTTCTGTATCAGAGTAGAAGAGTTTGAAGAAGTTATCGTGGGTCAGTTTTGGTTTTTTCCGCTTTATCTGAGATTTGTTTTTTTTCATAAGAAATCCCTTATAATTTGTGTTTGTTTTAAAAAATAAATATAGGCTTTTTTTATAGCCTCATTATTGATGATAATATATTATTTTTTGGATTAAAGTTTTGTCGTCTCATTGGTCTTTTTAAATTATATTCACAATTTAATCTATCTTTAAATTTAATATCAATAAAACATTTTAAAATTTTTGGATCAATAATTTTATCCCATTGAGTAACAGATATTTTTACATTAAGATTAAAATGATAATATATTATTTTGGCGAAATTAGCCTATTTACTGATTCCGGTCATAGACTTCCTTACTATTTTTTACAATCAAGGATTCGGTCTGTTCTGCACAGCAGTTCGATGCGATTTGAAATTCTGTTAAAAATGTCATCATGAGGAGAACCAAAAGAACTGACTTTGGTATTTAGGTTTCTGATGGATTGAATATCTTTTAAAGACAAGCCGGTGTTTTTGACTTGCTGTGAATTTTTGGTTTTTGAAAACTCCCTCAAGCCAAGCTTGTTATTGTTTGCCAGCTTTGTTTTTTCTATAGCTATAGCCCTGGCCTTAGACCCTGCTACATCAGCTACATTCCTACTCCGACTTCTTTTGTTTGCATTGCCAGCTAATGCCGATCCTGCTGATACTCCTCCTCCTCCGCTCAGAATGTCGTTGGATTCTTTATCTGCTGGAGATAATGCTCCTTGTTTAAGATTATTGCCCTCGTCTATTTGATTTCCTGATCCTGTGGGCGAAAGAGCTGATAAGGAATCTCTATTGGAATCAGAACCACTGCCGGAGTTGCCATTGCCTCCCCAAGATTATTCCAAGGGAAATTGAAGGCATTAAGAACCGTTTTTTAATTTTCTAATTGTTTTTTCAGATAAACCTGTAACTTTGGAAATGAAAGCAATATCCGCTTTTTCTTTCAACATATTTAAAACAACCTGTTGCCGTTCTTCCTGCCGGCCTTCCTGTAATCCTTCCTGCCGGCCTTCCTGCCGGCCTTCCTGCCGACCTTCCCAACGGCCTTTTTCTTTGATAATTTCTCTTACATCTTGCATAAGCATTGAGAATCTTAAAAGAATTTAAACTCTATTTTTTAGCTTCTTTATTTCTTTTTCAGACAAACTTGTCACTTCTGAAATGACAGAAATATCTAACTTTTTTTTCAGCATATTTAAAACAACCTGTTGCCGTTCTTCCTGCCGGCCTTCCTGTAATCCTTCCTGCCGGCCTTCCTGTCGGCCTTCCTGCCGGCCTTCCCAACGGCCTTTCTCTTTGATAATTTCTCTTACATCCTGCATAAGTCCTCCTTGTTTTAATATCCCTGATTCTATAAGCAGTTTTTCAGCTTTTTCCCAAGTCTTTGAATCTAATTCTGTGTTATCTCTTAAATACTCCAATATCCTCAACTCTACAGTCTTTCTTGCCTGTCCCTTTAAGCCCTTCAATATCTCTTCAAATTCAGCATAAGCTGTCTTTATTTTTAATGGCGTCGGTTTCTTCTTTAAACTCCATATCTCAGATAATAGCTTTACAACGCTATGACCTTTAAACTTCCTCCCTTTAAAGGCCTGCCGGATTTTTGGGTCTTGCGTGTTTATTATCCTCAATCCATAGTTTAACATATCTTTTCTGGATTCAACCGGAATCTTGGAAAAAAAAGACTCAAAATTCTCCTCTTGTAGGGATTTTTTCCACTTGAGGGGCTGTTCTCCGTGATAAAACAGCACAGAGATTACAGGCTGAGGATAGCCCTTTTGTTGGATGCTGTGCTTTCGGACTAACACCTGATAGTCTAAAAGCTGGTTAAAAAGGTTTTTATCATAATGGCTTTTGTGTTCTAAGAGAATGAAGATTTTTACCCTTATTTTTGGGTAATTTTTAAATGGGAGGGAAAAAATGAGATCCACTCTTTTTTCTTCAAAAGTGTCTTTTTCTATTTTCAACTTGTTTAAATTATACGCTCCAAGCTCTTTCTTTGAAAAAATAAGTTTCAACAACCCTTTTGCAAGTTCTGTATCAGAGTAGAAGAGTTTGAAGAAATTATCGTGGGTCAGTTTTGGTTTTTTCCTCTTTATCTGAGATTTGTTTTTTTTCATAAGAGTTCCTTATAATTTGTTTCTGTTTAAAAAATAAATATAGGCTTTTTTTATAGCCTCATTATTGAATGATAATATATTATTTTGGCGAAATCAGCCTATTTACTGATTCCGGTCATAGACTTCCGTACTATTTTTTACAATCAAGGATTCGGTCTGTTCTGCACAGCAGTTCGATGCGATTTGAAATTCTTTTAAAAATGTCATCATGAGGAGAACCAAAAGAACTGACTTTGGTATTTAGGTTTCTGATGGATTGAATATCTTTTAAAGACAAGCTGATGTTTTTGACTTGCTGTGAATTTTTGGTTTTTGAAAACTCCCTCAAGCCAAGTTTGTTATTTTTTGCCCACTTTGTTTTTTCTATAGCTATAGCTCTAGCCCTGGCCTTAGACCCTGTCACACCAGTTACAGCCCTACTCCGACTTTCTTGATTTCCTTGGTTTCTATTGCCAGCTAATGCTGATCTGGATGATGACCCTCCTCCTCCGCCTAGAATGTCATTGAACTCTTTATCTCCCTGTTTAAGATTATTATCCTCGTCTATTTGATTTCCCAGTCCTGTTGGCGAAAGAGCTGATAAGGAATCTCTATTGGAATCAGAACCACCAGAACCACTGCCGGAGTTGCCATTGTCTGCCACCTCTGAGTCCTGTTTGTTGGCAGACCAGCTCAAAAGTGGATTTTTTGTT
Organism: Bdellovibrionales bacterium; assembly: GCA_965203225.1. Taxonomy (GTDB): domain Bacteria; phylum Bdellovibrionota; class Bdellovibrionia; order Bdellovibrionales; family UBA1609; genus JANQSP01. The sequence goes on along the minus strand of CBDBBW010000007.1, from coordinate 760,955 downwards.
GGAGTGGAATAAGAAGAACCTAAATTGCCACTGGCTGTAACTGCCTGAACCTGGTTCTGGTTCAGATTGGATTTGGAAGGGGAGGAACCGGCTCTGGCTTCTTTTTCACAACCTGCGGAGGAAAGAGCGGTCTTTAATATTGTTTCTCCGATTTGAACCAGCTCGGTGGATTTACCTCCTACTGTTTCACATTGGGAGCTTGCCGGGATCAACTCCTGTCGGTAGCGTCCAACATATTGGCTTATCAACTCCTCACTGCAGGTATGTGTTTTATGATTGTAATTGTTTTCTTTGAGCAGATCAAAATTGCAGATTTCATAAAACTTGGTTCGGATTTTGTACGCTGTCTTGCAAGTCTTTATACAGGCTGTAGCACTGCTTCGACACTGCTCGGCCATTTTTTGGCCGGCATTGCTCATGTCGCCAAATCTCTCTTTGGCTGTTTGACAAATGTCCGCCATACCTCCTGCAATACTGATACCTGTGTTTATAAAAAGAGCGGCACTGGCTTTATCAACACACTTTAAAGGGTCTTCACAATAAACAGTGGCTTTGGTTTTGAGTTTTTCACACTCTTCCAGCACATTGCTAAAAGTCCGCTCGATTCCCTGAGCACATGTCTGACCAAAATCACATTTCTGCCATGAAAATCCCTTCGGCAGGTGCTTGCCAGCTGGAAGCTGTGCTGTTAGTTCACGCTTAAGTTTGTTGAAACAATTTTTGTATTCTTCCCGACCAGTAATATCTCCACTACATTTTTTATTAGCCGCTTGTTGGCAATATTCTGCACAACTACTTCCTGGACAAATTAATTCCAGCCCCGATCTTTGATTGTTTACTGTTTGAGTGCGTTCTTTACAAGCGTCTATTAGACGACAGTGGAGTAACTGATTTTAAGCGTGCGGGCTATTCCTCTTAAACTCATTCTCTCACAATACATTTTTGTTATGGCCTCTCTTAGGTGTTGTTTTCTATGCCTGTAATTGACACTAAAATTGCGTTTTGTGAAAGTTGTTTTGCATTCACTGCATTTATACTTTTGTGTTTTTCCCCGGCTTGTTTTCATTTTCCCGTTTTTTTTACTTTTCCTGATGAGTTACAATATACACATTTCATTGCATTACCCTCTATATTAAATTGATCGGCGGGTAACACTTAAAACTTTAATTTTTATTAGTAATTTTAAATAGTTATTTCAATTCAAGCACACATTAACTTAACCACTATGAAATTTAGTTGAACGACAACTTGTAATAAAAGTTGACACAGAGAATAATAATATGTTGAAGGCAAAGACATGAACTTAAGCGTGGATGAGCTTTGTTCGGCAATGAAAGGTCGGTTTTTGCATAAGGTGGAAAACTCGGTGTTCCAAGGTGTTTCCATTGATTCCCGTGACTCCAATTTAAAAAATAAAATTTTTTTCGCTATCCAAGGCACCCGCTTTGACGGACATGATTTTTTACCGCAAGCTGTGTCCGCCGGTGCATCCGCCCTAATCATTCATAAGGATTTGTCATTTTCGGAGATTTTGTCGAATAAATGGAATGCGACCGGGGCCGACAGAAAAATGCAGGCGAGTAAATCGTCAACAGAGCAAACATTGTCAGAGACCGCGAAAGGGCCTCCCTCCCCTGCCCGTGCTCGTACAAACAGGATTTGGATGAAAAAAAATGTATCCATAATAAAGGTAGAGGATACTTTAAAGGCTTTGCAGAATTTAGCTGTCTACTGGAGAAAAAAAACAGGTGTTCAGGTTATAGGTATTACCGGCTCCTCCGGAAAAACCACGACGAAAATTTTTTGTTTTACCCTCTTAAATCCGGCTGTAGAATCCACTTCCCAAGTGAAAACAGATTCTCACAATAAAAAAAATCAATTTCGCGAGCGGGAGCTTCAAAGCTTTACAGATCAACAGGGTGGAAGGGTGATAGCCAGCCCCAAAAGCTTTAATAATGTATACGGTGTATCTCTCACTCTTTTGTCCGCAACGGAAAAAACCGATATAGTGATTCAGGAAATGGGCATGAATCAAAAAGGGGAGATTAACATTTTATGTGAATTGGCTCAGCCGGATGTGGCGGCGGTGACGCAGGTGGGAGATTCTCATATTGGAATGCTGGGAAGCAAGGATAATATAGCCAGAGAAAAAGAGAAAATTTATCTTGGCTCTCCAAAAGCTATTAAGGTTTTTAATTGGGATGATCCTTATACAAAAGCAATGTATAAAAAGTGGAAGGCGCACGGATCTTCCAGTAAAGGGAAAGTCCTGCGTTTTTCCTCACGAGATGAAACAGCCGATGTGTTTTTTCAAATTAAAGAGGTAAAAAAGCTGGGTTTGTCCGTTGAGGGTCATATTCAGGGAACACGAGGTTTTGCATTTGTGCCGGTGGTGGGGCCAGCTCACTTGAATAATGTACTGGTAGCGGCTTCTTTGGCTCTCGCTATAGGTGTGAAAGAGAGCCAAATATGGGAGCGGCTTTCTCTTTGTCGATTGCCTCCCGGAAGGAACCAATGGGTGGAGCTTTCCTCTGGTGCACAGGCTCTTTTTGACGCTTACAATGCCAGTCCGGAAAGCATTTCAAGTTTGTTGGAATATTTTTTATCTCCCGTGGTGGAGGGAAAAAAAATTTTAATCCTGGGTGATTTTTTGGAATTGGGTTCTTATCTACAGCCTCTTCAAAAAAAAATAGCGATGAAATTGGCCGAAAGCGAAGTGTCTGTGATTTGGCTTATCGGTTCTCAAGCGTCTGCTTTCGTAGAGGCTTTGAAATCAGCGGGCTATTCAAAAGAGCTGTATTTTTCCAAATACGCTGACCCGGCTGTGGCTCACAAAATTCATGCCATGTTGGATTCTTCCGTTTCGTTAGCTTTTAAAGGCAGTAGAAGAATGCGATTAGAAATGGTGTTGAAACACTTTCACCCTCTGAATTTTTCCATTTAACCTGCGACGCAATCCCCCGTCCCGCAGGCTTGCCTGAAAGAGTTCCTTTTGTTAAGAGTATTTTATGATTTACAAGTGGTTATTTGATTTATCCGACAGTATTTCTGTTTTTAATGTTTTTCGGTATATTACTTTCCGGTCTTTTTTGGCTTTTTTTACATCCTTCCTGATATGTTGGTTGTTTGCCCCCTATTTTATTAAAAGATTAAATAAAAAAAACATGAAGGAGGCGGTTAGCTCTGACAGCCCTGACTCTCATCAGAAAAAAAGCGGCACTCCCACTATGGGAGGCGGATTGGTGTTGTTTGCTCTTTTGCTGAGTTCTGTATTCTGGGTGGATTTGTCCGAACCTCTGATCTGGGCGGCTATGCTTATGTTGATTGGGTTTGGGGCTATTGGTTTTTGGGATGATTTTATTAAAAGCCGGTGGAAAAATTTTAGAGGTATTCCCCCGCGGTACCGCCTGCTGTATGAATTTAGCCTATCCGGCGCCATGTTGGCGGTATTGATTTATACCCATCAAATCGAACCGGTTTTGTATATACCTTTTTTTAAAAATCTGGCTTTTGACTTGTCCTGGTTTTATGTTTTATTTGGAAGCTTTGTTATCACAGGCTGTGCAAACGCGGTTAATTTAACCGACGGCCTGGATGGTTTGGCTATTGTGCCGGTCATGGTTTGCGCGGGGGCTTTAAGTGTGTTTGCGTATGTGGCCGGGCATTTCAGTCTGGCCTCTTATTTGGGAATACCCTTTATTGCCGGCACGGGGGAGTTAACTCCTCTGGCTATAGCAGTTGTAGCTGGAGGATTGGGATTTTTGTGGTATAATTCTTATCCGGCCCAAATTTTTATGGGGGATACGGGTAGTTTAAGTTTGGGCGCGTTCTTAGGGACGCTGGCTGTATTCACTAAAAATGAAATTCTTTTGGTGATTTTAGGAGGAGTGTTTGTTGCGGAGGCAATGTCAGTTATTTTGCAGGTTATGAGTTTTAAGATAACGGGAAAAAGAATTTTTGCTATGGCTCCATTACATCATCATTTTGAACTAAAAGGAATGGAGGAGTCCAAAATCATTGTTCGGTTTTGGATTGTGAGTTGTTTACTGGCGGTTATCAGTCTGGCTACTTTAAAATTAAGATAATGACTTGCCCACAGCCGGTAAATAAAGGAAACAATAAATAAAATTAAGTGGTAAATAAAGGAAACAATAAATAAAATTAAGTAGCAAATAAAGGAAACAATAAATGGAATTAAGTGAATTAAAAGATAAGAAAATTTTGATTGTAGGTCTTGCTAAAACCGGTGTGTCTTTGGCGCGCTTTCTCGTAAAGCACGGCGCACAGGTCACTGTCAGCGATCATAAGTCCGAAGCGGAACTGGCTCGTTATTTGGAACAAGTGAAAGACCTTCCTCTTCAGTTAGAATTGGAGGGTCACTCCCCAAAAAATTTTTTGAACAAGCACTATGTGATTTTAAGCCCCGGTGTACCTTCCCATTTAAAATTGTTTGAGTATGTAAATGCCCAGGGAGTGGAAGTAACCGGAGAATTTGAATTTTGTTGTCGGTTTATAAAAGCCCCGCTATTGGTGGTGACCGGCACCAACGGGAAAACCACCACCGCGGATTTGATTTATCGTTCTCTTAAAGAATCAGGAAAAAATCCCTGGGCTGGAGGAAATTTTGGCCAGCCTCTGAGCCAATATTTACATGAAGGGAAAAACGCGGATTTTTTGGTGGTGGAAGCCTCCTGTTTTATGTTAGAGCACTTAAAGGACACGACGCCGAAAAATATTGTGTTTACCAATCTGGCTGAAGATCATTTAGATCGTTATCGAAGTATGGAAGAGTATGTTAACGCCAAAAGAAAAGTGTTCAGGAATGTGTCCGCTAAAACAACTATTATTTTAAACGCAGATGACAGAGCCATTTTGGAATTGGCGCGCGATCCAGGTGTGCAAAGAGGATGTTTGAGATATTTTTCCAGAAAAAAATCACTTGAATCCCAAATTATGAAAATTGGCGGCGCTATTTTGATAAGGAATCAGATACGAGTGAGAATAGGACCGGAGATAGAATACTACAGTATTGAAAACAACAAGTTACAGGGCGGCCATTCCTACGAAAATATTATGGCGGCCATTCTGACCGCCCGGATCAACGGAGCTGATTGGGAAAGTATACAAAAAGTTATATCCTCTTATACAAGTAGAGCGCACCGGTTAAGTTATGTAAGAAAAGTAGGGGGTGTGAATTTTTATAACGATTCCAAAGCCACAAATGTGTATTCTGTGATGAAGGCCTTGGATATTTTTGAAGATAATGTCATTCTTATCATGGGCGGAAAAGACACAGGCTTGAATTATAAACCCCTGATAGAGCGCATTAAAAGAAAAGTGAAAAATTTGATTTTGGTTGGAGAAGCGAAAGAAAAAATCAACCGGCAAATTGGAGATTATTCGGAAACTTTCGTTATTGGAACTTTTGAGGAAGCCGTGATGATTGCATACCAAAAGTCGCGTATTGGAGATACTGTTCTACTATCACCTGGTTGTCCCAGCTTTGATATTTTTAATTCTTATGAAGAAAGAGGAGAGGTTTTTGAAAATCTGATTAATCAGTTTCATTAGAGAGTTTTCGATTATTCCACAGTAATGAACAATCAGAATTCTTGAAAGTCCAGTTAATCAGTTTCATTAGAGAGTTCTCGATTATTCCACAGTAATGAACAATCAGAATTCTTGAAAGTCCAGTTAATCAGTTTCATTAGAGAGTTCTCGATTATTCCAAAGTCAAGGAGCGATCAGAGCTTTTGAAAATCCAGTTAATCAGTTTCATTAGAGAGTTCTCGATTATTCCAAAGTCAAGGAGCGATCAGAGCTTTTGAAAATCCAGTTAATCAGTTTCATTAGAGAGTTCTCGATTATTCCAAAGTCAAGGAGCGATCAGAGCTTTTGAAAATCCAGTTAATCAGTTTATATTTTGCTATTTGGACGAATAAAAACCTGCTTTATTGAGTGATGTTCAGAAAAAGTTAAATATAATCCATTGTATATCAAATCGGAAATTGGTATAAGGTAATAGTTTTGCGCGACCTGCATATATGTGTAAAAACATAAAATCAAAAAAGTAAAAATATTTACATTATTGAAATTATGTATTCAGAAAAGGACTTTGTCTTTTTTCAAAAGAAAGGAAAGCATGATAAAAATAAGAAAAAGTCTTTTACTTTCTTTTTTAATATGTTCTTTTTTTGTTTTTTCGGCGTCGGCTCAGCCGGTTCAAGCCAGAAAAATTATTGTATCCGGTCCTTCCACTCATTTGGTGTCGGCGGTTCAGGCAATTTACCGGGAAGGGGGTAATATTTTTGACGCTGCCATAGCCGGCGCTTTTACCCTCAGCGTGACACATCCCTACTTTGTTTCTTTAGGTTGTGGAGGTTTTGCTCTGCTGAAAAATCAATCAGGAATCCAGGCTTTGGATTTTCGTGAAACAGCTCCTTCTAAAATGACAGAGGATTTTTATGTCAAAACAGGTTTGTCTCCAACACGCACAGGTTCCTCGGTGGGGATTCCCGGTTTTGTGGCCGGTCAATGGGCTATTCATCAGAAATACGGTTCTCTCCCCTGGTCTCGTTTGCTTAGGCCCGCTATTAAACTGGCAAAAAGCGGTTTTATCGTATCGGGGCAGTGGCTAAGAAGAACAAAGGGCAAAGCGAATCAATTTAATGTTTTTGGCCGAAGAATTTTTTTTCATTCTGACGGCAGTCCTTATTTGCCGGGGGAGTTTTTCAGACAACCAGGTTTGACGGAAGCTTTAAGGTTGATTCAGAGAAAAAACAAAACATTGTTTTATGACGGTTTGATTGGACAGGACATTGTGAAAACAGTGCAGGCGCAAAAAGGGATGATAAGCCGTGAGGACTTGAGAAATTATCAGGTTCGTTGGTTGAAACCGATCCAGTTTTCCCTTGGAGATTATCAGGTATTCAGTATGCCTCTTCCCAGTTCAGGAGGAATTATTATGGCTCGCGCCGCTCAACTGATAGAGCAAAAAAAAATCAGTAAGATGACCTTAAACAGTGTGAGTGAATGGCACCTTTTGGGGGAAATTCTTTCTTTTGCTTTTCGGCCGAGGAGTCAGATGGGGGATTTGTCCAAGCCGACCTCTTATTTAAACAGATGGCTTTCAAAAAAAGACCTTCTGCGTATCGGTTCTCAGATTTCTTTGCAGAAGGTAAGAAAACTGCCGGTGTTGAAGGATACCATATCCGTCAAAGAATCAGCTGAGACCACTCACTTCTCCATAATGAACAATAAAGATGAAGTCGTTTCGATGACACTGACTTTAAACGGCAACTTTGGTTCTTTTGTTGTTACGGACAAGTATGGAATTGTTTTAAACAATCAAATGGATGATTTTAACACTCGTCCGGGTACACCAAACCAATTTGGTCTGGTACAGGGGAAGAATAATAAAGTAAGAATAGGTTACCGCCCTTTAAGCTCCATGAGCCCAACCGTTGTGCAGAAAAACGGAAAAGCGGTCATGGTGCTCGGAGCGGCGGGAGGCCCCATGATTATCAGTTCCGTGTTGCAGATTTTGTATCGCCATTTGATTAAAGGTTTGGACCTGGATTCAGCTGTTCAGGCACCACGGATTCATCATCAATTTTTACCAAGGACATTATTTGTGGAAAAAAACCGCTTTCCTCCCGTAGTTTTAAGCTTATTGAGAAAGCGCGGGCACAAAATACAACTTCGTGACTCTATTGCTAAAGCTTATGCTGTTTCCAAAAGAAAAGACGGCTTGTTAGAAGGAGCTTTTGACGCCAGAGGCGAAGGAGCCACCGGTGGGCTTTAAAATCTGAAACAAACTGCGAGAAAAGACGACTTGTTAGAATTAGTGAACGGAAAGTCCCCCAACAGCAAAAAAACCGAAACAAACTGCGAGAAAAGACGGCTTGTTAGAAGGAGCTTTTAACGCCAGAGGCGAAGGAACTACCGGTGGACTTTAAAATCCGAAACAAACTGTGAGAAAAAAGACGGCTTGTTAGAATTAGTGAACGGAAAATCCCCCAACGGCAAAAAAATCGAAAAAACCTGCGAGAAAAGACGGCTTGTTAGAAGGAGCTTTTGACGCCAGAGGCGAAGAAACTACCGGTGGACTTTAAAATCCGAAACAACGAAACAAACTGCGAGAAAAAAGACGGCTTGTTAGAATTAGTGAACGGAAAATCCCCCAACGGCAAAAAAATCGAAAAAACCTGCGAGAAAAGACGGCTTGTTAGAAGGAGCTTTTAACGCCAGAGGCGAAGAAACTACCGGTGGACTTTAAAATCCGAAACAAACTGCAGATTGTTGTACCAAAACCCCAGCCGGAACTTTGGTCAAGGGAGCAGACCTAAACTCCGAAACAACCTGCGAGTTGCTGTACATTAGAGTCGGCATGGGTGCGAGTGTCTTTTCTGAAAATACTTTCCTCTTTACAGGTTGTTATACACTTTTATACGCTTAGCTCTTATTAAGGGCTAGGGGCCTTTTACAAAAAAAACTTTACCACCGCATTCCACAACACTTCTGGATAAATCTATGACCCAATCTTTTGAATACCAATAGATCCATCTTGTGCCTTTTTTCATTTGCATCATTTTTTTCTGTCCCGCGCTTCCCTCGGATAACAGCACTTCTTTAAATATTTTTGACAGACAATCTGCCGGTTCCATGCTTTCAGCATTCCATGTTATTTTTAAATAATAACGATCTCCTTTATCAGAGTCTGTAGGAATCAGGACAGTGGGAAACAGAGTTTTAATTAAGCCATTAAAAACAATTTTCTCTATGTAGGACTTATCCTGACTGTCCTCTGCTTGGAACTTGGCTTTATTAAATATTTCTCTACTGTGAGTTGGTTCAATGCGCAGAAGAAAAAATACAATATCTTGTTGGTAATTTTGGGGTTTTAATTCGAGCTTTGCATTAACATAAGCAACGGGGTCAAATTGTTCTGCGAACGCTTTGGCTTTTGTCGCCAGTTCCGCATTGGTGTGTCGGGAAAGATCCATCAGTGTGAGTCCTATCGGCTCCATTTCCGTATCCGCGTGAAGGCAGACTTTGAGGTCTTCGGCTTTCAATTTAGTCCATTGTTCCAATATGGCTATTTTGTCACTTGCTTTGGTCCAACCGGATTGCAGATTCATAACAGACTGTTCTGAACCACAAAGGACATTTGCCATTGAATGGCCGGATTTTCCGCTTGATGGCGATGACGGTTGCTGAACCATCATTTGCGCCGGTTGCTGTGTGGAGGCTGAGTCAGGACTGACATTTTTGGCATAAGAACTAAATCCCACTCCCAGGATATAAGCAACAATCGATAATTTTCCAATCTTCTTTAAATGACTCATAATACCTCCCAAGGTTTATAAATTAATGCACTTTAATTTATACAATCACTGTTTAAATACTGTCAAGATAAGGCGGCGCCCGTGGAAAAAGCTTATCTGGGTTTTTACGGCTTATCTCAAAGAAAACGGTTTCTTGTCAAAAGCTTATCTGGGTTTTTACGGCTTATCTCAAAGAAAACGGTTTCTTGTCAAGAGCCTCCAACTGTGGAAAAAACTTAAATGGGTTTTTACGGCTTATCCCTGTGGAAAAAGCTTATCTGGGTTTTTACGGCTTATCTCAAAGAAAACGGTTTCTTTGTCAAGAACCTCCAACTGTGGAAAAAACTTAAATGGGTTTTTACGGCTTATCCCTCGTGGAGTGATGAATATCAACTCCTCTTCTTTTTTGATGAAAACGGCCTATCGGATTTTTCCAGTTTTATCCTGCTGAAAGTAACAGAAAAAAGCCTTTTTTATTACATTTTCTGAAAATATTTCATTTTTTAAGCAAAAACAATTTCAATCAGGACAGGGGAATTTGACTTTTTTCAGACAAGTTTTTTGTGTACTTTTCCAAAATGGGAGGAAAGGACAAATCTTTCACAATAGTCAAACCTCTTAAAAAAGCGAAAAGGTGAATGTCATTAAAACTGGCTTGTTTACCTAAATACCATTCCTCCTCCTTTGCCATTTTATTTTCTATTTTCCATAAAATTTCTATGATCTCTTTTTTAAAGTTGTCCGTGTTTTCCAGAGCTTCGGAAAAAGAGCCCAGCATAAGTTCTTTTTTGTTTTGAAAATAGTGTCTGGCGGAAGCGGTTTTAAACTCTGCCATTCCTGAGTTAATCCATCGGGGCATTGTCAGGCTATAAAAAGGTCTTTGAGACTGTTTTAATATTTCCATAAGCTCGGGGACTTCCTCATGGAGGAGAAAGGCGGGCGGAAACTGCTTGTCAATGAATTGAATAATGTCCATGCTTTCCGGCATAAAATTTCCCGGTTCTGTTTCCAAAATGGGAACCATTTTTTTGCCAATCATGCTCACAGGAGTTTTTTCATCGTCGTTCAATAAAGTGATCAACTCAACGGGAATTTGTTTCAGTCCGAAAATCATACGAGCTTTTACACAAAAAGGGCAGTGATCATAAATAAATAACTTCACTATTCTTAACTTTCCATATCTGTTGCATTTTTATATTTTATATTATCCGGAATCTCTCACCTCCATTGTTATTGGTGAAAGAAGGCTAAGCTGAAAAAAAATGAAAATATATCTCTGTTTTTACATTGACTGGTTGGAAAAAACAAGAGGTTTATTTTCTCTTTGTTATTGACGGACGAGAGTGGCACCACGACAGTCTTTAGAAAAAACAAAGGGCTTATTTCCTCCCTGTGGTTGACGGACGGGAATGGCATCACGACGGTCTTTAGAAAAAACAAAGGGCTTATTTCCTCCTTATGCTTGGAATAACTTAAAAACAATGCCGTATTTATTTGAAAAAACAAGAGGTTTATTTTCTCCCTGTGGTTGACGGACGGGAGTGGCATCACGACGGTCTTTAGAAAAAACAAAGGGCTTATTTCCTCCTTGTGCTTGGAATAACTTAAAAACAATGCCGTATTTATTTGAAAAAACAAAGGGCTTATTTCCTCCCTGTGGTTGACGGACGGGAATGGCATCACGACGGTCTTTAGAAAAAACAAAGGGCGTATTTCCTACTTGTGCTTGGAATAACTTAAAAACAATGCCGTATTTATTTGAAAAAACAAGAGGTTTATTTTCTCCCGGTGCTTGGAATAACTTAAAAACAATGCCGTATTTATTTGAAAAAACAAGAGGTTTATTTTCTCCCGGTGCTTGGAGACTGGAGAGGATTTGGTTATGTGGGTGGGGATTTTCTCATTTTAGCCTTTCAGAAATATGCCGATAAGAAAAGCATGGCTGACTACAAGAGAAAAAAAAGAAGAAAACACAAACGAAGCTCCTCATCCCGGCCTCACAAAAGGCGCTCCACCGCTGAAAGGGAAATGAGGATAGAGAAAAAACATGATTTTCCCTTTTTTCCCTATTTGTTTCTTACAGCGGCTATGTTGGTTGTTGTCGCATTTTATCTGCTTCAGGACAGGAAGAAGCCTTCCTCTGAATCCGGATCCTTACATCAGCCGGTCACAAATTTTACTGTGGAGGAAAGAATAAAAAAGAAAAATATAGGCCTTAAACTGGAGCAGGAAATTCATTTACAGAAGATGTTATCTGAAAAGTTTAAGAAACCGGTGGAAGGCATTGATCCGGTGGAACCTGAATTATCTCCTTTGGATATGGGCATTCGTTTTTCTGAGGACACTCCCATTAAAGAGGTTTTTAAGGAGTTGGCCGAACACCCTTTTGAAAATGATGTATATGAGGATCCGGAAGATGTAGTGCGACGACAGTTAGCACACCATGAATGGATAGAACAGCACCTAGAGGAGAGAAATGAACAGGAAAAAAGAGAGTTTATCAAGTATTTTGTGAAAACAGCCCGTAAACAGGGTTATAAAGTGCATTTTACAAAGGATATGCAGGTCATTTTAGAACCTATAGATCCAGAAGATGAAAACAAAGAGGCTAATTTTGAAAAAGTTCAAATTAATTGGAAGTGAACCAGACTTAAAGTAAAAAGCGGCTATAAAAACGCGCCCGGAAGGATTCGAACCTCCGACCCCCTGATCCGTAGTCAGGTACTCTATCCAGCTAAGCTACGGGCGCGGAATAAAAATTGTAGCATCTTTTTGCCATTCTTAGAACTTGAAATCAAACATAGTGTCCTTGATTCCTTATAACCGCTGTGGCACTCTCATAAAAGCCGGAGGGGTGGGTGAGTGGCTGAAACCAGCTGTTTGCTAAACAGCCGTACGGGGTAACTCGTACCGAGGGTTCGAATCCCTCCCCCTCCGCCACAGAAGCTGGATGCTGTCACAGCAGGCCTGGCGCGCTATGACCAGGAATCCCTGGAGTTTTGGAAAAAATCTTAAACAGGCGGTTGGTCACAACAGGCCTGGCGCTTTATGAACGTAAATCACTCGGAGTTTTGGAAAAAATCTTAAACAGGCGGTTGGTCACAGCAGGCCTGGCACTTTATGAACGTAAATCCAATGGCTCCTATGTTGTCTCAGGCTTCAATGTCCAATTTCTGGAAGTAGACAATGGCGAACAGGGCCTTGTCATCACCGAGGGTAAGGTTCACATCAACGGCTATGAGATTGAGTTACCGCATGACTTGCGTGTTCGTTTTCCGGAAGACCCGGACATTGATGAACAGGAAATGAAGCAAAATGCTGCCATTGTGGATGGGGAGCTGACATTACCCATTGGCGCTGATATTTGCTGAAACCGCCTATAAACACATACGATTCCATGGTTCGATAAGAGGACATTAACCATTGGCGACGATTTTGCTGAAACCGCCTATACACACACATACGATTCCATGGTTTGATAAGATGATATTATCCATTGGCGACAATTTTGCTGAAATCGCCTATACGCACATACGATTCCCTGTGCTGACATTAACCATTGCCGACGATTTTGCTGAAATGGCCCGGGAAAGTGATGCCTTCACCCTAAGCTATGAGCTTGAGCCGATGCTTGAGCAATTGCTATGGACAACAGATATGAAGATCAATTCGTATCAGGCATTCGAGCCTGTTCCCGCAAAGGTCAAACGGCACTTTAGCCAGTTTACCAGCCCACTCACGCGAACCAACATTGTTGGTAGCGGTAATCGTGCGGTCGTGCAATCGCGTACGACCAGCAATGTGTTGCTACGGGTGCAACGCCCGGAATCTAACGAGCTTTTATCTTCAACATTGGTGGATGCCGAATTTATGTGGCAGATTACTCAGAGCTTTGAGATGGAGGGTTTTGACCCTGGCGAGAAGCTGGAAACGCTGGTGTTTGACGGCATTGAAATCGAACCCTTAGAAGCAGTAGGAGATAAATCATCCCGTTCGGGGTTATTACATTAAAAGCTTTGACCAAAACACCTAAATAGACCCGAACGGGTTTATTTTTTTGATTTTAACATTAGTTATGCTAAAATCACCCCGAAAGGGTTGATTTATGATTGATAAAAAAATTGAAAAACTGGGCACGATTGTCAAGCAAGCCCGCAAAGAGCAAGGCTTAACACAAGAGCAGTTGGCGGCAACAACGGGCGTAGGTGTACGTTTTATACGCGAGTTAGAGCAAGGTAAAGAGTCCTGCTATATCGGCAAGGCTCTGAGAGTGGTGTCTATGCTTGGAATTGATGTGGTTATAGATGGTGAAACGCTATGAGCCGGATGTTAGATGTTTACTTGCAAGACAATCCGGTTGGAAGCCTTGAGCAGACAGACAGCGGCGATCTGGCATTTACCTATGATGCGGATTATCTGAATAATACAGCATCATACGGCATATCGCTCTCACTGCCACTGCAGGCTGAAACCTTTACAGGCACGCAGGTCAAGGCGTTCTTTTCCGGCCTATTGCCTGAAGAAAGCGTGCGCGAGCGTTTGGCAAAGTATTTGGGGCTGTCTGAAAAGAATCCCTTTACCTTGCTGGAGGCTGTCGGCGGCGATTGTGCGGGGGCTTTGGCACTATATCCTCATGGAGATACGCCCCCCGAGGCTTCGGATGATATTGAAGCCTTGAATAATACACGATTGAAAGAGATTTTAGATTTGATCAAATGCCGCCCTATGCTGGCGGGGGATAATGGTTGTCGTTTATCGTTGGCAGGAGCGCAGGACAAGCTGGCAGTAGGGTTTCGTGATGGACATGTCTTGTTAATGAAGGGCGGTACGCCAACCACGCATATATTGAAGCCCATGATTGAGCGCGTGAAAGACAGCGCCCATAATGAACTATTTTGCATGAAACTGGCCAATATGGTCGGCATTGATGTACCGGATGCTTCACTGCATTTTGTCGATGATGTATCATACTATCTTGTTGAACGCTATGACCGTCGCCTTGATAAAGATGGTGCTGTAACGCGCATCCATCAGGAGGATTTTTGTCAGGCGCTGGGCATTGCACCTGAGATTAAATATGAACGCGAAGGAGGCCCCGGTATCGCCACTTGTCAGGATGTGATTGCCAAACACACAGCCCGCCCTGCGGCAGACCAGATTAAGTTTCTGAATATCGTTTTGTTCAATTATTTGATCGGCAATGCCGATGCTCACGGCAAGAATTTCTCGTTGCTCTATAAGGGCAATAAGCCTGAACTGGCACCGGCCTATGATGTGTTGAGCACAGCGATTTATCCTGATCTTTCCGAAAAGATGGCGATGAAGATTGGCGGCAAATATAAACCGAAGAATGTGTATATGCGTCACTTCCATAGTCTGACGGCCAATACCAAAGCCGCAAAATCATCCATGAACCGACAGATCAAAACGATGACTGAAAAACTGATGGATACAGCCCCGGGCTTAAAGGCAAGTTTGACAGCAGATGGGCTTGCGTCTGATGTGTTTGATGAAATCATCACCATCATTGAAGAGCGCTCAAAACTTTTAAGCGAATAAGCGCTGACACAACAACATAACGCAGAAAAACAGCTTGATCTCCCTTTCTGCGAATAATGCCGAAACTGCGGTCTTGGCCTGTTTGTTCATAAATGACTTCAGAGAGATCTTTTTCTGTTTGAGCCCGCTTCTTGCGAGTAGAAAGCCGCTCTTGCTCCAAAAGGCGTTGCTCGATCAGCTCTGCCTGGCGGGTTTGCATGGCAAAGTATGTTTGGGCGAAGGCAATCTGCCCTTTTCGCGGATCTCCATTTTGAGCAATAAGATAACAAGCTCAGCGGGTTAGCATCACATCATCGATTTTCCGCTTGCCGCCAGAACCAAGATCGACCATTTTGCCGACATCAGCAAAATGGTCCGAGACCTCATGACCTCTGCCTTCACAGATTAATAGAAAATATTTTCAATGTCTTTTTTTACGGCAACAGGATTCGGTATTAATTTAAAAATCACCGGCGATCCGCCAGTCCCTGTGAACTCCAAATTACCATACCCCAGTATCCGCCCCACTAGGGACTGCTTAATTTGTATATTTTCAATCTTTTCATTTCTCAGTTCATCCGTATCGGTCCGAATAAAGCCAGTTTTGCAAATAACTCTCTTATTTGTAACTACATTTTCGATTGATATATATTGTATAAAAAGAATCAAAAGCAAAATAATCAAACTCAGAGCAAAAAAAATCATAAGAGTCATTGAAAAAGGGGACAAAGTCCAATCATTCCATGCCATCACCGTACAAATGATTAACAGAAAAGGCAGGGTCAAACAGAATACAGGACAAAACCAGAATACCCAATGGTATTTTGTAGCCACAATTATTTTTTCATCATTTAACAGAGTTTTTTTGACATAGGACATAAGTAAACCAATACTTTTTTATTCTCTTTCAACTGGATATGTATTGTACACCTGTTTTTTACTTTAAAATTTTCCTGTAAGAAATTAATTTGCTGAAAAGGAAAGCGATCCTTAAAAAGGATACTTGATATTTTGAGTAAAATGTCAAGGATTACTGATTTTATTTGAATGAAAAAGGGAGTTGTGTTTTTATGCTTTGTGTTCACAAGCCTGCAAGGAGGAAAGTGCTTGGCAAAGATTCATGTAATGTAAAATATTAATCTATGGTGTGTGTTTTTTTACTGTTTGCTTTCGGTTCATTTTTCCCTTTATTAGGTAATTTGCGAAAAAAGATAAAAATATAGAGCATTTTAAGTTATTTTAAGTCATGGAAATAAAAATCATTCTGCAAAAGCGGTTTATAAAGATCAGCACTTGTGTGTTTCTGGCGTTTCTAACAACATTTGGGCTTTTTTATTTGATGTCCGTTTTGATCTCTGACACGCCTGATCTGAAGAGAAAAGAGGATATGGCGGGTTTGATTGAATTTATCAGAACCAAACCCAAGTCTTTTTTAGACGAGAAAAAACGCAAATTACCTGAGAAAAAGCTAAAAAAAATGAAACCTCCCAAAATGAAGATGCTTTCTTCCGCCCTGTCTAAACCACAAAAATTAAATCCGAACATGGATCTGCCGGATATAAAATCTATTTTAAGGTCAGATGGACCGGCTGTGCAGGGCTTTGGCGGAGCCATGGGATCCGGTGTCACTCCTTTAGTTCGTATTGAACCACAGTATCCAAGAAGAGCGGCTATGCAGGGAATAGAGGGCTGGGTGATTTTGCAATTTGATATTACTCCAGCCGGCACTGTGAGAGGTATAAAAGTGTTGGGAGCTAAACCTCCCAAGATCTTCAATCAAGCGGCCGTGAAAGCTTTACGCAAATGGAAGTACCGCCCCAAAGTGAAAGACGGCAAACCAATTGAACAAAAAGCAGAAAAAGTGCAGCTTCTTTTTACATTGGAGTAAGCGGGCGCAGAATGGAAAAGCCCTTTTAATTAAGAGAGCCGGCTGTCTTTCCTGTATATATTGGAAGATGATTGGGAGACACAGGAATCAATGTCGTTTTTTCACCATGCGACAGATAATAACCAACTCAACTCTTGTATACAATCGACTAAGAGTGCCGGTACACAGCATTTTTCAGGATCTTTAAGTACATAGTGGAGGAGGAAACATACTAATACTTTTGAGTATTGTCATTATTTGTGGAAAGCAGAACTTAACCCGCTTTTACTTTAATTCCACGCAGTTTGTATTTGGATTTATTTCGGAGGCTCTCGTCAATTGGCTGTCAGTTATTGCACCACCAACGGCGTCTGTAACTGTGGTGATTTCATAGTTGCCGGCAGAGCAAGTATGGTTGCATAAAGTCTTATTGTACGAAACAGTCCCTGTTGAACTCAGAGAAACAACCAAGGAAGTGAATTGATTGTTTTTGATCTTCACACAGTCTCCGGTTGCTTTCAAAGGTTGAGAGTATATGTCCGCAACTATATTTACAGAGACATTATCGGCTTTAAGAGTGATGGTGTAAAATTGTTCTGTCGGCGTTTGTGTTTGTGTTTGCGGTTGCGTTTGCTCCATGCAAACTGGTTGTTCTGAAGAGCTTTTGCAACCGGGCTTTACATCGTCATTGTCCAGCAGGTTATTGTCTTTATCTACACAGACAGGCTGTTTTTCATTTATTTTGTCTTCTCTAATCATACATCTGACTGTGGCTGTGGTGACTGGGGCGCCATCAGATGATTGGCACTGAGCGGACTGGGATGCGGCTGTTCCGCATACAGCTATTGTTTTGTCGTCTATTTGTATTTTTTGAGATTTCGATGACTCGCATTCAGGATTTTCACTACTTTCGGAAGCAATATATTCAAAGACAGCGCTTGTGTCGGAACTCGATTTTACTTTTACTTCATAATGGTTGGCGCTGTATTCCCTTTTTTTATTGCCATTGATAATAAAGGGAAAGTCCCCTCCTAATCCCATAAAATGCTCGTTTAATTGAATGCAGGAAAAAGCTTCTAATGTAATTGTTTTGTCCCCTCCGCTTGTTTCTATTTTTAAAGTCCGGCCGGTCTTATTTGTTAATGTATAAAAAGAGCAGGCAGGCAACAAAAGAATTAAGAACAATACAAAAATAATTTTCATTTTCAATTCCTTTTAATGATGGTTTTTACTTCTTATTAAAACTAAATTTTATAAAAACAGAGAAGTTTCAACCATACAGTGTCAATTCCAAAAATCAAAAACTCAAACTAACCCACAGACCCAGAGATAAAAACCAAAGCTTCCGCACCAGTATATCATTTACTTTTTTTGATTCACCTGCCGGAACCGCAGTGTCTCCGTAATTTAGCTCTGTATTGGAAAAAAGAGGTTTGTAAACTCCCAAATCCATATTAAGTGTCAACCGATCAATCAGAATAAAACGGTACCCTATGTGGAAAGTGGGTCCGTGATTCAACACATCCACTTGATAAGTAGACTCATTTGATAATCCACTGACCTGTCCAATAGCTGAATTGATTTGACTGCCTGTTACTTTTCCCGTTCCCCAGAGCATAAGGTTGTACCCCAATTCCGCATAAGGACCTTCATAAATACTCTTGGCCCAACCTATACGTAAATCAAACATCACCGCGTTAACTAAAGCGGCAGTCAATAATCGAGTGTCATTGGAAAAACCCAGTTCATCCAAAATCTTTTGATGCGCATTCATAAACAGTTCTATTGCGAAACCGGCACCTAATTTGGTGTAATATTGCGTGCTCCAATTATATCGGAGCTGGGCACCCATATAAACGGGAAAGTCACCGCCAATGCTGAATTCAAAACGATCTTTGCTTGAAACAAAAGCAAAAGCGGAATGCATGGAAAAAAGTAAAGAAATGAAAATTAATTTTTGTTTATTCATAATTTATATCTCCAATTATCAAAGTTGTCGTTTTATTTCAAAGCCGCTTATTTGATATACAACAGGGATTTTCCCACTTAATTAAAAATATCAGGCTTTAGTATATGCCATCAATACCGCTGTGTATACTCTTACAATTTGAAATTTCCGGTATTTTATTTCATGCATTTGCCAATGATCCTCCGACCGGAGGGGATATACTCTTACAATTTTTTCGGCTTTTTATACTTCATTTAAAGAAACATGGAACTGGATCGAGGGCAACCTTCAGAGAGACTTTAACTTAAAGGGAAATGAAAAATTCTCGCAATATATTGTCAGGAAACATACCATCGAACTAGCTAATTTTCAAAATACCAGACTTATGTATTAATTTTTGCTTATGCTCAGGAGGAACATATATCCGATCCATCAGGAGAATATGCTCCTTTTGATTAAACATTTTCATTCTGTCCCTGAGAGGGACGGCCGCCCCCGTAAACTCATCCACAATATATAACGGAAAATGGTGTGTGTCTTGAAAATAAAGCCTTTTAATATACTTCGAGGAATTAGTGTGCATAAAAGGAATCTGTTGTTTTTCCAGAATATGTTTTACCTTTTTGAGGTTTTCCAACTGGATTGGCTCCTCAAGACAGGTGTACTGAGTTTCATATATTTTTTCATAAGGTGTTTTTTCAATAATACGACGCGCCCATTCATTTTTATGAACAGATGCTCTGAGGCTTTCAAACAGAGCGGCATCTGTGCAATGGATATAATCCTTCACGGAGCCGGGAATTTGAAAATCACAATTATCACTGGTAAAATAACGATAAAGCATTTCATCCATCGCGACCATTTTATTGTGAAAATAGACCGCCAGACTGATATGCCGTCTTCCCAGAAAAAAACTTTCCACGCTATACACTGCCTTTTGTCCGATACCAATGAAAGCTTTATCATTATTTATATGGACACGAAGATTGTTCAATATCCATTCATGGTCACAAAAACCGTAATCTGTTCCACAGAAAAAAGCGTCTCTTTGAAGATAATCCATACGATCCATATCCAAGTCGGAGCTGATAATCTGTTTCAGAAGAGGTTTGAAGTCCACTCCGTTTGAAATAAAAAAATTGCGGTCGGCCGGTTGTACACAATCATCAATGAGATGAGCCACGCATTGTGGGTCTACATCCATCGCCTCAATATATTGTCTGATTTCAGACTCCAAAATCAATTTAATCGTATAGTGTTCATGCGTAGCTTGCTTTTGATTATCAACTTTTTCATTAATCAATAAGGAAAGAGACAGATCGGCGAGAGGAGGCATGGCGGTTTCGGAAATATGAGACAAAGGACCGTGGCCTATGTCATGTAACAAAGCGGACAGCCGAATGAGTTTCCGAAATGTTTTTTTCTTTCGCGAAGATAAAAAATCATCCAAAAACAAGAGAGAGTCAAAGGCCCTTCCAGCCAGATGACAAACTCCCAGGGAATGCAGGAAACGATTGTGGACCGCCCCGGGAAAGGCAAATTCCGCGAAACCCAGCTGACGAATATAACGAAGCCTTTGGAATACTACGGAATCCACCAAAGGCTCCTCATGGGTGGAAAAGGTGATATACTTATGTATAGGATCCAGTATTCTCAAGGAACCTCCTCTTTAAAAGCAGACAAAAATATACTGAAATAATTTAAGAAAGCAAACAATAAAAATGTATTGCCCGTTTAATTCCATTTTCAAAATCTGTGATTTTTTCTAAAAAAGCACATTCAGAAGAATCTTCAATGGAAGCATAAAAAAGCCCGCACAGCCATTGTCAAAATAAACAGTTTAAATGCACTTTTATAAAAAAATATATAAAAGAACAAATAATTTTAAATAATCAAATAAAAACAGTGCTCAAATAAATTCTTACATGGAAATACATAAAAATAAAACAGGAATTATGTGATTCAGGAAATGTATTTTAAGTGCATAAACTTATATGGAAATGGCTAAAATGAAAATGAAAAATATAATTATAAAAATAATTTGCTGTAAATTCATTGTGTCCCTGGCAACTGTTTGAAAATCAAATGGAAATTTCCTTTCCTTCATCAAGATAAAAAAAAATCTTCAAAATCGATTTTTATTCATTGACGGAAATATAAAAAAAACATACTTGATTATCTTGTCTGTTCAGCGAAATAACCATTGAGAGCATAAAATGTATCAAATGACCTGTTACTTATTTATTTTCATTACTCTTATAGGATTTTACCCATCCGCACCGGAGGCCTTATACAAACAGCAGTGGAGGACTGTATTTTCATTAAAAACACAAAAAGGCCCTGTCATGTCTAACTTATCGGACATGGATGCTTCTTCTGATTTAAGACGCTCCAGCTCCTCCTCCACTGCTACTGTTAACTACCTGTTGCCCGCCATAGGTCAATTAAAAGAAGAAACAAATCTGGTTATTCATTATTTAAATCAAAATCATCTGGGTGTTAGTGAATATGAAAAAGCGCAAAGGGAGTTGCGGCAATTCAATCGTCCGCTTATAGGAATAGTCGGACAGGACAGCGATTCTTTTTCCTATAATGAATACCAAAAGAAAATACTGGGTTCAGCTTATTGAATTTGGCTGAAAAAGACCGCACCCGCTTTGCCTCCCATCCATTTCGTTATAGCTCTTTCAGGGTGAGGCATGAGACCAGCTATATTTTTTCTTTTTACTATAATGAATACTAAAATAAAATACCGGGTTCAGCTTATTGAATTTGGCTGAAAAAGACTGCACCCGCTTTGCCTCCCATCCATTTCGTTATAGCTCTTTCAGGGTGAGGCATGAGACCAGCTATATTTTTTCTTTTTACTATAATGAATACTAAAATAAAATACCGGGTTCAGCTTATTGAATTTGGCTGAAAAAGACTGCACCCGCTTTGCCTCCCATCCATTTCGTTATAGCTCTTTCAGGGTGAGGCATGAGACCAGCTACATTTTTTCTTTTTACTATAATGAATACTAAAAGAAAATACCGGGGCCGGCTTATTGAATTTGGCTGAAAAAGACTGCACCCGCTGTGCCTCCCATCCATTTCGTCATAGCTCTTTCAGGGTGAGGCATGAGACCAGCTACATTTTTTCTCTCATTCATTATACCCGCTATGTTCTCCAAAGAACCATTGGGATTATCTTTATACTTCCACCAAATTTGATTATGATCCTTGAGTTTTTTCATGCTGTCTTCGTCGGCGTAAAAACATCCTTCCTTATGAGCAATGGGGATACGGATGGTTTTGCCGGTTTTGTCTCCTCCCCAAAATGAACAAGGGTGGCACAATTCCAACTCCACCCATTCATCAATAAAACGAAGGGTTTTATTGATCCGTAAAACCCCTTTCAAAAGACCCGCTTCACATAAAATCTGAAAGCCGTTACATATTCCCAAGACAGGCTGTCCTCGCTGTGCCGCCATCCGAATATCCATCATAGCCGGAGAATGAGCGGATAAAGCCCCCGCACGCAGATAATCCCCGTAAGAGAAGCCTCCGGGTAAGATAAATGCAGAGTAATCCTGTGGAAAAAATCGGTCTGCGTACCATATTTTTTTCACAGGATAATTCAGGAGCTTCATGGCTTTTACGACATCTTCATCACATTGAGTTCCTGGAAAAAACAATACCCCGACCGGTTTTTCTCTTTTAATGTTACTTTGTTTCAATTACTTACCTCCTCTAAAAAAGGCTCACCAACAGACTTTCAAAAAACAAATGAAAAAAATCTTACCGGAGATTTTCTTCAGGCAAAATTTCTAATTCATAGCTTTCCAAGAGGGAATTACACAAAACAGACTCCACCATTTCCTTTGCCTTATTTAAAGCTTCCTCCCTGTTACCGGTTTCAATCGCCAGCTTGATAAATTTTCCGTACCGACAATTTTCAATGGAATGCCCTCCCCTTTTTAAGGTTTCCGCGATGGCGCGGCCCTGCACATCCAGCACCTCCATCTTGGGTAAAATTTTAACTCCCACAATTACCATAATGTGTCCTTGTAATGTGATTTTTTTTATTTACCGATTTCTATCCTAAATAAAGAGTCACGAACCTTTTTATAGGATTCCTCGACTCCCCCCATATCAAAACGAAAGCGATCTTTATCCAATTTTTCCTTTGTTTGTTTATCCCACAAACGGCAGGAATCGCAGGAAATTTCATCAGCCAGTAAAAACATTTCCTTCTGATCATCGGTTAGTTGGTTTTGTCGGGTTTCCGGCGGGTGTTTTATTTCCGATGATCGAACAGATGATCCTGAATCCATTGATGGCTGTTTTGTCGATGAAGATTTTTGTTTTTCACATTTTCCAAATTCCAATTTAAAATCAATCAACTCTATTCCCGCTAAATCAAAAAGATTTTTTAATTTTTCATTTATCCGCCGGGCATCTCTCTTTAAAATTTCAATTTCTCTCCATTCAGAAACAAATTTAAACACCACCGCCTGTTCTGAGCTGATAAAAGGATCTCCCAAAGCATCATTTTTATAATAAAATTCTATCAACGGCTCTGAAAGAGTCCGGCCTTCCGGAAGTTGAAATTTCCTGGCTGTGGACCCGGATAGACGATTTCTCACCACTACTTCCAACGGCAGTATTTTTAATCGCCGGCAAATCATCCCGGTCCTGTCCGTATCTTCTACCCGGTGGTTTTTTATTCCTTCTTTTGTGAGAAAACGAAAAATCAATGAGCTGGTGTCCCTATTCAAAGCCCCCTTACCTTTAAAAGAGGATTGTTTTTTCCCGTTAAAGGCTGTTAAATTATTTTTAAACTCCATCCATATCAGATCAGGGTGATTTTTGACTGCGTAAATATTTTTTCCTTTTCCTTCATTTAAAAAATCCCCTTTTTCCCATTCCATCTTTATTTCCTTGTTTCGCGATCAGACTTTTATTTTCTCTAAAATGGTTCTTACCTGCTCGGATATTTGTGCTTTTCTTTTTTCCATAGAAAACTTTTCCTTAATCTCCTCTGGATTGAGATATTTTAAAACTGTTTCGTTTTTCAAAAATTGATTTTGTAAGTTTTCCCCGGGCTTAAGGGAAAAGCTCAATTTTTGAATCAACTCATACGCTTGGAACCTGGGCATACTTTTTTGAACAAGAGAGGTCAGGAGTTGAGAGGAAAACATCACCCCCTTGCCGGATTGCAGATTTTCAAGCATTCTGTGTTCATCCACATAAAGATTTTTAATCACCTCCGCCATGCGATTCAAGGCAAAATCACATAAAATAAAAGAGGAGGCAAACATCAGTCTTTCCACGGAAGAATGAGAAATATCCCTTTCATGCCATAAAACATTGTTCTCCAAAGCAGGAACCACATAAGAGCGAATCAGACGGGAAAGACCGGTAACATTTTCAGAGTAAATAGGGTTTTTCTTGTGGGGCATGGCGCTGGAGCCTGTTTGACCGGGATTAAAGCCTTCGAAGACCTCCCCCACCTCTGATCTTTGAAGATGGCGAATTTCCACCGCCAGCCGTTCCAAACCGCCGGCCGTCATAGCCAAGGATAAAATCACCTCCGCGTGGCGGTCTCTCGGGATCACCTGCGTGGCTACCTGTTCCACGGAGAGATTTAATATTTTACAAACTTTTTTCTCCAACTCAGGGGGAAGAGTGCCATAGGCTCCCACAGCTCCACTTACTTTTCCCACTTCTGCCTGCTGAATCGCTTTAAATACCCGTTCTTCGTTTCTTTTCAGCTCCATTAAATGCCCGGCCAATTTGAAGCCGAAGGTAAGAGGTTCCGCAACCATTCCATGCGTGCGGCCGCAACAAAGTGTGTCTGCGTGTTTTTTACCTTGCAGGAGAAGATTTTTTTTCAAAAGAGAAAAAGACTGTTTTAACACCTCTCCGGCCGAACGAATCAGCAAAGCCAGCGCGGAATCCAGCACATCAGAGGAAGTCAGCCCCCAATGCACATAAGCGCCGTCCGTTTCACCTACTGTGTCAGCCACCTCTTTTACGAAGGCAGTTACATCATGTCGGGTTTTTTTCTCATTCTCCAATATATTGTTTAATTGAAAATCCCCTTTTGTCTGAATAGCCTGAGCCGACATGGAAGGAATCAGCCCCATTTCACCCTGAGCACGAGCCACCGCTTTTTCCACTTCCAGCATTTTTTGAAAGCGATTTTCCTGAGTCCATATCCGCCCCATTTCCTCTCTTGTATATCTTTCAAGCATTGATCGGCTCCTGTCTTTTTTCACTTTTTATATATAATTTTTCCGCCTGAGTCCATCCACAAAATTATTATTTTTTGAATGGAAATAAGGCATGGCGGAAAAACAAGTTTTTAAAAAAAGTTTTGGAAGAAAGTCTTTGGATAAGCTGATAGGGAACACAAACACTTTTGTCCGCCAAAGAAGTGTTTAAAAAAATACGGATTTCCTGTTCCGATCGGATATGAAAAACCCTGTGGAGTGTGGGCAATCAGTTAAGCAAAGCGGAAATTTAAAGTATTTTTTGAATCTGTTGAAGGCAAAATTCAGATTGTCTCATAAGAGAGTACGCATCCATCTTTCCGACTGATTCAGGGTTCAAATGAAGTAAGCGCGGATGAGTTCCTTTATGAAAAAGCTTTCTCTTTTTTTCAGTGATATTTCTTCTTTTATATAATACGAAGTAATCGTGGCAGGAGTCTGTTTCCGGCAAAAAACCTGTTATGGAAAAACCGGGGAATAAAAAACGCAGTCTTTCCAAAGCGGATTGCAGACAGGAGGATAAAACCGATTCATTGAATCGCTCAGCATAAGGGCAAAGCATCCATAAATCCATGCTGACAGACAACGGGTTTTTCTTCAGACTCAAAATAGGTTCTTCCGTGTTTCCGTTTTCCACCTGCCGGGTTTTCTTTTTTTGTGTCGGCAAGGACAACAAACGATTTGCCCTCTTATGTTCCGGCAAAACCAATAATAAAGCCGGAATGATCTTTTCAAAAGCGCCTTGATCCCATGACAAAGGAAATCGTCTCCAAATTTTTACGGGGCTTTCCCACCTGGGAAACAATAAAGACATCCATTCGGGAAAACACTGGAGAGTTTCCGGACCGCTGAGAGTCCATATTAAAAAATCAGTGTGTCTTTCCCGCTCATAAAGCTTCAACTGAATATATTTTTTCTTAAAAGCCAAACTTCTTTTTTCTGTATTCACCGTTTTTTTAACAGAGAAAATATCTATCCATTCCACTCCCTCTTTTTTCAGGGAATATTTTAAGTCCTCAAAATGTCTCTGTGAACATTCCCTTAAAACATAATCTGTAAAAAAAGGACTCAGCCTGCAAAACGGGCGGCCGCTCTGGAGCTGTTTTTCGTCAACGCAGGTTTGCTCATAAAATCTGTCTTGCATTGACAAAGCAGGGGAATTCCATTTCCTGAATCTCGATGGTTTTTTTTCACGAAACCCGTTTGAATCAAAAGTATCTGTCAGTTCTGCGGATAAACGCACAAGCCAATCGAACTTTTCAAACTCCTCCGACAAAGGCGCTTTTCCCCTTCGGGAAAAGTCGGAATCTCCTTTTTCAGAAAAAAAAGGCGGATGGGATAAAATAGAACGGCAAAGTGAAAAATCCTTTCGTGTTTGCATAAAAAAAGAATTTAAAGAGCCTTGAAATTCCACAGGACCTTCTGCAGTTAAAACAGAAAAACCCTGCGGAACCGGATAATAATTGTCTCCACATAAATATTGCTTTTGTAAATCACTTAAATGAGAAGGAAGAAAAACACCGAAAGGCCCCTCTCTTTCCACTGAGGATATAGATGGCAGAAGAGCACTCACATCCAGCACAGTGGTTTTAAAACCTTTGTTTTGCAGTTGATGGGCAAGCCAGGCCCCACGGCCCCAGGCAGAGACGATCACCACATTCGCAAAACATTTCGCCTCTTCGGGAGGAAGCCCTCCCCGGCTTGCTTTTTCTTTTGCTGCTTTCTCCATAACTATGTGACGCCCGCCTGTATAAAAAGCTTCTAAATTAATATTTTTCTTAAGTAAACACCTGCCGGAAGGGAGTTTGTTTTTTTTGGCTTACCACCACACCCAAATCCAAAGACGATCACCACATTCGCAAAATATTTCGCCTCTTCGGAAGGAAGCACCCCCTCGGCTTGCTTTTTCTTTTGCTGCTTTCTCCATAACTATGTGACGCCCACCTGTATAAAAAGCTTCTAAATTAATATTTTTCTTAAGTAAACACCTGCCAGAAGGGAGTTTGTTTTTTTTGGCTTACCACCACACCCAAATCCAAAGACGATCACCACATTCGCAAAATATTTCGCCTCTTCGGAAGGAAGCACCCCCTCGGCTTGCTTTTTCTCTTGTTGCTTTCTCCATAACTATGTGACGCCCACCTGTATAAAAAGCTTCTAAATTAATATTTTTCTTAAGTAAACACCTGCCAGAAGGGAGTTTGTTTTTTTTGGCTTACCACCACACCCAAATCCAAAGACGATCACCACATTCGCAAAATATTTCGCCTCTTCGGAAGGAAGCACCCCCTCGGCTTGCTTTTTCTTTTGTTGCTTTCTCCATAACTATGTGACGCCCACCTGTATAAAAAGCTTCTAAATTAATATTTTTCTTAAGTAAACACCTGCCAGAAGGGAGTTTGTTTTTTTTGGCTTACCACCACACCCAAATCCAAAGACGAAAACCCTTTTGTTTTTATTATCTTTTGAATTTGCTTAACGGAGGAGGCGGAAACAATCAACACCAGGCCCACACCGCAATTAAAGGTTTTCAGCAGTTCCGTCCAACTCATCCCCGCCCTTTTTTTCACTTCCAAAAACGGCAAAGGCACTTCCCATATATCCATTTCCGCTCCCGTCCCTTTTGGCAGAACTCTTGGAAGGTTGTCCATTCCCCCCCCTGTGATATGAGCTATGGCCTTCAAACCTTTGATTTTAAATAATTCCAAAGCCAAAGAGACATACAGGGCAGTGGGTTTCAAAAGCTCTTTCTCCCATTTATTCAGATCTCGTCGAAAAACTTTTCTTAAAAGGGAAAATCCGTTGCTGTGAAAACCTGAACTGGAGACACCAATCAAGCGATTACCTGCACGCACATTATGCGCGCCGAGGATTTTCGTGCGGTCCACCACGCCAACGGCAAAGCCGGCGCAGTCAAAATGAGAACCAGTGTAACAGCCCGGCATTTCCGCTGTCTCCCCACCCAGCAAAACACAGTGGCTTTTCTTACAAGCTGTTTGAACTCCACTTAAGAACTCACGGACCTGACTCTGGCGCAGTTGAGCACAGGCGTAGTAGTCCATAAAAAACAAGGGTTTGGCTCCACTGCATATCAGGTCGTTTACACACATAGCGACCAAATCCTGCCCCACTTCCTTGTATCTTTGGAAAAAAACAGCCAGTTTTAATTTTGTTCCCACCCCGTCCGTACTGGCGGATAAACAGGGTTCTTTCATATCGGGAAACACAGCTTGAAACAGACCACTATAAGCGCCAATACCAGATAGAACCCTTGAAGAGGACACAGAGGTGGATTTTTTCTTTAACCATTGAACCAGTTTGTCTGCTTCAGCGATATTGACACCGGATGAACGATAATTCGACATACCACCTCTTTTAAACTATTCCGCCGTCAAATGAACCAGTTTGTCTGCTTCAGCGATATTGACACCGGATGAACGATAATTCGACATACCACCTCTTTTAAACTATTCCGTCTCAAATAAAAATTCGAATAAGACAGCCTATACCCAATTTCAGGTTTGAATGTGAACCGCTGATTTCAACGGTTTTGGTTCTCCTTTTTTCCGGGACGACATGAGTTGTAATTCTAACAAACTTACACGGAGACCGCCACTCCTAATATATTCAAACATTTTGAAAATAAAACATCTAATTTTTTCACGAGAACAGTCACTGGTATTATCAAAGCAGTCAAACTGACAGTCCTTGTTAAAAAAGCAATCATGGCGAAAACAGTCACTGGTATTATCAAAGCAGTCAAACTGGCCGGCTGTAATCCCGCACCCGGTATGGCGAAAACAGTCACTGGTATTATCAAAACAGTCAAACTGACCGGCTGTAATCCCGCACCCGGTATGGCGAAAACAGTCACTGGTATTATCAAAACAGTCAAACTGGCCGGCTGTAATCCCGCACCCGGTATGGCGAAAACAGCCACTGGTATTATCAAAACAGTCAAACTGACCGGCTGTAATCCCGCACCCGGTATGGCGAAAACAGTCACTGGTATTATCAAAACAGTCAAACTGACCGGCTGTAATCCCGCACCCGGTATGGCGAAAACAGTCACTGGTATTATCAAAGCAGTCAAACTGGCCGGCTGTAATCCCGCACCCGGTATGACGAAAACAGTCACTGGTATTATCAAAACAGTCAAACTGGCCGGCTGTAATCCCGCACCCGGTATGACGAAAACAGTCACTGGTATTATCAAAACAGTCAAACTGGCCGGCTGTAATCCCGCACCCGGTATGGCGAAAACAGTCACTGGTATTATCAAAACAGTCAAACTGACCGGCTGTAATCCCGCACCCGGTATGGCGAAAACAGTCACTGGTATTATCAAAACAGTCAAACTGGCCGGCTGTCCTGTCACAGCCTCACCATCAAACAACTATTATTGACATAGTATGATATTGGCACAGTACACTGACAATGTCCCGTCACAGCCTCACCATTAAGCAGGGTAAGTATAAAATATATACTCCAATAGTCTGGCTTATACAGGCTTACAAACACTTTTTTTATTTTATTTTCACTAAAAACCGATAATATTTTCTATAAAAGTGAGGATATTATTAAAATGAAACCAGCGGCTTTAATTATTTTTTTTTTCGTATGGTTACCAGGAATACAATCAGCCGGAGCTGTCACAAACGATGGTTTGAAACATGAATTGTCTGACATCGCCCCCGCCACCATAAGATCATCCAGGCTGATAGTTCAAAACAACACAGACCAGGAATTCAATGCTTATGATCCTTTTGCTGATTATTCCGAATTTGAAAATACAGCAGAGGAACAGGAAAATATTAATTTTTTTCAGACTGGCCGCTTTCTCACTTTAGGAACTATGGGCGGAATTAAGCTGTTTACATTAAACATGGCCGCTTTATATGATGTGGGGCCTATTTATGGAGGATATCTAAACTACTTTTTTGATTTGAGTTTTGCCATCCAGTTTATCTTGACAGCAAGTAATCACAACATAGCACTGAGAGACGAATCAGGTCAGGGTTTTGTGGGAGCCGCTGATTTCATATCTATAGGGGTGAATTTTAAATATTTTGTGGATAGAACCCTGTTTAACAAAAATTTTTCCTGGCTTCAGCCTTATTTTTTACTTGGAATTTTAAACTCCACAATAACAGTAGCCGCCACTTTTACGGATCAGGACGGTTTTTTTGAGGACAGCGGTTACGGCCTGAATATGGGTTTGGGGCTGGAATTTCATTTTCTCAAAAAGATACACATTGGATTGCAATACGCTTTTCAATTTATCACTTTGGAAAGAGAGTCTGTGCCATTGGTTCTAAATACTGGAAATGGTACTCAAAATACCACAATTAGGCCCTTTGGGGACTGGATGCATATCGCCATATTGCTAGGCGTTAATTTTTAGGAACACTCTCTATACTTATGTTAGGCTTTCATTAAATGTTGTAAAAATACATAAATATACTTACAGTGTAAGAATGTTTAATTACTAAGGAGGATAAGTTATGAAAAAAGTAATGCTATTTATCTTATCGGGTGTTTTATCTTTTCTGATGGCTATGCCGCTTCTATACACACCCGTGGTTCAAGCTGAAATGGGAATGGGCATGGGAATGGCTGACAATATGGATGGTATGAGAAAAAAAAGATACCGTTACCGCAACAGAACACATCGTGTACAGGTGGGTGCCAATATTATTCCGTGGAATCAGAACAGAAACAAAAACCTGTTTATTGATGTGGATCTACTCTATGGATATAATGCCGGTCATTTTGAGATAGGCCCCAATATTGGATTTAATTCTGAAGGCGGTGGAAAAATCAATTTGAATTTTGAAGGGGGAATATGGGCAGAGTTTAATATAATAAAAAATACAAGAAAAGCATCCTTTGTGCCCTCCATAGGTTTGAAAGTCAATTATACGAGAATGAGCAACGACAATAATCTATTACTGTCACCTTATTTGGCTTTGAAATATTTTCCAGCCAGCAGAACAGGTCTTGTACTCAATCTGAATTACGATATAGTCACTCCGTTTAGACAATTGTTTCAAAAAACGGAAATGGGTATAGCTATTTCATTGGCTTATGTTCATTATTTTCATTTTTAATTTATTATCAGCTTAACACATAAAAAAGCCGGAAGGTTTTTCCTTACGGCTTTTTTTATGTCCAATAATAATGGACACAGAAAAGTCTGTATAAAAACAATTGAGTGACAAAGATATTACAACATACAACTATCTGTTTTGTGAAAAGTGTTGATTTTCTTCTTCCACCTCTTTATCAGAAACCATATTCTCTTTCTTTTCCAATAAATCCGGTAGAGAGCGCAAATGCTCCTGATACTCCTCGTAAGTGATTATGCTATAGCGGGTGCCCCACTCTATCATCCGTTTATCAAATCGCAAATTTTTAATCAAATTATTTAACTTCATTTTTACTGTCTCCTTTTTTTGTATTTTTTTCTATCTGTCAGTAGCCCGGAGGATTGGAAATTTCAAATTATATGAAAAAAAATCCTGTTTACAAATCAGTTTGTACAAACAAAATGAAAAAAAGTCACATTGATAATTTGCATTAGCTCCTTATTTGCATCGGCTACCTATTTACATTAGCTCCTTATTTGATTTGGCTACCTATTTTGCACATTGGCTACCTATTTGATTGGCTCCCTATTTGCATTAGCTCCTTACTTGCATTGGTTCCCTATTTTGCACATTGGCTACCTATTTGATTGGCTCCTTAACTTGCATTGGTTCCCTATTTGATTAGCTCCTTATTTGATTGGCTACCTATTTTGCACATTGGCTACCTATTTGCATTGGTTCCTTACTTGCATTGGTTCCATATCCATTGGCTCCTTAACCTTATTGTTCACCAAAACTCAAGGATATTTGAACTTGTTACATCATCCCCTATTTGCATTGGCTCCTTAACCTTATTGTTCACCAAAACTCAAGGATATTTGAACTTGTTACATCATCCCATATCCATTGGTTCCTTAGCCTTATTGTTCGCCCCTGCCATTCAAAACTTTCAATCGACGCCGTTTTGGAAATAAAGTGCCCTGGCGCTGACGAAATTTTTGAGAAAAGGATCTGAAGCGCAAAAACAAAAATCCGGATAATAGACCACCCAGATGCGCCAGATTGGCGACAGGGGAACCAAAACCCGATTGAAGTACTGTCAATAGTTCGACAGCCGCGATTAAAATTGTGAAAGTTCTGGCTTTCATTGGAAAAATAAACATAAAAAGCACCAAACGTTCACCAAAAATTAATCCATAGGCCAGTAACAGACCAAAAACCGCCCCGGAGGCTCCCACCACGGGAATATCCATAATGGCACTATGCCCTCCAAATAGGAAATACAGTTTTACACCGATAAAATATATAACGGCGGCGCCGACTCCACAGACAAGATAATAAGTTAGAAAAAATTTCCTCCTCCATAATTGTTCCAGCTCGGAACCAAACATCCATAAAACCATCATATTGAATAGAATATGGAATATTCCGGAACTGTGAATGAACATATAGGTAAAAAACTGCCATACAAAAAAATAGTCATCAACGGCTGAAGGAACGAAACCCAGAAAATAGTATATGGCATTTTTTTTTATGAAAAAGTTTTGAATAATGGATATAAGGAAAAACCAACAGATTAAGTTTACAATAATCAATATTTTTACACAAGGAGTGGTTCTGGGAGTAATTATTTGCGCTGGGAAATTGTACATGAAAATTCAAACCATAGATTTATAACAGTTTACATTCCGATAGCTGGGGGAAAAATATACAAAGGCCGTGCCTCCGACAATCCTATTAGGGACAATAAAGTTTTTTTCTCATCCAAAAAAATGGAGGATATTTGCATTCCTCGACTTAAAATATTACCTAAAACATCACCACCCAGTCGGTTGCTTAACAAGTCAAAGTAGTTGAGGTGAGGAGTGAAAAGTGTAGGCTTTTTCCCCAACCCTGACATTTCTCCTATCTTTTCAATGGCATCGGAATAAGTGCCAATAGAGTCGGCAAAGCCGGCCGATACAGCCATCTCCCCGGTGAAAACTCTTGCGTCTGTATATAGCTCCAGTTCCTCAGCGGACATATTTCTTCCTTCCATAATAGCGGATTTGAACTGCTCCAACAGTTCATTCACCAGATCTTGAAACAACACTCTTTCCTTTGCTGTTATAGGACGAAAACGTGTGCCTGAGTCTTTAAATTCACCAGTTTTAATGGAATAAGGCTCCACTTTGGCCCATTCATATAAACGCTCCATATTTACCAGAGGAAAAATAACTCCCACGGAACCCACCAAGGTTCCGGAATTGACAAAAACAGTGGAAGCTCCCACCGCCACATATAAAGCGCCGCTGGTCATCATGGAACCGGCTGAAATCACCACAGGCTTTTTCAGCGTTTTGCGTATTTTCTTAAATTCATGGTAAATCTCCTGACTGAGTGACACAGACCCCCCTGGAGAATCGAGGCGAATCAAAACCCCTTTTATTTTTTCATCTTGTGAATATTGCCTCAGCTCCTTAAGAAATTTGTTCTTATCAATTAAGACCCCTTTGAGTTCCAAAGCCAAAATGGAATCTTGACTTGCTTTTGGTCTGGAATCACCTTTCATAAACAGATTAGTTATACCGGTGAAAAAAAGCAGAACAGCCGCTACAATAATAATTTTAAGAAAAAGAGACATTTTCTTTTTCTTCATATATCCTCCATTTTTTTCATACTTTTATTAAATATTATGCTTTTTGCAGGTCCATGCCAAGGATAATAAAGCTTGTGTTATTCGGGACAAAAAATACAGGTTTTATTCAGAATCCGAAGAGGACATATTTTTCTTCTTCTCCCCCTGATCTTCTCCTGCCTTTACTCCAAGAGAAGCTTTTAACGCTCGACCGAAGAAACTTTCCGTTTTTTTCTTTTTTTGTGGAGCTATGTTTTCATCAACTGATTTTTCTTTTACAAGAGAGGGAGTGCCGTTAGATTTTTGTTCCTCTCTTAATTGCACCTGTTTTACACTAAGTCCTATTTTTCTGG
This sequence comes from Bdellovibrionales bacterium, assembly GCA_965203225.1. Classification (GTDB taxonomy): domain Bacteria; phylum Bdellovibrionota; class Bdellovibrionia; order Bdellovibrionales; family UBA1609; genus JANQSP01. The sequence goes on along the minus strand of CBDBBW010000007.1, from coordinate 726,961 downwards.
CTTCCAAATCAATGTTTAGAACCTCTACTTTCAGTAAATCATCCACTTTTACCGCCTGCCCGGTTGTTTCCACTCTTTCTGTGCTTAACTCACTAATATGTATCAATCCCTCTACTCCCGGTTCCAGTTCAACAAAAGCGCCAAAATCCATTAATTTTTTTACTTTTACTTCATGACGGGAACCGGGAGGGTATTTTGATTCCACATCCACCCAGGGATCCCCCTGTAGGTGTTTTACACTTAAATTAAACCGCTCCTCTTCGGTATTGATATCCCGAACAACGGTTGATAAAACATCCCCTTTTTTATATTGTTCTTTTGGAGAAACATGCTCCGTCCATGACAAGTCCGATACATGAACAAAGCCATCCACTTCTTGTCCTTTTATCTCCACAAACAGGCCAAAGTCGGTAACTGATTTCACAACTACCTCCATTGTTGTTCCCGTCGGACATTGTTCCTTTAATTCCATCCAAGGGTTTTGTTTCAGTTGCTTGATGCCCAGGCTGATGCGGTGGTTTTCCTGATCTATGCCCAATACCTTAACGGAAACCTCTTCACCCACTTGTAGCAATTGAGAAGGGTGCTTGATCTTTTTCCCCCAACTCATTTCACTCACATGGACCAGACCTTCCACTCCTTCCCGCAATCTCATAAAAGCCCCGTAATCCGTCAGACTCACTACATGAGCTTCCAGTACATCTCCGATTTTAATTTCAGTGCTAAAAAGACCCCAAGGGTCCTCCTTCAGCTGTTTTAAACCCAGACTAACTCTATTTTTTTCCTGATCAAATTTTAATATTTTTACCTCCATTTCCTCTCCGAGGGAGACCAGCTCGGACGGATGCTTGATTCGATTCCAGCTCATATCCGTGATATGCAAAAGTCCGTCCAAACCACCTAAATCCAAAAACACTCCATAATCCGTAATGTTTTTAACCACCCCTTTTACGACTGATCCTTCTTTAATCTCGGATAAGGTGCGAGACCGCAGGTTTTTTCTTTCCCGATTCAGTAAAACCCTGCGGGATAGAACAATATTGCCCCTTTTTTGATTAAATTTAATAACCTTAAACTGAAACTTTTTTCCTATATAGCTGTTTAAATCCCTGACCGGGCGAAGCTCAATTTGTGAACCGGGTAAAAAAGCTTTCACCCCTATATCCACACTTAAACCTCCCTTTACTTTCGCTATAACCACCCCTTCAATCACCTCTTCATTTTCAACCACTTTGGAAATATCCTTCCATATTCGAATAATATCCGCTCGGTCCTTGGAAAGAACCATCATTCCATCTTCATTTTCAATCCGATCAATATACACATCCAACTCCTGCCCCACCTGAATGTTGTCCTGACCCGTCACCAGACGAAACTCGGATTTAGGAATAACACCTTCGCTTTTGTAATTAATATCCACCAAAACATGATCATCCTCTATGGAGATCACATGCCCTTTCACTACATCCCCCACTTTAAAATCAAATTTTTTTAAGGATTCCTCGTATAATTTGCTGAATGATTCACCTTCCACATCCGTTCTAACCTGTTCTTCATCAGGTGTTTTCAGGTTGAGTTTATCGGCTTCGTTCAACAAAGATACTATCTGCTCTTTCTGAATTTGTGCTTTTGTTTTTTTTTCGATTTTATCCATATCTGAAAAATACACCTTTCCGGCCATGTTTTAGTCCCTTTTGGCTCTATCTCTTTATTTTTATGTTTATCTTCTGTCAAAGAAAATTTCACAATATAAAAAAAAAAAGAGGTATTCAAGGTGTTTTTACTGGTTCAGTATAAAGAGTTCGGTCTTTGTTCCAAAGTACCGGTTTCCCCGGTAAAATCGTGTTCACTGTGTGTTTCAGCAGAAAAACGCCGGCTTTTTCAGGAGAAACAAAGACTTTAATGTCTTGCTCCCGCTTTTTTCCAAAGCTCTTTCTTAGATGTTGGAAGAAACAGATGAAAGTTGGCGGCCAATGCAAATCCAACTCCAGCTATTTCAATCCAACAAAATAGAGTTGTCAACGAGTAGGCAAATAACGGAGATTGTATTCAAGATGTTGTTTCATCTTCTTAGGTCCCCACTTTTTTTCCAATTCTTCAAGTTGTGCCAGTTTGATAGAAGAAAAGCTGTTAAAATCCGCTTGCAGTTTTGCTTTCACTTTTTCTTTTCCTATAAGATTTTCCAAATACCCCACAACTTTTACCAACTCTTTGAGATTAGCTCTGGAAAAAGCAATGAAACTCTTGCGCATCATCTCTTGTATAGTATCTCTAGGATTTGCTCCGACGATATATCCTTCCAAATACTCTACCAATGGTTTTAGATCTCTTAGGTTCGCTCTGGAAAAAGCAATGAAGCTCTGTTTCATCATCGCTTGTATAGTATCTCCAGGATTTGCTCCGTCGAAATATTCTTTCAAATACTCTACCACCGGTTTTAGATCTCTTAGGTTGGTTCTGGAAAAAGCAATGAAGCTCTTTTCCATCATCTCTTTTATGGTGGAACTAGGGTTTGCTCCGACGATATATCCTTTCAAATACTCTACAATTTCCTCCAAGCTACTACGGTTGGCTTCGGAAAAAGAACTAAGGTCATTTAACATCATCGCTTGTATGGTGGAACTAGAGGTTTCTACATCGAAATATCTTGTTGCCAAATACGCAATAATTGCTCTTACCTCTTCCGCATTGCCTCTGTGAAATCCGTTTAAACTCCTTCTTAAACGTTGATTCACACCCGCAACTCCCAGATATTCTTCATATACACTCACCATTTCTATAAATTTTTTATAATCCATCTGAAAAAAATAAGAAGGCGTCTGTATCCTTTTCAGAGTGTCCTCCACTCCGATCCGATTTTTCATTGCATTTAAAAATTTTCTGACATCTTCAACTGTCCATCTTGCTTTCATGGCTTCTGAAATTCTTTGCTCCCAAATTTCTCCAAATCTCTCTCCTTGCGGGTCTTTTTCTCTGACAAAATTAATAAGCTCTTTTACACCAGGAGAGAAAGCAGATTCACAAGAAAACGCTATAGGAGCGCAACTGGCATATAACAGCAATACTGTTAAGAAAAATCTATAACAACTCAAAAATCTGTAACACAATATAGACATATTATTATTTCCATAATGGATCGTCACTAAAAAGGGGACAGTTAATAAACTTTATCTTCTCCAAAAAACTGTAAAACAGAGGCTTTCAAGTGAAAAAAATAATCTATAATCTATAAAGAAAAAAGATGCAAAAATTCTATACACTCACAGCATATTTTCTTTAATAATTGGTTCAGAATTGTAAAATTTATATTAATGTAGAGTCAATAGCTCCTTGTGAAAAACTTTTTTTGAAACTGCAAAACAGTAAAACAGTACCCTTTTTCCCCTTTTTAAGGAATCCAACTCCAGCCATTTCAATCCAACAAAATGGAGTTATAAACGAAGAAGCAAATACTGAAGGTTGTACGCTTCAAGATTTTGTTTCATCTTCTCAGGTCCCAGCTTTTCTTCCAATTTTTTAAGTTGTGCCAGTTTGATAGAAGAAAAGCTGTGTAAATCCGCTTGCAGTTTTGCTTTCACTTTTTCCTTTCCTATCAAATTTTCCACATACTTCACAACTTTTTCCAGCTCTCTGGGATTGGTTCTGGAAAAAGCAAAGAAGCTCTTTTGCATCATCTCTTGTATGGTAGATCTAGGATTTTCTCCAACGAAATATCTTTCCAAATACTCTACCACTGCTTGTAGATCTCTTAGCTTGGCTCTGAAAAAACTTTCAAAGTTACTTTCCATCATCTCTTGTATGATGAAACTAGGGGTTTCTACATCAAAATATCCTTCCACATACTGCACAACTTCTTTCAATCTACTAAGGTTGGTTCTGGAAAAAGAACCAAGATTACTTTGCATCATCGCTTGTATGGTGGACTTAGGATTTGCTCTGACTAAATATCCTTCCAAATACTCTACCACTGCCTTCAGTCTACTAGGGTTGGCTTTAGCAAAAGCTTCAAAGTTATTTTTCACCATCTCTTGTATAGTATGTCCAGGCTTTGCTCCGACTAAATATCCTTCCAAATACTCTACCACTTCTTGCAGTCTACTAAGTTTGGCTTTAGCAAAAGATTCAAAGTTATTTTTCATCATCTCTTGTATAGTATGCCCAGGCTTTGCTCCGACTAAATATCCTTCCAAATACTCTACCACTTCTTGCAACTCTCCGGGGTCGGCAGTGGAAAAGGAACCAAGGTTACTTATCATCATCTCTTGTATGATGGACTTCGAGGTGGCTACACCGAAATATCTTTTCAAATACGCAATAATTGCTCTTATCTCTTCCACATTGCCTCTGTGAAATCCGTTTAAACTGATTCTTAAACGTTGATTCACACCCGCAACCCCCAGATATTCTTCATATACACTCACCATTTCTATAAATTTTTTATAATTCATCTGAGAAAAATAAGAAGGCGTCTGTATCCTTTTCAGAGTATCCTCCTCTCCGATCCGATTTGTCATTTCATTTAAAAAAATTCTGACATCTTCAACTTTCCATGCTTTCGCGGCTTCTGAAATTCTTTGCTCCCAAATTTCTTCAAATCCCTCTCCTTGCGGGTCTTTTTCTCTGACAAAATCAATAAACTCTTGTCCAGCAGGAGAGAAAGCCGATTCACAAGAAAACGCTATAGGAGCGCAACTGGCATATAACAGCAATACTGTTAATAACAACCTGTAACAACTCAAAAATCTGTAACACAATATAGACATATTATTATTTCCATAATGGATCGTCACTAAAAAGGGGACAGTTAATAAACTTTATCTTCTCCAAAAAACCGTAAAACAGAGGCTTTCAAGTGAAAAAAATAATCTATAATCTATAAAGAAAAAAGATGCAAAAATTCTATACACTCACTGCATATTTTCTTTAATAATTGGTTCAGAATTGTAAAATTTATATTAATGTAGAGTCAATAGCTCCTTTTGAAAAACTTTTTTTGAAACTGTAAAACAGTAAAACAGCACCCCTTTCCCCTTTTTAAGGAATCCAACTCCAGCCATTTCAATCCAACAAAATGGAATTATCAACGAAGAAGCAAATACTGAAGGTTGTACATTTCAAGACTTTGTCTCATCTTCTCAGGTCCCAACTTTTTTTCCAATTTTTTAAGTTGTGCCAGTGTGATAGAAGAAAAGCTGTGTAAATCCGCTTGCAGTTTTGCTTTCACTTTTTCTTTTCCTATCAAACTTTCCACATACTTCACAACTTTTTCCAGCTCTCTGAGATTGGCTCTGGAAAAAGCAATGAAGCTCTTTTCCATCATCTCTTTTATGGTGGACCTAGGGTTTGCTCCGACGATATATCCTTCCAAATACTCTACAACTTCTTTCAGCCTACTAAGATTGGCTTTGTAAAAACTTTCAAAGTTACTTTCCATCAGCGCTTGTATGGTGAATCTAGGATTTGCTCCGACGATATATTCTTTCAAATACTCTACAGCCGCCTCCAGTCTACTAAGGTTGACAGTGTAAGCGGAACTAAGGCTGCTTCTCATCATCGCTTGTATGGTGGACTTCGAGGCTTCTACACCGAAATATCTTTTCAAATACGCAATAATTGCTTTTATCTCTTTCACATTACCCCTGTGAAATCCGTTTAAACGGGTTCTTAAATGTTGATTCACACCCGCGGCTCCCAGATATGCTTCATATAATCCCACCATTTCTGTAAAACTTGCGTAATCCATCCGAAAAAAATAAGTAGTCGACTGTATCATTTTCAAAGTGTCCTCCACTCCGATCCGCTTTTTCATTTCCTTTAAAAATTTTCCGACATCTTCAGGTTTCCATCTTGGGTTCGTGGCTTCTGAAATTCTTTGTTCCCACATTCCTCCAAATCTCTTTCCTTCCGGTAAGTGTTCTCTGGCAAAATTAATAAACTCTTGTCCAGCAGGAGAGAAAGCAGATTCACAAGAAAACGCTATAGGAGTACAGCTGGCATATAACAACAACACTGTTAAGAAAAATCTGTAACAACTCAAAAATCTGTAACACAATATAGGCATATTATTACCTCCGTAATGGATCGTCCTTAAAACAGCGACAGTTAATGTCATATATTTAGGGTTTAGTATTGCACCAACTCTAACCGTAATGGATCGTCCTTAAAACAGCGACAGTTAATGAGCTTTATTTTCTCCAAAAAAACTATAAAACAATATAGGCATATTATTACCTCCGTAATGGATCGTCCTTAAAACAGCGACAGTTAATGAGCTTTATTTTCTCCAAAAAACTATAAAACAAAGGTTTTCAAGTGAAAAAAGATAATCTATAAAGAAAAAATATGCAAAATTTTATATACTCACTGCATATTTTCTTTAATAATGAGTTCAGAATTGTAAAATATACATAATATAGGTTCAATAGCTCCTTGTGAAAAACCTTTTTTGAAACTGCAAAACAGCACCTTTCTCCCTTTTTAAGGAATCCAACTCCAGCCATTTCAATCCAACAAAATGGAGTTATCAACGAAGAAGCAAATACTGAAGGTTGTACATTTCAAGACTTTGTCTCACCTCCTCAGATCCCAACTCTTTTTCCAATTTTTTAAGTTGTGCCAGCTTGATAGAAGAAAAGCTGTGTAAATCCGCCTGCATTTTTGCTTTCACTTTTTCCTTTCCTATAAAATTTTCCACATACTTCACAACTTGTTAAAATCAGGGATTTTGCTTAACCAACTCCCTAATAGCAGAGACAATATTATTTACTTGGGGAACAGTGGCTTTTTCCAGATGAGGATGCAGGCCAATGCCCGGCAGATTTTTCCCTGCTAACACACGAGGCGCCGCATACAAAGAATAAAAAAATTCCTGACTAGCTCTATACGCCAAATGTTCTGCAAAATTAGCAACCTCCGTATCCTCATTTATAAATAAAACTCTTTTCGTTTTCAAAATGGAGCTTTTAATCAAGGACCAGTCATAAGGATAAATGGTTTGCATATCAATTAATTCCACTCCCGCTTTTTCTTTTTCCTCCATTGTTTCCACAGCTTTCCGACATAAAAACAAAGAACGACCAAAACTGACCACGGTCACCGAAGACCCTGATTGAATTATCCGGCCTTTTCCAATGGAAATTTGATATTTTTCCAGTTGAGGCCACTGGGGCTTCCATTTATCACGATCTTTCAAAGGCGCGTCTATCATTTCACGAAGTTGATTCTCCTCATCCGGTTCTCCCGGGATCTTTTCCTCCCCCTTCACACGCAGTAAAGCCTTTGGCTTTAAATACAACACAGGATTGGGATCTTCAATCGCAGACAACATGAGACCGTAAGCGGACAGAGGGTCAGAAGGCATAACTATTTTCCAACCAGGCAAACGACTGGCCCAGGATTCAAAACTATGACTGTGGTAAATAGATCCGTGAATGCCCGCTCCTGTCGGTGTCATCAACACAAAAGGGAGAACAAACTGTCCGTTTGAAGACCACAAACAATTCCCTGCCAGTTTTAAAAGATCAATGGTATTAAAAATATAATCAACAAACTGCACTTCAGCTACACAACGCTCGCCCGAGAGGGCGATACCAATGGCCGTGCCTACGATACCCCGTTCATCCAAAGGGGTATTCCATGCCGTTTTCAAACCTTGAGTGACTGTAAACACTCCACCCAAAGGCGCACCCACATCCTGGCCAAAAACATCTTTTAAATGAAGATGCTCTTCCCCATAGTGCAAAGCCATGCGTATTGCCTGTGCCATATTAGCCATTATGCATTTAAGGCAGATTCCACAATAAAGCAATATCCACCTTGCCCCTTTCTTTGATCATATTGAATTGATCTTGAAAGTTCTATTCCCTCTGATTCGCCAATAAATGAATTTTGTACAAAAATTCAGAAAAACAAAATTGGACCGGTTTTTAAAATGTTCTCCAATCAGCATTTTCGTTGTTCGCGTATACATGATCCCATATAGAGGCTGGTGAAGGGTCCTCATCCTGTTTAACTTCCTGCTGAATTTTTTTGGCTGTTTCTTTTAAGGACTCCCATATATCCTTCTGTTCCTGTTCCGTCAGAAGATTTGATCTTTTCAATCTGTCTTCAAAAAGGGCAATGCAACAAGGCTCCTTTTCCACATAATTGGCACCGGAAGCGGAAGAATGTCCATATAAGCGAGAAACAAAAGCCTCCAGCAAAACCGGACGACGTTGATCGCGCACATATTGTATTTTTTCCTTCAGAGTAATGTAGGTTTCCACCGGATCATTTCCGTTAATTAAAGCCGTTTCCATATTAAAAGCTTTGCCGCGATCAATTATATGAGTTTCCCCATGCTGGTCCTGATAAGAGGTTGAGATACCCCACCCGTTGTTTTGAACAGTAATGAGCATAGGTAGAGGACGATCCGGCCGGGAAGCCCATATCAAAGAGGTGGCAAAATCCCCTTCCGCTGTACCGGCATCCCCTCCTGTCACAACAGTAATGGCGGAAGTGCGAGAGCGGCTTTGTACATGAGCCGTCCCGAGGGCGGTGCTGTACTGGGAACCGACAACGGAAGTCACCGGGGCCACATTCCACTCCGGCACACAATAATGACTGGAAAAATTTCTGCCACCCGTATGCTTATCCGTTACTTTACTCATAATCAAGCGTATAGCCTCTTTCATAGGAAGCCCCATAGCCACAAGAGTGGATGTCGCTCGATAGTGCAGATGAAGCCAGTCATACTTCAGACCATGGCCTTTTTTTATCAGTAGCCCAAGAGGCACTCCAAAAGCCTCTTCACCGGGGCCTCCAATCCAAAAATGAGCCTGCCCCTGCCTGTAAATTTGAATCATTCTTTCTTCCAAGACCCGGGACTTTACCATTAAACGATATATTTTCAGTAATAACTCTGGAGGAAGTTTTGTCATCTGCGCGGATAACCAGCTTTTTTCACCCATAAATTATTTTCCTTTTGAAACTGTGAAGTGCATTAAAGCGATTTCAAACTTTCCACCCAAGACAGACAGCTTTCCATCATAATCATAAAGAGCGGATGAACGCAGTTCAACTCTTTAACCTATAGATCAGATTATTTACTATGTCTTTGAGCCAGTTTGGCCTTCATCTCCCATTTCACTTGATCGGCGGCAATATTGATCGCTTCCTGAATATCCGGCCGCTCCATATATCTTTTTTTCATCATTGCCTCATTCATGCTATCTTCCTCTTTTTGGTCATCCTTTTTACCTTCTTTTTCATCTTCTTTTTTTGCCTGATCGAATATTTCAGCAATAGTGGTTGTATACCCTTTATCCTTCTTTCTCTTCATATCCAAAATATCCTTTTGAATTTCGTTGAAACCCTCATTCTTTTTAATTCTCTTCAGGGAATTTTTCTGCAAAAAAGTGATCAATTTATTTGTCACTGGCTCCCATTTTTCACCGGTTTGCGATACATAAGCGGATGAGGAGGCAAAATTGGGAATTTTTCTCTCAGGCAACACATAGTCTAGTGTTTTTTCTCCAATATCATCGTTGGAGAAAATACTGGGGAGTTTTATATCGGAAACCACCCCCTTTAACTGGGTGGAAAAACCATTGGGAATAAAGAACAACCCTACTGTAACACGAATGGACCCCAAGTCCAAACGCAATCGCTCAACAGACTGGATACTGCCTTTTCCAAAAGTATGATCACCCCCTACAATCACCGATCTTTTATAGGACTTTAATGTTCCTGAAACAATTTCTGAAGCGCTGGCGCTAACCCGATTCACCAAAACAACCAACGGCCCGGAATACTCGATGCCTTCATCCACATCAGACAAAGTGAGATAACGATCACCGTTTTTGGTTTTAACCAACTGCCGGACCACACTTCCTTTGGCAAAAAACAACCCGGCCAACTGCACCGCTTCCGTTAAAGAACCACCTCCGTTATTGGACATATCCAATACCAGCGCAGATACCTTTTTCCACCGAGCCTCCGCAATCAGTTTTTTCACATCATCCGTAACGGAACGGCCTCCCTGTCTTCCTTCTCCGTAAAAAGAAGGTATCTGAAGAAGCCCTATTTTATATTTTTTATTTCCATTTTTCCTGTCAAAATAAAAAATCCTTGCAGCCTGGTCTTCCAAATGCACACGATCACGTATTAATCGAACAGTAAATATTTTCTTATTTTTCTTTTTGCTCACTCTCATAATTTTCAGGTATACAGGCGTCCCTTTTCCTCCGCGGATCATACTGACCACATCCCTGAGATCCATATCAAAAATATTAATCATCTTTTTAGAGCTTTGCCCCACTGCCAGAATTTTGTCCTTGGATTTTAGTTTACCCGAGCGTGCAGCCGCCCCGCCTGAAATCAACCTTTCAATAACCGTATGTCCATATTGAGTGCTGAGACTGGCGCCAATTCCCTCCAAAGAAAGTTTCATGTTGATTTCAAAATCTTCATGATCTTCCTGAGAAAGATAGCCGGAGTGGGGGTCAAAACCTTTAGCAAAACTGTTCAGATACAAAGCATACCATTTATAAGGTTTGCAGATAATCACTTTACCTGAAGATTTTTTCCGTTCATAGCATTGCTGTTTTTCCCTGTCTGATAAATTAACCGTCCAACTTTTTACTTGTTTTTGCAAACGATTGTAATTGCGTAAAATATTTTTTTTCGCTTCCGCCACTTGCTTGTCATATTCTTTTTCATCACTGGCAATAATGGCGTTGGCCATCTGATATTGAATATATTTTTTATGAAAAGAATTGACTTGACGAAGAGTCTTATTTCTTTTTCTTTTCCTGGGATCCAAGTTTAGCTTCATTGTTGGTTCCAGAATAAACTTTGAAGACAGATACTCTTTTACAAACTGCACCCGTTCAGACACTCTTTTATAATAAAGATCGTAAATTCGATCCAAATCCGAACAATTGCCGTTTTTTATTTTTGCAAAAATATTTTTTAATTGTTTTCTGATATTGTTAACATCCGATTGAGTAAAATAAAGCTTTTCAGAATCCAGGGATTTAATGAATTGATCCTTTACGCGCATTTCCAAGTAAGACAGCTTTGTTCTGAAAAACTTTTTTTTCCGATCGAAGTTGGAAAAATTAATGTGCAAAGACAAATACTTATCCTGAATATCATGGACATAGCCGCACTCCAATCCCGCTGAGTAAAGCGCCGGGGAAAAAACAGCAAACAACAAAGTTAAACTACCTGCTACCAAATACGATATGAATTTCACTTGTTTCCTTTTTTTTAATTTTCTTTTAATTATGCCTTTTTATTGCCTTCTTTGATTTTAACTGACTGTTTTAGCTCAAGTCCAGACAGAAAACGGACTTATTACAGTCATTTACCCTCTTTTCGTCTTATTCTTTTTAGCGATACGGGGTGAAACGGATTTTTTTGCCGGATTGACCACCGGTTCGCTAGTCAAAGTGGCTACAGCCTTCTGGATGAGTGGAAAGTATTTTTTTTTGACTTTTTTTTTGACAGCGCTTTTTTTCTTTACCGCTTTCTGCTGATTGGCGTTAACAATACTTTGTTTTTTTCCGGTTTTGGAGATTTTTTTTCGTCCCGCGTTTTCCGTAATTAATTTTAAAGCTGAAGACAAGTCAAAGTCGTCCACCGACTGCCCTGAAGGTAATGAATAGTTTTTACCATCATATTTGATATAAGGGCCATATCGTCCTTTCATTAATTGAATCGGTTGATTTGACTCAGGATGTTGCCCCAGATCCTTCAATATACTGGAAAAGCGCCCTTTTGCTTCACTTAACCGCTGGACCGCGTATTTTAGGTCAATATCAAAAAAAATGTCCGCCGGAACAGAGCGAAAATCCCCCGCGTGTACAATATAAGGGCCAAAACGGCCCACGGCTTTTTTGATTTCCTTTTTTGTTTCAGGGTGCAGTCCCACCACTTTCGGCAGTTCCAGTAATTTCAAAGCATCCTTTAAAGTGATAGTGTGTTCATCAAAAAAAGGAGCCAGAGAAACTGTTTTATTTTTTTTCTTTTTTCTGGTTTTGGTTTTGGTTTTGGTTTTGGTTTTAGTTTTGGTTTTGGTTTTCCCTACCGCTTTTTTATTTTCACTCTCCTGATTTTCATTATCCTCCTCCAATTTCACATAAGGTCCATATCTTCCCAAAACAACAAATATTTCCTTGCCGGTTTTGAAGTCTCTTCCGAGGGACCGGCCTCCTTTTATCTTGTTATCAATCAATTCTTCGATTGTCTCTTTTGTGATTTCACCGGGATACATCCCCGCCGGCAGGGAAACGGATATATCCTCCTTGCCGTTCTTTCTGGACACATACGCGCCAAAAGGCCCCACATTAAAAGAGTATGCTTCAAATCCCTTTAAAGTCAGTGATCGAAAAGTTTGATCTTTCATTTGCTTTTCCTGAGTTTCTATCAGTTTTTTCAAACCTTTTGATCCCATATAAACAGATTTTAGGTATTTTACATGACCTTTTTTGCCACAAGCAATGTCATCCAAGTCTTTTTCCATTTCAGAAGTAAACTGCATATCTACATAATCCGGAAAATTTTTCCGCAAAAAGCAATCCACAACCAAAGCGGTAAAAGTGGGAATCAATGTGTTCTTTTCCTTTTTCACATATCCCCTGTCCTGAATCGTGCTGATAATACTGGCGTAAGTGGAGGGACGCCCTACTCCTTCTTTCTCCAGTTTCTGAACCAGAGAGGCTTCCGTATAACGGGCGGGGTGCTTTGTCTCATGCCTGAGAGCCTTTATATTTAAACACTCCACCTCATCCCCTTTTTTTAAGGAAGGCAGTTGCACTTCATCCGTTTTCTGATCCTTATACACCAAATAAAACCCGTGGAACTGGATAGTGCTGCCTGAACTTTGAAACACAGACTGATCTACTCGCATTTTGACACGCACCTGCTGTTGAATACAATCTTTCATTTGTGAGGCCAAAGTTCTTTTCCAAATAAGCTCGTACAATTTTAACATTTGTCCGCTTAAACCGGTCTTTCCGGGTTCAACAAAACTATCGCCAGCCGGGCGTATAGCCTCATGCGCCTCCTGCGCCCCTTTGTTTTTCGCACGATATTCTCTCGCTGCCAGCGGCAGATTATTCTTTCCGTATATACGGGACACCGCCGCCCGTGCGGCTTTCAAAGCCTGACCGGACAAAACGGTAGAGTCCGTTCTCATATAAGTAATAAGACCCTGCTCATATAACTTTTGAGCCAAACTCATTGTCTGCCTGGAGGAAAACCCCATCTTTCTGTTGCAGTCCTGCTGAAGAGTGGAAGTAATAAAAGGAGGAGGGGGTCTTCTCGTGACCTTTTTTCTCTCCACTTCTGTCACTTGGAATTTTTTGCCTTTTAAACTTTCTTTCAGCTGAAGAGCGGATTCCTCCCTCATCAACAACACATTTTTTTTCTTTAACTCCCCTGTGATGCTGTCAAAGTCAGAACTGCGCACCAGCTTTTTTCCCTTATGCTCAATTAAACGACTTTCAAATACATCAGAACACCCTTTTTTATTTTCTGCGGACAAATCCCAGTAAACACTTTTCTTAAAAGACAACCGCTCCAACTCCCGTTCACTCACCAAAGAAACCGCTACGGACTGCACACGCCCGGCGGAAAGCCCTCTCTTGACTTTTTTCCACAGTATGGGGGAAATACTGTATCCCACCAGACGATCCAAAATACGCCTTGCTTCCTGAGCCTGCACCAGATTATTATCCACCGGCCTGAAATTTTCCAAGGCAGACTGGATGGCCGATTTGGTTATTTCATGGAATACCATTCTTTTGACGGGAATTTTGGGGTTTAAAATCTCCTGAAGATGCCAGGAAATGCTTTCCCCTTCGCGGTCTTCATCTGTAGCTAGAATCAACTCCTGCACTGAATTGATTTTACTCTTTAACTTTTTTACTATTTCCTTCTTATCCTTTGGCACACAATAAAAAGGCTGAAAATTATTTTCCACATCTACACCAAAATGCGCCCAAGATTTTTTCCTGATCTGCTCCGGCAGATCTTTAGAGGAACCAGGCAGATCTCTTATATGCCCCATACAGGACTCCACCATATAATCCGCTCCCAAAAAACGACTGATGGTTTTGGCCTTTATCGGCGACTCCACGATCACCAATTTTTTTTTTTTCAACTTTGCCATATTGATTTCCCCGGCAACTCGACTCATTCATCGAGAAATGCACTCAAAATATTAAATAATCTGTTAAAATAATCAACCGCTACTTTATTTCCATATAAAACATACCGTACTTTTGAATTTTTTTTACCGATATCGATATATTATTAAACCCAATGTCAGGTCGTGATGAGAAAATCCCACTGTCACCCTGTCTCCATTAACAACCTGAATATTGTATCGACGCATCTTACCGCACAGTCGGGCCGACACCTCAATATCCTTATTCTCCAACTGCACTTTATACAAGCCATTAGAGCATACTTTCACAATGTGACCATTAATTTGAACCAGTTCAGATTTAGACATAATTTAAAACAATTCCTTTTTCTTTTTTAATTTTTTGTTCTGAATAAAAAGAAGCTATCATTTTACTTTGCGATCCTTTTTTGCAATGATTTTTCCTCCGTATTCCTGCTGGTTGGATAACAAAATCCTAACTTTATCCTTGAAAATAACTTCCAGCCGATCATTTTTGTTATTGATAATCCAGCCCCATCCGAATACCGGATGATTCATTGAAGTCTTAGGCTGAAACTGCCCGGCAATTTTAAAATGAGCGGGCTTTACTTCCTTTGCCTTTTTATAAAAACTATCCCATTTTTTTTCATTTTCCTGTTTCAGTTTTTCTTTTTTTTTGCCCGCCAGGCTCTGTTTTTTATTGGATTTTTTGGACTTTTTCACTTTTTCCGTCTTCTTTACCGAAACCTTAGTGGAAGAGACTTTTACGGGTTTGGCCTTTATTTTTTGACTTGATTTGGCTTTAATGGATTTGGAAGGAGAACTTACCGGGTCTTGAGTGGTTTTCACAACTTTGGTCTTGGCCGGGCCGGATTTAATTTTGATAGGTTTGTTTGAAGACCTGGAAGGCGCGGCTTTCGCACTTTTGGCATTTACAGTGGATTTTTTCCTGAGCCTGACCGGCTTTTGTACCGCACTCTCCAGCTTGGAAACAGCAGAACGGGATTTCGCGGATACGGATGAATTGGAGCGTGCGGCTTTAGCGGTTTTGGATTTCTTCAAAGAACCTTTCACAACAACCGACTTTTCGGAGCGGCCTTTTTTTACAGAGCTTTTCTTTTTTTTAATCGGCATAACACACTCCCCCATATTGAAATAAATATTTTCACCACCAGCTGACCTTATTTCATCACTCAGCTTGTTCCATTTACACAAACAAAAGTGTAAAACAGGAAATTTCAAATTGCACAAGAAAAATCAGCAGTCAATCCAAAAAAAAACCTATAATCCCCGCCCTACAACTCCATTTGAATATTTTACACACTAGATTATTGCTAAAAGAGGTAAATCCCAATAAAATTAAAACGATAAAATAAAAAATCAAGTAACCAATAACTATAAGGAAAACAAAAAAAATCGTATATTCCTTTTGAAAAATTTATTTTAATGAATCGTTTTTATATTACAACTCCACTTTATTATATCAATGACAAACCACATTTGGGCACAGCTTATAGCACCATTGTGGCTGATGTGTTAAACCGTTACCACCAATTAATAGGATACGACACCTTTATGATGACCGGCACGGATGAACACGGTCAAAAATGCAGTCAGTCCGCCAAACAGAAAAAACAGCCGATTCAAAATTACTGCGACGAAATGGCGCAAAGATTTGAACAAACATGGAATGTACTGGACATTTCATACAACCGTTTTTTCAGGACCACTGCCTCCTGGCATAAAAAAGCCGTTCAAAAGTGCTTGCAGGAACTGTATGACAATAAGCAAATTTATGAGTCCAATTACGAAGGCTGGTACTGCACCAGCGATGAAATATTTTATACTTCAAAGGATTTAGTGAACGGAAAATCCCCCGACGGCAAAAAAGTGATCAAAATAAAAGAGAAAAATTATTTTTTTAAAATGTCCTCTTATCGGCAGGCTTTAATTGAGCATATTCAAAAGCACTCGGATTTCATCCAGCCGTTTTACAGAAAAAATGAAGTGCTCGGGTTTTTAAAACAGGATTTGGAGGATTTATGCATCAGCCGCCCCAGGAACCGCGTGGATTGGGGGGTGGAAATTCCCTTTAACCGGAATTATGTAACTTATGTATGGGTGGACGCTCTTCTCAATTATGCCACAGGAGTCGGCTATCAGGCCCCGCAAAACAAAGATTTTAAAAAATGGTGGACAGACACAGGCGCTGTCCATCTGATCGGCAAAGATATTCTGATTACACACTGTGTATATTGGCCCTGTCTGTTAATGGCCTTGGGCCTTAATCTTCCAAAAACCATATTGGCACATGGATGGCTGTTAAATCAGTCCCAGGAAAAAATGAGTAAATCAAGAGGGGATGTCATGGATCCTGTAAATCTTCTACAATCTTTTGACTCAGACAGCCTTCGTTATTTTCTGATTCGGGATGTGCCAATAGGAAACGACTCCTCTGTTTCATACGACCTGATTACCCGACGAATCAATGAAGATCTGGCTAATAATATAGGGAATCTGCTCAGCCGAACCACCAAAATGCTCCACCGCTATTTTGAATCCCAAATCCCCGAAAGAAACAACACAGATCACAATACCATGATAAAGAATCTACGAATTTCAGGATTAAAGACAGCTCAGGCAGTCAAAATGGATATTTTGGCTTTAAAACCTCATCTGGTCCTTGAAAAGATTGTTGATATGCTAAACGAAACAAATAAATTTCTGGAACAAAATGCCCCCTGGAAAACAGTCAAGACAGACAAAAAAAAAGCAGGAAATATTTTAAGAGCCGCTTTGGATATAGTATATCTGTCCGCTGTACTGTTGAAACCGGTCATGCCAAAAAAGATGAACCAACTGCTAAACAGTTTATCCTGCCCTGACGAATGGCCAGTGGAGCATTTCCAAAGCGGTGCTTTTCCCCAGGCAGGGAAAACTATTCAGGAATTGCCTCCACTCTTCCCTCGAATAAAGGAATAGCTTTCGCGTCCCTCCTGATAAGTTTTTTTCAGAAAACGGCATACCAAAAAATTAATAAATTTTGAGATAAAATGTGTTAAGCTACCAATGAGGTTTCAAAGTGATCGCCTTGTTCTGCGTAAATCTGAATTATGCCGATTCAGTTAAAATTTTTTTGCACTTTACGCCTTGGCAATTCAAAAAAAGAACCTCAACAGCTCTGGAAAATACAAGAAAAACATTTTTATAGTTAACAAGAAATAAACAATGAATTTAATTACCAGTCTCCTTTTGCTTTTGATTTGTGCGCGTATTTTTGGCAGGCTGTTCAAATCTCTCGGCTTTCAGGAAATCATCGGGGAAATTCTGGGAGGTCTGTTAATCGGCCTGACCGGCTTGATAACTCCCAACAAGGAGCTGTACGGTATTGTGGAGTTGGCGATTTTTCTCCTCATCTTTGCCGCCGGTTTGGAAATGAACCTAAAAGATATTTTTTCCGCCATCAGAAAAAAAGCTCTGGTATGTGCTTTAACAAGTTTTACCATTTCATTCGCGGCCGGCATCATCATCGCCATGGCTATTATTGGCTTAAAATTGATTCCCTCTATAGTGATAGGGCTTTGCTTTGCCATCAGCGCCATGCCGGTGGTGTTGAGTTTCCTTCGAAATCTTAAAATTATGGATACACAAGTGGGACATTTAATAATAGGCTCCACCGTGCTAATTGATATTGTAGCTTTGTTTTTTCTGGGCATCACCTTCTATATGGAAAAAACAAATACTGCTCTTGAATTTATAGAAGCTTTCTCCATTAAAACATTTAAAATAGTTTTTTTCTTCATAACCATTATGCTTGTAAATAAATTTCTGCGCTCAGAAATTTCCCATGTCAACAAAACGGAAAAAGCTTTCAACAAACTGATCGGCTACCTTGGAAAAGAAGCTGTTTTTGGTATAGGAGTTCTTTTTGTTCTCGGATTTTCCACTCTCAGTGAAATACTGGGTTTCCATTTTATTATTGGCGCTTTTTTTGGCGGACTTCTTTTAAACAAGGATATTATTGGAACAAACGCTTTTCTCTCCATGACTAAAACTCTGGGCGCCATCACCAACCACTTTCTGACTCCGATCTTTTTCGCCTATATCGGACTGCACTTTTCCATTGAAGCTTTCAATGACTGGAGATTGCTCAGTTTTATCGTTCTGATCGCTTTTACGAGTAAAATCTTCGGAGCCTATATAGGGAGCCGTTTTACCCGTTTTACACATAAAGAGTCTTTACAAGTGGGAGTCATTCTTAACTCCAGAGCGGGTTTGGATTTAATCGTGGCCAATCTGGCTTATTCAAAGGGCTATATCAGTTCTGATATTTTTTCCATTCTTATTTTTCTGGGCGTGAGTAGTGTAATAATAAACCCTTTTTTATACAGAAGATTTATTTCATCCTCATCTGAACGGCAATCCTCTTCCGACAAAAAAAACTCCATTGATTCTTAAAGTGAAAAACCACATAAGCACACAGTCATGGCCACAAGCACGAACAACAGACACAACAGACACGAACACAGTCGCAAATACAGACACGAACACAGTCACAAATAAAGGACACGAACACAGTCGCAAATAAAGGACACAAATACAGTCACAAATAAAGGACACGAACATAGTCGCAAATAAAGGACACGAACACAGTCACAAATAAAGGACACAAACACAGTTGCAAATAAAGGACACGAACACAGTCGCAAATAAAGGACACGAACACAGTCACAAATAAAGGACACGAACACAGTCGCAAATACAGATACGAACACAGTCACAAATAAAGGACACGAACACAGTCGCAAATACAGATACGAACACAGTCGCAAATACAGATACGAACACAGTCACAAATAAAGGACACGAACACAGTCGCAAATACAGATACGAACACAGATACGAACACAGTTGCAAATACAGACACAAACACAGATACGAACACAGTCACAAATACAGACACGGACAACATCACGAACAATCACAAACAAAAAATATGTAAAAATGACATTTGAGACTCCAAAATCCCAACTTATACACTCCAAAAAAGAGAGATTTCACCTCTCTTCTGTACTATATGATAGGCCTTTGAAAATAAAACAATAGAAAACCTATACTGTGTCTTACTGTAGAGCGAATATATATCATAGGCCTTGCAAAATAAAACAATAGAAAACCTATACTGTGTCTTACTGTAGAGCGAATATATATCATAGGCCTTGCAAAATAAAACAATAGAAAACCTGTTCACTGCATTTCTTCTCAATTAAAGATGGTATATTGACATTCATTCAACAAAACAAATGAGGTCTTATATCTTAATGTTACTGCCGGATTTAATTGCGGAAAATATAATTTCAAGTTTTACAAAACAAATAGGATCTTATATCTTAATGTTACTGCCCCTTAGAATTTTTGCTCTTTTTCCCTTCCGCTTTTTCCTACCCCTCAGCTTTCTCGCTTCCCGGAAGAATCTCTACAGGATTTTAAGGGCCAACTGCTCTCTATGTCTGGAAGTAAAAGAAAACTCATAGAAAAACAAAACATCTCTGTCTGCGCTCCAATACGAAGCTACAGCCATTCCCGCCCACCGTGAAGTGAATTTATGGAATTTTTTTGCTAGCTAGAGAACGCTTGATCCTATCTGAACACAGGTGAAGGAAATATGTCTCAAAGGCCTCTGACGATTGGTCAGATGGAACAACTATATGGGTTTTAGATGAACAAGTGAAGGAAATATGTCTCAAAGGCCTCTGACGGAGTCCATTTTAAGCTAATAAATATCTTCCTTCCTCTTATGAAATCTAAAGTGTTTTAACACTTATTGTTCGTAGTCCTTAATTTGCCAAATATTTTACTTTTTCAAAACTCCCTTACATCAATTGACTTCTTCTTTCCAATCTCCATTTTCTACGCTGTTTTGCTTTTTCGAATCGCATTTTTTCCTCCTCTGTTTTTAAGTACAAATGAGGGATAGAGGTGGGCTTGCGGTTTTCGTCTAAAGCCACAAAAGTCAGATAGGCGCTTACTGTATGCCGAATGTCATCGGTTATTACATTTTCCGCTGTCACTTTTACTCCCACTTCCATAGAAGTTTTACGGGTGTAGTTCACCTGAGCCGTCAAACTGACCACATCCCCTTTATGAACCGGAGCCAGAAAATGCACATCATCAATACTGGCCGTAACAACATTTCCGGAACAATGCCGGCTGGCGGAGATGGAAGCGGAAATATCAATCCAGGACATAATTACGCCGCCAAAAGCCGTTCCCAAAGCGTTCATGTGGTTAGGTAAAACAAGCTCTGTCATTTGAACAAGAGAACGAGATGGAGAAACATATTTTTCCATAAGATCTATCAGACACCGAGAATAAAAAATAAAATTTTTACAGGTTATCAGTCACCGTGGAATTACCTACAGGTATGAAACTGTCATCCGTGGAAGGAATATCTGAACCTGTTGTACTCTGTTGCGGTGGAGCAAAATGCTCACCATCCTTGGCGTGTTCTATAAATTGAGCCATAGGAAGAGTCCAGATAATTTGAGATCGACGGGAAATTTTCATTCTTTTATATACATTGGTGAGGTGAAACTTGACCGTCTTTTCCGCTACACAAAGCTGGTCAGCCACCTGCTTGTTTGTCAGTCCCTGAACTACCAGAATGACAACTTCCGACTCCCTTTTTGAGAGACCACGCTCTTGCAAATAGGTTTTCATTTGTTTTACTACAACCGGTGAAGAAAATAAAAAATCCTTATCATTTATGAGCATCCTTGCCCCTCCTTCAAAAAATTATCACTGAAAATAAGTCTATACAGTCTTGTTCTAGTACGGCAAGCATAAAACAAATAAACTGGACTTCTGGGTTTCTGTCTGATACTTTGTGTTATTTTTATACACCCACATTGCTTTACATCATAATATATTTTTTTTATAAAATAAAAAAAGTTCTTTCATTATAATAACTTATCAATATATCTTTCTTGTACAGTTTTTTTATATTGTCCGCAATTACACATCCCAGGCAAATAAAGAATGCAATTTTAAATCAGCCTGCTGAATTTCTTTCAAAGATTTTTCTCCGCCACGATGAATAACGCAAATCACATTTTGAATTACAGCTCCCTCCTTTCTCATATTTTGCGCACTGGCTATCACCTGTCCTCCTGTAGTAACAACATCCTCTACGATACAAACTTTCCGGTTTTGGATGGAACAAC
This sequence comes from Bdellovibrionales bacterium, assembly GCA_965203225.1. Classification (GTDB taxonomy): domain Bacteria; phylum Bdellovibrionota; class Bdellovibrionia; order Bdellovibrionales; family UBA1609; genus JANQSP01. The sequence continues at coordinate 705,586 of CBDBBW010000007.1, read as the reverse complement.
CTTCAGTAATTTTTTTTGTGCCGTATTCTTTTGATTTCTTCCGCACAAAAACACAAGACAAGCCGCTTTGCAAAGACAAAGCCACAGCCACAGGAATACCTCCCATCTCCAAACCAGCTAGAATTTCCGTACCAGGAGGAATAAGTTTTTTTAAATAATGTGCAACAGCCTCCAGTAAAAGAGGGGAGGACTCAAAGAGATATTTATCAAAATACCTGGTGGCGTGCTGTCCTGAGCGTAAAATAAAATGGCCTTTTAAAAGAGCTGTTTTTTTTATTTTCTCAGCCAACGCCGCTTTGTCAGGGATGGGTTCCGTTCTCATATTGTTCTCCTTTTTTGTTTATTGCTTTGAACTGTATAATATAAAAAACAGGACAGCTCAAATATATATGGATATAATAAGCTGTATCAGACTTCTCATTCAGGTTAATAATCCCAACGAGAGGAATCTGAATCCACTAAAAAACAGCATGGACTGGTACAGGCATGAAACAGGCTGATTTATTAAAAAAAATCATAAAAAACTTTCCGACTCAATGTGGTGTTTACTTAATGAAGGATACAAACAACCATGTTATTTATGTCGGAAAGGCCGGGAATTTAAAATCCCGGATTCAATCTTATTTTTCCAATGATAAAAGTTTTAAAAATACTTTCCTTGTTCCCAAAGTTCAGTATATTGATTATATCCTGACAGACACGGAAGTAGAGGCTTATCTGCTGGAAGCCAATTTAGTCAAAAAGCACAACCCTCGTTATAATATCCGCTTGAAAGATGACAAATCCTATCCTTATATTCGCTGTTCTATAAAAGAGCCATTCCCCCGCTTTTATATGGAAAGAAGTGTGAAGAAAAAAGGTTCACTTTACTTTGGACCTTATACAACTGCCGGTTTTGTCAGACAGATGATTCAACTGTTAAATACTCGTTTTAAAATCAGAGATTGCAGTAATCATTTTATGAAGGGAAGGACAAAACCCTGCTTGACTTATCATATCGGCGCCTGTACGGCCCCTTGCGTGGATAAAGTCAGCCAGCCGGATTACCTTCAACAAATTAAACAATCTGTGTCTTTCCTGAGAGGAAAAGGCAAAACGATTTTAAAGAACATGGAAAAACAGATGAAAAAGCTGTCTAAAGAGGAGCGATTTGAGGAGGCCGCCCGTTTGAGAGACAATATCAAAGCGGTTGAATTTTGCCGCGCGAAACAAACAATTGTCAGCCAGCAAAATAAAAATCTGGATGTGATGGCGTTTCACAGTGACAAAAAAGCCATATTATTTCAAACACTGCATATACGGGCTGGCGCGGTTGTCGGGCATCGTTTTTATTATAAACCCAATATAATTACCGATCGAACTGTTTTTGAAAAAAAGCCAGGCAATCAGAAACCCCTTTGTAAAGCAAGTTCCTCCTTCACTAACTTTTCCGAACAGTTTTGTTCTTTTATCATCCAATATTACATGGATAACCTGCTTCCTGATTCGATTTTGCTGAACCGTAAACAAATAGACAACTCCTTGTTTTCCACCTTGGAAAAAGCTCTGCTTAAAATACAGGGAAAAACCACCTGTGTTCGTGAACCCGGAGGAAGTGTTGAAAAAAAACTTATGGATATGGCTTTGAAAAACGCCCATATCCGTTTCACAGAGCAATATTCAAAAAAACAGTCCCTACTAAAGGGGCTGGAGGATATTCAAAAAAAATTTCATTTAAAAAATCTACCGGAGCGGATGGAGTGCTTTGATATATCCCACTTTCAGGGGCAAAGTCAGGTGGCTTCGCAAGTGGTGTTTGAAGAAGGCATTCCCAAGAAAGAGGATTACAGAAAATACAAAATAAAAACAGTGGAAGGAGTGGATGATTTCGCCGGAATTAAAGAAGTGTTGGATCGCCGATTTAGACACGAGGAATATCCTGACCCTCACTTACTGATCGTAGATGGCGGTAAGGGCCAGTTAAACAAGGCTTTGCTGGCTTTAAAATCAGCGGGACGGAAAGATATCCCCGTAGTGGCCATAGCAAAAAGCAGGGTAAAATCGGATTTTTCCTCAAACAAGGTCCAGTCAAATCAAGAGAGATTTTTCCTTCCAGGTAGAAAAAATGCCATTTTATTTAAGCCTGATTCAGAAGCACTAAACATTTTAATACATTTGCGCGATGAAGCTCATCGCTTTGCTGTCACTTATCACCGCCGGCTTTCACAAAAATCCCTATTCAGCCAGTCATGAAAATACTGTCACAACAGAGCGTTCCTGACTACCACAACAACACCTTCGATTTTACAGCCTGAAAATACCGCTACAACAATGTGTTCCTGACTACCACAACAACACCTTCGATCGGCTTTCACAAAAATCCCTATTCAGCCAGTCATGAAAATCCTGTCACAACAGAGTGTTCCTGACTACCACAACAACAGATTCGATTTTACAGCCTGAAAATACCGCTACAACTTCGATTTTACAGCCTGAAAATACCGCTACAACAATGTGTTCCTGACTACCACAACAACAGATTCGATTTTACAGCCTGAAAATACCGCTACAACAATGTGTTCCTGACTACCACAACAACACCTTCGATCAGCTTTCACAAAAATCCCTATTCAGCCAGTCATGAAAATCCTGTCACAACAGAGTGTTCCTGACTACCACAACAACAGATTCGATCAGCTTTCACAAAAATCCCTATTCAGCCAGTCATGAAAATCCTGTCACAACAAAGCGTTCCTGACTACCACAACAACAGATTCGATTTTACAGCCTGAAAATACCGTTGCAACAATGTGTTCGTGGCTTTTCACATAGCAAGGCCACAAAAAACAACATCAGTGAAATCAGAACAAACTTTAATCGGATTTCTTTAAAAAACTAACCTCCTTCAACTATATTCCAATATCAAGATCCGATCTTATCTGAACCTATGGTGGAAAAGAAAAACAAATCAGAAAAAATATGCTGATCCTTATCATAGAAACACATCAGTCAGGCACTGTAAGTCTGTATGACCTTGCGTGGCTTTGTAAATCAGGAAAAAAATGGTTACACTATGACGGAAAAGAGGAAACATGCAAAGTCGGTTTGAGTTTTTTCTGTTTTCAAACAGGTTCCCGCCGGCACAGGACTGAAGGTATGGGAAACTAAAATGTTGTTTCAGGGTCTGCAGTTTTGGAAGAACAGGAGTTGGGCGGGAGTAACACAAGAAGTAGAAATAACGCAGACGGTTTTTTTTGATTCGTCCATTAAATTAAACATACCCCACCAATACAAAATGGCATTCATTTCAGCATTTTTCAGACTGAATCGGCTATGGAAAATATAGTACAAAAAAATATAATATGAAAATATCCGCCAAATATTCCATTCCACTTTTATCTGTTTGTTTTTGTCTTTTCATCGGAGTTTCTTATTATGCTTTAAATCACTGGCTGGTCATCAATGAAATTCGAGTGGAAATACAAAAAGAGCCCTTATGGGAGGATTCCATGGATGAGGTTCAATCTCTCCTGCAATCAAAACTACAGCACTTTATCGGGAAAAAAATATGGAAGGTTTCGGATGAATTGCTGAAAGTAGTGCATTCCGAATCTCGTGTGGATTCCGTAAAAATTCTCAGACTGCTTCCCGATCGGGTGTTTATTCAGGTACAGCCTCGAAAACCTTTACTGGTTTTACTTCATCCCTCCAATGGAACAATTCACCCTCTTTCCACGGATGGACAGATTTTGCCCTCCTTGCCCGCCAAACATATTCCAGACCTTCCGATTTTAAGAGGCTCCATCTTTCTAAAACAGAAAACAATTCGCAAGCTGGCTATGAGATTTTTCAATCTTATGCCGGAGCAGGGGGAGTTCAGCAGACAGGAAATTTCAGAAGTAAAATACTCAGCTCAGGAAAAAAGCCTGATCTTTATTTTATCCAAAAACGGAAAAGCAATAAAAGTCGGATATGATCCCATACAGATGAAAACCAAAAGAATTGAAAGCGTATTAAGATATTTGAATCAAAAAAACATTAAATGGCGCGTTATTGATGCGCGGTTTTCTCAAAAAATTGTTGTGAGTACAAGTAAGGCCATCTAACCTTATTATATTATATAAACTGATAAAAAAAATAAAGCTCCATAAACATAAGGTTGATGATGGGTCGTTTTAACATTGAAGATAAAAAAGTGGTGGCTGGTATTGACTTGGGAGCAAGCAAAGTCCGGTGTCTTATTGGCACCCTGTCTTCAAATGAGCTCACTTTGGCCGGATCTTCCTGCGTCTCTCATAAAGGTTTATATAAAGGTAGAATTGTAAACATGAAGGAAACCGCTTTTGCTCTTCAAAAAGCAAAAGAGGAAGCGGAAGTAATGGCCGGAACGCAAATTTCCCAGCTGTTTTTGGGAATCAGCGGAGATTATCACATTTTCTCCTCGCAAGGTATGTCCATCATCTCCTCTCAACAGGTGACAGTGGAGGACTTGAACAAAGCAGTGGACACCGCCAAAGCAGTGCCTTTACCCACCGGCCATCGTCTTCTACATGTTTTGCCAAAGAGTTTTACTGTGGATCGGGAAGGGCCTTTTTTCAATCCATTGGGCTTGTCCGGCCTCCGGCTGGAAACATCCGTTATGATGGTTTCCATCCCGGAAACAAATGTGCAAAACGCGCTTCAATGTCTTCGTTACGCCGGTTGTTCCGCTAGAGGTCTGGTCCTACAGCCCCTTGCGACCAGTTTATCTATATTGACAGAAAACGAAAAAAAATCCGGTATATGTGTATTGGATATTGGACAGGATCAAACCTGTTTCACTGTCGTTATTGATTCACGGGTGCACCATATCGGTTCTCTGCCTATGGGAGGAGAGGACTTCACCCATGATTTGATGTCTGAACTGAAAATACCAAGGAACCTGGCGGAAGAAATAAAACTGAAACATGGAAATATCTGTGTAAAAACGGAATGGGATGAAAAGGAGATTACACCGGATGAACTGCAAAAATGGGAAATTAACACCGACATAAAAAAGATAAATGCCATTTTAAGTGCACGAGCGGAATTGTTATTTGAGTCAGTAAAGCAACAGTTGAAGTCTCTTGGTTATATGAATCGACTGGAAGAAGGTCTGGTGCTTACAGGAGGAACCAGCGCTTTAAAAGGTTTGATTGAGTCCGGTCGCGCCCTCATGGAAAAGCCGATTAAAAAAGCTGTCATCAGCAGATTTTCCAAAGCGAGTGAATTGGAAAATAAAAATGATTTTGCTACCGCTTTAGGTGTCTTATGTTACATCCAAAATGAAAATACATTGGATTACCGTTCCAATTATCGAAAAGCCCTTAAAATAAAACGATACTTACAGGATTTATTTGTATAAAGGAAAGAACAAAAATGTTTCAAATCGACGAAGAAAGTATAAAATCCAGAGCCAACATTAAAGTAGTAGGAGTAGGCGGCGGCGGCAGTAATGCCATTAAAACAATGTATCAGTCTGGTTTAAGCGGTGCTCAGTTCATTGCCGTTAACACGGATCTTCAAGCTCTGGAAGAGCATGAAAATTTGGATTGCGTAATTCAGCTGGGCACTAAACTAACTAAAGGTCTGGGGGCCGGTGCCAATCCGGAGATTGGCAGACAAGCCGCGATTGAATCCTGCGACAAAATAGTATCCGCCTTAAAAGGTGCTGATATGGTCTTTATCACGGCTGGTATGGGAGGAGGGACAGGAACCGGCGCCAGTGGTGTGATCGCCCGTATTGCCAAGGAGCAGGGAGCTTTAACGGTGGGAGTGGTCACTCGCCCTTTTTTCTTTGAAGGTCAAAGAAGAGCGCGACACGCGGAAATGGGCATCCAATTTTTAAAGGAAAATGTGGACACGCTTATCGTTATTCCCAACCAAAAACTGTTAAAAATAACAAATGAAAACACCTCCCTGTTATCCGCTTTCAAAAGCGTGGATAACATACTTCTCAAAGCAGTTCGAGGTATCGTGGATTTAATTAATGAAAAAGGGCTCATTAATCTGGATTTCGCAGACATAAAGACTGTCATGTCCGAAAAAGGCTTAGCTATTATAGGCACTGGTTCAGCCAAAGGGGAAAACAGGGCTTTATCTGCCGGCCGTACCGCTATTTCCTCTCCTCTACTGGAAGATACTTCGTTTAAAGGAGCATCAGGCTTGATTATTAACATAACCGGCGGACCGGACTTGTCGTTGAAAGAAGTCAATCAAACAGCTGAGTTGATTACAGCGGAGGCTCATCCCAACGCAGAAATTATTTTTGGAGCTATAGTAGACCCCAATCAATCCTCAGATGAAGTCAAAGTTACCGTAATTGCCTCCGGCTTCGACAGCTCCACGAAACAAGAAAAAACACATACTGTAAAATCCCCAACTAAGCCAAACAGTGATCCAAAATCAGATCTGAGATTTTCTGAATCCTCCGATCAAAATAACAAAACACAAATGCCTGTATCTTCTCTCCCCCCCACTCATCAAAGCCGAAATGAACAACCCAAAGAGAAAAGACTGCCAAAAGATATTTTAATGGAAAAAGCGCATATATACCAATCCCAACTCAAAAGAACATCGGAAAATTCCACCCAGCAACAACTCAGTATGAATATAGCCGTCAATAAAAAAACCGAAAAGGAGCAAAAGCGGAACACTCCCTTTACAAAAAACAAACCTGGTTTAATAGGTTTGTTTAAAAAATCAGAGAAAACACATCGGCCTTAATCCACAGCCCATTTTCATCTCAATAAAAATACCATTTACAAAACGAGCGGGTTTTGTTATCCATGCATAATCCACATTTTTTTGAGAGAGAGGGAGAGAATTGACGCAAAATCATTTTTTTAAAAAACCGGTTAAAAACATATTGATCGTTTACAGAAATGATTCACCGGATATTATTTCCATTGTTGATCAAGCTGAAAAATGGCTGAAAGAGAAGAAAATCAAAACGCAGAGCCTTGCTCAATCAAATCTCTTTAACACCCCCCCTGTTAATACCGACATTGATTTAGTATTGGTATTGGGCGGAGACGGCACTTATTTACAAACAGTTCAATATGTCTCCAATCATTCCGTGCCTTTTTTGGGAATTAATATGGGGTCTTTCGGCTTTCTAACTGTCCACAAACAAGACTCCCTCATTGAGCATCTCAAGTCCACTTTAACCGGAAAAATGATATTGGAGGAGCGATCTTTAATTGATGTTTCCTTTTATCAGGAACAACACAAGAAAAGCAAATTCCTGGCTCTTAATGACATGGTTATTGAAAGAGGCTCCTTCAGCCATCTAATCAATATTTCCATTACAATTCAAAATGAAAACATCTATTCCATAAAAGCGGATGGGGTTATTATTTCCTCACCTACCGGATCCACGGCCTATAATTTAGCGGCGGGAGGCCCTATTCTGCATCCACAAGTGGAATCATTTGCCATCACCCCTATATGCTCTCACAGCCTGACAAACCGCCCTGTTATTGTTCCTGACACCTGCGAAATGTGTTTTAAAATAAATAACAACAACCAAAGCGCTTTTTTAACCATTGACGGAAGAAAACAGGCACAAGTTTCAAACAACTGTCTGATAAAAATGAGAAAATCATTGATCAAACACAGAACTTTAAGACAACTTAATCATAATGACTTTTTGCTTTTGAAAGACAAATTAAAATTCTCTCAATAATTTTTTTATGTCAGCGCGATGATACAATTTAAAACCTTGAGAATCATGAATATTGCAAGGACGGCACGCGTTTATAAAGCGGGGCCGCTGACAGAGAAAAAACCTGTAAATAAAAACAACTCTATTTATTCCTTATTTGTTTCGGTCTCCGGTGCTTTCTTTTTCACTCCCGTACAACTGGTAAAAACATAACCTTCCCCCCCTCCGGGATGTTCTCTAAAACAAAAAATTCCTTCATCTATAAGCAATACCTGTCCAGAGTGATCTGTATTATTGATATACACCTGTTTCACACAGTAAGTTTGAGCTATAATTTGCTTACCCGAACCGATTTTTATCGGCAGTTCAACAAATTTAACCGTCTCATCCAACTGATAAAACTCTCTCCAGTAATCACATCCTTTTTCAGGGTAATAAGGGAATATCCGATTATTATCGACTATAGTGCAGTTGACACGTTTGCCGGCGGCGTCTATCCATACCTGTCTTTCATTACTATAGGTATACTGACTGCAATGCCCTGCACTGCCAAAACCAAAGTGTCTGCCACAGGCTGACAGTAAAAGCAACATGATCAGATTACCTAATAATAATTGATTCATTTCTTCTTCTTCCTCTTCTTTTCGCCTGATCTTTTTTTAATGCAAATCTCACTGTATGTTGTATGGAATGAGGGGAAAGCACCACTGTTTTATCATGGTATCCCTTTCTTCTAATGGTCAAAGTAAACTGCTTGTTAAACGGAACAATAACTGAAGTTGGTGTAAGGCGATCAGTTTTTACACCATTAATATAGATCTGAGCACTGGAAGGCTGCGTTATGATAAAAACACTCTTTCTAACAATCGGTTTCTCCTCCTGCGCGGCTGATATTCCCCTTTTAGGTGCAATACGATCCTGTTGAACCACCGGAACCGCTTTCTTGACCTTTGGAGTAACAATGGGTTCTACCAATGAAGGTTGCTTATCAGCCTTAACAGGCAAATCAGCCTCCTGCTTTTTGAAATAGGTATTTTTTTGTATAAAAGACAATATATCGTCTGTTTTGAAAAAATAAAAAAAACCGGTTATTCCGATAATAAACAAACCAACTGAAATCGTTTTAAAAATAGACTTCTTCCTGCCATTGTGAAATTCATTATTTGTCGTCCTTGTTCGATAAATATTGGCTCTGCTATTCCAAGGCTTATATTTAGGAGATTCACTCACTACACTATCTTCTTCTAAAACGTTTCTGTATCCGTCTGATCGAATGGACAAAGATTTTTTGGAGTGGACACTTGTTCCACCTAGACTATCTTCAAATTTTGTTTTTGTAACTTCTCTGCTTGGCTGTGACGGTGCCTGTGAAGCACTTTCCCGACTACTATGGGTGGCGGCATACTCCTTATTATTAACTGTATTCCCCTCGGTAGCTGTATACCCGGTAGCTGTAACTGTATACCCCCCCTCGGTAGCCGTATCCTCAGAAGCGGCCGGTTTTTCCTCGTCTTCTTGTTCATTCATTTTATCCGAGTAACCTAAAAAGGAGGATTTGCTGGTGTCTATATTTCCGCGTGAGAATAATTCTTTCTTTAAATCTGATTTTTTTGCAACCAATTCCTGTAAATACATTTTTAAATTTTGTCTTTCTTCTAGTATTTCCTCTACATATATTTCCTTTATGAAAGAACTGAAATGCGCTTGTGTAAAATCCGGATACGATTTATTAAGAAAGACAGAAAGGTCATTTCCCATATCCGCCGCTGTCTGATATCGGAGATTTTTGTTAACACTCAGCGCTTTATTGACTATTTCTACCAGCCTGTCAGAAATGGCCGGATTAATTTTTTTCAAGTCAGGGATTCTACAATCTCTTATTTTTTTCAAAATTTGCATTTCACTGGAACCTGTAAACAATTTTTTTCTGGCAAGCAGTTCCCACAAGACATTTCCCAAAGAAAAAATATCTGTTTGCCGGTCTAAATTTTTACCTGCCACCTGCTCGGGACTCATATATTCAAATTTCCCTTTTAACACACCTGCTCGTGTGGATTCAGAGTTGTCTATTTTGGCTATACCAAAGTCAATTAATTTCACATCACCATTAAAACTCACCATTATATTCTGAGGACTGATATCACGATGAATAATATTCAAAGGCTGACCTGTGACACCATCCGTGCAATTGTGCGCGTAATCCAAGCCGTTACAAGCGTACTTGAGAATATGAGCGCACATTGCCACACTCAGATTTTTTTTCTGACTCTTTATTTTTTTGGCTAACTGCCGTATATTTCTTCCGGCAATATACTCCATACAGATAAAATATTGATCTTTTTGAATTCCAAATTCATAAATGGAACAAATATTGCTATGGGTGAGATTAACCGCTATTTTTCCCTCATTTTGAAACATTTTATTAAATTCTTTATTGTGAGAATGAGCTAGTAGTACTCTCTTTATAACCACAAATCTATAGGCGCTTTTCAAATTCCCCGAACAAGCGAGAAAAATCTCAGCCATACCGCCTTTGGCAATTTGCTTTAATAATTGGAATTGTCCAAATTTTCTGATTTTCAGTTTCATAATTACTCTGCTTTTTAGAGCGGCCCTGCACAACCTTAATTTAATTATTCAAAAAAATAACCCTCTACCTGTTTTCTCAACTCTCCTTTACACACCAAGCGTATGAGAAAATACAAGTTAAGTATTAGCTTTGCTGATTTAAAAATATTCATCTTACTTGTTGCTTTTACCATTCATTCAAGTTAAATTGCCGCCTGCCAACAATGTACAATCAAAATCTTCCAATCATAAAATTTTATACAAGTTTCAGCACCACATTCATTTTGTCACTTATGGTTTTATCGGTTATGGAAAATAAGAACTTTATACATAAAGTAGCAATAACCGGGATCATCGGATCAGGAAAATCCACAGTGGGACTGATATTGAGAAAAAAACGATTAAATTTTATTTCCGCCGACGAACTGGCCAAAGAGGCCATAGCTCCCGAAAGCCCAGGCTATTTCAAAATGTTAAAATTGCTGGGGCCGGAATATCTCAAAAAAAAAGGAGGGTTCAATACCCAAAAAATCGCCTCAGCGGCTTTTCAAAATCGATCTTTACTGAACCGAATTGAACTTATCATACATCCTATAGTCTGGGATTTAATGCAAAAACGAAATAAAAAGCTCCTTTTTTCAGGAAAAAAGATCGCTTTTTATGAGATTCCCTTATTATTTGAAAAAAGCTGGGAAAATTTTTTTCATACCCGAATTGTCATTGCCACTGACCCGGAAAAACAAAAATCTCGTCTGAAAAAATATCGAGCCTTCACCAACAAAGAAATTGACAGTCGAATGCAGTTTCAAATATGCCAAGAGGAAAAAATAAAAAAAGCGGACTATGTGATATGGAACAATTCATCAATACAGGAATTGGAAAAACAAATCCTCAATCTCGTTAATTCACTGAAAGTGATCTAAAAAATGCTGGAATTAATTACCAACTTAAGCATTAAAGACAAAAAACAGCTCTTAAGAGAATTTGACCCGAATAAGAGCTTATGGGTCACATCTGACATCAAATCCCAATTTTTTATTCTCAATCAACTGGAAAAAAGCCATCAATTGAAAAATAAAAGCTGTATTGTGAGAGCGAGGGATTATTGGTCACAATTATTCCCCATCTCCTACCCTGAATATCATATTGTCCCCCGGTTTTTTTTAATTTTACTGTATCAAAAATGGGCGAAAAATCGAATACAAGAGTGGCAAAAAAGAAAAGAAACGGGCGCTTTGATTTGCCAATACATGGAAGCATTGGCTCACCTGCTAAAACACCCCTTGAAAAACACTTTGATGGAAGAGTGGAAAATAATCGAAACGGATAAAACAACGGGCCTATACTGGATAAAATGGTATGATTTGGCGGAGGATTTTTGGAATTATCTGAATGAAAAAAAAATTATTGAGTCCTCGTGGGCCAGCGCTTTTTTACTGGACAATATACCTCATAAAAATATTCAATTTAAAGAAATTATCTTTGACCTGGGGTTTGACATAAATACAGTGGAAAAGGAGCTTATCTATCAAATATCCGAAAAAACAAGCGTCAGAATTTTAACACCTGCCTATTCTGACAATAATGAAATCCATCCTATTTACAAGTATTTCAATCAAAAAAATATTTTCCGCCAAACTAAAGAGCACACTTGCTTCAGCGCCAATGTCACAAATATCAAAAAATTCACAACTTCGTTAGCTGAAGTAAAAGACATAACCAGCTGGGTGACAACCGCCTTAAATAAAGGCATTAAGCCAAATAGAATCAGTGTGCTGGCTCCTCGTATCGAAGACTACTGGTCCTGTCTCAAAAGCTATTTCAAAAGAGAAAATATTCCGGTAAATAAAAAAGAAACAATATCCTTGCAGAGTTTTCCCCAGATTCAACTATGGTTCGCAAAAATGCAAACACACCTGAACATTATCAGTTACGAAAATATGGATACACTGTGCGCTGATAAAAAACCGGCTGTAAACTTCAGTAAATTAAAAGCGGATTTTTACCATGTCAAACAAGTGGAGAAATGGCCTGTGGAAACACATATAAAACACAAGCTGAAAAACAAAAAAGAGCCTGTTTCCAATGAGAAGTTCATTAAATGGGCCAGGGGATTACTAAAACCAAAGGAAAACAATGATGACCCCATTAATAAAGCGATAAAAGAATGTGTAAATGATTTTCTAAAAATCACCAAGACTGTAACAGGATTGCAGTTACAATGGCAAACCTGGCTTAATTTATTGGAGTTTATCATCGAAAAAAAAGAAGTTGCCATACATGAAGGAAATCCGAACGGCATAAACTGCCTGAGTTTTAACGCACTTGGATGGGTGGAATCGGATTTCACTTATATTACCAATTTAAGTGAAGAAAGCATGAAAACAAATAAACATAATGTTATCTCCTCCTTGTCCGCTTACTCTATCATGGAAAACCTGGGCTTTTTTATAAAATCCGAACCTGCTGATAAAATGGAACAGATTATCAGCGGCTTTATCCACCAGAAGCACAAAGAGCTTGTTTTATCTTTTTCATCTACAAACTTTTCGGGAACACCGCTGACCCCTTCCCGTTTGTGGCTGGCAAAAGCCATAGAACACAAAAAAGATATAAATCATTTCGACATACCAGGGACTACATTATGGGATCGGCAACAAAGAAAATCCTCAGTAAAAGAAATTTTATCCCATCGCAAAATGGAACACACTCCATGGGAATTAATGGAGGCTTCCATTAAAGAAGACCTAAACCATAAAGTATCCGAAGTCTTTTGCCAAAAGGAAATAAAAAATCTCTCGCCCTCCTCTCTTGATGACTATGTTAAATGTCCTTTTATCTTTTCTGCCAAAATATTGTTCTATCTATGGGACGGACCGGACAGGGATATGGATATTCCCTTAAGTGAAAGAGGGAGTATGGTACATAAGCTTTTTGAAATTTTAAAAACAAAATATAATACAACTTCTCCGTCTGAGAAGGATATTTTACAAATAATAGAGGAAATAAAAACAAGCAAAAAATTTAAACAACAAATACAAAAAATCCACCCTGTTATTTGGGAAAAGGAAAAATCCTGGCTGTTGAAGAGGGCTTTGATTTTTCTGGAGCAGGAGGAAAGAAAAAAATCCCTGTTTAAAGACCATCAAACTATTGGCTGTGAAAAAACATATCATTGCTATTGGAATTTAAAAACACAATCTCCGGCAAAAGAAGGAAATATATTTTTTAAAGGAAAAATAGACCGCATTGATTCAGACAATCAATCCTATCAAATCATTGATTATAAAAATTCCTTACCTTCAGGCTCTGTAGCTCCCTCTTGGTCAGTTCAGGACAATTTTCAAATGGCGATTTATATGCAGGTTATGGAGCTGGGTCTGACCGATTTCCCCCCCCTGCCTGTGCAGTCTGCCTTTTACTTAAATTATAAAAATTTTGATTATCAGGGCCTCGCTCCCAAAACATCCACTTACATTCAGCTTTTAAAAGGCTCACAAAAAAAATCCTTAATTTCGGAGGAGACAAAAAAAAATATTTTACACAATGTAAACAAAAAGATAAACTCTTTCATCTTAAATATCCAAGAAGGATATTTTCCAGCTCAGCCCAAGACAAAAGTTTCCTGTGTAAAATGCAGATGGAGAAAGATATGCCGCGCCAGCCACTTAAATTAAAAACAGAAATTATTAAAGCCGGTGCAGGAGCGGGTAAAACAACCACCTTAATCAATACATTAATAAAGTGTATATTGGATTATCAGATGGAAAATAAAACATTCCCTCGCGTGGCGGTTAGCACTTTTACCCGCAAAGCCACCCGAGAGCTTAAAGAACGGATGATAGTCAAAGCCATTGAGCTGAAAAATCCGGATCTCATTCAATATATCAGCTATTCTCTCCGTCTGCAAATTTCCACCCTACATGGTATTTTTTATCGTTTCATTCAAATGCATGGACATAAAATCGGATTCAGCCCGGGCGTTACTATTATGAGTCAAAAAGAGGCACATGAGTTATTTGTCTCCATATTAAAAGAGACTGTATTTGAAAAAAAAATAGGAACAGTTCTTTTGGATCATTATTCTTTTGAAGAGATGACAGATATCGTAAAGCAATATATTTCACACATTCAAACTCACCCTGATGGAAGCCCAATCAATGAAGAAGACCTGCAGAAGATACTAATTGAGAAAAAAAATCAAATACAGGAAATGTTGAAGACACAAAAAAGCGGAATATATAAAAAAAAACTGTTGGAGTTAAACAAAGAGGAGAACCATCTAAAAGTATTTCTTCTTCTGTGTGAAGAGTTGAAAAAACTAAGCAAAACAATTACATCGACATGGACGCAGAGAAAAAAAGAATTAAGTCAAGTCACATTAAATGACTTGGAAATAATAACTATGGAAGTGTTAAAGAAGGAAAGATATAATTACAAATTGGAAGAAGACATGATGGATTTTTGGTTTTTAGATGAATATCAGGACATCAGTCCTATACAAAACGATATTCTGAATCAAATGGGCAAAAACAGTCGGATCTTTATTGTGGGAGACCCACAGCAAAGTATTTATTATTTTCGTGGAGCTTCCGCTGATGTATTTCTGGAAAAAGAAAAAGAAGTAAAACAAAAATCACATTCCCACATTAAGCATTTAAAAAAGAATTATCGCTCCTGTCCAGAGTTAATAGCCTTTTTTAATGATTTTTTTCCAAAAGCCACTTTCGAGAAAATGGAACCGGCAAACAATAATTATAAAAGGGAAAAAGAAGTCGCGCGGTTTATCTTCATGGAACCTGTTCAAACAAACGTAAGTAAAGAGGAAATGGAGTTTCAGGAAACCAAAAACAGGATTAATGATTTATTGCAAAAAGGGGCAAAACCGGAGGAAATAGCCGTTCTCAGCAGACAAAACAAGCCTCTTCATCAGCTGGCCCGGTATTTAAAAAACCCAGGAGAGAGAGAGAGAAAAAGCAATATGGTTTCCGCCCTCGCGAATGATCGTGATTCTTCAAAAACTGTCCCTGTCAGTTTGCCTGTTCATCTGCATTCCAGCGGCAGTTTTAAAAACAGAAGGGAAATAATAGATGCTTTGTTTCTTTTGCGGTTTTTTTTTAACCCTCATGACAATGAAAATCTGATCGGCCTGTTCAGAACGCCCTATTGCCGTATTCCCGATCAAACATTAGCGGATGGTTTGCGACAAAATGCCAACGAACAAAAAAAGCAATCCTTTTGGAGCTTTTGTATAAAGGAAAAAACAAATCTGCCAGTGGTTTTGGATCTGAAACGCCGCCTTCATAACATACAAACAAAAGGAATTACATACACTTTTCAAGAAGCTATTTCTGATCTGGGGTTTATTGATTTGTCTTACTACCAGGATCCCACCGGAGTGCGGGAAGCCAATTTATGGAAACTGATCTACTGCCTGAAAGATTATGAATCCCGGGGAGGACAAGTGGGGTTATCCGGTTTCACCCGTTCACTTGATGAAGGCATACAAACAGAATCAGATCATACGGACTATTCTCAAAACGCCGTATCCGCTGTTGAAAGCTCCGGCATTCAGCTTATGACTATCCACTCAGCTAAAGGTCTGGAATTTAAACACATTATTCTGATTAAAGTGTGTTCCGGGTTTAGGCATAAAGAGGGATTTCAATATTTTACAAATCAAAGAAAAACAGGCAAATGGATGTTATCCGTCAAATCAAAAGAGGACGACAAAAGAATCAAATCCTCATTCCATAAAAAAATACAAGAAGAACAAAAAGAAATGGAAATCCAGGAATTTGACCGATTATTGTATGTTGCAATGACCAGAGCCAAAGAAAGCCTGACACTCATTGGCTCAGGAAAATCGGAAAAAAACAGCTGGCCTGAGCGCTTTCCTTTTTTTCTTAACCTTAAATCCGGCACACATCAAACAAACAAATATACTTATTTTGTAAGCCACTCCTGAAAACAAACTGTCCTTAAAAACCAGCGCTGAGATAATAAACATTCTGCATTTATTGTTGTTTATTTTCTTTGAGCATTTTTTTAACAAAAAGCAAAGGGCTGTAATGTGTGTCCGCGTTCACATCAAAACCCCGATTAACATAGATTTCCGCCTCTTCATACTGCCCCTGATTGTACTTCGAATAAGCCACTCCTCCTAAACCGGAAAAAGAATTGGGGGTATTGTTTAACACCAGCCTCCAATTTTGAAGTGCGCACTTCCAGTTTTTATTCTGTTCACAAAATCGAGCTTGCAAAATATAAGGCAGGGTATATGTCATATCAAGATTGGATTGAATAGCGTCACCTAAAATTAAAACAGACTGACTTTTAAAATTAACAACATCAGTAATATAAGCATGAATAGTTTTAATCAAAACATCCTTTGAATCAATTAAACTGGCCTTTTCGATAAAATTTTTAGCCATTTCATGGCGATGAGAGCGAATCAGACAATAAGCGTAAAAAGTGATAAATAATTTGTGATCCTTGTTGGTGGAATAGATGCTTTCGCACAAAGGCAGTAATTGAGGCCATGAATACGTTTTTCTGTCAATAAAGACATCATAATAGTGGTCCTCTGTTAAATAAGGGTCACTGTCCAACAGATTTTTAATAGAAGGCAGGACTTCTTCTCCGCCTTCTGTGGATTGAATATAAGCCAGCCCCAAAAGCGCTTCCTGGTAATAGTCTTGTGGAATTTGCGTTATCTTCATTAAAAAATTTTTCGTGGTATTTTTTTGATCAGCGGTCAGGGAATCAGACTGAAGAAGACACAAAGCACAAGAGAAATAAATTAAATTTCTGTTCCCAAAATCTTCTTCCTTATATTTGTTGATAAAATCACATTTCCGGGCTCTGGAGGAAACAAGAGCCAGGTTAGCAAAAGCGGACTGTCTTATATTTTGTGACTGACTGTTATACGCCAACCAGGCAAAACCCTGTTCAGCTGACGACAAATTATCTGTTTTTAAGTGCTCCAAAGCCTGAATCATCTGTTTCATATCAGAAAAATCAATGGCTTTGTGCGTATTTGATTTGATTATCGCCGGAGCTTGAGAAAGATCGTTATTTAACTGAAACTTTAAAATTCGAAATAATAATTCATCATACTTATTCAGGTTGTTTGCCTCTGTCCAGATCCGAAAAGCCTCCGCATAATTGCCGACAGAAAAATAAACTCGGCCGATTTTCTCTGAATCTAAAGTGGAAGAGGAGGGCTGCCACTTGTTCTTTGTGTAAGCAGACATATAAAAGACACCGACAATAAAACAAAGGAAGGCAACACCTGCAATCAAAAACAAGTTTCCCTTAGGTTTTCTTTCCACCTTCGAAGGCTGTAGTTCCGGTTTTTCCTCTATTACATCATAAGACACCTCCTTCGCCGGAGAAGAAGAGTGACCCTTCTTCCACTGATTTGCCTGTTCAAGCAACTGATCAGGTGAAGTCACCCTGATGGTGGAGAAATTGTATGTGCTCGTTAACTTGGTAATATCCGTATAGCCTGTAAATTCAGAGTAAGCGGCTACAAAAGCCCAAAACTCCTGATTCGGAATACAAACTGTGGCAACAGGGGAAATACTTCCTTTGGCCAGCTCCGCTTTTAGCTCACTGCTTGTAAAAGGACCTATGATTTGATGATGGTCTTTTACCAACCATTTTTTTTCTTCACCTGAGTTTGACATGAATATATTGTCTCCATTTCAAATTCCTTTGTCACTGACAAACTGAATCAAAACAACACACTTTGGTTTTTTCAAGCCATTTGTTTATTAAAAAACTAATGTAAAAAACACCTTTGTCCGGTAAAAATCATATTCACTGACAAAGCTCCAGCCCTTGAAACAACCTCTTGATCTCTGATAGACCCCCCCGGTTGAATAATCCATTCTATACCCGCTTCAGCTGATAATTCCACAGAATCAGGGAAAGGAAAAAAACCATCGCTGGCCATCACAGGTACAGGCATATCGGAATGAAAATTTTTCCAATTTTGAATTGCTTTTTTCACGGCGGATATACGATTAACCTGTCCCATACCCAGACCTACGGTTTGGTTTTTTGAAACCAAAGCAACAGCATTGCTTTTAAGGTGAGCACACACTTTCCAGGCCATTAAAAGCAAAGTCTGAACTTCCTCCTTCGGCGGCTTTCCTTTGCATTGCCAATCTGACTGCCATTGCCGGTTGATTTTCTGACCCTCCTGCACCAACACCCCTCCATCCACGCAATGAAAGCTTGTATGATCCAGACTTTGAACCATTAATTCCGGCCATTCCATTATACGAATATTTTTCTTCTTATTTTTAAAAAGCGCCAAAGCGGAATCACTGTAGCCGGGAGCTATGACCGCTTCCAAAAAAAGAGAACACAAAATTTGAGCCGTCTCTTCAGAGACCGGCCGATTAACCGCTATAACGGCTCCAAACACACTGACAGGGTCGGCTTTCAAGGCCAAAGCCACTGCTTTTTCCATCTTACTGTCGCAAGCAACCCCACAAGGATTGTTGTG
This sequence comes from Bdellovibrionales bacterium, assembly GCA_965203225.1. Lineage (GTDB taxonomy): Bacteria > Bdellovibrionota > Bdellovibrionia > Bdellovibrionales > UBA1609 > JANQSP01. The sequence continues at coordinate 686,837 of CBDBBW010000007.1, read as the reverse complement.
TTTGACCGCAACACAGCAAGGAGCTTGAAATTCCCTCACGGTGAAAACAGCGGAGTCCAAGTCGCAAATATTATTAAAGGAAAGCTCTTTTCCATGAAGGCATTCAGATTGCTGGAGACCGGTCGATCTCAGCTGAAACCAGCTGGCCCGCTGATCTGGGTTTTCGCCATAGCGCAGGCTTTTATAAAAACGCCCCTTAAGATGCAAATCCCCTTTTCCTCCCGGATCCCAAAGAGAAGTTACGGGAAAAACGGTGGAAGGGACGGAAGCGGCGGAAGGGACGGAAGCGGCGGAAGGGACGGAAGGGGAACTGCTGTAACTACCTTCAGATACTGATACTGTGTTAACTTTTTTCTTCTTCACCTGAGGAACCATCCATTCGGCAACATGGAAGTTATAATCAGCGAGAAGGGAAAAAACTTTTCCCGCAAACTGTCTTCTACTCTTTAAATCAGGTTTTTTCCCGGTGCTTAAAATCTGTTTATAATCCGCAGGATCACACAATACGGTGATTTGTTCAAAATTCTTGGCTGACGCCCGCAACAAGGCAGGCCCTCCCACATCAATCCACTCCACTAAATCTTTATCCCCTTGACGTCTTTTTTCTTTAAAAGGATACAGGTTGCACACCACTAAATCAAAAGAGGACAGCCCTTCTGATTTGAGGGTTTTTTGGTCGCCATCATGATTTGCTCGGGCCAAAAGAGGCATATAAATCCGTGGATGCAGGGATTTGACCCGTCCATTCATCACCTCATTAAATCCTGTTTGCTCACCTACTTCCACAACGGGAATACCCGCTTTCTTCAGCAGAGCGGAAGTGCCTCCAGTGGAAACCACCCGCATGCCCGCTGAGGCCAAAGGATGAATGAAATCCACAAGGCCTTCTTTGTTGCTCACGCTGACCAAAGCATTTTCAAATATTTTGTTACTGAGAACCGGTTTTGTTTCCATAATTAATAACCTTAATCAAAAACTCTATGTACCCTGTTTCCCAAACGAGTCAACAATTCATAAGGAATGGAACCGGCTTTTTCGGCCTGCTCCTCAATAGAGATAAAATTGTTCTCCTGAGAACCGAAAATCACCACTTCCTCACCTTTACGAGCTGGTTTTTCACCTAAAACTTTTGTCGCATCTATCATAAAAAAATCCATGCAAACACGACCAATAATAGACACTCTTTTTCCACGAAATAACACTTCCGCCTTATTGGATAAACTGTAAGGAAGACCATCCGCATACCCTATAGACACCACCGCCACAGAAGATTTTTTTTTCGCCGTCCATGTTCTGCCGTAAGAAACCGACTGCCCGGCGGATAAAATCCGTGACTGAACAACAAAGGATTTTAAGCAAGACACATTTTTTAGCTTTATGGAATGGTATTTTTCCTTTGCCTCTTCATTGGCAAATACCACTGGCGGTTTTATTCCATATAGACAAATACCCGGCCTGAAACCCAGAGTCGGATCCCATCTGGCATGACTCCAAAGCGCCCACCACCCTGCGCTGTTAAGCAGATGAGATTGCAAACTCCCTCCGGAAAAATGATTTTGAAATTCACGGTAAATACTTTTAAACAAAACAATCTCCCGGTAGGTCTCACTTTTTTCCCAAAAACCCGCTGTCTCCCCTTCACTAAGATGAGCGCATACACCCTTAAAACATAAATGAGAAAATCTTTGAATGTATTTGATTAAATCAGAAACTTCAGAAGGGAGGAATCCCAGTCGGTTCATTCCTAAATTAAATTTTACATGAAAAGATATTTCTTTTTTCTTTGAACCGGCCAGATTCCGCAAGCTTTCCCACTGCCCCACCACAGGAATAAAAGAACGAGAAGTAATCATCCCTGTTTCTTTTTTATCAAAAGGCCCAAAAACATAAATTTCCATTTTTTTGGACAAATCTTTTATCCTTAACGCCTCTTTGACAGACACCACCCCCGCTTTTTTAATTCCCAATGCCCTTAGTTTTTCGGCTATATTGAAAACACCATGACCATAGCCGTCTGCCTTAATCATGGGGCAAAAAAAAGTTTTTTCCCCGGCCAGTTTGGATAAAATTTTTACATTTTCACTTAAAGCTCGTGTATCCACTGTCAAATAAGCTCTCATCAAGCCAAATCCCTTAAGTTATTTACCGTGTCCTGAACGGCAAAATCCGGCTTGAATCCCACGGCCGGAGTGGCCACTGCTGTCATATTTCCACCACATTCCCTGTTGGCAAACGACAGGGCTTTTAAAGTGGATTGAAACAGGCTGTCCGCAGAACGGTTTACACAGGGATATTCAGCCAAACCCAAACTGAGCGTCAGATTTCCATGAGAGGGAAAAACCTTGGAAAAATCAGCGGACTGTACGGACCACCTGATTTTCTCCGCTTTCATGCCCGCCCCTCTTTCAGAAGTATGAGGCAAAATAAGCCCCAAATAACCGGTCGGCCAGGAACCAAAAATGTCATAAGCCCGACTGTCCTGTATCAGATTATTTGCTAGAGATTTTACAAATATCTCTGCTTTATAAGAACCATAAACCGTTTTTAGAGTATCCATTTGATCCAGCCTCAATAACAAAAGACTCAGAGGCAATCGAAGACGACGTGCTCTGGAAAACTCAACAAACAGCTGTTTGAAAAAAGCTCTTTGATTCAAACAACCTGTTGACTCATCCACGGAACCGTCTTGTCTCCATTTTTCCCTCCATAAAAAATCTTTTACATAATTATCCAAGATAAAAAACCGGTCACGAGTCACGGAGGCATTTGAAAAGAAAGCAAAAATCCCCGCCACTCTTTTATTGAACACAAGAGGGAAGCACTGATACTCCTGCGCGCCAAACAGCTTTTGAACTTTATGATGAAACACCGGTATTTTTTTTGAGTCGTATAGTGCTGTCGGATCGAAATCGGGATCGGACTCATGCAAACGAAGGCAAACAGAATCCATTACTGGCAAATGACGGCCATGTTTTAAAGACAGGCAGGCTTGAGAATCCTGATATTCAAAATACAAAACAGGAAAATCGGCTGTCTCAACAAAAAAGGCAATGGAAGAGGAAAAAGAATTTTGCTTTTTCAGCTCACTGATCCAACTCGTCAATGTTACAGCTTGCTCCAACATATCTTAAAGCGCTCCTGTTTTGTGTTTTGAATTTTTAAAGTGCACTTCCTGTTACCTCAAAACCATGAAAAAAGGAACCTTCAAGTCAATTAATATTAAACAAAAATATCTTTTTTATTTACCGACTTCTTCATGTTCTGTATATGGCAAATATAATCCAAAGGAATTACAAGACAGACATTCAATCCCCCGTTTTCAGAAGATTGTAATTTCATTATCCCACCCATGCGGGACAACACGGACTCTACAAAAGTCAACCCCAGACCGGTAAAATGCTTTTTTGTCGTAAAATAAAGTGCACCGGCTTTTTGTATTGTATCTTCATCCATTCCAGGCCCCTGATCCTCCACTTCACAGCAAAACCACCTGTTATTCTTTTTAAATGTGCGAATCTTCAGAGCACTCCGATATGTTTTAACCTGATTCCCTTCTTTCTGACCGATCTGCCCTGCATTCGGTAAAGCCTGAACCGCGTTTTTAACCAATTCCCAAAGAGATTGAAACAACTTATCCGCAAAGACAGGCAAAGGAATATCCGACACCAAATCCGTATGAATCCGTAGAGCAGGATAAAGCCGATTACTTTGATAAACGACTTTTTTCACGACATCTGAAAAGGTGATCTCTGCATTTGATTTCTTATGTTCCTTTTTTTTATTGGCCTGTAAAATGGAGGTTAAATCCCACCGAATATTTTTTAAATAAGAATTATTGGTATGAGCCAGATAAAAAAGCGCTCTTTTTTGTTCTGTTTTATATCCATTTCCAAATAGTCGAAATAAAAAATGAGCGGAATGAACAAAAGCTTTTAAATAGAGAAAAATAAATAAAAATAAAAAAGTAAAAAACACAAGACCCAATAAGAAAGCTGATTTGAAATAAGATAAAAAAAGCCGTCCAGGTAGAATTGTGGGGCGGCTGGCCACTATAAAATAATCCACAGAAGAAACAACGACTGGTCGGGCGATCGTCATCAGTGGGGGAAATCCATCCTGTTCAACAGTCAAATTCCACCCTTTTGGATATTGCTGAATCAAAGAGAGAAAAGGAGATGAACTTTGCAGTTTTTTGCCCTGGTAATGTGATTCAGAATGGGCGCGGATAAGGCCAGATTTTTTTATTAAAAAAAAAGATTTTTCACTGGATTTATTTTTCTCTTCTGTCAGCGCAGTCGGTTCCATTTTCATGAAAGACCGGTTAAGCGCCTCCCCGGAATACCGGGAAATTATCTTCTGTATTCGGGAAAAAGACGGCTGTGGGTTTTTTTTCAGATAAAACTGAATATGTTTATATAGAAAAAAAAAGTTTTCAGACAAATAAGCCTTCTGTTGATAATTGAGACGATGACTTTGATGAATGGAAAAAAGCCAGGACAAGGAAAACGAGAGGCATAAAATACCGGTTAACAGGATGACAGACAATTTCAACCAGAATTTTTGCGTCATTTGAATCAATCATTCTCCCCTTTTGTTGATGTCTTAAATTAAATACAGGAGATTTGTCATCTGGTTTTTGTGATTTTAAAATCCAAGACAAAAATTCACCATAAACACCACTTCTTTTTTAGAAAAAACAAGCTTTGTGCTTTCTTTTCTTTCGCATTCGGTCATTAGCTGACCGAAACTGACTGCCTTAGGATGTATCTTCACTGACATATATGTCCAATATACCACCGGAAAAGACGATTAACTGACCTAAACGAACAATATCCGGGCGGACAGAGTATCTTGTGTAGTACCGGGAGCCGGAAAAGACGATTAACTGATCTAAAAGAGAGGCAAAGTCATTAAAGAACTTCATACAGCTCTCACCCCTCTCTATCTTCTTCTTTTAAGTGATATAAAGAGAGGCAAAGTCATTAAAGAGCTTCATACAGCTCTCACCCTCTCTATCTTCTTCTTTTAAGTGATATAAAGAGAGGCAAAGTCATTAAAGAACTTCATACAGTAGAAAAATTATGGTTCAAGATACTTTAAGCTGACTTAGTTGGAAGTTAACTTATTGTAATCACTATGAAAAATATAATGTTGTCCGTTCAGGAATTTCTGAGGCCAAATTCAGGGAAATTATTAAGTTTTTCTCCGTTGATCTATAACAGCAGGACCAATAGCTGTTTTATCCAAAACCAATCGTAAAACAACCAATAAAACCCTCAAAGAAGTCAGAAAATGTATTGCTTTTTTTTGTGAAAAAGAAAGTCTTTATTTTAGAGGCGTTTATTTAAAGTAAAACTTGAGAATATGGTACACTTTTTCCCCTCCACCCGGACTTTGAAACTCAAATTCCTCCCCTTTTGTTCGACCGATGAGACTCCTGGCCAAGGGGGAATTGATAGAAATTTTTCCTTTACTCACATCCGCTTCATCCTCTCCCACTATTTGGTACAGCTTTGTCTCGCCTTCCGATTCCTCTTCCATATGAACATAAGCGCCAAAAGTGATTCTATCCGAATGGATTTGAGAGGTATCCACCACCTCCGCATTACTGAGGGTGTCGCTGATAGCGGCAATCCGCCCCTCAATATGAGCCTGTCGCTCCTTGGCCGCAGAATAGTCCGCATTTTCACTTAAATCCCCATGTCCACGAGCTATTTCAATAGCCGACACCACATTGGGCCGCTCTATCTTTATGAGGCGATTTAGCTCTTCTTCCAACAGAGCTTTACCATTGACTGTCATAGGTTTTCTATTGTTGGACATTTTACCCTCTCCATTCAGGATTTTTACACCACTTGACTTTTAAAATTTGAAATTTCAGATTTCCACAAGCTGTTGAAGAGGGAAATCTATACTGAATAACAGGGAAAAGCAAGCAGAGAAAAACCTAAAAAAATAATATTGAGATAGAGAAAAATACAGAAAGCACAAAAACGACCGTTCTTCTTCAAATTCTCTAAATAATTGTAATAATTACATTTTTTTCTATTTTCAAAGAAAGTAAAAAATAAAGATGAAAAGTAGAGGAAACACGGTAAAGCTATGGCCTTATTTTGCGTACAAGGCGCTTGTAAAACATCAGAAGAACAATTATCACCTCTTTTTTCAGGAACCACACAAAAAGCAGGATGAAAAACTAATGAAACAAAAAAAACACACATTAACCAACTCATATTGTCTCCACTTACAAAGTCCTCATTAAAGAACTGGAAGTGGGAACTGCTTTGGGGCTGGCAAGCGGATTGGGGGCCGGATGATAATCACTGACATTGGGAAAGATTCTCTCCTGATATCCTTAGTGATTTGTATCGCCATGTTTTTAAACTCCCTAATGGCCCAGTCTGGCCGATTCCTGCATTCCCGTTTTACTGAATCGCTTTCGCAGTGATCCGGCAGTGGGGGGTGGGGGGTGCTGGGCCACAACATTCACGGATATTTTCGGCTTTTTTTCCTTTCTCGGTATAGCTTCTCTTGGATTAAAACTACTTTGGCAGAATTTTTAAGGGGCTTTCAGGGATTTATCACTAAAAACATATCTTTATGTGCGGTTCTTATTGATAAAAACATATATTTTTGAATAAAATAACACTGTATATGATTAAATTGGAGGAATACTCCATTCATTATAAAAATAACGATAGAAAAAAAGCAATACAGAAACTATCGTTTTTACAGAGGTCACTATGCCTGTAACATTAGCTCAAATACACAATGTAATTAAAAGAATTCACAGGGTAAAAAATATTATACTGACCACCCATAAAATGTGTGATGGGGATGGATTGGGATCTATGTTGGGCTTTTATCACGCGTTTAAAAAAATAAACAAGCCAGTTCGCGCCATTACTGTGGATGGATTTTCACACAAATATCATTTTTTATCGCCTGAAAAGTACATTGAGAGATTTGATCAGTTAAAAACAGCTATTGAACCGACGGAAATGGCTTTAATTTTTGACACAAACGATTATCGGAGAATTCAGCCTCTCTACGAAGAACTGCATAAAAAATGCAAGGAAATTATCTACATTGACCACCATCCCGTTTTGAAAGCAGGTCCCAAACCCTCTGTAAATTCCATAGTGGATATCTCCGCCGCCAGCACGGGGGAAATATGTTATTTTATTTTAAAGGAAATGGGGATCAGTATGGACCCGTCCATAGCAACGGCCCTTTATGTCAGTATTGTGTTCGACACCCAAAGATTTCATTTTATTAAAAATTCCGAGGTGTCTCACACTATTTGCGCAGATTTATGCAAATACATTAATAATAATGAACATATCTATACCCAAATGTTCGGCACCACTTCAATCAAAAAAATGAACCTTTTTTCTCAAGTTATCAATCGAACAGAATATTTTTACAATAAACAGGTGGCTATCATACAAATAACCAATAAAGAGCTGGATAAAAACGAATTGGGTATAGAGGATGCCTGTGATTTTTTGGATACAAGTCTGGAAGTAAGCTCCACTCAATTATCGGTTTTGATCATTAATATATCGGAAAATAAATATAAACTTAGTTTCAGAAGCAAAAAATGGGATGTATCAAAACTGGCTGAATTATTTAATGGAGGAGGACATAAAGCTTCTTCCGGAGCTTCTCTGGTAAATTATAAAAAAAATCCAAAACAGGAAATTTTAAAAGCCATTCAGCCTTTTGCGCAAAGATAATCTATCAGACCTTTTAAAAATTTATCTCTATTTATCTATTCAGAATCTTCAAGACAGGAATCCGGCACTCGAAATATTGTTCTACCGGGAAAATAGGTCTGTAAGTTCATTTTACCTTCATACACCACTATGGCAGGTTCTTTTACTTCATAAAAGGGATCTTTTTTATCATGAAACGCCGCTAAAAAACCATTCACGGCCTTAGACAGGTATTCCGCTTTAAGAATCTGTGTTTTATTATCATCCACAAGACATGACAAAAGATTAGCACAGAATAATGTTTCGTAATAAAATCTGGTGGAGTTGGGTCGGGATATATTAAATATCCTTTGATATTGCGATTGTGAGATAGAGGGAAAAATTACAGGCAGTTCTTTTAGAAAAAACAAAGTGTGCACTCCGCCTATAATAGCCAGTGTGTGTTTTTGATCTTCGCTTAACTCAGCGTATGTTTCAGGAACTCCATCCGGAAACTGTGCATTACTCAGTTGAAATAACTGTTTTAGACCGCGGGTTTCCACATCAGGCAGTTGATCCGGATGGGTGACAGGGACACCGTCCATAGTAAAATGATCCAAATGCCTTAAATTGTAAATCCGTGTTACAAATTCATGAAAGACAAAAGAGTATGGATATCTTCTGATTAATTGAATTAATTTGAATTGATAGCGGGCGGAGCTCTCCACGATATCCGTTGACTGATTTACATCTTTTTTTAAGTTTATATCTGCACCACTCTGTCCTTCACTTCTGGATAATCCTTCAACAAAATCTAATGCATCGGTAACACCTTTTTTTATCACATCAACAGTTTCCTGAGCTACTTTTAATCGGTCTTTGTTTTCTGTCCATCTTTTCATGGGAAAATGAATAATGTCCACTCCCGGATCCGAAGGCTCGCATGAAATAGAAGAAGTCTTGTCTGCTGCACTACCCTGAGTTCCTTCCGCTTCCTGACCGTAACCGGTAGATACAGCCAGTACGGAAACAACAAACCCAATAAAATATATAATAATTTTTTGACGGACTATATTCATTTTAAAATTCATAATTTGATATATTACAAGCTTATTCATTAGTATTTATTATATTTACTGTCATTTGTAAATATTTTTTATCACCAATACTCGTTCATGTAAAAATTATAAATTCCGGTACTGCAAAAAATTAATGATACAGTTGTTCGGTTTATCGTCCTTATTGTCCATTTTGCCCACTGCAAATTCTCATATACTTTTGCACTACATTTTTCAACCCTTCGAAAAGGGATTCACAAATCAGAGCATGGCCAATGGAAACTTCCTTAACTTGAGGAATTTGCTCCAGAAACCATGTTAAATTATCCAGATTAAGATCATGTCCGGCGTTCAGTTCCATTCCCTGAGCTATTAATTTTTTCGCCGCCTCAACATAAATACGAGTGACATTTGATTTTTGAATGGTGGGATAAGCGGAAGCGTAAGCCTCTGTATAAAGCTCCACCCGGGCCGGCTGCAGAAGGCTCAGGGCGGACAGCTCTTTTTCCGTTAAAGCAACAGGGTCCATAAACAAAGAAACACGAATCTTATTTTTTTTAAAGGATTCCAAAATCGGCTTTAAAAGAACATAGTTTTCCTGTATTTTCCATCCAGCGTTGGAAGTGAGAACAGCAGGGGCGTCCGGCACCAAAGTGCATTGATCCGGCTGAATTTCTTCTATAAGCTGTAAAAAAGAGGAACTGGGGTAGCCCTCCACATTCATTTCCACCCTGTCCTGTGTTTTTAAAAATTTCTTAATATCCCGTACATCCGAATACAGAATATGCCGGCCGTCCGGGCGTGGATGAACAGTAATTCCTTTTACACCGAAATGGGTAAGTTTTTTTACGACCTCCATCAAATTCGGTTGATTTTTCCCACGCGAATTGCGAAGAGTGGCAATTTTATTGACATTAACGCTAAGTCTGGTCATAAAGTCCTTTTTATAAGGTAAGGAATGGGATATTTTCAGTTTGCTTTCCCTACAAGAGATTCCTTTAGAGGATCTGCTGTTCAGACAGGATTCTCTTAATGATCTATAACGCGTGGAAACAGCAAACAGTAAAAGTTTAACACAAATTTAATATAACTGAAGTGCTATTTAGTGTAACTTCATTTAGCAGAGTAGGGTAAATCGCTGTGGTTGTTTTTCGGGTGTGATTAATAAATAACAAGGACTTTGATTGTGCGTTTTTTCTATTTTGTGCTTATTGCGGCTTGCCTGTCTCCTTTCATCGCAATGGGAAAGCCTGAATTAAAGAAACCGAAAAAGCCTCTACTGATTAACGGAGCAGGGGCTTCGTTCCCTTATATTCTTTATTCCAAATGGTTCCTGGAATACAAGAAAGTAAATCCGAAAGTAATGATAAACTACCGTTCTATTGGAAGCGGCGGGGGGATTCGTCAATTTTTAACAGGTACTTTAGACTTTGGAGCTACAGATGTTCCCATGCAAAAAGAACAGGTCCGAAAATCCAAAAAGGAAATCTTACATGTACCCACGGCTCTGGGAGCTGTTGTAATCAGTTACAATCTCAAGTCCACAAAACCGGGAGCCAGCCTGCGTCTGACAGCGCCGGTTTTAGTGGATATCTACATGGGAAAAATCAAAAAATGGAATCATGAAAAAATAAGTGTGATTAATCCAGGAGTGACTCTTCCCGATCAAAACATTGTCCCTATTTACCGGGCGGACGGGAGCGGCACCACGGCGGTCTTTACGGAATATCTCTCTCAGTTTTCGCAAGAATGGATTAAAAAAGTAGGAAAGGGGAAATCGGTTAACTGGCTTACAGGTATTGGCGGCAAGGGAAATGAAGCAGTCATGGGGCTGATTCAGAAAATACCGGGAGCTGTGGGTTATCTAGCCATGAGTTACGCGGTAAACCGCAAACTACCTATGGCGGCGATACAAAATATGTCCGGGCATTATGTCAATGCGAATGTACACACTGTTAAAACCTCAGCAAAGCAAATGCTGGAAAAAACAAAAGACCTGTTTCAGCCTCTCGTAACAGCACGAGGGACGGATGTGTATCCTCTGTCTTCTTATACTTATTTACTGGTGTACAGGGAAATGCTTTCAAACAAAGGGAAAGCCCTGGTTCATTTTCTTAATTGGTCTTTGGATACAGGACAAAGCTTTTGCGAAAAGTTGCACTATATATCTCTTCCGGCAATGGTTATAAAAGCGGTAAAAACTAAAGTGCGGTCAATTAAAGTTGACAATGATAATAAAAACACTTAATTCGCTTTCCTTCCTTAAGAAAAAAGAGAGGAAAAGAGACATTCATACACCGGATCGTCTTTTTTGTCTCATTCTTAAAGGCTTTTCCTGGTCTCTCATTTTTCTATTTTTTTATATGTTGGTTGTTATTTTTCAAATGTCCTGGCCGGCTTTTTCTCACTTCGGCGCAAATTTCTTTATCAATGCGGATTGGAACAGTTGGACGAAAAGTTTTGGTGCTTTATCTTTAATTTACGGAACGGTGGTTACTTCTGTTCTAGCTCTTCTGCTGGCCGTGCCGGTGAGTATAGGCGTGGCTTTGTTCCTGAATGAGTTGGCTCCAAACTGGCTGGCCAGGCCTTTGAGTTTCATCGTGGAGATGCTGGCGGCCATTCCTTCCATTGTATATGGTTTATGGGGGTTGTTTGTTCTGGCCCCGGTGTTAAGGGATTACATTCAGGCTTTTTTATCCAAATATTTTTCCTTTTTGCCTATCTTTCAGGGAAATTATTACGGGGTAGGGATGATGTGTGGGGGGGTTGTGCTGGCCATTATGATTATTCCCACTATTTCCTCTGTTTGCAGGGAAGTTTTCCGCACAATTCCCAAAGCCAACAGAGAGGCTGTGCTGGGCTTGGGGACCACCCGCTGGGAGATGTTAAAGATCGCTGTTCTCAGAGGAAGCCTCACCGGCATTATTGGAGCGATTATTATGGGCTTGGGAAGAGCTTTGGGAGAGACAATGGCGGTCACTATGGTTATAGGCAATGCTATTTCCATTAAAACTTCTCTCTTTGAACCCGCTCAAACAATGGCCAGTATTTTAGCCAACCAATACGCGGAAGCGGATAATGAATTGCACCTGGCTTCCTTGACAGCAGTCGGCTTTTCTTTATTTTGCCTCTCGCTTGTAATTAACATCCTGGCTTTGTTATTGATTTGGAGAATGGAAAAAAAATTTTATCCGAACCAAAAATCCGGAAAAAACACTTGGAGAAAGAAGTTTAACGAGGCCGCAAACGAATCAACCGATATATTATCAGAAATCAAAACATAATTCGACCTTGGCGGCAAAAAACATTGGAGCGGTAGCAAAAGGGAAATGCACAGATGACAAATAAAACAATAATATACTCTTACTCCCTAAAGGACAGATGGCGAAAGTGGTGCAATTTTTGTATGATGGGTTGTTTATTTTTTCTCAGTTTATCCGCAGCGGTCCCATTCCTGTTTATAGTTTACTATGTATTGGACAAGGGAATATCCTCCGTTAATTGGGATTTTTTCACTCAACTGCCAAAACCTCCCGGAGAAGAAGGGGGAGGAATGTCAAACTCTCTCGTCGGCAGTGCCATAATTGTGGGCATGACCAGCCTCGTGGGTATTCCCTGGGGGATGGGAATGGGTGTCTACCTCAGTGAGTACAAACACACCAACACCGCCAAAGTTCTCAGATTTATAACAGACCTGCTCATTAGCGCCCCCTCCATTGTCGTAGGCATTTTTATTTATGGTCTTATTGTGGTCAGATATGGATTTTCCGCGTACGCCGGTTCCGCCGCTTTGCTGTTGATTATGTTGCCAATCGTGTCTCGTGGAACAGAGGAAATTTTAAAAATGATCCCCTCTCATATCCGTGAAGCCGGCCTGGCCCTGGGCATTCCGAGATGGAAAGTGATTACCCGTATTCTTATTCCCGGCGCTTTAAGTATGCTTGTGACGGTGATTATGCTGGCCGTGGCCCGCATCGCGGGGGAGACCGCTCCCCTCTTGTTTACCGCTTTGGGCAATCAATATCACATAAGAAACCTCAATGAGCCTATAGCTACTTTACCGGTTCAGATATATCATCTGTCCAACACAGGCTTTGAACAAATGGAAAAACAAGCTTGGGCAGGGGCTATGGTTTTGGTTTTTTTCGTGTTTTTTATCAATTTTTTTACCAGAACAATTTTATTTTTTTACAAAAGAGACAAAGTAAGTGAACATATAAAAATGAGGAAATAATGGAAAACATACTTGTAAAAGTTCAGGATTTAAGTGCCTCTTTTGCCTCCGTGACAGTCTTAAAAAAGATCAATTTGGAAATTCCATCCAATAAAGTCGTGGCCTTAATCGGCCCTTCCGGGTGCGGAAAATCCACTTTTTTACGCTGTCTGAATCGTATGCATGAAGAGGTGCCTTGGTCGGGAATTAAGGGAAAGGTCTTATTGGAAGGTCAAAATATTTATGAAAAATACATAGATCCGGTTCTCATCCGCAGAAAAGTGGGTATGGTTTTTCAAAAACCAAATCCTTTTCCCGGTTTAAGTATCTTTGATAATGTGGCCGTAGGCCTCAAATTAATGGGAGTCAGAAGGAAAATTCTGCATGAGAGAGTGGAAAGCGCCCTAAAACAAGCCGCTTTGTGGGATGAAGTAAAAGAAATTTTAAGGCGTCAGGGCACTTCTTTGTCCGGTGGACAGCAACAGCGCCTTTGTATTGCCCGCGCTTTGGCCATCAACCCTTCTGTTGTATTGATGGACGAGCCTACATCCGCTTTGGATCCTATATCCACCTCCCGCATCGAAAATTTAATCCGACAGCTTAAAAAAAAAATAACGGTTATTATCGTCACCCATAATATGCAACAAGCTTCGCGTATTTCAGATAAAACCGCTTTTTTACTCTCAGGAGAATTGGTAGAATATGAGAAAACATCAAAAATATTTACTAATCCGACGAATGCAAGAACGGAATCTTATATTACAGGCCGATTCGGTTAATTGTGTTCGGCGCGTGATGGAAAGTTTTATTGGAAACTGCAGGAAAATATAAAGGAGAAACAGTGAGAATGATACGTAATAAACTGGATGAACGATTGAATTATATTCGATCCCTGATTTTGGATATGGGTGGTTTTGTGGAAAAAACCATTTCAGGCATTAGTGATATTTTACTGAACAAACACACCAACACCAACATTATGATTGAACTGAAGAACAGGGAAGAGAAAATAAACACTCTTCAATTAAAAGTATCCAGAGTTTGTTTTAAAATTCTGGCGCGGGAGTCCCCTGTGGCCGGGGATCTGCGTTTGATTTTGGCTATTTTGAGCACCAATACGGATTTGGAAAGAATGGGTGACTTGGCTTTTAATATCGCCGGTCGCACTCAATCGGTTCAGAAAGACCCTATATTGGATGAAACAATTCATTTATTTGAATCCATGTTTGCCCAGGTCAGTAAAATGGTTCATAAATCCCTTGACGCCTTCGTGGCCGAAGATGAAAATCTGGCCCGAAAAATTTTAATTCAAGACGATAATGTGGATCAAATCAGAAATAAGATCCGAGCTGGACTGGAAGAGATTACTGTGTCCCACAATCATTTAATAAAACCTTGTATTGACCTGATTATTATCGCCGGAGAATTGGAAAGAATTGCCGATCACGCCACCAATATCGCGGAAGAAGTTATTTTTTTGAAAACCGGTGATGATATACGACACCAGGATATTACCGACGAAGGAGAAATAGGCAGTGAGTGATGTGTTATTGCATTCCATATTGGTTGTGGAAGATGAACTAGATATTCAAAATCTCATGTGTGAGCATTTATCCCGTACAGGTTACCATGTGGAATCAGCGCAAACGGGAAAACAGGCTTATAATATGCTCTCCTCCCGCTCCTATCAGTTGATTATACTGGATTGGATGATCCCGGAAATCAGCGGGTTGGAGCTTTTGAAATGGATGAGAACCACCAGTTCTTACAGAAACGCCCCTGTTTTATTTGTTACGGCCAAATCAGATCCGGAAGATGTCGTGCAGGGTTTGGAAGCAGGAGCGGATGATTATCTTGCCAAACCTTTTGACTTTTCGGTATTTAAAGCCCGTGTCAATAACCTGATAAGAAGGCTTAAGTTTATCAACACTTTGACAGAATCGGAAAAAAACCAGGATTTAAAATTTCATCTGAAGGATCTTGTTGTGGACACTGGAGCGCATAAAGTTTTTATTGAGAATAATGAAGTGGTATTGACTTTCTCTGAATTTCGTTTGTTGGAAATTCTCCTTAGAAACCAGGGAAAAGCACTGTCCAGACAACAAATGATAAGCTTTATTCAAGGAGAGGATATTAATGTCACCGGCCGGACAGTCGACACTCATATCTCCATTTTGAGGAAAAAACTGAGAAAATATGGTAAATTTATCGAAACAGTCAGAGGCATAGGATACCGTATTGGATTTATCTGATATAAGTGTTCTCTTTTTTTTAAGTTTTGTTTCCTTTATCATTGGCGTGATTTGTTTTTATATTCCTTTTCGTAATTTAAAAAGAACAATATCTCAGTTCATAAAAACATCCGGTTTTTTCACAGACTCCTCCCTTAATGAAGCGGAAACAGATATATCCACTCAATTAAGTGACTACACCATATCGATCAAAGAGCAAATTAAAACCCAATCGGATCAAATATCCTTTTTACAAAAAAAAATTTCAGCAATCACCTCAGCATCAACAGAGGCTGTTATTATCCTGAATGAAAGAGGCAAATTGATTTTTCATAATACCCAAAGCAAAAAAATATTTCATCTGGAGGAACAAAAACCAGTACATTACTTAAATGAAATGACCCGCTCTCCCGATGTAATGAGCATTTTCAAGCAGTGTCTGGAAAAGAAAATTGTTATTACAAAAGAATGCGTATTTGGAAAGAAAAATCAGTATATTAAAAGCAATTTTAAGGTGACAGCCGTGTCTGTCAGTAATGAAAGCGCGAAAACACAGCACATTATTTTGTTGTTCTATGATCAAACAAATATTAAAGAATCACAACAGGCGCATATTGATTTTGTGTCCAATGTGTCCCATGAATTAAAGACCCCTTTAACCTCCATTCAAGGCTATGTGGAAATGCTCACTCATGATTTTAAGCAGAAAAAATTCAATCAGGTTGAAAATTTTTTACAGACTTTACTGAGAAATTGCAAAAGAATGACTGATTTGATTAATGATCTACTTAATTTGTCCAACCTGGCCTCGCAAGTGGATATAGAAAAGAAAAGACTAAAAACAAAAGAAATCACCAGCCATGTTATGGAACAATTAAACCCGCGTGATCATCAAATACATTTCTTTTTTTCCGCCCCTTATGTGATGGCTAACCCCAGGTGGGTGGAAATTGTATTGCATAATTTGGTGGACAACGCCTGCCGCCACACGGCGAAAAAATGTGATGTGCATATTCGCTGGGAAAAAATGAGAGACAGAGTGGTCCTCAAAGTGATAGACAGCGGGAAAGGGATTCCGGCAAAATATTTGCATAGAGTGTTTGAGCGGTTTTTCAGAGTGGATTCCGCACGATCCAGAGAACAAGGAGGAACGGGAGTGGGTTTGGCTCTAGTCAAGCAGTCTATGGAAAAGCATGGAGGCTGTGTTCGTGCACAAGCTTCCTCATTGGGCGGCGCGGAGTTTATCTGTGAGTTTCCCAATGCCTGAAGCTTCAAACTTGACGAACATAATAATAATACACTAACAACACTGCTGACATGGAGTATTTTCACGAATCATATTCGGATTTCCGAATATTTTTTCTTCAAAACTGATTTTTTTCTTTTCTATTCAGAGATCTTTATTTGCAGATATTATTTCATAAAAATAAAAAAATATTCCAATAAAGCAAAAAAGGAAAAGGGAGGGAACCATGAAAGTCCAATCTTCCACTCACACACTACCAGTGCATAAGGCACGCAAAACAAGGAAACAAAGGGGACAAGGCTTAATAGAGTATCTTATTTTGGTGGCTTTAATGGGGGTGGCTTCCATTGGAGTAATACGAATATTGAATCAGACGATCAAATCCCGATTTGCCTCCGCCGTGTATGCTCTTCAGGGAAAACCAAAGAAAGCCAAAATGGAAAGTTTAAAAGCACAAGATTACCAAAAAAGCGACTTGAGTGATTTTATGAATGGAGCCGCCAGTAAAAGGAAATAAAATCACAGTATATAGCCCGGAATGGAATTGCACACCCTCCGTATTTGGAAATAAGTAAAAATAAGCTTCAACAGCCAGAGGAAAAAAACAGATCGATTCAAACTGATTTCTAAAAAAAGGAAAAAATAAATGAGCAGGAGGAAATACAACAAAGCCAAAAAGGACTGTACAAAGAAAAAGCAAGTATACAGACTAACTCACGCGTTAAAACTCTTACGATTTAGAAATATCGATTTTACATCCGTATTCGCAGATAGTGATTCAAACAACATAACGAAAAAAGAACACAAATGAAATACAAAAACATTCTACATCAAAGGAAAAACAGGACAGGCTGTCAAACACAATCGGGGCAGGCAGTAATGGAAGCTTTATTTTTACTGCCTTTGGTTTGCGCTTGTTTTATTTTGTGTTTTCTCTTTTTTCATGTTCACGCACAACACTTATGGATGGATCACCAGCTTTACCAGTCTCTTATTTGTCTGGCAAAAGGAAAAAAACAGATAAATTGCAAAACTCGGATGGAGACAAAAATAAAAACTTTTCTATGGATGGGAAAATTAAAAGATATTCAATTTTACAAAGGAAAAAAGGAATATAGAGGTTTTTTCATTTGGGAAACCGGCTTTTGGCGAATTAGATTTGCAAAAAAAATCCATCTCGGAAAAGGAGCCTTATTATGACTGCATTTGCTAACTGTAAAAAATCCGTGTTCATATACTTAAGAAAAACCCGCGCCGCTATGAAGAACCGGATGCAGGCTAAAATAGCTTACTTAAACCAGCGAAAACAAACAAATAAAAAAGGATTTATTATGACTGTTTTTTTAATTAGTTTGCCAGTATTTATAAGCTGTTTGATGGTGTTTACTTCTCTTTTCTTTTGCATCCGCAACCACAATCTGGCTCAAAGTTTGTGTCTAAAATACACTTTACAAGCTCAGGAGCAAATAAACAAAACACTTCAGGATTTGCTTGCTCTGAACCCATTGGCAAAACAGCTACAGCGCACACACAAACAATTGAAACATTTATATCTCTCAGCCTTGAAACAAGGTAACTTTTTCGCTGTTTCCGCGCTGAAGACGAAAATGAGAATAATAAAGCAAAAACGAATTATGCTAGACAGAAAACAAAAAAATATTTTAAATAAAACCTTTAAATATATTGAATCGGCTTTTACAGAATTTAAGCAACATATAACAAAATTTCATCCTGGCCGTATATGGAAAGAGCATCATCGGCCAGTGCCTTTAGCGGTAACAGGAAAGCCACGAAGGGGTATAGCCCCCTCTTATTACCCTATGCCTCGATTTTCCTCACATCAAACTTTTTCCATTCACTGGGAAATGCCTCTTTATCGTTTTTTGCCAAAGTGGCTGGAAAAAGCTTTTTTTCAATCCGATCTTTCCTTGTACAACTGCTCCGCCACAATAAAAAGAAGCGGACTGACATGGAAAGCCACTTTGGCCTCTCTACCCGGTTTTTTTCATAAGTTTCATTTCACCGTATTCACACAGCTTAAAAGTTTTAATTTTTTCCCATTTTTGTCAGCAGAAGGATGACAAAACAATAATATAGTAGGGATTTGTTATCGTTCAAGAGGATCAAAAAATGAAAAAAAATAAAATAAAAAAAAGAAACCGCAAAGGACAACTTTTAATAGAAGCTATTTGGTTGGTTCTGTTTTCCTGTGCTTTTTTGACCCTGATTGCTCATTTATACGAAAAGGGGCAAAAGGAAATTCAACAAAGCCGGTTTTTTTCGTTACAGAAAAACTTTGAAAGAAAAATTTTTCCATGAATCCATTTAAAATAAAAACATGGCTTAAGGAAAATAAAAAAGCCTGGCATATATGGCTGGTGTTGATTCTGATCTCTCTTATTTTTACTTTTTTACAACACACAAATAAAACAAAAGAAATCATCAAACCGCGAAACCTGGACACTTATATTCCAGAGGGTTTTGTATTAGTGCCGGTGGAGTTAAGCAACGGACCTGCCTTGGACGGATTGTTGAAGCACAAAGGAGTGGTGGATCTGTATACGGGAGATCCTTCCCGGCAGGAGGTGGAGAAGGCGGCAGGGGCTGTAAAAATTATACGCTCTCCCCGAAACCCATCTTATTTTGCCGTACTGGTACCGGAAAGCAAAGCCCCCTTTTTAATTCAACGATTTCAGGCCTTTCATGCCGTCGTTCAAAACCCCGAACAAAGAAAGGAAACCCATATTCAACCCTTAAATAAAAAAAGAAGGAGAACCATCGTAATAGAGCTTGATAATGTATCTGATTTTTGATTCTTTAATTGATGTTTTTACTTTAAAATTATGTGTGGAAAGTCTTTTTTAACTACTGAAAAGGAAAAGCGCTCCTGTATAAATAAAATGCAAAATATTTTTTCTTCGGTTTTAATAAACATGAGAAAAACCCTGCCAGCTGTATTTGAATTAGGCGGATAAAAAAAAGGAATTTGTTTTGAAAAAAATCTTACACAAGAAAATTCGTTTATTCATAGTATTATGTTTTTTGTTTTCCCCACCCGCTTACTCCAACACTCCTGTTTCCTCCCCCGCTCCCATCACTGCTGAAGACTCCGCTGTATTGATTCGCGCGGCAAAAACCAACCTGACGGAATTTTCCGCTTACATAAAAACCGAATCAATTAAAACGTATGCTCAATACCAACTGGCTCTCAACAGAAAAACCCCCCGCCCCGTTATATTGGAATCGCTTTTAAAACAAGCTCAAATGGAATTTTTATCATACGAACCGGAGCGATCCATAAAAACCTTTCGCCTTATCACCGGACATATACACTCTTTTGACTGGAATAAACAGGAAAGAAAAATCATATTCTACTCTTTGTTTCGTCTGGCTCAGATGGAAAAAGATCCGCAAAAACAAAAATTGCTCCTTCGGGAAGCTTTGGCTTTTGAAATGGATCTGAAACTGGATTTACAGCTCTTTCCTCCGCCTCTAACAACTCTTTACCTGCAAATGAAAAAAACAGCCGTCTTTGTGCCGCTTGATTTAAAAAAGTTATTTCCAGGACACGAAATAGTGCTTATCAACGGAAAAGTCCACTCACACAAGGAAAAAGTGACTCTCCCTTATGGAGTGTATCGAATTACCGCTTTCAGTTCCTCCCATACATATTATACTCAGACTTTATCTTTATCCCGCTTTATTTCAAAAACAATCAAGACTCCTTCTGTAGTCGGCGGTTCTTGTCAGCAACCGGCATTCAGTCGTTTAGATAAAAATTTAAACCAAAGTCAAATTCATATTCTATTTCCTAATTTTTGCTTATGGAATCCTATCCAACACCGGCTTGCCGAGAAAAAGAACACACTGGCTTCTGAGATACAACAAATCGCTCAAGAGGATTTGAAAGAACCGGCAAAGCAGTCAAAATGGGAGAAAGAGGAATGGATATTATTAGGTGCGGCGATTTTAGTTCTGGGAACGGCCACATTTTTAAGTTTGAAAAAAAACAATAAAAAATCTGATGAAAAAGCACAGGAAAAACCCGATGAAAAAGCACAGGAAAAACCTATCATCAAAATAGGCTTCAAAAATTCTTCATTTAAGTGAGAATATGCTTCTTATATAAAGGATTATATAAATCCTCTGACATGGGTATTTTCAACTCCAATGGATCAGTCTTATCCACAAATACCACAGGCGCCTCGTAAATCACCGCCAGAGGACATTGCTCCGCGCCTTCCCCCATGAGCAAAACAGCCGAAGAAGCCAACGCGTCCACCAAATTCATCACAGTCATCCGAAGAGGACGCCCGAACAGATCCTTCTTTCCAATCATATTTCTAATTGCTTTAAAGCCGCTATAAGCCAAAGCCACTCCCATCACCCCCTTACGCAAAGGCAAAGTGTGGGAATCAGTTATTATCACGGCAAAATTTTTTAAAGACATTTCTGTCTTAATCGCTCGAGCTATTTTTTCGGCAGAAGAAAAAGGATCTTTCGGATATAAAATATATTCATCGTTTACGGAATTGGACTCATCAATACCGGCTGAAGGAATCAGTAAGCCATGTTGAATAGCCAAATGACAACCATAACCGATTTCACCAAGATAATGTTCACATTCCTGCCGCACCAAATTTTGTTTTTCCACTTTTTTCTTATTGACAGTGCGACCTTCCGCCAGACTGACAATCTTCGAAGTGATAGTTAAAATGGATTTTTCCTTCAGTTTATCCCTGGAATTTTTCAGTATAAATTCCATTAAATTTTCCGACGAAGAAAACACCCCCGTATGAACAGCTTCTATTTGCATAACAACAACCTTTTTCTATTTCAGTGAAACACAGTTGTTTCCCTTTTTCACATTGTATATGAATCAAAAAGCTATAACAGATTCAACTCATCCATGCGCATACTATACTGATTAAAAAATATTTACAATAAGATGATTTTTAATTTAAAAAACCGCGCAAAACACGAGCATGAAAATCCGCTGTATGCACACGCAAAATGTCCACTCCTTTTTGAACGAGAGAAACAGAAACACCCGCGCTCTCAGGATCTCTTTCCTCCGGTTTATCAGATGAAAATATATTCATAAATGATTTTCTGGAGTGCCCCGCCATAATACGCAAAGGAAATAAGTAAAACTCATCAATTCTTTTTAAAATTTCCAAAGACTGCATGCTGTTTTTTCCAAAACCGATTCCCGGGTCAAAAATAACACGATTCAAGGAAATATTATTTTTTTCCAGAATATTTATTTTTCCGATAAGCCATTTTTTTATTTCATCTACAGGATCTTTATCCACCGACAAGATTTTTGCTCGATCCGCCGGCACAGTCACACTATGCATGAGAATATAGTCCACACTGCTATCTGCAAGTAATTCCATCATTTCATCGGAAAGCCCGGACACATCATTAATGATATCCACCCCCATATTAATCACTTTTTTTGCTGTTTGAACCTGCCGTGTATCCACACTGATCTTAGGACGAAATATTTTCCCTCTATAAAAATCAAAAAAAAATTCAATATAAGGTTTCAACCTCTTCCATTCCTCTTCCACAGCGACAGGTACAGCTTGAGGGCGTGTGGACTCCGCGCCCAAATCCACAATGGGAATATTTTGATCCGATATTTTTTGCAAAATACGGGGAAACCCGCCCAGGCTAAGCTGTCCTCCATCAGAAAAAGAATCAGGAGTGACATTTAAAATATGCATCCAGGTGGGGATTTTCACAGGCAGTAGACGAAAAAGCTCCAGAGCGGTTTCCGCTCCGGGAACTTTCACTAAAGGGTTTATCTCTTTTAAAGGAGCTAAAACAAAACTCCTTTTTTTTAGTTCAGGGTGAGGAATTTGTAATTTCGGAGTGTCAATTATTTCCTCTCCAAACAGCAAAATATCCAAATCAATAATTCTGGGCGACCATCTTGGACCTTTTTTCCGCCCCATATCCTCTTCAACTGTTTTCAAATAATACAACAACTCCTCCGGACCGGTTTCATCGCATTGAATTTGTGCAACTGCGTTTAAAAACGGATGATCCCATTCCACTGGAGCATTGGGAGGTAAAAAAGCCGAAGTTTCATACACAGGGGAAACTTTGAGAACCTGGTGTTTTTTCTTTATTTCCCTTACAGCCTGTTCCAAATTGTTCAAGCGATTTCCCAGATTGGAACCAAGACCAATATACGTTGTCATTTTGTATATGCTTTCTTTTCAGATGCTTTTTTTTCACATAACCACTTTGAATAAAGGAAAAAACAAACCGCACAATAATATTTCAATAACCCAATTATAATATGCAGAGTAAATCCAGAAAATTCAAACTAAAGAATATGATGGCCCTCGCATATTGTGTGATTATTATTCCAGTTAAAAAATATCTCCACAAGTGTAAAACACACCGCCTTCCAAACCAGGAACAGGAGGATGAATTTTTTGAACACAGACTCGCACGCGGGTGCCGGAAGGTAGTTTTGTTTTCAATGTAGTCAAAGTTTCGAAAGCCAGCTTTTCAATCAAGGAAAAAGACTTTTGAGATGTTAATTGTCTGATCCATTCACATATTTTGGAATAGCAGACAGAGTTTTCCAATTTATCCGATCGCTCATCAGTTAAAACCTGCGTAAAACCCAATGTAATATGAAATCCAATATCTTGGGTTTTTTGGCGCTCCTCCGCAGTGCGCCCGATATGAATAGACAATATAAGAGACTTGATTTCCAAACAGGAGCGAACGGGACTTTTATATTGAGAGTCGGTGGGGGTATTCATACTTCCTCAATCTCACAAGTCTGAACTAATACCCTTAAGATGAAACAGAGGGGACCGTCTGCATTTCTGTCAGGAAGTTCCACAGGGCTTTTGCAGTATCCACTGCTGAATCAAGAGCCGGTTTCTTTTGCGCAGACGGCAATTTTTCCAAAAGTTTTTCTATGGCTTTTCTGTGCTCAATATCAGCGGACTTATGAACCAAAAAAAATAAAAGTGTTTTGTTATCCGTGATATCATAATGTTTTTTCAATCCCTGTATTTTTGTTTCAGCCACTTCCGGCACCTGATACTCATAGCTGTAAAGAGCAGACAGGCCTTGAGCGTAAGAACCGCGGCAGTGAGAAAAAAAAATCTGTATTAATTTTTTGATGCTTTTACAAACAGCCGTGTTTTTCACTTCCTCTTTCTTTAAACCCAAGCCTTCAGCAAAATATAACCATAAATCAGGATGAGGCTCACCTTGAGCACCCTCTTCATCATTCAAGTTTTCAAGCAAAATTTTGCGATCACCCTGATCTTCACACAGGGAATGCAAAGCGCTGATGTAGCGTGGAAAAGCAGAAACATGATTATAATATTGGCTCGCGTAGTTTCGCAGACATTCTTTCGGTAATGTCCCTTCCACCCACATCTGATAAAAAGGATGCTTCAGTAGATGATAAGCCGCAAGTTCTTTCTGCAATATTGCCACAAAGCTCATAAAATCCCCTTTTTTACAGGAATGTTTAAAATATAGTTAGCCGGATCAACCGGAACTTTTGAAATACGAATTTCATAATGCAGATGAGGACCGGAAGAGTTACCGGTATTACCTATAGTGCCGATCACCTCTCCTCTTTTGGTTTTTTGCCACCGTGATACCATAATATCAGACAGATGCCCGTAAAGAGTGGCAAGCTCATACCCATGATCTATCACAATTACTTTTCCATAACCTTGTCTGTAGCCGGCAAACACAACCAACCCGTCCGCCGGAGCATACACGGGAGTGCCTGAAAAAGCGGCTATATCTATACCCTCATGCAGAGAAATTTCTCCTGTAAAGGGATATTTGCGATAACCAAAATGAGAACTGATCCAACCACTGGCCGGTAAAATACTGGGAGTGCTTCTCATAATATCCTGTTTCTCATACAACCGCTCCATCAGTGTAGCAATATCGGCCCTCACCAGTTGGGATTTTTTATCCAAACGATCCATGTATATTACAATGGAATCCTCGGAAATAGAGGAAAAAGCCGGGGAATCGGATTGGGAAGGCAGGGAGGCCGTCTCCCGCCGGGAATCATAAGTTGAACCCGGTTTTAGGTGGGATGTCACCGACAAATCCAGTGAAGACCCATGAGATAAAGGCCCTATAGCCAACGGGGAGGAGGAAACATTTTTCAGTCCGGCAATCACTTTGATTTTATGAGAAAAATCCTCAATTTGATTTAAACGGAAATTCAGGCTTTCCATTTTACGATGCATTTGAGACAATCGAGTTTTTAAATTTTTATTTTCCACCTGATATTTGTGATAATTAAGCCGGGAGGAAAAAGAAAAGAAATAATCTACTGTAAAAACCCCAAGCAGTAAACAGAATACCATGATGCCGGCCAGGCCATATCTCAGCCGGGTTTTGGAAATACGAACTTCTTTGAAGAAGCCCTTTTTGTCGTTGGACACAATAAAAAGCGTTAAATTTTTACCAATCAAATCAATTTCCTCAGAGCAAGCGCTTAATATATAAATAAAAATCTACTGTATTTCAATAACAATTACTGAAATATTATCATCACTGCCGCATTCCACTGCTTTTTTAATGCACCTGTCAGGAATATCCTTTAGAGCGCAAGTTTTTAAAATATCACAAATTTCCTGTTCCATGACAAAACCGTTGAATCCATCTGAACATATCAGATACCTTTCCCCTTTTTCCACCTTTTTTTCAAAAATATCAGGCTCTAAGCTGGCAAAAAAACCCACACTTTTTGTCAAAATATTGCTTTCCGCTGAAGGTTCCGGCAGAGGCTCCCCTGATAAAAAACAAGCTTTTATCTGATTGGTTATAAAATTATGATCTTCCGTCAACAACCACATTTTCCCTTCTTTTTCCATATACATTCTGGAATCTCCAATATTGGCAATATAAGCCTGTCCATCTTCCTTCACAACCAGAAAGCACAAAGTGGTGCCCATTCCCCTGAGATTAATATGCTTCTGCCCCTCTTCGTAAATAATTTTGTTAGCGGCTATACAGGCTTCTTTCACATCAGACGACGAAATAACCTTTTGCATTTTTATCGCTTCCACCAGTTTGCGCGACACGGTCTGAACAGCCAACTGAGAAGCCACTTCCCCCCCTTGATGACCTCCCATCCCATCAGCCACAATAAAAATCCCGTGTTGTCCATCTGTCACAATACTGTCCTGGTGTTTTTTTCTAACAGGACCAATATCTGTAGCAGAGTAAAAAGCTAGTTTCATATCTTACTGAGTATACAATTTTATCCTCGATATATGAAAACTTTATTTTCTGTGTTAAGATATATTTTTCAAATTTTTATTTAAAAAGTGAGGTTTTTACTTGTTTCATTATAAAAAAAGCCGATTTAAACTGTTTTTATATCCTTTTTTAGCTTCACTTCTGGCCCACTCTCCAGTGTTGCTCCTGCTGTGGAACTCCCCCTCCACCGATAAAATACCGGACGAAAGCAATATTGTATTAGTGGACTACCCGGATCATCAGCAAATTGTCATTCAAAAAACTTTTAACAAGATCCGCTCCACAAAACACACACCCTACCTGAGCATGGAAAATAACACAGTGGAAAAAGAAACAAAGGCTATGCTGAAGGGGCTATTTTATCAGGCTGAACCGGAAAACCCGAGCACTGTAAAAAAACAAACTCCCACTAAAAATCAAAAAATCCCTGTCACTCGAAAAATCAGCTCTCTAAGTCCTATCTTGTTGGATAAAATAGCACAGCCCATTCAAATGGATATTACGGAAATGAAAAATAACGATTTCCTTCAACCACAAAACACACCTGATCTAAGCCGTAATCCAGGTTTTTTGCCCGGAGTGGATCCAGGCTCTCACACTTTATTAAATACAAAGGAATTTATGTACTATTCTTACTATTCTCGCATGCACAGACAGCTTCACTGGAGATGGACACAGCACCTGAGAGCAGAATTGTCTCTATTACTATTTAAATTAAATAATCAAAGAAACAAACAAAGGCTCTTTTCCACCGATCTTTATGTCCACCTTTCCAGCCAGGGAGAAATACAGGATATAATGGTGGTAAAAAGCTCCGGAACTGAGGAAGTTGACTCCGCGGCCATGCAAGCCTTTTTATTAGCCGAACCTTTTCCCAATCCACCCAAAGGGCTGGTGGAAGAGGATGGCCACATCCATATCAAACAGAGTTTTCACCTTTATGTCAGCCCTTCTGTGTTCGCAAATTTGTTTTCCAAACAAAATTAAATTGTTACAGTATCCAAAGAAATGACATTCACCGGTAAAAGAGTACATAAAATATGACACCACAGGAAGAGTTAAAAATTCTCAATGAAATCGCCAGGAGAGCGCATCTGCTGTTAAACCAGATGATTTATACAGCCAATCATCGAAAGAATCAGGAAAAGGGGGATCCCAAAACAGGAGGGCATTGCTCAGCCAGCGCCAGTGCTTTGCATATTTTGGGCGCCTTGCACCTTGTGGTCAAAACCGGGTACGATTTTATTGCCAATAAACCCCATGCCTCCCCCGCAGACCACGCTTACAACTATCTTTTGGGACTGTTGTTGGACAGCCAATTAAACCCCCTTTCCCCCCTGGAGGCCGAACAGGCCATGAGGAACTTCAGAGCCTTTCCGGAACAAAATGAATTCACTTTTCAATCATATCATTCCGTATATGATCCGGATCATCATCATTTTCTACCTTCTGGAACAGTGGGAATACCCTCTGTAATAGCCGGTTACCTTGCTTTGGCCTACAAAGCCGTACAAACTCAGGGGTACCAATCTCTTCCGTCTCATTTTTGGGCTGTCATCGGAGATTCCGAATTCAGAGAAGGCTCTATTATGGAAGCCGTGCCGGATCTGGCTGAACGGGAGCTGGGCAACCTGACTTGGATTCTGGACTACAACAGACAAAGTCTGGACGGCCATCGCTTCGTTAACAATAATATCATAGAAGGCTCTGACGCCTGGAGAATCGAACAAACCCTGTCCGCCAACGGCTGGAGAGTGATTCAACTGAAACACGGTTCATTCAGGAAAAAATTATTTCAAAAACCGGGAGGAACAGCTTTTCAGTTTTTCCTTGAAAAAGAGCTGACGGACCATGAATTTCAGGCCTTGTATCTCAAACCGGCAGAAGAGCTGAAAAAAGCTTTATCCAGGCAAAAACAGCTGAAACCTTTTTTACAAAATATTACTTCAGAGGAATTAAAAACCGCTTTTGCAGACCTGGGCGGACATGATTTCCCCGGCTTGATTTCCGCTATGAAAGAAAGCAAAAAAGACTCCAAAAAACCCTGCTTTATTATCGCCCACACCATTAAAGGATGGGGGCTACAGATGGCCGGACTTGGAGGCAACCACTCTTATTTAATTTCAAAAGCGGAGTTGGATAAATTAAGAGATGGCATAGAGGAAACCGGCGAATTTCCCTTATTTTCCAAACCTTCTCCTGCCGGGCGATTTTTAAGAAACAGGAAAGAACAACTTTACAAAGAAATACTTTCCCAACAGGAAATAAAACAAAAAAACAAATCACGATTCAAAAAACTTTTTTCCACTTCATTTCCCGACAGTTTGTCCATAGACTTTCAAAAAATGAATTACCCTCACACCCAGTGGTTCCTGGGTCAAGTAACATCCAAATTCTCCCGCATTGCCAATGAACAAAAGAACAATTTAAAAGAAAAAGAACAAAACTTAAAACCGCCGGCTCAGCTTATTTATTCCATGTCTCCGGATGTGGGCACCTCCACCAATCTGGGATTCGCCATGAACGATAAGACATTCGGCCCCCATTGGATCAAGAAAGAGCATTTAAAAAAAGAATTGGAAGACAAAAAAAGCCCGAACCTTATCAGCACTCAGGAAAATCAAAATCGTTTTATTCGTTTTGAAATCACCGAAGCCAACAGCATCTCCTGTATGGCCGCCTTGGGAAAAATGAAAGATATTTTAGGTGTTCCCCTGCTCCCTATTATGACCATATATGATTTTTTTATTAAAAGAGCCTTGGATCAATATTTTTACGCGCTCTATTGGAACTCCAGCTTCATTTTATGTGGAACTCCATCCGGCGTAACTTTATCTCCGGAAGGCGCGCAACACGGCTGGAAGTCGGATTTTCAAATACCCAACCAAATCACCTGGGAGCCTTTTTTTCTTCAGGAAATGGATTGGATTTTCTCGGACAGCTTTCAAAGACATTTCACGGAAAACACCGAAGGAAGAACCGGTGTGCTGATTCGCGCTGTTACCAGAGGAGTGGATCAAAAAAAATTACTGAATTCCCTGAGAACTCAAAAAAGATTCAAAAAAAGACAAAACATTTTACTGGCTCCAAAAAATACACCTCTCCACTCCGCTCAGGATGAATCAAAGGAGCTTTGTATAACAGACGACGAAATTTTTTCCTGTATTCGGCAGGAAGTATTAAGCGGAGCTTATTATCTTTTGAATTACAGAGGCTACGCCGACTACATGGAGGAAGACAATGTGGTTCATGTTTTTTCGATGGGATCTCCATCCACTTCAGCCATAGAAGCCACAACACAACTTTTAAAAAAGGGCATTTACGCCAACCTTATCATCGTAACCAGTCCTGATCTTCTGTTGGGAAATCTGGCTTACGCCAATAACCATATACACTTAAAGAAAGGGTTAAGTTTGGAACACACAAAAGCGCCCGTGGTAAGCGTACATGACGGTGAACCGGGGCTATTGGATAATATTGGTTCTGTTTTGGGAGTACACCATGAGTCCCTGGCGGTAAGAAAACATTCCCGCTGTGGACGCCCCAGTGAAGTTTATCAATATCATGGAATAGACACTGATTCCGTCGTTCAAGCCTGTTTAAGAGTCCTGCAGTTGCATACCAAAAAAATTTTCTTTTCAGAGAAATTTTCAGAAAAGCCGGCAGGAAATGAGTCACTTAAAAGAAAAAAAGTTTAACAATTTACACGAACATGATTTTTTAAAGCTGTAAAAAGCAATTTAAAGAGGAAAAGTAAATTGTCCAAAGGCGCGCAAACCAAACTGATTTACAGCAAATTTCTCCCTCATCCCAACCCCTATGTAAAAGCCATGTATAATGAATATCGCTCTTGGGTATTGAATGAAGAAGACTGTCTTCAATTCAAAGGTCAATGGAGAGAGCGGGTTTTTGGCTGTACTGGATCCGAAAAAAAATTAGACCTGGAAATTGGACCGGGATCCGGTGAATTCTTTTTTCACACAGCTGTAAACAACAAAGACCGTTTATTCACAGCTATTGAACTGAAGTACAAACCTCTGATCCAAACAACCCGTAAAATAAAAAACAATTCCTGTTTGAACGCGAAAACAATAAGATATAACGCGCGAATGTTAGAAAATATTTTCGCACCGGAAGAACTAAATAATGTGTATATCCATTTTCCCGATCCCTGGCCTAAGAAAAGACATCATAAACATCGTCTCATAACCACTGATTTTGTAAAAACACTCTATCATTTAATGCAGAAAACCTCCTTTGTGGAAGTGAAAACGGACCATCAAATGTACTTCAGGGACATTCATGATATTTTCAAAGACAGTGCTTATCGGGAACAGGAATTTTACAATGACTTACATAATAACAAACATTCAAATACAACTAATTTTATTACTCCTTTTGAAAGAATTTTCATCAGAAAAAATCAGCCGGTGTATTATCTCAAGTGTGTAAAATAATTTTTTAAGCTTGTGTGAAATACCACTTCTTGATTTGCACTGACTTTTCCCTTTTTGAACATCTTTTTTAGAAACAGCACAAGCGAAATAAAGACAGGCACAAGGATTCAGAACAAGTCCAATCCACATAAATACTTATCTATGGTTAAAGCAGTGATTATTTTTTTTGCTGTTGATTGTTTACAGTCTGTAATACCAGCTCCTCTACTACCCTACATTTAGAAAGAAAGAGATTGACATTGTGTACTGGTACTTTCGCCGGCGCTTATATATGACCGGCTTATTGATTGTTGATAATCTTCGCTATTCCTAAGTCTGTTTTATGGTATTTGTACTGTGGCACCGGAGTAAAATTGATAAATTTGAGACGACGACCACCACTGCGAAATTTAATAGTAGGATCAGTGCTTCTTGGGTCAATCTTGCCGGAACAGGTACCTCTCCTGAAAAACGTATCACCCAACAACCGACGATTAGCTTTCGCTGTCAGGTATTTTGTCAGTATTTTAAAATGTTCACCAGATTGAGTATCCAGTTCATGCCTAATGTTTTGTGATAAAAGAACCGGTCTTATTTTATCTGAAGTCAGTTGATAAATCTTTAAATCAGGATATTGCACCACTGCCCCCAGCCAATGTGTTATTACTCCATTGCGTGAAATATTATCACAAAAGCTGAAATCCTCTGTTAACATTGATGAAAATGAAATACGGCTTTTAGGTTCCATTCTTATCAATGTTCCCTCTTCTTTTATATTTGTCTGAATAGCCTGCCCTTTTACGGTATTTATGTGACCCAAATCAAACAACTCCCGCTCTCTGCGATAAAAACTGCGACGATCCATGTGATATAAACCGTACAAACTCAATTTCAATCTCTTTTTTTTATAATTGTCAATTAATATGTGCACAGGATAAGGATGAGGGTTGCTAATAGAATAGGTATAGAGGGGAATATCCGGCCGGTTCCGTCTAGCGCGCCTTTCACCTATTTTCATCACTGAAGAGTACAAAGTATCTTCTTTATTTTTAAACAATTTTCTTTCTATGTCCACTCTGAGAGGAGGAGCAGGATACGCAAGATGAAACACGGAGGAAATTCCCACCAAGACATTATTTCTGTATCCAAAAATACGACACTGTTGAGTGGGCTGTTCATTGGTTATTTGCTGTTTCTGTTCTTCTGTTAGGGTTTCAAAAGGAAAAACAGAAAAAGGAATAAACTGCTGATAGCGAACTTTAAGAGATAAAGAAAAATCACTGCACATTAAATTCAAAGAATCAATAGACTCCTCTGTTCCAGTGTCTATGTGATAATCTGTTATATTATCCATAAACACATAAGGAAAAACCTTTTCCAACTCTCCTGATGAAGTCAGCAGTCGAATGAAGCGCTGGTCGGTATAATCCACAATAGGTAAATGAGGTAGTTCAAAATAATGTGCCGCTCCTCCTTTATGTTCCGCACTAAATGAAAATCCACAGGCTGGGTATTTATCTTCAAGAGGCAAAAGAACTTCCGACGACAGCAACTCAATAAGAGGTATCTGCTGGCTCAAAATTCTTCTAAATTCCTTGATAAACACTGTCTTATCATCAAAAGTACAATGCAACTTGATTTTTAATTGAACATCCTTAAGGAAAGACTGTGCCTTCATTTGCTCCGACAAACCGGTAAATGTAATGTTGTCATTTAATCGAAAAACTTTTTCATCTAAGGTAGACAATTCAGTTAATTTGAAACGCGAACCCTCAACTCCAATGTCAGGTTCGGGAATTTCCACAACAGCAGGAGGAGAAGAAGGAGGAGGGTCTGCCTGACTAAAGCTTATATCACCATCTTTATCTTTACTGCAACCGGATACAAAAAAACACAAGCTTGATAAAATGATAGTCGCAAAAAGGGACATTTCAGGTTTGACCATTTTACTCAAAGAAGGAGATAGAACTTGAATAACAGAAAAAAGTCTTCGGCAAAAGTACAAGCTCATAAGGCTGTATATAATGTAAAAAACGACAAGCAATGTCAAAAGAATTTTATTAAAAAGAAA
Source organism: Bdellovibrionales bacterium (assembly GCA_965203225.1). Taxonomy (GTDB): domain Bacteria; phylum Bdellovibrionota; class Bdellovibrionia; order Bdellovibrionales; family UBA1609; genus JANQSP01. The sequence goes on along the minus strand of CBDBBW010000007.1, from coordinate 654,609 downwards.
AAAAACTTTGATTGCTTCTAAAGTAAGGATGTAAAAAATTCACACTATACAATTCCTTATAATGAACAATCAAGAGCAGTCCATTTGATCCCTTAAAACAGTGAAAAAAATTCACACTATACAAAGCTTTTTTGGTTTTATCCTCCTGATTACTGAGTCATCTCCCGCGGCACTCCGGCGGGAATAGAGTTGAGCAGTTTTTTCGTATAATCCTCTGTTGGATTTTTATAAATATCAAAAGCGGTGTTTCTTTCAATGATTTTTCCCTTGTTCATAACACACACTGCATCGGAAATAAATTTTACCACAGCCAAATCATGAGAAATAAAAATATAAGTCAAGTGCATTTCCTCTTGAAGATCCAGCAGTAAATTAATAATCTGCGATTGAATGGACACATCCAAAGCGGAAACGGATTCATCACATATAATAAATTCCGGCTGAACCGCCAACGCCCGGGCAATGCAAATTCTTTGTCTTTGTCCTCCTGAAAACTCATGAGGATAACGATATAACATATTTCCAGTTAAACCCACTCTTTCCAATAATTGCTCTGTTTTTTTGATTCTTTCTTTCTTATCCGCTCCCAAATTATGAATAATCATCGGCTCCATAATGGCGGAACCAATAGTCATGCGAGGATTAAGAGAAGCATAAGGATCCTGGAAAATAACCTGCATTTTTCTTCTTAAAGGCTTCATTTCCTTCCAGGAAAGATTCATTATATTTTGTCTCTGATAAATCACTTCTCCGGCTGTGGCGGTCAGTAAACGTAAAATAACCCTCCCCAAAGTGGTTTTGCCACAACCTGACTCTCCCACCAAACCCAAAGTTTCCCCTCTACTGACATTAAAGGATACATCATCCACCGCTTTGACCCAAGACCGGATCTTCCCGAAAAAAGTTTTTTGAAGTGGAAAATATTTCTTTAGATTTCTTACCTCCAGCAAAAACTCTTTTGAGGATAAATTTTTAATTGTTTTTTTATCCTCTTTTTCTTCCGGGTTTAAAGCGCGCCCTTGTTCATCCATATAATCACTCATCACCGGCAAACGACGACTGTCCTTATCTAAAGTCGGACGACAGGCTATCAGCCCGCGTGTATATGGATGAGAAGGATTTTCAAAAATATTCGTCACGGAGTTTTTTTCCACCAGGCACCCTTTGTACATTACCAGCACCTCATCTGCTATTTCAGCAATTAATCCCAAATTATGAGTGATAAATAAAACACTCATGGAATATTTTTCCTGAAGATTTTTAAGCAGAGACATGATTTGTTGTTGAATAGTGACATCCAATGCCGTCGTGGGTTCATCCGCAATCAAAAGGTCAGGATTACAGGCGATAGCCATAGCAATCATCACCCTTTGTCTTTGTCCACCGCTCAGCTGATGAGGATAAGACTTCGCTCTTTCAGCAGGATTGTCTACTTCTACCTGAGACAATAACTCAATAGACTTCTCCCAAGCTGATTTTTTATTCATATTCCGATGCAAAATCAAGGCTTCTGAAATTTGATTTCCTACCGTAAAAACAGGATTCAGACTAGACATAGGCTCCTGAAAAATCATGGATATACGGTTACCCCGTATTTTCCGTATTTGAGCTTCCGGCAATTCCAAAATATTCTCTGTTTTTATTAAGAGCGATTTTTTATTCCCATCAACTGGTTTATCGGTCGTATGTAAAAAAACCTGCCCGCCGGAAATGGAACCGGGCGGTTCGGGGATAAGCCGCATAAGAGACAGAGCCGTTACACTTTTCCCTGAACCGGACTCCCCAACTAAACCTACTGTTTTCCCCTTTGGAATATCAAAAGAAACATCCCTAACGGCTTTTACAATTTCCTCATCCGTTCGAAATTCAACAGACAAATTTTTTACTTCAATTAAAGAAGGCATAAATTTTCCCATCATTATAATAAATCGCAGTGGCGTAGTTAACTGTGGTTATTTATCTGAAAAAATAAATAATTTCATAATCATCTACAATATATATAATAACCATTAAAAGGGCAAGGGTGGGTATAATAACTTTTTTTAGTGATTTTAAGAGGTTATTGGAACTTAAGCCACAGTTAACTTATCCACTATATAATAAATAGAAAAAAACGGCTTTCCCCAGCCCGTGAAAATCTGTCATTTATTAAATATTGCCCTAACAGCAGGGGAATGTGCATCTTCACATGCTCTATGTGAAGCGGCGGAAAAATATATGGTGCAAAATGGTATATGAGAGCACACCCAGGCCATTGCAGACAAAACTGTGGAAATCTGTCATTTATTAAATATTATCCTAACAGCAGGGAATGTGCATCTTCACATGCTCTGTGTGAGGCGGCGGAGAAATACGGCGCAAAATGGTATATGAGAGCACACCCAGGCCAATGCCAGACAAAACAGAAAAGAAATCTATAATAATGCAGAAATAACCACCTGAAGTAAAACACCGATATTCATAGTTTATACTTCTGCTTTGAATCTTTATCTGTCAAAACCTATTAAAATAGCCTGTTTTAACAAATCCGCTATTTTGCATATCAAAATGACTGGATAAAAAAGAATATAGTTCAAAAATGTTTTAAAAAAGCATTATAATAAAAATATATTAATCCGAAATATACGATTCGAAATAAACACCTTAAAGAGTGTGTAAAACATGAGAACAAAAGAAACAGCTAAAAGCGTCTATTTAACAGAAGTTTTTTCAAAAGAGGATGACATTCTCAGAAATATCCGTAAATGGTCTGAAAAGGAAAATGTGAATTATATGCAAATTTCCCCTTATGAAGGAAGGATCTTGCAGTTTTTATGCCAGGCTCTTCAAGTAAAAAAAGTGGTGGAAATAGGCACTTTGTATGGCTATTCCAGTTTGATGATCGCGCGCGCCCTGCCGCCGGACGGGCAGATTTTCACTTTGGACATAGATAAAAAAAAACAGCAAAAAGCCAAAAACCTGATTCAAAATGATCCTTCCGCCGGTAAGGTTCATTTTATTCCGGGACCTGCTTTGGACAACTTAGATACACTAAAAAGTAAAGCGCCATTTGATATGGTTTTTATTGATGCTGACAAAAGCGCCTATCTGAAATATCTGCACTGGAGCAACAAAAATTTAAAATCCCGTGGTCTTTTAGTTGCAGACAACACTTTTCTCTTCGGCGCCGTATATGGAGAGGCGGAGAGAAAACAGGATGAAAAAGCTCTTAAAACCATGCTGGCCTTTAACAAGGAGGTAGCAGAATCCGGATTATATACTTCTACTTTAATTCCCACGACAGAAGGACTTACCGTCGGAATTAAAAAATAAATGAAATGTATCAGACCGTGTCCGCTATTTGTATACCTCTCAAATATGTCTTCATCATCTTATTTAACCTGCTCTTGTAAATGGAACTCCTGTTATCTGCTGACAAAATATCTCAGCCGCATCAAGCCTGCCGTTCTATTAACAGCCACAGCTCTTTGAAAATTAACAAATATTGCTGAATTTCATTTTCTCTCAATCACTGGTTTTTATGACAGATTTTTTCTAAAATCTTGACAAAATGGAACTCCTGTTATCTGCTGACAAAATATCTCAGCCGCATCAAGCCTGCTGTTCTATTAACAGCCACAGCCCTTTTGAAAATTAACAAATATTGCCGCATTTCATTTCCTATTAATCACTGGTTTTTATGACAGATTTTTTCTAAAATCTTGACAAAAAAGAAAAGCAATAATTAAATTAATCTTATCAAAGTTTCTAATTGAAATAAGAATTAGAGCCATGCGTTTTTTTTTCTATATTGTCGGAGGATTATTTTTTGTTTCCAATTCATCTGCTACAGATAAAATTCTGTATTACTGTTCAATGTATCATAAAGACAAGATATCCGCTTTTGATCAAATTGTAGATGTTGTTAAAATCCCGGAAGGAAGAAAAATATTCACAGGCTACTATGGAGTTTTAGAGTTTATTAAAACTTATGATGAAGACAATAAAATAACAACTGTTTATAAAGATCGATTTAGCAGCCCCCATGAAACAGATGCCATGTTTTTCAGGATATTTCAGTTAGATTTATCTTCCAATTTTCTTACCTACTCTCTTGGCTATTATATGACGGAAAAAGATTTTCAGACATCTTACCAGGTTCCTCTGACAAAATATGAATTTAGCAAAATAAACAGAAACCCTGAATTGTTGAGATACCTGCCGGAACAATCAAATCCTGATCATATTACATTTGCTTTTTCAAAAAATTCAATGCAGTGTGAGTCTATGAATTATTTGGAATATATTTACAAATCTTTTTTTCTGTTCTTTATCAGCATCCTGTCCGCTTAATTGATGATAGCCACGGAAGGGAACTCCATTCACTGTTCTTTATCAGCATCCTTTCCGCTTAATTGATGACAACCACGGAAGGGAACTCCATTCACTGTTCTTTATCAGCATCCTTTCCGCTATTGCCATTGTGCCTATACAGATAGCTTTAAGATTTACGATAGATTTTAGTGAATATGAGATACAAAGTCCCATAGAGACAAAATGAATCAAACAGGATTTTGTCTTTCGTAAGTGATAAAAGAATATGAGGGGTCGCCTGCGCGGTCTTTTCTGTCCACCTCTTGAAATTGATCTCCCGGAATTTCAGGATAAAAAGCATCTCCAATATAATTTTTATGAATACGAGTTAAGTAGATTTTTTGGACAAAGGGTAAGCTTTGCGTGTAAATTTCACCTCCGCCAATAATAAAAATTTCTTTTCCATATTTTTCCAACACCTCCTTTTGGAGACAAAAACTCATTGCAGACTTAAGAGAGGCGCATATTACAAGCGACAAACCTGTAAAAAGATCTGTTTGGCTTAAAAGTTTTTTTAGATTAATTGCACTCCATGCTGTGTCTACTATGAGTGATTTTATACCGGGATAATGCCACTCGGCTTGGTTTTTTTTTTGCCGTGTGACCACTATATTGAGACGATGAGAAAGAGGTTTGCCAAGGGATTCAAATGTTTTTCTACCCATGATGAGTGCTTTTCCTTTTGTTTTTTTATGAAAAAACTTCAGGTCTTCTGGAATGTCCCAGGGCAGTTTCCCTTTCAATCCGATTGTGCGGTTTTTTGCCGTTGCGCAGATATGAGAATAAACCATTTGCGAAGTGGAAAATGACACCGGTGATTTGGTTTCCATCACTTATTCCCCCAATTATTGACCAATGAATTATTATCCAAAAAAATCAGACGGCGATTTCCGCTTTGATCGCAGGATGAGGACGATAATCAATCAGTTTAAAATTTTCATATTTGTAATGAAAAATATCCACGACGGGTTGTATCTCCATAGTGGGCAAAGTCTTCGGCTTTCTACTCATTTGCTCCCTGGCCTGTGCAATATGATTCATATACAAATGCACATCCCCGAAAGTATGCACAAAAAACCCGGGTTTGAGATGACATACCTGGGCCATCATCATAGTCAGCAGGGAATAGCTTGCGATATTAAAAGGCACACCCAAAAACAAATCAGCGCTTCTTTGGTAAAGCTGACAGGACAAAAAACCCTTTGCCACATAAAACTGAAAAAAAGCATGGCAGGGAGGCAGGGCCATTTGATCCAGTTCCCCCGGGTTAAAGGCGACAATCAGGTGCCTTCGAGAATAAGGATTTTGTTTTATATTTTCAACCGTTGTGGATATCTGATCCAAAACCTCCCCGGTTGGTTTTTGCCAGGATCTCCATTGAGCGCCGTAAATCCGCCCCAGATTTCCCTTTTCATCCGCCCATTCATCCCAAATGCATACATTATTTTCCTTGAGGTATTGAATATTAGTATCCCCTTTCAGGAACCACAACAGCTCATAAATAATAGAGCGCAAATGCACTTTTTTTGTTGTAAGAAGCGGAAATCCTTTGCTTAAATCAAAAGACATCTGATAACCGAAAATACTTTTAGTGCCGGTGCCGGTGCGATCCTGACGCTCAATTCCAGTTTCCAAAACTGTTTTCAACAACTGAAGATAGGTTTGCATATTATTCTTTTTCTTTAATTTTTTACACAAACATAGTCACTTCCATTAAGAAAGGGCCAATCACTTAAGTTCCTTAATAAAGTGTCTCACAAATGCTGTCAAGGCACGCTAATATTTGACAAATAAACATTTTTCCTGCAGGCAATGTCTTGAATGTTTTCGACCTACCAAGGTCAACATCAAAGCATTTTACCCCAATTTTTTTAGCCTTTTGGAAAAAAATTGTCTCAATATGAGATGCTACAGGTTATAATACTTTTAATTTGTAAAAAAACTAGCGTATAATAAGTATATGCTTTTTAAACATTTGTTTCCCAGTCGGTTATCTGTTGTGCGCCGGTTAAAACTAAAAACTTCATCCCGTTCCCTCACCTGCAAAGAAAGAAATTTTTCCTTGAATTGTCATGGTTTTTCCATTTTGGAATTGATCATTTCCGCAGGGGCACTGGGTTTCTTTGCCATTTTAGTTCAAAGTATGTTGGTGCTGGGGCATTCTTTCACAAAAAGCCAACAAAATCTCTTTGAGTCTTTCCAAAATACTCGCTTGATTAAACAAAATATCTGCATAGCCAACTCTTCTTTTAAAAACATCAATGTGGATCCTAATCAAAGTTACACTAAAGAAGATAAATTATGTCAGGATAATACATTGAGTAGCTGCGCAATTAAAAAAGACGCTAACGGCAACAATGTATTGGATTTAGAGGGCAATCCTGTTTACATCAAGCAATACACTCGCACCTACTCAAAATTACCCTCGGCATCAGAATCAGAGGTAACACCTTTATTAAGACTGTATATTGGCAATTTATCATCAGAAGCCAATTTTAAAAATATTAATATCACAAAAGATTCTATTGACAATAGAATAAACGAAAACAATATAGAATTTAAAGACGAACAACCATACTATAAAGTTTATCAGAACAGCCATACGATAGTTAAGGTTATTATGGATATAAGCCACGGAGGAAGCGGCTTTGTATCCGGTTATATCTTTGCTTCCAGATGTCTGAATCATATAAAAAGCACTCATTCCGCTTATGATGATTTCACCACATTTAATCCCAACACCAAACAGAAGTCCGCCATGTATATTCTGGAGGTTCTTAAAAAGAAACCTTTTTACTTTCCCAGCACTTCAGGGGAGGAGGTCCTGAAGTGTTGCAACGCCAACACTCCAACTCCATCCAATTGTGTGTCCGCCTCCAAGGAATGGGTGCCTCGTATTTATGTAATTCACTTGGATAAAATGTCCCCAAACACACCAGATCCAGACTCAGAAGACCTCGCTGGTTTCCCGGCACAAGTGGCACACATACAGGAACTTCCTGAATTGCAGGATTTAAACACCACCTGGGGAGTTGGTTTTATGTTATCCATGGACGAAAAAATCAAACTCAGTCAGTCATCCTTTCATTTGGAAACAATGATTTTAAAAAATAATTGTGCCACATCAGTCACCAGCATCCAGAAATGTACATCATTGAGTTTTGGTACAAATCCTGAGACTCAAAGTCTCATTGGAGTGGCGGATATAAAAATGAGTGACTTTATAAACTTTGAGATCAGCAATTGCTCCGGCTATTCATCTGGAGTGGATGCAACCAGTGTAATAAGACTTTAATCATCGCTAAAAGCCTTCTCACCCTAAAGATTGCAGAAAGTTCTCTGTTCTTGTATTTAACAACTTTTATCAACTCGCTTCCACTATACCAGACGCTCGCATTTGTGCACCATAGTCATCAGCTTTTTTTGGCACTTGTGGCCCTATCCGCCTATTGTCATCATCGCATATACCAGCCTTATCACTATAAACAAGCCTCACCAGTTTGCACCCGCCCTTATCAACCTATTGTCACAAATCACATATACTAGCTTTATCGCTACACGAACCTCACACCAATGTTGCCTCCTCCCCTTCGCCCCTTATATCCACCCCACCATTGTCACACATCACATATACTAGCCTTATCGCTATACACGAACCCCACCAATGTTGCCTCCGGCTCTATCCACCATTGTCACACATCACAACAGGGGGCCAACAAACATATTCACATTGATAAACACTCCACCTATCTCACCGGACGCCCACAGAGAGGTTTTGAGCTAATGCTAAGGAACTACTCTGCCTGATTCCACCTTAGGCTCTGGCCAGCAAGCTTGTTGTGTTACAACCTGAAACATCATTGATACTTATACCAAACATATTGTTTATCCAATTTGCCGCCATAACCGGCAAGACCAAATGCAGAAATTAAGTGAAGCTATGATTATAAACTTCTTAATTGCATATTCCCATTGTCAGGAAAAAAGGCCGCAGTAATGATGTTTTAGATTTGAGAATCAACTAACTTTTGGATTGTCCACTGGATTGTTACAACTCAGTTCGGTGGAATAATATAGTCCAAAGGCAAAAAAAAGCCCTCTCTTTTGGAGAGGGCTTTTTGTTAAAATTTACAAATTAGTCTATTAGTCTATTAGTCTTATCAACCGCCAAGTACAGCTGTACAACTGGCATTAGCACTGGCGGCTTTGATAACATCAACAGCACCTGCTGCATTTCTATTTACTTCCATATTGTCTTCCAAACACTTATCAGTATCGGATGCACTGTCACACAAAGCTGTTACACCTTGCACAATTTTCAAATTTGCCACTTGAGATTTTTTTACTTTAAAACATCCCTTTCCATCTGCTGCCGCAGTACCAGCAGAAGCGGCGGAAGCCAATGTCACTGACTGACTACCAACCTCTACTTTAACACCCAGCAACAATAAGGTTAGTTATAGTGTATTCAGGATCAACGGTGGCCACTGCCAAAGCTTTACAAGTTGAAACATCAGATGGCTGGTCTGCTTTAACCAACTCGTTTCCACCACCAGCTGCTTTCGCTTGTATGTTGTAGCTTTCAGCTTCCAGACATTTGTTGTTCGCATCTGCTGAATTGTCACAAACCACAGCTTCGCCGACAGACACTTTCACAGCGGCAATTTCCGCTTCTTTCACTGCTGCACATTCATTTTGAGCTAATTCTACAGAACTACTTCCTGATTCCACCTTAGCATTACTTGCAAGCTTGTTGGTAATGTAGGCAAGTTTAGCCTCTTCTGCAGGTTTAGCTTCCTCTACACACTCACCATCTTTTAATTCCTCTCCTTCATCACATTTCTTCTTTGCTTTGCCACAACTGGCAAGACCAAATGCAAAAATTAAACCCATAATTATAAACTTCTTCATTTCATATCCTCCTTAGATGTTTTGATTTGCCCATAGTTAAGCATAATTTTTCATAAATGCAAAGTTTTTATTTCGCACTGTGTATGAATTTCATATTTTCAACAGATAAAAATAAAAAAAACTTGTTATTTTAAATATTTAATCTCTATTCTCAGGATGATTTACAGAAATTTTCCTGAACCGGCCCCTTTTCTAGCACCATTGTTTCCCCTACCGCATCAGCCTCCATAATTTTGAAGGATATAAAACACGCCTTCAAACAAAGAAATATAGTTTAATTAATAAAGCTACAGAACTTATCAAAAACTGATCCGCACATAGCCTTATACCTTAATACTCACGGCAATCATAAAATCTTTCTCACAGATACCGATGATTTAAACTTTATCTCTATATATAATCATCGTCATCATCCTCCAACGACTCATCATCCTCCAACGACTCATCATCATCAAATAAGCCGATAGAAGGATCATCAAAAGCCTGATCCTCATTATCATCGTCTATTTCACTAAAGGAATCCTCTTCAAAAACAGCAGATTCGGGATCATGAAAATCCGGATCTGAAATGTCAGGATCGTGTTCCATATTATCATCATCTACAAAATCATCATTACTCTCCTCAAAAGAGGAAAAATCACCTTTTGATTGAAAGTCCGGATCTGAAGAGATAGAGCTTTTTCCCTCTATATCCTGAGTTTGATCCTGACCACTTATTGAAAGCGCCGATGCGGCCCCCGGTTCTATGTCTAACTTGCTTATAGGCAGTGTTTTAGCTGAAGACTCCTTCTTTATAAGCTTACTATCGGACTCCTTCTTTACAGGCTGTCTACTATCGGACTTCTTCTTTACGGGCTTCTTACTGCCCGACTTCTTCTTTACAGGCTGTCTACTATCGGACTTCTTCTTTACGGGCTTCTTACTACCGGATTCCTTCTTTATAGGCTTCCTACTGGACTTCTTCTTTACGGGCTTCTTACTGCCGGACTTCTTCTTTACAGGCTTCTTACTGCCCGACTTCTTCTTCACAGGCTTCTTACTGCCGGACTTCTTCTTTACAGGCTTCTTACTGCCCGACTTCTTCTTTACAGGCTTCTTACTGCCCGACTTCTTCTTTACGGGCTTCTTACTGCCGGACTTCTTCTTTACGGGCTTCTTACTGCCGGACTTCTTCTTTACGGACTTCTTACTGGACTTCTTCTTTACGGACTTCTTACTGCCCGACTTCTTCTTTACGGGCTTCTTACTATCGGACTTCTTTCTCAACGGCTTCTTACTGCCGGACTTCTTTTTTTTTGTAGCCATATTATACTCCTTTTATAAAATCCAAAAATTGAATCAAAACTTTTATATTCATAAATTCAAGTATTCAAGCCTCCACCTTCCAAAGGCCTTTATCACTTATGAAGGTGTCTTTCGGCAAGCTTTTTTATAAAAACCTCTATCACTTCCAGCGCACCTTATTTTTTCAAAAACCATTTCCCCCTGCCGGCAAATTACCAAAATCTCAATATCCCGCACAGTAATTTTTATTTTTGTGAAATCCTAAAAGAACTGTCAATAAGGAAATAAAAATAATCGCATGAAAACAATGGTCTGTGTAATTGACAAAGCTCTTTTTGGTTCCATTTTAGTATTATGGAAAAAGAAAGCCCACAGGAAAAAACAAGTATTTTAGCTCGATTCAGCCGGGACCTCACTGTTTTGGCTGAAGAAGGCCGACTGGACCCGGTCATTGGGAGAGATACAGAAATCCGTAGATTAATTGAAGTGCTGGCCAGAAGAACAAAAAATAATCCGGTTTTGATTGGAGAACCAGGGGTGGGAAAAACAGCCATTGTGGAGGGACTGGCCCTCAGAATCATCAAGCAGGATGTACCGCAAGTGCTGTGGAATAAAAAACTAGTGGCGCTGGATATTGCCAGTATGGTGGCGGGCAGTCACTTTCGAGGGGCTTTTGAGGCCCGATTGAAGGCTATTATTAAGGAAGTAAGCCAAAGTGCCGGCGGTCAGATTATTCTTTTTATTGATGAACTTCACAATTTAGTGGGGGCAGGTAGAACGGATGGAGCAATGGATGCCGGGCAGATTTTGAAACCAGCCCTAGCCCGCGGGGAACTGAGAGCCATTGGCGCCACCACTTTGGATGAGTACAGAAATTTTATTGAAAAAGACAAAGCGCTGGAGAGGCGTTTTCAAGTGGTTTTGGTCAAGGAACCGGATATCCCCTCCGCCATCACCATTTTAAGAGGTTTGAAAGAAAAATATGAAGTGTACCACGGGGTGCGGATTAAGGATGCCGCTCTTGTATCCGCTGTCAAACTTTCTCATCGGTATATCAATAACCGTTTTTTGCCGGACAAGGCGATTGACCTCATTGATGAATCAGCCAGCAGATTAAACATCGAAATCAACAGTGTACCGGCGGAAATTGACGAGCTTCGCAGACAGCTAACCCACCTTCAGGTGGAACAAAAAGCCTTAAAAAAAGAAAAAGATGAAAACACCAAAAACCGCTTGAAAATTCTGGAAAAAGAATTGGTTGAGTTGAATAAAAAACATTCCACACTCAAGGCCCGCTGGGAAAAAGAAAAAGAAAAAATCTCTACCTTAAAGCAAATTAAGTCGCAGATTGAAAAAACACGCACAGCCATAGAAAAAGCGGAAAGAGAGGCCCGCCTGGATCAGGCAGCGGAGTTGAAATACGGCCGGCTGATAGAGCTGGAAAACAAACTAAAAAAACACAGTCTGCAAACAGCAACAGATCCTTCCGGCAATTTGTTAAACGAAGAGGTGGGGCCGGAGGAAGTGGCAGGCACTGTTTCCCGCTGGACAGGCATTCCCGTAAGCAAAATGCTGGAGTCGGAATCCAATAAACTCCTTAATATGGAGGAAAATATTTGTAAACAGGTGGTGGGGCAGGATCAGGCCATAAAGTTAATATCAGATGCCATCCGTCGTTCACGAGCAGGTATTGCCGACCCCCACCGCCCCATTGGCAGTTTTATCTTCTTAGGCCCCACGGGGGTGGGGAAAACAGAAACCACCCGCGCCCTGTCCGACTTTTTATTTGATTCCAGAGAAGCTATGATTCGTATTGACATGAGTGAATACGGTGAAAAACATCAGGTATCCCGCTTGATCGGGGCACCACCCGGATATATCGGACACGATGAAGGAGGTCAGTTGACAGAAGCTGTCCGCCGACAACCTTACTCCATTGTTTTATTTGATGAAATTGAAAAAGCTCACCCCGAAGTGTTTTCCATTTTGCTTCAGGTGTTGGATGATGGACACTTAACCGATTCTTTCGGCAGGACGGTCAATTTTAAAAACACAATTTTGATTATGACCTCCAATATCCGCCCTTCCGGTTCCAACTGGAATGGGGTAAGCCCGCAAAGTGATATTATCTCTCCCGGCTCCTCTCCCCGACCGGCTGAAAGCACTTCTCCCACGAACGAAGGCAAACCAAGACTGATCTCTTCCAAAGCCGGAGCTTTATCCCAATCCGCCCTGATTAAAGAGCTACAAAAATATTTCAAACCCGAGTTTTTAAACCGCATTGATGAAATTGTATTGTTTAACTCCCTGTCTCAGGAACATATAGCAGAAATCGTGAAAATACAGATTCAGGATGTGAAAAAAAGGTTAAAAGAAAAAAATATTTCCTTGAGTTTGAATCAAAAAGCGGTGAATCATCTGTCCCGCAGAGGCTTTGACCCTGATTATGGGGCGCGTCCTTTAAAACGGGTGATACAAAGGGAACTGCTGAATCCTCTGGCCGGTCAAATTATCTCCAAAAAACTGAAACCGGGAACCACGGTCAAAGTCACCGCCAACGATCTGGGACTGGAATTGCTTGTGTAAAACTCGTGGGAACCGGCTTTTTTACTGTTTTTGTCCGTTTTCTCCATACGCCAGCAAGCTTCACTTTATCACTAATAAACTATTTTGGAATGAAATCCGTGCCCGTAAATGCCAATATATCAGTGACGGAAACTTCCAAATGTATATAATAAGCCGAAAAGAGAAGAAGTTTATATGTTTACGGGTATTGTAAAAAGCGTGCGCTCTGTCTTACAGGTGACAGAGCACAAAGGGGAGCTGAAAATACAGGTGGAAACACCCGCTGACCCCTCTTTTTCCGGGTTGAAGGCGGGAGACAGCGTAGCAGTGGATGGGGTGTGCCTGACACTGGAAGCTATTTCATCTGAAATAATGCGATTTCATTTGGGCCATGAAACCTTAAAAATCACCGGCTGGAACCGGCAAAAATTAAAAGACAAAAAAGTAAATCTGGAACCGGCTTTAAGACTAGGGGATTTTATTGGAGGACATTTTACCAGTGGTCACATAGACGGAATGGCGGAAACACTCAGCTACACTCTCAAAGGAGACAGCTTATTAATGGAAATAAAAGTGCCTTCCGAATTTAAAGTTTATTTTTGGAAAAAAGCTTTTATTGCTTTAAATGGAATCAGTCTTACCGTCAATAAAATGGACGACAACCGGGTTTTCGTGTGCCTTGTTCCTGAAACCCGAAAGCAAACCAATCTGTCAAGTCAAAAACCTGGCAGTCTCTTGACTTTTGAAGTGGATTCTTCTTCCCGAGGACTCATTTCCACATTGAAAAACATCAGATCATTTGATTTTGATTCTGTTTGAGATATCATCTGTCGTAACTTTGGTCTATTGTTAAAAAACCTGATAAAATACCATTTCCTTTGTCTGTGATTACCCGTGACAATTAACACTAATTGACAAACTCATTTTGTATGTTTATCGCCTCCATTTCGTCTACACACCTCATAGCCAGGAGGTTGAATGCGGGAAATATGAAGAAACAGCATTTTACAAAAAAATGAGATTTTACGGGAATTTGACTCCGTTCTTCGGATTTATTTCGAATTGGCCGGACACTTCAAGCTTTACAAGCAAATGGAAATATAGGTATTGACAAATAGTGCACTATTGTAATAGCTATTAGAAGGAAAAAATATTGAAAGTAAAATGTTTTTGTCGCTTGCATATTATCACACCCATGATAGAATGAATAAAAACACTTTTTACTTGCATCTGTGTATAAGTTAGTTATAGAGTCGTATTGTTGTAATTTATTTGAAAAAAACCCGCTTAAACCATGTTTAAGCCAAAAATAAACACATATCCACCAGCAAAGGAGACAAGATAATGAAACAAATTATGATGAGCTTTTTTACTTTTTTTGCTCTGACTCTTATCAGTTGTTCAACCGATAGAGACAGTTCAGCCGATAAAGACAAATGTGAGCATAAAGGTTCCGATTTTGTATGGAGTGCTGAAAAAGATAAATGTATCACTAAAACTCAAAAAGAATGTGAAGAAAAAAGTAAAGACAATGTTTACAACGAGGAAACAAAAACCTGTGAGACAAAAGTCAATACGGTAACAGTATCTTCTGCTACTGTGTTGTTTGAATCCAAAAACCCGAACATACAAACAGATTTTGTTTTAGTAACAGCTACCGCCTCCCAAGAAGCAAACACTTTATTAGATAAAGATAATTGTGCAACAGTGACTGCTGAACAATTTAAAAGTTTAAAAATTTCAGTAGGCGCCATTGGCGAACAAAAAATATTGTGCGACAGCGATGATTCAAGTGCTCCGCCAAAATGTGATGAATTGAAAAACTACGCAGTCTATTACGATACTAACACCGCTGGTTACAAATTAAGAGAAGCAGATAGTTCCGCACAAAACTGTGAATCTCTTGAATCAACAGACGAAGAATAAAACAAATTTTATATCATATTAAAAAAAGCCTTTACCCGATCGGTAAAGGCTTTTTTTATAAACTGATCTTGCATTGCCTCCATTTCCCTGCACATCGAATTTTCTGCTTCTGTTATCTTTCAGGGAGCGAATAACCACACATGGTTTTTAGGGAATTTTTTTGAAAAACCTCTATAGAGAGTGTGGTTTTTTGATACTTCGACTGGATCTGCATTCCACGACCATTACAGGCTTATTATCTTCTTCAATCAAACAGTCAATTTCCCACCTCCCCTTTCTCCAAAGGAAAAAATATTGAAAGTAAAATGTTTTTGCCAGTTGAATTTATTATAATAGACTGAATAAAAACACTTTTACTTGCATCTGAAAGAGTATAAGTTTATTATAAAGTTGTGTTATTGTTATAAGTTATTGGAAACAACCCGCTTAAGTCATATTTAAGCCAAAAATAAACACATATCCATCAGCAAAGGAGACAAGATAATGAAACAAATTATGATGAGCTTTCTTACTTTTTTTGCTCTTACTCTTATCAGTTGTTCAACTGATAGAGACAGTTCAGCCGATAGAGACAGTTCAGCCGATAGAGACAGTTCAGCCGATAGAGACAAATGTGAGCATAAAGGTTCCGATTTTGTATGGAGTGCTGAAAAAGATAAATGTATCACTAAAACTCAAAAAGAAGGTGAAGAAAAAAGTGACAAAGGCGCCACACAAGCGGAAGTCACCACACAGGCGGAATGTGAGCTTAAAAAAACATACCAGTGGATAGATGGGTGGTGTACACCTTTACATCCTACTAATATTGGTTTTGGTACTGTGTTGTTTAAATCCAAAAACCCGAAAATACCAACAGATATTATTTCAATAACAGCTACCGCCTCCCAAGAAACAAAAACTTTATTCGATATCGGGGATTGTGCAATAGTGACTCTTGAACAATTTAAAAGTTTACAAATTTCAGTATTCACTCTCGGCGAAGAAGAAGTAGTGTGCGACAACAACAACGTCGAGTTAAAAAAAACATGTTTCTTGCCAAGACACTACGAAATTATTTACTTTCCCATATACGTCTCCTGGAAGCCAGAGCCAGGTCATCCTAGTAGTTACTACGGCTTGGACTTGAGTTCCCCGGTTCCTGACGCACAGAACTGCGACCCACTTGAATCAACAATAGACTAATAAAAACACTTTTTAATTGCATCTGAAAGATGTATAAGTTTATTATAGAGTTGTATTGTTATAAGTTATTGGAAACAACCTGCTTAAGTCATATTTAAGCCAAAAATAAACATTCATCAGCAAAGGAAACAGGAAATGAAACAAATTATGATGAGCTTTCTTACTTTTTTTGCTCTTACTCTTATCAGTTGTTCAACCGATAGAGACAAATGTGAGCATAAAGGTTCCGATTTTGTATGGAGTGCTGAAAAAGGTAAATGTATCACTAAAACTCAAAAAGAAGGTGAAGAAAAAAGTAAAAAAGACAAAGGCAACGCCACACAAGCGAAAGTCACTGCCGAACAGGCGGAATGTGAGCTTAAAAAAACACACCAGTGGATAGATGGGCGGTGTTCACCTTTACATCCTGCTAATATTGGTTTTGGTACTGTGTTGTTTAAATCCAAAAACCCGAACATATCAATAGATACTATTTCAGTAACAGCTACCGCCTCCCGAGAAACAAAAAAATTATTCGATATCGGGGATTGTGCAATAGTGACTCCTGAACAATTTAAAAGTTTAAGAATTTCAGTAACCACTCTCGGCAACGAAAAAAAAGTATTGTGCGACAACATTTCCTGTCGCTTGGGATACTACGAAGTTTATTACAATCCCAAACTTATTATAACAAATATACCTATTGTTGGTTACAGAATAACCGACGTAGATAGTGCCGCACAGAACTGTAGTTCACTTGAACCGACAGACCAATCATATTAAATAAATAAACTTGTATCATATTAAAAAAAGCTTTTACCCGACCGGTAAAGGCTTTTTTTATGTATTGACCTTCACACCTGCACATCGAATTTTCTGCTTCTTTTGTCTTTCAGAGAACAGGGGTAATCAATGGTTTTTAGGGATTTTTTTTTGAAAAACCTAGAGAGAGTGTGGTTTTTTGATACTTCGACTGGATCTGCATTCCACGACCATTACAGGCTTTTATCTTCTTCGATCAAACCGGAACTCGGTTTTAGAAGGGGGATTTCCTCCCAAAACTCCTCTGGAGCCGGACCGTTGCTTCCAACTGACATAAAAAATACTTGTTGTTTCCTGGTACAGCCCTGAAACATCTATTGGAAAGAACACAGGAGAAGAACAAAAAGGCGTTTTTCTTATGTTCTTCCAGCAGTTTTTCACCAGCTTGCCTGAGAATTTTGATTTTATTGGCAGTCTTACAAACAGTCACAAACAACGAATACAAATATTTAGTTAGGATTTTTCTAAGAAAAAATCCGATCAAAAAATTTCAATAGTTCCTCCCAAGAGGCTTTGTCCGCTTTTTCGTTATAGGCTGTGGGGATATTGAATTTTTTTCCATTTTCTGTCGCCTGCGGATTGGTGAATCCGTGTTGAGCAGAGAGATAGCTGATGAATTTATAGTCCACGCCGGCCGTATCCATTTCTTTTTTAAAATTTTGAACCTGTTCCTCCGGAATCATGGAATCCGCGGATCCATGACAAACCAACACTTTGGCTTTTACACTGCCAGGTGTAATGGAAGTGCGAGGAATCAAATTGCCGTGAAAACTGGCAACCCCTGTTACATTCGCGCCCATGCGGGCCAAATGTAGGGATAAAGCTCCTCCGAGACAATATCCGATGGAGGCGGTTTTTGTTTCATCTGTTTGTTTAAGATCCTTCAGCGCTTCCAAATAAGCTGACAGTCTGTCGGAAGTGATTTTTATATTTGAAAACAGCTCGTTCATCGCTTCGGACGCCTCTTGAGCGGTATTACCCACCCATCCATCTCCATATACATCCAAAGCCAGAGCGCAATAACCCAATTCAGCTAATTTACAGGCGCGGTTTTTTACATGTTCCGTCAACCCCCAAAATTCGGGAATCACTAAAATACCCGGTTGAGGACTTTCTTGACCGGCCGGGTAAGCCAGATAAGATGTTGATGTGTGTTCATCCAAGTGCATGGTTAATACTTCTGTGTGAATCGTGCTCATGATTTTCATCCTCCGTATGTTTGTTTCAATTAATTTTTTTAATTTGATATGTTTTACGACCAAACGATAAGTTGGGTAACCCCTTTGTCTTTATATTAGTTTCGCCTGACTTTAAAGTCCTCCAAAAACTTCATTCCATTTAAAATGATCTGACATTCCAAACTGTAATAATAAATTCCTTATAACTTGAATTTATAGGAAAAAGCAATATTTGAAAATCAGAAGCCGGTCAAAAAATGATAAATCCCTGTGAAAATAATAGGTTATTTTGGGAAATGACGATTATTTTGAAACAGCCGGTTTAAAAAAATCTGTACAAAACGGGAAAAATCAAACAGGATCGTATAGGATAACTATGGAATTTTCAAACGAAAGAAAAATCAGCCTTAACCTTGAGAAAATAGCTTCTGTTCTAAACAGAGTTTTACTGCTGATAATGATAGCTTCCGGTTTGGCTGGTTTTTTTTGGAGTATACACTGGTATTGGCTGGCCGGTGCCGCTTTGGTGCTCAATGTTGTAAATGGTTATTATTTGTACATTCAAAAACAACACGCACTTTTAGCTAATTTTGGTATTTTGGCTTTATTTCGCTATCTTGTGGAGAGTATCGGACCGGAGTTTCGACAGTATCTTTATTCGAGCGATACAGAAGAAAAGCCCTTCAGTCGTATTGAAAGGGCGGATGTTTATAAAAAAGCAAAAAACAGGGAAAAATCATCCGCTTTTGGTTCTTTACTTGATTTTGATGATCCGGTTTTAAAACTCAAGCATTCCTTTTATCCTCTGGATAAAAAAAAGCTAAAACCCTTCCGTGTGTGTTTTGGAGAGGAACGTGCTGTCAAGCAGGCTTATACCATTAACAAAGCTATTATGATTGGAGGGATGAGTTATGGATCATTGGGGAAAAAGGCGATTCAGGCTCTGTCTGTGGGGGCGCGAAAAGCGCATATCCCTTTAAATACCGGTGAAGGGGGTTATCCCAAGTATCATCTCATGGGAGGAGCGGATCTTATTTTTCAGATAGGCACAGCCAAGTTCGGAGTGAGAAATGAGGATGGTTCTTTTAATCCGGAAATGTTGGAAAAAATTTCCAAATTAAATCAGGTAAAAATGATTGAAATTAAATTTTCCCAAGGCGCCAAACCTGGGAAAGGCGGACTACTACCCAAGGAAAAAATTACGCCGGAAATTGCCAAACTCAGAGGTATCAGCATGGGAGAGGATGTCACCTCCCCTGCCGGCCACACGGAATGTTTTTCATCTGAATCCACTGTGCGGTTTATCAGAAAAATACAGGAGATTTCCCTTCTGCCGACGGGGATCAAGTTTTGTCTTGGTTCCACAAAAGAAATGAAGGAGCTGTTTAGCGAGATGAAAAAACAAGACGCGTATCCCGATTACATTGCCATAGATGGATCGGAAGGGGGGACCGGAGCCGCTCCGAAGACTTTTATGGATGATTTGGGCTATCCGCTTTTTCCCGCGATGGAGGCAATTGTTTCTTTAATGCAGGAACAAAACATAAGAGATAAATTTAAAATCATCACTTCGGGAAAACTCATCAGCGCAGGAAAGCAAATGATGGCTCTTTGTATGGGCGCCGATGCCTTTTACACCGCCCGCGGATTTATGCTGGCTTTGGGGTGTATACAGGCTCTTAGGTGCAATAACAACACCTGCCCTGTGGGCATCACCACTCACTCTGAAAAACTACAACACGGGCTGGATATTGAGGAAAAATCCGAACGGATTAAGAATTATGTTTTAAATTTAGATGATCATCACTATGAAATGCTGTCAGCTATGGGTGAAACTTATTTTTCTAATCTCACCCGCGACAATCTGATTTTTCCTCAAGTATAGTAAGAAAAATTTTGATCTTGAAAACCTCTCCAATACAAGGTACATTCTCTTTAGAATACAGAATTAGCTTACTACAAAGATACTTCGGGATAATGAACATGATTGTAAATCGTTGGCAGGCGCCCGCCCTTCCCACGGCGGAGCAAATTTTAATGATTTTTGAGCGAGAAGGTTTAAAACCAATAGAGGAAATATATAACCCCGGTGAGGAAGTGAAAACACATCGTCATCCTTTTGATGAAGTGAGAATATTAGTTAAAGGTTCTCTTCTGATTGATATAGCCGGGAACCGCCTGCTTTTGAGAGAAGGGGATAAAATAGTTATTCCTTCCAATACCCGTCACTCCAAAAAAGTGCAGGGTGACACCCCTTGTGTGTGTATATGCTCCTACAAAGCTTTTTAAGCTGGTCTCTCTATAGGCCGCATTTGACTGTGGCGGCTTTTAATCTTTTATAGGAAGGGACTAGGGAGGTTCCACGATATTCATCCGCGTAGTCACCCGGAACACGATCCTGATTGTCCTGAAGACAGGCATTGGCTCCATTTTGCAGAAGAGTGTCCACCAATTTCGCGTTGTAACCCCATTGTACAGCTCTATGCAAAGGAGTTCTGTTCTGCTTGTCTTTGACATTAACCTTCGCTCCAGATTGTATCAATAAAAGCGCCAGCTTCGGACTTTGATTAAAATCAGCCGCCCAGTGCAGGGGAGTTTCTCCTTTCTTGTTTTTTACATTCAAATCCGCTCCACTGGAAATAAGAAGTGTTGCCCCTTTTAAAGTGGAGTTGGACACGGCGTAATGTAAAGGGGATTCCTTATTTTGATTTACTATTTTCGGGTCCGCCCCCAATGACAGTAGTTTTTCCAAAATCTTCGTGTTTTTGTTTTGTTTGGCGGACAAATGTAAAGCCGTGTTCCCATAATGATCCTGTCTGTTTAATTCCGCCCCCAATAGAACCAACTGATCCAATATTGCCACATTGGTATTTTCCGCTGAAGCCCAGTGCAAAGCGGTGTTGCCATCCTCATCCATTAAATTTATGTTCCATCCCTGTTTTACCAAAAAAGCAATCATGGCAGGGTCTTTATTTCCTGCAGAAGCTTTGTGAAGCGCTGTGCTTCCTCCCACTCCATTTAAAGAGGGATTGAATTTTTTTGATAAAATAATTTCTTTTAGCACTTCCGGGTTTTTACTGTGGCCTGCTCCCCAGAGCAAAGGAGTGTCACCGTACTTGTTAACCGCGTTCACATCCGCCCCGGCTGTAATCAGAGTTTTAGCTATATCAGGTTGGGAGTTAAAACCGACAGCCCAGTGCAAAGGGGTGCTTCCCTCTTTATCCCGCGCGGATTTATTGGCTCCTTTTTTTAGAAGAATTTGAATTACTTCCGGATTTTTCGTTTTAGCTGAGGCTTTGTGAAGCAAAGTCAGATTGTTGTTGTTTGTAATATCCACATTTTTCACTTTTTTCAGGAGCCGCTTCAGCAATTTTGTATTGGGGTTTTTGGCCACAGCTGTATGTAAAATGCTGTCCCCTTTATTGTTGCGCGCGTTGAGTTCCGCTCCATATTGTATGCTTAATTCCAGCAGTTCCACTTCATCTGAAACTGACATAATATAATGTAACAAGGTGTTGTCTTGACTCATTTTCAAATTTATGTCCGCTTTGTTTTCCAGCAGGATTTTAAATTTTTGTTTGTTGTTTTTAACGGAAGGTTTTATGGAATAATATAAAGGGCTTCTGCCTCGCTGATTTAAAGCATTCACATCCCCCCCTTGTTTAATCAGGTAGCGCAGTACCTCCGGGTTGGAATTGTAAATTACTGCGTAGTGAACAACCGTGTTGGAGTCTTTTCCCTTTTGGTGGATCGCGGAAGGGCTGTAAACATGGTCAATCCACTTGGGATTTGTGATATAAGCGACAGCCCAATGTAGAGGGTGATTAAAGGAAGGGTGGGAGTTATAAATGTAATAAACCACCCCGCTGGCGAGAAATAAAATAAACAACAAAGAAGACAGCAAAGCCAGGCCTTTGTTTGTCATTAGTTGCTGTCCTCTCTGAAATTTAACTTTTTCAAATTGACAAAATTTGTCAACAACGAATCAGGAAAAAGGATTATAATCCAGATTCAGATCTCTGGCCACCGGCTCATAAGTCACTTTTCCCCGGTACACATTTAATCCGCGAGCCAAAACCGGCGACTCGCGAACCGCGTTTTCCAAACCTTTATTGGCGATTTCCAATGCGTACTTAAAAGTAACATTGGTCAAGGCATAAGTGGAAGTGCGCGCCACGATGCCCGGAATATTGGGGACCGCGTAGTGAATCACACCCTTGTATGAAAAGGTGGGACATTCATGGGAAGTCGGGCGGGTGGTTTCAACACATCCTCCCTGATCCACCGAAACATCCACCACTACACTGCCTTCGGACATATTGGCTATCACTTCCTTCGTAATCAGTTTGGGCGCTTTGCTTCCCGTTACAAGTACGGCTCCAATCAGCAAGTCCGCCGTGCGCACCGCCCCTTCAATATTTTCCCTGTTGGAGTAAAGTGTTTGTACTCTTCCGTGGTAATGGTGATTGATATATTCCAGTCGAGAGGGGTTCAGATCTAAAATGGTCACTTTCGAACCCAATCCAATGGCAATAAAAGCAGAATTAACACCCACAGTGCCTCCTCCAATAATCACTGTATGGCCTTGGAAAACCCCTGGCACTCCTCCCAGTAAAATTCCTTTTCCCCCGTGGTCTTTTTGCAGGTAGATAGCTCCAATCTGGGTTGCCAGTCGGCCGGCCACTTCACTCATGGGCTTCAACAAAGGAAGAGAGCCATTTTCCTCCTGAATGGTCTCATAAGCCACGGCTTTTACTTTTTGTTTCATCAAAGCCTGAGTCAGTTTTGGTTCTGGCGCCAGATGCAAAAAAGTGTAAAGAATCTGATCTTCCCTCAAAAGATCGTATTCCTCCGGCAAAGGCTCTTTTACCTTTACAATCATTTCCGCCTGATCGTAAATTTGCTCTCTTGAGGGAAGTATCCGCGCCCCGGCGGATTCATAATCCCTGTCGGAAATCAGGCTTCCGTTGCCCGCTCCGGACTCCACTAAAACCTGATGGCTGTTTTCCACCAACTGCCGCACATTGCTTTCCGTTAAACCCACCCGGTTTTCCGCTTGTTTTATCTCTCTTGGAACACCTATAATCATTGTTTTCTTTTTGTGTTATCTTTAACCTTTTACTTTAGATGTTTATACGCCTTGTTTGTCAAAGTCCGCCCTCGGGCGGTTTTCCTCACTAAACCCTGTTGAATTAAAAAGGGTTCGTAAAAATCCTCCACCGTATCTGTTTCCTCTCCCAACACAGCCGATAAGGTATCTATTCCTACAGGTCCTCCCTGAAAATGATTTTTCATTAAAGTGAGAATTTTTAAATCCATAAAATCCAATCCCCATTCATCCACCCCGAGATATTCCATCGCGCGTGCGGACTGCTCCCGATCCACCTTTCCTTTGCCATGAACTTGCACGAAGTCACGTACTCTTTTTAACAAACGATTGGCTACACGCGGAGTGCCGCGGCTTCGACGGGCGATTTCCTCAGCCCCGCCGGGTGTAATAGGAATATTTAACAGGTCGGAGGAGCGGGTAATGATGATTTTTAAATCTTTTTGGTCATAAAAGGACAGACGCTCCACAATACCGAACCTGTCCCGAAAGGGAGACTTTAGCAAGCCCACCCTTGTCGTGGCTCCAATAAGGGTAAAAGGAGGCAGTTGAAAACGCACGCTCCGGGCGCCAAAACCCTCCCCCGTAACAATATCAATATAAAAATCCTCCATCGCGCTGTAGAGATATTCCTCCACATCCTTGGTCAGACGGTGGATTTCGTCAATAAATAAAACAGTTCCCTCCCTTAAAGTGGTTAAAATAGCCGCAATATCCCCTTTTCTTCTGATGGCCGGCCCGGAAGTGGACTTGATATCCACTTTTAAAGTATTGGCGATAATATAGGCTAAAGTGGTTTTTCCGAGACCGGGTGGACCACTGAGCAGACAATGATCCAGAGGCTCTTTCCTTTTTAAACAAGCAGATACAAAGACCTGTAATTTATCTTTCACTGTATCCTGTCCGGGAAATTCATTAAAATCAGCAGGACGAAGATATTGCATCTTCGGATTTTCTGTTTTTTTCTCTGGCAAAGCGGACTGTGGCGCAACAGTATTCATAGATGGATGGCTCCTTTTGTTATGTCCTTTTTAACTAATGCAGATGACAATCAGCATAAGCAATTTTTTTCATATTCCCACTTAAATCAGGAAATTATTTTCCCGGCTGTAAGTAGGAAAGAGCCTGTTTCAGCTCCTTTTCCATGTTGTTTCCGATTTTTATTTGGTCCAAAGCGGATCGAATTTCCCCGGAACGAAATCCCAGGTTCAAAAGAGCCGTGGTTAAGGACCTGCGTGCTTTCATTTTTCCTTCACTTTCTTCCAGCCAGCCTTCTTTTAGTTGTCCTTTTAAAGCCAAAACAATCTGCTGTGCGTTTTTTTTGCCGACACGCGGCAAGCGCACCAAACCACTTATATCTTCCTCCTCAATCATTTCCAGCAAGGCTTGCAAAGAAGGTGTTGCGGAAAGAAGGGAGAGAGCCATCTTGGGGCCTATTCCGTTAATGCCGATAAAAGCCAAAAAAAGTTTTTTTTCCAACATAGTGGAAAAGCCAAAAAGTTTGAGAGAATCTTCTCTGACATGTGTGTAAATCCACAGTTCCGCCGGTTCGGACAGGGAAATATTTTTTAAAGTTTTAGATGAAGCGAAAACTTCGTAACCCACCCCATTGACATTCAGAATAGAGGTGTCTTCGCTTATTTGCGTAACAGTCCCTGTTAAAAAAGCAATCATGGTCCACTTCCGGCTTTCGTGAATATTTTAAGGCGACTCTTATTTTACACCACCTGTTTCCATTTGAACAGATGAAGAAAGAAATTGTAATTTTGAATTTTGCTTTTGATAAATATGACACAAAGCAACCGCCAAGGCGTCTGTGGCGTCGTTTGCTATTTTCTCTTTTTTTATTCCAAAAATATTCAGAACAAAAGTTTGAACCGCTGTTTTATCCGCATTTCCCGATCCGGTGACGGATTGTTTTACATAACGGACTGCATAAGGAAATACCCGTGAACCGGAGACCATAGCTTGATAAACACACAGTCCAAAAACCTGCCCCAATTTAAAAGCGCTGTCGGGATTTTTTCCAAAAAACACCTGTTCAATGGCCGTGTCCGAAACGGAATATTGCTGATAAATTTTTTTCAGCTCACGACCTATCACAAGCAGTCTTTGTTCCAGGGGTGTGTGTGTGTTGGTGGACAGCACTCCCAATTTTATCAACGAAAAAGTGTCTTTTTTCATTGTAGTAAGAGCAAATCCGGTTCTTATTGTTCCAGGGTCCAAACCAAGTATAATTTCCATTGCCGCTTTTCCTCACTGCTCCCTATAAATCGGGAAAATCCATATTTGCGTGCTGGGAATTTTCAGGTTTTGTGTTTCGCTTTCATACAGGCAAATAAAATGTATAAAGCAGGAAAGACACACAATAAAAATATAACTGAAAAAACCTGACAATAAAAGCTCAATTATGTCATTATAATACTCATGAAAACAAATACTCTTTTAATGAACCGATACAAAAGGATTTATAAAAAAAATCCCAGATCTAAAGTGTTCGCGCTCCTAGCCGATCTGTATCGAAAACAGGGGGATAGAGAAAAAGCCCTCGCTCTTTGCAAAAAAGGTGTGCGGGCACACCCTCAGTTCTCTTTAGGACACATTGCATTAGCTCTTATTTTTTTGGATATGAACAAGCTGGAAATGGCCGTTTCGTGCTTGGAAAAGGCGGTGGATTTATCTCCTGAAAATATTTTCGCCTACAAAATACTGGGTCAAATCTGGTTGAAGCTTAAAAATCCTGAAAAAACCCTACAGGCTTATAAAATGGTTTTATTTTTAGATCCGGAAAACAAAAAAGTGGCACATATTATCAAAAAGCTGGAATCAATGACGGCGGTTCAGTATGATAAAACAGGTTTTGCTTTTAACACTTTGGAGGAAGTGGCACGATATATTTATGTTCCCCCCCGCTCTTCTGATAAGAAAGGTGAAATGTTCCTTCATCCCATATTAAAGATGGATTCTAAGAAGGAAACAGAGCAATTTGAAGCCCGCTGTTCAATGATAGAAGCCTTAATTTATAGAAAGGAGTCCAAAAAGGCCCGGCAGTTTCTGTTGGAAATGAAAAATATTTATGCTCATCATACAAAATGGAGTGAACAAATCCAAAAATTGGAAAACAAGCTGTCCTTCATAAATGAAAAATCGGATAAGAAAAAAGAGGATAAGCTCCCTTTTCCTTCCAAGGAGACTCTTTTCACCTCTGTCGACAAGAGCCAGGCGCCGCCAACGAAATCTTCTTCGAACAGAAATATTGATACCTCTCTTTTTGAAGAGAGCAAGGCTAATATACCCCCACCCTCCTTCTCTCAACTGAAGGATAAAAAATTACGGAAAACACGAAAAAAAATTCAAACACTGCGTCGGCTTTTAACCCGTATTGAGAGCGTTCAGTCTCAACCAGCTTATCAGCCTTAAATCTCCTTAAAAAAACAATAAATTAAAAAAGGGAAGAGGAAAAATTATGATCAGCACCAATAATTTTAAAAAAGGTTTAAAAATCATTGTTAAGGAGGAGCCTTATACTATAACTGATTTTCAACATATAAAACCAGGGAAGGGAAACCAGTTCACGAGAACCAAACTAAAGCATCTAATCACCGGCGCGCATATTGATTTGACTGTTCGTTCCGGAGAGAAATTCGCTATCCCGGATGTAACTTACAAAGATATGAATTTTTTGTACAAAGATAATAATGATTTTTATTTTATGGATAATGCCTCTTATGAGCAAGTCACCATGAACGAAAAGTCCATTGGAACCTTCGCTCATTTTTTAACGGAAAACCTCACAGTAAAGGTTTGCCTTTTAAATGAACAAGCGGTGGGTATAGAACTGCCAAAAACAGTTCAATTAAAAATTATTGATACAGACCCGGGTCTTAAAGGAAATACAGCCACCAGTGCAACAAAGCCGGCTGTTTTAGAAACAGGTTTCATAATACAAGTTCCTTTGCATTTGAATCAAAATGATATTGTTAAGGTGAATACCAGTGACGGCTCTTACATTGAGAGGATAAAAGCCAATAAGTAAAATATATCTAAATATTTGTTAAAGAGAGAATATGAAATGGCTCTTGTAGTTGAAAAAGAAATTCAAAAACTGTTACAGTCCAAAAAAACTCCATTGGTGATAGCGAAAAAGCTTCTTAAAAAATTAAAAATAGACAATACTCCTGAAGCCTTTCTAGCTGTGTGCCAATTTATGTATCAATCCGGTCTGTATGATTTGCTGATTAAAACAACTATTGACAGATTAAAAAACAGGGAAGTGATTCAATGGGGGCTTATTATAGAAATACTGGAATCCAATAAAATTAAAATACCAAAAGAAAAAAGAGCTTTTTTTATAAAAGGAATTATGGAACAAAATCAAATCGCACTCATGCTGACAAGTCACAAATGGGATAAATATTTTCCTAAGCTGGTGAGCATGAAATCGAAACAAGTGACACAAATCAGAAAAAAAAACAATCCTTATGCCAGCAAACTCAAGGAGGATTTGAAATTTATTCGGGCACAGGGGATATTAAAAAAAGAAGGGGAGATTCTCAAAGAGTTAAAAAAAATAGATCCTGAAAATCCTGAATTGCATGACGAATGGCTGAAGTTTCGTGAAAAGTGGGGCAGGCAAATTATCCTTAACAAGAAAACATCAATGCTAAATAAAAGTATTATCTCCGCCGCGCCCTCCTCTGAAAAAGAAAAAAAGCAAGCTGAACAAATAGCCCATTCCATTAAAACAGTGTTACAGGACACACCTGGGAAAAGCTATGATATGGCTTTGTTGTTTTCGTTTATTGGTTATCCTCATCTGGCAATACACATTTTAAAAGATCATATACATGATATTTCATCTCAATGGCTTTATTTGGATTTGCTTTTGCAAAGTGAGTTTTATGTTAATTGTTTAAGTTTTGTGGACATGATGGAGGTGCAGTACAGTGAGGACCCGGAAACTGTATTCGCCTTAACATATATACGGGCCAAAGCGTATTATGGTTTGGGCAGGAAGAAACAAGCTAAGGACATTTTATCCGATTTATTAAAAGTCCGTCCCAACTACCGCCTCACTCATCATATCTTAAAGCAATGGGAAAAAGAGGTGTCTGAATTTGAATAAACAAAAAAAAATTATTTTTTATATTGCTGTTTTTCTTTTCGCTGTTGCCGCTGTATTTGGTTTCATAAAACTTTATCAAACAGGACAAGATTTTACTGTGAGGTATATTTCTGAAAAAATTCAATCTGAAATGAAAAAACAGGGGAAGAATAGACAACTGAAGTGGGAAACATTATCTGTTTCGTTTGTTCCCTTGAAAATGAAAATGACGAAAGTAATAGTGGATATGGATGATGATTTACTGCCAGAACCTTTAAGTATACATACGGTTGTTCTGGAACCTGACTATATAGCCTTGTTGAATAAAAAATTATCGGCTAAAATCACTTTAATAAAATCATCCGCTCTTATTAAAGTAAAAAACAAATTCAGGAAAAAAAACAGCATAAAAACACCATTGTCAATGGAGGTTTTACAAACAATCCCCATAAGCAATTTAATTTTAAAAGATATGAACTTAACGGCTGTGATGAGGACAAATACCTTATCGGTTCGGCAGTTAAATACTAATATTCGCGTAGGTTACGATAAAGTAACTATAAAAGCAAATGCCCCTTTTGTGAAAATTGGATCACAGTCTGTTTTTTCGTCTGAAATAAATATAGCAATCAAGCCGTCTGCAATTGACATAACATATTTTAAAGTTAAAAATAAAAATTCCTGGCTGGATATTACCTCCATCGCAACGGGGGAAATAGAGTCCCGGACACTTCAGTCCGGCAAAATGACAGTAAACGGTTCTGTTCTTTCCGAGGACATTACTGTTATTGCCAATTTAATCAATCCTGATTTTACCAACCCTTTCCAAGGCAGAGTAACATTAAAAAGTAATTTACAATACGATAAATCCTCTCAGTTGGAAGGCCATGTTGATTTATTGGCTGAACAATTTTCAGCTTGGAATGTCTTTTTATCCCAAGTTCAGATAAAAGCGGATATTAAAAATCAAATTATGTCTTTTAAAAAATTCCATATTGATAATGCCGATAAATGGCATATTAAGCTTGGGAAATCAAAATTGCATTTGAAAAAGCCCTATAGCTTCAAAACCAAGGCGATAATTCGAAACAGTCAAATAGGGAGTTTATTTGAAGCTTTTAATTTAAAAACAGTGCCTCTCGCCTCCAGGATAAACGGAGCATGGAACTGCAAAGGGGCGATTTTGGCAAATCAGATGTTTCAATGTGAAGGTTTAACTCATTTAAAACAGTTTACTGTCAGGGGAGGGAAAAAGAGGAATGTTTTGGAAATACCGAGCTTAAAAGTGAACAGCCGGTTTGGCATGGAGAATAAGATCTTTAAAGCCGTCACGACAGCTCAGCCCGGTCCTGATTCTCTTATCAATATGGAAAGCGTGTTTGAAAAAGGAGTGTTTTCCTCCAGATACAATGGAGTGGTCCAGCTGGCTGATATTCAGGACCTGATTCAGCTTGAGCCAAAGGGAGTTTTAAATATTGTGGATGGAACTATGAAGATAAACAAAGACAAAATTAATATTCAAGCCAACTTGGAGATAGAACAGTTGGTTTTAAGCCAATTTCTCATGGGGAATGTAAAAACTCAAATAAGTTATACGGAAAAAGGTTTACTACGTTTTCGAAAAATCAGAGGTCAAATCAACAAATCCCTCTACAAAGGAAACTGCAGTATCAATATACTTAAGAACAATATACAGGTATTTACTCATTTTCCTTATGTCACCCTGGAAAACTTGAAATACGCTTTAAAAGACAGGATATATTTTCCTTTTAAGATAAGCGGCAATGGCACAGTAAGCGCTTATTTGAACGGCCCTTTAAAAATTAATGCGCTTAATTACACTTTGGAAGCTCAGTTGTTCAAACTAAAATGGGAAGGGGAATCTTTCAAAAAAGCTGTAATTCAGATAGAGTCAAAAAAAGGTTATGTCAAAACAAAAAAAGTGGAGTTACTGAAAAATACGGGCAAAATCCTGTTTCAGGGGGAGGTAAATCCAAAAGGCAATATGGCGGCAAAAATGGTAGGTGTGGGCCTCAGACTGCAGGAATCTGAAAATATTTCCCAAATTACCGGACCTGAAACAACCGGTATAATGAATTTTAACATGAGTCTAAACGGTTTTTTTTTAAATCCCATTAGTAAAATAAATATACTGATAAAGAAATCTTTTTATAGAGGATATCCTTTTAAAAATTCAAAAATTGATTTGAATATAAGAAAAAAACAAATAGAAGCCAGAGGCTCTATAGCTGACAAATTAATTATTCAAAAATTTATTTTTCCTTATAAAAAAAACGGAGTCGTAGAGCTTCAGGCTAAGACGAATAATTGGAATATAAAGGAATTTTTTATTTCAAAAGGGGAATCCACTCAACTATATAACCAGTTTCAGTCCAGCATAGACAGCACGATAAACCTGTCTTATCAGAAAGATCAGTTTCTAAGTTCTGCGACAGGAGAGATTAAAGTAAATAATTTAAGTGTTCATGCAAATTCTTATAAGTTGAAAAATCAATTTCCATTTTTATTAAAGATAGAAAAAGGCCAGATTCAAACAGACCCTGTATTATTACGATCAGGAGCTCAATTTTTGAATATTGTGCAGAATAAGGACAAAAATATTGATATTAAAGGAAATATCAAAATGGATTTTTTTATTTTCTTGTTTCCTTTTATGAGGGTATGGGAAGGGGACATTGCAGTGAATATAAAAATGAACCCACAATTATTTAACCTTTCCCCCGTTGGTAAAATGCAGTTGAAAAACGGCTTTGTTCATCTAAATCCAAATATAGATCCTTTTGAGGATATTTACTCGGATATAAAAGTGGAAAGATTCAAAATGATTTTTCAGTCGCTTTACGCAAAAATAGGAGGAGGTTCTTTACAGGCTGTTGGGGATATTCATTTTCAGGGCAATGGGTCTGTGCCTGTAAATGTAACAGGGTCCTTTTCACGTGTGCAGTTCAGTTCTCTGCCGGGGGTTTACGCAAGAGGCTCAGGGCAGATATTTTTAACCGGAAACAATTTTCCATACACTTTGGGAATAAAAGCAAATATTAAAGAATCCAGAATAGAAAAAGAGTTTATATCCAATAAACCCGCTCAAGTGAAAATAAGCCCAAGACTGTTCCTCTTGGAGGAAAACAAAAAAAGCTTTGAACCTATTAAAATGAATTTCAATTTCTATCTTACGGATCCCATCCAAGTGGAAAACTCCACAATGCAGTCTTTGTTTACGGGCCAGCGAATAAAGGTTACAGGAACCCCTCTTCATCCTCTCATATCGGGAAAACTGACTGCTTTGCCGGGGGGAGCTATTATTTTCAGAGAGCATGAGTTTGAAATTTTATCCTCTGATGTCAGCTACTCTTCTGATAAGGTCTCCAATCCCAACATTAATTTACAGGCTAAAACTTTCATACAGGAGGAAACAGATAAAAGAGAGTTTCCACAGGAATACAATATTCTTCTTAGGGTAAAGGGGCGAGCCAGCGCTCCTGTGTTTACATTAACCAGCACACCTCCCCTGACAGAAAATGATATTGTCTCCATTTTGGCCTTTGGATCCCGTGCAATCACCTTTGAACCGGGAAATACGATGGATAATATAGCTAAATATTCCTATTACCAACTGGGGCCGACTCTGTTTCAAAAAGCTATTGGTCGGGAATTAAAAGACACTTTAGGGGTGGATCAGTTCCTGATGGTTCCACATATCAGCTCAAAAGACAACACCACCAAAACAAAAATAATCGTACGAAAAAAAATGTTTAACAGATTAAATCTTTCCGCCAGTCAGACCATTTTGGATAATAGCCCTGAGAACGACATAAAAGTGGAATATGAGATAAACAAAAATATATCAGTTATTGGTTTTGGACGAAGTGAAAATCCTGTGGAAGGCAGTGATATAGATGCCAGTACTGTGGGTGTGGACCTGGAGTATCAAATTGATTTTTAAAAAAAAAAATATGTTTTTGATATTGACTCTTATCGAGATCAACTCTTTTACTTACGCTGAAGAGAATCAACCCCTCTCCGTAAGTGAAAGTTCGCATAAGAAATCCAATGAAGTCATACAATCCAATGAAGTCGTAAAATCCAATGAGATTGTAAAGCCCAATGAGATTGTAAAATCCACAAGCCGATGGGAAGAAAAATCCGTAAAACGCAAAATGATCATAAGCAATATACAAATAAAAACTTCAAATCAAAAATTAAAAAAACACCTTACGAAAAGACTTTCGGAATATAAAAACAAGATATTTTCAAAAAAATTATCTGATGAGATACACAATAAAATTCTGTCTATTTTAAAAAACCGGAAATTTCTATTACCAAAGCTGACAGGTCCCTTGTTTTATGTTTCCGAAAACAAGTTCAATATTTCATATCAAATAGAAAACCCTTATCAATACGGTTTTGTCATAAAAGGAAATAAGGCTGTGAGTAAATACCAACTGCTTTCAGGAGCAAATTATGAAAAATATTTCGAAAACAGCCAGCTCATAAGAAGAGTGTTATCAAATATAAAAAGACTATATTTAAAAACCGGCTACGCAAATATTCAATTAAGTCATTACATAGCAACAGACAGTCAATTTTTCATAAAAACCGTTTTTATTACTGTTAATGAAAATCAAAAAACGAAAATCAAGCGCATAAAATTAATTGGCCAATTTTCCAGACCGGAAAGCTACTATATAGGTGTAATTCGTGATTATGGCGGTTCTTTGATTCGCAGAAAAATATTTTACAACGAAGATGTGCAAGCAGGATTAAAAAATCTGGTTAACTCATTAAAAAACGAAGGTTACTTAGAGGCCAGGGCACACGCAAGGATCACCAATACTCCCGACAACCAGGTTGCTATTGATGTGATTTTAAATGAAGGCCCTCTTACTAAAGTGAAAGACATATTTTTTACAGGTAATAAGTATTTCTCCAAAGAGCAATTAATGAACCTAATGAAAATAAAAATCAATAAAGGATTAAATATAAGCTATTTGGAAAAGGATATTGAGAGTTTAATTAATACCTATAGGACTACAGGATTTGTGGAAATGGAATTAATTAATAAAGAACAGATTGTTCATTATAACAGAAAAGAATCTTCCGCTGTTTTGCGATTTAATATCAAGGAAAATGCCAAAATCAGAATTGCAGATATTTTTGTAAAAGGAAACAATCTTACAAAAAAGGATTTTATAATAAACAGCCTTTCTTTGAAAAAAGGTGATATTCTAACGCCGGAAAAAATTGAACTTTCAGTTCGAAAGTTAAGAAACTTCGGTATTTTTTCGACGATTAATATGTTCGTTGAAAGTGAAGATAAAGGTTTGGAAAACAGAACACTGGTGATACAGGTGGAGGAAAGGAAACCTCAATCCATTCGTGTCGGCTTGGGCGTCAACACGGAAAGAGTTTTGACTGCCAGAGGTTTTACTGAATTTTCAAATAGAAATATAATGGGAACGGGTCGCCGGTTTTTTTCCAATTTGAAATTGCAATCCAATATTGCGAAACACATACAAATAGACTCCAGAGCACCGGAGTATCTGGAACACCAGATTTCTCTGAGCTATGTAGAGCCTTTTTTACTGAGTTCGGGGTTTAACGGCCAGATTAATTTATCCAATTCCGCTCAAATATTTTCACACACATACACCTCGGCGGGAGCAGGCATAACGGATATAGTGGACTCTACAAAAGTGAATTTTCTTTTAAAAAGAACCTTTGATGATTTTATTAATTTGACATGGAAGCCATTGAGTTGGGAGGAAAGAACAGAATTTAAAAAAGCGGAAATTTGCGATAAAGATAACCAAAATTCTCCTATATGCGACAGTGACACATTAAATATCGCAACCATGGGGTTTGCTCTCAATATTGATAAAAGAGATAATATTTTATCTACTTCAAGTGGTTTTTTATCACAGATGTTTGCTGAATATTCCGGTCCTTTTTATATCATACCTTCTTCAGATAAAGTGCAGTTTATCAAAATGGAAGTGAAGCATTTTGATTTTCGTCCCATTTTTATGAATTGGGTTTGGGCGAACAGTATCCAAGGCGGGTTTATTGCCAATATGAACAGTTTGGTGCAAGGGGGAATACCTGTCAGTAAATTGTTTATTCTGGGTGGGGTGAATTCACTCAGAGGTTTTGACGGTCTAATTAAAGGGGAAAGAGTCCCTGATAAGGAGGAGTTTCTCATTGATAACGCTAACCAGATTATTTTCAGCCGCTCCTCTTTTTATTTGCTTTTAAAAACAGAATTACGCATTTCCATCAATAAAAGCTTTACGGGTTCTGTATTTTATGATGGAGGGATCGTTACTGTTTCCGGAAAAAATTTTGAACAGCCTTATCGGCAATCCGCCGGCTTTGGTCTTAGATACAAGACACCATTAGGGCCGGTTTCAGGATATATCGCGTTTAAAATCTCTCCGAAACCAAATGAATCCGCCATTGTCCCCCATCTGTCCTTTGGTTCCTTTTAGAGCTTTTGCGCTGACATACATTTATAAATAATTGCACTGACTTACCTGTATTAAACAAAATTTGTTACACCATTAAAAATCCAATGAACCAATTTTTCATTTTTTTAAATCTGTAAGATTTTTCCTGAGAGGCCCCACGCCTGGCGGGATTTTCTATAGGTTTGTTGTTTTTCATGGGCAGGGCGGTTTATAAAATGTTGCCTCTTGCTTTACTTAATGATATGTTTTTTCTGTTTGAGTTTTCCTGACTTCTCATTTGATGAAGTCCTGACTTTTTAAGTATAATCGTATAATTCATTTTTTATGTTATGAGCTTGTATAATTTAATTTTGATTCGACACGGGCAAAGCCAGTGGAATCAGGAAAACCGCTTTACCGGTTGGATGGATATTGACTTAAGCGTTCAGGGAAAACAGGAAGCGCGCAGAGCCGCTGAGTCATTAAAAAACATTAATTTTAATTGCAATCTGGCCTGCACATCCGTTTTAAAAAGAGCTATTCGCACTCTTTGGATCATTTTGGATGAAATGGATCAAATGTGGGTTCCTGTCGTAAAATCATGGAGACTGAATGAAAGACATTATGGAGGGCTGACAGGCCTGAATAAGCGGGAAATTATAAAAAAATACGGTGAAGAGCAGGTTCGACATTGGAGGAGAAACTACAACACAGTTCCGCCGCTTTTGTCTTCCTCAAATCAGGAAAAAAAAACCGATCGTTATAAAGATATTTTACAAATTCCAAAAGGGGAATCACTAAAACAGACAAAACAAAGAGTCCTCCCTTTTTGGGACAGCACGGTGGTTCCTTGTCTGAAAAAAGGTCAAACTGTCCTGATAGTGGCTCACGGAAACAGTTTGAGGGCCTTGATTAAGCATATAGAAAATATAAGTGATGAGGACATTACAAAGCTGGAAATACCCACAGGAGTCCCCATGGCCTATACCCTGTCTCAAAGCACCCTTGAACCACAGGATAAGGGGAAAAGGCTTTGAGCCTCGGCGGGCGTTAGCGTAAAGCGGGGAAACAAATAATAAAAATTTACAGCAACTTAGAAAAAGGCTTTGAGCCTCGGCGGGCGTTAGCGCAAAGCGGGGAAACAAATAATAAAAATTTACAGCAAATCGGAAAAAGGCTTTGAGCCTTGGCGGGCGTTAGTGCAAAGCGGGGAAACAAATAATAAAAATTTACAGCAAATCGGAAAAAGGCTTTGAGCCTCGGCGGGCGTTAGTGCAAAGCTGACTATTTGTAAAAAATTTTTCCTCTGATTCCTTTGTTCTGAGCTGAATTGTCCTTTATTTAATTAATACCGGTTGATACAGGAAAAAATATTTGAATATCTGTCTTTCCGGTTGTTACTATCAACTTATGCCTTATATTGAAAAAATAGCTTTGGAAAAAGCCCAGAAGATCAATGGCACTCCCTCTATTTATGGCACTTTCGCTGAAATTGGCGCTGGCCAGGAAGTGGTGAATCATTTTTTTAAAGCCGGGCAGGCTTCGCAAACAGTGGCTAAAAGTATGTCAGCTTATGACATGATTTTTAGCGATCAAATATACGGGGAAGCAGGGCGGTATGTTTCTGAAAATCGGCTCTTTAAAATGTTGGACCATGAGTACGGGCTGTTGGAAAAAAGACTCAAAAAGAAAAGAGGGCATAATACAAAGTTTTTCGCTTTTGCGGATACCGTAGCCGTGAGCACGGCAGAGAAATCAAATATATCTCATCATCATGGATGGATGGGAATACGATTCCAAAGTGAATATGGAGCCGCTTATAATGAAATTATTTTGCACATAAATTTACTAGATAAAACCCGTCTCCAGCAATATGAAACCTTAGGGGTTTTGGGATTGAATTTAATTTATTCTGCTTTTTATGGAAAAAAAGATCATAAAAATATCATAAAATCTCTTTTTGATAATTTTGAGCCGAGCCGGGTGGATATTGATGTGCTTCGTTGTTCAGGCAATATCTTTAAGAAACTCAATCATCATCAGTTGAATTTGGAGTTGATTCGCCAACAGTCAACTGAGGCTTTGCTTTTTCAACGGAAAGGGGAAAATATTCTGCCCTCAGACGCTCTATATGGAAAACATATACTGGTTCAACAGCACCCGGTGGAAAATCAAAAACAGTCCTTTTACATGAAAAAAGCTTTTTCTTTTATCAAAAACACCAAAAAAATAAAGACCACGCCTGTGTTACTGATGAATATTCCTGTTCAATACTTAAAAACGAAAAATATTTTTTATTATTTAAAAAAATATTTGTCTGCCCAGTCCGATATAAGTAAAGATCAATATATTTTAATTTCTGATTTTAGAAAATTGTATGAATTAAAAAATTTTATTCGAAGAGCAACGGATCAACATATATTCATTGTATTAAATGTAAATACCCTGGGAAAAATTTTTAAAAACAGCTCCAAATCCTCTGACAGCGTATTGGAATTTTTTGGCCAACTCTGTGGTCCAAAAACCACTTTAATGATTCCTGAACATGATAGTTTAAAGCCCGGAACACACTTTCACTATCTGGAAAGATACTTAATGAAAACACAGCAAATCGTTCATCTAAAATAATATTTCCACCATCTCCTTTTTTATTATCCTGTTTTTTGATTAAAAAAGCCGGTTCCAATCATTTATGGCACAAGGCTTTAGTCTTAACATGACTTCTCTTGGCAAGTGCATCGGCACAGGCTATTGATAGAAATAAGCTATAGCTTAAACCTGCCCTGCCCGCGAGCAGATCTGAGTTGTTTTGAGATGAAGGTTTAATATGAGCGAATTAAAAAAAATCCAGAGCAGGTTACGAAAAGAAAAGGTGTGAGATGGCTCGATTTTTAAAAACACGCACAAGAGTTTTGGGACTGCATCCCGGTTCTCTTGTTTATATTGGTGAGTCAGGGGGCAAAGAGAAAATAAATATCAACCTGATAAATTACACCAAAGATTCTTTTTTTGAATCTCATTCAGCCACTTTTGAAAAATGTGTTAAAAATGTGAACGACAAAAGCCAAATAACTTGGGTTGAATTTCAAGGGTTGTCTGATAAAAAAATTATTGAGGAAATAGGAAATCAATTCGGTATTCATCGTCTCTGGTTGGAAGATGTTTTGAACACGGATCATCGTCCAAAAGTGGAGGAGATGGACAATATGCTGTTTTCCATTATTAAATATGTTTCCACTGAGCTAAAGGAAGGAAAGATGTATATCCGGGTCGCTCAAACCAGTATCTTTTTTGGCCAAAGCTTTGTTCTTTCCTTCCATAACCAGAAAAATGATATTTTTGAACCAATCAAAGAGCGTCTGAGAAAATCAATATGGAAAATCAGATCTCTAAAAGCTGATTATTTGTTTTATTCACTGATAGATTTGATTATAGATCAGTACTATATCGTTTTGGAAAAAATGGGGGATTATTTTGAGGAACTGGAAGAACGTGTAACCACTGATATCAATAAATTAAACCCGGTGGATATTCTCTCTTTGAAAGGGGAATTTTTGCATCTTAGAAAAACAGCTTTCCCCGTTAAAGAGGCTTTAAATAAAATTATTATCAGCAATCATCCTTGGATTGAGCCGAAAAATCTACGCTACTTTAAAGACATTCAAGATCACATTATACAAATTATTGAGATTATTGATTATTATAATGAACTCACCACCTCTCTTATGGATTTTTATCAAAATACAATCAACCGGAAGATGAATGAAGTTATGAAGGTTTTAACTATTTTTGCGGCTATTTTTATTCCGCTTACATTTATCGTGGGTATTTATGGAATGAATTTTAAGTTCATGCCTGAGCTAAACTGGAAGTACGGTTATCTAATAATATGGGCACTCTTTTTCCTTGTGGGCGGGGGAATGATTTTTCTCTTCAAAAAGAAAAAATGGCTGTAAACTATTCCGCGTGAAGAATTGGCTCTTTACTTTGACATTGAATGGAATTGTCAGCTCAAAGTTGGTGGATT
Organism: Bdellovibrionales bacterium; assembly: GCA_965203225.1. Classification (GTDB taxonomy): domain Bacteria; phylum Bdellovibrionota; class Bdellovibrionia; order Bdellovibrionales; family UBA1609; genus JANQSP01. The sequence goes on along the minus strand of CBDBBW010000007.1, from coordinate 615,707 downwards.
TTTCGAGTGGATAGTCCCTACAATTGGCCGGACAGATTTTAGTAAGAGCTACACCTAAACTCTTGTACAATATAGATCGCACTTTCCCTTAACTGGCAGGGGGGTGAAAATGCAAAGCTTCATCTAAACTCCTGTACAATATAATAGATCGCACTTTCCCTTAACTGGCAGGGGGGTGAAAATGCAAAGCTTCACCTAAACTCTTGTACAATATAATAGATCGCACTCTTATGGAGACAGTCGAACAACAGTAGCCTATGGAGCTTCACCTAAACTCTTGTACAATATAACAGATCGCACTCCATCAGCATCTATTTTCAGTGAGTTAAAAGCAAATGACCTGAAACTACCTCATCTTCTAATATATCTCCTTCTCTTTGGATCTTCTTCACATACTTCTCCCCAGTTTACCATAACCTTTTTTTGAAAGAGCTTATCTGGAAAATTAATATCACAAGCATCCGGCCGCTTTTTTTCGCACCATCTATTGACTTGATGGCTTTGAACTTGAATTAGTACTAAATAGTAAAAAAATTAAAATATTCCATTATCTATTTGTAGATGATTACTTTACAACGACATCACAGAAACTACACGAATTTAAAATGTGCTTATGCGTCCGTAAAATTTGTAGGGAATACCGTAATTAATACCTACACAATGACAAGGTGTATTTACAGGGGCTACTATATTAATATAGCAAAATCTAAGGCCGAACCGGCATATGTTGTTATTATAGACAGGAAAATGAAAGTTCGGTGGATATGAATACCTGTTACCATAGTGTTTTTTTCTGTGTATAGAGCCATCGTGTCCACGGTGGTGGTGGCGGTAGTTACCATGTCCACGGTGGCGGTAGTTACCATGTCCACGGTGGCGGTGGTTACCATTTCCACGGTGGCGGTAATTACCATGTCCACGGTGGCGGTGGTTACCATGTCCACGGTGACTGTGGCGGTAGTTACCATTTCCACGGTGGCGGTGGCGGTAGTTACCATTTCCACGGTGGCGGTGGTTACTACTGCCACCATGAGCCAACTGTATTTCTACACCTCTTTGATCTGTTGCTATAATACCTATCATATCCTGTGGGAGAATTGGATCTTTTGGATCAATACCGGCTTCTTCCGCACTGGGTAAACTCTCCAACTCAGACTCTGTTAATTCAACCAGTGGATGGTAGTCCGCCTCATTTGGGTAGTCCGCCTCATTGATCCAATACACCGGCTCGTTAGATTCGTTCGCGCCCTCCACCTCCATTTTACCTGGTGTGTAGTTTGCCGCCACAACAATGGAATAAAACATTCCAGCACAGTAAAGAAGAAAAGAACTAATAAATAAAATAACAGTTTTCATCCTGACCTCCTTCATTCTGTGTTTTCCATATTGACTTTATTTTTTACGGCTGGTTTTCTTTGCTGAAGCATATTAAAGTTTCAATATAGTTATATGTTTACATTGTTTTTATAAAAATAGCTAATTTTAATGTAAAAAAAGTATTTTTTGATAACAAAGAGTATATTTTTTTCATTGGTTACTAAAAATAAGTGTTTTTTTATGACAGAAAAGTCTTTTTCCACTGTATTAAAGTGTGATTGGAACTTCAGATCCGACAGTCTGCTCAATCAGTAAACAAACAAAACGATAGGAAAACAATATTAAAAAGAGGCTTTTACCATGATGAATTTAAAAAAGATAAAAAAAGTGGCTCTTATTCAGGACGGCTTGGGAGCAGAGCGGGAAATAAGCCTTATGTCCGCAGCTTCACCTAAACTCCTGTACAATATAATAGATCGCATTTTCCCTTCACTTGCAGAGGGGTGAAAATTCAAAGCTTCACCTAAACTCTTGTACAATATATATAACAGATCGCACTCCATCAGCATCTATTTTTAGTAAATTAAAAAAGCAAATGACCTGAAACTACCTCATCTTCTAATATATCTCCTTCTCTTTGGATCTTCTTCACATACTTCTCCCCAGTTTACCATAACCTCTTTTTGAAAGAGCTTATCTGGAAAATTAATATCACAAAGCATCCGGCCGCTTTTTTTCGCACCATCTATTGACTTGATGGCTTTGAACTTGAATTAGTACTAAATAGTAAAAAAATTAAAATATTCCATTATCTATTTGTAGATGATTATTTTACAACGGCATCACAGAAACTACACGAATTTAAAATGTGCTTATCTTATGCGTCCGGGAAATCCGTAGGGAATACCGTAGTAATCAATATCTATACAATAACAAGGTGTGTTTAAATTAATACAGCAATATATAGAGCCGGACCGGCATATCTTCAAGACAAGAGGAACTTTCACCAGTGAAAAACGTAGATGCATGCCGCAGTGATCACTACTGACACCATGAGCCAACTGTATTTCTACACCTCTTTGATCTGTTGCTATAATACCTATCATATCCTGTGGGAGAATTGGATCTTTTGGATCAATACCGGCTTCTTCCGCACTGAGTAAACTCTCCAACTCAGACTCTGTTAATTCATCCAGTGGGTGGTAGTCCGCCTCACTTGGGTAGTCCGCTGCATTGATCCAATACACCGGCTCGTTAGATTCGTTCGCGCCCTCCACCTCCATTTTACCTGGTGTGTAGTTTGCCGCCACAACAATGGAATAAAACATTCCAGCACAGTAAAGAAAAAATGAACTAATAAATAAAATAACAGTTTTCATCCTGACCTCCTTTATTATGTGTTTTCCATATTGACTTTATTTTTTACGGCTGGTTTTCTTTGCTGAAGCATATTAAAGTTTCAATATAGTTATATTTTTACATTGTTTTTACAAAAATAGCTAATTTTAATGTAAAAAAAGTATTTTTTGATAACAAAGAGTATATTTTTTTCATTGTTTACTAAAAATAAGTGTTTTTTTATGACAGAAAAGTCTTTTTCCACTGTATTAAAGTGTGATTGGAACTTCAGATCCGACAGTCTGCTCAATCAGTAAACAAACAAAACGATGGGAAAACAATATTAAAAAGAGGCTTTTACCATGATGAATTTAAAAGAGATAAAAAAAGTGGCTCTTATTCAGGACGGCTTGGGAGCAGAGCGGGAAATAAGCCTTATGTCCGCTCAAGCGGTGGCAAAAGCTTTTGACGAAATAAACATACCTTATGAAATTATTTCAGCTGGTGTGAATGTGGCAAAAAATTTGTCTGACTTAAAGCCCGATTGTGCCTTTTTGGCGGTTCATGGTAAGTACGCGGAGGATGGTATTTTACAGGGAATTTGTGAGTATTTGAAAATTCCCTATACCGGAAGTGGAGTGCTGGCCAGCGCTCTTTGTATGGATAAATGTTTTTTCAAAGATTATATATCCCGTCACGGTATTCCCACTCCCCGGTATCAAAATCTGAACTTAAAAGATCAAAACCCTCAAAAACCAAAAGTCAGTATTCCTTTACCCTTGGTGGTCAAACCTTCCAGAGAGGGTTCTTCCTTTGGTATTGGTGTTTGTACAAAAAAACGGGAATTCATGCCTGCTTTAAAAAAGGCACTCCAATACGATAGTAAAGTTTTGGTGGAATCTTATATTCAAGGCCGGGAGCTGGCTGTATCCGTTCTGGGAAGCAGGGCTTTGACTCCGGTGGAGATTGTTCCTCAGGATGATTTTTACAATTATCACAGTAAATACCAGTCCGGGAAAACAAAGTATATTATTCCTCCTCGATTGGATAAAAAAGTGATTGAACAATGTAAAAAATGGGCATTAAAAGCCAGTCGTATTCTGCATACACACAGTTATTGCCGGGCGGATTTTATTGTGCAAAATGATACCGTTCCTTTAATGACTGAAATGAATACCCTGCCAGGTTTGACAAATCACTCTCTTCTGCCTAAATCAGCTCAATACGATGGCATTGACTTCAACACACTGATTTTAACAATTCTTCGAGGAGCCAATTTAGATTATGAATTTAACACAGGTAAAATTAAAAATGATTTTTAGTCCGTGCTTCCACCCGGACTATCCAGCCCGAGTGCATTAATCCCCTGAAAAGCCTGCTCACCATCTATATTATTTTGCTTTCACCTGGAATGGTGGATGTTTTTTTAACCGGAATAAATGAAATCTCCCGTATATCTTGTTACATGTGTCCAAATACCGGAATGGTCGATGTTTTTTTAACCGGAATAAATGAAATCTCCCGTATATCTTGTTACATGTGTCCAAATACCGGAATGGTCGATGTTTTTTTAACCGGAATAAATGAAATCTCCCGTATATCTTGTTACATTTGTGCAAGTGCGGGAATGGATAGAATTCAAACTTCTGAAAATTAAAAAGGTGGTTATCTTTTACATTTGTTCAGGTACGGGAATAGCTAAAGTAGCCAAACCCTCCTTAAGGGTTTTTTTCACTACCTGAACCAAAAACAATCGAAAGTTTTTTTGTTCTTCATTATCCAAAGTAGAGATAGGGCAGTTTTGATAAAAGCGGGAAAATTTTTGCGCCAGTTCAAACAAGTAATAACAAATCGGAGAAGTTTTCATCTGCCATGCGCATTTTTCCATCGTGAGTGAAAACCAGGATAAATGTAAAATTAACTGCCATTCTTCCGAAGAGCTGAGGAAAGACGGATCAGCGTTTATTTTTTTTTCTTCATTGAAGGCATTGGATTTTTTTAAAAGAGTACAGGCTCTGGCGTAAGCGTATTGTATATATGGACCCGACCGGCCGTCTATTTTCAGCCATTCCTTCATGTCAAATACAATTTTCTTATTCAGATCCTGCTCGTTCATCCCATACTTGATAGCGCCCTGAGCGATGATATAAGCTGTGTTTTCTATTTTTTCTTTCGACCATTCCTCTTGGTATTTTTTTAAAAAAGTCGTCTTTATGTAATCAGTCATTTTTTCTATCAATGTCATAATAGGCACAATATTACCAGAGCGGGAACTCATGGAACCGGTCTTTAGTTCCACAAAATTATATTTTAAATGTTCAGATTGCCCGGCCTCTTTCGTAAAGCCAATGTTTTTTAGTACTTTAAACACCTGTTGGAAATGCGCTTCCTGTCTTTGGTCCACGATATAAATATTTTTTACAAGCTTATGGTCTTCAAATTTTTTTCTGGCCAGGTAAAGGTCCTTGGTGGCATACAGTCCGTTTCCATCGGACTTCAGGAGCAGACAAAACCCCAAAGGCTCTCCCAAATCCATTCCGACAGCAGAGTTAGACAATTGAAGTTTTCCCTGTTTCAGCAGCTGATTGATCCATTTTACAGAAGGGGCGTCCATTTCGGATTCCCAATACCAGTGGTCAAACTCCGCGCCGGACCATTGGTATACTTCATTCATTAAATCCTGACTCCACAATCGGGTTTGTTTCCAAAGATTGTAAAACTCTCCTTGTTTTTTTTGCAGTTGTCGTAAAATTTCCGTTAATTGTTTTTTATATTTTTCTTTTTGTACGATATTCTGTGTCCGTTCAAAGGTTTGATGAGCTTTGGTGTAAATACAGCCCAGCCACTGTCCTCTATGTTGAGAGGGGACAGGCTCTTTATTGTGGTATTTAAGGTACCACAGACACTTGGCTATATGAGTGCCCATATCTCCGGGGTAAGTGCAACTGATAACGGAAAAAGCTCTTTTTTTTAATAAAGTGACCAGGCTGAGGCCAAAACAAAGATTTCTCATGTGGCCAATATGCAGTTCTTTGTGGGTATTGGGTTGTGAATATTCGATAAGATAAGAACCGATTTTTTTTTGAGAAGGATGAAAAACATCTCCTGACTTTAAACGATCTAAAAGCTTGTTTTTCAAAAAACTTTTGTTGAAAAAAAAATTGACATAAGGCCCTTTGTTTACGGTCTTTTCAAACAGAGAAGAATAATTGATGTCGGCGGCTATTTGCCGAGCCACTTCTACTGGATTTTTTTTTAGTTTTTTGCTGAGAAAAAAGCAGGGCAAAGCCCAATGCCCCCATTCTTTTTTCGGTGGAAGGCTGAAAGTCTGTGCTATTTCGTAAAAAGCCACTTGAATCCGGAACAGCTTTTTTATTTTTTCAGACAGTTCTTTGCACACCTCTTCGGTAAATGTATCTAAAAAAAAATGATCCGGCTGATTTTCCATTATTTTTTGATTGTCTGTCATGGGTTTTAAAAAGGTCAAGGCACAGGCTTTACAACTTAATTCTGGCCGGTTCATTTTTAATCCGAACTTGACTATAGGCTGGATACTCAAAAAACAAACAGATGATTTTCTCTTCTATAACTTCCCCTGATTGCCTGCCTCAAAAGCTATCGATTTGTTGGCTCTTTCTAAATCCTTTGTAAACTTCCTTAAACCAGCTCTTGTCGATCGATTTGTTGGCTCTTTCTAAATCCTTTGTAAACTTCCTTAAACCAGCTCTTGTCGATGGTATACTCCTCGTGTTTGAATTTTTTAGATTTTTAACTGAAAAAATTATATTCCCGCCTTCATCTTTATCTCAATAGAAAACCTAAAAATTCAAACACGATCGGTGGTATCTCTCCTAAAAACACTTTTTTTCTTATTATTATTTATTGCATACAGGACAAAGCTCTTTTTACCAGGCTGTGTCTTTCAAATATTATTGACTTGAAAGATTATTTTTTTAACTGAAAAAAAGTTACTTTTTCAGAATTGAAACAGGAGAGTGAAAAATGGCTTTAGCAAAAAAAAACGAATAAACCTGACTGTAGATCATAAAACTTATTCTGAATTGAACACAAAGACACTCCTCAGGAGTTTAAAGCGGTTTTTACTGACTGTAGATGATAACACTTATTCTGAACTGAACACTTCTATCCGGTAAAAGGCAACAAGAAATTTCCACTGTTAACCTGAAACTGATTCAACAGGCTTTGGAATATCGTAAATCACATTAAGGATAAACATGGAAATAAGTTCTCTCAGCTCGCAAATGATTCAACAGGCTTTGGAATATTGTAAATCATATAAGGATAAACATGGAAATAAATTCTCTTAAACCGAAACTGATTCAACAAGATTTGGAACATCGTAAATCATATAAAGATAAACATGGAAATAAGATCTCTTTGACTGAAACTGATTCAACAAGATTTGGAACATCGTAAATCATATAAAGATAAACATGGAAATAAGATCTCTTTGACTGAAACTGATTCAACAGGCTTTGGAATATCGTAAATCACATTAAGGATAAACATGGAAATAAATTCTCTTAAACCGAAACTGATTCAACAAGATTTGGAACATCGTAAATCATATAAAGATAAACATGGAAATAAGATCTCTTTGACTGAAACTGATTCAACAGGCTTTGGAACTGGAAGAAGATACATGCATTTTTCCAAAAGAGCCGATAAGCGATTATCTTTAAAATAAAAACAGATTCATCATAATAAAGCATGAAAGTAATATATAAAATTGAATATCTTGCATTAGTTATTACAGACGATACTCCAAGACTTTTAAAAGCCAACGGAAAAAGAATAAAACAAGCTATAGATCAGCGATCCGAGCAAGATCCTATCCATTTTGGAAAATACATTGCGCTATAGTTTAAAAGGTTGCCGTCAATTGAGGGTGGGACTTTACAGGGTCATTTTTAAATTGGAGAAAAAAGTAATTTTGATTAGCCGAAAATCAGCCATAGAAAAGAAGTGTATAAAGTGAAACATTAAGTGGAGTTCTCAATCACCGGGTTTGGTTTGTGAGGCAAAGAAGGGGGAAGATTTGAAAGTTCGTTTTAACGCGTGAAGTTCTCAATCACCGGGTTTGGTTTGCGAGGCAAAGAAGGGGGAAGATTTGAAAATTCGGTTTAACTCTTGGAGTTCTCAATCACCGGGTTTGGTTTGTGAGGCAAAGAAGGGGGAAGATTTGAAAGTTCGTTTTAACGCGTGAAGTTCTCAATCACCGGGTTTGGTTTGTGAGGCCCACCATTTAATAGAGTTTTCAATTGCTGGTTTTGCTTTCATTGGGGAAAAACCCAGTTCCTGCATGGCTTTGGAGTGGTCAAACCAATGGTAAAGGGAGGCGATTTGCGCACTTTCTCTGTTGACGGGAAACTTAATATTCAATTTTTGCAAGCCGGCTCCCGTTTCCGCTAACATGCGCAATAAAAAGTTATTGAGGTGAATAAAAGGGGGTTTTACACTATTGGCTTTCGCGATCAGGGAAAAAAGCTCTTTTATACTGATGTTTTCTCCGCTTAAGATATACCTTTCTCCCTGTCTGCCTTTTTCCACTGCTTGCAGACAGGCTTTTACCACGGATTGCACATCTACCACGCTGACACCTCCTGAGGTATAAAAAGGAAACCGTCCCTGAGCTACCTGCGCTTGCACTTTCCGGCTTTCCTTTTTCATATCTCCCGCTCCATAAACAGTGGAGGGATTGAGAATAACAGCTGAGATTTGCTTTTTTTTACAGCTTTTCTGAACTAATATTTCTGCCTGTTTTTTGGTATGGAAGTATCCTATTTGAGAAAGAGAGGGATCATAAGGGGATTCTTCATTTAAAATCAAAGGCTTGGCGCTGGCTCCTACAGTCACAACCGAGCTGATATGGATCAGTTTTGCCTTCTGTATTCGACAGACCTCAATAGCATTGGCTGTCCCTTGCACATTTACCGCCTGCATGGCTTTAAGCCGGTGGTGTCCCGCATGAGACACCAGTCCCGCCAAATGAAAAATAAGCTCCATTCCCTGTGCGGATTTTGTAAAAGAGTGTAGATCGGTGACATCACCTGTATGAAAATGCAGGTTGAGTCCCTGCAGGCCGTGTTTATCGCTGGTAGGCCGCAGGAGAGCATGAACCTGCCAGCCTTTTTCACATAAAGCTCTGCACAGCCAAGCACCCAGGAAGCCGCTGGCTCCCGTTACTAATACTTTCATTTCCTCTTTTTAACAATGTCACTCGCGTTTTTAAAGCTTAAAATGTTTTGCACAGGGAAAAAAATATTGATGAAGAGAACATTGTTAATAACTAAAAAGAATATAGCTTAAAATGCTTTGTCCGGGGAAAATGCTTATATTCTGGAGATTTGAACAAAATCAGCGGACGGCAAAAAAAAAGAAGGCTTTTTAACCTTCTTTTTTTTTTTTAAAGCTGAAATTAATACCCTAGAGGATTTAAATGGGACGACATTTTTCTGCCATCTCTTGTGCTCTCTCCCGCAGTTCTGCTACTTTGTGGATTCCCTCTATTACGGTGAGAGCGTTGAAATAAGCTTTTCTTACAGAGTATCGGATCTGACCTGAATTTATTGTGACTTTTTCACCTTTACTATTTACCGCTGTTACTGTTTTGCCCATTTTGAATGCGGAAAAAGCTTTTATTAAATTTAATGCTCCCTGGCGTGAACCGGAATCCCACCCAAGCATCCCACTCGTATTACTCAATAGACCATTTAAAATATTTGCAACTTGTGGATTATTTTTATTAACAATTGTTGGTTCTATACCTTGCATAGCGCGATAAAAGTCCAACACTATTTCAGTATTCAATTTAAGTTCAGGGATTTGAGTTAGTAGTCCTACTTGTTTAGACAGGCTCTTCGCAGAATTTCCTACTTCCTCTGAACTCCTAATGAGTCTTACAAATTCTGCTACTTCGCCCTCTTTCAGCAACCCATTTTTTGTGAAAGCATCTGCAACGGATTTAGCTTCTGCTTTTGTTAATGATCTTGAGTTATCAGCAACCTCCAGCTTCACCAGCTTCGCCATATCAAATGGCGGTAGTTTGTTTGACCTTCCCTCTTGCAATCTGCGTGTCTCAACACGGCTATGGCTAGATGGCCTTTTACCAAAACTGAGTGGACTAAAAATAAAACTCACGGATAAAATTCCAGCATAAAACAGACGGGCTTTCATAATTTATACTCCTTTGCTATTAATTTGTTGCTTTCAAATACCTATAGCGGAAAATTAAGGAAAATAAAAGTTTTTTTTTAATGTGCATATATTTTTTCTGATAAGTATGAAAAAAATACACTCTTTTGTAAAAATTATATGGCTATAAGGAACTTATTTTTGGTATTATTTTTTTCCGATATGTGTTTAGTGGATTTTGAGGAATGAACGCGAGTAGGTAGTATCCTGAGTTTTCCCTAGTTTTCTTATTTTATTATCAATTCTTTTGGTAAATTATGTGCGTTATAACGACTGGCCATCACGGCTCCATAAGCTCCTGCGTCCAAAACAGCCATAAAATCCCCTTCTTTCAGTCCGGAGAACACACGATCTTTGCCTAATATATCTGATGACTCGCATATAGGCCCTACCACATCATAAACCCGTTTGGGGCCAATTCTTTTTTCCAATGGAAAAATCCGGTGATAAGCCTGATAGAGGCAGGGGCGGATGAGGTGATGCATTCCCGTATTGAGAATCGCAAAATTTTTATAGGAATTGCTTTTAATATATTGCACTTCCCCGATCAGACAGGCAAAACGGGCTGTGATTATTCGGCCCGGTTCCGTCAGAATTTGCGGCTTAAAAGTTTTGAATATTTTATTTAGAAAAGCCCCGTATTCTTTGATCAGTTGTAAGTCATTGTCCTTCTCCAAATTTTTGTAATCAATCCCCAGTCCACCACCCACATCAAATGTTTTTAAGTCAAATTCTTTTTGTATATGCTCATAAAGAGATTTAATTTTCAAAATACCGGATTTAAGTGGTTCCAGATCTTGGATTTGAGAACCGATATGCAGGGTCAAACCCTGTAACACAAGGTGGGAGGAATATTGTTTTAAAGTTTCCTTTAGTTTCGGAAGCTGTTCCGGTTCTAGACCGAATTTATGCTCTCTTAAACCGGTTTTTATATAAGGATGGGTGTTCAGATCTATGTCCGGGTTCATGCGAAAAGCCACGCGAGCTTTTTTATTCATAGCAGTGGCTATTTTTGCGATTCTTTTCAGTTCCGACACGCTTTCCACATTGAACTGTAAAATGTCGGTTTTAAGGGCCAGTTTTATTTCCTCTTCGGTTTTACCCACCCCGGAAAAAACGATTTTTTGCCCTTTAAATCCAGCTTGTACAGCCAATATGATTTCTCCACCGGATACAACATCCACCCCGATTCCCTCATTACAAAAAGCTTTTAGTATTTCGGGATGGGAATTAGCTTTCATAGCATAATACATGTCAGCCGGCGCCGTGTGTTGTCTGAAAAATCTCAGTCTTTCAATTAGACCTTTGAGATCATACAGATAAAAAGGAGTGCCGTTTTCATGAGCCAAAGCCGATAAATTATGTTTTTGATTTCCCTGAATCAGGTAAAGCTGTGCTCCTTTGTATTTAAACGGCATCACAACACCTATTTTTTTTGCGTTCAATTAAGCTGTTTACGAACCGAAGATATATTTATATGACTAAAGATACTCTGCCTGGTCGAACGGTTCTGATTCCTCATTACTTGATTGTGACCGGCATTTCCAGCCTCAGCTTATACCACCACCAACAATAATGAATGTCAATGGTAAAGCTTTGACGCCTGCTAAACCGGAGGGTGAAAGGCAGAACCAACCACCAACAATAATGAATGTCAATGGTAAAGCTTTGACGCTTCTTTTGTTAAACAGCTTCTTTTTATATTAAAACATAGGCTGATTAACTGAAAGCAGCTTCTATAGATTTCAACACTGTCAGAACTTCCCTTTTGATATTAAAATATAAGGCTGATTAACTGAGGGATTATTTATTTAAGTTTTTTCCAGATTAAATTCCTCGTAAACAGCCTGAGCCGCTCTGGAAATATGTTTTTTATCAATGACAACACTGATTTTAATTTCTGAAGTGGTCACCAGGTGCATATCTATTTCCATTTTATTCAGAGCCTTGAAGAATCGAGCGGCCACCCCCGGGTGATTCGCCATCCCCACCCCCACGATGGACAGTTTAGCCAGATCTTCAATAATACTGACTTTTGTTTGTTCTATTATTTTATATATGTGTTTTTTAGTTTCATCCAAATTCTCTTCATTAATGGAAAAAACCAGCCTCTGGCCTTCTTTATTATAGCTCTGGGATATGATATCCACGGAAATATGTTGCTCTGCCAGAATTTTAAACAGTTTCGCAATAAATGCGGAGCCGGCGGGAATGGGATACATTTTAATAATCACTGTATTCATATCATGAGTGACGGCAGATACAATCGGGTTTTCCATTAATTCCTCCTTTGGCACAATCCAGGTTCCCTCTGTCTCTTCATAAGTAGAGCGAACATGGAGTTTGATTTTGTATTTTGCCGCTATTTCCACCGATCGGCAATGCAAAACCCGGCTCCCCAGAGAGGACATTTCCATCATTGCCTCAAAACTCAGTCTTGAGATTTGAGTAGCTTGTTTTATCAGGCGTGGATCGGCCGTGTAAATTTTTGGCACATCCGTAAAAATTTCGCATTCAGGTTGTCTAAAAGCCACTGCCAGAGCCACCGCCGTGGTGTCACTTCCTCCTCTGCCCAAAGTAGTGATGGTGTTTTCACCGGTTACACCTTGAAAGCCAGCCACCAAAGGGATATGGTTTCTCTTCAGGCAGGCTCGTATTTGATTCGTATCAATTTCCTGAATGCGAGCACGGGAAAAAAGCGCGTCGGTCTTGATTCCCACCTGGTAAGCCAGCAAGGGAGTGGCCTGGATATTTCTTTTTTCCAAAGCCAAAGCCAAAAGAGCCACACTGACCTGTTCTCCTGAAGCCAACAACATATCATAAGCAGATCCTCTGCAAGAAGGCGCTATTTGCTGTGCCAGACTGGTAAGGCGATTGGTTTCCCCGGACATGGCAGAAACCACCACTATAGGCCTTTGCCCTTTGGCTTTATCTTTGACAATTCGCTCGGCCACCTGTTCAATTTTTTCAATGGAGCCTACAGAAGTGCCGCCAAATTTTTTAATGTTCAATTGCTGATTATTCATTAGTTTTGTATTTTATCTATTCCTATTTGTTTATGGATTTTTATTTGAAAAATAACTTGTGGGGATTGATTACATTGCCTTGCTTTTTTTTTCAAGTGTTTGGATAAAAATGCCCGTCCGTGCACAAAGCATCGGTTTTTCCAAAAATCCCACCCTTTCAATATTCCAAAATGCCTGTCCACGCGCAGAGCATCGATTAAATTACCCGTCCCTTGACATTAAAAATAAGTCTGTATCTTCCCTCGCTGTATCTGTTGTGTCTAGTGTGTGTCTAGTGTGTGTCTGTTTTTTTTATCTGTGACTCCCCTATTTCATCTACACATCCCCGGACAACTAAGTTGGATATGGTGAATAAAAGACGCTTTATAAAATCCTGCGATACACATTCTGATTTGCTTTAAGATTTTATTGATTGCAGGACGGCTTTTTTTCGATAGAAAACCCATTTACTTCGCTGTTAAATCGGCTTAGAAAAAGTTTAACGATTTGGCGAATTTTCCCCTCCGAAATACGGGAATGAATAAAAACTTATTTTCATAGTGATAACAATAATTTAACTGTTTTTAAAGTCAAATTAAATTATCTTGAACCTATCTTATATTGCTCCTGAAGTCCCACTCGGGAGAATCTTTAACGCCTTTAATAATATTACAATCCCTACATAAAATTTGAAGATTATCAAATTCTAATTCAAGCTCTGGATATTTGGATCGAGGTTTAATATGGTCCACTGCCAGGTTATTTTTATTACAGCATCTAAAACAGATAGGGGGATACTTGTTAAAAACCGTATTCCGCAGATCCTTCCATTCACAGCTGTTATAAAAAGATTCCTTGTTTTCAAAGTAAGGCTCTTCACCTGTTGTTACACAGCGATACAATTCACTTTTCTCATAATCATCGGGTTCTGAAGGACTGAGTATTTGTTCTCTTATATGTCTTTTATTTTCAAGAAGACTGTGTAATACAATATCAAAGCTGTTCTTTTCATCATAGTCAGGATGAACAGCTAAAGGATAATATACAAATACAGGCCGGGCCTGGCCTATTCTGAAAATTCGATCGTTGCTTTGATCTTCAACAGCCGGATTCCACCATCTTTCCAGGTGAATAATATGATTGGCGGCTACTATGTTCAAACCAACTCCTCCCGCCTTTGGTGAAATAATCATAACATTGAACCCCTCAATTTTTCCAAATGCATCAACAGCTTTTGTGCGTCGATCCCCGGCCATATCACCGTTGATAACGCTAACGGTAAGGTTCCATCTGGCATCACAAATCCCTTTTATCTTCATCTGTAAAATTCTGTTTTCAATACAAATCAACACTTTTTCATTTCTTATTTTTATTTCTTTTAAAAAATCAAAAAGAAGCTTTATTTTGGCGTTAGATTGAATAAACTCCTCATCAGATCCTGCAAAACAGTCCTGGGTATAAATGGAAAATCTTTTCAAATACGATAAAGCCTGCAAACTGTTTGAATACTCTTTATTTTTTGCTTTCCTTATTATTTCTGAATAAGCATCTTTTTGTTCATTTTTCATATAAACTTTTTTTACGATTATCTCTCGCTTCGGAAGATCTGTTAATATGGATTTTTTAATCCGCCTTAGAATAAACGGAGGTTCCTTATTTGAAAGCTGACTTTGAATTTCATCACCGGAGTTTTCGGTTTTATGTTTTATATATTTACTATTAAAATCCTTGAGCAAGCCGAGAATTTTTGGATACAGACAATCCGCTATACACCATAAATCAATAAAGCTGTTTTCAATGGGAGTCCCTGTCAATCCAATTGAAAAATCGCTGTCAAGAGCTTTTGAAGCGTCTGTCATCAAAGCATTGGGATTCTTGATTTTTTGTATTTCATCAAATATCACAATTCCCCAGGAAATTTTAATAAAAAAATCCTCATGATGATCCCTTATGGATTCATAAGTGGTTAAAATCCAATTTGATTGCTTCATTTCATTAATGATTAGACGCTGTGTTGATCTTTTTCTTTCTTTTCTGAAAGATTCACCATACGCTGTATATCTTTTTCCTAATCCTCCGGATTCTGATAAATGTTTTGTATGCTCATTCTGCCAATTTTTCAGCAATCCTGTTGGAGCGACAATCAAGATTGGTTTGTTATTTTGAATATTTTCTTTTATATACCAGTATAAAAAAGCAAGAACTTGAAAGGTTTTTCCCAAACCCATGTCATCAGCCAAAAGAGCTCCTGGAGTGCCTTGTATAAAACTCTTTTGCAACCATAAAACCCCTTTTTCCTGATGAGGATACTTATTGAATTTATCCTGTAGGCAATGAGGGATTCCTTCTTTAAGATAAGTTCTTTTTTCTCTAACAGATTCATATTCCAGATGATCGATATTATCTTTTATAATAGCAACAACCCGTTTGGATGACTGCCGGTTTCCCGGTTGTTTTAATTCATTAACTGAAGATGAGTTTTTTGCAATTTCCTGAATGATTTTATCTTTTGTATTTTTTATTGTAGAAATAACCTCATCATTCACAGGGATGGATTGATTTTTGTAAATAAAAACATCCTGATTTCTACTTTTTGCCTGCTCCAGATTTTCAACAAGTGTATCCATATCGTCAGGAAAAAAATGCAATAAACTGCCTCCTATTTTTATTACAATGTCATCTTTTGGAAACCAGGGGTTTTTATTGTCCGGATCAATATAAATCCCTAATTTGGGAATCCATGTTCCTAAGTGAGAGATGCGGTCACTTTTAAAATGATCTGTTTCAAAAAAAATATCTTCCAGTAACTCCTCTGACAGATCTTCAGGTATTTCTTTTTTAATCCTCTCCATTGGATTCATATAAAAAGCCCGGCGCTTCTCCAATGGTTCCCGGTTTATTTTCTTCATAATTTTCAAACATTCTTTTAAAGGGTTTGATAATTGTATATAATAATTTTTCACCCTATAATAAGGATCCACAGTATTGATTTGTAAAAAATTTTCTTTAAAATCCAAGGATATTCCCTTCGGAAGTTGGGATAACTTCATGTCATTATTGTTTTTCTCTGTGTAGATCAGTTCAGGAACAATTTGAAATTCATAATCTGATAGCTTTTTTTGATCCAGGCAAAAATGATACGCTTTAACAAACTGAAAATCCAAAAGCTCTTGATTGCTCAAAACAACATCCTTCGGAGCGACTTTAATAACCTCAGACCAGAGGCTCAAGCGCTCTTCAGTTTTTTTAACATCAGGAGATAATTTGCCTAATCTTTCCAAAAAGGTAAAATGAGGATTGGTTAAAATGAAGTCTCGTCCATCTAGATTTAAAATAGCTCCTGTTCTTTTTGTCTGGTAAAATTGTTGTGATTGCGAGCTAATAAATTTAATCTCCACAGAAAAAGCAGGTGTTGCAGGTTTTCCTCTGGTTTTAATAGACAACCGATAAGGATACACTGGAGGAAGTCCCAATTTTTTAATTTCATGAATATTTAAGCTAGCTATGTTTTCATGTCGTATTTTGACCACTCCATTATTATTATTATTATATTGAACCTCAGCTTCCGTGACGCTGAAAATACTTTTAATATCCTCTGTTAATTCCTGTTTCTGAAATTCAAATTCTATATAATCATTTTCCACTTTAAAGCTCATTTTGCCTCCTTACTCATTGCATCTGATCAATTTTTTTCTGTAGGTTCTCAGGGCAGTGGATGTCGGTATACTCATAAATATAATTGCTTAGTGCTTTTTGCCAATAATATGTCCTAGGAGAAGAATGGCTAATCTGCTTATCTGGCTTTTTTGTTAAATTCATTTTTGAATATTCCTTTTTATAAAAGACCGGAGAGCTGTTGTTGTCCTCATTCCAGATTCTGACTTTTCCATTGTAATTCCATTCAGAGACAATTACAGTATCTATCTTATAAATTAAAGCAGAATGAAGAAAAGTAACTCCTTTGATGATTCTTCCATAATTATCAGATTTCTTATTTAGGAATTTTGATCGATCTTTATAAGCTTCTTTTCCAAGAATAATCCAGGCTTCTTTTATATGACCGGCTTTCCAATAAGATTTAATAAATTCTTTTCTGTATTTCCACATTCTGTCAGCATTGGGATTTTTTTTAACTGTGTAAGTAAGCAACTTCAAAAAATCTTTTATGGTTTCCCCTATTTTCCATCTTAAAAAAATATCTTTTTCTTTTGACATGGCAATCCATCTCTCAGAGGAAAATCTAGGATCTCCGATATGCTGATCTAAGAATTGAGTAATTGTTGTTTTTATACTTTTTTCAGGATCTTTATGCTCAAATGGATTTAAGAGAGCCTTGGCAATTAACTGAATATCACCATATCTTCCTAAAGCTTTAGATGATTGAGTGGAGGATATGTCAGAGTTTGAAACCGGCTGAATAACATTATAATTTTTTTCACCTGACAAATACTCCAAAAATCTCTCCAATATCTTTGTATCTGTTTGATAAAAAGCTCCTCCTGTTAATCTTGCCAAGGGCCAGTGGACCAGTTGACAAAGTTCTCTGACAATCTTGTCTCCAATGCCTTTGAGGAGATGTCTTTCTGTTATCCAAAGATCAGACAAAAGGGTATTCAGATCGTTTTTAATGTCCAATATATTTTTGGCTATAGTAAGAGGGCCGGATTTTTCAAGCAGACGAAAACGATTGTTTGCTTCAAATAGGAGCTTATTGCTTGTTTTTTTTTCATCCAGGTTGCCATACATTTTATTCAATCTGTCAAACAAAATATTCTCATCTTCAGGATAGTGGTAAAGCAGTTCTGATATGAGTTTTTTAAGATACCTCTGCTTGTTTTTTTGAATGAGAGTATTCAAAAAATCGTTAAATTGATCCGGGATATCATATAATCCCTTGGTAACCTTTTCGTTGGGATTAGAGAACAAAATATGGAACAAATTTCTCAGTTCCCTGTCTGACATTTTTTTAACTGTTTTATACTTTTTCCAATAACGGCAGTAATCATTATAAATTTCTTCTTGTGTTTGAGGATCCAGAGGCTGGAGATCTGCGAAGCCTCCCATCTTTTTAATGTTTTTCATTATTTGTTCCTTATATTTTTTGACATTTTTTTCCATAGTATTCCATGAAATACCATCAAACTTTTTTTTAAAATGATAGTTTTTAAAAAAATCCTTTAGAAAAAACTTACTTTCATTCATGTTGTTTTTCCTGTTTTAATTTTTTTTTCAAATGTGCCTGAAGATCATCCGACCGGGACATAATAAAGCGAATATTGATGCACCTGTCTTTTTCCTGTAATGAACCAGATTTCTTATTATTTCTTTGATCAGGACTTCGTAAATTTCCATAAGAAGTTACTCCGAATAATGACTTTTCCTTTTGATTAACTAAAGCATATAAATAATTTCCTTCTGGTATGGGATTCTTCCGTGTAGGTTCTTTATACTGCAATAAAAATTTAAATACATTTTGAGATCTTTTCTGCGCTAAGTCCAAGTTTGTTATAATACATGTATTCCCAAAATAGCTTCCTATAGGTGTTGAATCCGCATGGCCTTCAACTAAAATAGTGTCAATCAATCCCTGTTTATTTTTATACTTGTTACATTTTTTCTTCTCAAAACTCTTATTGTAAAACCGTTTCCATCTTTGCTTCATTTCTTCGCTGTTTAAGTTGGAGTAACATATTATTGGTGCTAACGCCTTTATTACTGCTTTAAGTCCTTTCTGTTGTTCTTCACTTAAGTTATATTTGCTTTTTTGAAAACAGAGAATCTCAGGCAATGTTAAAATTCCATTTTCCAGATCAACCTTGACGCTTATATCTTTCTTTTCAATTTTTTTTTTAAGGCTCTTAAGCAATTCAGCTCTTTCTATCAATGGTATTGAAAGGGCGTTTTTTTTATCATGATAATCTATTATAAATTTCAGCAGAATAAGAATAAAAATAAACAAAAAACCCATGAGCAGATCACTAATAGAAAGAGTATAATGAGAACTGTTTTTCATAGTATTTTTAACTATTCTTTAATTTTATTTACAACTTCACTTAATTCAGAGATAGTCGCCTGTAGATCTTCTACAGCTTGGGCAAACTGTCCTGATATTTGGGTGGATTGTTGATATAATTTCTGTATATATTGTGCACTACCGGTTGTAAGTGACTGTAAGCATTCATCAATATTTGTAAAAACCTTTGCCGCTGACTCGTCTACTTTAAGAAATCTTTTTTCATAGCCGCTCCATACTTTCTGAAGAGATTCATTTGACTGGTTGATATTTTTAATAAAACCAGGTAATTCCTGAATGGCATTTGATACAGAAAGAGACACCTCTCTTAATTCCCCAGACAAGCTGTCCAGGGAGCGTACATACTGCTCATTTTTTTCCATGATCTGTTTTTGTTGTTCCCCTGCCTCATTAAACTTTTCAACAGCTGACTGTATGTTATGAATCATAGTATCATTGAGTTCAGAAATTATTTTGCCCAGATGATCTGTGAACGCATGAAGCTTGTCAGCTGTTTGATCTATATCCTTCTGAAAGGACATTGTTGACTCTTCCGTTTGTTTTAACAATACATTATTTTTTTCAGAAACATTTGACAAAAGAGTTTTTAATTCTTTTGAAGAATCTGAAAGAGTCTGAGTCATCCCTTGTTTTAAGTTTTGTGTTATTTCTTCAAATACACCTTTCATACCCTGCATGGTGTGAATAAGAGATTTATTGATCTGATCCTGGCTGTCTCTGCTGGATACAGCCAATTGATTAATGAAGGTGTTTGTCACCTCCTCATTTTGTTTTTGGGAATTTTCAAGCCGGGATAACAGTGGAGGAATGTTATCTTGCAATGAAGTAAGGGTTTTTTCCATATGTTCCACCTGCTTTCTTGAAAAATCTCCCATGCCTTTTGTCATTTGATTGACTATATCATCGAGAAATCTCTCCGAAATATTCTGATTGCTTTGCGAAATCATTTGTTGAATTTTCCCGCCCATTTGCTCAACACTGTCTTTAACTATATTTCCGATTTTTAATGCAATATTTTCATCCATGTTACTCAAATATTTTCCTTGTTGCTGTGATTCTTCTAAATGCGTCGTCAACAACCGTTCTTCTGTTATGAATTTAAGGCTTTTTTCCAATTGGGAGTTAAACCGGTTTAAATCGTTTTGCAAAGCAGATATTGTATTGTCTGAAATAATGTTAAAAATTAAACTACATAAAAGACCTGCCACAGAAGTAAAAAATGCGACACCTGCTCCTGAGATCAGTATTTGGACAGCTTCTGTAGGTGTTTCCTGTAATTTATATAAAGCGGGAACAAGGGATACTGATAGACCAAAGAAGGTGCCTAAAACCCCTAACCCGACAAGGATGCCCGGCATGGATGCCAGAAGTTTTAAATTGATTTTTTTCTCTTTTAAGAAATACTCCAAAGTAAAAAATTTTTCTGGACGGATGCTATTCTGAAAAACTGTTTCTTTATCGGATGGCTTTATCAGTTGTTCTGTGAACTCCAACCAAAGATGAGAAAAAACAGATTGTCTGAAATAATCATTAATTTTATGATATTGTCTTGCAAATTCATTGCGTTGATCTGATGTTGGAAGTTGCTGAATCGCCGCTTTAATTTCTCGGCTCAGTTGTTTAGCCACTCGACAAAATGATAATAAATCGGACAAGCCAAATAATTTAATTTTAATGAAGGGCCCGGCTATTGCTACATACAATATGATAAAAATAAAGACAATGGTTATTGTTAATGAAACTGGATTCATATAGCACCTGCTTTAATCCTTTGGATTTTTTTTGAAAGTGTTGCTTTTTTATTCCTATGATGGGGAATTTATCGGATTTTCATAACAAAAAATGAAAGCCTATTATTGAAAGAATCCGATAATTTATAACAATCTGGAAACTATTTAAAATGTGGAGTAAAATACCCTCTAATACTTCCTAACTAAAGTTTTGATTTGTTCAATTTTCAATTATAGCAATCATTGATTGCACTTCTTTCTAATGTTTCATGACTAAAGTTCTGATTTGTTCAATACACTTTTTGCCGCCTTAAACTTGAGAAAATAGTTTGAAAGCTGAATTTTTTCCTACTGTTTCCAGTATAAAAAACACTCCGGAAAAAAGAGACTGATCAATTAAAACTTACTATTTATTGATGGATAATTCGTATTTATTTTTAACATTAGTAAAGACTATAGACAGCTTATGAAACAGGAAATTTGTCACTGTTTGAATTTTAAACATTAGTAAAAATTATAGACAGCTTATGAAAGCAGAAAGTTTGTCACTGTTTGGATTTTAAACATTAGTGTAATAGTTACAATTGGTTTAAATACTTCTTGTAAACAAAACCAACATAGATATAATCGTACGCTGAATAACAAGCAGAGGTGCCAATGTATAAGAATCATATAATAAAATCTGTGTTAATTGCTATTTTGACGGCACATTCCCCTTTGATTTTTGCAAACAATGAAATAGTAACAGTACCACCAGATAGTTCCTGGGAGCGTTCAGATAGTTCCTGGGAGGGTTATGACCCCAGAAATCTAACAGAAGAAAAGGTTGAATTTATATACAGGGCTCTTGGACAGACGAAGATTGTTTTGGATAATCTGCATCCAAGGCATCCGAATTTAAAAAGACAAGTATTGAGTCAGATAAAAGGCTTCCCAATAGAGGCTTTGGTTTTTTATGCAGCGATTGGCGCCACTATGGTCAGAGCATCTTACACAAATTCTTTTTCGGACGGGAAAGCAGATCCGCGATGGCTTGACAATTTCACCAGAGAGCTTACCACTCCAATAGGATTGATGAGTTTTTTCTGTTTTGTCTTGGCCAGTGGTACAACCCATCATTTGTACTCCAAACTTACCGCACTATTTGCTCCTAAAATAAAACTTATTTTACAAGAACAGGCAAGGAAGCACCTTCTCAATCAGGATTTTTCTAACAAAGGTAAAAAGAAATATGGTCGTAGCCTACGTTTCTTTGGAGCTATGGGCCAGCTCGGAGGTCAATTCGGTATGGCTTTCGGTCTTATGGCTTCCAATATAGTGCATGAATTGGATTATACTTTGTCTCATAGTGATAATTATAAAAAGTGCTGGAAGAATGTAATGAAGAAGGCAGAAGACCAGGATCTGGCCTGTGATGCGTTCTGGAACGAGTCTGTCAGTACGGCGGCGGGATGGGCGCCGGGTTTGGCCTCCCTGTTAACCGCCTCCATTATTTCTCATGCTATCGTACGGCAGACGGCACAAGCAGTAACGAAGGGAGGTAAAAAAATCAGCCCTTTTTTAAAAGGAGCTGTTTCAAAAATGCCACTTCATCAGTTGGGAACAGTCCTGCGAAATGCTATCCACCTGATTCCGATTCCTCATAGTACCGTTGTTAAAGGCGGTCAGCTTATGTTCAGATTTCTTAATTTATACGCTTTTATGGAAGTGGATCAGCTTATCACTCATCGGTTTTGGAGTTGGGCTTGGACAGAAGGACAAAAGGCGGAATATGTTGCAGAGGCAATGGCGGACCTGAATAAACACCATAGTGTGGATTATACCACTCCCGCCCTAAAGAACTGTGATGAAGATGAAAACTGTGAATATGATATCAGTATCAAGTCTGTACACAAATTCGCCAATCGGTCGAAACAATGGCGACAATATCAAATGATGATGGCAGACATGGCGCTTCAGAATTGGTTTTTATATGTGTCCAATGCTCTGGGCAGTTTTGATCTCAGCAAAAAAATATACAGAAGTTTTTTTAATAAGGAAATGCAAAACTCTAGTCACTTTAAACATACACGCTATTTTGGTGGAATCGAGGAAGATGAAGCTTTTGAGGCTTTTAATAAAATGAAAAGCATTATTGATCAAAATACAGACACAACAACTGAAACTCCGAACCTAAAAGTGGTTTCTCTTTCCCCTTCCCGGTTTTTAAAACCTAATATAAAAAATAAAAATCAGATGGCTGTTTTGAGTGCTCTGTTCGGTACAGTATCTGCCGAGGCCCCCCTGGAATCTTTTTATGATGACTGGAGTAAAGCAAAGGAATTGGCAAAAGAGGAGGTTTTGAAAAGCAATGTGAATCCGAAATTGATTATAACAAATTATCTTACATCTTTAGAGAAACAGATCAGACATGTAATCAGACATGTAAAGGAACAGTTGAAAAATGAAAATGAACAAAGGGATGTATTGCTCGAGATATTAAATCCAGCTTATAAATTTACTAATAGTACAATTAAGAATTACAAAGAAGAATTGAACGCAACAAATGTTACTCTGCCGGAAGGTTCTTTTATCCGTTCTATAGCAGAAAACTATTCAGAATCGAATGGAATTTCTTTACTTGCATATTTAAAAAAATGGTCCGATATAATAAACTATTATCATATTATACTTAATAATAGTAATCCATCCAGTGATGACTTAAACTCATTTTTTGATCAGTTTGTGGAAAATATTAAAACCTCGAGGAAGGAGTTTTTGAACCAGCCAATTCGGATAAATCAGAACCGGTTGGATGAGCAAATTAACTATGTTTTAAGAAAAAGAGTATTGTCAGCGGGGATTGAATATTTAAACCGGATTATTGAGTCGAAGAAGAGACACATCCAGAGACAAGGCCACAGAGGACACGCATTCTCTGAATGTTTAAACAATAATCCAGAGTCGTATCCTGAAAAAGTATTGATAACTCTGTGTCATCTAGAATCAAGACAGTCAGACGTAGAATCAAAGCCAAACGACTATAATATTCTTGCTCAATTATACCGGGAGACTTTTCTAAAGCAAGGCGATCAACATGTCCAAATAAAGTCCATACCTCAAGGAATGTTTATAGTGGAAGATATAAACGCAGGGTATAAGTCCCAAAAGGAACGATACCAGACCAGTTATCATCCTTCTATGTTAAACAGTATACGCACCCCTCATATAATGGATTTTATTATTGCTTCAGCGGTCTGTGGCCCTGATTTAAAAGCGCCGAAGCATACTAACTTGCTTGATAAAGTCAACCGCGTTGTCAAAGGAAATTCAGATTTGGAAACAGAGTTTTCAAAAGATAGAGGCCTTTTGGGTAAAATATTTGGACAGGAAGACGCTACCCGTCCTTTGGAGATGGATGAGATAGTGAAACAAATGCCTGTATTCGATCAGAAAACATTCAGCAATGATTTTAAATTTTACCCACCTCGTATCACGAAAATCGATAAAAGCACACGAAACGCTATTTGTTATGGCCGATACGCAAGACGACAACACAATATAGTGGAAAATATTTATGACAGTTATTTTAAGGTGGGGGATAAGGAATACAGCAATCTTTTGCACCTGGTTTTGGATCACCTTAATTTGGAGGGAATTTCTTCCTTGGAGGAGTTTGATGCTTGGTGGGAGAACAATATAGAACCGTACAAGAAGCTTTATATCAAAACAGCAAATCGGGCATACGAAAAAGTGGTGGAAGAGTGGTTCATAGAGCCTTTATTCAAAACGGATGTAAAAAAAGTGAGTATGGATGGTTTGTCTAAAGACCCTGTATGGGGGGGATCTAGTGGAAGATTCAAAGAAGGAGAGTTGCATTTGCCAAAGGGAGCTTTTTTAAATATGCAATTTGAACTGAATTATTGGGCTGATGTTATTGTGTATTTAGCAGAGAAACGTTTCAATTACTTTCAAAAGGCATTTGCGGAATGTAAGAATAATCCGCAATCATGTCCTATTGAAGGCTATGAGGCATTTCTCTCTTCCTATAATAGAACAGATTTAGAAAAAAACTTAGAAGAATTTATACAGTTTTTTAATATAGGGGAGAACTGCGCTGGTGAGGGCCGGGATCTTAGTAAAGATTTAACAGATTTTGCCAGTTATTTAAGTTCTAACCTCTTACCAGAAGCTACAAAATCGAATTTTGATAAAAACAAATCGAATAATAACATTGCAGAATGCAAGGCATGGTCGTTGGAGTTTATGCAAAAAGCAAAAGGAGGAAAAGAAAAACTAACGGCAGTTGGAGAGCAAATAATGAATTTGAATATAGAAAATCTTTTCATAGAGGCCAATCCCTTTAGTTCAGGAAGAGATTCAAGTAAGCTTAGTCAAGATCAAATACATCAAATACATCATGATTCTGCTTTTGCTTTTGCAAGCAATCACACTCCTGGAGGTCGTGAGACCTTACTTCCCGACCAGCTTATCAATTACGCTTTTTTGAGAATGAATCAAATCCTTGAAGAAGGAATGCACTACGCAAACATGATAAAATCTATATCCGATCAACCTGATGTTCTGAACGCCACGGCCTCGCCGAATCTTTAAGATAAGAATGTTTGTCTAATCAATCAACTTGAGGTTCCGAAAGCACGACACGGCCCGCCGTTTTGTTTAAGTTTTAAACTAAAGGATCTGATGAATTGGATGGGAGTGGTTCGGACAGTGCTTCCTGAGAAATGTTTTCCGTGTAGTTTTTGTATAGTGGTTTGATTTTTCTTTTAAACCATTCCTTTTCCGCCATAGACACAAAAAGGGAAGTAATTAGAATGGACAAGGGAATAACGGCGAAAATCAGATTTTGAATCCATTCCCCCTGCTGTAATCCTCTTTGCAGAGGCAGGGTAGCCAGCACGGCACAGGCCAAACCCCGAGGCCCCATAGCCGTAGCTGTTACCGCGTCCAGTCTGGAACAATCGTTGCTCCTGAATATCAAGCGGACAGACAGATAACGAGTGGCAAAAATTAAAGCAGTTAGGCCGACAGCCCACAGTATGGACGACAGCCCCTGAATTTGAATTAACAACCCCAGATAGAGAAAGAAAAAAGTGCGAAGGAGAAAAGTCACCGCGCTTAAAATGGTTAGCTCGTTGGAGGAAATCGGTTTATCTTCCAGCATAGTTCTCAAAGCGGAGGGGAAAAGATTGATATTGGCCAGAGTGAAGCCGAGGCTGAGGACTCCTATGGCTCCATTTAAAGAGAGAAACTCCAAAATGCCGTAAGTCAGTAAAGCACCCGC
Organism: Bdellovibrionales bacterium; assembly: GCA_965203225.1. Lineage (GTDB taxonomy): Bacteria > Bdellovibrionota > Bdellovibrionia > Bdellovibrionales > UBA1609 > JANQSP01. The sequence continues at coordinate 589,784 of CBDBBW010000007.1, read as the reverse complement.
TTCGCCGGAAAAAGGCAGTTTGGATACCTCTGTTTTTTTTCTTAAAAAAGCCCATATAATGCCGGAAAGCACTCCAATGCCCACAGATATGATAGGGGTGGAGCTGAGGCTGATGAAAAACTGTCCTCCACTGGCGTTTTCCGAACTGAGATATTCCAGCAGGCCGAGGAAAATCACAATAGTCAGCACATCCGTAAAAGCCGATTCCAAAGAGAGTACGGTTTTTGTTTGTTTTTGTATTGAAAGGGGCTTCACCATAGGAATAACAATGGCCGAAGAAGTGCTTCCAATGCCCACACCGATTAAAACGGCGGACATGACTGGCAAAACCGGCAGTAAAACAACAGTCGTAACGGCTGTTATGGAGCAGAAACTTAAAAGGGAAAGACCCATAGCGGACAGGGAGGACTCCATCAAGTCCTTAAAGCTTAAGTGCAAACCTCCTTCATAAAGGATGATGATAAGGGTAACAATGGACAGGACTTTTCCCGCCTGACCTAAATGTGTATCCGGTTGAATTACACTGGTGACGGAAGGCCCTAAGATAAAACCGATAATAATTAGGATGAGAAGATCAGGAATTTTGGTTTTGATGAAAAACCAGTTCAGGGCGTGCCCAAGGAAAAATAAAATGGAAAGGCCGATAATAATAATGTCCATTATGCTCCCACTTCTGCTTCCGCCTTAAATTTGTTTCCGTCTAACATTCATTCAGACAGATAGGTATAACCTGACAAGGCCTGAGAATATTTTTTTAGCAGTTTGCCAGCTTCCTCTCTGGAAAGATTTTTGTTTAAAACCGCTGACTCTGTCTTTTGATGAATTTTTTCCATCAGGTCTCGTTTATGATAGCCCACATATTTGAGTATGTCATATATGGAATCCCCTTCCACATGATGATCCACTGAGTAATTGCCGTTTTTATTGATGGAAACATGAATGGCGTCTGTGTCTCCGAATAAATTGTGCATATCTCCTAAAATTTCCTGATAGGCTCCCGTCAGAAAAGCGGACATATAGTAAGGTTGATCTTTTTTGAGTAAGTGCACCCTTAAATGTTTTTCATTTTTCCATAAATCGTAGTTCATAAAATGGGCTATTTTTCCGTCTGAGTCGCAGGTGAGATCGGCCAGACAGGCCCGGCGGGTGGGCCTTTCGTCCAAGCGATGGATAGGCATGATGGGAAATAAATGCTTTAAAGCCCAGGAGTCCGGCAGACTTTGAAATACCGAAAAGTTGGAAAAGTAAATATCGGAAAGCTCATCAGTCAGAGCCTGAAAAATTTCCTCATAGTCTTCCTGTCCTTCAATTAGATTTTTTAAGCGGGAGGCGGCCAGGCAATAGATATTTTCCGCCAGTGCGGCTTCTTTTAAACTTAATACACCGTAGATAAATAATTGGTGAATATCTTTCTTTTTCTCCATTAGATCGTTAAAGGATTCACTGACAGGATTTTTTTTCAATCCTTTGTAAATTTCATACAGATCTTTTACGAAGGCATGAGTCTGGGTTTCAATTTGAAATTGTGTCTTCAGACTGTCTGCTTTTTCTGAAGATATTATGGGTAAAAAATCAGAACTGTGGTTTTTTTCAATTAAATTAGCGGAGATTACATTAAAAACAAGAAGGGAACTGTGGGCGACTAAAAATCGGCCGGATTCAGAAATAATATGCGGGTGAGGGCTGTTGTTTTCGTCGCAGACACTTTGAAGATGATAGACAATATCATTTACATACTCCTGTGCACTGTAGTTGGTAGAGGAATGAGACTGCCCCGAACCATCGTAATCCACTCCCAAACCTCCTCCCACATCCATGTATTCCACCTTCACTCCGAATTTGTACAGTTCTGTCATGATCCGGGCGGATTCACGGATAGCGGATTTAATAGGATGGATGGAAGGGACTTGAGAGCCGATATGAAAATGCAAAAGCTTTAGATATTCCAAAGAGGAATACTCTTTTAATATTTCCAAACCCTGAACAATTTCACTGGCTGTGAGGCCAAATTTGGATTTAAAGCCGGAGCTTTCCATCCACTTTCCATTGCCTTGCGTGTTTAATTTGATTCTGAATCCGATATTGGGCTGTACTTTTAAACTTTGGGCTATTTTTAAAATAATATTTAATTCTGCCAGCCGTTCCACCACTATAAAAATCCGCAGGCCGGCTTTCAAGGCAAGTAAAGCCACTTGAATATATTCCGCGTCTTTAAAGCCATTGGCTATAATAATCCGATCAGATTCATCTAAAAGCGCCAAAGCGATCAACAGCTCCGGTTTGCTTCCCACCTCCAAGCCAAAGCCATATTGCCCTCCGGACTTGATAATATCCCTTATGACATAACTTTGCTGATTGACTTTGATGGGAAACACCCCCTGGTACCGGCCCTTGTAACCGTACTCCTTGATGGCTCGGTCAAAACAGGTAACCAGCTTGTTCATTTGAGAATGGATAATATCAGGGAACCGAATTAAAACCGGTAGGCGAATGTTTTGTTTTGCCAATTCCGTGACGATTCTATATAGGTCTAAATGAGGGCCTTGTGCCCCTTGCGGAGTTATTTCTACATGTCCTTGGGAATTAAGGCTGAAAAAATCCCCTCCCCATATATCCACTCCGTAAGCTTTGGAACTGTCTTCCGTTGTCCATGTTTTTTCCATTGAAAGTTTCTGAGGGGATAACTGTGCCGTGGCTTTATCTTTGTCTTTCATAGCTTGCTATTTCCGTTTTTATTGTACCGGCTGAAGGGGTGTTCTTTATTTACCGGCTCTTTCCTCTTTAGGTCTGCTCAGGTGGATCTGTTCCATATCGTTCACTCATTGCTTAATTTGTAATAATATTCAAAATCCGGCCGGCTTTGTAAATAACTTTTTTAATTGTTTTTCCTTTTAGCGCGTTTTGAACGGCCGATTTCTGTTTGGCGGCGGAAAGAACCATGGATTCACTAGTGTTGTTTAAGCAGGAAAGGGAGCTTCTTGTCTTTCCATTCACCTGTACTCCTATAGTCAATTCCTGTTCTCGCGTCAACTCCTCCTGAAAGGAAGGCCAGGCGCTGAGGGAAACAAAACCCTTCCCTCCTAAAGCGGACCAGATTTCTTCCGATATATGAGGAGCAAAAGGCATCAACAGCTGAGTCAGTGTTCTTAAGGCTTTGTGGTTTCTGACTTTTTTTCTATAGAGTGTATTTACCAAAATCATCATCGCACTGATGGCCGTATTCAAATTAAGGCTTTCAATATCCTCTGTCACTTTTTTAATGGTTCTGTTCAAAAGGGTGTTCAAACTTTGGCTCATTTCCCCCTGCTCGGGAAGGACTTTCTTCTTTTCATCAAAACACAACCTCCATACGCGTTCCAGGAATCGTCGACTTCCTTCAATTCCATGTGGAGACCAAGGTTTGTCTTTTTCCAAAGGACCCAGGAAAGTGATATAAACTCTTATTGTGTCCGCTCCATATTGATCCCTTAAAGTGTCGGGGTTGGCCGTGTTCCCCCGGGATTTGGACATTTTCTGACTGTCCTCACCCAGAATCATACCTTGATGCACCAGTTTTTTAAAAGGCTCTTTGTGGGAAACCATTTTCATGTCATATAAAACCTTTTGCCAGAACCGGGCGTAGAGCAGATGCCCCACGGTGTGTTCCACCCCGCCAACATAAAGATCCACCGGCATCCAATATTTTTGCTTTTCAAAATCAAAAGGCGCTTTTGTGTTTTGAGGGTCTGTATAGCGTAAAAAGTACCATGAGGAGGCGGCATAACCGGGCATGGTGCTGTCCTCCCGTTTTCCTTTCTCTCCTGTTTTAGGGTCAGTATAATTGATGAATTGAGCTTGACGGGCCAAAGGAGGTTCGCCTTTTTCGGAGGGTTCATAATGAGCTGTTTCAGGAAGTATTACCGGCAGGTCTTTTTCATCAACAGTTTTTGTTTTACCGGGAAAATGCACGATGGGAAAAGGCTCCCCCCAGTATCTTTGTCTGGAAAAAATCCAATCTTTTAATTTGTATTGCGTTTCTTTTTTTCCATGGTGGTTTTTCTCCAGTTCGTCAATCACTTTTTGACAGGCGGATTCCGTATTGAGTCCGTTTAAAAAATCAGAATTAATATGCAAACCATCCCCTGTGACAGCGCCTTTCATTTCCTCACAAGCTCCGGGGGAGGCATCTGTTCCGCATTCCATAATTTGTTTTACCGGTAAATTAAATTTTTTCGCAAATTCAAAGTCCCGCTCATCATGAGCCGGCACAGCCATAATGGCCCCTGTACCGTAATCCATAAGGACATAGTCCGCTGTCCATACGGGTATTTCCTCTTTTGTGAAGGGATGAATAGCATAGGCTCCAGTGAAAACACCTGTTTTCATTTCAGATGTTTTTCTTTCCACATCGGAGATATGGAGTGTCTTTTCCTGATAAGCTTTGACGGCCGGGTTCTGTTCTGTTGTGGTGATTTTTTCTATCAGAGGGTGTTCAGGGGAGAGCGCCATAAAGGTCACCCCGAACAAAGTGTCCGGGCGGGTGGTGAATATCTCAATAATGTTTTTGGAATTTTTAACCGGAAAAAAAATACGGGCGCCGCCGCTTTTTCCAATCCAGTTTCTTTGTCCTTCTTTTGTTCTTTCCGGCCAGTCCAGGAGAGTCAAATCCTGCAGTAGCCTTTCCGCGTATTTTGTTATGGATAGAAGCCATTGTCTGACCGGTTTTTTTACAACAGGGTGTCCCCCTCGTTCACTTTTGCCGTCAATGACCTCTTCATTGGCCAAGATGGTTTTTAGAGCCGGGCACCAGTTTACCGGAACTTTTTTTTGATAAACAAGGCTTTTTTTAAAAAACAGGTTAAAAAGAAACTGAGTCCATTTATAATATTTTGGTTCGCAGGTGATAATTTCCCGATCCCAATTAAAGCTGTATCCAAAAGATTTAAGTTGTCTTCGAAAATTATTAATAGCCTGATAAGTAATCACCCCGGGATGAATGCCGGTTTGAATAGCGTACTGTTCTGCCGGCAGTCCAAAAGCGTCGTAGCCCATAGGATGAAGCACATTAAAACCACAACTCATTTTATAACGAGCGACAATTTCCGTAGGAGTGTAGGAGGCTAGATGTCCTATATGCAGACCGGAACCAGAGGGATAGGGGAACATACTTAAGGCATAAAACTTGGGTTTGCCGGGATCCATCTTTGCCTTAAAACACTGGTTCTCTTCCCATTTTTTTTGCCACTTCTGTTCCAGAGTTTTATGATCGAAAGCCATGTTATGTTAATAAAAAATTTTATCGGTTAAAGTCAATCATTTATAATAACTGCTTTTTGACATTTTCCGGGTAAAGCATTGTATAACCGGAATACAAGCCAAAGATGCCTTATTGTTGTATCCTTAGCCGGAATACAAACCAAAAAAACTCCATTGTTGTATCCTTAGCCGGAATACAAGCCAAAGATGCTCTATTGTTATATCCTTTACGGAATACAAACCAAAAAAACTCCATTGTCGTATCCTTTGTTTTATTTCCTATCCGCTTTTTCTAAAAAATTCAGTACATTTTCCATATAGAATTTTTTGTCTTTTTTTAATCCTTCCAGATGGGCGCTGTGTTTGAGCCGGCACACAGTAAGACTTGCTTGTTTCATTTTTTTCAATAGTTTGTTAATGGAGGAAGGAGGAACCAGCCGATCCCGTTCTGCCTGAAGGCTGAGCACGGGAAAGTTTTTTGGAATAAGGGGCAGACTTTTTTTTATTATTTTCATAGTGGAAAGGAAACGGAAGGCCCGGCATATTTTAGCCGTTAAATATATTTTTAAAAAAATATTGTTGGTTCTTTGGTGGTAAGTAAAAAATCTCCAGGCGGCCAAAGGGAAGTTTAAAAACGGCCCTCCATCACATATTAGGGCTTTAATGTCTGCTCTTTCGTGGATGATCGGAAAGACAGCAGAAGAGGGAAAAGAAAAACCAAAGATTGCTTTTTCCCCGGGCAGATGATTCAGGTGCTGCCTTAATTCTTCAGTCCATGTTTCCAAAACCCCGGCTTTATGTGTTTTTATGGCCGGAAAAAAATCTTTCCAGTGATCTTTTCCATGCAGGAAAGCGGGATAAGTATAAACATCAAAACCGTTTTGATTTAGAAATTCAATATGATACTTTAACCGGTCGGATGTTCCTCCCATATAAGAAACAAAGACGATCAAAGTATCATGTTTTTTGTTATCGGATTTATAATATGTTCCTGTTGTCATATTTTTTATTAACAGAAAAGATCTTAAGAATCTCCCTGAATTTGGCTTCAGAAATGCCTGAACGGATAAAATACTTGTTTTTCATAGTAATTACAATAAATTAACTACCTTAATAGTCAGCTTAAGCCACCATGAACCAAAAATTATTATGATTTTTTGTTATTTCAAATCCTCTCGAATAAAAAAAGGAAGAAAGTTTCCGGCCTTTTGTCTTTTTTTATGCGGATGAGAGGATTTGAACCTCCACGGAGTTGCCTCCACTGGACCCTGAATCCAGCGCGTCTGCCGTTCCGCCACATCCGCAAAAAACAAGTTTAACATTTCACTATATATGCAAATTTAAAAATATGCCCAAGGTCAGACTTGAACTGACACGGTTTGTTTAAAACCCCAGGATTTTAAGTCCTGTGCGTCTACCAATTTCGCCACTCGGGCTTATAAAAACACATTGTTTTTTATAAAAAAATATGTCAATATTTTTTTAATTGATGTTTGAGTCCATTATATAATAGGCTTGAAACATTAATGGGTAGCCTTACGGGAGATCAAGATAGGGGTTAATTTGTCCACATTTGAAGATCATTCGCTTTCGTCTTTTCAAATAGTAAAAACCGCGGTTTTAAATACAAACAAGCATTTTTCCGGCCTTATACGCGATATAAGTTTTTTTCTTGTATGTATCTGCGTTTTCACTTCTTTATTGGACTACTATATGAAAATATTTGGTAATGAATCTTACATAGTGACCATATTTGAAATGATCATATCCTGGTTCTTAGCGTACGTGATCTTCTTCATGACCAGCCTTTCCCTGTTTAACAAAACTCATCCTAATTTAAAAAAGTTAACATTCTGGCAGTTTTTAAAAGAAAACATCGTGCCGTGGATAGTGAGGGGCCTGAAAGCGATTATAATTGTATTGGCCGGCCTCTGTCTTTTTATTATCCCCGGCATAATCAAATCTATCCATTACACTTTTTTCAGCTTTGTTGTGTTTTTCAATAAAAATTACAAAGATGGTAAAATAGATGCTCTTAAACATTCAAAAGCTCTGTCCAAAGGAGTGGGGTTTTGGCTTTTTTTCCTATTATTTGGACCGTCTTTTTTAATCTGTGGATTAGCCGGATTCTATGCCGGACTCTATGCCGGACTCTATAAACAGCCTATCTCTACATCGATTACTTACTACCCGATTTTAACATTTTATAAATATATTTCATATTTGCTTGGTATCTACATGTGTTCAGTCCTGTATTTTATGTATGTCATCAAAGATAAAAATCAGATGATAAAATCTGATTCTATTGAAGTAGAAAACCTCTAATGCCCATACTGATTCAGATAAAGCACCATGAAGTGGAAACACGGCTGGCGCCACCGCAATCAATGCTTGTGTGGATTCCGGCCGGAAAAAATAAAAAACAAAATGAAATGGGCAGTTAACTTAAAATCAGATAAAGCGCCATGAAGTGGAAACACGGCTGGCGCCACCGCAATCAATGCTTGTGTGGATTCCGGCCGGAAAAAATAAAAAACAAAATCAGTAAAACCGGCGATATTTCAACAATCGATGTCTTCGATTCAGGATTGGGGGGTTTGTTTATCCTTAAGAAATTACACAAAACATTTCCAGAAAAATCTTTTGTTTATCTGGCAGATAAAGCCCACTTTCCTTATGGAGAAAAATCGTCTTCTTTTATTCACTCCGCAATAAGAAAAAATGTGCAGATTTTGGCAGATGCCGTTCCGCCACATCCGCAAAAAACAAGTTTAATATTTCACTATATATACAAATTAAAAAATATGCCCAAGGTCAGACTTGAACTGACACGGTTTGTTTAAAAACCCAGGATTTTAAGTCCTGTGCGTCTACCAATTTCGCCACTCGGGCTTATAAAAACACATTGTTTTTTATAAAAAAATATGTCATATTTTTTTAATTGATGTTTGAGTCCAGTTATATAATAGGCTTGAAACATTAATGGGTAGCCTTATGGGAGATCAAGATAGGGGTTAATTTGTCCACATTTGAAGATTATTCGCTTTCGTCTTTTCAAATAGTAAAAACCGCGATTTCAAATACAAACAAGCATTTTTCCGGCCTTATACGCGATACAAGTTTTTCTCTTCTTATATGTATCTGCGTTTTCATTCCTTTATGGGTCTACTATATCAAAATATTTGGTAATGAATTTTACATAGTGCAAATATTTGAATTAATCATGTGCGGGTCTTTACTGGCCGTGGCCTTATTCACGACCAGCCTTTCCCTGTTTAACAAAACTCATCCCAATTTAAAAAAGTTAACATTCTGGCAGTTTTCAAAAGAAATCACCATGCCGTGGATAGTGGAGAGCCTGAAAGCGTCTGTAATTATAATAGCAGGCTTGTGTATTCTTGTTATCCCCGGCATTATCAAACATGTCCATTACACTTTTTTCAGCTTTGTTGTGTTTTTCAATAAAAATTACAAAGATGGTAAAATAGACGCTCTTAAACATTCAAAAGCTCTGTCCAAAGGAGTGGGGTTTTGGCTTTTTTTCCTATCTGTTTTACTGCCTGTTTTAGTTAATACCATTCCCGGATCCTGCGCAAAGTCTATTTTTAACAAAATCGACTCTATATGGATTGCTTACCCGATTTTAATATTTTGTCTGTATATTGTATGTTTGTTTTTTATCTACCTGTGTTCAGTTCTGTATTTTATGTATGTCATCAAAGATAAAAATCAGATGATAAAATCTGATTCTATTGAAGTAGAAAACCTCTAATGCCCATACTGATTCAGATAAAGCACCATGAAGTGGAAACACGGCCGGCGCCGCCGCAATCAATGCTTGTGTGGATTCCGGCCGGAAAAAATAAACACCAAAATGAAATGGGCAGTTAACTTAAAAAAGGAAACACGGCTGGCGCCGCCGCAATCAATGCTTGTGTGGATTCCGGCCGGAAAAAATAAACACCAAAATGAAATGGGCAGTTAACTTAAAAAAGGAAGAAACATCTGAAAAACAAAATCAGTAAAACCGGCGATATTTCAACAATCGGTGTCTTCGATTCAGGGTTGGGGGGGGTGTTTATCCTTAAAAAACTACACAAAACATTTCCAGAAAAATCTTTTGTTTATCTGGCAGATAAAGCTCACTTTCCTTATGGAGAAAAAGCGTCTTCTGTTGTTCGCTCCGCAATAAGAAAAAATGTGCAGTTTTTGGCAGATCAGGGAGCTGAGTTGGTAGTAGCGGCTTGTAACACTGCGGATGCCTGTTTAAAAGAACAAAATATCTACCCTGTTCCGGTAACAGGAGTGATTTCCGCTTCTTTAAAACAAGCCAACAAGGATTCCAAAAATAAAAAAGTGGGCCTGCTTGCCACAGAGGGAACAGTGCGCTCTCAAGCTTTCTTAAGAAAAGCGAAGGAATTAAATTTTAATTTGCAGATCCACCAGCAGGCCTGTCCATTGTTAGCCCCTTTTATAGAACAGAAGGGCTGGAAAATAAAAGAGATACAAACTGAGAAGGAAATCCGGAGTCAAAACATCAATACCGAGAAAGACAACTTAATGAAAAACCGAAGAATGACGAAACAAATGCACCGAGAAACAAAAAGAGAATACAACATAAATCCAAAAAACTTCCAGGATAAAATAGAAACACAAAATAACACTTACATTCAAAGTAATACAAAAAACAGGAATGAAAAAATAGCTTATATCAACAAGCAACATGAAATGCTTTCCTTTCTGTTGAAAAAATATTTACAGCCTCTTGTCAACAAAGAGGTGGATACTATCATACTGGGCTGTACGCATTATCTTTATTTGAAGTCCGCTATTGAACAATACTTGAAAAAAGACAAAAAAGTTGTGGGGCCGATGAATTTTTTAATACAAAGTTTGCTGAAAAAAGAGGTCGGCCGGTTTGATTTTCTTCAAAAGCCGCCGGCGCTTTTGAAACAGGCAAAAAGAAAGTCAGTTATGAATGAAAACACCTTTTCCTCTCAAGATGTTTCTGTTTCAGGTTCAAAAAAAACTTTTTTAAAAGAAAAAAGCGTGTTGGACCGGGGAAAAGCATCGGATTACCATTCTTTGCCGAATATCGCCTCATCATCCAAAGTCAGTTTTTTTATCAGCGGTAAAAAAGATGAGGAATTTGAAAAACAATGCTATGAAATATGGAATAGTTAAAAATCGGATATATTAACTGTCCCTTGACCCATGTTGACTTCTTAAATAAGTGCTGTATAGTGATTTTTTTTGACAGAATGAATCCCACTATTTTCAAAATCAGGTAAACAATGCGCGATAAAATAAACTCCGCTTTTGAAAATATCAACAATCAGGAAACACTCAGTTCTGTATCCACCGATGTGGAGCAGGTCATTGACACTCTCAATAAAGGGCGGTTGAGGGTATGTGAACAAAAAAACGGGCAATGGATTACCAATGAGTGGGTAAAAAAAGCCATCCTGATTTATTTTCGTTTAAAAAAAATGACCCCCTTATCCGCAGGAGAACTTTCCTTTTACGATAAAATTCCCCTTCGGAAATGGACAGGTGAAGAAGGGGTGCGCGTAGTCCCTCACGCCCTTGTTCGAAGGGGAGCTTACATTGCCCGTAACACTATTCTTATGCCGTCGTATGTGAATATCGGGGCCTATGTGGATGAGGGTACATTGGTGGATACCTGGGCCACTGTGGGTTCCTGTGCTCAGGTGGGGAAAAATGTACATTTATCCGGGGGGGTTGGGCTGGGAGGAGTGCTGGAGCCTTTGCAGGCCCGACCGGTTGTTATTGAAGACCATGTTTTTATCGGAAGCCGATCCATTATTGTGGAGGGAGCTGTTATCCGTAAAGGGGCGGTAATAGGAGCCGGGACTTTAATTACAGCCAGCACCCGTATTATTGATGTCACAAAACCGTCAGCGCCAATATACAAAGGGGAAGTGCCGGAAAATGCAGTAGTGATTTCCGGAAGCACTGTTAAAAAATTTCCAGCCGGAAATTTTAATGTACCTTGCGCTCTTATCATCGGCCAACGCTCCAACAAAACAAATATGAAAATTTCCTTAAATGACTGCCTGAGAGAATACAATATTTCCTGACTGTGTTCGTAAGCCCCATTTCTCCCATACCCCAGTCCGACCAGCTGGATATAAAGAAAAGATGTTTTACAAACTCGGTTATGGTTTGCACTTTTTTGCTCATTCCAGTTGCTCAGTCCAGTGATGGAGTTAATCAAGGAGAAATTGCCTTTCGCGGAAAAAAAAGCATTTGCATCTTCTTGCTCAGTCCAGTGATGGAGCTACTCCCTTGCTCCAAGACAAGAGGTAATGGCTGAACATAATGAAAATTTTTTGTGTTTTCAAATACTTAAAGAAGAAAAAGTCTGCCCCGGCCAAAGCATAATCTGATCTTTGAAATGCAGTAAATAAGGCATTGAAACACCACTTTAGCCAGCCGGCCAAAACATAATCTGATCTTTGAAATGCAGTAAATAAGGCATTGAAACACCACTTTAGCCGACCCCAGCCAAAACATAATCTGATCTTTGAAATGCAGTAAATAAGGCATTGAAACACCACTTAATCTGCCGGCCAAAACATAACCTGATCTTTAGAAATGCAAAAATCCAAACAAAACCCTTTGCCAGCACGGTTCAATATCAATATTTTGTCCGTGATTGTTTCCCGTAAAAGAGGAAATAAATCCCAAAAAATACAGCATTTGTCAAAAAAACACTCCTATGCAATAAAGAATATACTATGCTGTTTAACAATGTACCGGAATTGATCGAAGACCTGAAAGCCGGCCGGATGGTCATTATCGTGGATGAGGAAACACGCGAGTTTGAAACAGCACTTTAGTCTGCCGGCCAAAGAATAATCTGATCTGTGAAATGCAGTAAATAAGGAATTGAAACAGCATTTAATCTGCCGGCCAAAACATAACCTGATCTGTGAAATGCAGTAAATAAGGAATTGAAACAGCACTTAATCTGTCGGCCAAAGCATAATCTGATCTTTGAAATGCAAAAATCCGAACAAAACCTTTTGCCAGCCCGGTTCAATATCAATATTCTGTCCTTGTTTGTTTCCCGTAAAAGAGGAAATAAATCCCAAAAAATACAGCATTTGTCAAAAAAACACTCCTATGCAATAAAGGATATACTATGCTGTTTAACACTGTACCGGAATTGATCGAAGACCTGAAAGCCGGCCGGATGGTCATTATCGTGGATGATGAAACCCGCGAAAATGAAGGGGATTTGGTGTTACCTACAGACTTTGTCAACGCCTCATCCATTAATTTCATGTCTCTTCAGGCCCGAGGCTTGATTTGCGTGGCTCTAACCCGCCAACAGGTAGATCGTCTGGGGCTTTCTTTGATGGTGGAAGATGAAAGAAACCTCTCACCCAATAAAACAGCTTTTACAGTGAGTGTGGAGGCGGCCAAGGGTATTTCCACCGGTATTTCTGCCGCGGACCGGGCACAAACCATTAAAGTGGTAGCAGATATCTCTTCCGGAAAACAGAATATTATAACTCCCGGCCATGTCTTTCCTATTCGCTCCCACAAAGGAGGGGTTTTAAAAAGAGCGGGCCATACGGAGGCCAGCGTGGATCTGTGCCGGCTGGCCGGACTGAACCCTTCAGCCGTAATATGTGAGATCATCAACCCGGACGGCTCTATGGCCCGGGTGCCGGATTTGAAAATCTTTTCCGAAAAACACAAAATTAAAATCGGCACTATTGAAGATCTCATTCGCTATCGTATTACACATGAAAGTTTTGTTGAGGAAAAAATTTCAGCCCCTTTTCAATCCGGTATCTGTGAGGGATTCACTGTCCATGTATTTCAGGACACTATCAATAATCTGGAACACCTGGTTTTTTCAAAAGGAAATATTGCGGATGGACAGCCCGTTTTAACACGTGTGCATTCCTCCTGTATCACGGGGGATTTGTTTAGCGGACAAGTCACAAAAAGCGGTGAATATCTGCGTTTTTCCCTGCAAAAAATCAATCAGGAGGGAAAAGGCATCTTAATTTATCTATGTCTGGAAAGTATTGCCAATCGCCTGGTAAATCGAGTGCAGTCGTATTTGGATTTGAATCAGCAAAAATCTTCAGAAAAAAGCACCACCCTCCCTCCCATGCCCTTAATGGCGGATGAAAAAGACTACGGCATAGGCGCGCAAATTCTCCGCTCTTTGGGAGTAACGAAACTGCGCCTGCTAACCAATTCCACCAAAAAGCGGGTCGGACTTAAAGGTTATGGCCTGGAGGTTGTGGAAACAGTGCCGCTTAATTTGTGATTATGATTGTGCAACCTGAAACATTATTAAAAGAAAGCTGATATAAAAAAGAAAATGAGAGCTTAACATGAGAGAAGAAACAATCTGGAATACAAAAATTGGTGTGGCGCTATCTGTATTTAATTCAGAGATCTCCGCCCGTCTAAAAGAAGGGGCTTTGGCTCAGTTAAAACAATTCGGCATGGAAAATTTTCAAATGGTGGAAATACCAGGGGTGATAGAACTCCCTTTGACAGCACAGTGGCTTTTTCAACAAAATTGCCAACTGGTTATTGCTTTGGGTTGCGTAATCCGTGGGGAAACTTCTCACTATTCCGCTTGCTGTCGGATGACGGAGCAAGGTTGTATGCAGGTTCAACTGAAGATGAATCGCCCCTTGATCTTTGGCGTGCTGATGGTAGATAACAGAGAACAGGCCCTGGCGCGCTCAGGGGGGAAGAAAGGGCATATCGCCCGCACTGCAGTCCAAACAGCCGTAAAAATGTGTTCTTTATTAAAACAGTTTCAAAAAACAGAAGGGACAAAAAATGAAATGGTCTGAAACGGGACTGAAAACTCTGAGAGAAGCGCCAGCGGACACAGTTTTACCCGGCTACACTCTATTGGTGCGGGGGGGATTTATCAAAAAGCTTTCCGCCGGGTTGTTTACTTACGGTCCTTTTATGATTCGCTCTATTCAAAAATTTGAAACCATTGTTCGAGAGGAGTTAAACAAAAAAAGCTGTGTGGAAATCCTGATGCCTGTGGTACAGCCTAAGGAGATTTGGGTGCAAAGCGGACGCTGGTCTTTATACGACGATCTTTTACAAAAAATGAAAAATCGTCTGAATCAGGAATTCTGCCTTGGCCCCACCCATGAAGAGGTTATTTCCGACTATGTAAAAAACAATATTAAAAGTTATCGCGACCTGCCTTTTTGTCTTTATCAGATTCAAACCAAGTTCCGGGATGAAATCCGTCCCCGCTTCGGCCTGATGAGAGCCAGAGAGTTTATTATGAAAGACGCTTACAGTTTTGATCCGGATGAGGAGCTGGCTAAAAAAAGCTACATGAAAATACGGGAAGTCTACACAAATATTTTTTCCCGATTGACCGTGCCGTTTCGGATTGTAAAAGCCGACAGTGGAGAGATTGGCGGAGATCAATCGGAGGAGTTTCATATTCTGGCGGACCACGGAGAAGACGAACTGTTGCTGACGGACTCTTTTTCAGCCAACAGGGAGGTGTGCCCGGTGCAAAGTAGACCGGCGGGCGCAGTCTCAGTCTCCTCAGTTGTAAACAACAAAGCTCTAGAAGAGTTTCACACCCCTGGAATAAAAACCATTGAAGCACTTTCCCGGTTTTTAAAAGCGCCAAAAAATGAACTGGCGAAAATTTTATTTTTATCCTGTGTTAAATCATCAGGTGAAACACAGCATATAGCCGTTTTACTGCGAGGTTCGGATGAGCTTAACTTGTTAAAGGTAAAAAATCATCTCAAGCTGGAGCAAAATCCCACTTTTCTTTCAGACATGGAAGTAAAAAAACTCACCGGCGCCGCCCCGGGAAGCTGTGGTCCAATTAAACTTTCCATCCCTATTTACATGGATCAGGAATTGATCGCCCTTCCTTCTCTTATCACCGGCGCCAACAAAGACAATTACCATGTCAGAAATGTGGTTCCGGAAAGGGACTTTAAACCTGCCGGTACAGGGGATTTTCGCTACGCCAAACCAGGAGACAAGGGGCCGGACAATCAAGAACTGATTTCCCGGAGGGGCATTGAAGTGGGTCACATTTTTTATTTGGGCGACAAATATTCCAAAAAAATGAATGTTTATTATCTGAACCAAAACGGAAAAAAACAACCGGTGCAGATGGGCTGTTATGGCATTGGTGTGACACGCACGGTTCAGGCTGTAGTGGAGCAAAGCCATGATAAAGACGGAATAATATGGCCTTTAGCAATAGCCCCTTTCACAATACATATTTGTTTGCTGGATCCAAAAGATTTGAAAACATGTAAAACAGCGAACTATTTATATCACTCCCTTCAGGAAAAGAAAGTGGAGGTTTTTATGGATGATCGGGAGGAAAAAGCAGGAGTGAAATTCAAGGATGCCGACCTCTTGGGTTTTCCTTTCCGGGTGAATGTGGGTATGAGGGATATAGAAAAAGATTTAGTGGAGATAATGGAGCGAAAAACAGGAAAACGGAAAAAAATATCTATTTCCTCTGCAATAGACAAAATATTAAGTTTTATAAAAAAAGAAACATTTGATCTTTCAGATTGTGCAGGCTCATTTGAAAATTAAAAAAAACCAATACAACTGAAAATTCAAGCTGTAAGTATATGAATATTTTAAAATGAAAAAAGTCTTCTTCTGTCTTATAATTGTTTCCAGTTCTGCGGAGGCTCGCCGGGCTAACCGAAAAAACGCGGCGGTGCGCGTGGAAGTCAGCACAGCAAAAAAGCGGTCAAAAATGGTTGAGCATCTGATTCCGAAGTATGAAAAAATCATAACAGCGCCTTTGCCCAACCTGTACACGACAATTCTAAAATCCGCAAAGAAAATCCTGATAACACAAAAAGAAAACACTTTAACAAAAATCAGGTTGCGAAATGAATAAACTTCCTTTGTATGTAGCTTTGGACCTGAATGAAGAGAAAAAAGCCCTCCTTGTGGCGCGGGAAACCTCCCCTTATATTGAAGGCTTTAAAATAGGCCCTCAATTATATTTGAAAAGTGGTCCGTCTCTTATTTCAAAATTAAGTCCTTATGGAAAGATTTTTCTGGACTTTAAATTTTTTGACATTTCCTCCACTATGATATCCGCTGTCCAGTCTGCTTTTGACTTGGGGGTGGATATGCTCACAGTCCACGCCTTGGCCGGAGAGGAAAGTCTTAACCGATTGGCAGAGCTACAGACAAAACTAAACAGAAAAAGAGATTTTCGTATCTTAGCGGTGACGATTCTCACCAGCTTTTCCCAGGAAAATCTGCCGCCTTCATTACAAACACATTCTTTATTGTCTCACGTGGAAAGCCTGTCTGACCTTGTGATAAGAAGCGGTTTGAACAGCCTTGTTTGCTCAGGAAACGAAGCGGCCGGCCTGCGTAAAAAACACCCCAAGGCGTATTTATTGACCCCGGGGATTCGTTTTGCTGAAAAGGACAGTTACGATACACCTTTCCTTTCCCGGCCCGTGAATACAAAAGAAGATCAAAAAAGAATATTCACGCCTCAGAAAGCGCTTTCAGCCGGCGTGAACACTTTGGTGATAGGTCGTCCTATTTATGAATCAACAAATCCGGCTGAAGTTTGTGTCTGGTTACAGAAGAAATTAAGTTCTTTTTTGTAAAAATAATCTTTTGTCCCGGCCTTTATTCTTACTGTGCTTTCAACTTCCATAGACTCTGAGACATGTAGGAGAATTGAAAATCACGAGCAATTCTCTTTTTCATCACAAGCAATTTTAATGTGAAAAAGCCTAAGGTTAAAAGTTAATTCAGGGTTATGCCAAGGCGAACATAAAACAAAGCCTGCCCAAACCCTCTTATCAAAAATAATTTCTTAAATCACGCTTAAGTGTGTAAGCAATCGAAAGTCCATGCCCTTTCATAACACGCGATTCTCACATTAATATCACTAAATATAAGAACGAGATAACCCTGAAAAAGCAAACACCGCCATCTGACTATACTGTCTTTATTGATTTTTGCCTTCCATCATCCATATACAGCCCATAGACATAAAATAAACCATCAGCAGATGAATAAGCTTTAAAAACACGGGTGAGAGCAATAACAAATTCATCAAGCCGGAAAACAAGGTGAGGCACAAACACAGAATAAACCATTTGCCAGCTCCGAAGGATTCTCCCTGTATCATCCCTTTTTTTACATTCTCAACACGAGAAACAAAAGCGAAAAATTTATTTATCAATGACCACTTTGTTTTTAATAAATGACTCCTGTCAGGTAAAGATACTTCTTTCAATAAATAATTTTGAAAAACATAATACAAAAAACCCCCGCCAAAGAGAACAGCCAAAAGAGGATGCAACAACCGAAGACGAACCAGCCAGGAGGATTCGGAGCTAAAGTCCAAAACTAACCCTTTCCAAAGGGAGGTGGAAGGGAAAAGAGAAGAGGCAAGAGAGGAAAGCGAACCGAAAAAGGCAATCAGAAAAAACACAAGGACGAACACAGGCAAATGTTCGCTTTTTAAAAACAAAATCCTGTTTGGCTGAACATTGGTTTGCGCGACAGAGGTTTCAAAAGGGTCGGAATCATTAGGCCGGTTTGACAAGCTCCCGGCCTTTTGATTGTTATTTTTACTTGTAAAAAAAAAAGCGAATTTTGAGAGGAAAAACCGCCGAATTGATAAACTCCGATTAAAAGAAAATCGTTTGCCGAGGGAAAGTCTCCAGCAAATAAACAAACTACTTGTCAATAACAGCGAGTTTAACAAATGCAAATTCATGGTCAACACACGAGCTAATGAAGTATTACTGCCGGTAAGACCGGCCAGCACCAATCGAGCACCAATCAAAGCTTCACTGATAGTGAAAAATAAAATAAGCAACGAGCATTTACGGACAGGATGAAAGCGGGGGAATTTTAAAAAAGCCCCGATCACAAGCAAAATAACCGCTACGCCAAACAAACCGGAAGTGGCCCGATGTATCCACTCAATCCAGGTTTTACCCTGCTCTTTAGCATCAATCAGATACTTCCCCTGACAAGCCGGCCAACTTTGCCCGCAACCGTCTCCCGAATGGGAAATACGAACCCATGCCCCCCATAAGATAACAAGAAGACAAAAACATAAAACAGCGAAACAAAACCGATCAAACCGGCGAATGCGCCGCAGTTCCGCAGAATGCAAACCATCTTCTGACTTCAAATTCCACTGACCTCTTGAAATATCACATCGTAATTTTTGATTGTACTAAATTGCAACACGGACAGGTTTTCTGTATTTTTCCTTTAACCCACTTGGCTCATACACCGAATGTTTTCCCGTAAATGTCATCTTACTGATAAACCTCCAGCGTTCTGCCGTATTCACTTTCCATACACCGGATGTTTTCCCGTAAATATCATCTTACTCATCTCCCGCTTTCATAATTCAACTTAAATCCAAAATCAAAGCTCCTTTGTTTTCAATACCACGCACTTTTTCATATCGCCAGGGGTAGCGTGCGCCTTTTAAATATTCAATGGCTTTTTGTTTCACAACTCCCCGACCTTTCCCCACAATCACACATAATTCAATATGATGATTGTATTTTGTAATAAATTTATCCAAAAGATCATAAACTTCATCCCTTGTACAACCATGCAAATCGAGAGTGGGATTTTTTTTGACAGCCATAATTTATTCACCTTAATATAGCGTATTTACATTAGCTGTGTTTTCAGCATTCGAAAAAATTGATAAACCTGGTTGTATGTCTTTTACATTTAAAAAAATAATCCATACCCATAGCGCTTTTGTTTTTTTTATCTAGCGCCTTCAGAACTGTCCTGCATTCGTCTAACTCTTTGGCCGCATTCCGACTTCCCCTCCCCACTTCATTACAAATGGAACTAAATTTGTCTGGCCTTCTTATCCACATTCAAGGCCGCTTCCCTCATCACTTCAGACAAAGTGGGATGCGCATGGAAGCTTCGGGCCAGGTCTTCACTACTGCCCCCAAACTCCATCACGACCACGGCTTCCGCTATCATATCGGAAGCTCTGGGCCCCAGAATATGTACACCCAAAACACGGTCTGTGCCGGTAGAGGCCAAAACCTTCACAAAACCCTCCGTACAGCCCAGGGCTTTAGCTCTTCCACTGGCAGTAAAAGGGAATTTACCGGACTGATAATCTATCCCCTCTTTTTTTAATTGCTCTTCGGTTTTTCCCACACTGGCCACTTCCGGCCAGGTGTAAATAACCGAAGGCACGGTTTCATAATGAACATGGCCGGCCTGACCTGCGATAGTTTCAGCCACAGCCACTCCCTCCTCTTCCGCCTTATGAGCCAGCATGGCTCCACCGATCATATCCCCGACAGCGAAAATATGAGAATGCGCTTTTGTTCTCCACTGCCTGTCCACAGGAATAAAACCCCGTTCATCCGGTTGGATATTCACCTTTTCCAAACCCAGTCCCTGAGAATAAGGCTTTCGACCCACGGCCAGCAACACATAATCCCCTTTCAAAGAAAGAGTTTCACCAGCTTTATTTTCATAGAGCAGTTCCACACCGTCTTTTGCCTGCTTTGTCTCCTGCACAGCGCTTTCCAAAAGAATTTTTATTTTTTGTTTTTGCAACACTTTTAACAGGTTTTTGGATAACTCCTGATCTATCATAGGACAAAGCCGGTCCGCGTACTCCAGCACAGTGACTTCCGCGCCCAAACGCGACCAAACCGAAGCCATCTCCAAACCGATATACCCTCCCCCCACAATTAAAAGTTTGTTTGGCACTTTACTTAAACTTAAAACCTCCGTGGAGGAGATAACTCTGTCCCCATCAAAAGAAATATTGGGCAAACTATCCGGAACACTCCCTGTAGCCAGCATAATGTGTTTGCCTTCAATAATCTGCTCATTTGAATTTTTTGCCACCCGCACCTGGTGAGAGGAGACAAAAGAACCTGTCCCTTCAAAACGATCAATCCGGTTTTTTTTAAAAAGATATTGAATGCCTCCGGTCAACTCCTTTACGATCTTGGTTTTTCGGTTCATCATAGCCGCCAGATCCAAGGAAACTGAAGAAACTTTCACTCCATGACCGGCCATTCCCTCATTGGCAAAATGATAATGCTCAGAAGAATCCAAAAGTGCTTTTGAGGGAATACAACCTACATTCAAACAAGTGCCTCCCAGGGTTTTGTCTTTTTCCACCACAGCGGTCTTTAAACCCAACTGCGCCGCCCGAATAGCTCCTATATAACCTCCGGGGCCGGAACCAATAACTATCAAATCGTAATTTTTCGGAGATTCTGTGCTCATTTCAATACCTCATTTTTTATTTTTACTTTTAAACTTCAGCTTGATTTTTTAATAATGTCAGACCAGGTTGTAACTGACAACTTGTAAAAAAATCACACACTCATCAAAAGGCGTATGGGGTCTTCCACGCTTTCCTTGATTTTAAGCAAAAAGCCCACGGACTCTTTACCATCCACCACACGATGATCGTAAGACAAAGCCACATACATCATAGGTTTGATTTTTATCTGCCCATCTACCACTACGGGTCTTTGTTCAATCTTGTGCATACCTAAAATGCCGCTTTGAGGAGGATTTAAAATAGGAGTGGACATAAGAGATCCAAACACACCCCCATTACTGATAGTAAAAGTGCCTCCCATAAGATCATCCGGGATGATTTTCCCTCCCCGTGCTTTTTCCGCGTAAAACAAAACGGCTTTTTCCAATTCAGGCATTCCCATTTTATGCGCATTATGTATCACCGGCACCACCAAACCCCTGTCCGTACTGACCGCCACCCCTATATGACAAGAGTGATTATAAACAATTGTATCCTCCTCAATAAAAGCATTTACCCTAGGGAAAGCCTGCAGGGCGTACACAGCTGATTTAATAAAAAATCCCATAAAACCCAGTTTGATATTGTGCTTTTTTTGAAAGATGTCTTTGTATTGAGCGCGCAGACTCATCACCTGAGACATATCAATTTCATTAAAAGTAGTGAGAGTGGCCGTACTCTGCTGGGACTCCACCAAACGCCTGGCAATTCGCTTGCGGATAGTGCTCATTTTTTTTCTTGTTTGTTCATTCAAAATATCCCCCGCCGGAACATATTGAACGGAAGCAGAGGCCACAGAGCGGGCCGGCTGAGGAATTTGAGGATTTTTAATAAAAGACAGCACATCCTCCTTGGTGATACGGCCATTAGGCCCTGTACCTGCAATTTGTGCAGGATCTAAATTTTTTTCCGTTATCCACTTTCTAACCGCAGGGGAAAGGGTCCGATTCATGGAGCTGACATGAGATTTTTTGAGAGGTTCCGCCTGGACGGAAGAGGAGGTATTAAAAACCGCATCGCTGTAAACACCGTCTTTTTTGTTATCAGCTTGGTTTTTCAAAAGATCCGCAATCACTTTATCTGATGGAAATTTGGGCACTTCCTCCTTCATGGAAGCGGATTTACCAGCCATTTTGCTGAAGGCGGGAGAGGAGGAAGATAGATGCGTTGCAATAGCAGGTTTTGGAGCTTGCGGAGAGGCGCCGGAACCCGCCACAGTGTCTTTACGAATGGAGGTGTCCACCTCGGCAATCACTTCACCAACTTTTACATCTTCCCCATTTTGCTTTAAAATTTTCAGTTGGCCGCTGTGCTCCGCCACCAGATCCATGGAAGCTTTATCCGTCTCCATAACCACCAAAACATCATTTTGCCGAATGTAGTCACCATCTTTTTTTTGCCATTCACCGATAGTGGCTTCCATAACTGATTCTCCCACCGACGGGACTTTAATTTGCTGTTTCATAGGCCAAACATCTTACAAAAGAAAGCAATAGTTGGCAATTATAGTATTATGAAACTCATTTATCCGCTGTTTTGTAAGCTTGCGGCCTGGCTATGCAGATTCAACTTAGAACAACCGACGGCGCCAGATTGTAGCTGATCGGGAAGAACCGACGGAAATCATATCTACCGATACACTTAATTCTTTTTGGATGAATTTCATATATCCTTGAGCGGTTTTCGGCAGATCTTCAAATTTTTTCACAAGAGATATATCCTCTCTCCAGCCCGGAAGAATTTTATAAATCGGTTCGCACACAGCCAAATCCGAGGCAGGCCTCATGTAATCAGAAAGGATATTTCCGTTTAATTTATAAGCCACGCAAACGGGAATTTCCTTCAAACAGGACAGCACATCTAATTTCATCAAAGCTAAATGAGTAATTCCGTTAATACGAACAACATACTTTAAGGCAGGCAGATCCAACCAGCCGCATCTTCTGATCCGGCCAGTGGTAGCACCCCACTCCTCCCCGGTTTTTTGCAGTAATTCCCCTTCTTTTCCAGAGCATTCAGTGGGAAAAGGCCCTTCTCCCACTCTGGTGGTATAAGCCTTGGTAATGGCAATCACTTTTTGAATAAACTGAGGTCCGATCCCTGATCCGGCCAAAGCCGCCCCGGCCACGGTATTGGAACTGGTAACATAAGGATAGGTTCCATGCAGAATATCCAAAAGGCTTCCTTGTGCGCCTTCAAACAGGACTTTTTTATTCTCCTTCAAAGCTTTGTAAATGACAGCGGAAGTATCCGGGCAACGATAATACCTCAACTCCTCCCTTAAAGAGAGGATTTGATCCAAAGTGTCTTTCACTGAAATACAGTTAGTTTTATAAAATTTTTCAATCAAAAATTTTTTCTCACTAATCGCTCTTTCCAATTTGAATTTCAGTATTTCCTTATCCGCAAATAAATCTCCAAACAGCAAAGCCTTTCGGCTGGCCCTGTCTTCATAAGCCGGACCAATGCCCTTTCCGGTTGTGCCTATTTTTATGTCATTGGTCGCTTTTTCACGCGCTTGATCCAAAATCCGGTGGTAACCCAGCAGAACAGTGGCGGAATCAGAAATCAGCAGTTTCCCGGAGGAGGCGGACAGATAATCGCCAGATTGTTTTATAAGTTTTATCTCAGAAATCAGGCTTTCAATATCCAAAACCACACCGGAACTGATAATACAGGTGGTATTCGGATGAAAAACCCCGGAAGGAATAAGGTGTAAAATTTTTTTTTGGCCCTTGATATTTAAAGTATGACCAGCATTGGATCCACCTTGGTAGCGAATAACATAATCCGCCTCAGCTGAAAAAACATCAACTGCCTTTCCCTTTCCTTCATCTCCCCATTGAGAACCTATAACAATAATACCCGACACAGAAAAAAATTAAGACACGATGGAAGTTTTTTTGCAAGCCTTATTTCTTAATGCATTCAAATGTCACAATAACCTGTTTAGAATGTACTAACAATTAAGACAAAATGCTGAAGACTTAAGTCTGTTAATCTTATAAAAAAAAATTATATGTTATTTTAACTTAATGTATAACATATTTACATCCGATTCTATTACTGAGTATTAAATGTTACCATTCTGGAGAACATTATGAAAAAAACGATTCTGACTGTTTTGTTATTATCTTTTTTAGCCCATTGTACTCCTCTAAATGTAGAAGAAGCCCCTGAGCGCAGACCGGATGAAAGGGAAGGGGAGGTGAGCATACCAGATGACGTGTTGGAAGGTCTGTCTTGGCTTGAAATACTGCAAAATTGCAAACCAGATGTGAACGTACCCACAAATATCATTGATGTGGGTGTGGATATCTTTGGTCTGAGCGACCAATATGCACCGGGACTGATAAGGCGATGTCTGGAAAAGAAACTCTCAGACGCCCATAATAAAATCTGCACAGCCAGAGTGGAACTGGAGAGAAAAAAAGAGAAAGCGCGTGATGAAAACACTAGAGCACGGGTGGACAACTCCATTCTTAAACTGGACAACATTGAATTCAGATTTAATCAAAAACTGTATGACCTGTCTTTAAAACTAGATAATAACCTGGAGAAGCAAAGAAGGAAAAAACATAAACACTGGTTCGTCCGGGGCATTAATGCCGTCAGAAGAGAGGAAACCGAAGCTCTGCGGGATATTCTGGACATAGAATCGTACTCCACTTGCGCTTTTTATGACAATACAAAAGATGATGACAAACGACGATGATCCCAATTAGCAAAAACTATTTGTTAATTTTAATTGACTTCACTCTTATTTTTGTTTCATAATTCCGTTCCATGGGGAAACGATTTTTTATTATCCTCTTAATCATCTGTATTCCTATCTGCCTGTTGGTTAACTACATACTATTTTCCGCCGAACAATCCTATTTGAGCACAAGTCTTAAGCAACTCCATGGCTCCGGCAAAAAACCAAAAAACAAACCTCTTTTTTCCCTATCAGACAGTAAGGAACACAATAGAACTGTAAAAAAAGGAATGGCTGCAGTTCCGCCTCCACAAGAAAGCACACTGCCTGAATCCACAATCATTAATGATGGCTCTTTCACAAGAACCAGCAACGAAATATCAACACCCTCTCAGAATAAAACCTTGTTCCCTGTCCAATCCAAGCCTGTGTCTGCATCCTTAAATTCCACTCAGAAGAAGACAGGCCCTCTTTTTGTTCCTGGAATACCTCCATCAATCTTTTTTTCTTTAACATTCATTAATGAACAGGTTATGGAACATAACTATCCGTTCAAAAACACACAAATCGGAGGTTTGTCCGCCTTGGCCTACGATCGGGAAAAAGATATTTTTCTGGCTCTATCAGACGACAAGGGCCAAACCGGCAGTGCTCCACGCTTTTACAAATTAAAATTAAACAAGCTGGCGGATAAAAAATATGAACTACAACCCACCTCTCAAGTATTTTTAAAAAACAGAAAAGGCCAACGGCTTGTTCCTATTGACCCTGAAGGAATTGTTTTTTTTAAACCAGATCGGATATTCATCAGTTCTGAAGGAGCGCAAATGCCTGAACTAACCGTTCCACCGGCGTTATTTACATTCAATTCAAAAGGAAAGTGGCTTTCCTCCTGGCCTCTTCCGGAAATATATTGGCCGAGGGACTCGGCTAAAGTGGGAATTTGGGGAGTAAAAGAAAACAAAGCCTTTGAAGCTTTAACAATCAATCCCGGGCAAAACCAACTTTACCTCGCCACGGAATCCTCTCTTCATCAGGACGAACAAGCCGATGAAGAAAAACAATATATTCGTATCAGCCGTTTTGATATTGGAACAACACAAATGAACGGCCAGTTTGTGTATCAAATGGATGCTAAATTAAAATTAGAAAATTTTACGGGAGTCAATGGATTAACAGATTTTATCTCCCTGGGAGACGGCAGACTCCTGGTGGTGGAGCGGGCGTACTTAAAAAAGCACTCAACCCCCAGTGACAAAAAAACAGATATTAATTTGGTGCGCCTGTTTTTAACAGACTGTTCAAAAGCCAGCGATGTTTCACAGCATAGAGAATTGCAAAAAGGACGCTTTGTTACCTGCGGGAAAAGACTGATAGCCGATTTATCCGCTGCCTTAGGTAATAGAGTGGATAACATTGAAGGAATTACAATAGGGCCGAAGGTTTCCAATAGAAACTATTTACTGGTTCTGGTGAGTGACAATAATTTCAGCTCCAACCAAAAAACACAATTTTTATTTTTTCATTACTCCCCTGAGGAAAAAGCGCAATATGCCCGTAATCCCTCTTTCTCCCAAAACACCAACCTGTTGACATTACTCAATGGAGAAAAAAACTGAATGATGTCATGCCCTTTCATTTCGGAAAAATATAAACTACCTTCTTTGGTGTCTCCGAAGGATTTGGCAGATTACCTGCACAACTCACATAAATTAACAGAGCCTGTGCGTCTTCCCCATCGGGCGATTTTATGTTTTCCCGGGAAGCTGGCCCGGTTCACCAAAAACCGGGAGGATTTTCACAAAAGCCTTCCGTTTTATAAAACAGGTCTGAATATTGATTTATATCAAAACAATCAGTCCGGAAAACAGCCATCTGTTTGTGTGGTCAGCCATTTTGGTATAGGCGCCCCCGCGGGGGTGGTGTGTTTGGAAAAACTACACGCTTATGGAGTAAAAGAATTTGTGAGTGTGGGGGTGGTGGGATCTCTGAATCCAAATCTCAAAACAGGAGCAAAGGTGCTAATGAAAAAATCCTTCAGGGATGAAGGATGTTCCCGCCATTATAAAGCCCCTTCCCCTTATGTGGAAATACCTGAAAGCAAAACTTACACTCAACTCGTCCAAGAACTGAAATTAAGACCGGTTGTCAGCTGGACCACGGACGCCCCCTTCAGGGAGACAAAAGAAGAAATATCTTACTTTCAGTCCAAAGGCGTGGAATGCGTGGAAATGGAATCATCCGCTTTAATGACTTTAGGAGAATATCACGGTGTGTCTGTCTTTTGTCTCGGGGTGGTATCAGATCACCTGTCCTCAAAAGGCTGGATGCCGCATTTTCTTCACCCGGCCGTTAAAAACAGTTTATACGAAATCCTTAATCAGGTATTGTCTTTACATTGATCCTGATTGAAAATTCCTAAAGGAAAGTATATGTTTTATTAATTCAGCCCTGATCTGATATACCGACAGAAAGCTTTGATTCATGTCTCAATATGATTTTGATTTATTAACTATTGGTGGAGGCTCAGGTGGAGTGCGGGCCAGCCGTTGGGCGGCAGGCTTGGGAGCCAAAGTGGCTATATGCGAAGAAAGCCGCTACGGAGGCACTTGTGTACTGCGCGGCTGTATTCCGAAAAAACTGATGTTGGCCGTATCTGAATTACCCGGACATATAAAATATTTTTCCTCTTCCGGCTGGTCCGTAAGAGATTATTCTCTAGACTGGTCCGCTCAAAAATCCGCCAGGGATAAAGAGTTAACCCGTTTGGAGGGCATTTATGAAAATCTTCTGGCCAAAAAAGGTGTAACAGTCTTAAAAGGACACGGAAAAATAACAGCTCCTCATACAGTAGAAATAGAAGGCAGGAAATACACCACCCGCTTTATTCTAATCGCAGTGGGGTGTAAGCCCTTCATGCTGAATGTGCCTGGTTCTGAATGGGCGCTCACCTCTGATGATATGTTTGAACTGACCGAAAAACCCCGCTCCATTTTAATTATGGGAAGTGGTTATATAGGCGTGGAATTTGCCGGCATTTTTAATGGATTCGGCTCCAAAGTGAGCCTCGTTTTTAGAAGAGACCTGCTTTTAAGAGGATTTGACAAAGAATTAAGAGCTTTTTTACAGGAGGAAATGATAAAAAATAACATTGAGATTATCCCCAACAACACAATTAGAAAAATCGTCAAAAAGGGAGGGCAATTTGAAGTGAGCTTAAGTGAAGGCAAAGTGAAAACAGTGGAAAAAGTTTTGTTTGCCACAGGTAGAACACCCAAAACAGATAATTTAGGCTTAGAGTCCCTGCGGATTAAAACAAACAACAATGGAGAAATTGAAGTAAATGAATATTTTGAAACTACAGCAAAAGGGGTATACGCTCTTGGAGACTGTGCCAATACTCCTTATCAGCTGACTCCCGTAGCTACCGCGGAGGGGATGCTTTTAGCTGAACACTTATTCTCCGGCTCAAAACAACAGATGAATTATAAATTTATTCCCACTGCTGTCTTCAGTCAGCCCCCTGTGGCCTCAGTGGGTTTGACGGAAGAACAAGCTTTGGAAAAACAGTACGAGGTGTCTGTTTATACTTCCCGATTTCGCCCTTTAAAATACACAGTTACTGCCATTGACAAAAAAACTCTTATGAAAATGATTGTAGACAAAAAAACAGATAAGGTGCTGGGCGTGTTTATGGTCGGGGATGACGCTCCGGAGATTATACAAGGGATAGCGGTGGCTTTGAAAGCAGGAGCCACAAAATCCGATTTTGATAAAACTGTGGGAGTGCATCCCACTAGTGCGGAAGAGTTTGTCACCATGAGGTGATTTTTCACTTAAGTCCATATTTTTAGAGAAGATCAATGGAACATTTAAAGGGTATTTTTCAGCGGGAATACAGGGAGTTGGATATTCCCGTGCCTTCCTTGCATTTTGTGTTGGGCTCCTTGATTGGAGCGGAACTAAATGAGTTGAGAAAGAAATCTCTTTTTCCGAAATGGGAGTATCGGGGAGGCATTGCTTTTTCCAAAATACCGGACTTAAGTAAAGCATCCGCTCCTCATCATTCCGGCCGTTACGAATATTTTTATCACAAAGGAAAAAATAAAAGTATTTGTTTTCAGTCCGGGCGTCTGCACGGCTATGAAGGCTTAACAGCTAAAGAGGTGGTTCGAACGGTAACAGGACCGAGGTCAGCTGGAACCTGCCGCTTTGTGCTTTCCAATATCTCCGGCGGTTTAAAAAAAGCATTGGTTCCGGGTTCTGTGATAGCTATAAGCGATCATATTAATTTGACGGGGCAAAGCCCTCTTGTAGGACTTTCAAAGGAACAATCAAAGAGCTTTTATTTTTTAGACATGGAGAAAGCTTATAATTCCGATATGACGACAGCCATCACACAGGAAATGAAGAAGAAACACCTGAATGTGCAGGCAGGTGTGTATATTGGTGTATTAGGCCCCCAGTTTGAAACACCGGCCGAGGTGCGTTTATTCGGCCGGTGGGGGGCGGATGTGGTGGGTATGTCCACAGTATGGGAGGTGATAGCTCTCCGGTATGCCAAAGCAACTGTGAGCGCGTTCTCCATAGTGGCCAACCCGGCTTGCGGAATAGGATCTTCAGTGGAAATGGATCCCGCCAGCCTAAAACCCCACTTTGCCTCTGTTATAGAAGCTTTTTTTCATTTCGCTGAAAAATGAAGTGAAAATAAGGAATTACCGTCGCGAACCGTAACCGCCGCCACCGCCGCCGCTTCTACTTTTTCCACGAGGTTTATCAATAGACTCATTAACCCTTATAGGCCGGCCTTTCAAATCATACCCGTTAAAAGCAGTTATAACAGCTTCGCTTTCCTCTTTAGTTGACATTTCCACGAAACCAAAACCTTTGGACCGCCCGGACTGATGGTCGCTAATTATCCGTACGGAAACCACTTCCCCTTTTGGAGCAAACAGTTCACTTAAGTCATTTTCGGTAACATCATAAGATAGATTACCAACATATAATTTTCCCATTTTTCCCTCTCTCTTAATTGAATTATTCCATTTTGTCTTTAACTTTGTGTTGAAGATCAGGTTTCTTTCTAAGAAAAAAAATATCATGTTGTCAAATCAATTATTCAGATAATTCTGAAAAGCTCTTTATTTTACTCAATAAACTCAAAAAATTGACATACATTCCTGTTTTAAACAAAATGGTTTCCAAAATTGAGGATAATACAGGAAAATAACCCACGAAAATTCAAAATGGTTCAAAATTAAGGATTGAGCATTGAATACAGATCGATTGAATACAGAGCATTTTAAAGACAAAGAATTCTCAAAAGTGATACTTTGTGAGTATCTGCTGTCCATGCAGGAGGAAGACGGGCGGATTAAAAAAAATCAGATGATTGTAGTGGAGGAAGACAAAATTCACTCCGTTGGTCCTGTTATTCAAAATATCCCAAAGGCAAAAGAAATTATCAGATTGAATAACCATCTTGTGTGCCCAGGTCTTATCAACACGCACACTCACCTCCCCATGGTGTTGTTTCGCGGGTTAGGAGATCACCTTACTTTGAAAGACTGGCTGGAAAAAGTGATCTTTCCTCTGGAGAAAAAGATGATAAATCCGGATTTTATTCGGATAGGCACGGAACTGGCTTTACTGGAACTGATTAAGAACGGCACCACCACAGTCTGCGATATGTATTTTCACACTCCCGTCATGGCTCACTTATTTGAGTCCTATGGTTTAAGAGGAGTGCTGGCGGTGGATATGCTCAGTCTTTTTTCTGATTGGAAAGAGGACCTGGATGATTTGTGCGAAAAATATAAAAAAGAAGAGAGTCAAACAATATATCCGGCCATAGCATGTCACGCCCCCTATACCTGCTCGGTGGATATATTAAAACTTTCAGCAGAAGAATCACGAAAAAGAAACATTCCCATTGCGATCCATGTGGCGGAAACCCAATGGGAAATATTGGAAATACACAAACGTTATGGCAAAACCCCGGTCGCTCATTTAAAAGACTGTGACATCATCGGCCCTCATTGCGTGTTTGTTCATTGCGTACATATCAATGAAGAGGATATGAACATTATGGCGGAAACCAATACCCCTTTGTCTTACAATCCCGAAAGCAATATGAAATTGGGTTCCGGTATTGCTCCTGTTTTAAGAGCAATGGAAAAAGGCATCACCGTGAGTATGGGAACGGATGGCTCAGCCAGCAACAACAACTTGAGTTTATTTACGGAAATGGACACAGGAGCCAAATTACAAAAACTGAACAATCCATCCAAAACCGTTTTGGCAAAAGATATTTTCTCTATGGTCACTTCCTCCGCCGCAAAAACACTCGGTCTTTCCCATTCTATTGGAAAGATACAGCCCGGGTTTTTCGCTGATATTATTGCCTTGAACTTAAACCACCCTCACTTGTACCCCACAAACAACTTGCTTAATCATTTGGTGTACTCCGCCGGTGGAATGGAAGTGGATTTTATGATGTGTAATGGAAAAACATTGATGAAAAACCATGAAATTCAGGGAATAGATGTATTCAGAGTGTATGCTGAAGCAGAAATGATAAAAGAGCAAATCAAACAAATTTTTTAATACTAAAACCAGATAACACGGGAAAAAAGACCATTCTCAATCAATCCCATTCCGGTGCCCATTCCGGGTCCACCAACCGTTGGTTTTGTGAATACATACTGCCCAGAATAAGCCGATCCGGCTCACTCAGCTGAAAATCAAATATATTGAAATTGGCCTCCGCGTGTTTCTGTTTAGCTGCTTTGGGAATAGCCACAACATTTTTTTGTTCTATGAGCCAGCGTAGCACAACCTGCCCGGCCGTTTTGGCATATTTTTCCCCCACTTTCTGAAGAATCTTGTTTTTAAAAACCCTGTTTCTGGCCAAAGGAGAATAAGCCGTCAGAAATATATTATGCTTTCCTATACACTTTAAAAGCGGCCTTTGGTCTAAAAAAGGATGGTACTCCACTTGATTACAAACTATTTCCGGTAAGATTTTTTTTGATATTTCCATCAACTCAACGGGAAAGTTGCTTACCCCTATTTGCCTGGTTTTCTCCTGCCGGACAAGCTCCTTCATGGCAGTCAGGGTTTCCTTAAGGGGAACCTTCACATTAGGCCAGTGAATCAATAAAAGATCTACATAATTCGTTTTTAACTTTTTTAAACTGTCTTCCGTACTACGAATCACCTCTTTCAGACTCAAAGAGTCCTTCCACACCTTGGTTACCAAAAATATTTCCTCCCTGGTAACGCCTGAGTCGCGTATGGCAGTTCCCACTTCCTCCTCATTTCCATATATCTGAGCTGTGTCAATATGGCGGTAACCTATCTCCAGAGCCATTCGCACTGCTCTTATGCACTTCGCTCCTCTTATAAGCCAGGTGCCAAAGCCTAATTTTGGTACTTTAGTCCTATTTTGTGCAGTCCAGTATAACATATTTCCCACTACCATAAATAATTAATACAATTAAAATAAAAGCCAGAAATAAAATATTTACTCACCTTATAAAGTCTTTATAATATATAAATGAGCCTAAAGTTTTGTCAACGGGGGTTTTTCAACTTGAATAAGGCAAGTCTCTTTTTTATCTTGTTTTTTTTATTGATTTTCACTTCCTGTTCTTCCCAAGTGAACCTGTCTTCCATTAACTTTGACGCTTGTTTTATGAGTTATAACGAGCAGACCGAACTGACAGAAGCTCTACAGAATCTCGAAGCGGAGTTGGATGTGGAAAACCCCAGCACCGCTTTTATGACAGTGGTAGGCTGTATTAATTACCAACTGGGCAATTACAATCTGTCCGAGAGCTGGCTAAAGCGAGCTTTTAAAGAATCAAAAGATGAAAAAACAAAAAATATCGCCGCAGGTGCCTTGAGCTTAATTTACTTAAAAGAACTTAAAAAGGAAAACATCAAGCCTTACATCGCCTCTGTCCGAAAAAGTCCGTTGGGAAAATGGATGCTGATACTCTATCACATAGACAATTACCGTAGCTCCGGCTACACGGACCATCTTCTATCGGCTATTAAAAAAATGGAGGAAAAACACACAGAGGAAGGGGAAACCTCAGCAACAATACGCTTGCTTACACACATGAAGCTCATCAACAACATGGAAAGTGTCTGCTTTGAAGATCCGGATAGCATCACATGCTCCCAGCTAAATCTGGAGGATGAAAAGCGCTATTTATTTAGCACAGCCCATGGTTTTTTATCCATGTTACTCAAAGAGCCTCCTTTAAACAATGTGGATTAGGGACAGTGTAATAATAAACTTAACAGCTGAAACTCCAACACTCCATAAGTTCTCTTTGCAACAATGTGGATTAGGGACAGTGTAATGACGAAATTAAGAGCTGGAAACTCCAACACTCCATAAGTTCTCTTTACAACAATGTGGATTAGGGACAGTGTAATAATAAACTTAACAGCTGGAAATTCCAACACCCTCAGGTGCTATTTACAACAATGTGGATTAAGGTCAGTGTAATGATGAAATTAAGAGCTGGAAACTCCAACACTCCATAAGTTCTCTTTACAACAATGTGGATTAAGATCAGTGTAATCCACTACTATGGATGTTGTGTCGGATCAGTTTCTTTACAACAATGTGGATTAGGGACAGTGTAATCCTGCTCCGGTTTTTTTGTATTTTAATCAAATATTTTTCCCGGATTCAGGATTCCTTGGGGATCAAAAATTTTTTTTATGGCTTTCATGTACATTAGCTCCTCCTTGGAACAAGAGTAATGCAAATAAGGTTTCTTTAACAGCCCCACTCCGTGTTCCGCCGAAATGGATCCACCATATTTTTTTATAACGGAAAATAATACTTCATTTACTTTTTCACATTTATTTAAAAAAGCCCCTTTCTCCATGCTTTCCGGTTTTAAAATATTAATATGCAAATTCCCGTCCCCCACATGGCCAAACCACACCACTTGAAAATGTGGATATTCTGTTTCCAATATTTGGTTCATCTCAGACAAAAACCCGGACATGAGAGAAATCCTGACTGACACATCATTTTTATAAGGGAAATACGAAGACAGGGATTCACTGATATTTTCCCTGAAAGACCAAAGCTCCTGAGCCTGACGGGGGCTTTCACTGATAACTCCATCCAGAATATAGCTGTTCTCCAGCGCGGATTCAAACAAAGAAAACGCTTTTTCCTGATTGCTTTGATCACATTCAATAAGAGCATAATAAGGGCTTTTTTTCTTTAAAGGAAAAGAAATAGAAGAATTTTTCTGCACATATTCCACAGCCAAGCCGGTGAACATTTCAAAAGCTCTTAAAGAAAATTGACACTTAAACAAATAATAAAGCTTCATCAAGGATTCCAAATCAGGAATGGAAAAAAGAAACACACAGGGGGATTCCGGTTTATTAGTGAGCTGTAAGGTGATTTCCGTTATCAACCCCAGTGTGCCTTCCGAACCAACAAACAAATTCAGGAGATCATAACCCGCCGCATTTTTAATGAGACCTCGCCCCAATGAAAGAGCGCTTCCATCTCCTGTAACCACTTTGACACCCAGGATCCATTTCCTCAGAGGGCCATAGCAAATCACATGAACCCCGCCCGCGTTGGTGGAAACATTGCCTCCAATTTGACTGGACCCTTCTGAAGCAAAGGAAAGAGGAAAATACAAAGACTTTTCTTTAGCCAACTCCTGGATACTTTGAGTAACCACCCCCGGCTGAACTGTGAGGCTTTGTTCGACTTCGTTAAATTCCACAACCTGATTCATCCGTTCAAAAGACAACACCACTTCTTTGTTTTGAGCCACAGCCGAACCACTGAGGCCCGTGCGCCCCCCTGAAGGAACCAAAGAAAGATTAAACTGCTTCGCCCATTTGACAATATCCTCCACATTTTGATGGGAACATGGGAAAAGCACCATAGAGGGTGCCGGTTCGTAAAGCTGTAACCAGTCATTACCGTACTTTTTCAGTACATCAGCTTGTGTACTGATCTGTTCTTCTGAAAGAATTTGTTTTAAGCGCTCTGTTTTTAGGGACATTCTTTTGCTATTAGCAGGTTTTCTCAGTCAGGGCAAGTTCAGTAACAGATGAGGCATTATATGGAAACAGGCAGAGTGAATACAAATACGGCTCCTTTGCCGTCAGGACGGTTTTCAGCATAAGCCGCTCCTCCCTGCGCCTGAACAATTTTTTTTACAATAGCCAAACCCAAACCACTTCCTTTAATTACACGATTCACACCGGTCCTTCCTTTATAAAAAAGTTCAAATATTTTATCTTTATCCTTTTCGTTGATGCCGGGGCCTTCATCCTTTACCAGAACTCTCAACATACTACCTTCTCGCCTCCATGAAATTTCTATTGTGCCTTTTTCAAAAGAATACTCCACGGCGTTCATCAACAAATTAAACAACACCTGCCTGGTATAAAGCGGATCTATACGCACTTGCATTTCCTGAGTTGACTGCTGAACTTTTAACTTTCTGTTGAAAGAAGCTGTTGTCCTTTCCATACTACCTTGAATGGACCTCATCCATTTATTCCATTCCAGCGGGTTTACATTCAAATGGATTTTATTATCCGGTTCTCCAAAATCTAAAGTATCAGAAATAAACCGGATCATCCAATCCACTTCCTCACCCATAATATCTATAAGAGCTTTTCCTTCTTTTTCTGAAACTTGCCTCCTTAACAGCTCTATGTTCAGCTTAAGGGTGGAAAGAGGGGTTTTGAGTTCGTGGCTGACGAAAGCTAATGGATCCAAGTCCAAGTGATTTTTTTGTTTTTCCGCCTTTTTTGAAACTTTGACCACAAATACTTCCCCTGGTTTAAAAACTCGGATCGTTTACCGGCTCCTGAATTTCTTTCAATGTGGGCAGTTGCGTAACAGGAGCCATATCAAAAAAATTAACCGCATTGCCCTTCATTTGAGCCAAATAACGCCAGCCTTGAGGAGTTTGAGAACCAACAGAGGAAAAAAACAGATCCAAAAAGTAGAGCTTGGGCTTTAAATCTTCACTGGCTAAGATTTCCAAGCCGACATTATAATTTTTTAAAAGAGGTTTGACAGCCTTGGACAATCCCTTTTTTGTAAAATCAACAAATATAACACCTCTACTCTTAATTTGAAACGCGTCTTTCTTTTCTCCAAGGAAAAATTCTGAGATAATAACTTCGCCTTCTTTTACTGTCCCGTAGGAGCTTATACTACCCCATTTGAAAGAAGGCAGGCTGATCGTGCCGATAGTGCCCGGAAATTTATAAGATAAAGCCTGACTTTGAATTTTCCATCCTGTTACGCTCCAGGATCCAACGGGTTGTATTTCAAATCCAGGATCCAGAAGCATTTTCATATCAATATTTATTTTCCCGGTGGTCTTGGATAAAACCGGCGCGAAAGCAGACAAAAAAGCAGGATTAAAATTCTGACCTTTTAAATGCACAAACCAGCCAATCTGATTTTTTTTCAGTCTTTTTTTTCTGATTGTCAGATTTAATACGGAGTCGGACCACTTTAAAGTGATTATCCCACCCGGCTTCAGTTGCAGTAAAGAAGCATAAGAAGCACGCAGTTTCAGTTCATCCACTTTAAAAACCCCTTGAGTAGCGAGGGTGAGAATCTCCGAGTTTTTAAAAACAAGGGTGGGGCCAATGGGATTGATATAAAAACTCTCATATTTAAACTGGATTGAAGATTTGGTTCTTTCCCTCACTTGATTTGTTAAATACAAAACAGCCTCCTCATAAGGAAACCGAATCAAAATAAACACCACAGACAGTAAAATACACAAGATCCACTTACTCTTATGTTTTTTAAGAAACAAATATACCGCGTGAATATATTTCTTCAGGTTCATTTTTTCTCTCTTTGTGTCTTGCTGTTTGTATCCGGAGAAAGAGGAGAGGACGAGGACGGATTTTGGAAAGAAGGTTTTTTTTTATCCTGTTTCATGTTTGGAGCTTCGTCTTTCCCGGGCATAGGCAGGGCCGGCAGTAAACTTCTTCTTTTCACTTCCTCCGGCCTGCTTTCAAAATGGGAACTGTTTGTAATATTTTTTCCTTTCAAGTCCAAAAGCGGAATTTGATCAGATTTGTTTTTCTCTTTGTTTGTTGAGGGCATATTGATTGTCGGAGAAGGAGGGGCCTTTCTCGTTTTTAAACTATCAAACGCCGTATCATCATTGGAGGTATTGGAAGCAGGGGCGGCGGAAGGCTGTAGAGCTTGTTTGACATCATCAGATTTTTCTACTTTCCGATTATTCAATTTCATATCACTTGAGGGATCAAATGATTTTTTGGAAAAAGGAAGTTTGGCTTTTTCAGATTTGACTTGCTTTTTACCATCCAACATAGCGCTTTTCGCCAGATTGAAAAAACTCAGAATATAGGACACATCAAAATAATTATCCTTTTTGGAATTTTCTTTGATATGCAAATTTGTTAATTTAATATTACTGGATAATTGTTCCAGCTTATGCCCATATTGAATAACTTCCTTTAAATTAAGATCGCCGATTTGCACTTCAACTGTTTCCGCTATAGCCTGAACAGATAATTGATTCTGAACTCCTGTTATCTTTTTTATTTCTTTAATCTGGTTTTTTGGAATTTGTAAAACAGGTATTCTTCGTTCAATAAAATTCACGGAATTTTGCCCGGGAACATAAACTGTCGAGATATTTGATTCTCTGGCAGAGGAAACATCAACCAATTCCCGAATCAACTGCTTCTTGATATTTACATTATGCATATTTTTCCACGAAGAAGAAAGCCGGGTAACAGGATAATAAAAAAGAATACAAAGCAATATCAAACAGCCAGCGATTTGCAGGATTTTCCGGTAAAAGGAACTGAGATGGTCGTATTTCTCCTTTAAAAAATAAAAAATAGGATTATTCACAAGCCAGTTATAAGCATTCTGACATATATTTATAAACTCTTCTTTAAAACTGCTTAAATCCATTACCTTCTAACCTTGCTTTTGAATAAACGAATATTTAAAAAATACAGTATCGGATTCCGTTTTACCAGAGGATTCATTTTCTGATTTTTCTTTAGATTCAGTGTTTTGAAGCTGTTTTTTTTCAAGTGCTTTCAAACTGCCGACCGCGGCTAATTGAATTAAATTTTTTTCCAAAAAAGGCAGATACCGGACGGCAATTTCCCCTTTTATTTCCACTTTATCCCCCATAATATTTAATTCCTGAATTTCCATATTCCACGATTTTTTCTTGTTTATGGAAACACTGAGGCTTTTCACTTTATCCAAAGCCGAAGGAATCAAAGATATCTTTTCTATCAATTCAGCTTGTTTTGTTATTTTTCTTTTACTGGAGATAAATTTTTTCACCATCTCAACATTGATTTGCGTTGGACTGATTTTCACAATCTGGATAGATTTTTTTTTGAACAGCCGATTGGTTTTATCCGATAATGTTTCAGACTGATAGTTACGCAAAGCGGAGTAAACAAACAACAAAACCAAGGCGCTTATACCCCAAACAAGAGGCTGTTTCCACTGAACCAACAAAAAAGAAAAAGGATTGGATCTAACGGTAAACTCCTCCTTCAAAAAATTAATGGCCGGAGACCTTGTCCTTTTCAATCCTTCCATAGCTGATCCAAGAGCCGTAACCAGATTATTTTGTTGCTCATCATTGTGTCTTAGATTCCATTTTGGAAAATGAGCGGGATGTTCCACACGAGAAACAGGAACATTGAGATGAGTGGACATAAAAGCCTGCAGATTCCTGATTTGAGCGCCTCCTCCCAAAAGAAGTATCTTTTCACACTTATAATTTTTTTCTCCAGCCAGTTGAATCATCAGCAACCGTAATTTATCAATAAGATTGTCAACCGCCTGATGAATAAGTTTGGAAAATTCAATTTGACTGCCCGTGTATCCTTTCGTGTGTGTCAGGACAAAAGCCTTTTCACAAAAATACTCCATTGCCTTAGAGAAGGGAATTTCATATTTAAGAGCTATTTTTCTGATGCAGGAGGCGGCGCCCCAGCCAAAGCTGTAAACATTTTGTAACTGATTACGGGAAAAGAGCATAGCCATTGTGTGTGTATGACCTATCTTGAGATACAGCTGACAATTTGTGTTTTTGTCATCCTCTGTGGAATTCTGTTTTATATTTTCCGATTTCTTTATTTCAAATAAATTGGACACGGCGGAAGCCTCGCAAGTGAGGATAAGGGGTTTTATTTTCACTGAATCCAGGTCCTTTATCAGATTGGAGATACTGTCCCTGAAAGCGGAAAAAACCAAAACCTGTCTTGCTCCTTCAGAGAAATGGGACATTTTAATATCGGAAATCAGCTTTTTATGATCGAAAAGAGACAGTTTCTCCTCCATTTGATAAGGAAGGCTTTTCATTATCTTATACCGTTCTTTAAAAGGAAAACTTAACTTCTCCGAACTAACTTCGTTTTGCGAAAAGCAGAAGATGTATTGCGCTTCCGTGCTGTTATACAGATCAGCCAAAGTTTTCAAATGGCCTAATTTCAAAAGCCGTTTTTGTTCTTCGTCTACATCCGGTTTGATTGGGAAAATATGAGTCTGAAGAACAGTAAATGTTTTATTGGCTGTTTTTATGGCAGCCGCTTTTACTGCACAGGAACCGATATCCACACCTACATAAATCAAAAGGAACCTCCCCTATAAACAATACCCTTTTTCATCTTATCTTTTACGGTTTTAAATTTCCAGTTTTTATAAATCATCAGCAAAGGAAAATTCATCTGAACTGAAAGCGCTTGAAGAGCTTCCAGAGAAAAAAATATACAGCAAAAGTATATCTTTTCAGGAACTTTCTTTCCAGTAAATTATAAAAGGCTGATTGTTTTGATTCGA
The DNA here is from genome assembly GCA_965203225.1 of Bdellovibrionales bacterium. Taxonomy (GTDB): domain Bacteria; phylum Bdellovibrionota; class Bdellovibrionia; order Bdellovibrionales; family UBA1609; genus JANQSP01. The sequence continues at coordinate 550,625 of CBDBBW010000007.1, read as the reverse complement.
AGGGGGAGGAGGGGTCGATTGAGGCAGTGAGCCGGCGCGGATCCTGTTCCTATTAAGCTCTTTTTTAATTCTTTCCCCTTCACGCTTTTGTTCTTGCTTCATCAACTCATTAAAACGCCGAGCGTTGGAAGCGGTGTCAAAATAGGTGGCGGTCAGGGTTTTTCGGTTTTCACCGGCAAATCCCGTGCTTTGAAGACGAAAATTATGTGGAGCATCAAAATAAAAGTAAGAGATCGGGATTGGCTCCTGATCGGGAGGCGGGATTGGCTCCTGATCGGGAGGCGGTGAAGGCTGAGGAAATAAATACTGCTTTAAATTATCAAATCCTCTTTCAGCTAAAAAAGCCATAAAAGTTTTTTTCGTAAAAACAAATGGACTAACAGGATTGGAGGTCAATTCAACTATTTCCTGTGCCAATTCCTCTGGAAATTCTTCATGAAGAGCTTGTAGCAACTCCAAACTGGCGGTATTGACATTCAGGCCCTTTTCGCCATACACAGTAATAAAAGGCGTAAGGGCTGTGTACAACATATCCGACATTCCAGCCACTTGCCTTAACTCCCCCGGGCCGATAAAAGAGCGATTGGGAGGTAAACCTTCCTGCTTGTATAAATCCCCTTCCGAAACACCAAGTTCTCCCTGTTGCGTGTCTCTGTCCACCCAGTCCTTTATATTATTTAAAATATCAACAATATTCTGGTCACTCACTTCCTCCTCCAGTTCTTTATCCTTCACTCTGAGGATGAAAATAAGACTATACAACATATTAAAGGTCCATTTCCTCAATGAAGGTATAGGTGAAGCCAGATCATTAATATCAATGCGGCTGGTCTCAGGTTTAATGGATGTGACAAACTGATTTTGCATAAAGGAATTTTTTTTTATTTTGTTAAGCTCATCGGTTTGGATATTGTCCAACCCTTCAGGTGCAAACGGAGGCCATTGAAAGGGAAACTGCCATATAAGATCAACATAAGAGCGAAACTGATTTATGGACTGAGTGTGACTTTTGGTTATTTTTATATAGGTTTTCACTCTTAATATATTCACCTCCATTCCCGCCTTGGCGGCATGATAAGCTCTCAGGGAATTCATCTCAGATATAGCTGAGCGGTATTCTATTTGTGTTTCAAAAACTGTTTCCTGTATCAGCAAAATAATAAAAACCACAGTGGATAAAACCATTATGAGAGCCATTCCCTTTTCCTGATTTCTCTTTAACAACGAAAAAGAATATACGCTTACGCGGCGGATGCCTTCTAGTGGGGCTTTTTTTTTCGCTCGAAAAAAAATATTTCGCACAACAAGCAAAACACGCAATGGAAAGTATAATCTCTTCAGCACGAATGAAAGTGTTTTGCATTTTATCATGTCAGTTCCTTTCCACTAGAAGAATAAACCATCGTGTCAGCTCCTTTGCACGGGAAGAATAAACCATCGTGTCAGCTCCTTTGCACGGGAAGAATAAACTATCATGTCAGCTCCTTTACACGAGTAAGGATAAACCATCATGTCAGTTCCTTTCCACTAGAAGAATAAACCATCATGTCAGTTCCTTTCCACTAGAAGAATAAACTATCATGTCAGTTCCTTTCCACTAGAAGAATAAACTATCATGTCAGTTCCTTTCCACTAGAAGAATAAACTATCATGTCAGCTCCTTTTGCACTAGAAGAATAAACCATCATGTCAGTTCCTTTCCACGAGTAAGAATAAACTATCATGTCAGTTCCTTTGCACGGGAAGAATAAACTGCTGGTAGATAGGTATTTTAATTTCATTTTTAACCAATTGTTTTTTTTTATCCTCAAATTCAATCGTGATATGAATAGCGGAAGGCAATATATTTCTGTCATCAGGCCCTATCTTCCACTCCTTCAGCCACTCGTTGGTGGATATACTGTAATAAGACAGTTGAAACTTCTTTACCTTTTCCAATAAAGCAAATTCCTTGTAATCTTTTAGATTTTCCATTTCCTGATTTATAAACGAAGAGAACTTCCTCCATAAACAGGTGCTTTGCGTTTTATTGTTCTCTCTGTTCCGACAGTTTTTAAGATAATAAACAACAATATTTTGATCACTGGATTCCGCATCCTCCCGAGTTGGTAAATTGGAAAAAGACGTAATATACAGGCTGTCTTGCTTTCCTATAAACCCTCCTGAAGAACGAACAATGGGATATATATAAGGTGTGATTTCCTTTGCTTTAAATTCCTCCCATTTTTTTTGCAATGCAGTATATCGCTTAGGAGAACCAGGCTCATTAGAATCAACAAGCTCATTTGGTATTATAAAGGGAGAGTATATCAAGGCATTTATATCTGTTATGTAAAACGCATTACGAATATCTTTTCTGATAATTTGAAAAATATTTCTTCTGAATTTCACATCTTTTACATTGCGTGTGATTCTTGTTTTATACTTAAGGGTTGTATCTGTCATGCGCATAAGGGAAATGGCAATGGATGTAAACAAAACCAGGGCAATAAGCACTTCCAATAAAGTGGTTCCTTTTACATTCAACCGTTTCATAATACTGTTGCTATCCTGTCTATGGCTTTTCCTTTTCATTGTTCCTTCTTTTTGTGATTCCATTTTAATATTCCCGGGCGCTAATTAGGCAAACCGGAAATTTGTATTTCTTTATTGTGGTCTACAATGTATGTAGTCAGTGAGTACGCGCTTTTCAGAAGACCTTTCTTATAATGAATTGTCAGCTTCGCTTCCATTACAGCTTGGGATAAAAATTGAGTAGTGATCTGCGCCACCTGTACAGCCATGCCTTCGCCTTGCCCGAGTAATGCCAGGAAGATTTGCGGATCAGGCAGAGTCAAAGCTTGTGTTTTCACACTCCATGAAAAATATTTCTCTTCCTTAAAATCCCCTTTTACCTCTTTTGGTATGGAATTAAAATTTTTTTTTCGCCAGTCAAATTCCAATTCCGTCATTTTTCTTTCCATTAACTGCACGATCTTATGATGATCGCCGATTTTTCCAACCCTTTGCTTATTACCTGACCATATTCTGGAAATAATAATCGTGGAGCCGGCCAAAATAATCAAAGCCACTAAAGTCTCAATTAAGGTAAATCCTGTTTTTTTCTTTATCAAGAACTGCATTGTTGTTTTCCTGAACCTTTTTATATTACATATAGTTTGATTTTTTTTCAAAAGGACAAGATAGTTTAATCCACTCAGGCATGGTTTTTACTTTGCCCAAAGGAATTTTAATTTGTTTTTCTGAATTTTTCAATAATTTAAGGGGGTTTCAAAAGGATAAAACAGCTTCCTTGTTAAAAGGCATCTTATGGTTGTTCCTACGATCAAAAAGCGTGTATTTCGTTCCCGAATCACTCAAACGAAGACATAATTAAAAAAAAACCACTTACAGACTTGCTATTGTTTTTTAAAAACTGTAGCATACCCGCTTAAGAAAATAATCAGGAAATTTATTAATGTTATTACAAGTGAAAATCAGATGACAGTCACAAGCAAATTCGCTGGCTCCGGCGACGGGAAAAAAATACTCAAATCGTTTGTTCTATATATCCGCAGAAGAGGATTTTATTCCAGTTTAATTTATTTTTTTAACTCATGCAGAGAGTGGTTCTGGTTTGCAAGCCATAGAAACACCTCCATTAATTTAATGAATTTAAACTGTATTGAAACAAACCTGGATAATAAAACACACTCCACATATTATGCCCCCACATCCATTACCCCTTTTTATAAACTGATAAAAGGACTTTCTCTTCCTGAATCTCCTGTGTTTGTGGATTACGGAGCCGGCAAAGGGCGAGCGATGATTTTAGCCGCTGAATGCGGCTTTCAAAAAATAAAAGGACTGGAATTCAGTTCATCTCTATATGACTTAGCCAAAAAAAACATTCAATCTTACACGGAAAAAACCGGGAAAAACTGTTTTGAATTAATTCATACGGATGTCCTGGCTTATCAGGTAAAGCAAGAGGATAATTTCTTTTATTTTTTTCACCCTTTTCAAGACAGTATATTAATTCAGTGCCTGCAAAACATTTACATCTCTTTAAGAGAAAGTCCCAGAGAAGCGCTGTTGGTTTATCAGATCAACAGCAGAGAAAACACAGAACATATCACTAAGGATGGTGTGTTCAAGCTGATAAAAAATTTCGTATCTTTTGGTGTGAGATTTTATGTTTATAAATATTCCCCACCGGAACATTAATCAGACTTTGATACATTAACAAAACATCCTGTTTTTATTAGAAAACCATACAATGACTGGAGCATTAATCAGACTTTGATACATTAACAAAATAAAATATCCCGATTTTATTAGAAATACTATACAATGACTGGAACATTAATCAGACTTTGATATATTAACAAAACAAAATATCCTGTTTTTATTAGAAAACCATACAATGACTGGAACATTAATCAGACTTTGGTACATTAACAAAACAAAATATCCCGGGTTTATTAGAAATATCATACAACGACTGGAACATTAATCAGACTTTGGTACATTAACAAAACAAAATATCCTGTTTTTATTAGAAAACCATACAACCACTGAAACATTAATCAGACTTTGATATATTAACAAAACAAAATATCCCGGGTTTATTAGAAATATCATACAACGACTGGAACATTAATCAGACTTTGATACATTAACAAAACAGTTGCCGCAAAATTGGCAGGCGGGTATATCAGGTTCTCCAAAATATTTACCCATAATCCTTTTTCGACAGACTGAGCTTTTCACATACTCCATCATTTTTTGTAATTGAATAAGCTGATGCTTTTCCTTCTTTTCCAAAAAAGCCGGACTGGGCCAGGCAGACGGTTCCTCCAGTATTTGAAAGCCCTCTTTTTCTTCAGAAAGATAGTTCCAGTTTTTTAACATATTTATTGCTGTCTCCACGCGAAAATCCCGGCGATTATAAAAATTCAATTTTTCTCTAATATAATCCAATCCGAAATTTTTAACCTGATCAGAATGGTTTTGAATAATCCAAAGCACCCGCTGAATAAAAGACAAGGAAGGATTGGACCATTTAATAAATTCCATTCCAATGCTTAAATCATCCTCATCATACAATAGATGGCAAAAAGCGGGCTTATCATCCCTTCCCGCTCGCCCTGCCTCCTGATAATAGGATTCCAGACTGAGCGGTATCTCAAAGTGAACAATCAGCCTTACATTTTTTTTATTAACACCCAATCCAAACGCAGGTGTAGCCATAATAATCGGAATAGAATCATTTAAAAAAGCGGATTGATTTTGATGTCTGACTTTTTGAGACAGCTGACCATGGTATTTGACGAAAGGGATATTCCATTCCTGCAGGCACCGGGCGGCTTTTTCCAGAGTATCAATAAGAGAAAAATAAATAATGGCCGGTTGATGTTTCCGTGCCAACTCCCTCAGCACGGAAATTTTATTGTCTATACCCACTGTATGTTGAGCACAAAAATACAAATTGGAGCGATGGATGCTCTGTTTAAAGACTTTGATTTTAGAGGAAAGATTCAAACTTTTTAAAATGTCTTTTTGTGTATCTAAACCAGCTGTAGCTGTCAGAGCCAAAGTCACAGGTTCTCCCAATATTTTTCTTACCTCACCCAATCGTGAGTAGTCCGGGCGGAAATCATAACCCCACTGAGATATACAATGAGCTTCATCAATGGCCATAAAGGAGATTTTTTGTTTTTTTATGCAATTCATAAATGCCGCTTTTTTAAATCTTTCCGGCGTGACATAAAGCAAAACATATTTGCCTTCGCTTGCTTTTCTCAGGATACCCTCTTTTTCTTTTTTGGAGAGAGCGGAATGAAGAGCTTCCGCGGGAATGCGCTTTTGTTTCAGCTGATCCACCTGATCTTTCATAAGAGAAATAAGAGGGGAAACTACCAAGGCCATCCCCTCCCCTTTTCGCAGGAGCGCTGGAATTTGATAACATAAGCTTTTTCCCCAACCCGTTGGCATGATGACCAGACAATGCTTTTTTTTCAAAAGCCGGGAAATGATCTCTTTTTGCGGTTTTTTAAATTTATTGAACCCAAAGAACTTTTGCAGATAAAACTCAGGGTTTATTGGTTTATGCAGGTTTTTATTTATCATAAAACCTCTTTTTTAAAAAAAGCGGTTTGAATCATACCGTCCACCCCGCCGCTCTTTTGGAAATACAAGGTTTTTTTATGACCGCTTTTTTCTTGCAGTGATTTTCACAGTGTTTTTTCTCTTTTCTTTCCAACAAGCTATCAATTTAAGTGAGAGAGCTTAAAACTCAATTATCAAGCTCACCATTAAACAGGTCAAAAGCTTTAGTGGTTTTTTCCGCTGTCTGTCTATTTAAAAGAGCAACTACTTTAGCATACCTCTGAGTGACTCTTTGCTCTGTGTGTCCAAGGCTCGCTTGTGCCCAGTCTGTTGGGTCTGACTACCTAACACTTTCTCTGTGTGTCCAAGGCTCGCTTGAACCGCAGATAGGTCTCTCGTAGCTATTAAAGCCATTGTGGCGTAGGAATGCCTTATATGTGGGTTGAGCGCCAAGGGAGCTTTAATGCTATAAAGCCTGCATTAAATGCCGATTGAATAGCATTGTATTTTAAAGCCCCGCCCTTTTTGTCTGTAAATAAAAACTCACTTGCCCTGTTTTCCCCCCTCATCGCCTTAAGTATGCTTATCAACTCATCAGAAAGAACCAGCAGACGCGCGGAAGCCTCCGTCTTTGTTGCATCTTCAAGATGCGGTTTTCTTGTATAATGGTCCCACCTTATCCTCCTCATTGTTTTTTGCTCTCTCCTTCAAAAGGAGATCTACATTATTTTGAAAAGCTTGATGTCCTTTTTTTGACATTTTTTCCATTACATTTTGATCGAAAAATATAAGAGCCATTGTTTAACCCCTTTTCAATTTATTTGTTATCTAAGCTACAATTCTTAACACACAAAGAAACTATAAAAATAAATAAGCTCATGTAAAACTTGAGGATTTTCATTTTTTATTTTTTCCATATCTCGTTTATTTTTTGTTGGATTTTTTCTGTGTTGATTTTTATCAGCTCTTTACAGGATTCAACATGAGATTTTTCTTTTTCAATTTGTTCTACAATTTCTTTTTGAACTTCAAGAGTTGGGAGAGGGATTTTTTGTTGTTTTACAAAAGAAAGATTTGCCATTTTAAAATTTTTTTCTCCTAAATTTAAAAAATTAGAATAAAGCTTCTGTGTTGCATAAAAAAGATAAATCGGATAAACCTTATTGGGATTCTTTGGGAATAAACCAGCTATATTTTGATTAGTTGCACACTCAAACTTTAAAAGACCAGTCTTGCCAATAGTTGCCCCCACTAATGCAATCAATGTTGTGTTTTTTTTAAAAAGCTTTGCTGATGAACTTTTTAATCCTTTCACTGTAATAAACTCTTTTGCTTTAATAACTTCTTTATCTTTACAAACTGTTGAGCCTATCCAAGGAATTTTACCGTTCCAGTAAGATTTTATTGAACGACTTGGAGTGCCACCCGATTGAATATTACAATTTTCTCCCAACTCCACTATAGACCAAGAAGGATCAATTTTTAAAGTGGGTTTCCAATTATCAACGACTTGTTTTGCTCCGTCTATGATTTTTTGATAGCCTTCAATTTCATCTATAATTTCTTTTTGAACTTCTAAAGGAGGTAGAGGGATTTTTATTTGTTTAATTTGCTTTTGATTTATGGAATCAAATACAGAACCACCCACCCCTCTAATTTGACTAGAAATAGATTTCAGGAAATAAAATAAAAATTTCATATTGACTTTATCTTTAGCCCGAATAGTAGCTAAACCTCTGCCAATACAAATTTTTTCTGTAGAGATATTAACGGGACCTACAGGAGCGCGGACAGACATTAAAATATCATCTTTTTGTGCTGTTTTTGTAGTCTTATTTGTCCATATAACAGGGTTGCCTAAATATATATCTGAAAATTCAGTTTTTCCTTGATAAAAAGGCAACCCTTCACCTTTTTTGTTATAGTATTTACTCTCTGGAGACTGTCCTGAGATTACATCAGCAATTCCTCCCAACTCCACCATAGGCCATTTTGTTTGACTATAATCTACAGTCTCTTTATATATTCTTCCATTCAAACTGTAATCGCTGTTTTTCACTATCTTTTTTTTGATCACAAAAAACCATTTGTCTTCTTTTTTCGGCTCTTTTAACTTGTGTCTTTGTTTCCATTTTTCAAGAATATCAGGAATGTCATTTTCTTTTATTTTGCTTCGTTTATCATCAAAGCTGAATCCATCGGCTGTCATGTCATAAAACCACACTTTTTCTGTCTCTCCCCCTTTGGTAAATAATAAAATGGCTGTTGAAACTCCGGCATAAGGTTTAAACACTCCCGAAGGCATAGAGATCACAGCCTCAAGTTGAGCCTCTTCAATAATTTTTTTTCTAATAGCGGTATGAGCTTTGTCTGATCGGAACAAAACCCCACTGGGAACAATCACAGCACATTGTCCGCCAATTTTAAGAAGTCTCATCATTTGAGCTATAAAAAGTAACTCTGTTCGGGTTGTTTTAACTGTTCTACTGAGGTCTGAATGAATATCGCCTTTATCAATGTTTCCCTTAAAAGGAGGATTAGCTAAAATCACATCATAGCGGTTTTCCTCCTCATTGCTTTTAGAAATAGAATCTAAATATTTTATATTTGGGTTTTGAATACCATGCAAAGCCATATTCATTGCAGAAATGCGGAGCATCGTTGAATCAAAATCAAAACCATAAAAAGTTTTATTTCTAAGATGACTCCATGCTTTTGAGCTTGTGATTTTATCTCTTACCAGTCCATGTTCCACGCCCTCTTCATCTACAGTGATAAGCTTTGGGCTTGTTTGTTGTTTTAAAATATATTGATAAGCTCCTATTAAAAAACCTCCTGTTCCACAAGAGGGATCGCAAACTGTTTGCCCTATTTTTATATCTGTTAATTCACACATCATTTTAATAATATGTCTTGGAGTTCTAAACTGTCCGTTTTTGCCGGAAGTTTGTAACTCTGAAAGCAAATACTCGTAAATATCTCCTTGTGTGTCTTGGTTTTGCTCGTGGATTTTAAGGCTTTCAATGATTTCCACAGCCTGAACAAGCAGGCTCGGCTTGGGTATGATAAACACAGCGTCTTTCATTTGGGCAGAAAATCCATTGTTACTGCTTGAATTTAATTTTTTCATAAAAGGAAAAACATTGTCTCGAACATGATTAAGCATTTGCTCCGCTTCAAAGTGTTTCCAGTGAGACCAACACAGTTCCTTATTGTTTTTAAAAATGGAACGATAAGCTTTCCCGACAAACTTTGCCTCTTTTTTTTTCTTAATATCTTGATCATCTAATTTTTTCATAAAAAGCAAATAGGAAATTTGCTCTATAGCTGTAAGAGGGTTGGCTATCCCGCCAGACCAAAATAGATCCCAAAGTTTATCAATTTTTGATTTTAAGCCAGCTTCTAACATAGTATCCTCTATATGATTTTGATCTGATTATGAGTCTTCTTTATCTTCAAAATCTAAACCGCCTCCCCAGCCTTTTACTAAAACCCATTTAGAGCCACGACCCACTCCAATAGATTGTAATTCTCCTTTGGTTCTAAGTTCTCTTAGAACATAACGAATCCAATCTCTGCTTATACCGGGGCAGGCTTTTTCAATATCTGAAATAGAAAAGGGTCCTATTTTTTTTCTAATAATAAATTTGATTTGTTCTGCCTTAGAGCCTTTTCCGCCAATGGTGTCTTTAATATGAGTAACTCTTTCCTCAAATTCTTTATAGGCTTTAATCATAACCCCCCAAAAATATTCTATCCAAGGGAAAGGATCATGCTTAGCTGAATGCCAGTTTTGAGAGCTTTCATAAAGGCTTCTATAGTAGCTTTCTTTTGATTCTTCAAATATCCGTTCTAAACTTATGTATTTTCCCGCTTCATAACCATGACGGTGTAATATCAAAAGAGTTAGCAGTCTGGAAATACGACCATTTCCGTCTTTAAAAGGGTGAATACAGAGAAAATCCAAAATAAAAAGAGGCAAAAGAATAAGAGGGTCTGTGCTAGTATTGCTTAAAAAATCTATGTAACTTTTGCAGCACTTATCCATAATTTGAGGAGTTTGGAGAGCAGACACAGGGGCAAAACGCTCCCGAATAATCTGTCCGCTAGGGTCTTTTTCAATAATTTTATTATCAGCTGATTTAAACTTTCCTCCGTCCTCTGATAAATGGCGATAAATTATTGTATGTAATTGCTTTATTATATTAACCGATACTTCCATGTGTTTATAAGACTCATGGATTTGATTAAGAGCATCTCTATAACCTGATATTTCTTTTTCCGATCGATTTTTTGGAGTTGTGGATTGATTTACAAGCCCTTTGATTCTTTGATAAGGAGCTGTGATTTGCTCCAATCTATTGGACGATTCAATAGATTCAATAATGGCATGTTGTTTAAGAACTTTGAGAGCTTCTTGTGATTTTTTACTAAAAAGGTCTTGTTTTCCTCTAAATTCTCCAAGCCTTCTTAAATCGGCTAAATGAGAGCTGTTAAAATTGAGTGAATCAATGAATTTTGGGCTTAAAGAACTCATAATGTGGTAGTATCCCTATTAAATGTGGTAGTGTCAATATATATAATACCACATTTAATTAAGATTCTACCTTGTTTTTAAAAGTTTTTTTTAAATAATTAGGGAAATTATACCATCCATTTTTAAGCTAAAAAACAGAAATAACTACTTATTGACTATTTGAAGAGCTACAATATAAATAAGGACACAGGAGGAGATTATGGGACATTCAGAGAAAGCAAAAAATCAAAGGTCGTCTTTATGGACAACAACTCTTGCAGATATGGATGAGTCTTTTCTTCCCACACATCAGGAGATAGAAAAAGCAATCCAACATATTAAAGATAATAACATTGACATCAATAAGCCAGCTCCTGAAATAGAAGAAATGGCAAAAATGTTTAAACCTCAAAAATAATAGTTTGTTAAATCAGGAATTTACATGCACTCTCCCAAGTCATTAGAATTTTTGTCTTTTGAAGAAGGTAAAGAGAGATTAACTAAAAATAAAAACTCAAAACAAACGCAGTATCTTTTAAATTATCTTCAAGGTTTAAATGTAAAAAGGATATTGATAGAGCCAAACTATTTTGATAGGGATTATCTATCTGAATTTTCATCTTTTTATTCTACCAGTGTTTCTGGATATGAAAATATCTGTCAAAGGTTTCACTTTTTTCTGATGATAGTATAGACAGAGCATTTTTTGAAAAAGCTGTTGGAGGAGATAAAAATTCTATACGAATTTTAAGTGACAATTATCTCGGTTTTTGTGTTTTAAGACCTATACAAACTCAGTTTGGACGGACTGTCCTTAAATGGTATGGGAACAAAGAGCAAAACAGTAACCGCTTAACAGTAAGAAGAGAGTATGTTTGTCATGTTGCCGGAGTTAAATTAAAAGTAGAAGGTTTAGCTTGGCAACAGCAAGATTCTGGGGTAGGGGCTTGTGCAACAATTGCTTTATGGTCAGCCCTTCAATCTTCTGCATTTGATGATTTTCATGCCATACCAACCACGGCAGAGATTACTAAGCTGGCAAATAAGACAGCTTCTTTAGGCTCAAAAACATTCCCCTCAAAAGGTTTAACTGACTTTCAACTATATGAAGCTATAAAAGAGTTAGGGCTGTCTCCTATGGTTCAAAATGGTGATTATATATTGAATAATCAAAAATATTTCACAAAAGATCGATTTATGAGTTCTATTGCCTCCTATATCCGATCAGGCTATCCTGTTATTGTTTTAGGTGATTTGAAAAGTAGAAATCAAGATATTGGACCACATGCTGTGTGTGCAGTGGGTTTTAGAGATAAACTTAGCTCATCGGAAATACCTACTATTACCTTAGAAGATTCTTCAAGTGATATACTATACATACACGATGATAATATTGGAACTAATGCGAGATTTAAAATTAAAACAGCCCAGAAAAATAATTTTTCTTACCCTGTTCTTCATCTGGAGGCTCCAAACTATAGTCCATTTCCAGAGACTGACAATTATCAAATTATTCCCAGAACATTGGTTATAGCTACACATAATGAATTAAGAACTTCTCCAGAGCAGTTATATAGTGGGGGTTGGAATATAGCTGTTCAATTAGATTGGATATTTAGGAGCGGTGGGAGTCCTATTCAGTTGTCTTTGGGAACAAGGTTTATAAAATTAACAGACTATATTCATGATGAATTAGGTAGGTTATTAAAAGGACAACCAGAAGTTTTAAGCCAATTAAGGTTAAGGCTTTGGGAACAGGTTCGACCTATGAGTCCACATTTAGGTTTAGTGAGAATAGGTCTAGTTAACCCTTCTTTTCCTCTTTTAGATGTGTTGTATGATACAACAGACAGCAACCTTCAAATGTTTTGCTATATACCTCATCATCCTGTTATTGAAAGAATGATTAAAGACTTCCAAATTAATTTTAGTTGAGCAATTTAACTTAAAGCTTTTCATTTATTTCCTCTATAAAAGATAAAATTTCTGTGATTTGTTGAGGTTTAAAAATACCCATAACGCCTTCATGATGTAAGTTGGTAAAAGGCGGAGAGGTTAAATTTTCTTTTGTAGTCTGTCCTCGTTCAATCACAAAAATTTTGAGGATTTGCAGGAATCGAATTTGATCCGAACTGAAATCACTATGATTTTTTATAAAAAGATCAAAAGAATTTGCAATAATTTCTGATCGGGTTTGAAGCTTTTGAAGCCCTAAAACATGATTTATAAAATCAATAAAACTGGCTTTTTTATTGTCATAAACTTTTCTTAAGTTATCCAGTGTAATATAAGGGTCTTCACTTTGTAAAATACAGGCCAAATTTTCTATATCTACATCGTCAATCTTTTTACCCTTTTTAAGACGCTGTAAAACTTCATTATTAGAAAGAAGGTTTTGTATTTTTGTTTCCAATCTTTTGCGATATTCAGAAACACCAGCTTGTTCCATGTCGGGTCCAAACTCAATATTTTGTTTAATTAAAACCATGTCTTCTAAATGCAATTTTTCCATTTCATTACTAGGCAGAGAGCGATATTGCATGAGCTTTCTCAAATCAAGTCTTAAGCTTTCAAGAGATTCTTCTGATAACTGATTCCAAAAATTTTGTGATCTGGTTTTAGTGATAACAGACTCTTTCGCTCGGACTTGATTTAATGTTAAAGGAAGTTCAGATATTTTTTGTTGTATTTTTTCTTTGGTTTTTTCAATTTGTTCTTCGTCCTGGTGGATTACGGCAATTTGAGATTCCAAAATATCAATATCAAAGCGCAGAGATTGAAAATCTCTAGCCATTTGTGTCTTCATAAGCGGGCAAATGTGTTTCTGTAAAAAATCAATACTATTTTGATTAAAGCTTTTCCAAAAAGCTTCTTCTTTAACTTGAGCCACTTGTCCAGCCTTTTCTTTTACAGGAACACTTTCCATAGTCAGAGCATTGATTTCCTCTTTTAAAGATTGGATAGTTTTGTCTTTAAGATGTGTTAGAGAGTGAGACAAAACAGCCTCTGCTTTATCAAGTTTTGTTTGAAACAACTGCTCTGGAATAGAACGGCTAGTAGAAGGCTCTTTTCCTTCTGGCTTCATTTCAAAGTAAGAAAAATTATTCCAATGATCTAGAATTAAAAAATTCTTTTTATCTTTAGCTAGACCAAATAAATTGGGGCAAAGCCTTGTTCCTCTTCCTATCATTTGCCAAAATTTAGCCCTTGAAAATACAGGCTTGGCAAATACAAGATTGACAACTTCCGGCACATCAATACCTGTATCCAGCATATCTACTGAAACAGCTACTTTTAGAGGGTTTTTAGGGTCTTTAAATTGATCTAATAGACCTCCTTCTGTATTAGCTCTGGGGTTATGGGAGTCAATCACTCTAGCCAGACGACCTTTATGCTGAGGGAACATTTTATTAAAAGCCTCTTCAAGCCTTAAAGCATGCTTGTGAGAGATAGCAAATATAATGGATTTTCCGGGCAAGACTCCATTTTCGTCTTTGATACACTCCTTCATAAACTCACAAACAATCAACTCATTTGTTCCAGAGTTTGTAACTTTCTTTTCTAAATCTGTTCCGTCAAAGTCAATTTCTTCTAAGTCTTTTCCTTCTGCTACTAATTTTTTTTGAACAGAGACCGGTAATTGACCAGCTTTAATGCCTTCCATTTGAAAACGAGACTGCACAGATAGAACTTGATAGGGGACTAAGTAGGAAGGCTTATTGTTTATAGCATCTTCATAACTGAAGTTGAAGCTGGGATTGCCTACTTCAACATCAAATAAATGAAAAGTATTTCGATCAATATAATCAACTGGTGTAGCTGTTAAGCCTAATTTATAAGAATAGAAATGATCCAGTATTTCTCTGTATCTGTTATAAATGCTTCTATGAGACTCATCACAAATAATAAGATCAAAAAAACCATGTGATATTTTATGATATAAGCTAAGCATACTGGGATAGGTGGAAAAATAAACTCGTTTGTCTTCAGGAAACCGGCCTTGTTTAATCCAGTGTCTAGGAGCATGGGGTAAATATTCTGTGAAGGATGCTTTTGCCTGTCTTAGAAGGGCGTTTCGATCAGCTAAAAAGAGAACTCTTTTAAGCCAATGAGAGCGCATCAAAATATCTATAATAGCTATAGCTGTTCTGGTTTTTCCTGTTCCTGTAGCCATAACAAGCAAAGCAGAACGCTTATTTTGAGAGTAATTTTCTATCACTTTTCGGATAGCCTCTATTTGATAAGGGCGACCGGCAATGTTGGTTTCAATTGGCAAAGAAGATAAGTCTAATTTTTCTTTTCTTTTAAATAGCAAGCTTTCTAAATCATCTCTTGTAAGAAAGCCATAAATTTTTCCTGGTATATCTGTTGAATCATTCCAAAAATAAATATTATTCCCATTAGTATAAAAAATAAAAGGTCGATCATGTCCTGCTTTTTCAAAACCATCTGCGTATTGTTTGGCTTGTTCTCTTCCTTTTCTTGCATCAGAAGAGCTTTTTTTTGCTTCTACAACAGCAAGAGGATTGCCAGCTTTATCTAGTAAAACATAATCAGAAAAACCAACGCCACTAACCGTACCTATTTGATGAAAAACCTCATGTTCAGAAACAACTTGTGAAGGATTATCTACATCCCAGCCAGCTTTTTTAAGCAACTTATCAATAATTTCTTGTCGTGTCTGTTTTTCTAACATTTAAAAGAGATTATATAGCATTATTTCTATAAAGAACAAATAGAAGTCGGTTTATTATTTTTTTGACAGGATTTTGAAGGGAATCAGATTCTTTTTTCATTTGCAAGAGATTGAACAAGAGTAAAAAAGCAGTTTAAAGACCTGCTTTCTGGTGCATTATAACACACCAAAACTTTACAAAGAAGGTTAGTATGCGATCATATAAAACATGAAAACAAGTAAAAATAAACTAAAACATTGAACAATGAGAATATCAAGAATATTGTCCTCTGAATCTTTATATTGACCGACACGCTCTAAATTTTTTATAGGATATTGGAAAGCTTTTGGTATTGTATTTCCTTTATAAGTAAAAGTTTTTCCCTCAAACTCATTCAAGGTATTTTTAATTAAATGAATAAACTGCTCTTTATTGAAAGAGCTTTGCAGAGTTTTTTAACTAATCTTTTAGCTGAATTTTTATCCATTTTTTATCATCCTTGATTATATTGATTTTTTTCTTTTGAAAAAACATCCTCTTCGATGCCTTTGACTTGGACAAAGCCATATTGCATTTTTTCACTAAATTCTAGATCATTATTTATAAGAATTATGATTTTTCCTTTTATCAGCATTTTTCCTCTATAAATTTAACTATATCCAGTGAGCCTTAATTGCAATTTTAAAATTTAGGTTTCAGTTGTTTTCCCACTTTCGCAGGAATGACTATCATTTCAAAAAATTAAATAAGATTGGTATATATCAGTAAGATGTTGCTATATTTTTTCTTTTATTCGCTTATAAAGCGAATATAATAAAAATTATGACAAAGAAAAAATCTTTATTGGGGCCTTGGGAAATGCAATTTTTTGCATGGATTCAATTTGAAAAAAAAGAGGAAGTAAGAACCGGTGATCTTGTAAAAGCCATGAATCTTTCTCCTAAACAAGAAGCTGATTTACTTTATAACTTATCTTCAAATAGGATTATTTTTCAGCTTGAGCGAGGTTTTTATTTAGTGCCTCAAAGACTCCCCTTAAGTGGCAGTTGGTCTCCTTCCCCTTATTTAATCATAAATAAATATATGCAAAATGTTGGAGCTAAGTTTCATATTAGCGGACAGGCTGTATTTAATTTATATGGGTACTCTGATCAAGTTTCAGCATGGTTTACTGTATATAACAATAAAATTTCCAGAAAAAAATATTTTCTTCAATATCATTTGGATTTCACAAAAGTTGTTTCAACTCGTTTAGGAAATATAAAAAAAGCGAAAGTTTATACTGAGGATGACAAATTTATATGGGTAAGATATAGCTCTCCAGAACAAGCTCTTCTTGATGCTGTTTATGATTATAAAAAATATGGAACTTTACCTGTTGCTTATGAATGGATAGCTCGTTCTTTAAAAGATAAAAAAATCCAATTAAAAAAACTGATTGATGTGTCAATCAAATATGGAAATATAATAAGTCAGAAAAGAATTGGCTGGGCTTTAGATCAATTAAAAGTTTCAAAGAAAATTATCAACCCATTACAAAAGAAAATATCTAATACAAATTTTCTGACACCTCTTGATCCCAAAAACAGAAAGGGCTCTGTAAATAAAAAATGGAATATTATAGAAAATGTTACACTTTCATAAAAAAGAATAAGTTTTTTTAGAAGCTATTAGAAAGACCTCTCAAAACTCAGGATTTTCTGAAATTTTAATAGAAAAAGATTATTATTGCTCACTGATTCTTAAGGAAATTTTTCAGGGAAAAGGTTATGTAGATTGGTCTAATCTATTGGTTTTTAAAGGCGGAACTCTTCTCAATAAATGTTATGTTGGTTTCTATAGATTGAGTGAAGATTTGGATTTTTCTATTTCAGATAAACCAAAAACTTCCAGAAAACAAAGACGCTCTTTAGTTGATAAATCCATTATCAAGCTCCCCATTAAACAGGTCAAAAGCTTTAGTGGTTTTTTCCGCTGTCTGTCTATTTAAAAGAGCAACTACTTTAGCATACCTCTGAGTGACTCTTTGCTCTGTGTGTCCAAGGCTCGCTTGAACCGCAGATAGGTCTCTCGTAGCTATTAAAGCCATTGTGGCGTAGGAATGCCTTAATATGTGGGTTGAGCGCCAAGGGAGCTTTAATGCTATAAAGCCTGCATTAAATGCCGATTGAATAGCATTGTATTTTAAAGCCCCGCCCTTTTTGTCTGTAAATAAAAACTCACTTGCCCTGTTTTCCCCCCTCATCGCCTTAAGTATGCTTATCAACTCATCAGAAAGAACCAGCAGACGCGCGGAAGCCTCCGTCTTTGTTGCATCTTCAAGATGCGGTCTTCTTGTATAATGGTCCCACCTTATCCTCCTCATTACTCTCGCTGTTCCTTGCTTGAAATCCACAACAGACCAAAGCAGGCCACAGGCTTCACCCACTCTCGCCCCCGTAAGGAGCATAAAAGAAGCCAGCCTCCAATATACCGGATTGCTTCTGTTTTGCTTGAGCCACTTAATCCAAAGCCTCAATTCATCCGGTCTCGCATAATAATCAGGCCGGGTGGGCGAAACAGCCTTATAGTGGCAAAGTTGCCTATGCTGTTTTGTAATGGGAACATTAAAATCTTCATCCATAAAGTTGCGGTACCAGTTTAAAATGACTGAAAGCAACTGCAATTCATGAACAAAACTCTTCCTTCTTTTGTTTGTCGCGGTGGAATGTTCCTTAAGCCAGTTAATCCATGTATGAACACATCTGGCATTAAAACACTCCATCTTAACATTAGGAAGAGGACCTTTTGTGAAATACCGAAATCGCTCCTCATAACTTTGCTGTGTGGATTTTTTAAGCAAAGGAAAAGCCTCTTTCCTATACTGCTTAAAACAATCGGAAAAAAAGAGAGAATGTTTTTTCTGATATAATTCTGAAGGATCTTTCAAAAATCGCTCTTTTTCCTTATCATGCCAAATACAAGTGTCTATCTCGTTCTTAAAAGGCTTGGTTTTAATATGAACGTGTTTGACATAAATCTGTGCTCGATAACATAATTTTCTTTGTCTGTTTTTCTTTAAAGGTCTTTTGGTTATAGCCATGACTTAGCCTCCTTACTGGTTAAGGCATCCTATAAACCCTAGAATTAATATCTGTCAATTTTTTACTTAGTAGGAATATTTCATGCGTGTAATGTTTTCAGAATCATAAAAAAAATATTCTCAGAGTGAATATTTTTCACCATTACTCTTCTTTTTTACTGTGCTTGACTGTTTTTCTCCTGAACATTGACAGGAAGAAGTCTTCCGTATTTCCTGTCATACTCTTTCACGTTGTTTTTTAACTTCCGGCCTTTTTACATATTGACGATTGTAATCTCTTTTTCTTTGGACCTGGCAGGGCTTTTCAGAACAAGCCAGGCTGAAGACAAATCGGGGACGATACCACTCTTTGCAATAAGGACACTTCCTCTTTCTTAAGAAAAGCCCGGCTGATTTTTTTCTCCTTTGATAGTATTGCCGGTTATACTCTTTTTTCGTCTTTCGTGTTTTCAAAATACCGTAACCAAAAAGAGGTAACCTCAATAAAAACCATCATCACTTTAAAAGGCTGGAACAATAAAGTTAAAAAATGTGGACAACCTGTTTGAGTTACCCGCTATCAAGGCCGGAAAAACAAAGACTAAAAATGTAAAACCGGCCGTGGCTTAAATACATTTTATTACTGGCAATCAGTACCGGTGGCTTCCTCCAGTATTTGTCCTTCATGGTTTGCCGTAAAAAAAACATTTAAATCAGCAACATTGGTTGTTGCTCCAAGTTTAAAAGCTTGAGATTCCAATACACACGTTGCCGGACTTCCAGAAAAAGCATTAGCCGCACTTGTCGTCCATGTTTCACCTGCGCCTGTACATGCTGTTTGATCTGTATGTGTGGTATCAGAACATCCAGCTCCCGAGCTTTTATAAGATAGATCACCACTATTTACACCTGAACACGAACTGTCGACATCCTGAAAGCCATAAAATGCTTGCCTTTTATACAAAGGATTCACCGCCCTTTGAGCTATGGGTGGAAGCCCAACATCCAATAAAGTATAACAATATGTTGATTCTGTCGCATACTTGGCGTTATAAACTTTGGAGCCGTTGGCCACATCCGCCTTTATTGCCATTTTCACAGTATTTTGTTTGTAGCCCCGATAACTTGGCACGGCAATACCCACCAGGATACCGACAAGCCCTACAGTGACTAGAACTTCAATCAACGAAAATCCTTTGTTGTTTTTTATTTTCATATTTCCCCCTTCTTTGGTTATTGGTTAATTCTCATTCCACTGAAACACCTTTTGTTTCATAATGTTTTTTCAACGCTTCAATCTTTTGCTGTGATCCTATTTCATTGTTTGTATCTTTTACGAACTCAACCAGCTCATGAAGTTGATTCAGTTTTTGCACTTTAATTGTTTGATGATGCCAAAAGTAACCGGAAACAGAGATTGTCAAAACAATGACACCTGTGTGTAAAATAACTATCGCGGAAATAAATTTTTTGTCTGTTTTATTCACAATCCATCCTTAAAAACTTTTTTGTTATCTTGTCTTTTGCAGGTAACTTCCTTCGACTACATTGCAGATAACTTCCTTCGACTACACATAACCCTTTTGCAGGTAACTTCCTTCGACTGCATTACAGATACTTCCTTCGATTGCACACAAACCAAAACAGAAACAAGTTTTGAAATCATTTGATCCACCACAGCCTTTTCCGAAATCACTCCTAAATCAGAAAATGTTAGAGTCGTGCGGACTCTGCCATTAATAGGCTGATACAAAGTGATTACAAAAGACTGTGTTATGAGTTTTTAAAATATAGGAGTTTGAATAAAAAAAAGAAAAACGCTGTCACTGCTGGAAAGTTATGGCATGTAAAATGGAACTCAAATTTTTAGATGATTTACCTTGAGTAAAAAAGAAATTTTACATAAAAAACAACTTTTAATATATTCCGATTTGAAAAAGAAAGTTGTTCAGTGGGGTGGTTTTTATGTTGAAGCGATAGGAAAATCAAAGAAATAAAACAGGTTATTGCATTAAAACACTGCAAAAAAATCCAATAAAGAAAAAAATAAATCACTAAAAGTGAAAACCAACTCTTGAATTATATAAATCGAAAATGAGTAGCACAAAAACACCTGTTTTTTGAAATAAGAACACAGGAAATCACAAAATGTCCTAAAATGAAACAGTTTTTTAAAAAACTAAATTCTTGATATAATTGTAATTTTTTAAATATAAAATATTTTATATATAAAAATGTTAAAAATCTCTTGTATCTACCGACAAGTGTTTTAAGCTATAAAGAGACAGCAGATTTTTCACACTGAATGTTGAAAAACAGAAGACACAAAAAACTTATAAAATGGCAGAGTCCGCACGACTCTAACACTAATCTTCATAACTCCCTATAAACACAGTATTTTTAACTTTTCCATTCGCTTTTTTTCATGGTTTTAGCGTGATTCTTGTATGGTTTTTTGTAAAGTATCCTCCTCTTCAAAAATGAGCATTGCCATCTGCCTTTCCCTTACGAACGCGTTGCTCAACACATCCTTTAGTGTTGCAAACAGGCTTTGAAGTGGCTCTCGTTTGTTAGCATACCCCATTAATATATGATTCAAGTCGTATCTCAAATATGTATCAGGAAACATATTATTTGTTTTCTTATTAACCAATTCAATTACAGCCACACCTGTGACGATAGTGCTAATGTATAGACTGTATTCCAAAGCCGGATATTGCCGGTATGACAACCACATCAGGAAACATGTAAATAACCTGCTTTAGCGCATAATCCACTGTAATATTTCTTGATTATTTCGATTTGATTATTCAATTACAGCCATACCTGTGCCAGTAGTGCTAATATATAAACTGTATTCCAAAGCCGGATTTGCCGGTATGACAACCATATCAGGAAACATGTAAATAACCCGGCTTTAGCGCATAATCCACTGTAATATTTCTTGATTATTTCGATTTGATTATTCCATGGTTTCATGGGCTATATGGTCTCTTTTTTTGGGAAACACGGCAAATTTTTAAATTAAAAAATATCCTGTTCAAAGGTAATGAAGCCGCCCTGAACTATAATAAAGAGGACCGCGAAAAACAGGAACCGGTAAATAGGGGAAAAATAGTGTTGAAAATCAGAACAGGATAGAATAAACAGTAATTAGCCCTTCTTAAAGTCCGAAGAAACAAGGACATTCTCCGAAGGGAAAACATTTAAACAAAGCAGGAAAAAATGAGCAAAAAATGGAATATTGAAAAAGTGCGTAATATTGGAATTTCCGCTCACATTGACTCGGGAAAAACCACCTTGACGGAAAGAATTTTGTTTTATACCGGGCGTATCCACGCCATTCACGATGTGCGAGGTAAGGATGGAGTGGGAGCCAAAATGGATTCTATGGAGTTGGAAAAAGAACGAGGCATCACCATTCAGTCCGCCGCCACCAATGTACACTGGGATGAACATGATGTGAATATTATTGATACCCCCGGACATGTGGACTTCACCATTGAAGTGGAAAGGTCCTTAAGAGTATTGGACGGCGCTATCCTGGTCCTGTGTGGTGTAGCTGGAGTGCAGTCTCAGTCCATTACAGTGGATCGCCAGATGCGACGATATAAAGTGCCTCGTATCGCCTTTATCAATAAATTGGACAGGGCCGGCGCCAACCCTTTTCGGGTTTGTGAAATGTTAAGGGAAAAACTGAATCATAACACGATTTTAACGCAAATTCCGATTGGCTTGGAAGAAAAACACGAAGGAGTGGTAGATCTGGTGACAATGAAAGCGATTTACTTTGAAGGTGAGGAAGGGGAACGGCCGGTAACCAAAGATATGCCTGAGGAACTGAAAAATCAAGCTCGGGAATACCGTTTGAAAATGATTGAAGCTTTGTCGGACTTTGACGATACTCTGGCGGAAAAATTCCTAAATGAAAAAGACCCCGATGAAGAGGAGATACATTCAGCTCTTCGTAAGGTCACCTTGTCTTTAAATGCAACCCCGGTTTTTATGGGGTCCGCCTTCAAAAACAAAGGAGTGCAACCGGTATTATCCGCAGTGGTGAATTACCTCCCCAGTCCGGCTGAAGTCGAAAACAAAGCCCTGGACCAGATGAACAATGAAAGGGAAGTCATTCTGTCACCCCGCCTTGAAACCCCTTTCGTGGGACTGGCCTTTAAGCTGGATGACACCCGCTTTGGACAACTTACTTATATGAGGCTGTATCAAGGAACAGTAAAAAAGGGGGATTTTATCTATAATGTACGAACGGGAAAAAAAGTAAAAGTGCCTCGTATCGTTTATATGCACGCGGATGAAATGGAGGATATCGAAATTGCAAAAGGAGGGGACATCGTAGCTTTTTTTGGCATTGACTGCGCTTCCGGGGACACTTTTTGTTCTGAAAACGCGCAATACACCATGACCTCCATGTTTGTGCCGAATGCGGTTATTTCTATGGCCATTGAACCCAAAGAGCGAAGCTCCACCGGTAATTTCAGTAAAGCTTTACAAAAATTCACCAGAGAGGACCCCACCTTTCGAGTGCACAGAGATGAGGAATCAGCACAAACAGTGATTTCAGGAATGGGAGAGCTTCATCTGAATATTTACATCGAAAGAATGAAAAGAGAATTCAAGTGCGAAGTGAATGTGGGACAGCCTCAAGTGGCTTACCGTGAAACCATCACGAAACCCGTGAAATACGAATACACTCATAAAAAACAAACAGGGGGAGCGGGACAATTTGCCAAGGTAATGGGAACATTTAATCCTTTGCCGGTGGATGAAGAGAAAAACTATGAATTTGTAAGCAAAATTACCGGAGGACGGATTCCAAAAGAATACATTCCGGCTGTGGATCGGGGTTTTCAGGAACAGATGAAAAAAGGCCCACTGCTCGGATTTCCCATTGTGGGGGTTCAGGCTATTTTATCTGATGGAGCCTACCATGATGTGGATTCCAGTGAACTGGCTTTTAAAATTTGTGCGATGACCGCGTTTCGGGAACATTTTTCCAAAGCCTCCCCTGCTGTGCTGGAGCCTATAATGAAACTGGAGGTGTCGGCGCCGGATGAATTTCAAGGTAATGTCATTGGACAAATCAACCAAAGAAGAGGAATGATTAAAAATACTCATTCGCAAAACAAATTCGTTACCATTGAGGCGGAAGTTCCCCTGGCGGAAATGTTTAGCTATTCCACGGAACTGCGTTCAGCCACTCAAGGGAAAGGGGAATTCACTATGGAATTTGCCAGATATTTCCAAGTGCCGGGGGGTATACAGGTTGAGTTGATTAAGAAACACACAGAAAAAGAAAAGAAAGAGAAAAAAGCATGATTCTTTCTGACGGAGGTATCCAGGCCTGCCTGGACAGCAGGGAACTGCTGATTGACCCTTTGGATAAAAACTGCATTCAACCCGCTTCGGTGGACTTAAGGTTGGGAACACAGTTTGTTATCATCAAACATTGGGGGGGGGATATTTTGGATTTCAACTCCCAGCCCAACTATCAAACTGTTTCGGCTGATACATTTTTAGTGCCTTCCCATTCTTTTGTGTTGGCTGTAACGAGTGAGACCCTGCGACTACCTCACAACTTAACGGCTTTTGTGGAAGGACGAAGCTCCGTGGGGCGTATGGGGCTTTTTATCCAAAATGCCGGCTGGGTAGACCCCGGTTTTGAAGGACAACTCACCTTGGAGCTTTATAATGCCAATACCTTACCCATTCGTTTATGTGCAGGGCGTCGTATCTGCCAAATTGTGTTCTGTAAAATGGATCAGAAGACAAAAAAGCCCTATAAAGGCAAATATCAGGGCCAAAAAGGAGCTGTAGGCACCCGTATTTTCATGGATCAGGAAAATAGTTAGTGTAAAATGATCGGAAAATTTGTTAATATCAGATTTGATATATGAGTGGTGCCCTATTGTCCTCTTTTGTTTCTTTATTGGTAACAAGTGAAAAGTCTGATAAGGATGACCCTGATTCGGGTAAACCGGCTTTATTTCTTTATCGCTTGTTCAGTAAAATCCATGATATTATTGTATTTTTTTATAGATGGCTGGAAGCAGGTGGTCTTTAAATGACCTTATTGTTTATTTATTTTTTTCTGGCTGTAGTGGTGTCATTTTGTTGCTCCGTAATGGAGGCGGTGATGCTTTCCACTACATCCGTCTATGTGCGAGCGGCTATCAAGCACAAGAAACCTTACGGTAACTTATTAAAATCACTTAAAAATCAGATAAATCGGCCGCTTTCCGCTATTTTAACTTTAAATACTTTCGCCAATATGGTGGGTGCCGCTGGAGTGGGAGCGCAGGTTCATACTTTATACGGAAGCGCTTATGTTACTTTGGCGTCAATTATTCTCACCCTTGTGATCTTGATTTTTTCAGAGATTATTCCCAAAACAGTGGGGGCAAATTACTGGCGCATCCTGGCCCCTGTGGTGGCCTATTTGGTGGGCGCTCTTATTTTTGTTCTCTATCCGGCTGTCTGGTTTTCAGAAAAGCTAAACAAATTACTGTCTCGAAAAAAAGGTGCTTCCGTCACCCGTGAAGACATGATCGTCACAGCGGAAATGGGCGCCAGCGAAGGCACTATCGGACAAAAAGAAAGCCGGGTGATTAAGAATTTGCTTATGCTGGATACACTGAAAGTATCTGAAATAATGACTCCACGGGCGGTGATTCTGGCTTTTAACAAAAAAATAAAAATCAAAGAAGTGATGGAAAAAAATCAACCTATTCGTTTTTCCCGTGTTCCGGTTTATGAAGACAGTTTGGACCAGGTGGTGGGTTTTATCCACCGCTATAAAATACTGGAAGCTTACTCACAGGACTTATTCGATATAAGCTTGGAAGAGTATATGAAACCCATTCATTCTATTCCGGATCAAATTTCAGTGTCCGCGGCTTTGGACCAATTTATTAAAAGAAAGGAGCATATTTTTGTTGCCGTGGATTCTTATGGCGTATTAACCGGACTGGTAACTTTGGAGGACGCTGTGGAAACCTTGTTGGGCGTAGAAATTGTGGATGAGTTTGATTCTGTGGAAGACATGAGACAGTACGCCTTGGAACAATGGCAGATCAGAAAAAGAACAATGAACAGAATTTGACATAAATAAAAATGATCCCGGTGCACCTTCTTTTTGCCCGTGACCCCATTTCGCCTACGCACCTCTTACTTGTGAAAAGAAATGACACCAGAGATATCAGAGAGGAAGTATTATGTTGAAAATTAATGGGACAAAAGCACTGTGTCGTTAGCCTCCGAAAAAGACAACAAGTCTGTAAAAAAGTTTCTTTAATATTGACATACTGCAAAAAACAAACTTCACAAGATGAACTTACAATGAAAGCAGGAAAACAACAGGAATAAGCGATAATGAAACAGTACGGTTTTGTTTATGTCACAACTAAAGATATTCAGGAAGCCAGGAAAATAGCTCAAGCCTGCCTCAATAAAAACCTAACCGCCTGCATCAACATTTTCCCCTCCATTTCATCCGGTTATGAATGGAATGGAAAGTACAAGGAAGAAACAGAAACCGTTTTGATTCTTAAAACCCGTCAGGATTTATTTGATGACCTGCAGAAAACAGTCGTGAGTCATCACAGTTACACTTGTCCCTGTGTGGTGTTTATTCCTATTTTAAAGGGTAACACACTGTTTCTTTCATGGATGGATTCAAAATTAAAAACACCGGCCAATAATTTATAAAGAATTATTAAAACTTATGGCAGATATAACTTTTATTTCTGAATATTCAAATCAATTGCTTATCATAAAAAAATTAGTGTAAAAAATACAATTAATTTAGATTTTTATTTTGTCGCTGTAGTTTGAACCACTTAAGTAGTATGTTCTGTAATCTCATTTCACCTATACAATGAACTATGTGATATAGGTTGCTTTGATGAAGAGGGTTATAAGTTGGAGTGGGGTTCCTTTGGCGGGATAATCCATTGGAGCAACTGTCAATGATGTGTCCGGTATAAAGTGCCAGTGATGTTTTAGGTTGCACAATCTTTATCAACTGGTAGAACAGGATGTTGGATTTTAGGAGTTTAAAGAATTAGGAATCAATAATGCGTATTTTAAAACCAATTATTTTTTTATATTTACTTTTATTTCCTTGTATTTCCTTCTCTGAACTTGAATGCAAGAATGCTTTTGCCAAATTATATTATGAATTTCAGGTTCTGAAACAATTACCCGAAAGCAGGAAAGTTGAGCCTACGGGCGTAAATTTTGTAAAAGACATAAAATTATCGAAGCTATGGAACCTCCCCCCTTCAAATCCGAAAGTTCCGGAAATGCTGAACGCGCTTTTACCCGAAGGTGTTCACCTTCTCCGGTATCAGCTCTATAAACCTGCAACGCAAACTACCATTAAACTAAGACCGCCGACGGGGTACACGATAATGGGCAGAGCCTCATTCCCACACCCATCATCTCCGAAGCTTACACTTCACACAAATGTGGCATTCAGCATAGGAGCTCTTGTAGATAATATGGAAACACAAAAAAATTGGCTGGCGGGGGCAGGTGCAAAAGCCGTTATATTATACCTGCATGGCGGGGGAACCAAATCTACTGGCGCTCATACGGCAGTGAATATGATAAATCATTATCACAATCTTGGTATACATGTAGTGGCTGTGGATTTACCTTATCACGGTCAAGGCCCTAGAGACCTTTTGAGTTTAGAAGGCGTGATTAAAATGTTGGGGAGCTTTGCCCGCAAATACCTTCCACCTCATGTTCCTTTATTCGTTGCGGGACACAGCTGGGGTGCCCTATTCGCAGAGCAATTAATGAGGATGACAGAACAACCAGATTTTCATTTCCACAAAAGCCTTTCTGGAGCCATTATCCTTTCCAACGCATTTACAGGCGCAACCCCTAACACACCTCGTGAAGTCATATACGAGAACTACACAAAAATATTAGACGAAGTTAATACTTCTAGGCAGAATGAGGCCGCCGATATGGAAAAAGGTTTATGGGAAGAGATAATCAGGAGGGGAAAATACTCCCTTTTGGGAAGTAGCTATGCTACGAAAATCATATTAGAAGCCTTACAGTATATTCCTGAACATAAAGGAAAAAAATTTATTCCGGCGTTAATGCTTGTGGGCGAATACGACCCTTTGGTTTTTCTCGGATTTGAAAAGCTTTATCGTGAGTATTACGAAGGGCTGGAAAATGTGGAAGCGCATTTTTTAGATACACTCCCATACAAACTAGATCGAAACCGCAAAGAGACGAAAGTAGGTCACATAATTCAAGATTTTTTGACTACGGATAAAAAAGAAGGTATGCAAGACAAATTAATCACAGCTTTTATCGAAAAACAATTAACCTTATTCAACATTAAAACTGCCAAAGAAAACGTCGCTGGGTTTATAGAACAATCCTTACTCAAGCAAAATCAACTCTCTTTAGAAGAATTAAACTCACAGGGTTCTTTTGGAGAAATTAAACACTTTATAGAAGCAAATCCTCATGTTCAGTCACATTCTCCTGATAATATAACCAATCTCAAACAAAATATTGATAGACTAGAGGAAAGAGTTCAGTTATCTGCTTCCAAAAAAGTAAATATACCTACTTATTTTAGAATTGTTCAGGAATATGCAAATAATCTTGCGTTCAGGAATTTTCTAAGGGACTTCGAATTTATGAAGGACCAAAAAGTCTTGCCAAATTTTAACTTAGCTATGGATAAACTTCGGGCTATAAACCAAAAAGTGGTAACTCTTTTGCTTCCTTACAGTAATCCTCAACTGCGAATCGCTTTTTGGTTAACTCAGTTGAGTGAAGTAAAAGATTTTAATAAATTAAACTCTTTGAAAGGGGAACTAAATTATCTCACCTCCCCAGACCATCTTAATAAAATAAGAAATAAAAAAATTAAAGATATATTATTAAGCTTGAAAGATCAGATTACAACCGCTATACCTTCGCAGGAAGAGAGCTCAACATTTAAACTTAACGGGCATAACTCTCTACCCATTATAACAGAAACAGCGCTGAGAACACTGAATGAACATCTAAAGCCAGAGTTTAAAAAATTGCAGAACTCATCACAAACCAAAAAACCAGTTCATTTTGTAAACAATTTACTTAAATTAAAAGATATTGAGAGCATAGAAAAAGAGATAGCATCTTACCAGCTTCCCGATACAGTTAATAAAAAATTGCTCCAGCTTATAAATGAACATCTCGAAAATGATCAAATCATTAATAGCCTATATGTACCTGAGTGGACAGAATTGAAAAATATGGCTACACAAAACCATCCAGATACTAAAAAAAGAGGTGCTCAACTACTACAGGATCTGCTGAACAATTTAGGTATTCAAATCCCTGAAAAAACGGAAAGTTTAACTGAAGACGGAGAAATCACCCCGAAAGTATTGACATATTTACAGACGAC
Organism: Bdellovibrionales bacterium; assembly: GCA_965203225.1. Classification (GTDB taxonomy): domain Bacteria; phylum Bdellovibrionota; class Bdellovibrionia; order Bdellovibrionales; family UBA1609; genus JANQSP01. The sequence continues at coordinate 521,838 of CBDBBW010000007.1, read as the reverse complement.
ATTACAAAAAATGCAGGCCGAATTTTCCAAAACAAAAAATCAAGCCTTGCTTGAACATGTGAACACTGCACTACACCATATTAATGCGCTCGTCAAAGAGCAGAGTGTCTATAACAGAATACAAAATGATCATACAGCTTTAGAAACAATAGTGAACAATCGGATAGAGTTATTGGAATTAAGAAATAAACTGCAAATTGAGATGGACAAACATAAAAAAACACATAACTCTTTAATTATAGAAGTGGAACAATCTATCAAAACAATTAAAGAAGCATTGGAAGCCATATTCGATAACCCTCCCCATTCTTTAATCAAAGAAGTTCAAAAGCACCAGCAGAATTTTGAACAAACAATATTGCCTGCTCAAATTAAAATGGCGGCGGCTGTGGAGAAGGAGTTCGCTCTAATAGCCGAAAGCCAGCCGGAACAAATGAATGCAGAAGAGGTCATGAAGATTTTTGAGAAACATATGCCGGATATTAATCATTTTGAAGATGTATTTTCATATTATGTGCAAAATGCAAAAACAATTAGAAAAAACGCCATCACTGCTATGGAAAACGGTGAAATGGGCAAAGAGCTTAAAGAAGCTGTTATTAAGCTTTATGGAAAAAACTCTCAAGGAAATCAACCCATTGTAGGATCTAACAGCAGATATAGAAGGTTAGAAGCAACAATTGAAACATTAGCCGAACTGGAATCATCGATAACAATTACAGACCGAAAGATACTGGAAAATCGCATGGAGTACTATCAAAAACTCTCCTCAATAGCAAATCTCATTAATAATGACCAAAAAAATAAGAAAATTGCTGGCATTCAACTCGCGAGTCAAATGTCACTTCCCAGCATTATTGTTGCAAAAGACATACTGGACGAAACAACCAACAACAAAGATGAGCTAAAAAAACTACTACCGGAAATAAACCCTATATTATCAGACATCCTCAAAAAGTGGCATGACGCGAAATCAACACTTCCTCCGTTTTTACCCACTAATGAATAAAACAAAATTGATGTCCAAAAAAATTAAAGTCAGCCTATTCTTAAATTAAAATTACAGCTTATTTTTTTATTTCACTCCCAAGCAGTTTCAGGGTGGGAAACAAAATAATATCTTTTATGCCGGGCTGATTGGCCAGCAGGAGAATCAACCGTTCCACACCCAAACCCACGCCGCCTGTGGGAGGCATACCCACATCAATAGCCTTTGCGAAATCATAATCCATAGGATGATAATGATCTTTCTTCTGTTCCCTTTGTTTTTCCTGCTCCTCCAGCCTGCTTCTTTGATCCACCGGATCGTTCAACTCCGTGTAGGCGTTGCCCAACTCCATTCCGCCGGCGAAAGGCTCAAATCTCTCCACCAAATCCCGATGCGTTCGATGTTCCTTGGTTAAAGGGGATATATCTTTTGGAAAATCAGTAATAAACACAGGATCCCAAATCTGTTTTTCCACTACTAATTCAAAAGCATTCATAATCATGGCTCCTCTACTTACCTCACCTTCAAAATCCGATCCCAATGATTTTATTTTTTCAAAAAGCTCATCATTACTCATCCGCTCCACCGAAAAACCACCTTGTTTTTCGATCCCTTCCAACACACTGATCCTTTTCCAAGGAGGGGAAAAATCCAAAGACCGGCCTTGATACTCAAACTTCAAGGAGCCTTTTATACTTTTTACTACATGACAAACCAGCTCTTCAAACTGTTTCATCTGATCCAAATAATCTGTATAAGCTTCATAATATTCCAACATCATAAACTCAGGATTGTGAGACCGATCTATCCCTTCGTTTCTAAAGTTTTTCCCCAGCTCATACACCTTTTCAAATCCACCTACAATCAGTCGTTTCAAATAAAGTTCGGGCGAAATTTTTAAATATAAATTGCAATCCAAAGTCCGATGATAAGTGGAAAAAGGCTGAGCTTCAGCTCCTCCATAAAGTGGCTGCAACACCGGTGTTTCCACTTCAATAAAGCCTCTCTCATCCATAAAAGAGCGAATAACCTTTATCACCTTTGTACGTATAAGAAAAACTTTTTTGGCCTCCGGATTCATAATCAAATCCAAATACCGGTGTCTGTATTTTAATTTCATGTCCTCCACGCCATGATATTTTTCAGGAAGAGGTTCAAGGCTTTTACATAAAATCTGAAATGCTCCACATCTTAAGGTCAACTCACCTTTTTTGGTGCGAAACAAAGCTCCACAGACTCCCACAATATCTCCAATGTCCACCAGGGAAAAAAACTGATTGGACTGTTCATCCAGCTCCTGAACTTTAAGATAACACTGCAAAGCCCCCTCTTGATCCTGAATATTGAAAAAAGCCGCTTTGCCCATGCCTCTTTTAAGCATCAAACGACCGGCAGTCCACACTTTTTCCTCCGCAGACTCACCGATTTTTAAATACTCATACTGTTTTTGAATTTGAGAGCTGACATGAGTGCGCTTAAAATTATGAGGATAAGGGTTGAGGTTTTTTTCCAAAAGCTCTTTAAGCTTTCTTTTTTTTTCCTCTCTTAACACATTGTCTTTTTCCATGTTTATTTTTTCTTAATCTCAGTTCCGGTTACTTGACATATTATTTTTATTTTTTTTAATCTCAGTTCCGGTTATTTAACATATTATTTTTATTTGCCCGTGATTTTCCCACCATGTTCCCGCAGGGTCTCAGTCCTAGTTATTTGCCATGTTGCTTTTATAAATATCCATTACCTCTCTAAGCAGATCCACGGCGGAATTGAAAGGCCGTTTAAAGGCGTTGCGGCCGATGATGCTTCCAAAAGAGCCGCCTGCAGCCAACTCCTTACTTTCTCTCATAAACACACTTATTTCCTTGGCCGGACCTCCGCTAAAAATGACTATTCTCCTGCCGTTAAAAGCGGATTGAACAACATAACGAACACGATTGGAAAGTGTGTCCATCTCTATGTTTTGCTCCTGAAAGAGATGTTTGACTTCTTCATTTTCAATATAATACGAAGGGGGTTTGACTTTAATAATATGCGCGCCCAACTGAGCGGCTATATGGGCTGAGTAAGCCACCATATCTAAAGCCGTTTCTCCTTTTTTACTAACTCCTTTCCCTCTGGGATAGGACCATATCACCACGGCCAGCCCGTATTTCCGGGCGTACTCGGACACTCTTGCTATTTCCTCGTACATTTGTTTTCTCTTTTCACTCCCAGGATAAATCGTAAAACCCACCGCCGAACAGCCCAGCTGTAAAGCGGATTCCACCGAAGAGGTTAAAGCCGGAATCGGCGCGGAGGAGTCCTTATAAAGACTGTCTGAATTATTAATCTTTAAAATAAGAGGTATTTCTCCGGCAAATGTTCTTCCACCGGCTTGCAAAAAACCCAAAGGCGCGGCATAGGCATTACAGCCGGAGGCTATGGCCAGCTTGAAATGATAGTGGGGATCATAAGGGGTGTCCGCCGAGTCACTCTGAAAGCGCTCTTCTGAATCGGCTCTGATGTTCGTGTTACAGCCGAAACTCGGGATGGGACCATGCTCAAATCCCTGATCCACCGGTAAAATAACCAGCTTGCCCGTTCCTCCCAAATAACCATGATTCAAGAGCCGGGTCAGGTTATTGATAACACCTAAATTTTCCGACTCATAGAAACCAATTATTTTTTTTACCTGAGAGCTTACGAAGGAAGAGGCTTTACTGCGATTTTTCTCTTTCATAAAAGTTTTCCTTTTGAATTTTCTATCAGGAAAAAAACTTAAGAAGATATAAACAGCAAGAGTATAACTTTATTAAACTTTTTAAATCAAGCAACTTTAGTGTGGAAAACATATTTTATCACCTACCATTTTTTGATTGGTGCGTATAATACTGGATTTAAGTGTTCCTGTTTGAACAAAGTCCTACAATTTAAAAAGAGCATTATGCCTGAAGCTATAATTCAGTAAATAAAGTTCCTGTTTGAATAAAGCCTCACAATAAAATAAAAAGCAGACAAATCCATGAATTGTCATCCTGGCAGAAGACGATTGGAAAGTTTTTGCATTTCTTTTTTTAAAAGCTGGTGCTCCGGCAAACTTAAATAAGGGTCTTTTTTTATCATCTTGAAGGCGGCTGTTTTAGCCTGTTGAAGGAGACTCACATCCCGAACAAGGTGAGCCACTCTAAATTCCGGCAGACCGGCCTGACGGGTTCCCAAAAACTCCCCTGGCCCTCTTATTTCCAAATCCGCTTCAGCAATTTTAAACCCGTCATTTGTCTTTTCCATAATAGAGAGACGGTTGGCGGCTTCTTCGGAAAAGCCATTGGAAAACACCAACACACAGTAGCTTTTGTGTTTTCCCCTTCCCACACGGCCTCTTAACTGATGCAGTTGGGATAAGCCAAATCGATCCGCGTGCTCCACAACCATCACACTGGCGTTGGCTACATCCACCCCCACTTCAATAACAGTGGTGCTTACCAGTATCTGAATTTCCGCTTTTAAAAAATCGGACATAACCTCCTGCTTTTCAAAAAAAGACAACCGGCCATGCAACAGGCCCAGTTTAAAATCGGGAAATCTTTTTTTCAGCTTTTCATACTCCTCCACCGCGTTTTTCAAATCAATATTTTCACTCTCTTCCACCAAAGGATACACAATATACGCCTGCCGTCCGGCCTGAATTTGAGATTCCAGAAAAGACCATACTTGATCCCTTTTTGATTGATAGGTTTTTTTAGTTATCACCGCCTGCCTTCCTTTTGGCATTTCATCAATCACAGACACATCCAAATCCCCGTACAAGGTCATGGCCAGACTCCGAGGAATGGGAGTGGCTGTCATCACTAAAAAATGCGGGTGCACTCCTTTTTCCTTTAACAAACCTCTTTGGTGCACTCCAAACCTATGCTGTTCATCAATAATCACCAACCCCAGTTTCTTAAACAAAACAGACTCCTGAATAAGTGCGTGAGTTCCTATACAAAGGGAGGTGTATCCGCTCGCCAGTTTTTCCAATATGTCTCTTTTTTGTTTCACACGGGTTTTGCCTGTCAATAAAGAAACATTGATTCCCAAAGGCTGTAAAAGAGAACAGCTGTTCCTATAATGTTGTTCCGCCAGAATTTCCGTCGGCGCCATGATGGCGCATTGAAGCCCGTTTTCCATAACCAGGCTGGCGGAAAGCAAAGCCACAATGGTCTTCCCACAACCCACATCCCCTTGAATCAGACGATGCATGGGATAACTGTTTTGCATATCCCGGCCAATTTCCTCTAACACTCTTTCCTGAGCGGCAGTTAGGGAAAAAGAAAGAGAGTTTTTTAATTTATCACTGAGAGTGGAGGATGACTTTATGGAGTAGCTTTGTTCTTTTTTCAGGCCACTGCTTTTCATTCCCATATAAAGCTGTAAAAAGAAAAATTCTTCAAATATAAGACGCTTTTGCGCCGGCGAACGAAATCGCAAGTAATCCTCCACCTGATTTTGATTAGGCCTGTGAATTTGCTCCAGCGCCGTTATTTTACTGACCAGATTATTTTCCTCTCTGAGCCAAAGAGGCAGGGGATCTGAGTTCAGAAAATCCGAGCTTTGCTTCAACATGAAAAAAGCGGTGGTGATCATTTTTCTGATTTTATTTTGGCTGATTTTTTCCATTTCCGTATAAACGGGCACAAGCACATCTGTTTCTTCATCCGCTTTAAAAGGATAAATATCCGGATGATGCAGTTCCGGTTGGTTTCTATAGTAAGTGACCTTTCCCACCACTTTCACTTTCTGATCAATTTCAAGACCGTCAAAATAGCCTCTGTAGGGAAGACGAAAGTATTTACAGGCTATCGATCCACCTTGTGTCTTGACCGCCATTTCATAAATTGTTTTTCTGCCGCCGAGTTTAAAGACCTTTTTTCGTGCAACATAACCATGTAAAGTAACATAAGCTCCAGGCACCAACTGGGAAAAGTTATGGATAATCCTTTGATCTCTGTAAGTTCTGGGATACCAGTGAATCAGATCCTGTACGGTATGTATGTTTTTTTTGGAAAAAACCTCCGCCAGATACGGCCCCACCCCTTTCAAATATTGAAGAGAGGATTCCGGCTTAAGTGTTTTCATATATGCACTTTCTTTCGTTTTTTCCAACAACGTAGCGCCTTATAGATATTTTTAATCGCTTGTTGTTTTTAACCTTAAACGAGATAAAAATCAACCAGTGAAAAATTTTCACCGGCAAAAAATATTTTTTAATCTAATGAAGGAAAAGAACTTGTAGAGTTTTATTAAACTTAACTCTTAAGTTACATGGAACTGTTTGATACCGTGATTTTTCATTTCCTTAGCTTATGATTTTATTAAAACTAACTCTTAAGTTACATGGAACTGTTGTCTTAAAACCTATACTACTCAAGATCAGGGCGGCTTTCCGGTGAATTTATTAGAAGGTACTAATTGGATTTTGCTGGCGGCAAAACCAGTGCTTCCTGCTCAAATGAAGAAGCTATATGAAATATTTTCCAAGGGAAAGGGCGTTCCTGTAGATAAAAGAAAAGCGGCTTTTTAGTTTGAACAGATAAAAGAAAAAACTCCTTTATTCCGGCAGAACAAGGGGAAGCGGCCTTTGAGGAGGCCTTTAAAGATTTTGTATCAAGCAAAAATAATCTAAATTAGGAAAAAGGTCGTTTTCGGAATGTAAACCACCCACAGGCTTTTTGAAAATACAATTCAGACCTGGAAAAACAAAAACCAAATCAAGCTTGACGTTTTTTCTGCAAGTGATCAATAAAAATCACCAAGGGGGTAGCCACATATATTGAGGAGTAAGTTCCAATAATGATCCCTATTCCCAAAGTGAAAGCAAAATCCTTAATCACTCCGTCTGTGTAAAACCACATGACTCCCACCGCCATCATAGTGGTTATGGAGGTCAATAAGGTGCGGGAAAGCACATCGTTAATGGAACGATTGCAAACTTTGAAAAAAGACTCCTTCTTTCCAAAATATTCCCCATTCTCCCTGATGCGGTCAAAAGTCACAATAGTGTCATTCAGTGAGTACCCGATAATGGCTAAAAGAGCCGCCAGAGTTTGCACACTCACTACCAAATCAAAGAGGGCAAACACCCACATTGTTAAAATGGCGTCATGGAAAAGACAAACCACCGCGGCGGGGGCAAATTTATAATCAAATCGAATAACCAGATAAATTAAAATCATAATCAAACTGTAAAAAACAGCCAGAATTCCTTTTTTTCTCAGTTCTGATCCGATTTGTGGTCCGACAGAGTCCACCTTGCGTATCTCTACTCCCTGTTCGGCAAAATCCCGCTTAAAGGATTTTATTAATTCCTCGATAGCCACCACTGCACCTTTATCGGCGTTTCTTTCCTCCTTTATTTCGTCAGGCACTGATCCCACTGAATCCGCCTTAAGTGGAATATTTTCTATAAAAATCAAAAATTCATTCTCTTCATTGCCCAAAGTTTGAACGGAAGGTTTTGTAAAACCCTTTTCAGACACATATTTTCTTAACTTCTCCACTGGAGGGGCCTGTTCAAACCGAATTTGAATTTCGTTGCCCCCGGCGAAATCAATACCGTAATTCACACCATTGACAATGATCCAAACCAAAGCGAACACAGACAAAATGAGGGAAACAGTGGTCACGACAGGGGAAGAGGATAAAAAATCAAATCGAACGGGTTTCATTGTTTTCCTTTAAAAATGTTTTAAGTTAAATCGTTTTATCAAAGTGTTTAAAATAGTACGGGATACGAATACGGCGGTAAAAATAGAAGTGATAATTCCGCAGAAAAGAGTTATAGCAAAGCCTCGAATAGGACCTGTTCCAAAGGACATTAGCACCATGCAAACAATAGCCGTGGTGATATTAGCGTCCAAAATAGCTGAAAGCGCGTATCGATAACCATCTCTAACCGCCAATAAAAAAGCGGACCCTTTTTTCAATTCCTCTTTCAGTCGTTCATAGATAATCACATTGGCGTCCACCGCCATACCGATGGTTAAGATAATGCCGGCCACCCCGGGCAAAGTGAGAGTAGCTCCCAAAGAAGTTAGAAGGGCCAGCAAACAAAGCATATTCATACATAAAGCCACATTGGCCACTAAACCTAATATACGGTAATAAAATAACACAAAAATAATCACCAGGATCCCCGCAAGCATACCGGCTTTTTTTCCTTTTTCAATGGAGTCCCTTCCCAAAGTGGGGCCTACCGTGCGCTCCTCCATTTTCACCAGGCGGGCAGGAAGAGCTCCGGCCCGCAAAACCGTGGCAATGTCCTCCGCCTCTTCACGAATATTTTGAGAGTCCCCCCGGCCCATACTGATACTTCCCTTGCCTGGTATACGGGACTGAATAATAGGCATGGATTTTAATTCCTTATCCAAAATAATAGCCAGGGGTTTTTTGATATTGTTGCCGGTCAGTTCAGAGAAGGCTTTTCGCCCGGAAATATTGATTTGAAAAAATACTTCAGGGTTATTAAATTCATCAACACCCACCGATACTGTCTGTAAAATCCCACCTCCCATGCCGCTGTCTATTCGAACCAGAACGGGTATCCGGCCCGCCTGCAAACTGTTACTGGCCTCCGCTCTTTGAAACACCAGCATATTATTTTCCGGAATTTTATCTTTTAAATCCTCATTAATTTTTCTCACATATTCATGATAAGACCATTTTGAACCAAGGGAGTGTCCTTGTTTTTCCTCCGCTGATTTGACCCATTCCATGAGTGTCTCCGTCGGCACTGTCTGATTCACCAAACGGAACTCCAGCTTAGCGGTCCTTTGAATAATGTCTCTTGCCCGGGCGGAATCCTCCACCCCGGGAAGCTGAATCAGGACGCGGTCATCCCCTTGAACAGTGATAATAGGCTCACTGACACCAAATTCGTCAATCCTCCGGCGAATCACCTCCACCACCTGATTGGCAATCTTCTTACGTAGACGAATAAGCTCCACTTCATTGTAGCCCACGATCAGATTGTTTTCCCCTGATTCACTCAGTATTCTGAGACGCACTCCTCCTAATACAGAACCCGTGTATTCCTTTTCAATCACTTTGGCGGCTTTTTCCTTATCTTCCCCCTTGTTCAAGGACACCTGCATCTGACCTATTTTCCCCCGTAAAGGACTGATACTGCTGACTTTGATCTCCGATCGTTTTAACTTGTCTTGTAGATCGGCTGTTAAACTTTTGATTTTTTCCTGAATGGCCTCATCTGTTTTCACGCCCATTACCAGATGCAGACCGCCTTGAATATCCAAGCCGTAAATCAATTTAACTTTGGAAATCCACCACTGATTTTCCTTAAAGGAATAAAAGTTGGGAAGTATCCAGGCGCCGGCCAAAACAAGAGAAAAAAGAACTATTGCCCAGCGCATTTTGTTGTTTTCAATCATATTTTATCTTAAGGCCGATCTGAATAAATCAAGCCCGCCCTCCGTGATTTGTGTATATATGTTATTAACCATAATAAGAAAATAAGCCAAATATTTTTTACCGATCCTGCCGATACCGCATGATTTTTCAATCCTCATATCACTTTTTACCTAAAACCAGCCCAAGTGGGAAATTCTGAATAAAAATTTAAGTTTTTTTTGTGTCTGATTCAGCCAAAGAGGAAATCTGAGATCTTAAAATTCGAATCCGCGTATTATCCGCCACCTCCAATGTCACAAAACTGTCTGTCAAACCATGAATAATACCCAGTATCCCACTGGAAGTAATGACACTGTCCCCTTTTTTCAACTGGTTTACCAGGGTCTGGTGTTTTTTTTGCCTATTTTGAGCCGGACGAATTAAAAGAAAGTAAAATAGGAGAAAAATAAATAAAAACGGCATTACTTTTTCAAAAATACCGGGCTGTTTAAGCGGAGCTGTTTCCTCCGACCAAGCCAATGGCAGAAACCACATTGAACAATCCTTTCAAAAACGTTAATTTTTTTAAACAAGTTTACTAAACTATTTTATATATTTTTACTAACCTGTTTTTATATATTGTGTCAAGAAACTCATTTTGTATTACACTACAGCGATGCAGTATAGTTTTATAATGCAAAGCGCCCGTGCTGGAATTGGTAGACAGGCCAGGTTGAGGGCCTGGTATTCATTATGAATGTGAGCGTTCAAGTCGCTCCGGGCGCACCACAATCTTTAATATTCTTTATGAATTTGCCCCTATACAATAATTGATTTATTAATGCGCCACTCAATGATTTCAGCAAGATCAATCCAGGCTTATAGTCCTATATTTGCCCCTGAATTCCCTTTTTTATTAAACACTGTTCACATTTTAGTTTTCCCTGCTAAAATAATTTTTGTACATAACTAATGTGTTGTTTTTTTTAAACAACAACTTGTTTAAAAAAAAGTCACTGAGGAGCTAAAACAAAACCGGTAGGTATTTAAACAGGAGTATTATTGTGCAAACTCATTATTTTTTCCATTTTAGTATGAAAATTTTATTTTTTTCCGGGTTGTTTATCCTTTTTGCAAATTGCGGCAGTGATATAACTGAAAGCACTGATGACCCGACCTCCTTCGAGGGGGAGGAAAGACCCAAAGGAACCCCTGATGGTGAATCAGGAACCGACAGCATTAATCCACCCACACCTAATTTACAGTTGGCTACCGATACCAATGATCTTTGCACCAGAACCTGCGTAGGCAATGAGGAATGCGGGGAAAAGTATAATGTCTGCTTAAGACCTAAAGCGGGGCCAGTCGACACAACTGAGACAGTGGCATGCCTGCATTCCACTCTCCCTCAAAAAACTCTTGTATTAAATGAATGGTCTGCCCCTGCCGGTCAGAATAATCTCCTGTGTGATTTTATTGAAAACAAAGAGTACTTATATCGTTTTGCCACCATCAGCAGAGGTGTTTGCCGGGTGGCAATGAATAACAGAAAAAAAGACTTGATAAGTGAAGGCTACGAATGCGGAGAACAACCACCTTTGGCTACTGCAAGAGCGGCGGCGCAAGAAGCGCCGCGGGAAATGATATCATCGTCTGATCCTTGCAAAGCGCCCTGTACAAACACTGAAGAATGTAGAACAAAACACAAAACCTGCTTAAAACCTGTTTCGGGACAGCCCACATTGACGGAAACAACAAAATGTGAAAAAAGCGGAGGGCTTCCAGTGCTATTGATAATAAATGAATGGAACAATCCACCCAATCAAAATAAATTGCTATGTGATCTGAATGAAAACAAAGAAGTGCTGAGATACGCCACTATTCAAAAAAACACCTGCCAATTGGCTGTTGAAAAAAGAAAACAGGAGTTAATGGACGCAGGTTACAGGTGTCAGCTACAATAGCTCCCCGCCTCCACTCCGGCTTCTTTTTTATCTATTATCCATTCGCTGTTTTCAACAGTTCCGATGGAGAATAGCGGAATTGAAATCGAACAGACAATGCACAACTAACATAAGCCAGAAGCAGAACACTGATGGATAAACCCAGCATAAACAAGAAATTAAATTCCACGGGGAATTGAGCACCCGCGTAAAACTGAGACAGAAAAGGAACATTGGAATATTTAAGAAAAAGACAAGCACATATACTTAAGAACCAAGCTCCCAATATTCCAAACACACACAAAATCAAGCCAATCCTCACGAATAAGTCACGGATTTTTTTAACAGGCAAACCCATAGCCATCAAAATGCCCATTTCCTTTTTTTTCTGAACTATCAGCAAAGCCAACAGAGAAGAAACAGCCAATAAAGTAATCAACCCGGCCAAAGACAAAAAAATACTCATAATGATCTTTTCCACCTTCAGGGCAAAGAACACGGAAGAATTTCTCTCAGGCCACACCTCTACAGTAAAACCAGCTTTTTCCAATGCTGTTTTATACAATAAAAAATCATCCGGCTCTTTTAAACCTATCTCAAACCCGGAACCATAAGAACTGCTTTCACGAAAGGAGGGGAATTTCCCGCGATCATAAAAAATATAATTTGAATTCCACACCGAGTTCTGAATGGAGATAATAGAGCCTACCCGAGCCAACTCAAACAGGACAGGCTCTCCCGGAGGAAGTAAAAGATTTTCCGCCGGTATCAACTGCACTGTTTCCTCCTGATACAAATTGAGTTCACCGGCTAAATCCAAGCCCATAACAATTGTTTTCCTGTTCACCGGCCTTTCTTTCTTATTTACTTCTTTAACAAAAAAAAGCTTTTCTCCTCTCATTTCAACAGAAGTTACTTCCAGAAAATCCTCTTTGGATTTTTTACCTTCGTTACTTCCTACAGCATCGTTTTCATTTGATTTTTTTCCCTTAGCGGGAATATCGTCCAAAATATCCCCTTCCGCGGACAACATCAGGGTCCCTTGTGTTTTTCTCAAAAAATTTTTTAAATGATATGAATCGTAGCCTTTGGCTACCGCTCCTGAAAAAATCCCTTTTGATGTACGAATCACTATATCCACATTTTCAAAAAAATAAAAAGAGGAAATCCCTGTGTCCAAATTGTTTTTTTTTAATATTTTTTCAATCTTATCTTTTTGATTTTGAATAAAATGACTATCGGAATTTTTTTCAAGTGAAACAATAACATGAGGTTCTGTTGCCAGGAATTGATCTTTGATGGATTGCCCCAGCCCGCCCATAACATTAAGCACAATCAATAAACTACCAATGGAAATCATCAATCCCAAAAAACAAATGAAAGACACTCTGCGAATGACGGAATTGGCTCTCTTGGAAAACAGATAACGGTAAAAAAAGGTAAAAGAGGATAAAGATTTTTTTTCATTGCTCATCAAATTACTCTTTTCCGGGAGGAACACCAAATAAGGTAAGGTACATTAATTTATACAGGTCTGTATTATCCACGATACCACTGATATTATGCGCATTGAAACCACTGGCTTTAACCAACATACCACTGTAAAGATCCCAAGACGTGGGCCATATCACTCCAAAGGGCATCTGTTGTCCGTATCGGTCAGGAAAAGTTAAAAAAGGTTTTTGCCCGCCGCCTATACCCGCTCCATCTATATGAGCATCTTTGTCTGTCTTCAATGGCAAATTTTGTTCCTTGCGCCACCTCCTTTTTGGATAACCGTCCGCAACCAGTAAACCGGAAGCATTGCTGTCTGAAGCCGTTAAAAAAAGAGTGTTGGGATTGTTTTTTAGAAATCGGTTGACCTCAGCTATTGCCGCATCTGCCCTTTTGCCGGCAGTAAAAAAACCTTCTGTATTATTTTTATTGGAAAAGTTGTCGGTCCCTTCTTCCTCTACAACAAGAAAAAAATTTTTCTTTTTCTTTTTAAGAAACTCCAAAGCCCACCGAGTCATCTCCGCTATGGAGGGCGCGGACTTTACATAGTGAGAAAGCCCCATTTCAATTTGTTGTTTTTCCGTCTTGTCGTTATAGGTGTTCTCATAAGCGAACACCCCCAGGACTTTTTTCACTGTCCTGGACAAAAGATTCATTTCCTCTTTAGTGTAAATAATGCGGTATCCGTTTTGTTTGGCCCATTCAATGAGGTTTTCGCCATCCTGTCGCACCCCCTTTCCAAAATATCCCTGCACACCTTCTGGAAGAAGGAATTTCTCCCCACCGGTAAAGATAAGATCTGCGCCGGATTGAATTACCTGAAGGGAAATTTCATCAAAATTTTTTCTGTTTTTTGACTGAGCTGAAAACACCGCCGTCCCCGGTTCCACTATAACACCGGACTGACAAAGGGCTACGGACAAACCTCTATTTTTGGCTTCTGTCATAATGGAAAACGGCTTTCCACTTGCAGAAAGCAGGCGCCGGCCGTTATCCATGCCAAAGCTGTGGATTCCCACCTTCACTCCATAAGCATGAATAGTGGCTCCTGCGTTGGAAGTGGCGCTCAGATATTTTTTAGTATGGCCCCGGTAAACCGCCATGTTTGTCATTTTATCCCACTCTAATAAACCATCCGGCCCCGTCTGAACCAACCGAATGGCATCCCAATGAGCCAGAGACATCCCATCAGGATGAAAAAATACCACACTGCCGGTCTTGGTTTTACAGGAGGCAAGAAACAACAGGCAGAGAAAAAAAATAAAACTCCTCTTTAAGCCACTCACTGAATACTCCTCTTTTTCAGTAAGAAAAGCCTGATTGATGCGATAATGTCAATACAATAAACACTGGATTTCACATACACATTTTTGCCTGAATCACATACTGATTTTATTCAACTAATGATGAAGCATCAAATGAGGGAGCAGGAGAAAAGCGGCTCCTGCAGTAGCACCAATGAAAAACCAAAATGTTTTTTTGAACTTAATGACAATAGGAATGAAATGCACAAAACACACATATAAAAACAATCCGGAGGCAAAAGGCAAAAAAAGAGTTTGTAAATTTGGTATATAAGACAACAGAAAAAAAATATGATAACCTCCCAAAAAAGCGAAGCAAAAAACCATAGGAATACTCAAAAGAAATTTCCGTGAAAAGCCTGATGAAAGTCCGATACCCACTACAGCAATACATTCAGGGAGCAGATGAAATAAAAGTCCGATGCCCATCATAATAGCTGTCTCCACATCAATAAAAAGGGCGGAAGCCAATCGGGCGCCATCAAAAAAAGCGCATAAAATCAGACAGCTGACAACAGAACAACCGGCAGAAGAGGGGATTAAATGATAGTGCGTGTGTTCAGAGTCATGTTGATGGCAATCATGTTGTTTATCAGGCAAAAGGCGGTTCAAAAACTTTATACGCGGCAAAATAACAATTTCAGCAAAAGCATTGACTAAAAATCCCGCAAGTATAATTATTATATTATACCATCTTATCCCTGTATCAAGGGAATGAGGTAAAAAATCGAAAAACACTAAAGTAATAAGAATACCCGCTCCAACAGCAATAATATGATGCAGGTGAAGCTTTACTTTTTTGTAAATAAAAAAGTAAGTTAGACATAAAATAGCAAGGAAATACAAAAGAGAAAAAAGAGAAAAAATAATAAAATGACTCGGCATAAACCACACCTCACACAATAGAGAGTCAATTAATAAATACAGCAAATAGTTCGATATTTATGAAAAAATGTCAATTTTTTTTAATTCTATTTATATGTTTTGTAATGCCTTTTAACGCAAAAAGTCTGAGCAAAACACAAACAAAATTTATTTGTGGATATAAAGGGGTAATCGAATATATAAACAGCCTTATTGACAGAGACCGCCAGTTTATTTTACATCAACTGGAAAAATTGAGAACCAATAAAACAATAACAGAAACCACCCGAATGGATTTGACAGTCACTTTAATGATGTATCGCCTATTGCCTATCAATGAGGATAAAAAAACAAAATGCCGATTTTTCAGTTATTTGTGTATTAAGAATAACCCCACAAAACCGATAAATACAATATATGCGCTTGCTACGAAATATTTACAAACAAACCTTAACAGACCAGATATGTGCCATATATATTCCAGTGGTAGAGAAAAAACATATCCTCTCCTTGGTGAAGAATGTAAAATGGCAATTGAGAAGCGAGTAAGAGCTATTTCTGTTCCTTTGGCGATCGCTCAGGCCGGGTTGGAGTCCGCATGGGGAACCTCTTATTTTGTCAAAAATGGATACAATTTTTTTGGTATTCAGACCACTTTTCCCTCCGCTCGGCAAACAAGAAATAACAACCAATGCACTGTCGCCAGACGATCAGCTAGAAGGTGCGTCTACAAATTTAATTCTGTTGAAACCAGTGTTTTTATCTACACTCAATTACTAAACACTACCAGCCCCTATATTTCACTAAGAGAGCACAGATACCAATCTGAACTGGCTGGTAATGAGCCTTGCGACGTATCTTTGAAAATGGCGGTAGGTTTGAGGAGGTATGCAGAAGACCCAAATTATGTAAAAAAGGTGCAAAATACTATCAAAAAAGTTTGCGAAATAATTGATAATTGCTAATATGTAGTCTGTGAAATACTTTTTTCATTTACTGACTTTTCTTATTAGAATCAGCGCCGGACCACACAGGAAATTCCTGATTATCATATTATCCCTTTTATCTTTTCTCATCTCCTGTCAGAGTACGACCAATAATGAGGTTCAGGCTTCAGACACAAACTCATCAAACACACTACCTGCTTCTCTTAATAAGGATATGAACAACCACAGGAGCACTGCAGTCGAACAAAGACCCTGTGATCTGAAACAAGGTTCCGCAGTGGTTCTTATGTATCACAAATTTGGTGAACCTTACAAAAGCACCAGCGTGACTGTTGAACAGTTTATGCAACAAATGGCCTTTCTTAAAAACAATGGATATACGGTTGTTCCATTGGATAAAGTAGTATCAGCTGTCAAAGGCCATATTCCATTTGGAAAAAAATGGATAGCTATTACTATTGATGATGCCTATAAATCCTTTTTGAAAGCCAAACCTATCTTGGAGACTCACCAATACCCTTACACTGTTTTTGTCAATACAGAAGCAGTGGATAAACAATACACCAGTTCCATGAATTGGGAGGATTTAAGCAATATAGCGCAATCCGATTTGGGTGAACTGGCGGCCCACTCCCACACTCATGGCCATCTGGTGCAGGATATGGACACAACACAAAGAGTAAGAGATATTTTGCTTTCCGTGGAGCGGATTTACCAAAACACCTCAACAATGCCAAAATTCTTCTCTTATCCTTTTGGTGAAGTGAGCGACAATCTTATTAAGGAAATACAAAACATAGATCAGGTTCTGGCTAAATCATTTCATTTTTCGGCCGCTTTTTCAACACAATCCGGCCCGGTGGGTTGTTCCTCAAATATATTTGCGTTACCCCGTTTTGCCATCAATGAAAAATACGGCGTAATAAACGAGTTATTTAAGATAAAATTAACCAGTCTTCATCTACCGGTTATTGATTACCACCCAAAAAACAAAGCCATCTGTGTGGAGGAGGGTGTAAACAGAGTGTATTTCTCCATTCCTTCAGATATAGATTTAAAGGATATGCGTTGCTATGTCAGCCGGGGAAACTCCGCCAGCGTTGATATTTCCGCAGATGGATTGGTCACAATTTTACTGAGCAAACCACTTGGTTTTGGATTAAGCAATCCAAATAACAATAGGGAAAGATTGAATTGCACTGCTTACTATAATGGGCGATACTTCTGGTACGGAAGAGAGTTTACCATTCTTAAAAACTCCAATGAATGCAACGGCAAAACTTAAAGATAATCTATTGCCTTCTGAAAGGAAAAGGAACTTATTATCTGTATAAACTCCAATGAATGCAACGGCAAAACTTAAAGATAATCTATTGCCTTCTGAAAGGAAAAGGAACTTATTATCTGTATAAACTCCAATGAATGCAACGGCAAAACTTAAAGATAATCTATTGCCTTCTGAAAGGAAAAGGAACTTATTATCTGTACAAACTCCAATGAATGCAACGGCAAAACTTAAAGATGACAAATCATTTTGCTATGAAAGGGTGACTTTATGAATGAAAAAAAATGGGAAAAAATAAAAAACTTGACTGTGGAAGAGTTCACCACTCCTTGTCCAAAGGTGGTATCCCCTGATACTGAATTAATGGAATTGGAAAGAGTGATGAAAATAGAGAAAATCAGACACATACCTGTTCAGGAAAATAATGAACTGGTTGGTATTATAAGTGAACGGGATATTTTTTTCGTATATCGCTCAGAAAATAAAGACCAGTTGTTAGCAAAAGACATTATGCAAAAAGATCCCTACTCGGTTAGTTCAGACACAAAACTTTCCGAAGTAGCTTTTTATATGTCAAAAAATAAGTATGGAAGCGCTTTAGTAACAAACCCTGACGGTGAATTAGGTATTTTTACTTCTATAGACGCATTAAATGCCCTCGTGGAGGTCATCAGAGGGGATCTCTTATAACACAAGTGAAGCTTATAGTGTTTGGCAGTGGTTGCTATCTCTATCTGTTTTTACGAATGTGATTGATATGCATTTGACATATTAATGTCATTCGAATCGACCGAAAAGAAAGGTTATGCTAATTGCTTTTACTAGTGCGTTTGACATATTGTATGTAGTTGGTAATAGATTTTCTTTTTGGGGCTGTAGCTCAGCTGGGAGAGCGTAGCGCTGGCAGCGCTAAGGTCAGGGGTTCGAGCCCCCTCAGCTCCACCATTTACTTTCCTAAATATTAGAATTAATTAGATTTTTTTGTGGTGATTTTTTCAATAACCTATCAAAATAAATCCTAATTAGAAATATTTTCAAAATGATACACAATACTCTGTCCATTTTTCGAGACTGATCCAATTTAGTGTATTATAGTTGTCCCAATTTGTGCACTAATACTCTATCCACTTTTTGAGACTGATCCAATTTAGTGTATTATAGTTGTCCCAATTTGTGCGCTAATACTCTATCCACTTTTCGAGACTGATACAATGAAACATCTGGTTTCATAGTGCCTCATCTCTCCAATACTCTATCCACTTTTCGAGACCGATACAATGAAACATCTGGTTTCATAGTGCCTCATCTCTCCAATACTCTATCCACTTTTCGAGACCGATACAATGGAATACCTAGTTTTCCACCTTATGCAAAAACTAATACTCTATCCACTTTTCGAGATCGATACAATGGAACATCTGGTTTCATAGTGCCTCATCTCTCCAATACTCTATCCACTTTTCGAGACCGATACAATGGAATACCTAGTTTTCCACCTTATGCAAAAACTAATACTCTATCCACTTTTCGGGACCGATACAATGTGAAATATTCAGCCCATCACATCCCTCCAGTTTTCTCTGCAATCGGTAAGATAAGAAAATTCCCATAAAATTCAACTCTAAACATTCCATCACATCCCTCCATTTCTTCTGAAATTGGTAAGAGTTTGAATAAGCTTTCTGCACTTCCTGGATAGTTTTTTCTTGTGAACTGGACTGAGGATGAAAAATTCGGTAGAATATAGGCAGTTGGCCAATGCACTTACCAGATATATATATTGAATACCTTAAAAACAAAAATCTTTTTTGTATGTTTCATTTTACTCATCTGGATATTACTTTTTTATCTTGATTTAAACCGGTATTTCAATCCTGATTTTTTTATCAATAAAAAACAGGAATTGGATTCTCTTTATAAAAATCATCCGGTTTTATTTATATTAATTTTTTTCTGTGTTTATGTGCTTTGCACTACCTTGAGCATCCCTGGGGCGGCGGTATTAACACTCTCTGCGGGCTTTCTATTTGACTTTTTTATAGGGAGCGTTTTGGTCTCTTTAGGTAGTACAACAGGAGCTACTTTAGCATTTTTGATTTCAAGATTTTTATTAAAAGATTTTGTTCAAAAAAAATTTCACTCCCGTTTAAAAATTATCAATAAAGGATTCAAAAAAGATGGATTTTTGTATCTGCTTTCATTGAGGCTTATCCCTATATTTCCTTTTTTTCTTATCAATTTACTAATGGGATTAACCACTATCTCCACAAAACAATTCATTATAGTTAGTTGTTTAGGGATGCTTCCAGGAACTTTTGTTTATGTCAACGCCGGAAAGCAGTTATCTTCTGTTCAATCCATGTCTGATATTTTATCTGTTCCGATTATTTTGTCTTTTTGCATTTTAGCAGGACTACCCTGGATTATGAAACTGTTTTTTAAACTTTTCGTTCTAAAAAAAAACAAACTCAAATAGAAAGCAGGTAATAGAAAATGAAATTTAAAAAGCCGGCAAAATATGATTTTAATTTAATTGTTATTGGCGCTGGAAGCGCCGGTCTGGTTTGCTCTTATCTGGCCAGTGCTCTTAAAGCGAAAGTGGCTCTTGTAGAAAAACATAAAATGGGAGGGGATTGTTTAAATACCGGTTGTGTCCCCAGTAAATCTCTTATTCGCTCCGCTAAAATTTTATACCTTCAAAGTAAAGCTAAAGAGTTGGGTTTTAGGTCCTTATCTGTAGATTATACTTTTCAGGACATTATGGATAGGGTTCAAAACAAAATAAAAAAAATTGAACCTCACGATTCCGTGGAGAGATATAAAAAATTAGGAGTCCATTGTTTTTCTGACACAGCAGAGATTCTTTCACCTTATACAGTTCGCATAGGGGATAAAACTTTCAACACAAGATCTATTGTTGTCGCTACAGGCGCTCAACCTCTGGTTTTTCCTATTCCAGGTCTAAATAAAATTTCTTATCTAACATCTGATAATATTTGGAATCTTAAAACAAAGCCTGAAAGATTGTTGGTTTTAGGCGCCGGACCAATTGGCTGTGAGCTAGCTCAGTGTTTTCAAAGATTAGGATCTCAAGTCACTTTACTAGATAAAGCTCCTCGAATTGTTTCCTTATTGGATAAAGAGGTATCTGACATTTTAACCAGCCAATTTCATAAAGAAAAAATGAATATTTTAACCTCTCATCAACTAGAGAAATTTTCTATCAATAATTCAGGAGAAAAAATTTTAACAGTGAAAGACCAACAAGGTCTTCAAAAAGAAATTCCATTTGATGAAGTTCTAATTGCTTTCGGACGAAAAGCGCGGATTAAAGATTTTGGCCTGGAAAAACTCAATGTGAAAGTTACAAAACAAAAAACTATTCAGGCAAATCTATTTATGGCCACTAACTATCCTAATATTTTTGTCTGTGGAGATGTAACAGGGCCTTTTCAATTTACTCACATAGCAGGCTACCAAGCTTACTATGCCTGTATAAACGCTTTGTTTCACCCTTATAATTGTTTTTTGCCTCCATGGATTCAAAAAAAGTTTTTTAAAGCAAATTATAATATAATACCTTGGGCGCTTTTTACAGACCCGGAGGTGGCTAGCGCGGGGCTTTCCAAGATGCGAGCGAAAGAAAAAAATATTCCCTATGAATCCACTGTTTATAATTTTAAAGAACTGGATCGTGCTATTACAGACAGTGAAGAGCAGGGTTATATTGAAGTTTTAACTCCACCAGGAAAAGATAAAATTTTAGGAGTAAGTATTGTCCATAGCCGAGCCAGTGAACTGATTTCCGAATTTATATTAGCTATGACTCATAATCTAAATCTTTCCGCGATTCTAAATAGTATTCATATTTATCCGACACTAAATGAAGGAAATAAATATGTAGCCGGACAATGGAAAAAGCATCATATACCGGAAAGATCACTAAAGCTATTAAACAAATTTCACTCCTGGAGAAGAGGAAAGTAAGTAACGATTGTTTATGACCTGCTATGTGAAAAGTAAAGTCTGTTTACTGTTCACTGTTCATGGACGAGCCAGTTTCTCCATTCACTGTTCATGGACGAGCCAGTTTCTCCATTCACTGACGCTTTGGTGTCTTCCCAATTTTTGTCTTGCAAAATGTTCCCGTCGTTTTTCTTTCTTTTATCCAAAAGAGCAAGCAAGCCAACAACAAACTAAAGGGAAGTATATCATGGCTAAAAAAGAAGCAATTGCCCCAGCATACCACTCAGAGATATAACTTACCGGCTTTTCATCAGCGACCTTCCATAAAAAACTTTATATCTAAGAGAAGTTGAATTTTTAATATTATTAAGGAAATCATGTAATAGCTAAATCCAAGCTTTCATCAGGGATTTATTTTAAAATCTGATCAGAATCTCCAAATAAAAACTGATTGATAAAGTCTTTCGGAAAAATTCTTTTTTTTGTCTGTATATTTTTTATTCAACTATTTTTTCTCCAAAAATAAATATATATATTATTCAAAGATAAATTATATCATTACCGTATGAACACTCTACATTAAAATGCAAGTGCGGGATGGACGGGAAAATAAGAAGTGGTTTGAAAGCCAAGCCTTGAAATAACTTCAAAACTCAATAAAATCAACGCTTTTCATCCTGTTGATGACCGCTTATATTCCTCTATAGCCTAACCAATCATGTAAAAACCACGCAAAAAAAATTTTGTGATGAGTATCACTCTGCCAATTATTTTATAAGATATAATTATTTTCTTTCAAGAAATTCTTTTTTATAAAATAATATATCAATATTTATCCTGACAATTTCTGAGAACTGGCTTTATACTGTTAACTGGAAGGGAGGAGGGGAACATCCAAACAAAAAGCAAAAATCGAAATCAACACAAAGAAAGCGAATCAAAATATAAACCAGAAAGACGCTCTAAGGGAATTTTAAACAAAAGAAGAGTTCCCAATATTTGGCCTAATAACAAAGAATTTCGAATTCTCTCTATAGATGGCGGCGGTATAAAAGGTATTTTTCCAGCTTGCTTTCTTGAAAAAATAGAATCCTCTTATTTAAGAGGAAATAGTATTACTGATTATTTTGATTTGGTTTGTGGAACTTCTACAGGAGGTATTATTGCACTTGGGCTTGGAGCTGGTATAAAAGCCTCCGAGTTTTCAAAACTATATATTGAAAAAGGCAATGACATTTTTCCCTATAAATATAGATGGTTAAAAAAAATACAGCAGTATGCGTATGTTCCTTACAATAGAAATAAACTGAAAACTATATTACAAAAAGTGTTTAAAGATAATAAGTTAAAAGAAAGTAAAGTACGTTTATGTATCCCGTCTTTTGAAGGAGTACATAGTGAAGTATATGTGTTTAAAACTCCTCATCACCTTGACTTTAAAAAAGATGGTGAAGAACTGATGACAAAAGTGGCGCTTTCCACATCTGCTGCACCTGCTTTTCTTAAATCATTTAAAGATAAAGGTTATATATTTGTTGATGGTGGAGTATGGGCAAATAATCCGTGTATGATTGGTGTGGTTGAAGCTCTATCTTCTTTTAATGTTCAAAGGGAGAATATTAGAATTTTGAGTATAGGTTGTGGTGAAAGACCTTATACTGTAAAAAATAAAATGATGACAGGAGGACTATGGCATTGGAGAAATATCATGAAAGGAGTTATGCATCTTCAATCACAAAATGCTATAGGACAAGCCGGTTTATTGATAGGAAGAAATAATATTGTCAGAATTGATGTACCAGAAAGCATGATGCCAAAAAAAGGTATAGATTTAGACGATTGGAAAAAGAGTGTAACAATTTTACCAATAGCCGCTGAGAAAGCATTTTCAGATTTTAGTAGTAAAGTTAAAGATAACTTTTTAATAGAACCTACTACACCCTATAAACCATTCTATTAAAATTCAGAAAAAAAGGCAACTAAGCTGGATACTGAATTTTTTAAGAAAATCCTGGGTTTTTTATATGTTCAGTATTCAAATACCTCAACATATTTGATACAGCTAAGTGAAGTTATTTTAATCCCAGCTTCAAAAAAATCAAACAAAAATATATTTCACTCCAAAAAGTTTCAATTTTTATAAAGATTAGAAGGCAATGGCAGGATGGGACGGGAAAGTAGGAAGTGGTTTTAAAGCTTTAAAATAACCTCAAAGCCCAATAAAACCAACGCTTTTTATCCTGTTGATGACCGCTTATGTCCTCCTCTATAGCCTACCCAATCATACAAAAATCACACAAAAAAATTTGTAATGAATATCACTAAGCCAATTATTTTATAAGATAAAGTATCTTCTTTTGAAGTTTAGTTTTTATAATAAGAAAGAGATACAGAAAGAAGAAATAAAACTTTCTAACAAGAGAGTAGTGATGAGACTTATATATTTTGATAAAAAATTCTTCAGAAGATAATCCTTTCTTTTTTATCGGAGGGGTTTTATTGCCAGAAGAGAATATCACTTCTCTTGAAAATATTTTAATGTAGATACAATATAACTTTTTTTCAACAAACAGATTAGACAATAATATCTGAACTTCATGGTCAATTTATTTTCAATGGAAAAGGAGTATATCGTAAAAGAAAATTACAGGATAAATTAAGCTTTTTGAAAATATTGGAAATGTTTTAGTTCACAATAAAATTCCTATTCCTATTCCTATTCCTATTCCTATTGTTTGTGTGGATGTGAAAAAATATCAAAAAAAATACAAATATCCCGAACCTGAATATTGTCTTGGCTTAGTGCTTATTTTAAAATAGTTTTGCTTTTATCTTGATGAAGTTGATGATATTGGAGTTGTTTCTGGTGGCTATGAGGAAAATGAAATTACAAGGTCAGTTTTAGATTTTTCACAATTTAAACAGTCTGGTTCAACACCAATGTATTAAGGACAGGCTCTTGGCCGGTTAAAAGATACAATATATTTTACACATTCTCATCACAGCCGATTTTTACAGATTGCAGATATGCTTATTTATATGGCTAATCGTCATGAAAACAATTATCAGCCAGAGAAATGACATGATAAAAAATTACATACTATACGGAAGAATATAAAAGAAAATACTGATTTTTCAATAAAGAGATATTCATAATTAAGGGAAATAAAAAAAGGAGCGGCTAACCCAAAAAAGGGACAATCACTGAAAGGAACGATTGACACCAGCCACTGATATTATTAGCAGGTCAATTTTCATATTTGTAAAGTGCAATTTAGTCAAAATTTATCTAAAAATAGCAACTATTTTAAACACACAGCTCTTGACTAAAAAATTCCAACTATTTGTCCTTTATATCTATTTTCTTTAAGAAAATCAGACATAGCACGAAAATGTGCTCCTGTTGTTAAAACATCATCTACAATACCTATTTCCTTAGGAGTGTTTTTAAACCCTTTCCATCTGTAGTTTTTCTTTATATCTTTTGGATTTCTAGAACCCCCTTGATGAGCAGGGAGTATAAGGTTTCGAATTTCAACAGGCCACTCAATATTCAAACGAGGACGAGTTTTTAAAAGCACCTTAAATAAGTCTTCAAATCGGTTATCATATTCAGAGTGTATTTTTGGTTTAGAACTTGGAATTGCTGTTATAGTTGCATTTGAATTTGGCTTGAATAATTTTTCAATTTCTTTTGAAAAGATTTGAATGGATTTTTTGCGATATTGCCATTCAGGAGTGTCTTTTGTAAGAGGAGATTTTTTAAAATTTAGAACAAGGCTATTTGTTTTGATTTTCCAACCTAAACGAGATTTATATTCCCTAGCATAGACACATTTATCTTCATTTTTTATATGGAAATGGAAATGGAAAGACTCTTCAAGCTTATACCAAGTTTCCATTAAATATTATCCAAAATATCTGAATAGTTTTTTACCTTGATAGCTCCTTTTTTTTCATAAGTTCCAGGCCAACTGATTTTTGGATTATTAAAACAGGAATCCATTATAAACAATTTTTTATTTTGTTTAAGGCACTCTCTAGCTTGAACAAGAGAACCGCTTGTATCTGAAGCTTCCACAATAACAGTAGCTTTTGAAATTGAAGCCATTGTCATATTTCGTCGAGGGAAATGATAGGAACGGTGCTTGAATGGTTCATTTTCATATTTATAAAACGGCACTTGGCTTATAAGAAGAAAGTTCTTTGCAATTTCGTCCTGTAAATGTTTATTTTCCTGTGGATAGTATTTGTTAATAGGCGTCCCTATAACTCCAATTGTGAGGCTGTTATTTTCAATTGCTGATTGATGAGCCGCTGTATCTATACCTTGAGCAAGTCCAGAAACAATAGTAAATTCCTTAGTGCTTAATTCTTTGGCTAATTCTTTAGCTTTTTGTATTCCTAGCGGAGAAGCTTTTCTCGCACCTACTATTGAAATACATTTTGTTTCTAATATACCTAAATCCCCTTTATAATAAAATAAACCTATAGGATAATCGCTCTTTAAACTTTCTGGATATTGGATGCCTCTATTTACCACTATTGAAAAAGGAAGATGCTTTTTGCCTAATGAATTTTCCAGAAATTTATTTACTTTTTCTTGTATTTCTAAAGTGGATTGCTTTGATACAAATAATTCCTGCTGTTGTTCGTATTGATTAGATATTCTCTTTAATGTTTCAAAAGGAGTGTATTTTTCAAACATTTCCTTTAGAGTTTTCTCTTTAATATCTTCCATAGCCCACAAAGTTTCATACGCAGACATTTCTTGTTGGGGAGAAATAACATCTTGGATAAAATCTTCTGATATTTGTGTCATAAGAATACTATGTTATTTTAGTAATAAACAACAAATGGTTCAACTAGTAAATAGGGTACAAAAAGCCCTGATCTTTACTATTTTTTATAACTGACCTATCAAAAAAATAAATAGGATTCAGCAAGAGGAATGGATTATAAGCTTTCCAGACCTTTGTTAGTCAATTTTTAACGCCAAGAGCTAATTTAAGGTTTTTTTGAAGGAGTAGATTTTTATCATTTCTTGGCCTTTTTCTCTATATTTCAGAAAAAGGTATTGGTGTAAATTATTTTGATTTTTACCATTTTCTTGAAGGTATTGCTTTTTATAATGAATGGTCTAATTTAACTGATAAAAAATCTAAAAATAAAAAATGAAAAAAATGAATGGTGCAATAAGGGTGAAATACAAGAAGCATTTGAAAAACTATTTAAAAAATTTCAAGATTCAATCTTGGTTGTTTCTTATAGATATAACGGAATACCTAAAATAAATGAATTAGTTTATATATTAAAAAAATACAAAACATCTATTGAAATAAAAAAACTTGATTATAAGTATGTTTTAAGCAATGGATCTTCAAAAGAAGTTTTGATTATTGCAAAGTAATGCAATAATATTGATACAATATATTTATTCATCTAAAACAAAAACCGGGTTTGAAGTAATGTCTAAATCTAAAATTAAAAAATCACATAGAAGTGATAAAAGAAAAAGTATTCTTGATTTGTCATATTTAGAAGCTTGTGAATTTTTTATGAAAAATGAAAGTTATTTTAACTTTGATTTACCTCCTTATATTTCATTTGATTCAATTTTAAAAAGCGTTAGTTCTTTATTAAAAGATAAAGAATTGTTTACAAATGGTAAATATATTTTTCAGAAATCTCCTCCCAGGGATGAAGAAAAGATAAATCACATCATACTTCATAATAAAGATGGAAAGTATGCATGGAGACCTATACAGCTCATCCATCCTGTATTATATATGTCGCTTGTTCATAGTATTACAAAAAAAGATCATTGGGAAACCATTTGTAAGAGATTTAAAAAGTTGAGAAAAAAACTTCATATTAAATGTATGAGTATCCCAGTTATTTCATCTAAACCGAAGAAAAAAAATAAAGCTGAACAAATTTTGTCTTGGTGGGAAAAAGTTGAACAACAATCAATTAAAATGTCTCTCGATTATGAATACCTTACACATATAGATATTTCCAACTGTTATGGATCTATTTATACCCACTCAGTATCTTGGGCTATACATGGTAGAGAGGAAGCAAAAAAAAAAGAAAATCGTAACAATAAAAAATTAATTGGCAATGTCATAGACAAATATTTAAGAGATATGTCGTATGGACAAACCAATGGAATACCGCAAGGCTCTGTCCTTATGGATTTTATTGCAGAAATGGTTCTTGGTTATATTGATTATGATCTAACAAAAAAGATAAAAAAGGACCCTGATATAAAGAATTATAAGATAATCAGATATAGAGATGATTACAGAATATTTACAAACAGTTTAAAAAATGGCGAAAAAATTGTTAAAATTATATCTGAAATACTTATTGGTTTTGGAATGTCATTAAACCCAAATAAAACAAAACCTACTGATCAGGTTATAAAAGTCTCAATCAAACCTGATAAATTATATTGGATGCAACAAAAACAAAGCATGGGTTCTGTTCAAAAACAAATTATGGGTTCTGTTCAAAAACAAAGCATGGATTCTGTTCAAAAACAAATTATGGGTTCTGTTCAAAAAGATCTAATTCTTATTTATGCTTTTTCGAAGGAATTTCCCAATTCCGGCAGTCTAAAAACTGCTTTACAGCAAGTCTATGATATAATAAAGAAAATAAAGAAAAGCAAAACAAAGTTCAAAAATGTATATCAGCTTATTAGTATTATTGTAGATATAACTTATCATAACCCTATAACTTACAATATATCAGCACCCATAATAAGCCAGTTGATCAAACATATTGATCAAAAAAAAGAACAAAAAAATATTATCGAGAAAATTAGAAAAAAATTCCAAAAAATTCCCAATACAGGATATTTAGATATTTGGCTACAAAGGGTTGTTATTGGTTTTAACGAAAGTATTTCATTTGATTTTGATGAACCTATTTGTAATATTGTAGCCAATACAGGTAATATACCTATCTGGGAATCCAATTGGTTAAAAGATAATTTTAAAAAAATAATAAAAGATAAAGCTATAATTAACGAAGAAGAATTGAACAAAATAAAAGGCAAACCTATTAAACGAGAGGAGTTTGCTACTTTTCCTCAAAGATACGGATACTATTAATTTTTTACATTAATACTATGAAAACAGTCTTCAGATTAAATTAATCAGCTACATAAGAAAAGAAACTACAATAATATGTCTACTTGGAATAGATTTAGAAACAACAGGAATTGACCTTTCTTATTCAGATATTATTGAAATAGGATATATGATTTGGGATACAAGTTCATCTTGCCCTGTAAAATTTGGTAGTTATTTAATGAAAACCAATAATCCTATAACAGAAAAAATAAAAAATCTTACTGGCATATAGCAATACAACAAATGGTTCTGATGTTCAATGCAACTTCCAACTGGTAAACTTTCAATTCAAGCTTCTTATTAAAGATTTTGAATCTTACACTCCTTTCTGATATAATAGAAACTAAGAATCAAAATCAGATTTAATGAAATAAAAAAAACAGAAGAAGAAAGAAAAAAACAAGAAGATGATTTAAGAAATGAAATTAAGAACAAACAAAAGGAATTATTAGATCAGCGTCATGAATGTATAAAAAGGCTTTCCAAGAAAATGACAGAATATATTAGAGAAATCAGAAAGAAGCTAAGCTCATATATTAAAGAAGTTCATAAGCTCCAAGAACTTGTAATAAATGAAGCTAAAAAACTAGGGAAAAAAGACTTAATCTAGTGAAATCGCTTCTACAGCAAATTGATGGAAGCTGAAATCTCAGAAAGACATTTTATTCACAGAAGATAAAGCCGGCAAGTTAAACATTTTTCTCTGAAAAACCCTAGCCTTTATAAGGCTTAAAGAAACGAATGGCGAGGTAGACGGGTCAGAAGAGATAATTTTCAAAACACTAAAATAAGCCAAAAAACACTATAAAACCACCTCTTTTTTATCCCTTTGATAACTGCTGATAACCCTATTAACCAGAGTATTCCGTCAAAAATTTCGATAGAGAGTTTTCTTTGAAAAGCTTTTTTCGTGCAAAAGTAATATTTAAAAAAAATTTATACTCAATCTTTACTCCGAACTTTTACCTCCAGTCATCAATTTTTTGTATCTTTCTCTAACTTATATCATTCATTATTTTAAACCATTCTTTGTCATCCTCTTTTGCTCTAATTCAAATAGTAAAAATTACACGATCTTTCTATTTTCTTAAGAAGAAGATAGATCGGTTTTTTTATCTTTCTATTTTTTTAAAAATTTATTATTCTTTATATAGGTGATAAAATGACAGACAATCTTACAAGAAAACAGAGGCATCATTGCATGTCTCAAATAAAGAATAAAAACACAAAACCAGAAATTATCGTTAGAAAGCTAATTTGGAAAAAAGGGTATAGATATAGAATAGGACATGGCCTTATAGGAAAGCCTGATATGGTTTTCCCCTTTTATAGGGTTGTTGTATATATATCTCTCCGTTCCTCATCCCTGTAAATAAGGCCACCGCCCATTGAAGATAAAATCTGTGGTTGCAAACATGAGCTTCTTTTAAGAGCTTATCCGCTTCCTCAGAAGTTAAAATCTTTTGTTCAGGTGAGGGGAATTTGATTTTAATATCCTTTACAGGATTTTTGTTAATCACTTCTTCCTCTACAGCCATCTCACAAAATCTTCTCACTATCTTATGAAGATCTTTTTAATTTTTAAAGAAGATGAATTTTTTATGGAACTATCAAGTGTTAAAAGCAGAAAGTTTTATTATTGCTTCATCAATTTTTTTATGAATCCGCTTTTTATGTTTAAGAAACTGTTTGTCTGATAAATTATATTTTCTTTCATCATCCTTATTCAATATTTTCTTTGCACGCTCAACATAATTCATAAAAATTCCATATAGTTCTTTTTTACTGCCTTTTTTATTTCTATAAAAAACTTCATTAAATATTTTAGCACGATTTATGAAGTCTTTTAGTGGCTTTGAATTTCTTGCTTTGATGTATTTTTTATTATAAATTTTTACATATTTTCTTATTTTATAAATAGTTTTCCCTTTATATCCACTAACCGGAGTATCCCGTTAAATTCCAGCTAAAATCAATGAGAGGGGCGAGGTTTACCCCGCCATTTTACCGATATTTATTATGCCAGTCATGTCGTCTGCGTGTCGTCTGAACAAATCCGGCTGACTCTGCTTTCAGTCGCTTGAAAAAATCCGGGAAAATCAATAGTTTGTGACAGTCATGTCGTCTGCGTGTCGTCTGCGTGTCGTCTAAACAAATCCGGCGCACTCTGCTTTCAGTTAATTGAAAAAATCCGGGAAAATCAATAGTTTGTGACAGTCATGTCGTCTGCGTGTCGTCTAAACAAATCCGGCGCACTCTGCTTTCAGTTAATTGAAAAAATCCGGGAAAATCAATAGTTTGTGACAGTCATGTCGTCTGCATGTCGTCTGCGTGTCGTCTGAACAAATCCGGCGCACTCTGCTTTCAGTTGCTTGAAAAAATCCGGGAAAATCAATAGTTTGTGCCTTGATGTCGTCTGCGTGTCGTCTGCGTGTCGTCTGAACAAATTCGGCGCACTCTGTTTTCAACTACTTGAAAAAATCCGCGAAAATCAATAGTTTGTGCCAGTCATGTCGTCTGCGTGTCGTCTCTGTTTTTTTACTAATTTTTTGGACAAAATTGTAAAATAGCCATAAGAAGGCTAGGCTTGTCATTTGGATGCCCTCTGATTTCCCAGATCATAGACAAGACTTGTTTATCTTAAAAAAAGCTCTATAAATAATATTAAGGTTTAAAAAATGAGTTCTTACACAAAAACGGTTTTACTGGATAAGTTATCTTCTGGGCAGTTAACTGAAAATAAACATGTAGAATTTAAGTCCAAGTGGCATCAAGAACATGGAAAAAGTATTTCTGCTATTGGAAATGAAGAAGAAGGTGGATGGTTAATTATTGGCATTGATGATAAAGGTTTTTTATTGGGTAAGGATTCAGGTTGGGTGAAAAAACAGGAAACTGGTATAGAAAATCATATCGGTCAGTATCTTGAGCCTAATTCTACAGTGCAATCTATTTCTGCTGAGACTGTAAATAACAAAAAGTTTATACTTATTGAAATTATAAATCCCAAGGCAGTAGTTTCTTGGAATGAAAAATTTTACAAAAGGTTGGGAACAAGAACAGAGGAGATGACTCCAGGGGAAAAACAAGAACAAGAACTAAAGCGTCCTGGTCTTGATTTTTCAAGTTTTGATTATAAAGGGAAAGTAAACTCTTCTTTGATTTTAGATTTTGCAAAATTCTTAAAAAATGGCGATGAAGACTGGTTGAAACTATCAGCGGATAATATTTTGTCTAAACTGAATATAAAAGATAAAAATGTTTCAGGAATTTTATTTGGAGATTTTTCTTTTAGAGTTGCACATTATAATCAGGAATCCGAGCTTATAGATCAGTATGAAAAGGAAGGTTTATACTCCTTGTTAAAGGAAGATTTTATCCAACATATCCAGTCATG
The DNA here is from genome assembly GCA_965203225.1 of Bdellovibrionales bacterium. GTDB lineage: Bacteria > Bdellovibrionota > Bdellovibrionia > Bdellovibrionales > UBA1609 > JANQSP01. The sequence continues at coordinate 490,144 of CBDBBW010000007.1, read as the reverse complement.
GACAAGAACTAAAGGAATCAGTTTAATCCCCGGCTCTGTATCTGTTACGGAAGAAAAACCATACCCTGATTCTGTTTTAAGAGAAGTTCTTGTCAATGCTGTTGCCCACTCTGCTTTTGAAAAACAGAAGGGAGAAATAACGGTTGAGCTATATAAAAACAGAATTAAGGTTTCAAACCATTGTTCAGCTAAAGCTACAGCTTTCATCAATAAAAAATTCTCTCAAAGTCATTCCTCTTATAATCCCTTCTTAATGAAAATTCTAAGAAAAGCTAAATTTTCTGATGAACTTGGAACAGGAAAAAACAAGATTTTTAAATATATGATTGAAAATGGAAGAAGAGAACCTCTCTTTGAATATCAAAGACTCTCAGATGCTTATGGTATATGGTCAGTGACTATATATAATGAACAGCCAAATAAGAATTTTTTAAAACTTCTTAAAAAGTTTAGAAGATTATATGAAAGTAATACAGATAAATATAAAATTTCAGCGGCCTTTGTATTATGGAGAGATAAAACTTTAGAAGAAATTTTTAGTTATATAGACGAGTATCATAAAAGGCTTATAGTTGAACTTCTTTCAAATAATGATTCCCCTTTTTTATTAACCACTGAATACCCTGAAAAAAACAAGAAACAGCCAGTAATAAAAATTCTTTTAAAACGCTGGGTAAAAGTTCAATTAGAAGGTCAGGAGTCAAAGGTGTTTTCAAAGGCAGAGGAAAACAAATTTAAAAAAATACTACAAAATTATGCTTATAGGGAGAATCGTGCAGGTTATATAACAAACAAAGAGGCAAGACAGCTTTTTGGTTTATCTAATAGTCAATCAGAGATAGTGCAGTTGTCAAAATTATTTCAACAATGGGAAAAAAATGGTTTTATAGAAAAAGGAGAAAAAAGAAGAGACTGGAAAGTAAAGAAAAAATCCAAATCACCGGAACCTTCAATTAAAAAGTTGTTTGATTTATATAAAATAGAAAAGAAAAAATAGTTTTCTCTTTGAAAGAGGATAAATATTTTCTTTTTTTATAATCATTCATAGTTTTGGCTTTTTGCTCCAGAATTTCGTTTTTGTTCTTTTTGTATAGTAGTCTCTTTTATTTTGTTTAACCTTGTTTGGCTTCATTCTTCCATTTCCAAAGAGTTTCTTTATAACCACCTTCAGCTATATACCACTTTTGTCTTTCATTTCTGGCAATATACCAATCTTTAAATAATATTTCTATAAGCTCAACAAGTAGAGTAGCCTCTTTAGGTTTAATATCAACCAACATACCTGTCGGTTCTTTTATATGTGCATCTATGCGTCCCATTCTTTTTATACTGTCAATAACTTCTATTGTTTCTTCTGTAACACCTTTAGGAGCTTCATTATTTTTCAATTTGCTTTTTAATTTCTCTATGGATTGATAAAGAGAGGTTTCTTTTATTTCACAGAAATCTTTAATCATGCTTTCTAAAAATCTTCTGGATAAAATGGCAGAAGCATTCGGACTGAGATGTGATATTCTGCAAGCTTCCTGATAGTCCTTTCTAATAGGTGCAGGTATATAATCTGGCTGTGGCTTAGCTATTGAATCAGGTAGTAATGATCAGTGTTCTATTTATTTCATTGGGACTAAGTCATCTTGAAAAGAATAAATTATTAGATGCAAACTCATTGTCAGAGCATTTGTTTAAGTCGCCAATATTTACAAAGGCAAGTCATCCTATTATAAAAGAAGGTTTAAATGCCTATTTTAACAAAAATTATATTGTAAGTTGCTCTGTATTGATGCATCAAATTGAATCAGCAATAAGAAAGTTAATTTCTGTAGCTGGAGGAGACATTTATCAGGCTTCTAATAATCCTAGAAAAACAGGTTTTGAATTAAGACCTTTAGGAAGCTTATTAAAAGATGAAATTTTTATTAAAGTTTTTGAAAAATTAAACAGTAATATACATAATGTATGACTTAACTGTGCATATTTAAGCAGATTTGCCAAGATTATCGTCAATAAATTGAGGCTGTTTTTTTTACTTTCTTTGTGATATTCAGTGTATAAGTTTAGGTGATGTTGTAGCTGACTTAAGTCTTTAGCTGTGGATAAGGGTTTCAGTTCTTTTTTATTAAAAAAATGTGCAGTTAAGTCATACACTATTTTTTGTTATCATCATTACCTCCGATGCTTATTCAAACTATGATTGTTTTTACTATAATTTGCTAAATCATTTGTTTACACTCTAAACGATTTTCTTTGTATATTCTTTTCCAAGGCTTAAAAAATGTAAGACCTTAACTGATCTCTTATTTCTTTTTTTTCTTAAACAGCTTCTCCAAGGTTTCTTTAGCCGGAGCATAACCTTGTTCAGCCGCTTTCTCAAACAACTCTCTTGCTCGATGTAGATCTTGCGCTCCTCCTTCTCCATTATAATACATATTAGCTAAGTTATGCTGAATCAGAGGATTACCTTGTTTAGACGCTTTTTCCATCCACTCTCTTGCTCGATGTAGATCTTGCTCCACTCCTTCTCCATTATAATACATATCGGCTAAGCTATACTGAGCCGGAGCATAACCTTGTTTAGATGCTTTTTCATACAACTCTCTTGCTCTATGTAGATCTGGCTCCACTACTTCTCCCCTATTATACAGCAAACCTAAGGTATGCTGAGCCGGAGCATTACCTTGTTTAGACGCTTTTTCATACAACTCTATTGCTCTATGTTTATCTTGAGCCACTCCTGCTCCATGATAATACAGCATAGCTAAGTTATTCTGAGCCTCAGCATCACCTTGTTCAGTTGCTTTTTTATACGACTCTCTTGCTTGAGCTCGCTGTAGAGCTTGCTCCACTCCTTCTCCATTATAATACAGCACAGCTAAGTTATTCTGAGCCTCAGCATAACCTTGTTCAGCTGATTTCTCAAACAACTCTCTTGCTCTATGTAGATCTGGCTCCACTTCTCCATTATAATACATCACAGCTAAGTTATTCTGAGCCGGAGCATTACCTTGTTCAGCCGCTTTTTCCAACAACTCTCTTGCTCTATGTTTATCTTGCGCCACTCCTTCTCCATTATAATACATCCTAGCTAAGTTATGCTGAGCCTGAGTATGACCTTGTTTAGACGCTTTTTCATACCACTTTCTTGCTCGCTGTTTATCTTGCGCTCTTCCTTCTCCCAGATCATACAGCACTCCCATATCATACAGCAAAGCTAAGTTATGCTGAGCCTGAGCATAACCTTGTTTAGACGCTTTTTCATACCACTCTCTTGCTCGATACAGAGAAAGCTTAACAGCTCTTAACAAGAATTTGAATGCACTCGGGATTATTGGTTTGTTTATCATCATTACCTCCGATTCTTATTCAAACTATGATTTTTTTTACCATAATTTGCTAAATCATTTGTTTAAACTCTAAATGATTTTCTTTGTATATTCTTTTCCAAGGCTTAAAAACTGTAAGACCTTAACTGATCTCTTATTTCTTTTTTTTCTTAAACAGCTTCTCCAATATTTTTTTGATCCCTTGAACCAGACCGAAATCTAGCCGATGATGCCAGTTTATTGCTTGCTGTGTATCTTGCTTGCTCCCTCCTTTTATATAATACATCACAGCTAAGCTATACTGAGCTGGAGCATCACCTTGTTTAGACGCTTTTTTCCACAACTCTACTGCTCGATCTAGATCGCTTACTCCTCCTTCCCCCTCAGAATACATCACACCTAAGCTATACTGAACCGGAGCATAACCTTGTTTAGATGCTTTTTCCATCCACTTTCTTGCGCGCTGTATATCTAGCTCCACTCCTTCCCAACCATTATAATACATCAAAGCTAATCTATACTGAGCCAGAGGATCATCCCACGTCATCATTATCTCCGATTCTTATTCAAACTATGGTTTTTTTACCATAATTTGCTAAATCATTCCAGATAATTGTAAAATTATGAATAAAAATTACACACCTCTGTTTAAACTTTAAATGATTTCTTTTGTATATTCTTTTCCAAAGCTTAAAAAGCAGTAAGACCTTAACTGCTCTCTTATTTCTTTTTTTACTGTGTCTTTTAGAGAAAGCCAAAGTTAAAAATATATTTGTCAGACAGGATAGCTTCAACAGCTTCTTTTATGTGTTATTTGTTTCTCTTTCCAAAGTAACTTTTAAGATACGGGAAATATAAACTGAAAAAAACTTTTTCAATCTAAGAATATATTTAAGTGTTTATTTGTTTAAGGCAGGCGGATTTTGCTTCTCTTTTTTCTTAAACAGTATCTCCAAGATTGTCTTAGCCGGATCAAAACCTTGTTGAACCGCTTTTTCCAACCACTTTATTGCTTGTGGTTTATCTTGCTTCCCTCCTTCTCCCTTAGAATACATCACAGCTAAGTTATACTGAGCCGGAGCATCACCTTGTTCAGCCGCTTTTTCATACCACTTTATTGCTTGTGGTTTATCTTGCGCCACTCCTTCTCCCTTAGAATACATCACAGCTAAGTTATACTGAGCCGAAGCATAACCTTGTTCAGCCGCTTTTTCATACCACTTTATTGCTTGTGGTTTATCTTGCGCCACTCCTTCTCCCTTAGAATACATCACAGCTAAGTTATACTGAGCCGAAGCATAACCTTGTTCAGCCGCTTTTTCCAGCCACCATTCTGCTCGAGGCAAATCTCCTCCTTTGCTTAAATGCTCAGATATGTTAAAAGAATCTTTCCCTCTTTTTACCTCTTGTGGATTTTTTTCAAAACTTTCTCTTAATGATTTAAAACATTCTTGAACATTGTCTTCACATAAAAAATATTCATCCTTTATAAAAGATTTTAATGTTTCTAAACCCATAAAAAAGATATTGGTAAAGATGCGGCGATTGTAACTGCTTTGTTTATATAATGTTTCAGTTTGTTTATATAATACTCCCACTAATTGATGAGCCTCATTTAAAACAGGACTGCCGCTGGCGCCGCCTGTATCAGAATTATCTGAAAAAAAGTAATCTTCTTTTAAAACACCTGTTTGCCTTATTTCTTGCAACTGACCGTTCGGATATCCAAGAGCATATACATTTGAAGAGTTTAATGGATCTTCTGGCACACTCAAGAAACATGAAGGACAAAAAGCTGACAAAAGAAAAGAAGGCAGGAGTGGAGGAGATATTTTTATTTTAGCAAAAAAAGCGAATGGGAGTTTAAGATTGATTTTAAATGGAGAGCATGGGGGGGCAGAGTTTCAAGAAGAAGAGTTTTATCAAAAGAGGAAAGACAAGAGCTTTTAGGAGTTAATGGGGAAAATGGAAGAGATGCTGTTTATAAGAAGTTTTGTGAAACAGGGAATTTTTTTTAACAAATAGAAGATGCCGCTTAGAATGTATTTTAGGACCAACTAGTGAAGAGGACGGGAGACAGGATCTTAAGGGAGAAGACGGCAAAAAGGGAGAGAGAGGGGGGGGGTACCACTGCCAAAGTCGCCCATGACCTTGGCCGCCGGTTTATAATTGGAGACATAAGCCCTGTCGCTGTGAGAGTTATTAAAGACAGATTAAAAAAAGCTGGTTGTAATAATTTTATAGATTGTAACCCCTACTTAACAAAACCAGAATGGCAGTTAATCAGTGGCCATGTATTTGCAGAAAAAGTTTGTGAATATATAGGCTGGAAAGTGAACCCAAAGAAGTCCGGGGCCGGCGGGATTGACGGCTGAACAGATGACAGGAAAAAGATACCGGTTCAAATAAAAAATTCAGATGTAAATGTTGCGACTGTCAGAGATTTGGCCGGAGTTTATAACGCCTCTTATAAATACAGGATTGTAGTCGGCTGATCTTTCCCAAAAAGTTGTTATGAGTTTGTGTCTTCTTTAGAAAGGAAGTCAAAAATAAAAATTGAACTTAAAGTGGCTGACACAATCGCTCAACCTATCCAATATCTAGAAAAAGCGCAATGGCAAAAACTATATGCTGAACGAGTAAAAGAAAGCAAAAAGCAACCGCAGTTTATTGATAATGAAATTGGTAAAACAGCTTAGAATCTGCACATTAACTTAGCCACTATGAAAGATTTTAATGTTTCTAAACCCATATTTTTTCTTATTACACACCTCTCCAAGATTTTTTTAGCCTCAACATGACCTTGTTTAGCCGCTTTTTCCAACCACTTTATTGCTTGAGGTCTATCTTTTTTTACTCCTCCTTCTCCATCATAATACATCTTAGCTAAGAAATACTGAGCCGGAGCATAACCTTGTTTAGACGCTCTTTCATACAACTCTAGTGCTCGAGGTAGATCTTGTGCTACTCCTTCTCCATTATAATACATCCAAGCTAAGAAATACTGAGCCGGAGCAAAAAATTGTTCAGCCGCTCTTTTATACCACTTTAGTGCTCGAGGTAGATCTTGTGCTCCTCCTTCTCCATCATAATACATATCAGCTAAGAAATACTGAGCCGGAGCATAACCTTGTTTAGACGCTCTTTCATACCACTTTCTTGCTTGAGGTCTATCTTCTTCTACTCCTCCTTCTCCACCATAATAATACAACTTAGCTAAGCTATGCTGAGCCAGAGCATAACCTTGTTTAGCCGCTTTTTTATACCACTTTAGTGCTCGAGGTAGATCTTTCACTCCTCCTTCTCCATCATAATACATATCAGCTAAGAAATACTGAGCCGGAGCATAACCTTGTTTAGCCGCTTTTTTATACCACTTTAGTGCTCGAGGTAGATCTTTCACTCCTCCTTCTCCATCATAATACATATCAGCTAAGAAATACTGAGCCGGAGCATAACCTTGTTTAGCCGCTCTTTCATACCACTTTCTTGCTCGAGGTAGATCTCTCACTTCTCCTGCTCTATAATACATCACAGCTAATCTAAACTGAGCCAGAACATCACCTTGTTTAGACGCTCTTTCATACAACTCTAGTGCTCGAGGTAGATTTTTTGCTTCTCCTGCTCTATCATAATACATATTAGCTAAGAAATACTGAACCGGAACATTAACTTGTTTAGACACTTTTTCCAGCCACCGTTCTGCTCGAGGTAGATCTTGTGCTCCTCCATCATAATACATCTTAGCTAAGAAATACTGAGCCAGAGCATAACCTTGTTTAGACGCTTTTTTATACCACTTTATTGCTCGAGGTCTATCTTTCACTCCTCCGTCTCCATTATAATACATCACAGCTAAGTTATACTGAGCTGGAGCATAACCTTGTTTAGACGCTCTTTCATACAACTCTAGTGCTCGAGGTAGATCTTGTGCTCCTCCGTCTCCATCATAATACATATTAGCTAATCTAAACTGAGCCGGAGCATGACCTTGTTTAGACGCTTTTTCCAGCCACCATTTTGCTTGAGGTAGATCTTGTGCTCCTCCTTCTCCATCATAATACATATTAGCTAAGTTATACTGAGCCGGAGCATAACCTTGTTTAGACGCTTTTTCCAGCCACCATTTTGCTTGAGGTAGATCTTGTGCTCCTCCTTTTCCATTATAATACATCACAGCTAAGTTATACTGAGCTGGAGCATAACCTTGTTTAGACGCTCTTTCATACAACTCTAGTGCTCGAGGTAGATCTTTCACTCCTCCTTTTCCATTATAATACATCACAGCTAAGTTATACTGAGCTGGAGCATAACCTTGTTTAGACGCTCTTTCATACAACTCTAGTGCTCGAGGTAGATCTTTCACTCCTCCTTTTCCATTATAATACATCACAGCTAAGTCATACTGAGCTGGAGCATAACCTTGTTTAAACGCTTTTTCCAGCCACCATTCTGCTCGAAGTAAATCTCCTCTTTCGCTTAAATAATCAGATATGTTATAAGAATCTTTCCCTCTTTTTACCTCTTGTGGATTTTTTTCAACACTTTTTATTAATGATTTAAAACTTTCTTGAATATTGCCTTCACATAAAAAATATTCATCTCTTATAAAAGATTTTAATGTTTCTAAACCCATAAAAAAGATATTGGTAAAGATGCGGCGATTGTAACTGCTTTGTGAATATAGTACTTTATTCTGTTGATATAATACTCCCACTAATTGATGAGCCTCATTTAAAAGAGGACTGCCGCTGGCTCCGCTTATATCAAATTTATCTGAAAAAAAGGAATCTCCTTTTAAAACACCTGTTTGCCTTATTTCTTGCAACTGACCTTTTAGATATCCAAGAGCATATACATTTGAAGAGTTTAATGGATCTTCTGGCAAACTCAAGAAATCAGAAACAACTCCATCCACTTTTAAAAGAGCAAGATCATATCTTATTGACAGCCTTACTATTTTGTTGGCTTTTAATCGTCTCGGATTTCCTTCCTGAACTATTGTTATCTCTTCTGTATCTTTTACATTACTAATTACATGAGCGTTTGTAACTATTTTATTCTCTGATATAAAAAAACCAGTTCCTGTCCCCTCTTTTACTTCTATTTGCCATACGGCTTTAGCTATTTTTGCTTTCTCAATAGTCAACTCTTCAGAAAAAGCCGTAGAAAAAGGCTCTATCAATATTTTAGAGTTGCTTTGAATTTTTATAGATGCTGAAACACAAAAAAGAAACAGAGAAAGCTTAACAGCTCTTAACAAGAATTTTAATGCGCTCGGAAAGAAAATATAATATAACCTGTCAATCCATATATTATTCTTAATTATTGGTTTTGTTATCATCATTATCTCCGATTCTTATTCAAACTATGGTTTTTTTACCATAATTTGCTAAATCATTCCAGATAATTGTAAAATTATGAATAAAAATTACACACCTCTGTTTAAACTTTAAATGATTTCTTTTGTATATTCTTTTCCAAAGCTTAAAAAGCAGTAAGACCTTAACTGCTCTCTTATTTCTTTTTTTACTGCGTCTTTTAGAGAAAGCCAAAGTTAAAAATATATTTGTCAGACAGGATAGTTTCAACAGCTTCTTTTATGTGTTATTTGTTTCTCTTTCCAAAGTAACTTTTAAGATACAGGAAATATAAACTGAAAAAAACTTTTTCAATCTAAGAATATATTTAAGCATTTTTTTAAGAAGGATTTATTTTTCTTCTCTTTTTTCTTAAACACCTTATCCAAGATTGTTTTAGCCAGAGCAAAATCTTGTTTAGCCGCTCTTTCATACCACTCTCTTGCTCGATGTAGATCTTGCTCCACTCCTTCTCCCTTAGAATACATCCTAGCTAATTTATACTGAGCCAGAGCAAAATCTTGTTTAGCCGCTTTTTCCAGCCACCATTTTGCTCGAGGCAAATCTCCTCTTGCGCTTAAATGATCAGATATGTTAAAAAAATCTTTCCCTCTTTTTACCTCTTGTGTATTTTTTTCAAAACTTTCTCTTAAAGAAGTTTCAAGATGTGAAACTGTTAAAGATAGGAACAGTAAGTGGAAACATTTTCCTATAAATAGAAATAGCTTTATAAGAATTAGTTTTGATTATATGTTTTAAACAAAGCAGGAGAAAAGATGTTTGTTTTAAAAAGATGTTTTTCAAATGCCTGGTTTAAGGTTTTCTTTTTTATTTTATTTTTGAGTGTTCCTGGGATTTGTTTAAGCTCAAGCTGTAAAGATTTATTTGTATCGGGAGGCAGATGTTATAAAATATGTAAGACTTCACGAGAAAGAGTATAATCTTACAGGATACGATAAAAAATGGGAGGAGAAAGTTAAGTCATCTTTTAAGCGTTGGAAGCCGGAAGAGACAGGAAGTTTATTAAAATATTTAGAGGAGCGAATAGGAGTTGAAGATACACTAAAGAGGTTAAAATCTCTGTCCTATTTTGGTGTTTCAAACTATGGAAAGTTTAAAGAACTCGTTTCCTTTTTTGAAGGTTATTTAGGGAAAGAGGGAGTGACAAAGAGATTAAGAAGATCAATGGGAGGTTTTTTTATAAGAATTTCATTGGATGATTTAAGAGAAGTTGTGAAGATTGTTGAGGGTTGTATAGGAGAAGAGGGAGTAAAAGAGAGGATGCTAGCGGATTTGCTAGGTTTTGCTAGGGCGAATCCGGAAAAGCTGAAAGAGGTTCTGGAGATAATTGAAGGCTATATAGGAAAAAAGGGAGTAGAAGAGAGGATGCTAGCGGATTTGCTAGGTTTTGCTAGGGCGAATCCGGAAAAGCTGAGAAAGGTTCTGGAGATAATTGAAGGCTATATAGGAAAAAAGGGAGTAGAAAAGAGGATGCTAGCGGATTTGCTAGGTTTTGCTAGGGCGAATCCGGAAAAGCTGAAAGAGGTTCTGGAGATAATTGAAGGCTATATAGGAAAAAAGGGAGTAGAAGAGAGGATGCTAGCGGATTTGCTAGGTTTTGCTAGGGCGAATCCGGAAAAGCTGAGAAAGGTTGTGAAGATAATTGAAGGCCATATAGGAAAAAAGAGAGTAAAAAAGAAGATGCTAGCGGATTTGCTAGGTTTTGCTATTTTGAAGTTATCTTCTTTGAAACAGCTAGAGAAAGAGTGGGGAAAGGAAGAGCTAAGAAAAGCTCTTATACAATATAGTTTGCGATATTTTGCCTCTCTTTTTCAGCATTGATAATTAGGCATTGTTTCTATCTTATTAGAAAATCGCTGGCATTTATGAAGTTTGTTGTGAGATTTTGCTGAATTGTAACAATATCAGATTAAATATATTAATAAAGTGCGTTTTAAAATCATTTAGATACAAGAATTAAAAGAAGTTTTAAGCCGTGAAACTGTTAAAGATAGGAGCAGTAAGTATAAAATTTTCCTAGATTTTCCCGCAGTTTCCCACTCTATTTAAGTAAATCACAGCGAGATTGTAAATTAGATTGAATTTATTATTTAGATCTTTAAGTTTCTTAAGTATTTCTTATTTCATTTAAACTCAAAGCTTCTGATGATAGAAACAGCTTCTTTTCTTACTTGTTGAATGTTTTGAGTAGTTTATTAGTTATCACTACATCTGAGTGCATAGCTAAGTTTATATTTGATCCAGTTCGTCCATCATCCATGCTATGCCAATATACATGAACACCTTCTTTTCTTGCTATTTTTCATTGCAGGAATAATATCAGTATCTCCGGATATTAATACAATTTTAGAGCATAATTTTTTTGCTGTAATGCTTGCAATATCCAACCCTATTCTCATATCAACACCTTTTTGTTTAAATTTTGGGTACCAGTATTTTTGTTTTGGACTTTGCATCCAATCTACGAATTGCAATTACCCCATACGCAAAACAATCTTTTCTTTTCATTTTATCATGAATTTTCTTTAATTTTTCAGATTTTCTCTTAGATGTTTCACATATTTTTTTAAAATCATCACCTTCCATAGTGTAAAAATAAAAAGTTGTATTCTTATAAGTTTTTTCTGTTTCATATCTCAAACTGAGACATTTGTTGTGAGACACAATTTAAAAATTGAATAAAAATTTTTAGTTCTCTTATCCCATTATGGGATTTTTTAGTTGATTTATCCCATTGCGATGGGATGAAAAACTGCATTTTTTTGCAGTTATCTCATGGTGGTATGGATTTTTGGCGAAAAATCCCACTGCAGTAGGAGGCTTTCAGTCTCTTTCTTTTCTTTTTTCTTTTTTTCCGTATGCTCCTTCACCAAAACAAAAGAGGAGTTTATGAGGTTTTTAAAAGTTATTTTGGATATGGTAAAAATCCAAACAAACGAACATAGTTTAACAGTCATAGCAACAGAGTTTTTATCTAAGCACTCTATCATTGAAAATTTTCTGAAAGGACAAAAGGCTCAAAAAAGAGAAGACGGAAAGTCTGGAGGAGATATATTCATTTTAGCTTGCTCTTTTCATTTAAAGGCTTATAGTCTTTTAGATTTTCAATTAGAGGAAATTAAAAAAGTTTCTGGTATTGGAAGTGAAGGAAGAAGAGGAAGTTTTAGAGGTTCTGACGGGAATGCTGGACAGAGTGGAAGAAGATGATAAAGGGTTATGTGGAGAAAAGCTTCTCTGTCCAAAAAGAGGAGAAAAAAGGAAAGTGGGCAAAAATGGAATTGAGAAATGGGCATGCCTTGAGGTTTTAGATAATCCTGTTCAAGGACATGAGCAAATAGAAGAGATTATAAAAAAAGATTCTTTATTATTACACAAGTCCTCTCAATTAGAAGAAATCAAAAATAAGGAGGGTGTGATATGTCATTAAGAATTTTTTTATTTCAAACCGTTTTTCTTACTTTTTTCTCTAGTTCTTGTTCGAATTTGAAGTTATCTAATCGTGAAAAAATCTATGGGATGACAGCTTTAGGCATAGCTGGCAGGGTAGGTTATGGTTTGAATCAAAGCTAAACTAAAACAAAGAATACTTTTTTTACGGAACCAGTTTTGGTTTGATAACCTCTCTTATAAGTCTAGTTGTTTTTAATGAGGAAAAGAAAGCTGAATAGCGGGAAGAAAAGCTTAAGTCTTTAGAAGAGGAATTTGGTCTTATGTATGAAGGTTCAAGAATTGAGTATCTCACAGGAGGAAAAAACTATCTGACTAAAAAAGACATACCGGAAGAGATAAAGCCTTATGTTTCTTTTGGATAGTGGCATTTGTTTCAGTTGGAAAAAAGTCAAGCTGTAGAACACTGGACTCCAGTTGGCAACAATCGATTAGTTAAAAAGAATAAAATGTTTGAGCTTAAAGTTCTCTACATAAAGGCAGAATAAAAACATAAAGGAGGAAAAGATGAAACAAAAAAATAACAAGACGAATATAAAAAAAATGCTAAACTACACAGTTAAAAAAGTTTTATGGTTGATAAACTATAGTTTAAGCTTTTCGGAAAAAGACACAAGCAAACAAATTAGTATAAAGCTTTTAGGCTGTTTTGTGGTATTGAATTGTATTTCCATTATTTTATTTACACTTTTCAGTTTTTTGGAAATTATTTTATCTAATCCACTGTTTTCTTTAGGTCTTCTTATAATTATTGGGGTATTCAATTTCAAGAAGGAAATCATCCAGTATTTTAAATCAAAAAAAAAGAAATGAAGATGCGATCTCTTAGAAGCAATGCTTAAGAACTGAAATTTTATTAAGAAAATAAAAAATGGAAAGGAGAAAAATAAGAAATAAGAAGCAAGTTTATTGAAGGCATAAATGGAGTTTTTATAAGAATGTTAAAAACTGGGGGAAAAAAAGCAAAAAGATTTAAGCTTAAAAAAGCTGGTTGTTCCAGCTGTTCTGATAATTCAGATCAGTTCTTTGACAACTTAATACCGGTAGAGGAATTAGCGGTTGTCTTTGGGTTAGCTCCTCACACTATCCGTAATTGGATAGCTCTTGGAAAAATTCCCTATGTGAAATAGGAAGAAGGAATTTATTTCAAAAGAGGAGTGTTTAAACCTTTTCCATCTGTAGTTTTTCTTTATATGTTCTGGATTTCTAGAACCTCTTTGGTGAGCAGGGTGTATAAATTTTTGAATTTCAACCGGCCACTCAATATTCAAATGAGGACGAGTTTTTAAAAGCACCTTAAATAAGTCTTCAAATCGGTTATCATATTCAAGGTGTGCTTTTAGTTTAGAACTTGGAATTGCTGTTATAGTTGCATTTGAATTTGGCTTGAATAATTTTTCAATTTCTTTTGAAAAGATTTGAATGGATTCTGTGCGATATTGCTATTCAAGAGTGCCTTTTGTGAGAGGAGATTTTTTAAAATCATGAAACAGTATACTTTGAAAATAAAGCTATTCAGACTTCTTTAGCTAGTGATAACACTTGGTCTCACTACAAAGAAGATATATAAGTCATGCTTCAAGAGATAGTAGAAGAAACTGAATCTGGTTTTATAGACGACTTTTATAAATTGGATGTCCTTGGACAAAATGGTCTCATATATACTGTTGGCTCGAAAATGGGGGCGGCGGGACTTACTATATACAAAAAGTAATTCTTGAAAGTACACTTTTTATAATTGATTGTTAAAAACGATTCTTTTAAAATTCATTTCATGGGTAGCAACATAGATTTTAAGAAAATCCGATCTCATAATGGCAGTCAAAACAATGCTTTTGAAGAACTGATTTGCCAGCTTGCTCGATTATCTCGTCCAGAAGGTGCAGAATCTTTTATCAGAAAAGAAGGTTCTGGCGGAGATGCTGGGATTGAGTGCTTTTGGAAATTGAAAGATGACTCGGAACATGCTTGGCAGGCAAAATACTTTTTAGATACAATAACCGACCCGCAATGGCGACAAATTTCTAAATCTGTAAAAACAGCTTTAAATAAACATCCAAATTTGAAAAAGTACTATATTTGTCTTCCATTAAATAGAACAGATCGGAAGCAAGAAAACAAAAAAGATCTGTTAGAAAAATGGAACAAAAAAATAGCAGAATGGAAAAAAATAGCAAAATCAAAGAGTATGAATGTTAAATTTGAATTTTGGGGAGCTAGTGAAATTTTCAGTATATTGAGCAGAGATGACCCTCGTTTCTCTGGTCGTGCCTTATATTGGTTTAACTCTCCTATTTTACAAATTCAGCATCTTAAGGATATCACAGAAAAGTCTAAACAATCACTTGGCGAGAGATTTTCTCAAAAGTTAAATATTGATCTCCCTATCTCAAAGTATTTTGAAGGTATAGGTCTTACCCCCAGTTGGTATCTAAAATTTTGCTCTATTAAAAACCATTGGTTAAAAGTGTTAGGCAGTTTGATAAATATTATCAATAAAGAAGATAAAAGCTTAACAAAAGAATGGTGGAATCCTATAAAAGATTCTGTTTTCAATTTAGAGATTCTTTTAAAGAAAGTAATTAATGCAGAATTCTTGTATGAAAATGCAAATCAGTTAAAAGAAATTATTGATAACTTAAAACAAAAAATTAAACCGGAATTTAAACCTACAAAAACAGAAATTGAAAGGAAAATTAAAAGATATTTCAATGAATTCAGCAATATCAATTCTGAGTTAGCACTTTTTTTAACAAGTGAAGTCATGATGGCTTTTTCTAAAAAGTCTATGTTGCTCTCAGGTGGTGCTGGAGTAGGTAAATCACATTTACTATGTGATATTACCCTAAATCGCTTAGATGAAAATTTACCAACTCTATTTCTTTTAGGGCAACATTACAATGGAGATAACCCTCTTAAACTTATTTCTGATTCTTTAGATTTAAATAGTAACTCTTATAAAGAGGTTTTAGGAGCTTTAGCTGCACTTGGAGAAGCTCATTCTACAAGAACAATGATTATTATTGATGCTATTAATGAAGGCTCTCACAAAGAGTCTTGGAAAGATCATATTATAAGTTTAATTATAGAGCTAAAAAAATATCCATATATTTCTTTTGTTTTTAGTTGTCGTTCCACTTATCTTAAATATCTTTTACCTCCTCAAATTAAAGATTTGGTAGTAGAAATAGAACATATAGGGTTTTCTGACCCAGGTCATAAAGCTGTATATAAATATTTTGAAAAACAAGGTATTTTTGTGCCAAGCACTCCAATAATGAATCCAGAATTTTTTAACCCTTTATTTTTAAAAATATGTTGTAAATCTCTTAAAATCAAAGGAGAAAATAAGTTTCCAAAAGGGTCAAGAGGTATTAGAGATATTTTTAGATTTTATATAGATTCTATTTTAGAAACCATCAGTAATAGAAAACTATATAGACTTGATAAACAAACAGTTCTGCAGGCACTACAATTATTTGCTCTAAAATTATTTCCTAATAATCTTTACGGTCTTTCAATAGATGAAGCTAGAAGAACAATAATATCATCTGGTATCAATGGAGAAAAAGGAAAAGAGTTAATTGATGATCTTTTAAATGAAGGAATTTTATCAGAAGATATTTATAAAGATAGTCCAATTATTCGTTTTACCTATGAGCGTTTTAGTGATTATTTTATTGCTGAGGCTTTGATTGAAAAAGAAATAAAAGGAAAACCTAAGAAATTTAAAAAAAATGTAAATCTAATCAAATATTACATTTTTAAAGTTTTATTTAAAAGAAATTACCCTCTAAAATCCGAGAATTTAAAATTATATTTTAAAAAAGATACTCTTATTGGAAATATTTTCATTGATAATAAATTTTATTTGTTTGTGGGAATTATTGAAGCGCTATCTATTTGTATAGGTAAGTGTTTTAACATGGAATTATATGATCTCATAGAAACGAGGGATATTAATACGAAGTTTCATAAACCTTATCTTAAAATAAACACTCTCTTTAATTTTCTAAGAAGATTATATATTAAAAAAATAGATAAGAATCAACAGTATTTAATAGCACTAAAAAAGAAAGAGCTTTTAGAGATTTCTTTTACTAATACAATTTTACAGCGTTCTTCTGACTCATTAACTAATAGAACCCTTGAACTACTAAAAAAAATTCCAAATAATAGTTTTATTTCTCCTGCATTGGATATTCTTTTAAATTTATCTACAGAAGTTGAACATCCATGGAATGCAGATTTTCTTCATAAAATACTTTTTAAACAAAAATTATATGAGAGAGATAAGTTTTGGTCTATTCATATAGCTTGTTCTTATCATTATAATGAAAAATTAGTTGTAAAGAACTTAATCGATTGGCCTTATTCTGCTAATTTAAGTAACCTTGAAGCTGAATGTGCAAGACTTTATGCAATAACATTGATTTGGCTTACAACAACTTCATATAGGGAAGTTAGAGATAAGGCAACCAAGTCAGCTATTATCATTCTATCACAGCATCCAGAACATTTACTAGAGTTAATGGATACTTTTTTAAAAGTGAATGATCTTTATGTATTAGAAAGATTATATGCTATTACCTATGGTGTAATTGTGAATATAGAAGACAAAAATTTGATGAAAAGAATTGCAGAAAAAACTTATGAGCAAATATTCAAGGAAGGAAAACCTGTGCCTCATATATTATTGAGAGATTATGCACGATGTATTTTAGAGTTTACACATAATAAAGGATTGCTTTCTAGTGAAATTAATCCAGAGAATTTTCGTCCACCATATAATAGTGTACCCATTGAAAATCCCATGGACTCAGAAATAGATGCTTTAGTTGATGATAAGCAGTATGGTTCTGTACATTACTCATTAATGGGATTTACTGGAGATTTTGGAATTTATACTATGAGCTGTATTCATTCTTTTTCACCTACTCCTTTGACCAAACAGCATCCTGAAACTGGAAAAGAGCTACAAAAAAAGTTTGTAGATAAATTAAGTGAACAACAAAAAGCTTTGTATTATGGTCAATCATCAGAAAAAAAAGATAAATTTATGGAAACCCTTAATGAGAAACAAAGAGAAGAGAAAAGATGGTTATTTGATGATAAATTTATGAATGACAGACCAGCTGCTTTTAGTCGTAAACAGGCTAAACGATGGGTATGTAAACAGGTATATGAAATGGGTTGGAAAAAAGAGTTGTTTGGAAAATTTGAGAAACTCATGTGTTCTAGGGACAGAGAAGGAAAACTTATAGAAAGAATTGGGAAAAAATATCAATGGATTGCTTTTCATAAATTATTAGCTCATTTAGCAGATAATGTCCATTATATTGGCGATTGGTATGATGATAAAAATGAATATCAAGGGCCTTGGCAACTTAGTATAAGAGACATTGATCCAACTTTTTATTTGAGAAAGACAGAATCTGATCTTAATTTTGAAACAAGTTCCACTGAATGGTGGTGGCAACCTTATGTTCTTGAATGTACTACTGAAGATGTTGAACAACAGGAAAAATGGTTTAGGTCAAAATCTACTATTCTATCTTTTAAGAATCTTCTTCAGGTAAGAGAACCAAAAGATAACAGTTTATGGACAGTTCTTCATGGTTTTGTAATTCAGCAAAAAGAATTACATCCTAATAAAAAAGAAGAAGGACTTTATAAACCAGAGTGTTGGTTTAGAATAAATGCTATACTTATTCCTAAAAAAGATCGTGACACTTTTTATACACAACTAAAAAATAAAGATTTTTGTGACCCTCATACAGTAAACATAGGGAGAATAGATAGATTCCTAAAAGAGTATCCGTTTTGTAATAAAGAATATGCTAATAATTTCAATAGTTTATCAGTGTATAATATTGACTCAAATACTAAATACCTATGTCCAATCAGAGAATACAGTTGGGAAAGTGGAAATGCAGATCACTCTATAGATGAATCTATTTCAGTCTACTTACCAACTAAAATTTTGATTGATAAACTTAAATTATATTATTTACCCGGACAGTTTGAATATTGGGTAAATAATGACGGTACTCCTATTTTCAAAAATCCAAGTATTAAATCAAAAGATCCTTCTTATGCTCTTATTAAAACAGATGTCTTAAATACTTGGTTAGATCAAGATAATTTATGTTTGATTTGGCTTATCGGTGGTGAAAAGCGTCTTTATGGAAAAGATAGTATGACAGGAAAACGACATGTTTTCAGTGGAGTTTATTTTACTAATGGCGATAAAATTGAAGGTACTATGTGGTTTCTTAATATTGTAAGCTGGTAAAGATAATTTATTTCTTTGACTTTATTTTAAATCTATTTTTCAAGACAATTTATCTTATAAGATTCCATTTTTAGAAAATATTGATGATTTATCCCATGAGAAGACTGCAGTTCTTTTGAATCATGAAGTGGGAGAAAAAACTTTTTCTGCCCTCTTTAAAAACGACTAACTGTTTTGGAAACACAGTTAATCAATCATTGGCAGTTTAAGTTGTTTTGAAAAATCTTTTAAAAAAATCCCGTTAAAAAACATTTTTTTCTGAAAAACTATAGTGTTTATAAGGTTTACAGAGAACAGTGGCAGGGGGGGGGACGGGTTAGGAAAAAGAGTTCTTAAAACACTAAAATAAACCAATAAACCAATAAATCTGCTCCTTTTTATACCACTGACAACTGCTGATAACCTCTCCTAACCGGAGTATCCCGTTAAATTCCCTCTAAAATCAATGAGAGGGGTGAGAGTTACCCCGCCATTTTACCGATATTTATTGTACCAGTCATGTCGTCTGCGTGTCGTCTGACCAAATCCAGCTGATTCTATTTCCAGCTACTTGAAAAAGTCCTGTAAAATCAATAGTTTTTGTTTTGATGTCGTCTGCGTGTCGTCTCCAATTTATATTAAAGTATTTTTTAGGTAGCTCAGGAAATCCAGTTTTATTATTACAAATAGGGTACGCTCCATGATACTTTAGAAAATCAAGTATAAAATAACTTTCCAAGTTTTCTATTGAGAGCTTCCAAAAATCTTTTAAAATATCAAAGTTTATATATGTAAATTTGACATCTATACTTTTGATATAGTTGAATAATCCCACATTACCAGATTGACCATTGAAATGATCATATAATCTTACTCCTATTCCATTAGTTTTTTTCACTCATTCCTATATAAATTAGTTTCGACTGTTTAAAAGGGTATGATATTAAAATATTATCCATTTTTATGAAATACAAACCAACTATATCTGATAAAATATTGCTTTCATTTGAAGAAAACTCTTTAAAGCGATCAAAATTAATTTTAAATGAAGATATGATTACCTTCTTTATTCAATTTTTTGTATCAAATTCTAATGAACTCAAAAGTTTCATCGACTTGAGGAATAGTCTGATATATCTTGTTAATAGATTTTAGATCAAAATCATTTCCATAGTAAAATAAGATATCCTGAGTTAAATCCTCAATGATATTTATTATAAAAAGAGAGTATCTTGTATCCTCTAAAGGAGCGATCGTTTTATTTGATTGAAAAGAACCGTCAGTTTTTGAGAACTTTTGTAAGTTTTTATAAAGAAAGTTTATTCCCTCAACTAATTTATTTATCTCATTCTTTTCTAAATCAACTTTTGAATAAAGGAAATCCAAACTGTAAACTAGTTGAAATATCTTATAAGAGTTGAGTTTTTGACTTAAAAAAGATAACAAATATATCAGCCATAGGCTGGCATTAGCAGGTGTCTTCTCAAGATGACTGAGTGTAAAACAAACTTTGAAAAATCCGTCCAAAGTTTTAGGCATGATTTTTAAGGCTTTTTCTTCATCTAAAACCTGTTGGAGTAAATAAGAAATTTTCTCTTTTTCTATTTCAATAGTTTTATGTTGAAAGTCCAAGATATAGTTTTTCTTATCTATCGTATTGCAAACAGTTTTTAATTTTTTATCTTTCTTCAAAACTTTTTTAAATTTCTCTTTAAGCACTCTAAACACAGGAGCATTTCCCCATGCAGGAGCGACAGTTTGTTGTGAATGTTTAGCTATCCAAGAAGGTTCTAAAATAGCAAATTCACCAGTTGGCTTGATGATATATAAGATTTTTGTATCTTTTTTAGGAACTCTTTTCTTTAGCTTTTTATCTTTTGGAGTAATCTTGGAAATTTTAAAATCATAAGCTCTTAATTCTTTTTTTGCATATTGAAATTCTATATACTCCGTTTTTTTATTGGAGTATTTAACAATAAAATCAGGTTCTCTTGTAATTCCTCCCTTTCTCAAAAACCATATAAACTTGTCACCTCCATATTTTTCTACGCTAACCTCCTCATCTGATTTTTTAATTTGTTCCTTTAGCCAAGGCAGAATTTCAAGCTCTGCAATAGCCTTTTGCTTCATATCTTTTCGATATTCCAAATAAGTTCTGGATTTAATATCACTGGATTGGGCATATATTGTCTTTGTATCGGACATTATTCTTTCTTTTTCTTAAACAAACAATCTGTTTTGATAGTTCTTTAAACTATTGATAGCCTCTCCAGCGATTTCTGGAGCGATTTCATATCCCACACTATTTCTTTTTAAATCTGCGGCAGACTTGGTTGTTGTTCCACTACCTGCAAAAGGATCTAGCACAGTTTCCCCTACATAAGTAAAGGCTTTAATAATTTTATAAGGCAATTCATAGGGAAATGGAGCAACGTGGGAGCGACTATCTCCACTATTTTCCGGCTTCATTGTCCATACATCCGTATTTTTGATACTTAACCAAAAGTCTTTATCCAGTTTTGAAATTTCTTTTTGTTTTTTTGTTAAATGACCATATTTACTGAAGCCTTTTTTATCTGGTTTGTTAAATTCTAAAATAAATTCGTGCATATTGTTGATTAAAATACCTCCTGGATAGGGATAAGTTCCAAAGTGGGCTTTTACTCCATTTGTTTTATGCCATATAATATCCCTTTTAAAAATAAATCCGATCTCTTCCATAGTTTCTATGGTTCTACCAACCAAATTTAAGGTTTTAAAACTTTTTTCAATTCTTATAGGCAGATTCATAATGTTTATAAAAGCTTTTCTGCCCGATTGGAGCACCCTGAAAGTTTCTTTCCAAACCATTCCGATTTTCTCAAACCATTCATCAAGATCATGGATATTTCCTAAATCCCCTTTTACAGGCTTTTTTGTATACATCTTTGCATTAAAATAAGGAGGGGAGGTCACCATTAAATGAATAGAATTATCCTCCAACTTATCCATGCTCATTGAATTTTTTATATAGATTTTATGTGAAGTATCGTTAATTTGTAACAGAGTTTCTTTTGCAGTTCGTTTTTGGCTTACTTTTCTTACTTTAAGCCTGCCTTTTTCATAATTTTTTAAGTCTTGTAGTTTAAACCTTTTTTGTCCACTGGTAGCAATGACACTCTTGATTTTTTTCTGTTTGACCAAGCCATGTAAAGTTTGAACAGTAATACCTAAGTATTTTCCTGCTTCTATTGATGATAAATATTTTCTTTCTTTATAATCATTCATAGTTTTGGCTTTTTGCTCCAGAATTTCGTTTTTGCTCTTTTTGTATAGTAGTCTCTTTTATTTTGTTTAACCTTTCTTGTCTTTCATTTCTGGCAATATACCACTCTTTAAATAACATTTCTATAAGCTCAACAAGTAGAGCAGCCTCTTCAGGTTCAATATCAACCAACATACCTGTCGGTTCTTTCATATGTGCACCTATGCGTCCCATTCTTCTTATACTGTCAATAGCTTCTATTGTTTCTTCTGTAACACCTTTAGGAGCTTTATTATTTTTCAATTTGCTTTTTAGTTTCTCTATGGATTGATAAAGAGAGGCTTCTTTTATTTCACAGAAATGTTTAATCATGCTTTCTAAACATCTTCTGGATAAAACGGCAGAAGCATTTGGACTGAGATGTGATATTTTGCAAGCTTCCTGATAGTCCTTTCTAATAGGTGCAGGTATATAATCCGGCTGTGGCTTAGCTATTGAATCAGGTAGTAATGACCATTGTCCTATTGATTTCCCCGCCAAATATGGATCATAGCTATCTATCTTTTTTAAATCAACTTTTAGTGTAAGCTTTTTGCAATCTGAGTTTAAACAAGCAATACTAGTTGTGAAAAGCCCTATTTGACTATATTTACTTGTTTGAACAATATCTGTTGTAGTAGATTTTAAATTATCACTATAATTACCTGTGTCTAAAAGTACTTGATGATGACTACAATAAGGGCATTGCCAGCTTTGAGTCTTGTTCATTATTAATTATTTACACCTTTTAGCCGAAAAATTTAATTTAAAAATTGCTTCTTGTATTTTTTTATAGGTACTCACAGATTAAAAATTTATCAAGTGTTATGCAATAAAAGACTTTTCTTAACTCTATAATTTATATATCGACTTATAAAAAATTGCTGGATATATTTCTTTTCACCACCAAAGAAGCCTCCAGCCAGCCTAAAAAACCGTATAGCAAAATATGTAGACTCATGTAGATAAAATTTGAAATATCAGGAAATATCCTGAAATAAGTCCGGCGAAATTGAGGATTGCCTGATTAACCAAGAAACACGGGGGTTTGAAATACACAGACAGTTCCTGCAAATGTTAATGACATGGGTTTGAAAAAGTAGTGGTGTTTAAGTGGCGGGGTGGACGGGGCTCGAACCCGCGATCTCCAGCGTGACAGGCCGGCGTCCTAACCAACTAGACCACCACCCCAATGAAATGATTTAACAATATATCAACTAAAAATCTGCCAGCATTTTACGATATATACCCTCAAGCCAAACTCTAAAAAAACAGACATTTTATACAATACCAAAGCTTTATTTTTACAAATTTTTCACCAATCAGCATTTGCAACACCCATTTACAGCAATCCAATCAACATTTGGAACATCTATTTACAGCAATTCGATCAGCATTTGCAATACCCATTCCCAGCAATTCGATCAGCATTTGCAACACCCATTTACAGCAATCCAATCAACTACCCCCACAACACAAAATCGAGGTTTATATAGCCATGCCAAATATACAACAGATTACTATTTATAACAAATAATCTTGTTTTCAGCAAAAAATAACTATAAAGTTATAGTATTACACAAGCTAAGCGATACTGATCCCGCTTGAATTCTTCATGGTTTTTTTTCACCAAAGAATGAAAAAGCGTCGGATAAGGGAAATTTAAGTGATACAAACAGAAAAGGTCTGTAATTTATGAACCCAAAAGTGCAAAAATTTCTATGGCTGGATATGGAAATGACAGGCTTGGACCCGGAAAAAGAAGTTATCATTGAAGTAGCTGTGGTTGTCACTGACCACCAGTATAAAGAACTGCATTCCTATCACCAAATAGTCAAACAGCATAAAGACTATTTAGAAAAGATGGACAAATGGAATACAAAACAGCACAAGAAATCAGGACTCTACGAACTGGTCCCCAAAGGGACTACACAGGATCAGATGGAAAGAGAACTGATTTATCTGGCAGATGAACATTTTAAAGATGAAAAAATCATTCTGGCCGGCAATTCCATTTATCAAGACCGGCTGTTTATTAAAAAACACCTTCTTAAGTTTGAGGAACGGCTCCACTACCGGATGCTGGACATTTCAGCATGGAAAATCATTTTCTCCAACATAGGAATCACATTTAAAAAAGAAAACAAACACCGCGCCTTGGATGACGCTCGGGAAAGTATCAGAGAAATGAAAACATACCTAAACTATCTAAACATGGAAAAAATAAATAACTCACAAGATACTAATTGCACTTAAAAAATTCCAAGGGATTTTGACTCTTTATGGCCAAACGACTGGTCACTTCAGAACAGGACAGCAGTACAAATCAGAACAGGACAGCAGTACGGAACTTGTTATTGAGATGGGAAAGTTGCCTGTGTACACAAGCCTATGACGATGGGCTGTTTCATTATCTCTTTTATAGACCGTAAAATCCTCGGGAGGGAAATTTCCTGTGCACAAGCCTATGACGATGGGCTGTTTCATTATCTCTTTTATAGACCGTAAAATCCTCGGGAGGGAAGTTTCCTGTGCATAAGCCTATGACGATGGGCTGTTTCATTATCCCTTTTATAGACCGTAAAATCCTCGGGAGGGAAGTTTCCTGTGCATAAGCCTATGACGATTTTGGCTATTCGGACCGCAAAACAAAACTTGTTATTGAGACAGGAAGAGACCAAAAGGACCGAACAACCAGTCCAAAAAGAACCAGACAACAGGATCCCGTCAGGGAAAAATAACACAAAAATTAATATTTGTAATCGGCCGGTTTATAAGGACCCTCTATATTCACACCCAAATAGTCCGCCTGCTCCTTAGACAGGTGAGTCAACTGAACACCCAGCTGATTCAAGTGCAAATGAGCCACCTTTTCATCCAGTTTTTTGGACAACCGATACACCCCCGGAGTATAACCCCCTTTGTTCTGCCATAAATCAATCTGAGCCAACACCTGATTGGAAAAGGAATTACTCATCACAAAAGAAGGATGGCCAGTGGCGCAACCCAAATTCACAAGACGCCCTTCCGCCAAAACGATAATTTCCCGTCCATCAGAAAAACGATGCAAATCCACTTGTGGTTTTATGGGAAGTTTTTTGCTGTTTTGATTCAGCCACTCCATATCCACTTCCAAATCAAAATGACCAATATTACAGACAATAGCCCCATTTTTCATCTCCAGAAAATGATTTTTCGTTATGATATCTCTGCATCCGGTGGCTGTGACAAAAATATCCACTTGCTTGGCCACATCGTCCATTCGAACCACAGCGTACCCCTCCATACTGGCCTGCAAAGCGCAGATGGGATCAATCTCGGAAATCAACACCCGCGCTCCATAAGAACGAAGACTTTGAGCGGACCCCTTTCCCACATCGCCATAACCTGCCACCAAAGCCACCTTCCCGGCCAGCATAATATCCGTAGCTCTCTTAATTCCGTCCACCAAAGACTCTCTGCACCCATACAAATTATCAAATTTAGACTTGGTAACAGAATCATTTACATTGATAGCCGGGGCTTTAAGATTGCCCTCCCTATGCAGTCTTTCCAAGTTCCTGACCCCGGTAGTGGTCTCCTCTGAAATACCCACTATTTTCTGCATTAAATAATTGTACTCCGGCCTGTGCAGAACATTGGTTAAATCCCCTCCATCATCCAAAATTAAATCAAACCCGTCCGGCCCCCAGCCTTTAATGGTCTGCTCAATACACCACCAATATTCCTCCTCTGTCTCCCCTTTCCAAGCAAACACCGGTACCTTCGACTGCGCCATTGCCACGGCGGCATGATCCTGAGTGGAATAAATATTACAGGAACTCCATCTCACCTGAGCGCCCAGATCAATCAGGGTTTCTATCAGAACCGCTGTTTGGATGGTCATGTGCAAGCAACCCGTGATACGCGCGCCGGCAAGAGGCTTCAGTGCAGTATACTCTTTCCTTAAAGCCATCAAACCTGGCATCTCATTTTCCGCCAAGCGAATCTCCTCCCGACCCCATCGATTTAGCTCCTCCATCCGGGCAGGATTGTTCATGGCCTCTTTACAAACCTTATAATCTAACTCTTTATTTTGTTTGCTTTTCAATTCATCCATAAGAATGAAACCTCAATCTCCATAAAAACAAAGCTTCTATACACATAAAAATAAAATCTCAATTAGAAAAACACTTAATAATTGATTTTTCAATTTGAAATTTCATAAACTCATAAATTAAAGTTAAAAACAAATCTCTTTTTCCCGCTCGATAAAAAAATTAATATCCCACTTCAAAAGAAGTTTCAGGAAGTGTGAGAATCTCATACCTGTCTTCCTGAATCAACACGGTATGCTCAAATTGGGCGGAGAGAGTGTTGTCAGAGGTCTCATAAAACTGAATGTCAGAATCAGGAATATCAAATGCTTTTATACAGGCGGAGGTTTCATTAACCATAGGTTCCACTGTAATACAGCGATGAGCTTGTAAAACCGTTCCTTTACCTTTTTTTCCATAAGAAGGCACGAAAGGATCTTCATGAAAATTCTTTCCTATTCCATGACCGCCAATTTCCAAAACCGGATACAATCCTTTTCTCACCACATATTTATTGATAGCGAAACCAATATCCCCCGTCGTGTTACCTGCCTTCACTTGATCGATCCCTTTCATCATGGCCTCATACGCGCATTCCGTGACGGCTTTAGCTCGTTCTGAAACCTCCCCCACATAAAAAGTTCTGGAGGTGTCGCCATGAAATCCCTCTTTAATACAGGTTACATCAATATTAACAATATCGCCTTCCCGCAACACATAAGATCCGGGCACGCCATGGCAAATACAATGATTCACGGAAGTACATATAGATTTTGGATACCCTTTATAATTCAAAGGGGCCGGCTGTGCTCCCTTAGACAAGGTTAATTCATAAGCCTTTTTGTCCAGAGCGGAGGTACGCACCCCTGGTGCAACCATTTTACCCACTTGAGCCAGAACATAAGCTGACAGACGGCCAACGGACCGCATTAAGGCTATTTCTTTTTCCGTTAAAGCATTCATACTTTACTCCGACTTTGCTCTTTTAAACCCCTTTTGAAATTATTAACAAAATATGAAAATATCACCAAGCCCTGAAAGGCATAAATTCCAACCTGGATAAAAAATCAGCTCACCACATATCCTCTTACGGAGGATGGATACAAAATTGTGGAATAAAAACGGCATGAAAACAGGGAAAAACCACATATCCTCTTACAAATGGATACAAAGCTTATATCCAAAACAAAAATCCACGACAATAAACTAAATTACAATCATTTTCTATTTCAAATTTTTACTTATCAACTTTGTTACTTCAAACATACTCACTTGTTTTTTACTTCCAAAAAGCTGCTTCAACTTGTCATCCAAGTTGATATTGCGTCTGTCTTTTGAGTCTTGTAATTTGTTCTTCTTTACATAGTCCCAAAAATGCTTGATCGCGTTTTGCCTGGTGATCTTTTTTGAACCCACTACCGCCGCAAGTTTGTCTGAAGCTTCCAGAATTTTCATAAGAGCCGGGTTCAACTTCCTTTTCTGTTTTTTCACCCTCACCTGAGCGCCCAGATCAATCAGGGTTTCTATCAACACCGCTGTTTGGATGGTCTGTGCAAGCAACCCGTGATACGCGCGCCGGCAAGAGGCTTCAGTGCAGTATACTCTTTCCTTAAAGCCATCAAACCTGGCATCTCATCTTCCGCCAAGCGAATCTCCTCCCGACCCCATCGGTTTAATTCCTCCATCCAGTCAGGATTGTTCATGGCCTCTTTACAAACCTTATAATCTAACTCTTTATTTTGTTTGCTTTTCAATTCATCCATAAGAACAAAATCTCTATCTCTATAAAAACAAAGCTTCTATACAAATAAGAATAAAGTCTCAATTAGAAAAACACTTAATAATTGATTTTTCAAAAAGAAGCCCACTCTTTATAAAAAAGCAGGCTTCTTTAGTTCAGCTAAATTACAATTATTTTCTATTTCAAATTTTTACTTATCACTTTTGTTGCTTCAAACATACTCACTTGTTTTTTATTTCCAAAAAGCTGCTTCAACTTGTCATCCAAGTTGATATTGCGTCTGTCTTTTGAGTCTTGTAATTTGTTCTTCTTTACATAGTCCCAAAAATGCTTGATTGCTTTTTGCCTGGTGATCTTTTTTGAATTCACTACCGCCGCAAGTTTGTCTGAAGCTTCCAGAGTTTTCATAAGAGCCGGGTTCAATTTCCTTTTCTTCTTTTTCACCACTTTTTTCTTAGCCTTCTTTTTCACTACTTTTTTCTTGGCCTGCTTTTTCACCACTTTTTTCTTAGCCTTCTTTTTCACTACTTTTTTCTTAGCCTGCTTTTTTACTACTTTCTTTTTAGCTTTTTTTTTTACTACCTTCTTTTTTCTTTTAATCGCTTTTTTTTGCTTCTTTACTGCCATATTAACCTCCAAGTTGTACTACTGTTTTTAACAGTATTCTATAACTAAGTATATATAATACCCTTATAGTATCAACTTATCAAAAGAAAAAACTCAATAATGACTGAGGACAGTATATATAGGGGATACCTTGAAGCCGAGGGGATACCTTGAAACCGAGGGGATACCTTGAAGATGTAAGGACAACCTAACTCCTGTTGCTTTTGTAATAGGGGATCTTGAGATAACCGAGGGGGTACCTTGAAAATGTAAGGACAGCCTAACTCTGTATCAGGGAATGAGGCTTTTACCCTTTCCTTTGACAGGGAGGAGATGGTGAAACAAAGGACTCAGGTGCTGACCATTCCGCCGGGGTTA
The DNA here is from genome assembly GCA_965203225.1 of Bdellovibrionales bacterium. GTDB lineage: Bacteria > Bdellovibrionota > Bdellovibrionia > Bdellovibrionales > UBA1609 > JANQSP01. Next base: position 461,638 of record CBDBBW010000007.1, on the reverse strand, counting down.
GGGTTTTTTGGGAGAAAGCGTGCACAGGCCCTTGCAGTTCCTCCTTCAATACCTGATATACCTTCTGATGACGCTTAACAGTGTTTAATCCTTCAAAATCCTTGGAAACAATCAACACGCGAAAGTGGGTCTCGGCACCTTCAGGTACTTGATGATTAGGGCTTTCATTCACCACTTCCAACACGGCAATATTAAAATGAGAGTTTAATTTCTGCCGGATTTTGTGTTCCACACTCATACTTACCCCTTACCATGATACAATATTAATGGAAATACCGTTTATTATTTCTTACAAACTGTTCCGCTTGTACATAGAGCCTTTCCACACCAAGTCCCCTTGCAAAAAACTATACGCCCTAAGTCTGATACTGCCCCAGATTACACAGTCAAATTAAACAATTCAGACTCATCGAACTCAGTCTGACACTGCCACCGGTACAGATTACACATGCAACTCAGACAATTCAGCCTCATCGACCTAAGCCTGATACTGCCCCAGATTATAAATGCAACTTTAGACAATTCAGCCTCGTCGGCATCAAATCCCATTGCAAAAAACTATACGACCTCAGTCTGACACTGCTCTCGATACAAATTACACCTTAAGTACGCAAGCAAAAATCCACTCTATAAAGTTAAAGTTTGACACCGTCTGCAAAAAAACCAACTCACCCAAAGCCCACATCGGCTACGGGAGAAAGGAAAGCCGCCGTTTTCCCCTTTAGCCACAAAAAAACCATTACAATAATAAAACTAATGATACAAAAAAAACAAGCTGTCTGTGAAACCTTATTCAGCCCCGACCATATCTGACATATAAATACAGGGGTCCAGAGATAGATAAGCCAATACCATCCCTTCTTATTAGATCGGTTGGTTCGCAAATTAAAAGGTACAAACAGGGCATCAAACATCATCCCTTCTTATTAGATCGGTTGGTTCGCAAATTAAAAGGTACAAACAGGGCATCAAACACCATCTTCTTAACTCCCATACGCATCTATAGATTCACCGCCACAGGCTACCGTGAAAACATTCTCTGCCCCTCAACAACAAATGACCCTGAATCACAATATTCGAACCGCCACGGCTACCGTGAAAACATCCTCTGCCCCCCTCCCTCCCTCTCCTCACCTCCTGATGACAATGCAATTTGGGAAGATTTGATCCTGTATGAAACCATCCATAGCCCCTTTACTCTAGCTCCAGCTTTTAAAAGAAATACACAATCAATTCAAACAACACTTTTATCAGAAGACATAAAACAAGGGTTTTTAGCAAAAACTGCCGTTGCTTTTCATAAGGCCCCAAATTAAAGCGCCGGCCGATAAAAGAGCTTAAGAAAGATCCAATTAAAATGAATCCAGCAATATCCATTTTCAGTAACTCAAATTGCTTAGGATGTCCCAAAAACAAAGTGGACAAAGTCGCCAAAGTGGTAACAAACATAACCATGTTAACTGTTGGAACGATCCGCTCTTTTTTCAACCATTGAAATTCAAAAAGAATGGGGCTGAAGATCGCCCCCCCCACCCCCGAAACTCCCGTGAGGCAACCCGAAAAGCTCCCTAAAATAATGGAATTTAGCTTGCTCTTTCTGAAATGAAAATGAGACAAGGGGTTGAATAAAATCATGAATAAAACCACACATAAAACCAATAACAAGCCTAGTCGGAAAATCATATGTTCCAACTGAACACTGATATAAGAGAACAAAGAGGAAAAAACAACAGCACCAAGAGACAGATCAAAAAAAAAGGGCCAGTTTACCAATTTTTTTCTTACAAAAGAGATGCTGTTTATAAAAACAGTAACCATCACCACAAACAAGGATGTGACCACTGTTTCCACGGGATCCAGCGGAAACAGCAAGGGCAGTAAAGGCACCATAATCAACCCCCCTCCCACCCCGAGAAAAGCGGAGGAAAGGCCAATACAAACACCAAGGAAAAATAAAGACAATTCGACGATATTCAGCTCACTTTTTAGAACTCAACATATTTTCCGGCTGAACCCAACGATCAAACTCCTCATCAGTAACATATCCCAGTTTTACAGCCGCTTCCTTTAATGTAGTGCCATTTTGATATGCCGATTTGGCAATTTGAGCGGACTTATCATATCCAATATGAGGATTTAAAGCGGTTACCAACATAAGGGACTGACTGAGATTGCGATTTAACTGTTGCTCGTTTGCCTTTATGCCATCTACGCAATTTGTTTTAAAACTTTCACAGCCGTCTGCCAGTAGCCTGATCGCCCGGAGTATATTAAAGATAATCATGGGCTTAAAAGCATTCAATTCAAAATGCCCGCCGGCCCCTCCTATGGACACAGCTGTATCACAACCTATTACTTCGGCACAAACCATTGTCAAAGCTTCACTTTGCGTGGGATTGACTTTTCCAGGCATAATGGAACTACCCGGTTCATTGGAGGGAATAAAAATCTCATTTAAACCCGCCCTCGGTCCACTGGCCATAAGACGAATATCATTGCCTATTTTCATCAGCCCACAGGCAATGGTTTTCAATATTCCGCTTAATTCCACTAAGTCATCGTGAGCGGAACTTGAGGAAAATAGATTCTTTGCCGGTACGAAAGGGTAGCCTTTCTCACTGGAAATTAAAGCAATGGTTTGACGGGCGAAATCGGGATGAGCGTTTAAGCCTGTCCCCACGGCGGTTCCTCCCAAACCCAAGGCATACAAGCGGATCAGGCAATTCTGGATTCTGTCTTGATGGGCTGTCAACTGATTCGCATAACCAGAAAACTCCTGACCCAAGCTAAGAGGAGTGGCATCCATCAAGTGAGTGCGACCCACTTTTATTACCTTTTCAAATTCTTTCGCCTTGGAAAAGAGGCTTTCTTTTAGGGATTTAAGTCTTTTTATAAGAAGCAAGTGCAATTGATCCACTGCTACGATATGCATCGCTGTAGGGAACACATCATTGGAGGACTGGCATTTATTCACATCATCGTTGGGGTGGACGCTTTTATCCCCCACCTGACCACCCATAATCTGAATAGCGCGATTGGCAATCACCTCATTCACATTCATATTGCTTTGAGTGCCACTGCCCGTTTGCCAGACCACAAGAGGAAAATGGTTGTCCCATCGGCCCTTTATCACCTCATCCGCGGCTTGAATAATGGCTTGGGATTTTTTGCTATCCAAGAGAGAAAGCTTCCAATTGACCTGAGCCGAGCATTTTTTCACAAGGGCCAAAGCATGAATACACTCTATCGGCAGACGTTCCGACAATCCGCCAATACGAAAATTTTCCAAAGATCGTTGAGTCTGAGCGCCCCATAGCCGATCAGCTGGAATACTGACCACACCCAAGCTGTCTGATTCCTCACGAAAAGACATAACAAATAATATCCACCAGATTGTTATTTATGGCAAGTGACAGATTCCCTCGCGCAAAACTGAAAACATTAAGGGCAAGGGATCACGCAACAGTTTTTTATAAAACTGAAGATACTTAATACACTGCTTAATACTCAACAACTTTTTATTTCGAGCGACTTTTGGCTTAGTACGAATAAAACAATCCAAGTTTTCCGCACTTCCAAAATGCACACCATCTACAGAGGACTTAACTTCCTGCCTTATGGATGGGTAGGCCTGGTACCTCCTTTTTCTTGCGCATACAGACCTGATCCGCCTGGTTTAACACCTCCTGCCTTATGGACGGAGGCTATGCACCCTGCCCATAGAGTTCCGTAAATGTTGATTAACCTCTTGCCTTATGGACACAGGCTATGCACCTTGATGCTCTGCCCATAGAGTTCTGTAAATATTGCCTAACCTCCTGCCTTATGGATGGTGAGGATAAGGAGGCCTATGTACCCTGTTCTTGTGCATACAGGTCTGATTGGTTTAACCTCATGCCCTGGACAGAGGCTATACTATACACCTTGATGCCCCCCTTGACGGGCACGCATCGCACTTTATCTTAACAGTTACCTTATGGACACAGGCTATGCACCCTGATGCCCTTTCCGTAAATGTTGATTAACCTCTTGCCTTATGGATGGGTAGGCCTGGTACCTCCTTTTTCTTGTGCATACAGGCCTGATCCGCCTGGTTTAACCTCCTGCCTTATGGACACGAGGCTATGCACCTTGATGCTCTGCCCATAGAGTTCTGTAAATATTGCCTAACCTCCTGCCTTATGGATGGTGAGGATAAGGAGGCCTGTGTACCCTGTTCTTGTGCATACAGGTCTGATTGGTTTAACCTCATGCCCTGGACAGAGGCTATACTATACACCTTGATGCCCCCCTTGACGGGCACGCATCGCACTTTATCTTAACAGTTACCTTATGGACACAGGCTATGCACCCTGATGCCCTTTCCGTAAATGTTGATTAACCTCTTGCCTTATGGATGGGTAGGCCTGGTACCTCCTTTTTCTTGTGCATACAGGCCTGATCCGCCTGGTTTAACCTCCTGCCTTATGGACACGAGGCTATGCACCCTGCTCCCGATGCCTTGCCCATAGAGTCGTCCGTAAATGTTGCTTAACCTCTTGCATTATGGACAGAGGCCATGAACCCTGATGCCCTATGCCTTGCCCATAGAGTTCCGTAAATGTTGATTAACCTCTTGCCTTATGGACAGAGGCCATGAACCCTGATGCCCTATGCCTTGCCCATAGAGTTCCGTAAATGTTGATTAACCTCTTGCCTTATGGACAGAGGCCATGCACCCTGCTCCTGCTGATGCCTTGCCCATAGAGTTCCGTAAATGTTGATTAACCTCTTGCCTTATGGACGGAGGCTATACACCCCCAACTCTTAGGGCATATACCTACATACCTGTACAGACGACAAAAACAACTGGAACTCCATCCAAAACCCAGCTCTTGGCGGCACAGCAGTCCGACCCCTCCCTCTACCTCTTACGCCTCTGGCTTAAGCCCCTCCACTTCAAACGATGAATATTTTTGGACATATCATCAAGCTCTACCCCTTACGCCACTGGCTTAAGCCCCCCCACCTCCTGACGACCATTAGGAAAAAAAACCATCTTATTCGTATAATTATGGACAAAAAAATATCCTTAAATTATACTGCCCTTATGAAAAGGCCCTTATGTGAGTCCAAATTTTGACCACAGGTCCTGAAGATGTATGTGTATGTGGCTGATTACTGACAATTTTCATATTATGAAAACCTGAAAAATCAAACTGGATAAGAGTATTTATTGAAAACTGTTGAAAGTAAGCCCAATCAAGTTAAAATCTGAGCTTTCTTTTTTATTTTCAACCTGTAACAAAGATAATAATCAATGCTTGATATAAAAACCTCCATTTTAATTACCAAGGAACAAATACAAAAGAGAGTTCAGGAAATAGCTTCAACCCTTAATAAAAAGTTTGAGAATCAGCAGTTGATCGCCATTGGAGTCCTAAAAGGCTCTTTTATCTTTTACTCGGATTTAATACGTTCTCTTTCATGTCGTGTAATATGTGATTTTTGCGAAACCTCCCGATACGGAACAAGAAAAGACCCCACAAAAGAGGTAAAGCTCATTATGGACACAAACCTGAATGTCTCAGGACGGCACATTATTCTGATCGAAGATATTGTGGACAAAGGACACACTCTGGAATTTCTGCAATCTTATTTTAAAAATCGCAATCCTGCATCCCTCACCACGGTTGTATTAATTGCCAAACCTCAAAGTGTTCGAGAGCGAAAATGCCAAATTGACTATACGGGATTCAAAGTGGAGCAATCGTCTTTTCTAGTGGGATATGGTTTGGACTATCAGGAGCAGTTCCGCCACCTGCCCTATATAGCGGAAATCAACAGTCTTAATTAAGACCCAAAGAATGCCCCGCCCTATTCCTATTCCGCGCAAAGGCAACAAAATCAAGTGCATGTCATCATTCATGCAAAGGCAACAAAATCAAGCGCATATCATCATTCATGCAAAGGCAACAAAATTAAGCGCATATCATCATTCATGCAAAGGCAACAAAATCAAGCACATATCATCATTCATGCAAAGGCAACAAAATCAAGCGCATATCATCATTCATGCAAAGGCAACAAAATTAAGCGCAAAGACAACAAAACTGGTCCTATTTTCACCTGACTTTGCTGAGCAAAAAAACTTATCTCTTTTTAAACCGGCTTTCCATCTGATTATTTAATTCTATCCAATACTCATCTGTTTCCTGTGTTCCGGACACAGCCAAAGTGTCAAAAAACACTTTCCTTTGCTCTTCAGACAACAAGGGCTTTCTCATAGTGACTGAACGGGGATAGTTCATCTTAAAAAACAAGGGCCAGTCAAAATAATACCCAGGATCCACCTTACCTCTATAACCTGCAATATGTTCATGCCCTAAGATACGCTCCGGATTTTCCAAAGCGGGGTAATGCTTTTTTAATTTTCCAATCAAAGTTGTAAGACAGTGATATTGTTTTTTTGTGTATTCAAACAGGTTTCCGTTTTTATTCACCAATTCCACTCCAATGGAAAAGTCATTAAACTGCTTCCATTTCCTTCCCGCCTCCCACCAAGAACTTTCTCCTGCGTGCCAGGCCTTAAAACACCGACCTTCCAGGCAGGAAACCAGCTCATAAATAGTGCCTCCTCTGTCCACCACTAAGTGACTACTTGCTTTGGTCCCGGGATCCTGAAAAAGATCTAAGGTTTTGGAAAGTCCGGCGGCGGTATAATGAATCACCAAAAATTCCACTGTTATTTCCACTTGATCGCAGTTGGGAGACAAGGTGTTTCCGTGAATGACAAGAGACATTTTGTTTATTATAATTATCCTATATTTTATGACAAGTTCTTTTATTTCAAGTAAAAGGACGGAAGAAAGCATATATTGGCAAAAGCTCAATAGAGAATATACAACGGGAAAATAAAAGAAAGGATGTAATCATGGCTGATTTTTTTGTCGAAATCGGTGTTTTCGCAAGCAAGGTTTTTATTTTTGTGATTTTAATTGGAGTATTAATCGCTTTTTTCGGTATGGCTTTGTCCGAACATAAAAAATGGAAAAAGAAAAAAAAGCTGGAAGTGGAAGATCTAGAGGAGAACCTTCAGGCCTATCAGTTGGCGGTTCAGTCTGTTACTCGTTGTGCGAAAACAGTAAAAAAACAACTAAAACAAATTAAAAAGAAAAAGAAAACAGAAAGTCTTGAAGATAAACCACGGGCTTATGTATTGGACTTCAAAGGGGACATTGAAGCCTCCCAAGTGCGCTTTCTGCGGGAGGAAATCTCCATCTTACTGAAAACAGCGGACCCGAAAAAAGACGAAATTATTGTCAGACTGAACAACCGCGGAGGGGTTGTCCACAACCACGGCCTGGGAGCCAGCCAGCTTGAAAGATTGAGGAATAAAGGCTTTCACCTGACAGTTTGTGTAGATGAGGTAGCGGGAAGCGGAGGCTATCTTATGGCCTGTGTGGCAAATAAAATTTTAGCAGCTCCTTTCGCTGTCATCGGCTCCATTGGAGTGCTAGCACAAATACCCAATTTTTACAGATTTTTACAAAAGCAAAATGTAGATTACGAAGAACACTACGCCGGTGAGCATAAAAGAACTGTGACTATGCTTGGAAAAACTACCGATCAAAAAAGAGAAAAATTAAAAGAACAATTGGAGGAAATTCATTTTCACTTTCAAAACTATATCAAAAAGTACAGACCCGCACTGGATTTGTCCAAAATAGCGACTGGCGAACACTGGCTTGGAACAAAAGCAAAGGAACTGGGTCTGGTGGATGAGATCGCTGTCAGTGATGATTATATTTTATCCCTGCTGAAGAATAAAAAAGTATACAAGCTTACACTAAAAGAAGAGGAGTTAATGGGCATTCAGCGACTGCTCTCAAAAAAAATAAGAAATATATCTGCTTCCGGTCTTTTGATCTTGAAAAAGTGGCTTAGAAGGTAGGCCCTTTCATAAGGGAAGGGGCAGGACTTTGGCTTAAGGGAAAAATGAAACAGTCAGTGTCTCAAAATGAAACAGCCTTTCATAAAAGAGGAGAAAGGGCCTTAGCTTAAGGGTGAAATAAGACAGTCTTTCATAAGGGAAGGGGCGGGACTTTGGCTTAAGGGCGAAATGAAACAGTCGCTGTCTCAAAATGAGACGGCCTTTCATAAAAGAGGAGAAAAGGCCTTGGCTTAAGTGAAACAGTCGGTGTCTCAAAATGAGACGGCCTTTCATAAGGGAGGAGAAAGGGCCTTGGCTTAAGGGTAAAATAAGACAGTCTTTCATAAGGGAAGGGGCAGGACTTTGGCTTAAGGTTTTTTCCATAATGGAGTAAGCGCGGACAAGGAGGCAAAACCCCTGTCATCGGGAAAAGTTATTATTGACAGATGGCACTGACACAGACATCACTTGGAACTGACTGGAAATAAGAGGAGTATATTTAATTCTTTGCCAGCCAACGGGGAACTGACATCACTTGGAACTGACTGGAATAAGAGGAGTATATTTAATTCTTTGCCAGCCAACGGGGAACTGACTGGATGAAAAACCCCTATCAAACTGGAAAAGTTATGATCGACAATAGTACATCCTCAGAACCGAAACAAACCCTCCTCACATCAGCCTATCAAACGAAAAAGGTTATGATCGACAATAGTACCGCACTTTTGCATAGGAATTGAAAGAAACCGATTCCTCTATGATAATTTTATTGCCTTCCACTCGAAATTTCACTTTATCCCCACCCACTCGAACTTTCACTTTGCCGGACACGGGATTACAGTGAAGCGGAATAGAGGGGGTATTTATCAATATATCAGCAATAGGGCCCAACTGACTACTGTAATCAGAGGAACAAATAGAGCCTATATGACCGGTTCGAACATTCCCGTAAGTGGACAACATGGCAGAGGAAGGTTTTGAAGCCTGAGCGTAAATTTTACCTTCTATCCTCACACCGCTTGGTGCACAGGGATTAGTGGCACAATCACTACTGCCCGGGGGCACAATAATGGAATGCACAGTCACTGTAACATAAGGTAGTTGCTGTTGGCTTTTTCTGAAAAAAGTGACCGGCTTATCAAACTCCTCCAGAGGGTGAGCAGAGACTGTCTCTAGCACCATACAATCGGATGGCAAGGAAGGGAGGACGCCTCCGTAACTTCTTTCATCCTCATCTGAAACAATGATCGCCAAAAAGAGAGAATGAGATGGGAAAAATCCCGACTGGGCCTGCGCATCCAACACTTTATTTAAGACAAAAATAGCCCTTTCATCCGATGTGGTAGCTACAGGCAAATTCTCCATTTTCTGCTGAAACTGTTTCACATTTTCTTTATGAACCGAGCTTTTTTTTGTCGGATTGGAGAGAATTTTTTGACCGTTTTCAAATGTCAGAAACTGCCCGTTTATCGACTCAACTGTGGTAATGGCTACCTGATAATCCATCCTTCTGATCTTTTGTAAAAAAGGATCAAACTGAGTGGATATAGATGCCAACTCTTCCTTCATAGACCCGGAGGTGTCTATAATAAACAAAATACTGATTTTACCAAGGCGAGTGACCAGAGTGAAGGGGCGAGATTGGGAAGTGTTGGGATCTGAACCTTTATCTTCATATTCATCTTCATCTTCATCTTCATATTCATAAGTATCCGCGTTCACTCCTCCCACATCACCACAGGAAAGCCCGTCCACCATTTCTATTGTTTCATCACAGCTGGCACCGGGGATGGACTGAAAATTCAGATCCTGACAGCTTATCATATAAAAAGTCAACATAACCAGTCCCGTAAAAAGAGTGGTTGTCAGAATTTTTATATACCATTTTCCAAAAGAGTTAAAAAGTTTCATATTCACTGTAATCATTTTAAAATCCAAATATTTCAAAAACATCAATATTTTGTATACTGTCTTAACGGAAAAAAAGGAGAAATAATTAAAAAAATCAGAGAATATTAAATAAACCGTGTATAAATCAGGCCCCTACAAATTTGCCCCTGAGCCAGGTATTTTCTCTCAAAGGCTGTGCCGGGAGAATGGACAAATGAGGGGTTCCCGCCAGCGAGGGAGGAGTAACGAGCCTTAAAGGGCGAAGCGGAAGAACGGGTAATATAAAAGTCCCGCGTGTTTTTGATATCATGAAAATTGTTCATTTTTATTTTACATTCTTCATAATATTTTTTTTCATTTGTCCTGATTTCGAGCCGGCCGCCGGGTTTTAAGCAATTCAGCAAATAAGACATAAATGGGCGATTAAACCACCTTAAATTGCTTTGACGAGGCTTAACATACACATTGGGATAGAAAATATAGGCTTTATCTATGCTGTCCGGTAATAGGAAATGGCTTATCCACCAGACAGCATTGGTATGAAAAATCCATAAATTGGAAAGAGGCTCTTTTTGATACTTTTGAAACATTCGATTGAACAAACTCCGGCTTTTTTCAATCGCTATAAAATGGGAATGCGGACAGCTTTTGGCACTGTGAAAAGCAAATTCCCCATCTCCCGCACCGATTTCCAGCTCCTTGACAGAAACTTTCTTCCTTAAAAACCCGGGCACAGCCAAATCCGGCCTGGGAACAAATTGCTGTTTAAACTCTCTCATAGTACTGAAATTTTTCCTTACTAACTTTCTTCTACCATTTGTGATTTTCCCTCGGCTGTTGGAATAAAATTGGATAATTGTTTAAAAAATAGACGATAAAAAACAGAAAAACAAGTTTAAAGTCTGTGAACGGTTTTTGCATATATATTAAATATGGAAACCTTTATCAGGGAGAGAGAACATGAGAACTACTAATCAATTAAAAGAACATTATGAGTACAAGGAAAATGAAAAAACAGATTTTTTGAGAGAGCAAACACAATGCCCCATTTGTCATGGCACACTGGATATTTATGTGGAGTGCATTAATGCTCTCCATATAAAGGAGGAAGCCCGCTGTACCCAGTGCATGGCTTTGTCCAGAGTGCAGGATCATCGCCTGCATTAATGCTCTCCATAAAAGGAGGAAGCCCGCTGTACCCAGTGCATGGCTTTGTCCAGAGTGCAGGATCATCGCCTGCATTAATGCTCTCCATAAAAGGAGGAAGCCCGCTGTACCCAGTGCATGGCTTTGTCCAGAGTGCAGGATCATCGCCTGCATTGAACTTCAAGAAAAAAAGAATCTTAAAAAAGAACTTTTTGGCTCCCCGGTTCAAACAAAAAGTTCATGTCCCGGCACAGTATTCACACATATAAAAGTCAATTGCCCAACATCTCAATGTTGGAATTTTGACTGTCGAAAATCTCCGATCCCCTTCTCACTCCAAAAGCGCAGTACTAATTGGGCCTGATCGCTTTGGCGAAAATCTCCAATCCCTTCTCACTCCAAAAGCGCAGTACTAATTGGGCCTGATCGCTTTGGCGAAAATCTCCAATCCCTTCTCACTCCAAAAGCGCAGTACTAATTGGGCCTGATCGCTTTGGCGAAAATCTCCGATCCCCTTCTCACTCCAAAAGCGCAGTACTACTTGGGCCTGATCGCTTTATCGAAAATCTTCCGATCCCTTGCTCACTCCAAAAGCGCAGTACCACTTGGGCCTGATCGCTTTGGCGAAAATCTTCCGATCCCTTTCTCACCCTAGGGATTCCCGCTTCTCACCAGTGCTCACAAACAGAACTGAAGCCATATACTCCGAGATAAGGAATAAGTACAACCGATACAGCACACTAATCGTCATAAAAAGAGTCGTCACAAACAACTTGAGTTGCTTAAAAGGAAAAAGCAATGCCCCCTTTAATTCCAAAATAAAAAGGTTTAAATCCTCTGGAACCTTCTTTAAGGGATTGCAGGGAGACTATCACCAGATTAACCCAATTAAGATCAATTTGGATAGGTATATAAAATCCTAAAAAATGAATATCAACACCCGCCGCCGCGGTAACAGCGCCATGAAAACTGGAAAAACTTTTTTTATCCAAACCCAAATCCGCTGTTTGATCCACAAAAGGCCAAAATAGGAACCCTCCCGCTCCCACCCAAGGCTGAAACATTAAATGATTCAAAAAAACAGCCCTTAAAAGAATACCTGCTAACGGATAATGCACCAACAAATTGCATTTGCTAAGACCGCAATCCGTTCCAGTAGCAATAAGATTTTGATAGCCCAACATAAACCGGACAGCCAAAGGATTTACGAGAAAAAAATCCATAAACAAAGTCCCCAGTAAACTACTTCCGGAAACGAATTTATTCTGCTCTGTGGAAATGGAATTAAAATGCAATCCGGCAATAAAGCCCACTCCATTGGCAAAAGAATAGGATTTAGAGCGAAAAGACCCGGCGGAATGACCATAAGAAGACTTTGGCTTCGACGGAGAGTATTCATCCTCTTCTGTAAAAGAACTCTCCTCTTGCGCGGAAGGCTCCAAAATCCAATTAACCCCCATTTTCCCTTTCAGCAACACGGCTACCGCTTTTCCTCTCTTGATTTGTTTTATCTCCAGCAAACCCAAGGCTTTTCCATACAAATTAAGTGCGTCAAACTTATCCCCTCGGGACGCCTGCACCCCTTCCAAATCCACCAAAGCTTTCCGGCCCTTGATTTTAAGAATCAACGCTGAATGAGCCGCAGAGGAAAACAACAAAAAAAGAGTAAAAACAAAAAGACCTGATTTTCGCATACACCCATTCTCGTTAAACAAACTATTTAATTCCTCTCTTTATTATTTCACTACCTGTATGAAAAAGTATCAAGGTTTTTTGCCAGACCTTTCCATTTTGCGGACTTTCCTCTGTTTTCAAAGAAGAACGAAAACTGAAGCCATGAATGACTTTCTGAGTTTATAAACTTCAGTGTGGATTGAACACCGCTTTTTTCCAACAGGACTTTTTTTCCTCTGGATCAACAGTATAAAAAAGCTTTTTTACTTTGATTCTATGGGGAAAAATAAGTTATTCTCAGCGATCTTATGAAAACAACAAGAGTAAAAATGAACTTTGTTTGTGTTGAATGCGGTGTGTCCAGCCCAAAATGGCAAGGACAGTGCCCCCATTGCGGAAAATGGAATTCCATCATTGAGGAAACGCCTTCTTCCCCCACGGCTTTCAAAAAAACAACAAAACAAAAACCCGTATTATTAGGACAAAAGGGGACAGGATCTACAGACAGAACCACCACGGGAATAAGGGAGCTGGACAGAGTACTGGGAGGAGGTCTGGTATCCGGTTCCTACATTCTGTTGGGAGGGGCTCCGGGAATAGGAAAAAGCACTCTCCTTCTACATACCGCGGAAGGTTTGGCTCAACAGGGGCTGAAAGTATTTTATGTTTCCGCCGAAGAAAGTCTGCAACAAACAAGTTTAAGGGCGGAACGATTAAATTTAAAAACCAAAAACAATATTTTTATATTGAACGAAACCTCTTTAGAGAAGATTTTTCATCATATTGAAAATATAAAACCAAATGTACTGATCGTGGATTCCATACAAACTGTGCAGTTGTCCGAGCTATCTTCCGCCCCAGGCTCCCCATCCCAAGTCCGGGAATGCGCCGGACAGCTTATGAATTTTGCCAAGCACAGCAATACGGCCGTATTTATCATCGGACACATTACCAAAGACGGGCAACTGGCCGGCCCTCGTTTGCTGGAACATACAGTGGATACGGTTTTATCCTTTGACGGAGACCCTCTTTACCAATTTCGTTTGCTTAGAGCATTAAAAAACCGCTTTGGAGCTATAAGTGAGATAGGAGTATTCCAAATGTCTTCTGGAGGACTTCAAGAAGTATCCAATCCATCTGAGTTTTTTTTGGAAGAGAGAAAAGAAAATATGATCGGCTCAGTCGTGTTTACCGCAATGGAAGGCTCACGCCCTTTGCTTTGTGAAATACAGGGACTGTGTGTGCGCAGTTATCTTTCCACCCCCCGCAGAACCGCCATTGGCCTGGACATAAATCGGTTGTATAAAATTATCGCCGTGCTGGATCGCCATCTAAAAATAGGATTGTACCAATATGACGTGTTTTTAAATCTGCCGGGAGGTTTAAAAATAACGGAACCGGGAGCCGATCTGGCCATAGCCAAAGCTTTGATCTCCGCGAAAAAACAAGAACCTGTGTCCACACAAAGCTGTTTTTTTGGAGAAGTGGGTTTAACAGGTGAAGTAAGAGCCTGCACCTTTTCAGAAGAGAGAATAAAAGAAGCTCAAAAACTGGGTTTTAAAAATATTTATTTGCCGGCCGGAAACAAAAAACATTTAAAACAAATTAAACCGCCAAAAGAATTAAGCTTACACTGGGTTCAATCTATAAAGGACCTGCCTTGATGATCCGTACCTTAAAAAACGTTTCACATCAGAAGATTTTAAATTCGTTTTCATCTATACAACTAAAGTTATGATAATTTCCGAACAGATTTTGGTGAGAGGTTATCAACAGAAGGGTTGTTGTTGATTATTAGTTTTTTAACCGGCTGTTTTTAAAAGCCAGTTTCTAACGATCGAAAGAAAAACTTTTATGAAATAAATGAAGATATTACATATCTTCCGCTATTCTATTAATAACAGACATCCAGGTTTGTATTACCCACCCGGATTCCTCGCTGCTACTGCTTATTTCAACCGCTGATTTAATGAGCGCCGCAAAACCAAGACAAGCTACCAATAAAAGCACATACTCCAGCATAATGGCTCCCCTATTCTCCCTGAACCGGGGCGCTTTAAATAATTGAGCGTAAAACCAACAAGCAAAATCAACAAAACTCCGCCTTTGAAAACCCCGCAAGTGCCGCAACACATCCGCTTCCCGCGAAACCAGTTCTTTTGCCCTGTTGATTGATTTCCATTGATTTTTCATTACACTCTTTTTGGCTCCATTTTCTTTTTTTTCAGCCCTTCAAATCAATATTACAATACACCGGAGCTTTATTAAAATAATTTTTTTGATTCAGAAGTATTTTTCTTTTTCAGGAGGGAAATCGCCTCCTTGTAATTTTTATGCTTGAATATAAAATGACCGGCAACCAACACATCAGCAGAGGACACAAGCAATTGGGTTTTATCATTAACCCCTCCGTCAACATGAATAGGCAAAGCTTTCAGGCCCTGACGGGCTACTTCCTTTTTTACATCGGAAATTTTTACCACCTGATCCGGCAGTAAAAACTGTCCTCCAAAACCCGGCTCAACAGTCATAATCAACACCATATCCAAAAGAGGAAGAAACGGAAAAAGTTTTTCCACAGGTGTGTCCGGCTTGAGAGCCAGACCTGCCAGCACTTTTTCCTGACGAATGTTTTTCAAAACCGCTTCAAGCCCGCCATCGGATTCCAGGTGAATAGTGATAGAATCCGCACCCGCAGAAACAAAAGAGGAAATCATTTTCCCCGGTTCCTCCACCATTAAGTGCACATCCAAAGGCAAAGTGGTGGTTTTTTTTAAACTTTTAACTACAGGAGCACCGATCGTCAGATTTGGTACAAAGCGGCCATCCATGACATCAATATGAAGACGATCCGCACCGGCAGTTTCCACCGCCCGCACCTCTTCCCCCAAACGGGCAAAATCAGCGGACAGAATACTGGGCGCCACTTTAAACAAAACAATCTCCTGATTTTAAATTATACCCTCTTATATATTCCCCGGAGGACATGGTTTTTTTGGACTCCGGCTGAAGACGGAAAACGGATAACAAAGACTCACGACAGGCCACTGTAAAATAATCAGCACCCACCTCCACGACCTGACCGGGAGAGGCCTTTTGAGAATTTTCAGGAAGACAACGCGCTTTATAGATTTTTATTCTTTCGCTCCTGTAAAAAGTGTAAGCCTGAGGCCCTGCAACCAAAGCTCTGACCTTATTAAAAATTTTGACAGCCGGTTCATCCCATATAATCCGGCTTTCCCTTTTATCAATTTTATGAGCATAAGTGGCGCGGCTTTCATCCTGTCTGACGGGAACAATACGACCTCTCATATATTCAAGCATATCCAACAAAAGCTCCTCGATCAAAAGTTCTATTTTTTCAAAGGCGGATACCGTGTCCATTGTCTCTTCCATTGTAAAAGCGCGCGACCCGATTAAAGGACCGGCATCCAAACGAGACTCCATGACCTGCAAACTAAGCCCTAATTCCCGATCCCCGGCCATAATAGCCCTTTGAACAGGAGCCGCCCCTCTCCAACGGGGAAGCAGGCTGGCATGAAAATTCAAAGCTTTTTCAGAAAACAAATATAAAAAATCCGAGGGAAGTATTTTCCCATAAGACAGCAGTACGGCCCATTCGGCTTTTAAACTTTTCACTTCAGACAAAAAGTCAACTGACTTTAAATTATCAGGCGTTAACACAGGAAGCGACAACTCCCTGGCTCTCTGAGCTACGGAAGACATAAGCGGGCGCAAACCTCTTCCTTTTGGACGCGCCGGCTGGGTGACAACCCCTTTTATTTCCAATTCAGGACGATTTATTATTTTATTCAAACCTTTAAGGGATATGTGATCCGTACCAAGAAACACTATAGAGAAAGTTTGTTGTTTCACAAAAGCTCTTCTTGTTTTTCGGAAGAGGGCGCCTGTTCTCGAATCGGGTCAGGGTATCCATATTTTTTTATCTGAGCGCGGAGGCGATCCGCTTTCACAGGGCTTAAATGATCTATAAACAACTTTCCATTCAGGTGATCTATTTCATGTTGAATACAAACAGCCAATACACCATCCGTTTTGATTTGACATATTTTCCCGGATTTATCCAGCCCTCGCACTTCAATAAGATTCGCTCTTTTGACTTCCGCATAGTAAGAAGGAAAACTGAGACATCCCTCTTTAAAAATAATTTCCCCGGAGCGGCTGAGTATTTCAGGATTAAACAACACAAACGGTTGAGTAACTGATTTCTCATGTTGTCCAGGCTGTGCGCTTTCGCATCGCTCATTCCCGTTGGAATATCTTTCGTTTTCCATGTTGTAAAGCGCCCGTGTATCCGCTGTCAAAAGACGAACAAAATGCCCCACCTGAATGGCCGACAGCCCCAGTCCATTAGAGCTGTACATGGTTTCCAGCATATCATCAGCCAAACGTACTAAATTATCAGTTATCTCCTTCACCGGCGCGCATTTACTCCTAAGACGGGAGTCGGGAAACTTTAAAATATTTAGTACAGCCATATTGCCTCTTTATAAAAAAACACCAATGATAATGTACTCAAAGGATAACAGAAAACATTAAATAAGTCACTTTCACCGGAATAGTTAAAAACTTTTAAATAAAAATATTTTTTTAAATAAATAAAATTTATAAAAGTGGATTTTATTAAGGGTCTTTTCACGCGTATTTCGTTTTTTTCATAAAAAACTTGACAAAAAACAAAAGATTCCATATATATAATCTAGTTTTAGATTTTATATTGCAGACTTTTGTCCCATTATCTAACAAAGATCATTCCTGTAAAATATCATATAAAGGTGCAAATTTATGATTAACTTAAACAAAGATAACTTCGTATTCAAGGGTTTTGACCCATCGGAAGACTTAAAAATTCACGGTAAGGAAGTATACAGTCGCGTGGAGGACAAGGCTCCCAGTGAATCCACAAAAATCGCTTTTATCAACAAAACCCATAAAGGATACGAAGGCACTTTTCGTGTCACCTCCGCGTCCGGTATTTTTAAAGTTAATTCAGAAAACAGATCAGCCATATCACTGATTGATGAACTATATAAAAAAATGTCTTTACAAATTTTGGACTGGAGCAAAACCCGCGGCAAAAACAGCAACTTTAAAGAGAAATAACCTTCCCACTGAGTAAACAGTCCATCATGAATCAACGGGAAAATCCCTTCTTCAATCTTTTATTTAATATCTTTATTCCCATTTTCTTTTTAAATAAAGGCCATGTTATTTTCGGCGAAAATGCAGGCATTTTGACGCTTTTACTGGCACTGGCCTTTCCAGTATTTTACGGTGCTTTTGATCTTATTAAAAACAAAAGAAAAAACATCATCTCCCTTTTTGGAATTTTAAATGTTCTCTTTACCGGAGGCTTCGCTCTGTATAAAGTAGACGGAATATGGTTTGCCGTTAAAGAGGCCGCTTTTCCTTTACTGATAGGGGTATTTGTTTTCATATCCTCTTACACAAAAAAAAATTTCTTTGAATATCTGATGCGCCATTCCCATCTTTTCAAATGGGACCTTATTGAAGAAAAAATACAAACTTTTTCCTCCATGAATCACCTAAAAGCATTATTCAGAAAATCCACTTTTATATTCTCCTTGTCTTTTTTCATTAGCGCCATTTTAAATTTTGTGCTGGCGCTTTATATTTTCTCTCCGGAGGAAGTTTCAGATCTTTCATCAACTAAAAAGGAAATTATCTTAAACAAAAAAATAGCAGACATGACCTGGATGGGTTTTATCGTAATCGGACTTCCCATGACCGTCTTTACTATTGGATTGTTCTTTTGGTTTGTAAAAAAATTGACGAAAATGACCCGCTTATCCACAGAGGAAATATTGATCATGGCCCGGCCTCGATAAAAATAACCTGCCGGGATTTTACTTGTTTGAACTTTTTGAATTTTATTTCATTTTTTTATCGATTTGGAAAAACAACACTATCAAATTGGTTTTATAATTGGATTTTGATTTACGAATAAACAAAAAACCGCCGCTTTTGGAAAAACAACACTATCAAATTGGTTTTATACCCTATCGGCAATTTCATCCACGCTGACGAGGACAGCGTTTTTTACGTATTGATACCTTTTTTGGAGGCAAAAGCCGCTCCGAAAAAGGGATTTTTTGCTCCATATTGGAGGCTGGGCTGGTCACACGCTCCGGAGAAGGGATTTTTTGCTCCATATAAATAAACTCAATTTTTTCAATATATCGTCCGGACTTTTTTGTATTCCACTCACCACAAAGATACAGCAGATAATTCACACTATATTTTTTATATTGCAGGACAAAATTTTCAAGCATTTTCCTGAACCGGAAATTTGGAAAACTGGTGTCATATCTGATGGGTTTTTTCATACTGACAGGCTTTCCCTGTCTCCACAGATCTATTTTTTCATCCGTATCTGATTTAACAGCAGAGAGAATAATCCAGCCGGTTTTGTCCAAAGGCTTGGGAGAAAACATATTCCAATATTGGTTCAAATGAAAAAAAGCTCCAAATTTATTCCACTCCTTAGGCATATATTTTGAATAATATTTAAAATCCAAAGTACGAACATTCCACATGATTACATATACAAACGAAAAAAAGAAAAATCCGGTCAGCAATATTGAAAATATTTTTTTTTGACTTCTTTCTTTTTGAAAATTCGGAAGTAAGTACCCCAGTTGTTTTCTATTTTCAGCTACTTTTCCGTAACACCAGTCCCCCAAAGCAGAAAGCTTTTTTATTCTAAACAGAGGGGCTAAATAGAAAAACAAAGGGGAACGGGAAATCAACACGACCCAGGCCTCCCAACGACTATACCAGTTGTCTTCCCCGTCAAACACCAGCCATGAATTTCTTTTCTGCATTTCCTCCCAAGTGCGGCTGTCTGATTGAGCCGGAGCAAAAGGCACATGGGGAAGAATCAAAAATGTTTGTATTAACCGGCTGGCTTTTTTACAAAAAGTACAGTCTTCATCATAATATACAAATAATTTACGTTTCCCCGCCGGTAGAAGCTCTTTTATATGCTCCCAAAACTCTGAAGGCAAAAAAGCCAGCCATCCGGCAATACAGACCCATGAAAAAAGACCCAAATGTAAAAAAGTCCCGAGAGATAAATGAAAAAAACACATAACCAAAATCAGTAGCACTTTAAATCGCCACCAAAAACCGAAAAACACAAACAACAACGGCACAAAGTTTTCAATAATATTATAAGTAATAAAAGATAATACTCGCATGACATAGGGATATTGTAATAAAATGTCCCCCCAGGCTGTTCTGAAATTATCCAGCATCAAGGCATAATAAACCGCCTGTCCTGTGCTCCATACATTATCCGATTTCATCAAATAAGTAAAAAAATAAACGAGCAGAATCTGAAAGATGAAGGAAAAAGAGTTCACGGAAAAGACAGAAAAAACCTGCTTTGTTTTTTCCATTAAGGCGCTGTCCAAGGAGAAATGTTTTCCCAAAGGAAGACATAAAGACCAAAACAACAAAAGACAAATTAATATGTCGCCGGAGTTAAGAATTAAAAAATTTCGAGAATGAAAAGAAGCAACTAAAATCCAGGATCCCAGCACAGCCCATCTTGTTTTATACCCCACAAGAAGCATAAAAAAAAATATTAGCGCTGTGATGCCCAAAACCAACTGGTACCCATGACTGGAAGAGATAAAATTTAAAGAGCTGGAGCTGGCCCAAAAAGACTTGTCACGGAACAAAATTCTCAGAGGTAAAATCCCTTTATCCGTATAAAACAAAGTAAAATAAGGAAGCCGGGTAAACAGGAAATCAATAATTAAAATCAGTGCAAGCGCCACTCTAAACAAAGCAAGGGAACGGACATCTAAAGAAAAATTTTTTTTTATTGCCTTAATCAATTTATGAAACATAGCTCTGCGTATGATTACTCCATGTTAGGTGTAGCAAAGGAATTAAATATGCTTTGAGCTAAAACCCGATAATCAGGCAAACAAATACTGAATACCTTACCTCCCGTCATTTCACTTAAAACAGCGATCTCCTTTGAGAAAGCCCCTTCAGGAAAGAAAAACTGCCGATCAATATTTTGATTTAGACAATCCATATCCCCATCCGGAATAATAAGACTGTATACTTCAAATCTTTTACGGGATCCGTGCGTGATTCGAAACTGTTCGACAATTTCTTCCGACTGTGTAGCCAATGAGGGATCACCACCTCTTTCCCTGGAATTACTGATAATCACCACCGCCAGATCCGCCTCTTTTCTGAAGAAATCCTGATTTTTGACTAAAGCGGATTTTAAAACTTTCAAAGGCTGTTCCTGATCTCCGTCACAATAAGGAGGTAGACTGCACAAATCCACATTCTCCAATCCACCGTCTCCCTCCCTTGTGTACGAATTCCTTGAAATACTGTCTATAAAAATCTGATTATAATTGGCAATATCCGGGGACAGATAGCGAATATTCAGCACGACCCCCGCTCTTTCCAATTTCATAGCCGATCCTTTTAAAGCTCCTATGTTGTATAGAAATATCCTGTTCTCACCGTGATTTGAATTGGTCAAAGCCACCTTCCAGTGTAAATCAAAAAAATAATTTAGAAAGCCCGCAAACTTCGTTTTAAAAACATTCAAATGCTGATTCATGGATGCAGATGTATCAATAATAAATAAAATATCCAAAGGCCGGAGAATAAATATTTCATCAGGCTTGTCCACTTCCACAGCAAGCTGTAATGCGGGAGAGGAAGAGGGTTGCCTCTTTTCATCCTGAACCATCGGAGGGGAAAATTGCACTGCTTCTTTTTTTGCAAAGTCAGATTGAACCACCGAGACTTTCTCTTTCTGCAATAAAGGAGAAGCAGAAGAGACGACGCTCACAAGAGGCACCTCCTGTGTCGGTTGTACTAAGACAGGGGGATTTTCACTGTCTTTTAAGTGGATAGGAACAACATCATCAACTGGGTTTGGAGGCGACAACTTAATATCATCGATGGTATCACTGACTGAACTCTGTGGAACAAATTGCACATTCCCAGCCAAAACAATCAATTTTTCCGATGGAGGCGGTCGATAAGATTTTTTCCTTTTCCGCTTCTTCCGACTCTTTTTTACATTGTCCACAACACTAAATGGATTTCGATGTGTGATAACAATTTTTGGATCAGTTTCCTCAACCGAACTAAAAAAATCCACGCCTTTAGTACATGATATAAAAAACACACATAAACAAAACAGAAAGTATTTCACAGTTGTTACCTTTTGCAAAAGAATAACAAAAGATAAAAAAAAATGTATTAAATTAGTCATGGTATCAGGACTACAGGCTTACAAATAATAACATCAAAAAATTCTTTGATAAAAAATTTAAGACCTTAGTTGGTATTACAATCAGTTAAAAAAAAACGAAGCCTTATTTCTACCGGGAAGATAATAAAAAAGCGATAGAGATTTTTTTTGAAATTCACTTGAGCGTAAAAGTTATAGTTGAATATACTGCCGGGTTTTTTCATAAAGTAAGCGATAGAGATTTTTTTTGAAATTCACTTGAGCGTAAAAGTTATAGTTGAATATACTGCCGGGTTTTTTCATAAAGTAAGCGATAGAGATTTTTTTGAAATTCACTTGAGCGTAAAAGTTATAGTTGAATATACTGCCGGGTTTTTTCATAAAGTAAGCGATAGAGATTTTTTTGAAATTCACTTGAGCGTAAAAGTTATAGTTGAATATACTGCCGGGTTTTTTCTAAAGTAATGGGGATGCACCTGTCTCACTTATAGCGCTTGCACAATAGCCTTAGCTAAGGGAGAGTAACTGGCTTCGCAAATACTTATTGCTTCTCCCCCTGTGGCTTTAACCAGTTCGTGAATGTTTTGACTGTAAGTGGAATTAGCAAAACTATAATGAGAGGATTGATCTTTTTGAAAGCAATCTTGATCTCCTGGAATAATCGAAATACTGTATATCTTTATGCGTTTATCCGGCCCATGATAACTTTGAAACTCATTAAAAAGCACATTTACCATATTATTTCCAACGTATTCATCATCTCCATTCGTAAAAATAACAACCACAAAATCAGCGTATTTTCTGAACAAGTCTTTATTCACTGAAAAGGATTTCATAAGGGAGCGAATGGGGGACCGTACACTCCCCTGACAATAAGGAGGCAAATCACAGGGGTTTATGTACTGATTGGAATCACCAAATACATCCCCTTTTTCATATCTTTTTAAAGTATCCAAAAATACTTTTTCACTATTTGTAAAATAAGGATATAAAATATTATAAGGAAGAATCCTCCCTCTTAGCTCCAATGGCATGATCTTCCCTTCAAACGAAGCGCGATTATAATAGGAAAAAACAAGCGGATTGTAATCCGCATTTGTAAAAGCTATTTTCCAATGGGAAGGAGACAGATTCGGTAAAAAATCTCTAAAAGTGGCATACACTTTTTTCAGATGTTTAATCATGTGATAAGTGGTGTCCACTACAAAAAGAATATCTACCTGTTTATGCCGTTTAGATTCCTTATACTCCCAGCTTAGGTCCAGAACATTATTTTCCGTCCTGTTGCTGATACGAGCAGATGCCCCATCAACTCCTCTTGCTTGACCCTCCTCGAAAGAAACAGTATCTCGAGAAAGGCCACATCCACAAGAAAATACGAAAAATAAAAAAAAGAATATTATTTTACGCCATAACATTAGAAATATTACATTTCCACTTTGATATTATTTTTGTAAATCAGAAACAATTTTTTGTGCTAAAGGTGTATAATCGCTGTCACAAAGACTGTAACTTGCACCTCCTGTCATTTCAACCAATTTTTGGAATTCTTTTCCAAAAAGACCTTCGCCTCCTCTCCAGAAACCCTCATATTTTCTTCTGCAAGCTTCATCAATTTCAGGAATCATAATAATCGCATAAGTTATTAATCTTTTGTCGTCTCCCCATTGCTTTTGGAAAGCCTGAACAACATTCTGTGCTTTTGTTTTGGATTTAGGTTGTTTTATGTCCGCGGCTTCATCACTGTCAGAAAAAATAATAGCTATTACATCCGCACCTGGGCGAAAAAATGAACGATTTACGACAAAAGAGGATTGTAAAGCTTTCAAAGGCTGTTCATCCCACCCTTGACAACCGGGGGCTAATATACAAGGGCTTGTTTCAACACTACCACCCCTATAATATTCACGATATTCATCATATTCATTATGTAATCTCAATGTATCCAAGAAAATAGATTCAGCATTTTTCATGCCCTTTGTTATTTTTTTCTTCCACAACAATTTGCCATCATTCTCCAGATTCATGGCGTACCCTTTTTTGAACCAACTATAGTCTGCATTAGTAAACATAATCTGCCAATCCAATGGCTCCAAAGCGGGAATAAACCCGGCAAAGGTTGTGCCAACTTTTCTTAAAAAAGTATTCATAGAATTAGAGGAATCCACGATAAAAACAATATCCGCTTTCGCCGGAACTGAAGGTGGTTGAACAGGCTGAGGACGAACGGCCTCTCGATCCAATGAAGCACTTGAATCATGTACATTCAGAGTAGGAGTAGGAACCGGAGCAGGAACCGGAGCAGGAACCGGAGTTGGCTGAGAATATTTTCCCACTTTAGGTTTAGTCACTGCTTCTTCTAAAGTTACAACAAAGTCCGGTTGTTTCGGCAGTGTCGGGTCTGTCATAGGAGGAGGAGGAGCGGGGCGGGGCTGAACCACATCCGCTATAGTCTGTGTTCGCCTAACCTTCTTGCCTCTTTTTTTACCCTTACCTCTTTTTTTACCTCGTGGATTATCTATTTTTTTCTTTTTATTTGCACCCACCTCAGAGGCAAGAGCATCAACCCAAGGAGGTGAACTGTCAAAACCAACAGAAGTGTCACATCCAATTAAAAATATCGTCAATAAAAAAACAAGCTTTCTCATATTACCTCCTGTAATAGCTTTTATCGGTTCAGTACAAACATAGATTGAATAAAAAACAATTCAAAGAATAAGATTAAAGAAAAAAACAGACTCAAGGTTTAAGCTAATAATCCAGTAAGAAAGAAAAATTTTCACTATTACCAGACTCAGGATTTAAGACTAAAGTATCTGTGTCGCTATAAAAATCTATTTATTATTTGATGAGTGTATCTTCTGCTTTCAAAAAAAAAATAGAACTTATTGAAGAATTCATAAATATTTTCGTGTTTGTTCCATGTATCAGTGAGGAGAATTCTTTTCTTTTCATTAGTGTTAGTTTTTTTTGAGATTTTTTACTCGAAATATTTGTGGCAGATTTAAAAAAGATGGAATAAGGCACACAAAAACAATTGAAATTTTTTATATAGAATAGAACATAAGACACATTATACAGGATGAATCAAGGTAACAGGGATTTACTTCACACAGAGATTTATTCCAACTTGCTGTCTGAACCCGTTAAAAAAAAAAAGTATTGGCAACAGGGATTTACTTCACACAGAGATTTATTCCAACTTGCTGTCTGAACCCGTTAAAAAAAAAAAGTATTGGCAACAGGGATTTACTTCACACAGAGATTTATTCCAACTTGCTGTCTGAACCCGTTAAAAAAAAAAGTATTGGCAACAGGGATTTACTTCACACAGAGATTTATTCCAACTCCGCCGGCTGGTTTGTTTGCAGACGAGGATTGAATTGTAATTTCGCTGACAGCCGGGCGGAGCGAACCCAAGATAAAAAAGTCATCCGGGCCAACATCATATTTGTAAAAAAATAATCCGAAACAGGGAAAGCTTTTTGCTCATTTGGCTCTTCTGCTTGCACAAAAGAATCCACCTTTAATATAAAAAATCGATCACGCAAATTGACAGTTTTTTTAATCAACCCTGTTTCAGGAAAATAATTTAATACCTCATTAAAAAGTATTTTATGAGATTCCAAACCGGGCAAAGAAACGCGCCGTAAATTAAAAACCTCCGTTTGCTCCCATTTCCATTTTTTATCTCTAACAACCTGATCCAGCAAAGCCATGTCCCCTTCCCGCACGATCGTGTTGATGCTGTTTGACTCCTCCGGCTTTAGCTCATCAGACCCAAACTCAATATAGCTGACCTGCGCTTTAAATGACTCCAGCCATTTTCTTTTTTCTTTCTCCCCCTCTGAGACACGTACGGCCACATTAAACATATTTTGGAACCGGGCGGTTTGTATTTCCTTTCTGATCAGGTTTTCAAAATAACCGGCGGAGAACCGACGAGCGGACAAAAAAGCACGATATTTAGAATGCGTAAACCGGCCTTCTTCCTGAAAAAAAGGAAGCTTCACAATTTTATCCTGCACCTCTTTGTCGACAGGAGTCAGCCCTACCTGGTCTACCTCCTGATTTATTAGCTCCGTATTCAGCAGAGTATCAATAGCCTGCTTTTTCAGTTGTTCCTGACGCTGAGTTTCCAAATCCGATCCAAAATCCCCTTTTTGAGATTGTTGTCTTACCATTTCAAGGTAATTTTGATATTCTGACCAGGAAATCATTTTATTATTCACTATGAAAGCAGATCCGCTTATACTGGACATTTGTCCCATCGGCACCCCGATAAACACAAAAACCACGCATATAAGACCAAAAATAACATAATAGGCAATATTTTTTGTTCGGACCGGCTTTCTAAGTTTCTCAAACATAATTCTTTGTATTTTTAAGATGTGAATTTTTATACGGAGTTGATAAGAGATAATTTATCTTGAACAAAGGGAAAAAGCAAACAATATAAGTGTATAATCTCATAAATAACCATAAGGAATAAAGAGGCTATCTTGCATTTTTTTAATTTTGACATAAAAAAAGTCTTTTTAATCATCTTTCTGGTGATTGTGCCTGTATTTTTTATCACCTTGAACCGGACAAAAACGGAAAACAATTTTATTTTCAGATCCTTCGTTTTCGTAAACAGCAAAACACAGCTGGTCTACCATTCCCTGTCCAACTCCATTCATCACACGGTTGACACTTATTTGAATCTTATCAAAGTCAAAAAAAGAAACAAAAAGTTAACAGAGGAGAACAGACAGCTTAAATCCCGTCTTTCCCTCATGCGGGAAATACAGCAGGAAAACAACCGGCTAAATACTCTGTTGAATTTCAAAAAAAAAAGAAAAAAACATTTTATTTCAGCTCAGATTATCAGCTGGGATCCTGTTTCCAAATACCAGTTCATTACAATCAACCGCGGAAGCCGCCATAATGTTAAAAAAAACACGATTGTCATTAATGAAACAGGTGTTGTGGGCTATGTGTTTCGTATTTTTTCTGATTTTTCACAAGTGATCTTACTGACGAACCCGCACTCAGCTATCCTCGCCGTCATTCAACGATCCCGCGTACAAGGAGTGGTGGAAGGCGCAAAAAGAGGTCTATGCAAGCTGAAATATCTGAAAAAAAGGGACGATGTCAAAAAGGGGGATGTTATTGTCACTTCCAGATTAAGCCCTTTATACGCGGAAGGTTTTCCTATTGGAACTGTCACAGAGATAAAAAACCAGCAGGACAGCCTTACACAGGAGATAACCGTCACACCTTTTATCAACCCTTCACGATTAGAGGAAGTGCTTATAATGAAACAGCAAAAACTCTAAAGGAATCATTTTAATGTTTATCAATTACAAGCTGGCGATTTTAAATTATACGACCATGATAGCGCTTTTTTTATTGATTACCATAATTCAAAACAGTTTATGGCCTTCCCTTTTTGACAATATTCCTATTTATTTATGGATACCCTGTTTGATCTACTGGGCGCTTTACCGCCAAACAGTGGAAGCTGTTTTTATAGTGTATTTTATCACTTTTAACACGGCCTCCACTTCCTCTTTATTAACCGGCTATTTTTTGGTTTTTAATGCCGTGATTTTACTGGTGCTTCTATTATTTAAAAGAATTTATTACACCAGTTGGATGTTTTTCAGCATCGCCTGTGCGCTCACTTTGCTTTCTTTCCCGGTTTTACTTTGGGTTTTAACCCGGATGATGAATGGTCCGGTGTACTTTCACGGATTTATTGCCTGGCTGGGAGGAGGGCTGATGACATGGATTCTGTCCTTTCCCTTATTGGGGCTTTTTCAATGGGTTGACCATCTAACTATCACCAAGCCGGCGAGAGACAACCAACTGCGGGGGAATATATGAGAGAGACTCTTTCCCGCATGGAAGAGGAGCTGACAGATATAGTCCATAGATGGAAGAAAGTCAGCTGGGTTATTGTGGCGGGAGCCGGACTGATTTTAATCAGCCGGTTGTGGTATTTGCAAATCATTCACGGGGAAAAATTGAGAAAATACTCTGAAATAAACCGGCTGAAGGAAACAAAAATTCCAGCTCCAAGAGGGCTTATTTTTGACCGCTATAACAATATTTTGGTGGACAACCTGCTGGATCTACAGTTGACCATTACACCTCAATACATGAAAGATCCGGAAAAAGCGGCTAAGGATATTTCCACTATTATCAGAATTGCACCCCGACATATCATTGAAAAAGTCAAAACAGGGGGGAAAAAATACGGCCCTTTCCGACCGGTCGTCATTAAAAAACACTTAACTTTAAATCAGGTGGTGCGCTTAAAATTTTTACAATGGGATTACACAGGAATAGATATTCAAACCACTATTATGAGGCATTATCCGTTAAAGAAAAACGGCGCTCATTTATTTGGTTACTTAAGTGAAATCACAAAAGAACAAATCCCGAAGTTCAATAAAAAATACGGAGACCTTTTTCATTTTCAGGCCGGGGACCTTATTGGAAAAAGTGGATTGGAGTTGGTTTGGGAATATGAACTGAAAGGAAAAGACGGCTTTGAATTTGTGGAGGTGGATGTGCATAATCGTAAGTCTCTATCCAACATCGCCGGGCTAGAGCCAAAACCATATCAGAAGGGCAAAAACCTAACCCTTACCATTGACAAGGAATTGCAGGAAAAATTATATTCCAGTTTTTTAAGAAAGGATAAAATCGGTCCCCGCCACGGTTCCGCCGTGGTTATGAAAAACAACGGAGAAATTCTGGCCTGGGTCTCTCACCCCTCCTACAATCCAAACGTTTTTTCAATGGGGCTTTCCACCGCGGAATGGATGAAGCTGGCACACGACCCCACCAAACCGTTGAGAAACAAACTGATACAGGATCACTACGCCCCCGGTTCCGTACTGAAACCCATTATCGCTTTGGCCGCCCTACAGGAGAATATTCTCACGGAGCACACTTTACTGGAATCACCACACAAAATCATCTTTGGACGAAGAACTTACCATGACTACAGAAAAACAGGACACGGCTCCATTAATATTGTTTCCGCCATTGAAAGATCAGCCAATGTCTTTTTTTACAAATTGGGAATGGAAATGGGTATTGACACAATGACAAAATACGCGAAGCTGTTTCACTTGGGAAAAAAAACAAATATCAAAATGGAGGAGGAAGTGGCAGGATTTGTCCCTGACTCAAAATGGAAAAAGAAGTACTTGGGAGAAGCCTGGCAGCCGGGCGAAAATTTAGTCCACGCCATTGGCCAGGGTTTTACTCTGGTTACTCCATTACAGATGGCTGTTGCGTACAATGCCATTGCCACCTCAGGAAAAATCGTACAGCCATTCGTGGTAAAAAAAATCACGGAATTTAAGGATAATAAGGATAAAAAAATTCGAACTTTTCAGCCCACAATCATTAAAACCATTAATGAAATAGAGGAAAGACATTTCAAAACTATTCAAAAAGCTCTAAAACAGGTTCTGCACGGCTCTCAGGGAACAGCCAGATGGTGGAAAATCAAGGAAGTGGAGACGGCCGGCAAGACAGGCACGGCGCAAGTCATGTCTTTTTCAAAGGAAAGCATCCATGAAAAATGCCGCTTAAGGCCGATGGAGCAAAGACATCACGGCTGGTTCGTGGCTATGGCCCCGGCGGAAAAACCAGAAATAACAGTCTCCGTCCTGACGGAGCACTCTTGCTCCGGGTCCAGTGGATCCGCACCGATTGCCCGGGACATTATGCACTTTTACTTCAAAAACAAAAAAGACCGAAACAACTTTCTTCAAAGCGACAGGGATTAAAAAATGAAAATACAAGATCCCAAAAGCTTAAGCATAATAAAAAAACTCAATTGGATTATGGTTATCACCATAGTAACACTTTTAATCATTGGATTAATTAATTTATACAGTATTTCCCATCGCGCCCATTCCACCACCACTCATTTGTTTTATCTGCAGTTAATTTGGATTGCCTTGGGACTTTGCATATTTTTTTGCACTTCCTTTATTAATTACCATGTGTTTACGAGGATCGCTTACTTCCTCTACGGAATAAACCTGATTTGTCTGATCATGGTGTCTTTTTTCGGGAGCGTGTTCGGCGGTTCCCGAAGATGGCTGGATTTAGGTTTATTTAATTATCAACCTTCCGAAACATTTAAAATCATTCTTATTTTTATTTTAGCACGAATTTTATCCACCAAGAGAAGCTGGAGGTCCATGACTTTAAATGAGTTGTTAAAACCTCTCTTCCTCATTCTTATCCCTGTGGTGCTTATTATTTTTCAGCCAGACTTAGGAACAGCACTCATCACGCTTATTATTGCCAGTTCCATTATTATATTCGCAAAAGTGCATAAAAATATTTTATTCTCCTCCGTTTTATTTATTTTATGTATTTCCCCTTTGGCATGGAATTTCATACTTAAAGACTATCAAAAAAACAGAATTTTAACTTTTATTTCTCCCGGACGTGATCCAAGAGGCACAGGCTACAACACAATTCAATCAAAGATTGCCATAGGCAGCGGGCAGTTTTTGGGGAAAGGATTTCAAAAAGGAACACAATCTCAATTGGAGTTTCTGCCTGAGCGCCACACCGATTTTATTTTCAGTGTGCTAAGTGAGGAGCATGGATTTACCGGAAGCGTTGTCACCATTGCCTTATTCTTATTTCTTATTATCATTGGTTTTCGCACCGCATTTCAGTCCAAGGACAAAGTGGGAGTGTTTTTATGCGTCGGTATGTCGTTTTATATGTTTTGGCATATCTTTATCAATATTGGAATGACAATGGGGCTTTTGCCGGTGGTGGGGATTCCTCTACCCCTGCTTTCTTATGGAGGCTCCGGTCTGTTAACCACAATGACAGCGCTGGGGGTGATTTCCTCCGTTTCCTACCGCCAATATCTGTTTTAATTGTGTGAAAAACTCAAGAGCTTTTTTTAAATAAATCCATAAATGATTTCAGGCTTTTCTTTTGCACAGGACCTACAGGACCTAGGGAGTGCTTTTCCACGCGAGCTACCGTCAGCTTGGAATCCAGTAAAAGCGCCTTCGTAAAGTAATTAAAAGCGGCTTCTTTATTTCTGAATGCTTTCATAAATAAACCTTTAACGAAAAAAAACACCGAGCTTTGCCTGTGCTCCAGACCTACACTATCAAAAAGCTTCACAATTTTATTTTTTTCTTCCTGATCTATTGCGAATTTCTTGTGCTTTATAATAGACCATATATAAAACAATACTGTATCTCCGGGAGCAAATCGGCTTTTAACAATAGACTCAAACTGCTCTAAGGCCTCAGCGTAACAACCTTTTTCCAGATCTGTCTTTCCTCTCACATAAGCTGATCTAATTGTAAAACTGTCCTTGTTGTGGTCCGCTGCCAGCTTTTTCAGATATTGTTCTTTCTTATTTGGATCAATTAAAGTTTGATGTATTTTGTTCACTAAAAAAAAACATTGGTCACACAGTTTCGTTATTTCCTCTGGCATATTACGGTCGCGTCGGTCCGGATGAAAAATTTTCACCATGTTTCTGTATGCCTCCTCTATATTACTAAGGGAGCTATTCAATGGCAGATTCAGTAGTTCGAAATAATTTTTCGTACCCGCGTCCCTAAGAAAAGTTTTATACTGCTTCTCCACGAATCCATAACTATTTTTGGATATATTCTTACCCACAGTGTAATCAAAACAACTCTCCTTTACCAAAAGTCGGCAATAAAGCTCCCGTATGGCATTATCTTCTGTCATATTATCCATATCATTCAGAACCTCCTCTACTGTTTTTGATCCTTTTATGGGTGAGGAGGCTAAAAACTTCAGACCGGGATAGTGGATGAACTGTTTCGCGTTCGGCGGTTTTGTTAAAGGTTTAATATACAGTTCCTTGTTATTGTCAAAAAAATCTTTTAACCACTGTATATTCACTTTGGATTTCACCCAATTATCCACTAGAGAGAAAAGATCCTTTATATTCAGTTCAACAGCGTAATTTCTTTTTTTGGAAGTGACAAAATTGCAACAGATGATTGTTACGGACGAAGGACTCATTGCTTTAAACAGCCGGATAGCCAACTGCTCTCTCAAAATTTTTTGCAAGTGATGAGGGCTGACATAACAACCAGTTACAAGGCGCTCGCCTAAAGGGATATCGGTTTCCTCTCTCAACAGTTTTTTTATATCTTCCTTTCCCACCAAATTATTTTTAACCAGTAAGACTCCCAGGTAAGATTCTTTATCCTCGGACTTAAAACTACAGATATTACCGTCTCTAAATAAAATCTGATCCGTGCTCCCTTGATAATGAAGCTCCAATGTCCCACTAAAACGTATGAAACACAGGTAAAAATAAATGAACATAAGCTCATGGCCTTTAATAAGGTACTTTTTATTTTCCAAGGCATTTTTTTCATTTATTGAATTAAGGTAAAAAAAGGGCAGATTGTTCGTCTGAGTTTCAACAGGATTAAATAAAGTATCTATATTTTTTTCAATGGAGTGTAAATTTAAAGGTTTTTTCAAAAAAGCGTCTACATGGTTCATTATCTCTTTTGATACAATATTTTGGTTGAACACACCGGAGATAATCCATATTTTGCAACCGGAGTGTAGAAACCCTTGAGGAATCACTTTCTTTAAAAAGTCAATTCCATTTACTTTCGGCAAAACCACATCCACTATGAGTAGATCATATTTTTCCAAAGATATGAAATGCTCCGCCTGCTTGACAGAGAGACTGGTTTTTACGGTGATATTTTTCTTGGTAAAAATATTCTCCAGGCTGTCCGCAAAATTTTTATCATCTTCAACAATTAAAACTTTCCTTTTCATAATTACTTCTCAACTTATTCCGCCCGGTTCAGCTTTTACTGGACTACAACTTTATACCTCAATATAATAAACCAAACAGTATTTGGATTTTATCTTGATTTTTCGGCTTATTTGGTCTTATTATTTAAACAATTATTAATTATTGTAATTTTTATGTAACAAAAAATGAAAAAATTTTGTCGATCCTTTTTGTCCTTTGCTCAAGCTTTTTCTTCCATAATCAGGCATATATGGAAAGCGAAAATTTTAAACCGGAAAATCAATGAAAAGTCTGATTTTTTCCGTTTTTTTTACGCTATTCAAGCCATTTTAAAAAAAATCCGCTTAAGCCTTTTCTATTTTCTGTTTCTGTTTTCCCTTCCATCCAATGCGGGGGAGGATTCACTCACTTTGCCCCTTTCTCACGGCAGAGGCGCATTTTATACGGAACTTAACACAGGCTATTACTACACGGAAAGCAACTACACACAAAGTTTCCGATCTCAATCCTTACGCCAGTCACTTGGTCTCGTGGACAACAACTTCTCCACTCCCTTCTTTCAGTACATGAGCATGGAGCTAAGTCTGGGGTACGCTCTGACCGACTGGTTTGAAGTGGATGTATTTTCCAGTGGATTCTGGTTCGCGCAAAGCGGAAACGGACAAAGGCTTCGGTTCTCCGGCCCTCAAATAAAAAGAATGGGAGCGGCTGTCCGTAGTCAACAAAATATACACAACAATTTTGGCTTTATACCGGAATTTAGCTTTTCCTTTCCTTTTTTCCTTGTAAACAAGTATACGGAAAAGCCTATTACGGATGATGGAAGCCTGCATTTCACCCCAGCCCTGTGGATATATGGAGTGATAGAAAACATACTGTATCCTTTTGCTTATACGGGTTTTCAATTACGCACCCAATTCCTGTCCTCTCTTCTGCAGTGGAAACTAGGGCTTATGTTAAAAGCGGACATTGCCGAAGTGGGATTTTATTCTTATGGCTTTTGGTCTGTGATCCGCGATCAATCCTCTGCCCGGCTGGGGGATCGTACTCAAATACTCACGCGAACCAATGCGGCCAGCTTGAGATTTTTCTCAGCCAATCCGGGCGTGATTGGTTTTACAGGCTGGCTAGGCTGGCACTTTCCTTATGTAACTTTGCGGCTTTCAGGAGACATAGATATCAACGGCACTAATTATTCCAGGGGCTATTCTTTTCTGGCTTCCCTCATTGTAAAACTGGGAGGAGAAAAAGACAAAAAAATGAAGGATATGTTTGATGAACCACAAAACCGCTTTGAGTCACAAATCATTGAAGAAGCGGAGTCCGTAAACAGCATTTTCGAAAATCCGGAGGAAGACCTCCGTATTCAACAGGAAGCGGAAAAAGCCTTAACCGAAGCGGAGCAAATGGAAGAGAACAAAATAGAATGGACAGAAGAGGACAACACAAAATCTGAACCAAACTCTGAAAAATAAAAATATTTGCTTGCAATTATTTTGTGTACTTATTCGAAAATGAGGGGCACATAACAGACTATAGACTAGAATACAGACTATAAACTACAGGACAGACTACAGACTAGAATACAGGCTAGAATACAGACTATAAACTACAGGACAGATTACAGACTATAAACTATAAACTATAAACTATAAAACTATAAACTATAAACTATAAACTATAAAACTATAAACTATAAACTATAAACTATAAACTACAGACTATAAACTACAGGACAGGCTACAGACTATAAACTACAGATTACAGACTACAGACTATAAACTACAGACTAGAATACAGACTATAAACTACAGGACAGACTACAAACTATAAACAACAGATTACAGATTACAGACTACAGACTACAGACTACAAGACTATAAACTACAGGACAGATTACAGATTACAGATTACAGATTATAAACTACAGGCTATAAACTATAAATAACAGACTAGAATACAGATTATAAACTACAGGACAAACTACAGACTACAGATATAGACAATTTGAAGATGAAGCCAATGCAATCCAATAAGGCTAACGCATAGGGTCAGGATCACAAACAACGAACAGTCACGAGCCAGAACACTTAAATATACATTTCCATTAAACAGGAAACGCATAGGATAGGATCACAAACAACGAACAGTCGCGAGTAGCACTTAACTCAGCTACTACAAAAATATTTGCTTTCACTGTTATCAAGTTGAAAAATTACAAATTAAATTTTAAATTTCCATCATCCCAAAGCTCTCCCAGCTTGAAACAGGCTGAATCCGGCCAGTCAACTGCGTCCTCCGTAATGGCCAGACCCCCTCTATCCAAAGTATCCTGAATAAATCCGGCGATTCCCTCGTCATTAGATTCATCAGCCAAAACTTTTCTGAATTTTTGTACCGCTTTTTGATCGCGGACTGAAGGCAGAGTCTGGTAAACACCCACAAGATAAGAACCCGTTAGGTGGCAATACACAGCCAGCGCACAGGCGGACTTATTTTGGTCGTTGGAGTAAACCGCCTGCGGGCGATTGATAGGATAATCACAAATATGATTTCTCACTATCTGCTCATGCAGAAACAATATCATACTTTTGTTTTTTTTCCTCACAGCCAATTCTAAAAAAGTATCCTTTTTCTCTTCTACAGGCTCTTTCAGGCCGGACAGTAAAGCATTATCATCCACAAGAGGAGGTAAATAGCTGTTTTTTCTGAACAAGGCTATCATCAATGAACGTACCTTCCAATTGGGCAGATTGCCAAAAACCAGTAAACTTATATCCGGCCGTACAGCCAGCCACAGCAAGACCGTTTTTACCTCTTTCCGATTATAATCATGTATTTTTTTCAGCCAGGATCTTTCGGAAATTTTAAGAGCGGACCACAACACCTGTAACTCAATATTTCTCAGATCATTCCAAGAGGGAGTCTTTAAAAGACCTCCAAGTGTCTCCTTTATTTTAGCCACTTCACCCACAGGCAAATTAAAGCAGGCTTCCTTGGATTCTTTTGTTGGAAAAATATCGTCACATTGTCTAACACAACCTGCATTCCGGTCACAACAATCCTTTCCCGCGCAGGCGGGAAGAGCAAAAGAGGAGGTGGAGACAGAAGGAACAGAACTGGATCCGGTTGACACATCCGGTACAGCCTGTTGAGTATTCCCATCCTCACTCCCGCTTACGGAGGAATCACTTTGTCCTTTTGAACCACAGCCTGACAAGAAAAGCAGGCTTGTTAAAACCAACAGCACAATTTTCATTCCTGTCCTCTCTTTTTCATTCTGTCTTCTTTTTTATTCCCACATAGACAAGTTATTATGACTAATTGAAGAACAAATGAATATTTCATGTCAAAAGTTTTCCTCATCTCCTCTCTTTATATCAACATATTCATCGCCATTTTATCACGCTGTACAGTGACATCTAAATGTATTAATTTCCAATGTCTCCATACATACCTACGCATTCATGATCACTTTATCACACTTGTGATTTTCATGAAGAACGGAACCCATATCAAAGTCCAGTTTAATCGGTCTGAATCATTAGTTCCTGCTTTTTCTCGTCTGTCCTTTTCACATAAAAGCCGGGACTTTTCTGCGACCCTGCTTTGCTCTTGATTCAGACATAAAGAATTTTATTATAATTCCAAACTTTTACAATTCAAAACCACATCTAAGGTACATCACAAAAAAACCACTAGTAGACAGAATATAAAAACAACTTTCCCGACGAGCAGTGATAAAAAAAAGGGCAGACTCTTTCGTCTGCCCTTTTACTTAAACCATAAAATTCATAAAAAAAGTTAAGTTTTATTGCCTAATTACAATTAATTATAAGCCTAGATTAAGAGGACCATCGTTCCATAATCTCCTTAATCCAACGCAAGCCTCATGTCTCCACTCGTCAGCAATCTCATCACTAAGGCCCAAACCTCCTTTTGCAACCGCTTCACTTATAAATCCTTCCACGTCCGGACTATCCCCTATATCTTCATCCTCCGCTACCTCTTTTCGGAATTCATTATCATCCTTATTGTCATTGGGAGCCATTTTACAATACACAGCCAAAACACAAGCGTGTTCTGCAAAATCCGTTTCTCCTGAAGGGATTGGGTTTGTTGCACCCGCATCAATAACAGGGTAATTTGCCTCCCTACAAAGCCCGTCGTCCTCTTCAGCAATAATGTTCTCATGAATCCACCGGGCAAGTTCCTCATTATCTTCTTGGAAAGCCCAGCGCACAACATATGTTTCATCATCTTCATCATGGTTGCTCGCGTCTTCCGTGTCCACTTTTTCGAGCAAACCCTCCAATATCCCTAAATCCCCACTCTCACTTGAGGCGGCACGTAATAGGTCTCGAAATAAAGGCGCACCTTCATCGTCTTCCACGTTTTCAAATATCTCCAGAACATAAGGCTGTTCTGCCGCCCAACCCAGGAATCTGCGAGCCCCTTGACTATTGTAATCATCAAAGCGGTCCTCCAATATTTCATGTTCTATTTCCCGTCCGACCGCACAAAGCAAGCTTATTTCTTCTTCTCCCAGAGCAGCCAGATCGTCCTCGTTCGTGTTGTCTATCGTTTCGACTATCTCCAAAATAGAGTTAACATCCTCTTCTTTCAGGTCGAAGCACTTGTCCCTGTTAGAGCTACTAACATCCAATCCATCATCAAAGTTGTCTGTGCACTTATCCCGGCAATCTTCATCATCTCCACAACAGGAACCACTGCATGAAGGAAGGGTACAATCAAGATCTGAGGTTGTTTTTGTGCTTGTATCACCATCGACTTTGGTGGGGGATGTTCTACTGCTCTTCGGCTCCTCCTGAGTGCAGTTGGAAGAAAAAAATAGAACCAGAAAACCGGATATAATTAACACAATCCATAATTTGTTTTTTAAAATTTTTTTCATTTAAACCTCCTATAAATCACTTAATTTTTAAAACACTATTCAAATTTCCTTATTAACTAAGCGCAATATGTACACTATAACCCTCTTTTTTTATACATTTCAAGAACTTTTTTGCTTTTACCGGTTTTTACCTAATAATCTAAATTGTTTATACTGATTTTTTGCAAAACATATCCTGTGGTTCGTCTTAACTTATGACCTATCCTGTTGCTATCGGGTTTAATTTTTTTCATCTTTAAGCGCCGTTCCGATTGCATTTTTCAGACTCGCAAATTCTGTTGCATTCATCTTCATTTATTCTCGCTCCGGCGGGAAAATCACTATCATAAAACATCCTATCTTCATTCAAATTTTCCCAGTAATTCCAAACATTAGGTCCATGAACATAACAATAGTCGGACGAGCGGAAACGTGCATCCCTAGAAGAATAGTGACAATTCGCCAGACGGCGAGGAGATTCCTCTCGAGCACAATACACTCTCAACTTACAATTTTTATTGGAACAATAATTCTGTAATAAATCGTGAAAAGCAATAAAAGCTGAAATATTTTTTTCCTGTTCAGCAATGGATAAAAAAGTACTTCCAACTCCTTCCAGATTCTCACCCATCCCATATTCTCTACGATCAATGTTTCCACTATATGACTCCACAAGTTTTCTAAAAGCCGCTTCCAAAATTAGGCTTTCCTGATCATCATGGCGCCTTAAAGCCCCCGCTACAGAACGAGTTTTAGCCGTCCAAAGCAAAAACTCCCCCACCTCCCTTGAAGACCATTGTCTAATAAGCTGTAAAACCGGTTCCGGATCAATGTCAATCATAACACCAAAATCTAAAGCACTGGCTGACCGGGACAACTGATCGTCTCCCGCTCTGATCCGCTCCATTGCCTGAAAAAGCTTATCCAAATCAGATATAAGATCTATAGGCAATTCTTCACACCTGTTTGATTCACGGTCATACACCCTGTCACATATCTCCGTGCAGTTTTGATAATCATCCCGCCGGTCCGTATCTCTTTTCAGGTCTTCACAATCAGGGCCTTCATAATCCGACCGGGTATATCGTCCATAAACCTCATTCGAGTCCGTTACCGGAATCGCAGATCGCTCTTTTTTGTCGCGGCGATTTCGCGTTGCGCTCCTCAGAGCCGCGTCTTCCGAATCATCGCAATAAAGCAGAAGAAATATCGCCGGCAGTAAAAAAACAAGTATTTTTATTTTTCTTAAAATCCGAATAATAAAAATCACTCACAACCCCTGTTGTTATCATTGCAGACAGCCAGACACACTTGATTATTCATAATCGGCGCTGTAAACTTAATTCCCAGCCCGGTAAACAACACTTCCCTCTCCACATATCGAAAAAACTCCTCGTCCTTTATATTCCTGGCCATTTCATTTCTGAGGCTTTCCGAATGAACATACTCATTATCCCTGTTTTCCTTTTCCTTGCAATAAACCCTTAACACGCATAGTTCCGTTCGGCTGGCTCCAACATATTTAGGAGAGCAAATATCCGCTTTAATCATTTCATGAGTCATTTGCAAAAGATCGTAATTGGCGCTGGAAATGATAAGCTGAAAGAAACTTTGATCGAAAGAGATTTTTCTGGCCAACCCTTTTTCCACCGGTCCGTACAGGTTACGATCCCCCGCGGAAGCTAATATTTCATAAATAATTTCGTTTCTGATGCTTTCCTTTAACAAAAGCAGTTCCTCTACCGGCTCCTGATTTTTACCAAGCCAAGTTAAAAAAATCCGCGCATCATCCACTGTATAAGCCTGAATAATTCTCACCAACACCTTATAATCCAAAGCCAAAAGCAAACGAAAATCCTCTCTGAGGTTCAGATACTCTAAAGAGTCCTTCACGGGGCTTCTCAGCACAGGTATCAAATCTTCCACTGCCGTAATGGAATCTTTTGGTAAAGCACCACACTGTTTTCTAGTTTCCTTACCTGATTTGTAAAAAATCTGATTACAAATGCGGGTGCACTCTTTGTGCTCTGAACAACACTCATCACCTGTACAAAAAGACACCACTTTACCGTCAGACCTCACCCCATCCGCTATATCCCCGGTACCTTGATACTGCCCCGGAGGGGGGGAGCATTGAACAAAAAAAAGCAAGCTCATAACATAAACAAAAAAAAGCGCTCTCATATCCTTGTGTCTCCTTAGTTTTTTTGTTTTTGCTGTTTTCAGCAAAGCTGGTTTATTTTTCCACAAGCTTTGAAAACAGTCAAACGACAAGTTTTTTTTCATCCGCTCCGGCTTTATTTTTTATATTCATTCACATATAGATGACCTGTTTTTGGGCTGTTTCTTCAAGTCACAACTCGTTTTACAAGACTTTAATCCTGTCTGTGATTTTTTCATACCTATCTGTGATTTCCATGACCTTTGATCCTTTCGAAATTTTACCTGAAATTTTTATAAAATATAAAGCCCCCAATGTCTTAATCTGATGGGATTCCCCTTTCGCTCTTTTTTTGTGTGTCGCGTCTGAAATGCCTTATTATCTACATAAAAAAATCTAAATTTTTTTGTCTTACAAACTTTAAATTTTTAAGAGTGAAAATTTTTCACTCTTACATCGCAACAGCACAACACATACTCCGGCCGGTTTGTTGTAAAAACCTAAGTCTGAAAAAGCCCGTCAAACCAGCACAGTTTTTTTAGCTTACAAAAATCAAAGATAAAGACTGACTATAAAAAATCCAGTTCCTTTTTATAAAAAACAAAAAGCATTTGAAAAACCTACAGCTTGAGTGCGAAATCCCGGAGCGGAGGTGTTGAACATACGGCACTTCTGCATCAACAAGCATAACCCAAAGTTAAAAACAATATTCCTGACTAGAAAAACTCTTATACAGGCAAAGGAACGAAGCACTGGTTGAAAAATATGTAAATATGATAACCAAAGCCATTAAAAAAACTCTTACACAGGCAAAGATACGAAGCACCGGTTATCAGATCAGGAAAATATCGATTAAAAGGAGTCAAAAACAGCTTAAAATCTCTATATAATCACTTGCTGTGGATGGGTTTTTCCATTGAAAAGCCCTAACAATGGAGAGGTTACGAACACTCCAATGGAGAGAAGATAAAAACCATCATCAAACGCAACCAATCAAGGGAAAAGATCGCCAAAATCCTCCGCTCTGCAACCATCATAGTCGGAAGAATCGCCGCCTTCGGTCAGACTGCTCTGATGATTTTTAGCAAAATCCCACAGGTCATCATTCGCGCGATCATTTGGACTTTTCGTACCACCACCCGCGTTTCGCCAGGCCGTAAAACACATAAGAGCGCGGGCACAAGCTTTATCCTGGCCATTAGACACATCACTTTTTATATTATCCGCGTCACAAATTTCATCCAACAGTTCAAAAGCCAAATCAAATATATGTTCGTTGCCTTCATCAGCGGAATAAGAAAACACATTACTGTCCCCACTGACTCCACCTCCATCTATACCGCATGAAAGAGCATTATAAATATCCCTGTCCGTGTTGTCCTCAAATTCAATCTCTCCCGTATTGTCTGCACCTTCCTTAAAATATTTAATTTGCAAAATCCTGGTGTTGAGTAATCTCCAAAGAGAATAATCCTGAGTTCGAGTAACTGTGGCGAGAGCATTTCCATGCTTGATACACTCATCTTCTGCGCTGGAGGGAGCCAATTCCAAAAGCAAAGCCTCCAGCACATCATCCCCGACATTCACATCAGCGAGAATTCTCGCCACTGATTCATTTTCAATCAACCATTTCAGGGTTTCCACCAGCCGGGCTCTTTGTAAAGCACTGGGGTCCCCGGAAGGACCCAGCCCTTGTTCAATTTGAGCAATCCATTTCCTACCGCCGATTTCCAGATAGCATTCAAAATCATCTGTACTCACATCGTCTTCTTTTTCCACGATTTTGTTCAGATCGTTTTCCACCACAGTTGCGGATCTGCTTTCCCCTCCATCACCCTCATCCGCCCTGTCTCCCATCAGAAAATTATGAATTTTTTCCAGCCTACCCACTGTTATTTCCCCTGTCGCTATACAATCCCTTTGCTCGGAAAAGGTTTGATAAATAGCCTCACAAGTCTGTTCACAGGTTTCATTCCCTCTACAAGGGTCTCCTTCACTATCATCACATGTCGCGTCTTCTTCGTCATCATCATCATCATCATCATCATCGTCATCGTCGCCGTCATCATTCGTATTGGGACTGGTAGAAGGCTGATCAGACAAATTAGAATTACAAGAAATAAAAGTGAAACTTAAAAAGGATAGTCCTATCACGCAACTGAAAAAAATAGAGATATACTTCCTTGAAAAAAAAACTATTAATACACGCAAACAGGAGTTTAATGTGTTCATCTTTATATATCCCTTCCTGTGGGTTTTATTAAACAATCTTGTATCCAGTTCCTGATAATCATACTATCCCCTTCGGAAAATAAACTCATATTCTTGATACTTTTTCACAGTTTCAAAACCAAAGTCCTGCTTTCGCCTGCTTCTTTTTTTCTTTCTGTCCCTCTCTTTTCCCAAAACAAGCCCCATCACATCAAACCGCTTTCTTTATGAACAACCTCTGTATATATCTCAAGACTCGTATAAGCTAAAAAACAGATCAGAATATGGAACTCTTAATTCCTTTACTAGCCATAATATTTCATCGAAAAACAGTTGAAAAAAAGATTTAGTATATTTTTTTCGATTCATGGTGACTTAAGCTAACTATTAGAGTAGTTAACTTATTGTAATTACTATACACCTGTAAAAAAAGGAGAGAAAATGAACCACTTTTTTGAAAAACAAGTATGGATTATACCTGTTTTAATAATAGCTGCAGTGACTACATTTTTTTCTATATGTATTGTACCGGTCGGTCATTTAGGTGTGGTAAAACACTGGGGAAAAGTGAATCATAA
The DNA here is from genome assembly GCA_965203225.1 of Bdellovibrionales bacterium. Classification (GTDB taxonomy): domain Bacteria; phylum Bdellovibrionota; class Bdellovibrionia; order Bdellovibrionales; family UBA1609; genus JANQSP01. Next base: position 419,082 of record CBDBBW010000007.1, on the reverse strand, counting down.
TAGTATCCTTAGTGAAGGGCTTCATCTTATAACACCTATAAGAACAACAGTAGAGTATATCAGTGTAAAGCTACTTAAGTTTAACCAACAAACCTCAGCTAGCTCTAAGGACTTGCAAATAGTATCAACGGTTGTTTCTATTCAATTTTCTTTAGGTGAGATTTCAAATCTTTATCAAAAAATAGGAAGTGAACAACTAGTGACTCATATACTGCTTAAGCCCGCCGTCGAAGAAAGTGTGAAAGCTGTAACAGCACAATATACAGCTGAAGAGCTTATTAAAAAACGTCCGGAAGTTAAAATAAAAATCGGAGAGACGATTACGGCTTTTTTAGAAAAAACTCTAGCGGGAAAAGGTTTAAATGTGAACTCTTTATCTGTGGCTAATGTCGCTATAACAGAGTTTGATTTTTCCGAGGAGTTTAATAGATCCATCGAGATGAAAGTGCGTGCCGAGCAACAAGCCCTTCAGGCAAAAAATGAAAAAATAAAAAAAATTACTGATGCAGAGGCTATTGCTGAAAAAATAAAAATTGAAAGTATAGCTACAGCTAATGCTATTCGACGTGAAGCTCGCGCACTTAAAGAAAATCCGCATTTAATTGAGTACAGAAGAGTGGAAAAATGGGATGGCAAACTGCCCGAAGTAACAGGAGGGGCTATTCCCATGTTTGATATTAAAAAAAAGCAGAATAAATAATTCCTGACTTCAGCACAATGCTATGCAATAGGTAAGTTGTATCAAATACTTATGAATTTCAACGAAGAAACACATTTTTAAGATTATATTAAGAAACCGGCGTAATCTGAGATATTCTTTAAGCTCAAAAGCCTGTATTATTATCCTTATCAGATCACTGAACTAACTGGGATGTAAAATAATAAAATCTTTTTTTCATACTCCTATAGCGCCATCTATTCCGAAAAAGTTTTTTTTCAAGGTAGAAGGCGAAAAAGTCAAAACATTCAGTCGGGCTTTGAAAACAAAAAGACCTTTTTGGAGGGTTGTTCACAAAGGTCTTTTATTTTTGTATATATTAGTGGTTTTAATTATTCCCAAATAAATTTTGTTTTGAGTTTTGAATAACCGCCGGCTGTATTTTAGAAATCGTTGCAATTACTATAACTGCTTCTCCAGCCGCTGATACCGGCGGTGTTTTGCATATAGTAAAATATTGTACCTTCACTGTTCCCTTCTCTGGGATCCCGGCCTCCTTGAATATAACAGTAAAAATATCTTATACATCTGTCCTGACCACTGCAAAGTGTATTCACAGTTTCGTGTCCCAGATTCACGGAATGCCTGTTGTTCCCCGCCACCGACAAAAGCATATAGTTCCGACGATCCTGATTATTGTCATTCACACAATCCGCTCCGAAAGCTTCATAATAAGCCTGCTCACTCTGTGTTAAAGAAAGGTCTTGAGCTGAGGGGTAAAGCCGTCCGTTACCTATATTATCATCACAGTCGCCATCTTGGTTTCGGTCTTCACTGAAGACATCCAAATATCCATCGCCATCCCGGTCCTCTTTTATATTGTCGAAATTTCCATCTCCGTCTATATCCTCCGAGTAGTCCAATACGCCGTTTCCATTCGTATCTTCATTTGCCTGCCAATTGCCGTCCCTATCCAAATCCTCATTATTAATACAAGTTGTGGCATCATTGTCAAAATTCTCACCGGCATCATCACAATCCCCGTCGCAGTTTAAGTCCTCTCCGCAATCCCGATTGTCGTCGCCGTTTAGATCATCCCAATTTATACATGTAGCACCCGGATCCGCATTGGGATCTTGAGATTCTCCTTCATCCGTGCAATCTCCGTCGCAGTTTCGATCGTCACCACATTCGCCATCGCCGTCGGCATCCAGAACGTCTTCACTGAATCTACAAATTGTGGGATCATTGTCAAAATTCTCCCTGGCATCACAAACCCCGTCGCAGTTTAAGTCCTCTCCGCAATCCGGATTGCCGTCGCCGTCTATATCCTCCTGATCCAACCGGCCGTCGCCGTCGCGATCCTCTTCAACTCTGTCAAATCCACCATTATCATTTAAGTCTTCATTATCTATACAAGTTGTGGCATCATTGTCAAAATTCTCCCTGGCATCATCACAATCCCCGTCGCAGTTTAAGTCCTCTCCGCAATCCAGTTTTTCGTCTCCATCCAGATCTTCACTAACATCACAATTTCCGTCTCCATCCAGATCCGGTTCACTTATACGCAGATCACAAATATCCCTTCGACGCCCTGGAGGTTCTCTGTCGCTTTCATCAGATAGCCTCTGACCTCCCCCTCTAGCCAATATCTCCAGCAAGCTTCGCATTATCAACTGATCTTCATCATTTTCTGTTATCAGCTCAGCTAGCCAGTCGTTTCTGGCAATCCAGGCCAAAGCAGCTACAGCACCATCACTCCAATAACCTTCCTGCTTGTAGTAGTTCGACAGTCTGCAATCATCCCGGTCCCGAGGATCCGAGTCACCGGAATTAACGACACAGTTTTCCTTTCTTTGCCTTTCAAATCCATAAATAGCATCCTGCCAAAGTTCAGGACCGAAAGCTAAAAAATCTTCCATTTCATCCGTATCTATCTGCACTAACTTTCTGGGGTTTCCGACAGCCAGAAGATTGTACACATCCCTGAAGACCTGCACTTCACTTTCCTTGTATCCATAGCACTCTTCCTGATCCGAAAGTCTTCTTAACATGGAATCACAAAGCTCTATACAGTCCGTATTACCGGAGCAGATGTCTTCCGACTCCAAACGTCCGGCCTGGCTGTTAAACACACCGGTGGATTCGTCAGTTGATCGGGAGTCCTGAAAAGACACCCCAGGCTGGCTGTTAAAACCGTATTCAACCAGACCACAGGAAAAAAGAAACAAGATAGTGGCGCCGGAAAACACATTTTTAATCCAGTGAAGCTGATTTGACCATCTCCGCTGATTTTGTTTTGTTTTTAATTTACAAAAATATTTCATCTTATAACTCTAATTGGCTTTTCCATTAAACTCTGTTTCTCAGATTTCAGAAAAATCCGTTCTGTAGTTGCAGTTTTTTAAATCAATTTCCCTTCCCACTCTTTCCTCCACACCACTCGTTCCGAGAAAACGTTCAAGCTCATTCGCATTTTCGCTGTCCTCGCTCAACCAACAATAAACAGCCGCAATACATTGATTAACAGAAGTATCACTCCTATCGGCACAAACCCGCTCCAACAAATCATTCCCCCAGGAAAAAGCTTCAAAACGACGATCCGCGAACGCGCGAGAGAAAAAAGCATCTCTAATACCCACCAAAGCCATCAATACATCCCTATCTTCCTCTTCCTCCACCTCAGCCAATTTTTTATGATATAAAGTGGTGCAGGAGCTGGTGTCAGAAACAGTACACAAATTGGGACTGGCTACATTACTATCTGTTTCGCTATAGCAGTAATACAAACCTCCATCATTGTAATTAAAAACAATTCCAGTTCTAAAAGTTTCGACGGCGTTGCCGCCGTAAAAGATCCGGTTGTTACTTTCATCCACATCGTTCACGACAATAGATACCTCCACATCGTTCAAATGAGACACTGAATGAAGATTGGTGCCCAACGATTCAGGACAAAAGTAATAACCACCCATAGATTCACAGTTATCTGTGATAGGGGTGGGGGGGGAGGCCACATTGCCCAGCCGGATCTGACAAAGGCCGATCGGAAAGTTGGCATCTGCATCATAGTAATTCCTGCTATTCTCATTCCTGCATCTATAAGTATTTGCATCTATATTACAATGGCCCAAAGCCAGCTCACGCAGAATCTCATTGTCCTTATCCCGCACCCTCAGGATGGGAATTAATCTATTGCTTGCATCCACAAGCCATTCCAAAGTATTTTCAAATCTTTCATTTCTGTTCTCTGAGAGTTTTTGTCTTTCAATCACCTTCTTCCAACCATCCAAACCAATTTTTACATAATCTTCAAAATCATCATCTTCAATGTCATCCAGACCCTCCGTTTCCGCTCTTAAGAGAGCATAAAACACATCCTCTCTTGTAGAGACTTGTCCGATCGTAAGCTCCTTACAGTTCTCCTGGCTTTCTGAATCATCGTATATGTCATCACAGGTTTCCTCACAACGATCATTTTCACTGCATTCCTCATCCGCCAATTTGGGATCAGACTTCAATCGTCTGGCCAGTGTGGGGGTTTCTCCCTCCCCCGCGCCTGGGACATTACTGGCCAATTTAACACCACCACTGCCCACAAGAAAGCCACAAGAAGGCAGAAAAAACACCGATATCAATACAACACTTAAAAAAAACCGCACAAAAGAATTTCTCCTTTTATGAGACGATAAATTTTGAGTTCGTTTAAAAAACAGATGATATAAATATTGCAATTTCACTCCTCTTCACAAAAGTGGGAAACACATAATGCCACTTTACAAACAGGCTTCCTCTTCTATAGTAAAGAGAAATTCCGTGTCTTTGATTTTTGTTTCGACAGATAAAGAGAAGAAATTAAGACCTGGGAGGGAAATCAGTACCTAAGTCTGAAGCTTTTTAGTTATGATGGAAAAAAGTTTACTGGCGCAATGAAGAAAAAATCATTTTGAATCAAAAAAGATTATTCTGTAACCCGGATGGCAAAAAAGGGTTTGCTTACAGAAATTTCCCTGACCCGGCTGTTTTTATGTTCCATTTTTCTCTTGAACCCCTACGGGCCTTTTAACAACATGGTCACCTAATATCAGTATAGCCCTTATCAGGCAGGTATTCAGCCGAAATTCCGATCCTAATGGGCCACAATCCGGTCGCCTAATTACCACATGCATCCTTATACAGACCTCCACTGTCCACTTCCTGACCTAAACCCAATTCATTTAATTTTCCAAAGACAATGTCTTCATTAATGTCGCAGTAAACCTGTTTTATACACACTGTTCGTTCATCGCACTCCTCTTTTAAAAGTTCATGGGCTGATTTAAAGGCATCCTCATTGTTATTAATCACGCTGACCTGAAAAAAAACCCTATCGTTATCTTCATCCACATTTTTTGTCATGCCCTCCAAAACCGCCTCATGGACAGGAGCGCCCAAAACTGAAAAAGCATTTTTTAACACGATATTGTCATCATCTAAAAGAGCGGACACCTCTTTTTCTTCCGCTACCCAAAACAGCATATCCCGGGCTGACAGTTTGTCGTTAACCCTGGCAAATTCAGGCCAGATATCATCGTCAAATTCAATCAGGGTCTTTAAAGATTCCGGCTTAATGGCTTCCCAGTTTCCCCTGTCCATAGCGCGATAAGTGGAATTGATCTGATCGACATTTGCTGAGTCCTGCTCAAGACATCTGCTTAAAAGAGAAGCATCTGCGGAAAACAATTCGTCACAAAGAGCGACACATCTACTGGTTGAACATTCACCGGCCTCTCTCAACAGTGCGGTCGATTTTTCGTCGTCTGTTGCTTCTTCACCGGAAAACAAGCCGCAGGAACTGCTCAAAAAAAGAACAGACAAAAAAAACAAGCCATAAAGCCAATGACAACAGGGAGAGAACTGTTTGTAAGTATTGTGGATCATGATTAAAAGCACCTGCATTCAAAAGTCCATCACACTTTCATTTTTCATGTTATCAGCTTCGATATTACAAGTAAATAGCAAGCCCTTGTTCTGAACCCGCCTGTCTTCTCTGATAAAAATAAACCGGCCGGGATTTTTACCTGCTTGGAACAGACAGCACAGGACCGGAAAGGTCTTATCCACTTCAAAGTGATCTTTTTGACTGAACAGCCCGATTCAGGGATTCATGTACTTTTTTTTCTATTAAGGAGGAGTCCGTCTTGCTTTGAAACGAGTCTGGAAGCAGGGAATGAATAGGATCTTGGTCCAGTAAATCCTGATGGGATTGCAAAACCGATTTCAAAGTATTTTTTAATTGAATGTGGATTCTCTTCAAGTCCGACAGGTCCTGATAAGCTGTTTTCAAGGAATCTCTTGCATCCTGTACGATAATGTCAGCCTTTTGTTTGGCGTCCTCCAAAATAAAACGAGCTTCCTTTTCCGCGTCCTGTTTCATTCTGTCCGCCATTTTCCTGGCAGAAGCAATAGTGTCCCTTAGAATTTCCTCCCGCTCACGGTACTCACGAATAGAGGCTTCCTTTTCACTCAGTTTATTGAAAAGCTCTTCTTTTTCCTTGGTTTTTTCCTCTATTTCCCCGGCGACGGATTGAAGAAAGTCAGCCACTTCATTGGAACTGTATCCACCCAAAAATCGGCGGGTAAAAGTTTTTGTCAGAATATCATCCGGATTGAGTTTCATGGTTTTATCCTTATGAAAAGGCTCAATCCATTGAGCGAAGTTGCACTTATTTTTTTATACCTTTATCGGTTTTTTTTCGCCGATTATTTCTACCTGTACGAAAAAACCATACCTTAAAAAATATAAAAGAGAACATCCTTGTTCCCGGATTTTTACCGAACAGTTGCAAAAACCCCAAGCCTCCCGCTCTTAATTTGCAGACTAAAAAACTTTTTTTTATAAATCCAACACTTATTCCTTGCGTTAGTTTTTTTAATACAATGTCGTAAAGTAGCAAAGCTTTGCTCTCCGGCCAACCCTCTCCCTTTTTAAACCATAATGAACACGACCAATGTCGATAAAGACATTGAGCACAGTGCAGAACATTTGATGATTTTCGTTTTATGAATTTTTTGAAAATAATTTTTTTTCTCTCAACACTGTCTTTTCAAACCCGTAATGCAAAATGGAATCCAGCTGAGCTGTGTTAAAAGCTTTCAGACCTTCGGCGGTCATCCCGTTCTTGCTGGCCACCCGTGATTGCAGTTGAGCCAAAGACAACTGAGGAAAAGCCTTCGCCCACAAAGCCGCTCCAAGAAAAGTCTGTGTGCTGATTTTCCGGGCCATTTCCGGGGAAAAATGATGATCCTCCAGCCATTCATTCCAGTACTGCATCAATTCCAATACAAAAGCCACCCCGGAACTGGCCGACACGGTAAAAGGGCTTAAGTTTTCCTCTTTCATTTTAAAAACTTTCCCTAAGGGGGCAAACAATTCCTCCACAAAAGACTGTAGACCGGGATCATCCCGAACAAGACTGTAAGCAAACACTCCTTCTCCCACACTAACAGGGGTATTGGGAACGACGCGAATCAGACGCTTTACATGAGGAAGAAGTTTTTGCAATACATTCAAAGAAACCCCGGCCGGGAAGCTGAACAAGGTATGGTCTTCGTTAAACTGACAACTGAGAGGTTCAATGGCCGGTATCACATCCTCCGGTTTCATACATAAAAAAACAACCTGCGACCGGACCACCAGTTCCTCGTTTCCCGAAACCGACTGTACAGCAAAGCGCTTAGCCGTTTTCGCCAAACGAACCGGCGAACGCGAGCTAAGCAAAACCTTTTGTTTTGGTATATTGGCCTTCTGCAAAAAACCCTGCAGGACAGCCTGGCAAATAGAACCCGCCCCCATAAAACCATAAACAAGATGAGAAAATATATCAGACATAGTGTTTCGACGCTCCAATTTTTCTTATGTTAAAAGCTCTAATTTCCGATATTTCCATTAAAGAAGTCCGTTAAAAATAAAAAAAGGCTTAATTTATGGGGTTTGATCATATTTTTTTACTTTCAGGGCTGGGATTGGGGGCTATGTCCGTGTACCTGTTTTGCTCCGTCATTTTCACGAAAAAAAATGACTCTGAGTCCCTGGCCTGGGCTGAAGGGAACGAACCAGCCCCCTCCAAGATGCCTCTGATTCAAGTCTCCCGACCTTTGGTCCATAACCTGGCTTTAAAATATGTCCAAAATATTAAATCACCAAAGTACCGTCAATCCGTGGAACATAAAATCATCACCGCCGGGATAAACAGAGAACTCAACACGGATGAGTTTATCGGCCTGCAAATTTTATGGGGGCTTATGTTTCCCCTGTTTTTTATTATCATGAACTTTGCCCTACAATTAAATTATCCTTACTGGCTCAGTTTGATTATCGCTCTTTTTGGCATATACTTTCCCCATCTTTACTGCAACAGCCACAAAAAGAAAAGGCAGGGTTCTATTACCTTAGAACTGCCGTTTTTCGTGGACTTGCTGGCTCTCAGTACGGAAGCGGGGCTGGATTTTTTTGGAGCCATACAAAAAATCACGGAAAAAGCCAAAAGTTCCATGCTGGCAGAAGAACTGTTGATTGTACAAAAAGACATTAAACTGGGCAGTTCTCGAAAAGAAGCCTTATCTAATTTGTCAAACAGACTGGACATAGACGAGATTACCAGCGTATGCACCATGATTATTGACTCGGACGAAACAGGAGCCAGTATCGCAAAAACCCTTAAAGCCAAGTCAGAGCAGATGAGATACGAACGGTTTGCGCGTGCGGAAAAAGAAGGGGCCAAAGCCTCACAAAAAATGCTTCTGCCCATGATTCTGCTTATTTTACCGGCGGTGATGCTCACCATATTCGCGCCCGTGGGCCTTCAGTTTTTTTACGGAGGAGGGGTCTGATGAACCACCTCATCAATAAAAAAAACCAGCAGGTTCTGGCTCAGAATGTGATTACAGCCCGCAATGTCTTTTCACGCATAAATGGACTGATGGGGAAAAAAGACTTTCCTTTATCAAACGCTTTTTGGATTCTTCCCTGCTCAGGGGGGATTCACACTTTTTTTATGAAATTTCCCATTGACGCGGTTTTTGTAGATCGTTCTCTGGTAATTACTCGTGTATTCAGAAATATTGTCCCATGGAAAATAATTTACCTCTCTTCCCTGTTTTCCAAAACACATTCCGTCTTTGAATTTAAAAACCCCGCTTTGAAAAACTACCATCTGCAATCAGGAGATCAGCTTTATGTGGGCCATTAGATTTTTAAACGGCAAACTGGCCGGGCATGAAATTCCCCTTCAGGATGGAAAATACATTTTAGGCAGAGGTGAGGAGTGCCAGATCACCATCCCTGACCCTGGAATATCAAAGAAGCACGCGGAGCTGGAAGTGGATGAACAGGGGGTTTTTATCAATGACCTACAATCCAGCAACGGAACTTTTTTAAACGGGATAAAAATTCAGGAAAGTGAAATCCACAACAAGGATAAAGTGTCCGTATGTCAAACCACTTTTGATATTGTGCCCGCCAGTAAACAAAGCTTAAGTCCAGTCTTTGCCCCGCCCCCGGACAGCAGAGGACTTGCCGGCCACCCTCAAGCTATGGCGGCGCCTTATGGCGGCCATCCCCCCCAATATATTCACGGACAACAGGTTCAACAAACGACAGACGAAAACAACAATGAACCTGTCAAACTAACATTAAAAAACTGGTTTAAAAATTACATGGACAAAGTGGTTTTGCCTGGTATTTACAAACTGCCCGTCTGGATTGAGTTTAAATGGGTGATCGCCGCTTTCATGGTTTTTTTCGTGGTAATGATGACTTTTCTGTCCGCTTTTCCTCTGATTCGAATTTTGAACTCCAGTGTGGCGCAGGAAGGCATGAACCATGCGGAAAGCATCGCCACCACTTTGGCCCGCATGAACTACGAACCCATCAAAAACCATATTCACTCCTCTGCCAGTGTGGAATATGCCGTAAAAAGGCCAGGGGTTACAAAAGCTTTTATCATCCACGCCGCTAACGGGAAAATCATCGCCCCAGCCGAACAGGCTCACACTTACTCCAAAATTCCCTTCATCAACAAAGGCAGAAAAAAAGGATCTATCTCAGTGGAAAAACTGGACTCCAACACCGTTGCGGCTATGGTGCCTATTGAATTTTACAATAGCAAAACCAATACCCACAGCGCGGAAGCCTATTCTGTTGTAATATACGATATGGGAACACTGGCTTTCGGAAACAAAAGAACCGTCAGCCTGTTAGTGGAAACCTGCTTTATCGCTTCGATTCTGGGAGTTCTACTCTTTTTCTTTCTTTATAAAATGATTGAATTCCCCATTGTTTCCATGAACAAGCAACTCAGCTCCGCTTTAAAGGATGACTCCCTTTCCATACAGACGGATTATGACTTCACCCCGCTGAATAATCTGACGGACAATATCAACTCCGCTTTATCACGCATCTCCGCCGCTCAGGAATCCAGCCAAAACATAAGTGAATATGACCGACTGACGGAAATGAACCATATTATTGAAATGATAGGCTACCCGACCATCGGAATTGAAATGGAGAGCATGAAAGTCCAGGGGGTCAGTGCGCTTTTTGAAGAGGAAACAGGAGTCAGCACGGAAAGAATCCTGCATTGTGCTGTTCAGGATATTGATGACCAGGCCCTTAAACTCAATTTGACAAACTTATTGGAAAGAGTGCAACAACATCCACATGAAATTGCCGGAGACTCTTTGGAATTCAGCGGAGTGGAGTTTCAGCTTTCCGCCAAAGGAATTTATGGCAAGGAGGGGTTAGCCTACACGGTAATCTCTTTCATACACTTAAACCAGGAACAAGAAGAGGCCGGATAAGATGAGTAAAAAAAAAGCACCCCCCGCCCGCGCTGATTCCACACCCAATGTGGCGCGGTTAAGAGTGATTAAAGGCCCTCATAAGGGAGTGGCCTACAAGCTGTTGGCCGAAAAAGTCACTATCGGAAGAAGCTCGGACAACGACATTATCCTGATAAAAGATGAAAAATGCTCCCGCCGACAGGCGATGATCAGTTTGAATGTCAACAACAATTACTTCATCAAGGATTTAAGTAACAGAAGCTCCATTAAAGTAAACAATATGGTTAAAATTCAATCGGATCTGCAAGACGGTGACTTAATTCAATTCGGCTCCTCTGTTTTGCGATTTGAATTTACAACTGACAAAACCACCGCTCCGCCCGCACCCTCTTCCGCCGGCGCCCCCTCCCTTCTACCTGCACAACCGGGGCAAAGCTCTCCCTCTCCTCTAGCTCCCTTGCCTGTAATGACTCCCGCGACGCCAACACCAGACGATCATCTGCCTGGTTTAAAACAGGAAAATCCCTTACCCAACCTGAATCCTGTGGAAGGCTTTCCCGCTCCCCCCGCTCCCCCCGCTCACCCTCTGGCCAGCTCTACCGGTCCGCAAACCAACAGACGGAAAAAGACAAAAAGTTTTGTGCCCCGATTAATATTAATTGCCATTGTCCTGGGAGGGGTGTGGCTGTTCCTGGACGATTCAGGACCTCAAAAGAAACAGGAAGATGCACTCAGAACAAATCTCGAAAGAGAAGATAGCATCAAAACCCTGTCTGAACTAAAGGAACAGGAGTTGGAAAAAAGGAGTAAAAACGCCCTTAGCTCCTATAAACACGCTCAGTCCGCCTATACTAAAGGAATAAGAGATTACAGAAAAGGGGTGTATAACCGAGCCATCGAGTCTTTCCGGGCATGTAAAACTCTTTATCCTCAACACGAGTTGTGTGCTTCTTATTTGAAAAAAGCGGAAATAAAAAATCAGCAGATCATACAGGCCTGGATGATAGCCGGCAAAGAGTACAGGGAAAAACGGAGGTTCGTCCCCTGTATGTCTTCTTTTAAAAATGTCATGATAGCTTTAAGAGACAAAAACAACCTGGCCTATAAAGAAGCCCATGAAAATTGGAAAATCTGTCAAATACAACATGAGGATCGTTACTAATGATAAAACTCATTATCAGGCACAAAGGAAAAATCATTCAGGAAAAATCCCTTCAATCGGATGTGGAATACACGATCGGAAGAGGAAAAGACAATAATATTGTTTTGCCGGAAGAGCCTGGTATTTCCCGGCAGCATCTCATTCTCGCCATGAAAGACAATAGTGAATGGACGGTGAAAAATCTGTCTCAAGCCTGCGAACTGATAATCGAAGAAGAGGCAAAAGAGGAAGGTTTTGTTCCCTTAAATGGATCCTTTCAGGTGCAGGACTTTCAATTTACATTAAAAGAGGAGAAAACAGCTGATGTGGACCGGCCCAAACCCAAGGAGCCGGAAGCAGAAAAAGAAGAATCGAACATTCCCGCAGGCTATAAAACAGAATCGCAAATAGATGCAGTCAATGATGAAATAGCCCGGGATGAAAAAAACGAAGGCAATTCCTCCGCTCTACCTGCTTTTATTTCCCCAAACGATAAAACACAAGTAATGGACATATCGAAAGAGCAGCAAAAATTATCAGCATACCTTAAAGTCTCCTACAGTGACGATACCCCGAGAGACATTTTCAAGTTGGAAGGTCAGTCCGAATGGATCTTCGGGCGGGACGACTCAGCGGACATTATGGTGGATAACTCCAACATCAGCCGTAAACACTTTAAAATCAGCAAACACAAAGAGCAGTATCGTATAGAGGATTTAAACAGCTCCAACAGAACCATTTTAAATGACAAAGAATTAAGTTCGGGAAAAGCCTACCCCATTCAAAGCGGTGATACGATTTATATTCTAGATATTGAAATTGTATTTGAAATTAAAAATCTTTCTTTGGAAAAGGAGGTAGCTAGATTGAAAGCGCCTCCACCACCCGTGCCCGTCTCTGCCTTGCCGGAGGGAGGACTGCCGGTGCAAACCCCGGCCGGCGGGCCGGTCGCACCTTACTTCCCCACCCCTATGCCGGCCCATCTGCCGGGAGTGGTCGTGGAAATGCCGGAAGAGATGTCTTTTTTGAAAAAAAATAAAAAACGACTCATAGTGTACAGCGGAGTTATAGCGCTTATTTTGTCCTTTGTCTTTTTCAACGGAGAGAAGAAGTCGGAGGAAATGCCAGATTCAGCGGTCGCTGTATCAGGAGAGCTGGCCGGACTCAGCACTCAACAAGCTCAAATCGTAAAAGACACTTATCAGATGGCTCAACAGCTTTACTCACAAGGAAAATTTGAATACTGCAAAAGTGAAGTGCAAAAAATTCATGAGTACATAGATTCCTATCAGGATTCCAAAAAACTGGAAATTGCCTGCTCCCAAGCGGCGGAAAACCAAAGAAGACAACATGATCTGGAGCAAAAAAGACTCAAAGCGGAACAAACAGAAAAATTTATTCAGAAAGTCACCGACAATTGCGATCGGAAATTCGATCAATTCAATTTCAAACACGAACTGGTAGCCTGCCTTAATTCAGCCATAGAGCTTTCCCCGGCGGATAGCCGGATTCACGCTCTTACGGAAAGATTTGACGCGATTGAAATGGAAAAAGAGGAGCAAAAAAACCGAATAGCCAAAAGAAGAAAAATGATTCAGTCTATCGTGAGCAAATACAATTACGCCAAATCCCTCTATAAAACCGGCAAAGTTTTAAAGTCTATATCCGCCTATCAACATTTTATCAATATCAGCAACTACAAGGAGCTGAATGAAAAACGCAAAACAGCTAAAAGAGAATTGACCAGCATCAAGAAACACTTTAACGACACCAACAATAAAATGAACAACGAGTGCGAAGGGCGATTTAACGCCAGCCAGTTTCAAAAAGCCTATTATATTTGTGAAAAAGCCTCACGAAAAATTCCTGCCCCACACAATAAAAAAGCTTTGGCTTTAATGAGCCAGTCCAAACAAAAATTGGAAATAACAATGAAGCCCATTTATGAAGAAGCCAGCCTGAATGAAAGCGTCGGCAATGTGAGTATCGCCAAAGAATATTGGAGCAAAATTCTGAATCAGGATATCAAAAACGGACTTTACTATAAAAGAGCGAAAGAAAAATTAAACAAATACTGATTTGTCTAATCTCCACCTAAGTCCGGATTCGAATGTTTTTTAATGACGGACTACATAAAATGCAATGACCGGGCCTTCCGAAAAACACAAAGGAAACACACAATGAAAATTCAGGAACAATCTTTCTCAGGAAAAATCTTTCGGCCCAAACCCAAACACTACATATCGAACAATAAAAAATTAATCACCGTTATTACCCCCTGGGGGCAGGAAGCTGTAAACACTCAAGATGTATTTGAAAGCATCTCCTCCCAATACCATCTCCTTTCGGAGGACAAGGAAAGCACCCACCCTTTTCCCAAATTAATGAGTCTGACTGCAATACAAAACGATATGAGAACCACTGTCATACAAATCAATCAAAATCTATTCAATAATATCAATCAAGACGAATACGCTATGGGATTCGAACTGTTTTTCGCCACAATAGTGGAAAACATATTCACTTTTATTCAAATCGGCCTGCCGATGATTTTAATAGACCGCCCCCGCCAGTGTCTGCACAGCATTGGACAAGTGACAGCCCCCTCTTTGAACGCCGTAAATTCAAAATACGAGTCTGCGCCTTTTTACAGCATTGGACAAGCGACAAACCCCTCATTGAATGTCCCCGCAAACACACAAGCCCCCCCCCCTCTACCGTATCAACTAATGGGAATTTATCAGGATATTTCCTTCCACCCTTTTTCTTTCCGCTTCCAGTCGGAAGACCGGCTCATTTTGCTGAACCGGGATACCATTCCCGGCAAATGGTTCGAACTGACAAGAGAGGAACGTACTTTGGAGAAGTTGAGCCGACAAGCCGCGGAAGACAAGCCCCACAACCCCTTTTGGCTGGCCATACTCCAACTCAACTCAGATTCCTAAAGCGCATCCATAACCATTTTTAAATATTTCTTATGCTCCGGAAGATGTAAAAACAAGTCCGATAAAAGAGGCTCCTGAAACTGCGAAAAATAAGTGTCCCACACCAAATAAGCTCCTTGATTCATACGGGATATTTTTTGATCCCTTTTTTCCTTCAAGTAAAAATAAAAAAAGCGGGCCTGAATTTTTTTACTTTTTTTCTCGTCCTTATTTTGAATCCACTTATAAAGACTGAGTAGACTTTTATTCTCACAATTCGCAGATTCCGTTTTTTCAAAAAGCTTTTCACAAGCTGTTTCAGCTTGCTCATCCCACCTTTCACTGAGATTCCGGCGAGCCACATACTGCCAGTAAAAATTTTTCCTTTTTTTTCCAAGACTTTTAAGCACTTTCCATTGCTTATTCCTCAGTGCCAGCTCCGCTCTCCAATCCATTAAGTCCAGATTGGAGGGGTCTTTTTTCATTAAAACGCGCAGTTGATCCTGAACTTCAAGAGAGGATTGAAAAGGGCTTAAGCTGAAAAGCCTTTTACCCAAACGAAGCTTTTCCGTAAACAAAAGATCCGGTGCTTTCCAAGGCTGAACTCCCATTTGTTTAAAATAAAATAAAAAATTATCTTTTAATGTCTGCAGATTCGGATGAGAGCCCGGAGAAGACAAAGGATTTAATTCCTGACGATCCGTTAGACTATCATATATAAGTGGTTTTTCGTCGTAAATAAAAAAGTAAGGGCCTTTCCTGACAGCAAAACGGCTGAAACCGACTTTTCTCCAAAGCGGCCAGCCGGACTCTATCAGCAAAGCGCGTTCGGATTGCATGTCTGTCGGGGATGGTCTGACAAAACGGTCTTTGCGGTTTAAACTCAAGGACTTCCAACCAGGCTGAAAATCAAAATTATTTTCCACTCTCCGGCTTAACTCCCCTCCAAAAACATAATGTTTAAGAGATAAAGGAGGAAACAGTTTTTTTTGAGACAAAGCGGTCTTTTTTTTCTCCAGCATGAGGCTGTTCAGCAAATCAAACAAAGTCCATCCCAAATCCACCAGAGTGACCGGCGTGTTGATATTCCCGTAACGAGCTTTCTTCCTGTATTTACTGAGACCTTTAATAAACAAACTGATTTGCGTGTTATCACTGAATAAACTCCAAGGTGAAACTTCATTTTGCCGGACAGACTGGTATTTCTCCTGACCTTTGGTTCCAAACAAAATAAAATAAGTGGAGTGCCATTTTTTTCTTTTCTTTAACTCCTGAATTAAATAATAAACCGCTGAATCCAAAACATTTTTCCTTGAACCTAATTTAAGAGACTGCAGGTCTCCCACTTTTTTACCCAAGTCCGGAAGAGAAAACTGCAAGTCCGGCAAATACAGAATGGAGAAAAACGGCTGTCTTTTTCCGATTTGATCCAGCCACTGTAAAAAAAGTTGAATGTTTTCCCGAGCTGGACGATAAATGCGTTGATAACTCAGTTGAATATTATCATCAAACACCTCAAAACCCTGGCTTAAACCCGATTTTCTCCACACAGCCCCGCCTCCGGAAAAAAAAGAACTGCGGTACCCTTTTTTAAGGGCTTCCTCAGGAAGAGTTTTAAATTGAGAGGACAAAAAATGAGACCCGTTGGACCACACACCATGCTCATACGGATAAAGACCGGTCAAAAGGGAAGCCAAAGCAGGCTGAACCAGAACGGAAGGGGTATAAGCGTGATGAAATCTGACACTGGACCCGCAAAGCAGATTAAACCCGGATCTCGGGATGGATATATCATCCTGATAACAAGAAACGGAATCAAAACCCAGAGAGTCCACAGCCACAATAAGAAAAGAGGGTAAACGAGGTTTTTTTTGAAAAACACAAGCGGATAAAAAAAACAGCACTGCCAATGGGAAAATACCGAAGAACCGGAGGCGTAACGCAAGGTTTTTTTCGTAAAAACGGTTTAAAAATTTACACGCCCCGGCTATAAAAAACACTTTAATTTCCAATACCCTCTCTTATTTAAAAGAAACAACCTGCAAAACAACCACAGAGGATATCATCATCTTTTGTCTGCTTCATGATAATCCCGATCGGGAGCCTTTCATCGCCACGCCGGTAAAATGGTAAATTTTTTTGTAGCTTGCTTTTTTCACGACGATTCCGATCAGGATCCCCGCTCCTCCTGTTCTTAAATCAAGAAAACTAAAGCTTGAAATTTCACACCACACAAAAAATACCAAAATACTTTCTGATTGTATCAGAAATATTCCACTGAAAACATGACTCAAACAAAAATGCTTGAGGAAAGCCCTAAAAAAGGAGTAGAATATTATTTTTAAGCCGAAAATGGCATATATATAAAGGAGGTCCTGTACCCATGTTAACCGATCAACTCCTCTTTCTCTCCCCGGTGGCCCATGAAGTGGTCCTTTGGTTTTTGATTGTTTTAAGCGTGCTTTCCGGAGCTATTATGCTGGACCGCTTTTTTTTCCTGAAGGATTTTCTGTCTGACACTTCCCTTATCCTGTCCGAAATGACCTCCGCACTGGAAAGCGGCAGAAACTCCCACATGAAATTGGTGTACGACAAGTACGCCCTTTTGCCGGCGGGTAAATTACTGCAGAAATCATGGGAACACATCATTGAAAACAGAGAACGCGGACTGGAAGAAATGATGAACTCCCATTTGCTGGCTCTCAAACCCAAAATGGAAACCCGATTGGGTTTTTTGGCCACCTTGGGATCCAACGCGCCTTTCATTGGCCTCTTGGGGACCATCTTTGGAGTGATGGAGGCTTTCGAAGCTCTCGGAACGGAAAGCGGAGGTTCTACAGCGGTGGTAATGGTGGGCATCTCAAAAGCTCTGGTGGCCACGGCGGTGGGTTTGATCGTGGCTATCCCGGCCATCACCGCGTACAATTTTTTACAAAAGCGACTGAAGACAATTTTTCACCACCTGGAATCCATGAAGGAAACACTGCTTTCTTTTGCCAAAAACTGCAACAAATGATTTTTTTATATCAGGCACAGGCAAGCCTGTTTTTATTTAAAGGGAATGGCGTCTTAACATGGCCGGAAAACTAATAGAGGACAGTGAACCCATAGCGGAGATTAATATTATTCCCTTCGTGGATATTATTCTGGTTGTACTGATTATTTTTATGGTCACTGTTCCTTTTATCATAAAAACCGGACTTTCCCTGGATCTGCCCAAAGCCAGTTCCGCCAGCACCATTAGTAACATCGCAACAGTAAACATCATAATTAACACTGCCGGGCAGGTTTTGTTGAATGGGAAACCGGTGAAACCGGAACAAATCAAAGAGCAACTGCAAAATCAACCGGATATAAAACCGGATGAAACACCGGTGATTATCTCAGCGGATAAAAATGTGCTCCACGGAAAAGTGATTTCCATTATCAATATCGTCAAATCTCTCGGCTTGAAAAAGGTGGCCATTGCCACCAAAAAAACCAGATGATTTTCCGGTTTGTAAAATCCTGTTTCACTGCCCAGGAGAAAAGGACTTCCTTTTCCTGTTCGTCCCACAAGATAAGGGAGTCAAATGTATGATAAACTATCAAGAAGTGATTGATTTTTGGTTCCAAGAACTCTGTCCGGGGCAATGGTTTAAAAAAGATAAATCCATTGATCTACTGGTTAAGGAAAGATTTTTATCCACTCATAGTTCTGCGGTAAAAGGAGAACTATACAAATGGAGACACACGGTTTCAGGCCGCCTGGCGGAAGTAATTGTTATCGATCAATTTTCCAGAAACATATTCAGAGATGATGCCAGGTCTTATCTCTATGACGGTATGGCTTTAGTTCTCTCCCAAGAAGCGATCCGAGTTGGTGCACATAAGCAAGTAAAATCCCGGCAAAGAAGTTTTCTCTATATGCCTTTTATGCACAGCGAATCCAAAGTGATTCATGAGAGAGCTGTTGAACTGTTTAGCGATCCTGATCTTAAATTAAATCTGGAGTTTGAATATAAACACAAAAAAATTATAGACAGATTCGGTCGTTACCCTCATAGAAATAAAGTTTTAGGAAGAACTTCAACATCTGAAGAGATTGCCTTTTTAGAAGAAAAAAAATTCTTTTTGTCTGATAAGAATTGATGGATCATTATTCCTTACTGAAGGACTTTTTTATTTAATTGTGCAGTTTTCGGGGTACAGATCATGGGGAGGCATTCTTATGAATAGAAGGCTTTTTATGGGGAGGCATTCTTATGAATAGAAGGCTTTTTATAAAGAGCTTGTTTTATAGGAAAACCCCCTTAATGTTAGTGAGTGTCGGTCTATTTTCGGTGTAAATGTCCTTAATACAGCCAGATGGGGCGATCGACGGGACTTGAACCCGCGGCATCCGGAACCACAATCCAGCGCTCTACCAAACTGAGCTACGACCGCCACACATAATGTGAATCTATACATTAAGCATTAAAAAATCAACTCCCACTGAACCAATAGAGCATTTCCATTGGTTGCAAGCCTTTTTAGTCGTCGGGAGCTGGTTTGTTTTTTTGTATATTTGTTTTCACTGCATTAAAAACAGTATATACTGGTGCGGTTCTGGTTTTTATATTTCGTATCAAATGAGCAAAAGGTATTTTGATGAGTAAGAAATTACAATCTTTTTGGATTTATTGGTTTTTTATATTTTGGAAATGGAACTTTCTGGCATTTATTACCTGCTTCAGTGTAAGCGTTTCAGCCATTACACCCTTTGTGGATAGCGGTACACTCCTGCGTCCTGAAAAACATGAGTTTTCAGCTCATACTCAGATCATATCCCATACACAAG
Organism: Bdellovibrionales bacterium; assembly: GCA_965203225.1. GTDB lineage: Bacteria > Bdellovibrionota > Bdellovibrionia > Bdellovibrionales > UBA1609 > JANQSP01. The sequence goes on along the minus strand of CBDBBW010000007.1, from coordinate 399,718 downwards.
GAGTAGATTTTAATATTTTTGTTCAACTGGATGAAGGATTTTTAAAACGAAGGGATTTCAACATAAGATACTTTATAGGCGGCGGTGAATCCGGTTTTTTCACAGGTTCTTTTTTAAAATGGATTCCGTTTCCAGACTACAAATACCAACCGGCCATAGGGGCTTCTGCCGGTATTTCATATAACTTATTCAATTTCAGAACCCACTACTTTAGCTTGCATTTGCGTCCGTTTATCAGTAAGGAATTTGAAACAACGGTGGGGAAATTCATTCCTTACATCGCTTTTCCCGCCAGTATCAGAATTGAAACTTTTTCCAAAGTTCAATTTCCTTTAAGAATTGCACTGGGAATACGCGGGGAGCTTTTTTTCATTCATTTTCATAAATTTGAATGCAATATTGAGGTCAGTAAAGATATAAGCGAAGTAACCCCGTCATATTTCAGTATTGGAATTATTACTTATTGGATGTAGCTTTTCTTTCTCCAAAGATCGGACCGTAGCGCAGCCCGGTAGCGCACCACCTTGGGGTGGTGGAGGTCGCTGGTTCAAATCCAGTCGGTCCGACCATTTGGTTTCACAAATTTGATCTGTGTTTTTTCTTCTTTGTTTTAATAGGAATGCGGTATTATCTCCACACAACCGGTGTAAAAATATCTCTGAGGCGGGCGCTTGGTAAGTATCGAAAAAAAGATTGATAAAAATGGAGCAAAAACCGACTAAGCTGAAAAACAAAAGATTAGCTCTTTCCTACACATAAGGAGAAACGCCATGATAAAAAAATACTTCTTTTTACTTATTTTACTTTGTTTGTTTACTCTGTCTGCCTGCGAGATTGCGACAGAGGATAAAGCGAAAGAGAATCAGCTAATAGCAGAGGTTAAAAAAGTAATAGCAAAGGCTAAAAAAGTAATAGCAAAGGCTAAAAAAGCGGAGGAGGAGGATAGAATCAGTACTGCTGTATGTGAGCGAACAGAAGAGGTAAAACAGGCTATTTTATTTGCAGTGCAAAAGACAGACTGCACGACTGTAACGGAGCAGGACTTACAGGCTATCAGGGTTCTGGATTTAGAGGAAAGAAGAATACAAAATCTCAAAGCCGGTGACTTCGATAACCTCACCTCTCTTACGAGGCTTTTTCTTAGACACAACGACCTCAACAGCTTACCAAAAGGGATCTTCAGCGGACTCAACTCTCTTCGGGAGCTTTATCTTGGGCACAACAAACTCAACAGCTTACCAAAAGGGATCTTCAGCGGACTCAACTCTCTTACGTGGCTTGATCTTCTCAACAACGACCTCAACAGCTTACCGAAAGGGATCTTCAACGGACTCAACTCTCTTACGACGCTTTTTCTTAGCGACAACAAACTCACCAGCTTACCGAAAGGGATCTTCAGCGGACTCAACTCTCTTATGGGGCTTTATCTTGACCACAACAAACTCACCAGCTTACCACAAGGGACCTTCAGCGAACTCAACTCTCTTAAGTGGCTTTTTCTTCACCACAACAAACTCACCAGCTTACCGAAAGGGATCTTCAGCGGACTCAACTCTCTTACGACGCTTGATCTTTCCAGCAACGACCTCAACAGCTTACCAAAAGGGATCTTCAGCGGACTCAACTCTCTTGAAACTCTTGCTCTTGCCAGCAACGACCTCAATAGCTTACCAAAAGGGATCTTCAGCGGACTCAACTCTCTTGAAACTCTTGCTCTTGCCAGCAACGACCTCAACAGCTTACCGAAAAGGATCTTCAGCGGACTCAACTCTCTTATGGGGCTTTATCTTAACCACAACAAACTCACCAGCTTACCACAAGGGACCTTCAGCGAACTCAACTCTCTTAAGTGGCTTTTTCTTCACCACAACAAACTCACCAGCTTACCGAAAGGGATCTTCAGCGGACTCGACTCTCTTACGACGCTTGATCTTTCCAGCAACGACCTCAACAGCTTACCAAAAGGGATCTTCAGCGGACTCAACTCTCTTATAGGGCTTACTCTTAACTACAACGCGTTCTCCACAAAAGAAAAAAACCGAATAAAAAAAGAACTGCCAAAAACAGTCTTTTTGAATATTGATAGCAGAGGCTACAAAAGCGGTGGAGGAGGATAGAAGCTCAGTACTGCCTATATGTGAGCGAACAGAAAAAAACCGAATAAAAAAAGAACTGCCGGGAAAAGTAGTTGTGAGCTTGTGAAATAATCAAGCTTCACCTTGATTTGTTCTATGGAGAGCACACTTTGCCCATCACAATCTCTATGTAAACAAAGGTATAAAAAAGCGGGGATGTTATTTATTTTTCTTGTCATGGAGAGGCGAGCACTTAGTAAGTGTTGAAAAAAGGATTGATAAAAATGGAGCAAAAATCGGCTAAGCTGAAAAGCAAAAGATTAGCTCTTTGGCTCGTCTGACTACCTCATTGTCTTTCAAATTTATTTGAGGAAAATCATTTTTGGTCTGTGTTTTTTCTTGGCTTATATGAAAATTTTACATAAAAAAATATTTTTTTAATAGAAAAGTGGTATTATTTCCACAACTGGTGTAAAAATCTCTCTGAGGCGGGCAATTGGTAAGTATTGAAAAAGGATTGATAAAAATGGAACAAAAACCGGCTAAGCTGAAAGCCAACAGATTAGCTCTTTCCTACACATAAGGAGAAACGCCATGATAAAAAATACTTCTTATTTACTTATTTTACTTTGTTTGTTTACTCTGTCTTCCTGCAGGCACAATAAGGATAATCGCGTTTCGGCTGAGGATAAAGCGAAAGAAGGTCAGCTAAGAGCAGAGGCTACAAAAGAAGAGGAGAAGGATAGAAGCTCAGTAGTGCCTATATGTGAGCGAACAGCAGAGATAAAATACGCTATTTTAGCTAAAACGCAAAAGACAGACTGCAAGACTGTAACGGAGCAGGACTTACATTCTATCGTGTCTCTAAAGACACATATAAAAAATCTCAAACCCGGGGACTTCGACAACCTCACCTCTCTTAAGACGCTTGATTTTTCCCGCGGCAACTTCTACAGGAGGCGCTCCTCCTATTCTTCGCCTGGTGTCAGCAACGCCATCACAAGCTTACCGAAAGGGGTCTTCAGCGGACTCAAATCTCTTACGACGCTTGATCTTTCCCACAACAAACTTACCAGCTTACCGAAAGGGACCTTCAGCGGACTTAACTCTCTTAAGAACCTTTATCTTTCCCACAACAAACTTACAAGCTTACCGAAAGGGGCCTTCAGCGGACTCAACTCTCTTAAGACGCTTTTTCTTTTCCACAACAAACTTACAAGCTTACCGAAAGGGGCCTTCAACGGACTCAAATCTCTTACGACGCTTGATCTTTCCCACAACAAACTTACCAGCTTACCGAAAGGGGCCTTCAACGGACTCAAATCTCTTACGACGCTTGATCTTTCCCACAACAAACTTACAAGCTTACCGAAAGGGATCTTCAGCGGACTCAAATCTCTTACGGATCTTGGTCTTAGCGAAAACAAACTTACCAGCTTACCGAAAGGGATCTTCAGCGGACTCAAATCTCTTACGGATCTTGGTCTTAGCTACAACAAACTTACCAGCTTACCGAAAGGGATTTTCAACGGACTCAAATCTCTTACGGGTCTTGATCTTAACAACAACAAACTTACAAGCTTACCGAAAGGAGCCTTCAGCGGACTCAAATCTCTTACGAGGCTTAATCTTTCCCACAACAAACTTACAAGCTTACCGAAAGGAGCCTTCAGCGGACTCAAATCTCTTACGAGGCTTAATCTTTCCCACAACAAACTTACAAGCTTACCGAAAGGAGCCTTCAGCGGACTCAAATCTCTTAAGATGATTAATCTTCGCTACAACAACCTTACCAGCTTACCGAAAGGGGCCTTCAACGGACTCAAATCTCTTAAGAAGCTTTATCTTACCAGCAACAAACTTACCAGCTTACCGAAAGGGATCTTTAGCAACAATCGCTATCTTCAGTACATTGATCTTTACGGCAACGTGTTCTCCACAAAAGAAAAAAAACGAATAAGCCAAGAACTGCTAGCAACAGTAAAAGTGATGTTCTGAAATAATCAAGCTTCACTCCTGATTTGTTCTATGGGGAGCACACTTTGCCCGTCACACTCTCTATGTAACCAAGGGTATAAAGAAGCGGGGATGTTATTTATTTTTCTTGTCATGGAGGCGGGAACTTAGTAATTATCGAAAAAAAGATTGATAAAAATGGAGCAAAAATCAGCTAAGCTGAAAAGCAAAAGATTAGCTCTTTGGCTCGTCTGACTACCTCATTGTCTTTCAAATTTATTTAAGGAAAATCATTTTTGGTCTGTGTTTTTTCTTGGCTTATGTGAAAATTTTACACAAAAAAATATTTTTTCCTCGATTTTTTAATAGGAAAGTGGTATTATCTCCACAACCGGTGTAAAAATCTCTCTGAGGCGGGCACTTGGTAAGTACCCGAAAAAAAGATTGATCAAAATGGCACAAAAACCGGCTAAGCTGAAAGCCAACAGATTAGCTCTTTCCTACAGATAAGGAGAAACGCCATGATAAAAAATACTTCTTATTTACTTATTTTACTTTGTTTGTTTACTCTGTCTTCCTGCAGGCACAATGAAGGATAATCGTGTTTCGGCAAAGGATAAAGCGAAAGAGGATCAGCTAAGAGCAGATGCTATAAAGGAGGAGGGGATTACAAGAGCAGATGCTACAAAAGAGGAGGGGATTACAAGAGCAGATGCTACAAAAGAGAAGGAGGATAGAAGCTCAGTAGTGCCTATATGTGAGCGAACAGCACATGTACAACAGGCTATTTTATATAGAACGCGAAAGACAGACTGCAAGACTGTAACGGAGCAGGACTTACAGGCTATCGTGTATCTGAAGACATATATAAAAAATCTCAAACCCGGGGACTTCGACAACCTCACCTCTCTTACGAAGCTTTCTCTTTCCCGCAACGCCCACGCATCTCGTTATTCGCCTGATCTTGACAGCAACGACCTCACTAGCTTACCACAAGGGATCTTCAACGGACTCAACTCTCTTAAGACGCTTAAGCTTCACCACAACAAACTTGCCAGCTTACCGCAAGGGGTCTTCAGCGGACTCAACTCTCTTAAGACGCTTGATCTTTCCAGCAACGACCTCACTAGCTTACCACAAGGGATCTTCAGTGGCCTCAACTCTCTTAAGACACTTAAGCTTAACGGCAACAAACTTACCAGCTTACCGAAAGGAATCTTCAACGGACTCAACTCTCTTACGGAGCTTGATCTTGACAGTAACGACCTCACTAGCTTACCACAAGGGATCTTCAACGGACTCAACTCTCTTACGGAGCTTGATCTTGACAGTAACGACCTCACTAGCTTACCACAAGGGATCTTCAACGGACTCAACTCTCTTACGAGGCTTCATCTTTCCAGCAACGCCTTCACCAGCTTACCGAAAGGAATCTTCAACGGACTCAACTCTCTTAAGAACCTTTATCTTTCCAGCAACGCCTTCACCAGCTTACCGAAAGGGATCTTCAGTGGCCTCAACTCTCTTAAGATGCTTAATCTTTCCGACAACGCCCTTAGCTCACCGCAAGGAATCTTCAGCGGACTCAACTCTCTTAAGACGCTTGATCTTTCCCACAACTACCTCACTAGCTTACCGAAAGGGATCTTCAACGGACTCAACTCTCTTAACGAGCTTGATCTTTACGACAACAACATTACCAGCTTACCGCAAGGGAGCTTCAGCGGACTCAACTCTCTTAAGACGCTTGATCTTTCCCACAACTACCTCACTAGCTTACCGAAAGGGAGCTTCAACGGACTCAACTCTCTTAACGAGCTTGATCTTTACGACAACAACATTACCAGCTTACCGCAAGGGAGCTTCAACGGACTCAACTCTCTTAAGACGCTTGATCTTTTCGGCAACGCCCTCACTAGCTTACCGAAAGGAATCTTCAGCGGACTCAACTCTCTTAAGACGCTTTGTCTTTCCGACAACAACACACTTATCAACTTACCACAAGGGATCTTCAACGGACTCAACTCTCTTAATGAGCTTTATCTTGCCCACAACGACCTCACCAGCTTACCACAAGGGATCTTCAACGGACTCAACTCTCTTAAGATGCTTGGTCTTTCCGACAACGCCTTCACCAGCTTACCGAAAGGGATCTTCAGCGGACTCAACTCTCTTAATCAGCTTCATCTTTCCTGCAACGCCCTCACTAGCTTACCCCAAGGGATCTTTAGCAACAATCGCTCTCTTAACGAGCTTTATCTTTCCGACAACAACAAACTTACCAGCTTACCGAAAGGGATCTTCAGTGGCCTCACCTCTCTTAAGACGCTTGATCTTTCCCGCAACGACCTCACCAGCTTACCGCAAGGGATCTTTAGCAACAATCGCTCTCTTAACGAGCTTTATCTTTCCGACAACAACAAACTTACCAGCTTACCGAAAGGGATCTTCAGCGGGCTCAACTCTCTTAAGACGCTTAATCTTTCCGGCAACGCGGTCTCCACAAAAGAAAAAAACCGAATAAGAGAAGAACTGCCAGCAAAAGTAGTTGTGAGCTTGTGAAATAATCAAGCTTCACCCTGATTTGTTCTATGGAGAGCACACTTTGCCCGTCACACTCTCTATGTAACTAAAGGTATAAAGAAGCGGGGATGTTATTTATTTTTCATGTCATGGAGGCGGGCACTTGGTAAGTACTCGAAAAAAAGATTGATCAAAATGGCACAAAAACCGGCTAAGCTGAAAGCCAACAGATTAGCTCTTTGACTCGCCTGACTACCTCATTTTTTTTCAAATTTATTTGAGGAAAATCATTTTTGATCTGTGTTTTTTCTTGGCTTATGTGAAAATTTTACACAAAAAAATATTTTTTTGTTCTTTTTTTTAATAGAAATGTGGCATTATCTCCACAACCGGTGTAAAAATATCTCTGTTTTAATTAGTTTAGTTTAAATGATACAAATGGCGTAATTTAAAAGGCACAAAGTCGATAAGTTTTTCCACACTATTGATTTTTTGGCGCTAAAGAAGCTCTGAAAGCAATACAAACAATAGTATCCTTATTGGCCGGTAAATTTATAAAGAAATGATTGCCATTTCAGTATCAACAACTCAGCACAAATTATCATCATTTGATCAATTTTGGTAAATGGGAAAAAAGGGAATTTTAAGAACCCAGGGCGACAGTAAAATGATGAGTGTATTCATATATAGAACAGTTGTTCTTCTTTTTTTATTCATGTCTCAAACAGTATGGTCCGGCCCGACAGATGATTCGCAAGGCCCGACACAACATACCCCTGCTTTTCTTGTAAAAAATTATTCCAACCTCAGTGGTTTGCTCAGATATGCCGACATTCATTCATCAGGTGATGTTATAGTTGCTTACAAACACATTGCCAGCCGGCTGGATGAAAAAACTTTTAAAAAGCTAAATTGGAAGAAGTACGAACAGGTATTGAATCAACTAAAGGAGAAAACAGCTTTTTTCTACGATAAAAACGGAAAGTTGAATAAAGAAGCTTTAACTATAACAAAACAGTTAACTTACGCCAACTTGTATTACCATGGAAACATGACAGAAGCTTTTCGTTCAGGATCAACCTTTTTGAGTGATACAATAAAAAAGAAATTCCAGTGGGTGGAGTACCCCGGATCTGTCGAGGAGTTCATTGAGATACAAACTGTTTTGTATAAGGGAAATATCCTGTCTCCGAGAAGGATACCTAAAGGTATCAACCCTGATTATCAGGATCTGTCGGGACAAATCCGTCTCGCCAACGAGCGGGGATGGGACCTTCACATGACCTTTGAAAAAGCGCATATAACTGCACCTAATATGTTTACCCCTAAAGGGTGGATAAGAGAATACACCGGTTCCATTCGACAGATAAAAGAATTGATCCAAAAACTAAAAGAAGAGTTGGACTTTTCAAGAAACGGAAAAGAAAAATCAAAATACGAAAGACAAGAGGGACAGGCGCTTTTAGGAAAGAATGTAAATATCAATAATATGCTGATGTTGTATAATTATGTCAAATCCATTGCAAATATAACTACCTCAGAAGAGTTGCCATATAATTTAATATATCTGGCAGAAACTCTTCTTAAAACATGGGTCCCTTTTGATGGAACTCTTCAGGAATTTAAAGAAGAAACACGGTATTTTCTTAATGCGGATGGAACAATTCGTAATGAGATATTTACGATAACCGGACTGGCCAAATTAGCTGAAAAGCACTATGAGGGAGATATGACAAAGACTTTTGACAAAGGGAAAGTTATTTTCGACGCGTATAATATCTCCATGTTTCCTTTGTTATGGATCAAAGTGGAAACATCTTCCAGTATTTTTTTTCAGAAACAACAACGGCTTTATGACACGGACGGAACTCTTAAGGAAATGTACAGATACCATGAGGGACAAGCCAAATACGCGGCCGACTGGCACGGTGGAGATATGTACAAAGGATATACAGCTGTGTTTTCTCTGTTACAAATCCCTGTAATATCCCGGCCAACATCCAATCAACCTCTGAATTATCAACCGTCCGAGATAGAGCAGTTAGCAAATTTTACTCACACAGAATGGGCTATAGGCAGTTATATACAGCAAGCTGTGGGTAGGCACTTGGGATGGACGGAAGTTTTGATAGTAACCCGCACAAGTAGAACATTTTACAATGCTAGAAACACTCTCGTGGATAAGGATGGAACAGTTAAAAAAAAATGGAAAGGTGTATTAGGGCAAATCGAGTACGCAAAAAAACACACTAAAGGCTCTATGAAAGATGCTTGGGACATACAACACTATGTTTGGGGGAATAAGTCCGATTTGAACTGGCTTCTTATATTGTACTCTGCGAACACAGTCGAAGAGATCATACAAAGATTTTTGGATCCCAACAAACAGCTTAAGGAAAAATACACATCGCAGGAAGGGTATTTCCTGTATGCGGAAGAGTACACCGAAAGAAATCTAAGACAAGCTTATACCCACTTCACTTACCTTCCTCTATTAATACAAAAAAAACTAAAATGGTATTATTATAATGGATCTATAGAAGATTTTAAAAGAGATGTCTCTATACTGGAGGAATATCAGGGTATGGCTGGATTGTTAAAATTTGCTCTTGAATTTCATGCAGGTTCTATTGTTAGAGCTTATAAAAACATTTTGGCGGTTTTTAAGGGAAATCAGGAAGAATTACACAAAAAAACGGGATGGCTGATCTATTATAATTATAACACTAATCTAAGTAGAGTTAATACGGTTCGTTTATATGAAAGAGATAAAAAAGCCCTGATCGTCAAAAACAGGGAAATTAATCCCAAGTATAAGGGCATTGATGGTTATATACAATTCTCCGAAAAATATTATAATGGGGATATGCTTATTACTTATGTGAATGCAAAAGCCGTCTTGGAAACGGATAATTTATTGTCTCTTATGAGGTGGTCCATATTCCCCGGCACCACGGCTGAGCTTAAAAGTATAGGGCAATTTCTGCTTGGTCCCGATAATGCGAAAACACTTTCATCTTTAACAACACCTAAAGATATTGAAACATTGACGATGAAATTCATGCGAATAAATAATATTGTATACTATGATGAAAAAAATGTGAAAGAACAGATAAAAGCTTTTTTACAATTACATAACCCCCCTCGTTGCAGTAGTATTTTCTACACACCCTAAAAACCACTAAAACTACGTTTCCGCCTTTGCGTTCGCATTCATCGTTCGCACCGGCGTGGATATAGCTCCAAAGGCAATATTGCTAATTATTTAGATAGAAATAATTGGATAGCCCCATAGGTCTGATGTGTTAACTCTCAAATTTGAAATATCGGGAAATATCCTGAAATTAAGTTAAGCAAAATGCCTGATTAAGCAAGAAACACGGGGATTTGAAATACCCCGACATTTCCTGAAATGCTCCGACACAGAATTCCGAAAATGTATGAAATCAAATGGTCGGGGAGACAGGATTTGAACCTGCGACCCTCTGCTCCCAAAGCAGATGCGCTACCGGACTGCGCCACTCCCCGCTGTTTCTAAAGCATACCGCATAAAACCTAAAATGTCTTGGCTTAAAGCTACTGGCTGAAAACCTGATGAAACACACTTGCACCGCTTCCTAATGTATCCCGTAGGATTTGAAACAGGCATAACTGCTTTCTTTTTCCTCAAAAACCCACTGTGTACTCACATAATGTCTAAAACAGGCATAACTGCTTTCTTTTTCCTCAAAAACCCACTGTGTACTCACATAATGTCTAAAACAGGCATAACTGCTTTCTTTTTCCTCAAAAACCCACTGTGTACTCACATAATGTCTAAAACAGGCATAACTGCTTTCTTTTTCCTCAAAAACCCACTGTGTATCCCACAGAATCTGAAACCTAAAATAACTACATTAAACTCAGTAACACTTTAGTAGGGTTTTAATATTGCAAAGTGCAATTTAAAAAATTAACACTATATGTTAAGCTAATTCCGGACTATCCCATTCCAGTCTGTAAAATTCAAAAAATCATTTTATGAGGCTGTAAAAAATAGTGCTTTTCAAGAAAAAAAGAAGTTTTTATTTATTTAGCGGGTTATTTTCATATTCAATTTCAAGTACAGGCTGGTTGTATAAAAAATGATTTACTTTTATTCTGAATCCAAATATTGCACAAAGAAAACACGGTATTTTACAAATTGATTCAGTAAGACAGTCGTTTTCTCGTGTTTTTGCATAAAAATCAGCTATAAACCGGTAAAAAGTCTGGTTTTTTTTAGGTATTGACTCTTTTTTAAAAGAGTGGGTATAAAGGGCTGTATTGGCTAAAAAACAATAAAACCGAAGGAGTGAATTTATGAAAAAGTTTTTTTGTTCACTGGTCTTGTTTTTCGCAACTCCATTTACTTTCGCAATGGATGTGGAATTCGGCGGCCAGCATCGTGCCCGGGGCATTTATTATCAACAGGATATAAATGATATTTTTATCCAACGATTTAAATTCTCAGGTGCATTTCGTCCAAATGAAATGTTTGAAAGCCATTTTTGGCTGATGACAAATTATAAATGGGGAGATGATTATCTGGTTAATGGAGTGCGTGTATATGGTTATGGTGATTGGAAAGTATCAGATGAATTAATGCTCAGATTGGGTCGTGCCCCTTATCAGATTGCGGATGGTTCCGTCATAAGTATGAATGACTATGAAATTTATCCTTATGCCATGGATGGGGTTTTTCTGAGTTATAACACAGAAAGCCTGGCGGTGGATTTATGGGGAGCTTATCTGCCTCCGATTCAGATCGGGCAAAATGAGTTGGATGATCAATATGAAGGAATGGTGGGTCTGTCTGTGGATGTACGTTCTCTGCCTGAAGAGTTTAAAATGGCCAACCTGTATGGTATGTATGTTCTGAGTGACAATGAAGAAAATGAGCATATCCGGTTAGGTATTAGCATCAACGGAGACATATCAGGTATTGATTACAGCCTGACTGGTGTTATTCATGGAAAAGAAGTCAATGAAATTATAGACCAATATGCTTTTGACGGGCAGTTGGGTTACACCCTTGACTTCGATGCACGGATTTATATCGGCGGTCACTATGAATCAGAACAATACAATTCGTTTTACTACGACCGCCACTCTCGCTCAGGTCTGTCAGATGTAGCCCAGTGGGGTAATGGAACTGTCTATGCTGAAGGCGGTATTTCCTATATGCCCAGTGAGGATTTTGAAGTGGGTATTGTGGGGCTATACTTTCACTCCATCGGCACTTGGGGTGTATGGGGTAATGCCGGATACCATCCTGAAGACAATGCGCAGTTAAACAAGGAACAGGTGATCGAAGTGGATGTGTATGTGAAGAAAAGTTATGCCGGTGGTTTTTCTGCTAAAGTACAAGGTGGTGTATTTGATTTAAGTGCTGAGAAACCCTATTGGCAGGTTCAATTAAACACCACTTTTGATTTTTAATGAACTTTAATGAATTAAATTTTGAAAAAAGGTCGATCCTGAAAGATCGGCCTTTTTTATTTGAGATAAGAAATATGTTTCGTGCTTTTGTTTTAATTGCTTTGACTGTGCTTTGCGGTTTTTCTTTTGCTATGAAAAAACCCGCTTTCCCATTAAAAGAGGAAATAAAAGGACCGCTGACTTTCTTGTTGGATGAAGCTGTCAGTTTGCATCGGGCGGTTTATTCCAAACAGGAGAAGCAGATTCATGTAGCTTTATTAAAAATGAGGTATCAAATAGAAATGCTGGAAAAATTTCCTCAGTTGTTGCCTTATCACCAGCAATCTTATATAAAACGGCTGTTGCAGTATTTAAAGCCAAAGCTGGAGGCTATAAAAGCTCCCGGCGATAACAGAAGAAAAAACAACATTGCGTCCATCAACCGCACTATAACTTATATGGCTCATGTATATGGACTCAAGAAAAAGTATGCTGTTTTCTTTTGTCCACAGGATCGCAGTGTATGGATGCAGAAAGAAAAAAAAGCGAGACAAACAAAACCTTTACATTTGGAATATAGATCATGTGGAGCTTTAGTTGGTAAATAACAGTGGTTCAATGGCTTTTATCTCTTCCTAAAAATATATTTGTTATTCTGGTTTTAGGAGTAGCTATAATTTTTATAGTGGTCCAGGACCCTCCTCACACTGTCTGCCGTACACAAATAGAGAATTTTCGATCCCAACAAAAAGGGATTATTTATAAAAACCCCAATATTAAAACAAGAAGCAAACCATTAATAACAGTGATGATTGGAAATTGTAAAAAATATAACTCCCCAGGGAGTTGCTATGGGCTGTTTTCAAGAGTAAAAGCGCTTATTCATAGCTTTAAAGTAGTTTCAGTGGATTGTCGTAACTCTTTTGCCAGTTTAAGTAAAGTCCGGCAGACTTTATTTGAAGTATATAGTTTAATGATTCGCATCGCTTGGGGAGAGGTTCCTCCAACTGAATATCAGGATCAAAAGAACTGGCTTTCTGATGTGGATATATCGCTTTTTTGTTTAATTAAGGAAAGAATTCTTTTTTTCTATGAAAAACCGGCTTTAATGAATTTAGAAAAAAAAATCTTTAAAAGACTTCCCGGAACGAAAAATATGAGTGAAAATCGTATCCGGGAGCTGGCTCTTGTTTCTGAAAACTGCTCCAATTATCCTGCAATGTGATTTCTCTGAGCTGTCGTGAAATACCTCCTTAACTGCAACTGATTTTTTTGGCTTCATCTCTTTTCTTTTGGAGTTGTGCCGGCTAAAAATAAAGGTCAGCATACCTCATTTTTTGGATCACAAACAGTCACTCTTTCCGGCTTGAATTTTTTTTTCTCCTGAATTATCCTCTATTATCCTCTATTATCTTCTGTATGAAATCAAAAATGGGAATCATATAGGGAAGTATGCAATATGGAAAAAATAAAAAAAGGGGGGGGGAATTGGCAGGATACCCTCTCGCGAAACAAAGGCAAAAAACTTAAAGTGGGTATTAATGGTTTTGGCCGAATTGGCCGTTGCCTGTTTCGTCTGGGTCTGGAGGAAATGAACATTGTGGCAGTGAACAGCCGCTCTTCCCTTGAAATGGCAGTTCATCTTTTAAAATACGATAGTGTTCACGGTGCTTACGCTCAGCCGGTTTCAGTTAAGGAAAAACAAATTCAGATCGGTGAGAAAAAAATAGCATATACCTCTTATTCTCATCCTTCTGAAATTCCCTGGAATCAGTGGGGAGTGGATCTGGTATTGGAGTGTGCCGGTGTTTTTAAAAAAAGAGAAGATCTCCAAGGGCATTTTAAAGGAGGCGCAAAAAGAGTTTTTGTATCCGCTCCGGCAATAGAGGAGGATTTTACTTTAATATACGGAGTGAATCATGATTTTTTTCAACTCGAACAGCATAAAATTATCAGTAACGGTTCTTGTACGACTAACTGTCTGGCTCCCATGATAAAAGTATTGGACGAAAATTTCCAAATCCAGGATTTAATGTTTACAACAGTGCACTCTTATACTCAAGATCAAAAGCTGTTGGATTCTGCACATAAAAAAGATTTAAGACGGGCGCGGGCGGCGGGTTTGTCGATTATTCCCACCAGTACGGGCGCTACAAAGACATTGGGTTGTGTGTTTTCGCACTTGAAAGGCAAAATCAACGGAACAGCTGTGCGTGTTCCCACAGCTAATGTAAGCTTGGTTGATATAGTGCTTCAACTTCAAAATAAAGCGTCCGTGCGGGAAATCAACTCCGCCTTTCTGTCTGCTGAAAAAACAAGTTTAAAAGGTGTTCTAGCCTGTGAAGAAAAAGAACTGGTGAGCGTGGATTTTAATGGAAGTACTTATAGTTGTATCGTGGACATCCCTTCCACGACGGTTACGGAAAAAGGTTTGGTGAAAATTTTGGCATGGTATGATAATGAAACCGGTTTTTCCCAAAGAATGATTGATTTTATTGTGCGGTTTTTATAAAAGGGCTTTGACTCCTTGCTTTAAACTTCATCTTGCCTATATTGACCTGTGTATCTGACCTGTTTGTAACCTTGCCTGTATGAACTGCGTTGGTTGTGCTTATGACCTTGTGAGTTTGTGAACTTCCTTGCCTGTGTGAACTGCGTTGGTTGCGCTTATTGACCTGTTTGTGACCTTCCTGGCCTGTATGAACTGCGTGGTGAGCTTATTGACCTGTTTGTGACCTTCCTGGCCTGTATGAACTGCGTGGTGAGCTTATTGACCTGTTTGTGACCTTCCTGTTCCTGGCCTGTATGAACTTGCGTTGGTTTGCTTATTGACCTGTTTGTGACCTTCCTGGCCTGTATATGAACTGCGTTGGTGTGCTTATGACCTGTTGTAACCTTATGAGCTTGTCACCTGATTGACTTGTTTGTGAGCTTGTGACCTGTGTGGCTTATTGACCTGTTTGTGACCTTCCTGGCCTGTATATGAACTGCGGTGGTGTGCTTATAACCTGTTGTAACCTTATGAGCTTTGTCATCTGATTGACTTATTTGTGACCTTTTTATCTATGTAGAACCTGACCTGTTTGTGACCTTGAGCTTAGAGGCTAAATTCTCTTTCTGAAATCATCATCTCCAAGTATTAGCTTTTATTGAAGAGGGGAATTTTGATAATGTCGCTTGGCTTATATTTGGAAATTTATATATGTTTGATTGTCGTGTAAAATAGGATTTGTGAGATAGGAAATAAGCGATATAATTATTTTTGAAATTCGAATTATGTTCCAAATTTCGTATCTTAATCCGCTCGAGAATCGGTTTTTACCCTTTTTTTCCTGCATCATTTATTTGCATTTCTTCCTTGAAAGTAAAACAGGAGGAAATAATGAAAAAAAATCAAAACCTTATAAATCAATTACAGGAGTTTGGTCTCAATCCGCATTATTGGATATTAAAAAAACTAAAACAAAAACATCGGTGGATTGTCCGGCATAAAAAAAACCGAGACTTGTACTTAATAGGCACAACAGAGAAAAAAAAAGGTTGGAAAAATTTGGAGTGGGCTATTTAACTTTTTTGACATAAAGGATTTTTTATATGTTCGTGGCCTTTTCTGTTCGTAACCCTGTCTGTGATCCTCAATCAACCTTTGATTACATGGGGGATGTAATGGGCAAAGTGTGCTCTCCATAGAACAAATCAGGGTGAAGCTTGATTATTTCATCAATTCACCGTTACTGTTGCTGGCAGTTCTCGTTTTATTCGTTCTTTTTCTGCTGAGGGGAACTTGTTGCCGAAAAGAGAAAGCCAATTAAGAGAGGTGAGGCCGCTGAAGATCCCTTCCGGTAAACTGGTGAGGGAATTTTTGGAAATATAAAGATTCCTAAGAGAGGTGAGGCCGCTGAAGATCCCTTCCAGTAAACTGGTGAGAGAATTGTTGGAAAGATAAAGATCACTAAGAGAGGTGAGGCCGCTGAAGATCCCTTCCGGTAAGCCGATGAGGGAATTGTTGGAAATATAAAGAATCTCAAGAGAGGTGAGGCCGCTGAAGATCCCTTCCGGTAAACTGGTGAGGGAATTGTGTTTAAGATCAAGAATCCCAAGAGAGGTGAGGTCGCTGAAGATCCCTTCCGGTAAGCTGGCGATGCGGTTGTTGGAAACCTTAAGCCAAAAAAGAGAAGTGAGGCCGCTGAAGATCCCTTCCGGTAAGTCGATGAGGGAATTGTTTTCAAGATGAAGATTCCTAAGAGAGGTGAGGTTGTCGAAGTCACCGGCTTTGAGTTTTGTTATTCCTGCATCCCTTAAACTCAGAATCTTGATAGCCTGTAATTCCTGCTCCGTTACAGTATTGCAGTCTGTCTTTTGCACTTTATCTAAAATAGCCTGTTTTACCTGTTCTGTTCGCCCACATATAGGCAATACTGAGCTTCTACCCTCCGCTTCCACTTTTTTAGCCTCTACTATTAGCTGATCCTCTTCCGCTTTAGCCTCTACTATTAGCTGATCCTCTTCCGCTTTAGCCTCTACTATTAGTTTCGCTTTAGCCTCTGCCGCAACAGGATTATCCTTTTCCGCTTTAGCTTTAGCCTCTGCCGCAACAGGATTATCCTTATTGTCCTTACAAGAAGACAGAGTAAACAAACAAAGTAAAAGAAGTAACAAAGAAGTATTTTTTAGCATGGTATTTCTCCTTATCTGTAGAAAAAAGTTAATCTATTTCAAAAGGAGTAGAGGATATTTGCTCTGGATAGCCAAAATCATCATAGGCTTGTGCACAGGAAGGTATTAAAGAAAGCCTTCTGGCTTTTTTTACAGCGTTTCTAAGACATCTTTGTTCCGAGTATGTGAGGCCGGTAATACGAGCAGGATTGATTTTACCCCCCTCTGAGATAAATTGAAAAAGAGTGACAGGAGATTTATAGTCTATTGTGACCTGTCTGTTGGCTTTCAGCTTAGCCGGTTTTTGTTCCATTTTTATGAATCCTTTTTTCCATATTTACCAAGTTCCCGCCTCCATGACAAGAAAAATAAATAACCTCCACGCTTTTTTACACCTTTGATTACATAGAGAGTGCGATGGGCAAAGTATGCTCTCCATAGAACAAATCAGGGTGAAGCTTGATTATTTCACCAATTCACCGTTACTGTTGCTGGCAGTTCTCGTTTTATTCGTTCTTTTTCTGCTGAGGGGAACTTGTTGCCGAAAAGAGAAAGCCAATTAAGAGAGGTGAGGCCGCTGAAGATCCCTTCCGGTAAACTGGTGAGGGAATTTTTGGAAATATAAAGATGACTAAGAGAGGTGAGGCCGCTGAAGATCCCTTCCGGTAAACTGGTGAGGGAATTGTGTTTAAGATCAAGAATCCCAAGAGAGGTGAGGTCGCTGAAGATCCCTTCCGGTAAGCTGGCGATGCGGTTGTTTAAAGCCTCAATCCAATAAAGAGAGGTGAGGCCGCTGAAGATCCCTTCCGGTAAACTGGTGAGGGAATTGTGTTTAAGATCAAGAATCCAAAGAGAGGTGAGGTCGCTGAAGATCCCTTCCGGTAAGCTGGCGATGCGGTTGTTGGAAACCTTAAGCCAAAAAAGAGAAGTGAGGCCGCTGAAGATCCCTTCCGGTAAGTCGATGAGGGAATTGTTTTCAAGATCAAGATTCCTAAGAGAGGTGAGGTTGTCGAAGTCACCGGCTTTGAGTTTTGTTATTCCTGCATCCCTTAAACTCAGAATCTTGATAGCCTGTAATTCCTGCTCCGTTACAGTATTGCAGTCTGTCTTTTGCACTTTATCTAAAATAGCCTGTTTTACCTGTTCTGTTCGCCCACATATAGGCAATACTGAGCTTCTACCCTCCGCTTCCACTTTTTTAGCCTCTACTATTAGCTGATCCTCTTCCGCTTTAGCCTCTACTATTAGCTGATCCTCTTCCGCTTTAGCCTCTACTATTAGTTTCGCTTTAGCCTCTGCCGCAACAGGATTATCCTTTTCCGCTTTAGCTTTAGCCTCTGCCGCAACAGGATTATCCTTATTGTCCTTACAAGAAGACAGAGTAAACAAACAAAGTAAAAGAAGTAACAAAGAAGTATTTTTTAGCATGGTATTTCTCCTTATCTGTAGAAAAAAGTTAATCTATTTCAAAAGGAGTAGAGGATATTTGCTCTGGATAGCCAAAATCATCATAGGCTTGTGCACAGGAAGGTATTAAAGAAAGCCTTCTGGCTTTTTTTACAGCGTTTCTAAGACATCTTTGTTCCGAGTATGTGAGGCCGGTAATACGAGCAGGATTGATTTTACCCCCCTCTGAGATAAATTGAAAAAGAGTGACAGGAGATTTATAGTCTATTGTGACCTGTCTGTTGGCTTTCAGCTTAGCCGGTTTTTGTTCCATTTTTATGAATCCTTTTTTCCATATTTACCAAGTTCCCGCCTCCATGACAAGAAAAATAAATAACCTCCACGCTTTTTTACACCTTTGGTTACATAGAGAGTGTGATGGGCAAAGTGTGCTCTCCATAGAACAAATCAGGGTGAAACTTGATTATTTCACAAATTCACCTCTGCTGTTGCTGGCAGTGTTGCTGGCAGTTCTCGTTTTATTCGTTCTCTTTCTTCTGCGGGGAACTTGTTGGCGAAAAGACTAACATATTTAAGAGAGATGAGGTCAATGAAGATGCTTGGCGGTAAGCTGAGAAGGCCGTTGGTGGAAAGAAAAAGCAACTGAAGAGAGATGAGGTTGTCGAAGTCACCGGCTTTGAGTTTTGTTATTCCTTTACGCTCTAAATCCAGAGACACGATAGCCTGTAATTCCTGCTCCGTTACAGTATTGCAGTCTGTCTTTTTTAATTTATCTAAAATAGCCTGTTTTACCTGTTCTGTTCGCTCACATATAGGCAACACTAAGCTTCTATTCTCCTCCTTCACTTTTGTAACCCCTGCTCTTAGCTGATCCAATTTTCTTAGCTGATCCAATGTCGCTTCAGCCTCTGCTCCTAGCTGATCCAATTTCGCTTTAGCCTCTGCATCTGCTCTTAGCTGATCCTCTTTCGCTTGAGCCTCAGACAGGCTTTTTTTTTCCGGCTTAAGCTCATTCGCTTTCTCCTCTGCCGAAACAGGATTATCCTTCTTGTCATCGCAGGAAGACAGAATAAACAAACAAAGTACAATAAGTAAAAAGAAGTATTTTTTTAGCATGGCATTTCTCCTTATCTGTAGGAAAGAGCTAATCTGTTGGCTTTCAGCTTAACCGGTTTTTGGTCCGTTTTTATCAATCATTTTTTCAATACTTACAAAATGCCCGCCTCCATGGCAAGAAAAATAAATAACATCCCCGCTTTCTTTATAACTTTGGTTACATTAGAGAGTGTGATGGGCAAAGTATGCTCTCCATAGAACAAATCAGGGTGAAGCTTGATTATTTCACAATTTCACATTTACTGTTGGTGGCAGTTCTTTTCTTATTCGGTCTTTTTCTGTTGTGGAGAACTCGTTGTATTCAAGATTCAGTTCCTTAAGAGAGGTGAGGCCGCTAAAGATCCCTGGCGGTAAGCTGGTGAGGAAGCTGTTGGAAAGATGAAGTTCCTTAAGATAGGTTAGGTTCCTGAAGATCTCTTGCGGTAAGCCGGCGGCAAAAAACGTGTTGTTGGAAAGACTAAGAAACTCAAGAGAGATTAGTTCTCTGAAAATCCCTGACGGTAAGCTGGTGAGGCTGTTTCTGGAAAGAATAATACCCTTAAGAGAGATTAGGCCGCTGAAAACCCCTGACGGTAAGCTGATGAGGCCGTTGCTGGAAAGATTAAGAAACTCAAGAGAGTTGAGTCCGATGAAAACCCCTGACGGTAAGCTGGTGAGGCCGTTTCCGGAAAGATCAAGACGCCTAAGCCTAAGAAAGCTTAGGCTGGCGCTGAATATCCCTGACGGTAAGCTGGTGAGGCCGTTTCCGGAAAGCTCAAGACTGATAAGATAAGATAAGTGGTCGAAGTCACCGGCTTTGAGATTTTTTATTCCTTTACTATTTAAATCCAGAGACAAGATAGCCTTTAAGTCCTGCTCCGTTACAGTATTGCAGTCTGTCTTTCGCGCTTTATCTAAAATAGCCTGTTTTATCTCTTCTGTTCGCCCACATATAGGCGATAATGAGCTTCTACCCTCCTCCTCCGCTTTTTTAGCCTCTGCTCTTAGCTGATCCTCTTTCGCTTGAGTCTCAGACCGGCGTTTTTTTTCTTCCTCCTCAAACTCATTCGCTTTCTCCTCTGCCGAAACAGGATTATCCTTCTTGTCCTTGCAGGAAGACAGAGTAAACAAACAAAGTACAATAAGTAAAAAGAAATATTTTTTTAGCATGGCGTTTCTCCTTATCTGTAGGAAAGAGCTAATCTGTTGGCTTTCAACTTAACCGGTTTTTGTTCCATTTTTATGAATCCTTTTTTCTATACTTACCAAGTGCCTACCTCCATGACAAGAAAAATAAATAACCTCCACGCTTTTTTACACCTTTGATTACATAGAGAGTGCGATGGGCAAAGTATGCTCTCCATAGAACAAATCAGGGTGAAACTTGATTATTTCAAAAAATAAATACCTGCCGTTACTCTTCTAATTCTAATGCTACTTCTACTGTTGTTGGCAGTTCTCCTTTTATTCGTCCTTTTTCTTCTTCGAAGAAATTGTTGTTGAAAAGACTAACATATTTAAGAGAGGTGAGGTCACTGAAGATCCTTGCCGGTAAGCTGGTGAGGGCGTTGCTGGAAAGAAAAAGCCACTTAAGAGAGATGAGGTTGTCGAAGTCACCGGCTTTGAGTTTTGTTATTCCTGCAGACTTTAAATTCAGATAAAAGATAGCCTGTAAGTCCTGCTCCGTTACAGTCTTGCAGTCTGTCTTTTTTAATTTATTTAAAATAGCCTGTTTTACCTCTTCTGTTCGCTCACATATAGAGAATACTGAGCTTCTATCTCCTTCCCCCTCCGGCTTTTTTGTAGCCTCTGGTATTGCTGCCTCTTTCGCTTTAGCCTCTGGTATTGTTGCCTCTTTCGCTTTAGCCTCTGGTATTGTTGCCTCTTTCGCTTTAGCCTCTGCTATTAGCTGACCCTCTTTCGCTTTAGCCTCTGCTATTAGCTGACCCTCTTTCGCTTCAGCCTCTGCTATTGGCTGATCCTCTTCCGCTTTAGCCTCTGCCGGATTATCCTTCTTGTCATCGCAGGAAGACAGAGTAAACAAACAAAGTACAATAAGTAAAAAGAAGTATTTTTTTAGCATGGCGTTTCTCCTTATCTGTAGAAAAAAGCTAATCTGTTGGCTTTCAGCTTAGCCGGTTTTTGTTCCACGCTTCTTTATACCTTCGGTTACATAGAGAGTGCGATGGGCAAAGTATGCTCTCCATAGAACAAATCAGGGTGAAGCTTGATTATTTCATAAAGACCGTTACTGCTTCTGGCAGTTCTTGTTTTATTCGTTCTTTTTCTGCTGGGGGGAACTTGTTGCCGGAAAGATAAAGCTCCTCAAGAGAGGTGAGGCCGCTGAAGATCCCTTTCGGTAAGCTGGCGATGCGGTTGTTGGAAACCTCAAGCCAAAAAAGAGAGGTGAGGCCGCTGAAGATCCCTTCCGGTAAGCCGATGAGGGAATTGTTGGAAAAATCAAGAATCCCAAGAGAGGTGAGGTCGCTGAAGATCCCTTCCGGTAAGCTGGCGATGCGGTTGTTTAAAGCATCAATCCAAAAAAGAGAGGTGAGGCCGCTGAAGATCCCTTCCGGTAAGCCGATGAGGGAATTGTTGGAAAGATAAACCGTATGAAGATTAGGTAAACCGCTGAAGATCCCTTCCAGTAAGTCGATGAGGGAATTGTTGGAAAGATCAACCGTACGAAGATTAGGTAAACCGCTGAAGATCCCTTCCGGTAAGTCGATGAGGGAATTGTGTTTAAGATCAAGATTCCTAAGAGAGGTGAGGTTGTCGAAGTCACCGGCTTTGAGTTTTGTTATTCCTGCATCCCTTAAACTCAGAATCTTGATAGCCTGTAATTCCTGCTCCGTTACAGTATTGCAGTCTGTCTTTTGCACTTTATCTAAAATAGCCTGTTTTACCTGTTCTGTTCGCCCACATATAGGCAATACTGAGCTTCTACCCTCCGCTTCCACTTTTTTAGCCTCTACTATTAGCTGATCCTCTTCCGCTTTAGCCTCTACTATTAGCTGATCCTCTTCCGCTTTAGCCTCTACTATTAGTTTCGCTTTAGCCTCTGCCGCAACAGGATTATCCTTATTGTTCTTATTGTCCTTACAAGAAGACAGAGTAAACAAACAAAGTAAAAGAAGTAACAAAGAAGTAACAAAGAAGTATTTTTTTAGCATGGCATTTCTCCTTATCTGTAGAAAAAAGCTAATCTGTTGGCTTTCAGCTTAGCCGGTTTTTGTTCCATTTTTATCAATCCTTTTTTCAATACTTACAAAATGCCCGCCTCCATGACAAGAAAAATAAATAACCTCCACGCTTCTTTATACCTTCGGTTACATAGAGAGTGCGATGGGCAAAGTATGCTCTCCATAGAACAAATCAGGGTGAAGCTTGATTATTTCACCAATTCACCGTTACTGTTGCTGGCAGTTCTTGTGCTATTCGGTCTTTTTCTATTACGTGGAACTGGTTGCCGAAAAGATTAAGCGTCTCAAGAGAGGTGAGGCCGCTGAAGATCCCGTGCGATAAGACGACGAGCTTGTTGTGGGAAAGAAAAAGATCCTTAAGAGAGGTGAGGCCGATGAAGATATCTGGCGGTAAGCGTAAGAGGCCGTTGTTGGAAAGAGAAAGCGTCTCAAGAGAGATGAGGCCGATGAAGATCCCTTGCGATAAGACGACGAGCTTGTTGTGGGAAAGAAAAAGATCCTTAAGAGAGATGAGGCCGCTGAAGATCCCTTCCGGTAAACTGCTGAGGCGGGTGTTCATAAGACTAAGAGAGTAAAGAGAGGTGAGGCCGCTGAAGATCCTTGGCGGTAAGCTGGTGAGGGCGTTGTGGCTAAGATCAATGCTCAATAGAGGGGTTAGGCCGCTGAAAATCTCTTCCGGTAAGCTGGTGAGGGCGTTGTTCTCAAGATAAATGCCCAATAGAGAGGTTAGGCCGCTGAAAATCTCTTCCGGTAAGCTGGTGAGGGCGTTGTGGCTAAGATCAAGCGCCGAAAGAGAGGTGAGGTTGTCGAAGTCACCGGCTTTGAGTTTTGTTATTCCTGCATCCCTTAAACTCAGAAACGCGATAGCCTGTAATTCCTGCTCCGTTACAGTCTTGCAGTTTTTCTTTCTTATTTTATCTAAAATAGCCTGTTTTACCTCTTCTGTTCGCTCACATATAGACAAAAAAAACACTGAGCTTCTACGCTCCTTCTCCACTTTTTTAGCCTCTGGTATTAGCTGATCCTCTTTCGCTTTAGCCTCTGCTATTAGCTGATCCTTTTTCGCTTTAGCCTCTGGTATTAGCTGATCCTCTTTCGCTTCAGCCTCTGCTATTGGCTGATCCTCTTCCGCTTTAGCCTCTGCCGAAACAGGATTATCCTTCTTGTCATCGCAGGAAGACAGAGTAAACAAACAAAGTACAATTAAGTAAAAAGAAATATTTTTTAGCATGGCGTTTCTCCTTATCTGTAGATAAAGAACTAATCTGTTGGATTTCAGCTTAGCTTGATTTTTGGTACATTTTTATCAATCCTTTTTCCAATACTTACACAAGTGCCGCCTCCATGACAAGAAAAATACATAATATCCCCTCATTTAGAAGTCCTTAAACAACACAAAGCTTCAAAATTTTAAAAGCCTTTATAGCGAGAAAATAAATAATACCCGCTTGGTTTGACAGAATCCCTGATTTGTGGGAAAAAAACCCATGAACAGGAGCTTTTATCATGCCTCGATGTGAATTAACAGGTAAGAAACCGGTAGTTAAAAATTTAGTCAGCCATTCCAATATTAAAACAAAATCCAGGGCTTTCCCTAATGTGCGGCTCAAGACCTTTTACAGTTCCTGCTTAAGGAGGTCTTTTCGGTTAAAGGTGGCGGTCAGCACCCTTCGCTCCATAGACAAAATTGGAGGGATTGATAATTTTCTTATCAGATGCTCTAAAAAAGAGCTATCTCCGTATGCCTTGAAGTTAAGAAAAAATATGGAAAAAAAACTGCACGGGAAAGACAGTTCCTGAAACAAAGTGTTTTCGTGTAAAGCGAATCAAAAGGAGATAGTCACTTGAAACTAAAAATCAAAAAAGGGGATTCTGCTCTGGTCATTGCCGGAGCGGAAAAAGGCAAGAGATCCAAGGTGCTTGAAGTTGATTCTAGTAAGTTAAAGGTGCGTCTTCAGGGTGTGCGTGTGCAAACTCACTTTGATAAAAAAGAGGGGATACAAAAAAAAGAAGGTTGGATAGATTATTCTAATATTCGCCTTGCGGTTTCCGCGGCTAAGTCCAAGTAGAGAACTGTGAAGAAAAACAATATATATTTATTTTACCGCTTGTTTTTTTCTGCTGTTCGGGTTTTCATCTCTTCCATCAGCACGGAGAAAATCCGGAAAGCTCTATGTCGTATAAGTGTGAAGTCATTTTTTCTGATTTTGGTTTTTTGTCCGTTTTTTTCTGGGCACGCGGAAGAAAACCCATTGCCCGCCTTTGATTCTCATTCCACTTCGGCTTTTTTCGGGCGCGCGGAAGAAAACCTCCTTTCCTTTGAGCAGGAAGTCTCCTTGGATAGCACGGAGCTAAAGGTGCAGAAAACTTTTCCTCTGTACAGGGTGGACTTTAATCATAAATCCGTACAGGAAAAAGTTTATGCTGAATTTCTAAAGGAACTGAAGGAAAAAGAAAAATCTGAATGATTTTTTTAGGAAAAATAAAGAACAGCTTAATTCAGTTTAAATAGTACCAAATAGACAGCACTGAATCCGCTTGCAAAAACCAGCAAATAAATCCAGCCTTTATTGGTTTTTCGTGATATTAAAATGGGAACCAGGACGCTTAAAACAAGCCAGATACCCAATTTCAAATTTAACCAAAGCGGGAATGAATGAAGCTTCAGGCGGGCAATCAAGCCAAAACCGCTGACGAATAGAATCAGCGAGGACAGACCATGTAAAATCATTATCTTTTTTTTGTGTTTTTTATTCCCAGAATAAGCAAGTAAAGCGCCTATAGCCAGAAAAAGAGCCAGAATGGCAAAAAGATGAATTAATTTATATACTGTGTAACTCATAATATGTATTAAGTATTACACAATTTGATATTTGTCAGTTCCTTTTTACCTTGATGAGCAATTGGACTACGTAAGTAGTAAAATGTTGGGATTTAAAACAGGAGGTCACACATAAGGATTGGACTTGATTTCTCAAGCCAACAATTTGATTGAAGGAATAAAGACAAAGAGACAAAGAACAAAGAGGCAAAGAGGCAAAGAGACAAAGAGGCAAAGAGACAAAGAGACAAAGAGGCAAAGAGACAAAGAGGCAAAGAGACAAAAAGGCAAAAAGGCAAAGAACAAAGAGACAAAGAGGCCAAAGAACAAGGGGACACGAACAAAGGCAAAGAACAAAGCGGCACGAACAAACGCAAAAAGGCCAAAGAGGCCAAAGAACAAGGGGGCACGAACAAAGGCAAAGAACAAAGCGGCACGAACAAATGCAAAAAGGCCAAAGAGGCCAAAGAGGCCAAAAAGGCCAAAGAGGCCAAAGAGGCCAAAGAGGCCAAAGAGGCCAAAGAGGCCAAAGAACAAGGGGGCACGAACAAATACAATAGGAAGACATTCTTAGGCTGTATGCGTTATATAGCCGATCTTCCAGTAAGAAGGACTTTATAATTGACTTACACAGAAGTAAGTATACAAAAGAGCTAATCTTTAAAATCAAAATGGCAACGAACAACATCCACCGTGTAGCATAAAAGGAGTATGGTAAATGATTGATCTTCAAATACTTTTTCCGATTATTGGTGTCTTGGGACTTCTTTTCGCTTTCAATATTTACAGAGTGATTCTTTCCTATCCCGCCGGGCCAGAGCGAATGAAAAGCATTGCCCATGAAATTGAGTTGGGGGCTATGGCCTTTTTAAAATCAGAATACTCAAAGTTGCTGATTTTTGTCCTGTTAGTTGCTGTGCTTTTGTTTTTTTCCTTTGGCTGGCAAACAGGCCTTTCTTTTATTATAGGCGCCTCATGTTCCGGTTTAGCTGGTTTTATTGGTATGAAATCAGCAACTAAAAGCAATGTTAGGACAGCTATGGCCGCCAGGGAAAAAGGCCTGGCAGAGGCTTTATTTGTCGCCTTCAGCGGGGGTGCTGTCATGGGAATTGCCGTGGCCAGTCTGGGTTTATTTGGCTTGGGTTTGGTATATTATTTTTTTGGTTCAGCGAACACACAGATTACCTCTATTGTTTCCGGCTTTTCAATGGGAGCCTCTTCCATTGCCCTATTCGCCCGTATCGGCGGAGGAATATTCACCAAAGCGGCTGATATAGGAGCGGATCTGGTAGGGAAGATAGAAGCTGGTATTCCTGAAGACGACCCTCGAAATCCAGGAGTGATTGCGGACAATGTGGGCGATAATGTAGGCGATGTAGCGGGAATGGGCGCAGACATTTTTGAATCTTATGTCGGAGCTATGGTGGCTTCCATTACTATTGCTCTTACTATGGATGTGATAGTGATGGACAAATATTTCGGCGATTCTTTTTCCCGAAGTTTATTGACCGTTTTTCCCCTTGTTTTGTGTATGATAGGGCTTTTTTCTTCCATAGTGGGTGTTTTAAGCATAAGAATGTTTAAAAAGAAGCCGCCGGCTTTGGCTTTGTTGTTTTCCCAGTTGATTGCCGGTCTTGTATTTCTGGTCATTGTCGGAGGAATGTTGTTGTCAATAGAAATGGGCTATCGTTTGTTTATAGCTGTTTGCGCCGGGCAGATTACGGGGCTGTTGATTGGAAAAATTACTGAATATTATACTTCTTCCAAGCCGATTCAACAGGTAGCTCAAGCCTCCAAGACCGGTCCTGCAACGAATATTATTTCCGGTTTTGCCGTTGGTTTGGAGTCCACCTGTGCTCCTTTGATTTTGATTGCAGTGGCCATCCAGCTTTCTTATCATTTCGCCGGATTGTACGGTATCGCCATGTCCGCTGTGGGTATGCTGGCTACAGTAGGCATCACAATGACGATTGACGCTTATGGGCCTGTGGCTGATAACGCCGGAGGGATTGCTGAAATGTCCGGTCTTGGACCTGGTGTGAGAAAGATCACGGACAATTTGGATTCTTTGGGAAATACCACTGCCGCGATTGGAAAAGGTTTTGCCATTGGTTCCGCCGCTTTAACAGCTCTTGCCCTGTTTGTAGCATTTAAGGAAGCGGTGGGGGCTTCCTCCGAAAAAGCGATCACTATGAGCTTAAGTCAGCCATCTGTGGTGATGGGGCTGTTCTTGGGTGCGGCGGTAGTGGTAATAGCCGCCAGTTTGACTTTGGAGTCAGTGGGTCGCACGGCAAGCAAAATGGTGGAGGAAATTCGCCGGCAATTCAGGGAAATCCCCGGCCTGTTGGATGGAAAAGCGAAGCCGGATACCGGCCGTTGTGTAAATATCGCCACCAATGCCTCTTTGAGAGAGATGATTTTACCAGGGGTGATAGCTATCTTTTTTCCGGTTATAGTGGGTTTTACTATGGGGCCTGAAACTTTAAGCGGCGCTTTGGCTGGAGCCTTATTAACTGGTGTGACCTTAGCGCTTCTGATGGCTAACGCCGGCGGAGCTTGGGATAACGCGAAGAAATTTATTGAAAAAGGCAGTTTGGAAGGAGCCTGTAAAGGGGACGACACTCACTCTGCTTCTGTTATTGGAGATACAGTGGGGGATCCCTTTAAGGATACGACAGGACCAGCAATGAATATTTTAATTAAATTGCTTTCCATCGTGGCCTTGATTATAGCCCCTTTTCTTTAATATTATTTAAAATACACAGGATGGTTTCTTGCGGTTTTCCACTCCACACTTTCGTTCTTTGTTCGTTGTCTTTTCTATAGTTCTGATGGAATTTACCGCCTTTGGCATGATTATTCCTCTGAGTCCCTATTTGGCCCGGGACTTTGGAGCGGATGATCTGCAAGTAGGGCTTCTGATGAGCGTCTACTCTGTTGCGCAATTGCTTTTCGCGCCTCTTTGGGGGTATCTGAGCGATCATATAGGGCGAAGGCCTATTATTTTAACTTGTCTCCTTGGGTCGTCTGTATTTTACCTTTGGTTTTCTTTTGCAGACACTCTTGAGATGTTATTTTTGACTCGTATACTGGCCGGTGTATTTGGAGCTGTCATGTCAGTGGCTATGGCCTGTATTGCTGATGTAACAGAGGAAAAAGAACGATCCAAGAATATGGGCCTTGTGGGAGCGGCGATTGGTTTAGGCTTTGTGATTGGTCCTTTTGTGGGGGGAGCTTTTGGTCTCTTAGGATCACACTGGGGCAGCGCCCCGCCTTTGGGTTCCAGTTTTTCCGCTTTTGGGGCTTTTCTTGTTTGTTTGATTAATCTTTTCTTTACTTTTTTCTTTTTAAAGGAAAATTTTAAACCTTTAGGTTCTCTCACTCTATCAACAAAAAATGTTCTGCTGAATATCAGGAATATTCATCTGTCCCGTGTTCAACAGCTTATGTCAGCTATACGATATCCGGTTTTAAAACAAGTGTTGTTTATGTATTTTCTTTTAACCTTGGCTCTGGCCGGGATTGAAGCCGCGTTGTTCTTATATGTGAGGGATAAACTTTCCTGGTCTCACTTCCCCGCCAGTCTGGGCTTTACCTATATAGGTTTAATGATGGTATTCACACAAGGTTTTTTGGTTAGAAAAATGATCCCGTTTTTTGGCGAGCACAAGACAGTGATTTTAGGTCTTATATTGGGAGGGATCGGCTTTACAGGAGTGGGTTTGACCCATCAGCTTTGGTTTTTAACTATTAGTGTGACGCTTCTTTGTATTGGTTACGGTTTGGCCAGCACCTGTCTTTCCGGTGCAGTCAGTCTTTTAACCGGTAAGAATCAACAAGGTGGTATTTTCGGGGTTCATCAGAGTTTATTTTCCATCGCACGGATTATGGGGCCGGCCTTGGGAGGTTGGTTTTACAGGGATCTCAGTCCCTCAGCCCCTTTTTATATGTCCGGGTTATTGGCTGTTTTTGCCTTATTTATTGGATTGAGTCTAAAGAACCGGTTCCCTAAAAAAGGAAAAATAAAGTAAGTCCGACCATCGGTTTTAAATTTATAAAAAGGCAGTGTATTTAACTCCTGTCCTTGACCTCAAATTCCATTGAACAAATAATTTATATGAAATGTTTTAATGACTGTGCCGCTCTTTTTAATGTATATTCTAATGAAATAACCTCTTTCTAAAGAGATTAAGAGAAACACTATGTTGAAAAAACACTCCCTTTGCTTCATTTTGCTTTGTTTGTTCAATCTGTCTTCCGGAGGGGATAAGAAGGATAATTCTGTCAGGAGTAATCTTCATTGAAATATAATCAAAGCCTCACCCTGGTTTGTTCCACAAAGAGAACACATTACCCATCAAAGATATATAGGCGATTGAGAATCACAGACATGAAAAAACAGTATTTGTATTTATTAGAGCTTTTGTTATCAATAACGGGAACACTGTTTTTAACTGAAGGAAGTAAATTATAATGAATTTGCATTTGCCTGCGGAGTTTCAACTATATAAACCTAATGTGATTTTTAATATTGATTCAAAAAATTTTATCGTTAAAACAGCGGAAGTGGAAAATGAACTGCTGGGAGCTTTTCGTTTGCGCAACAGTGTATTTTACGAGGAATGGACAGGGAAATCCACTGAATCCGGGTTAGATATTGATGAATACGATATGCAAGCCGATCACCTTATTGTGATTAAAAAAGATACAAATGAAGTAATAGCGACCTATCGTTTGATAGCCACTCAATTTAAAAGTAATTTTTATACAGAAAAATTTTTTAATATAAAATCTTTTTTAAAAAACAAACCCGGCAACAAAGTGGAAATGGGAAGAGCTTGTGTTGATAAAAAATTAAGAGATATGCAATCCATTCATCATATTTGGTTGGGCTTGTTAAAGTATTTCAGACATACTTTCTCTCGTTATATGTTTGGCTGTGTCAGTATAATTGATACAGTTCCTGAATATGTGGCTTGTCTGTATAACACTTTCTTGGAAAAAGAAATAATAGATAAAGAAGCTGTTACTCCTCCTTTGAATAAATATCAAATCAATTCTTTTAATGATTTACTTTTAAAAGTAAAAGCGGATTCGAACAGTCTACTGAAACTGCCGAAGCTTTTTTCATGGTACTTGAGTTTGGGTGCCAAGATCCACGGATTGCCAATTTATGACCCTGAGTTTGGTGCTCACGATTTTTTTATTACATTGGACTTTAAAAATATAGGAAGAGAAAAATTAGTGAACCGTTATCCGGATGCAGTGTATTTGAAAAATGCACTATCTTAGTTTAAAATGCCCAATATAAAAAAATTGCCCATGATTTATTCAATCAAGGGCAATTTCGAAGTTCTAAAAAATTTAATCCGAATTGTTATTCTTTGACCATTTTGTTTTTCATTAAACGGGCAAACAATCCGGATTTGTTCCCATCTGTTACTGATATGGTCCGGTTTTTGCCGGCTGTTTCCTTCGAGATCAGCAATTCCAGGACACCATTTTTAAAATGAGTTTCAATAGCGTCTTCTTTCACCTTCATTGGCAGTGTAAATGATCTTTGAAATTTTCCATAAAATTTTTCATGGAATTGTCTGCCATCCACTTTTGTTTCCCGGTATTCATTTTTCTTCTCTCCGGAAATATGTAAAGTGTTGTCATTAAATTCAACATGAATATCTTCTTTTTTCACACCAGGAATATCAAAGCTGAAAAAATAATAATCCTTAGTTTCATGAAAATCACAAGCCGGCAAAAAAGTTTGATCGCTTTTTATGAGCGATGTATCCCAAAAGGGCTCTATAGAATTCATAAAATCGTCAACCCAGTAGTTTACCGGTTTGTTTTTATATAATCTTAAGTTCATAATTTCCTCCTTTTTTCTTTTGTTTTACTTTAAGACTGTATTCAAAATAACATCTGTCAAGCTCCACAGAAGAAAAAAGAAATATAGAGTGGTTCAGGGGCATTATGTATGGAATATTTTTTTACCCCTTTCCGGATATTGAGTTTTTTTGAGACACATTATAAAATGTTTATATTATGTTTTTATAAAATTTATTTTTCCATTAAAAATAAAAATTCTATGTTTTTTCCTTCTTTTGTTTTTATCCAATCATAGGTCCATCTCATGGATGACATAACATTGCGTTTGTAATCGATCGAAAAAATCTGATATTTTTTACATTGCCTGCTGATGATCTCACATATTTCTTCTTTTGTTACGCGTCCTCCATTACTGTAAGAGAGTAATATATACTGAGAGGGGCATTTTTTAATTAACTTTTCAATAGCGGTCAAAGCAATAAACTGCCCTTCTTTATTTTTCCTAAATTCTTCAAAAATAGAACCTGCCTTTCTATCATTACAGTCTGCTCTTCTATTTGTTTTACCTGCCAGCTGTGGCTTATCATTTAAACAAATTGTTTTCCAAATATGATAATAAGAGGCATAACGAACACGAGACGAAGGCATCTTCTTATTATTAGAACCATAAGGAGGGTCAAAATAAGATAAATCAGCTTTGACTTTGGGAAGAGTTTGAAAAATATCTTTATTCATCACTTTATGCCGGACTGTTTGTTTTGTTTTAATAGAAGGTATTAAAAGCTTCATTGTATTAAAAGAACGAGGGGACCACTCCCGAAGGTAAGAAGCATAATGTCCTAAAGTGCTGTCAACTTTATCTAAAGCCAAAATCAAACTTGTTAACAAGACAGATTTTTCAATGGAGTTCTCTGCTATCTGATCTATTTCTGATCTTATAGCATCCAGCTTTTTTATATTATGTAATTGCCAAATTTTTTTCTTACCGTCTGAATGAACAGAAAGCCCTCCATTGACTTTTCCTCCATAGTGTTCTGTAAACCAGCCTTCATAACCTTTCAAGCTATTGAGATAATCTATTTTTTCCTGTAATTGATCATCTTTTTCTCCTTTCAAATAACATTCTC
Source organism: Bdellovibrionales bacterium (assembly GCA_965203225.1). Lineage (GTDB taxonomy): Bacteria > Bdellovibrionota > Bdellovibrionia > Bdellovibrionales > UBA1609 > JANQSP01. The sequence goes on along the minus strand of CBDBBW010000007.1, from coordinate 367,590 downwards.
CAAAAATTTTTGACCAAACAGCCAGATCATTTGCAATCACTTGATAACCACATTTTGCAAAAGCTTGACTCACTCTTGTTGTTCCTGAGAACCCATCAAAAACTCGTCTCACCGGCAGAGAATGAACAACAGAAAGAATATAAGGAAGTAATTTTAGTTTAGAACCACTATATTTAATCCCTTCGGTTTGGATATTAATTGTAGTGTCTCTGAACAAATTAAACTGTTCCGGATCACTTTGTCCAATTCCTGGTGTCAAATGTATTTCAAGCATATTCGTTTCTTAATTATTATCAAAGCATTGATTTTTTATATTTATCACCTGGACATGAACATATTTTGTTATTTTTGATTGAAAATAAAATCCTTAAGTTATTTTGAACCAATCTTAAAGGCTAAAGATCAACTCCTGAATACTTTGCCAGATGTATAGCTCCCGTGATTTTATAGTTTGCTACATTTCCTTTCACTTCTTTTTTTAAAAAATTTTTTGAAATGAGTGCTCTCGCTCGATTTGTAAATTCCACAGATGATTTTAAATTTAATTTTCTGTAATCTTTTGGACGAAAAGAGCCTCTATCTAGAATTGTACGAATGATTTCCCTATCCTTAGGTTTAAGGTTATCTAAAGATAATTGTTGTTCAAGGATACTTTTTAAAACTGGACGACCAACTTCTGACTTAATAATCATAATATTAGGGTTTTTCCTAAATACAGAACGAACAATATCGTCACAAGTTTTGAATACCTGGCGTATTTCTCCATCAGAGTTTTTATATATTTCCCTGATAAACTCTTCCTCTATAGGTAAATTGGAAAGTTTCTTTGGGTTTTTTGAATATATTTTTTGTCGCTTTTTTAAAACAGTAATGATGTCTTCCTCTGAAAGTGGTTCTAGTTTTGTTTCTTGTCCACTGATTACTTCAGCTACTCTTGTAGCTTGTTGATAGAGAGAGGAGTAAAGTCCTGGTTGTCCTATTACAATATTCCAAAGACCTTTAATATTAAATAAATAATCTCTCAGTTGATTAAAAAGTTCACAAAACTTTTTTTCTTCAAGAATATCAATATTATTAATATTATTAATATTCAAGAAAATTCCTTCCATATCGAAACAGTTTGTTGCTAGTGTTACAACTTGGTTGATTTTATCTTGTAAAACATTTGTAGAAATTTCTGAAATATTTTTATACTGCTTTGAACGGCTCACACCTCCACCAAATCCAGCAACAGTTAATTGACCAGTTGTTGTAGATAAAGCAAGCTCTGACACCCATTTGGTAAGCTCTCTTATTTCTATAGGAAGTTTTGATTTAAGTTTTTTTTCCTCTGCAAATTGTTTAATAGAAAACAACAAGCTGGACAGACTTTTTACTAATATGCTTTTCACCTCATCATCAGGCTCTAACTGTATCTTATGATAGCAAGGGATCAAATTAGAAATACTCACTTTTGTATGACGAAGAAATTCTTTATTAAATGCAACAGCGTATTCCATAACATTAACAAAGGATGTTTTTCCTACTCCTCGATGTCCCGTAACTACTATAACAGCACTATCTACAGATGAAATATCTATAGAGAATCCTTTAATATCTTGAACTCTACCAACAAATTTTTCTAAATCTTCTTTACATAAATTTAGTGGTTTTGTATTAAAAATATTCCCTGTAAAACCAAAGTTCTCGTACATAAATACTCTTTTTTACTTGTAAAATATAATTCTTCCACTCATTTAGTCTACATTAGACCACAATCTAAAATATCAAATCTGGCTTGTATGTCCATAAGAACTTCGGGATTTTTTTCCGAACCACTTTTAAAGGACTTCTAAAAATCACAGAATTACATTAAATCCACCTTGTAAAAAGCATGGGAAATTTTTTCCGAAGCATATTAAAAATCTCATTTTTTAAAAAATAATCTAAAATCAGAAGCTATTTATCTATGGGGTCGGGATTTTTTTCCGAACCACTTTTAGAGGACTTCTAAAAATCACAAAATTATATAAAATCTCACATTTAAGGAGCTTCGGAGATTTTTTCCGAACCACTCCACTCACTGGGAAAGCTTATATTTTGGGCAGTGTCTCTCTCTTGTCAGCCTTAGATTTATGTTAAATCCAATAAAAATTTAACTCAAAACCCTGTTTTAATTCGTTTTTTCAAAAAATCCGATACTTTTTCACATATTTAAGAAATGGATTAAAATATCCAAGGCCGGAACAAATGAACGATTCATCAGCACAGAAGAATAAAATCATCAATTTGACTTAAAAACAGAAGGCTGAAAAAAGAAAGCACCAAAACATCGAAACTGGAATGAATCAAGTAAAATCAATATAAAAATCTTTCATCTCAATTAAAAATCTTCTCTAATATCTTGAAACTTTTTATTTCCGAATTTATTTCGCAAAGTCCTCCAATGGGTAAAGGGCATATATGAGAAAAATGTCCAAAGTCTTCTGTTTTTAAAATAGGAAAATCAAATTCTTTTAAAATCTCTAATACTAAAGATTTTAGATGAGGAGCTGAACCGCAATTGTAAAACTTTCCAAGTAATAATCCCGAAATTTTATTAAAGACACCAGATTGCAAGAGATGAGTAAAATGAACATCAATTTGCTGAAGATTTTGATTCATAGTTTCTAAAATAAGAATAGCCTGATCCCATTTTGGCTCCCATGGCGTTGATAAAAGTTTTATTAAATCTGTAAGACTGCCACCTACTAGTCTTCCTTGATGTTTTCCTTTTTTCCAACATTCTCTTGGCTGAGAAGCTGGAATTTCAAAAGGGGCTGTCCCTTCTATAAAAATTTTATTAAAAACATTTTTATCGTACTCATTAAACCAAGACCACTCTGGATCAAAAGAAGCTAGATGATAACCATAAAAACAAGCTGTTTTAGAAAAATGAGCGATAGGATTTAAAAGCACTGTGGGATCACTATATCCCATTATAACCTTAGGATTATTGGCTATTACACCAAAGTCCAGCAACGGAAGAATCTGATGAGCATTCTCCCCTCCCATTGCTGTTAATATCATTTTGATATTAGGCTTTTTAATAAAGCCCATAAAGTCTTCAGCTCTTAACTTTGAAGAGCCAGCTGTCCAACTTGTAGAAGCAAAAATACTTTTTCCATATTCAACTTTGAATCCCATTTCCTCTAAAGTTTTACGACCTCTATTTATCCACTCCATAGCAGGAGTATTAATAACAGGATCTGAAGCTGTTAAAACTCCTATAGAATCTCCTTGTTGTAGACATTTAATTTGTTTAATCATTTTTCACTATGAGCTACTAACAAGTAGCTAAACACACTTAACTAACTTCATTCAAGTGTTGTAATGATATAGAGCTTAGCAGGCTTTTATTTGAATTTAATGTGAGCTTATCTTTATAGAATGTCGGATCTGACAAATTAGACAACTTATAAGCTAATTTTCTTTCAAGACAAGATTTTCAACTACCATAATGAATAGGCCCTTTACGATAACAACTCCGGCTTAACGGCACAGGTTCCTGTTGTTATTGATATTGAAGAAATAGAACAAGGATTTGCCCCAGATAATAAAACAATACAATTAACTAAAAACTGGAAAGAATAGTTATTATTTTAAATTATATTGTAATGCATCAAGAATTTAGTGACATAAAAGATAAGTTGAAACCATCTTGTTTCCTTATTGATGCTTTTTCTTTATTTCCCGCTGATAACCTTTCATAACCTGTTATAACCGCTGACAAGCTCTAGGATCTGTTTATAACCTGTCTGTCGTTTGGGCAAGAGAGGTTTTTTCAAGTATGATTGTTGAAAAAACTGTCAGTGTTTGATTTGTTTCTTTGCTTTTTTTGATTCCTTAGTTTTACATATCAGCAGTTAAAGGTTTAGAAACTCCTCTATTAAAGTTCGTTTAAGGAGGAAAAAGATATGAATATTTTTTTATAATTTAGCAGTCATTTCTTTTTTGCTAGCTGTTTTTCTTATTTTCTTCTCTAATTTTTTATATAAAAAACTAATAAATTGTCTTGAAGATCTACGGGAGTTGAAAAGATTTAAAGAAAAATTTTTTGATCTTATTACAAATCTTGAAGCAAGAATTTACGAATACAAAATCCTTTAATATCTTGAACTCTACCAACAAATTTTTCTAAATCTTCTTTACACAAATTCAGTGGTTTTGTATTAAAAATATTCCCTATAAAACCAAAGTTCTCGTATATAAATACTCTTTTTTAATTGTAAAATATAATTCTTCCACTCATTTGGTCTACATTAGACCACAGTCTAAAATATCAAATGTCTGCCTTATATGTCCATAAGAGCTTCGGGATTTTTTTCCGAAACACTTTCAGAGAATTTCTAAAAATCACAGACTTACATTAAATCCACCTTGTAAAGAGCATGGGAAATTTTTTCCGAAGCATATTAAAAATCTCATTTTTTAAAAAATGATATAAAATCAGAAGCTATTTATCTATGGGGTCGGGATTTTTTTCCGAACCACTTTTAGAGGACTTCTAAAAATCACAGATTTATATAAAATCTCACATTTAAGGAGCTTCGGAGATTTTTTCCGAAACACTCAATGAGAAGGCTTATATTTTGGGCAGTCTCTCTCTCTTGTCAGCCTTAAATCAATAGCCAGTACGGGAAAACTGCCTCAAAGGTTGCTCTCTAAACTTGCCGGCCAGAATATCCTCAATCGTCAATAATTGAATGTCCAGATTTTCTCTACGCCACCCTGAAGCCCGCTCTTTGGCTTTAGGAGTGTATCCATAAACTCCCCGCCTATGCTGTTTTAAAGGCAAACAAAAGGCTCTGAACTGATCTGTATCTCCTATGGGTTTATCAAACTTTTTGACTTGAATAGGGGAGCTGTCAAAAGCCAATCTTCCGTCAATTCCACCATCGCCAATCTGTGCATGGTTAGTGACTCCGCCAATAGCCCTCACAGCTGATTTTTCAAACTCTAAAGGTTTAAGCTTAGCAAAGTCACTAGCTGTTAAAGGCTTGCTTTGTATGTTTTGATTAAATAAGGGCTGATCTTCTTTTATCCTTTTAAGCATCACTTCGCATGCTGTCCTGCCTGCTATAATAAATTAAACCCCTTCTTTAATAGAATATTTTAATCAAAGAACCAGATATTTCAACTTTTGTGAAAAAAGTTTACAGCAGGTAAGTTTAACTGCCTCTATCTGTTTTAAAATGAACCTTCACATTTACCAGCTAAAGCTTTTCCAGCTTGTTGAGAACCAACATGCTTTGTCGTTTTAAGGTGGTCACGCAGTTGTTCAAATAAATTAATAAGTTTTACATCTATCGGTTTTGTTGGTTCATCTTGTGACCTGTGTCCAGCCCTAAATAAAAATTCACCAAGTTTTACTAAATCTGCCGTTGCTCCAGCTTTAAGTAAAGCTTCTATAACCGCATAGTGTGTATTAATAAAAGCATAGTGCAATGCCGTCTCACCATTATTATTTTTTGCATTTACATTGGCACCCAATTCAATTAATTTCTTTACCGCCTCAAGATTTCCATATTTAGAAGCATACATCAATGGTGTTATACCATAATAAGGGGTACTGAAATTTACATTGGCACCCAATGCAATTAATTTCCCTATAGCTTTAGCATTTCCAGAGTAAGAAAACAATGCCAATGCTAAATTATCAATAGCATCTCTATCAACAGCGATATGCGGTACATTGCGAGCGTTTGCTTGAATTAATATCCTTACAATTTCAAGATTTCCTGCTTTAAGAACCTCATCCAATACCGGATTGCCGATTAATGCATTTACATTGGCACCCGCTTTAATTATTTTCTCTACCGCTTCAACATTTTCAGATCTAGAAGCATAAAACAAGACCGTATTACCATCTTTATCTTTTGCATTTACATCAGCTCCCAATTCAATTAATTTCTCCACAGGTTCAAAATATTTGTTCCTTAAAACAAACAGCAATAATCTCGTATTAGCATCTTTATCTTTCGCATCTAACTCAGCTCCGTTTTTAAATAATATCTCTATTGTTTTAATAGCCTGTTCACTGTCACTGTTGTAATATCTACTTACTATTAGTTCTGTCAAATATTTCGATGCTGTATTACCTTTTTGATCTGTTGCATTTACATTGGCACCCGCTGAAATTAATTTCTCTATAATTTCAGAATATTCGCTGTTGTAATAATATAGATTTTCTATAACGTACATCAATCCTGTCTTACCGTTTTTATCTGCTGCATTTACATCAGCTCCCAATTCAATTAATTTCTCTGCCTTTTTATAATGTCTGTTTTTTAAAGCATTAATCAATGCTGTCTTACCATAATAATCTACTGCATTTAGATTAGCTCCGGCTTCCAATAATTTCTTTGCAACTTCGTATGTAGAAGCCTCTATCAATGCCATATCAACAAATCCATCTTTTTCTTTTACATCATCGAAATATTCCAATAAATCCCCTACAGTTTTAGAAAGTCCGTATCTTAAAGCCCTACTCAACGGAATCACACCTACCCTTGCCCCGTGTTTCAATAATTCCTCTATAATTCCAGAATCTTTGTTGAGATAACGCACTTTTTCTATAGCATAATCCAATGGCATCTCACCAGAAGACTGATTTTGTTTATTTGGATCAGCTCCCGCTTCAAGTAAAATCTTTACAATTTCTAATTTATTATTCTCAATAGCGCGTATCAAAACTGTGGCCCAATAACGATCCATTTCATTTACATCAACTCCATTTGCAACCAATTCCTTTACTTTCTTTGCATCTCCTTCTTCTATAGCCTGGAATAGAGGAGTCCCTGCATTTGCCAAATTAACACTAAAAATTAAATATAAAAAAACTACTTTCATTTTTTTTACTCACTTTTAATAATAAACCTTATCACCAGATGATTTTTATATCAAAAAAATCAAGATATTTTCAATTTTTTGAAAATTTTACACTGTTTATTTTCTCCACCCAGAGGTTTCTAAACCTTCTTTTAGAGAGCAGAAGTTGTCATTAAAGGTAAAAAGGTACTTGGTTTCAGAAGAATTGTCGAGTTTTATACAAAATTTTACAAAAAGCAATGGAAAAAGAAAGATTCATTTTATTCAAGTCGAGGATAACATGAAAGTGTTTTAGTCGAAAGTTTTTAATCTATCAATGAAAGAAGGGAGTTCAAGCCAACAGAAAAGAAAAGAGCAGAAGCTAAGAGCTAAACTGATGGATACTTTTGGAGGAGCAGAGGCTTTAAAAAAAATAAAACAGGATAAGAGTTGAGAAGAAGGCAAGATTTTAAATATATATAAAAAGTTGGAGTAGGAAAGACAGAGATTTCTTTTTAAAAAGGAGGAGGTTTCATTTATATCAACAGCGATGTTAGATCTGGACATGTTGAAGCGGTAAAGAAGTTAATTAAAGCGGGAGCCGAGGTAAATGCAAAAGATAAAGATGGTAATACGGTCTTGTTTTATGCTTCTAGATCTGGACAGATTGAAATTGTAAATAAATTATTGGAAGCTGGAGCCATAGATCTAAAAATAAAGAGATAAAATTTTAAAAGGCGATCTTGCCAAGGATAGAAAAAAATTGAAAAAATTTTTAGTTGTTGATTTATTTGAATATAAATCTTTCTCAAAGAATGGAGATAAAAATGAAAACAGTTTTTATATTTTTTTTAAGATTTCATTTTAATCATCACTCAAGCTTGAAAAAAAAACACAAAAACATGTAAAGCAGAAACAAGCCTATACCAAAAGATTATCTAAATACAAAAAAGCATCATTTCTAAAGTCCAAAGTATTATGTTCATATTGCTTGATTGTTATTGTGATATAGATTGCTTATACCAAACAGTTATTATATACTTTAGCAAACTTATACTTAGATGATATAAATAAATGAGTATAATTTTATAAAAACAGACTTATTTTTACCTGCTATAATAAATTAAACCCCTTCTTTAATAGGATATTTTAATCAAAGAATCAGATATTTCAACTTTTGTGAAAAAAGTTTACAGCAGGTAAATTTAACTGCCTCTATCTGTTTGAAAATGAACCTTCACATTTACCAGCTAAAGCTTTTCCAGCTTGTTGAGAGCCAACATGCTTTGTCGTTTTACGGTTGTTGTCTTTAAGCAGTTGTTGCAATACCTCAGTAAGTTTTACATCTACCACTGCTCCAGCTTTAAATAAAGCTTTATTAAGTTTTACTACATCTACCACTGCTCCAGCTTTAAGTAAAGCTTCTACAACCGCTAAGCGTTTATTAATAAAAGCCCGGTGGAATGCCGTCTTACCATCTTTGTCTTTTACATTTACATCGGCTCCCGCTTTAATTAACTTCTTTACCGCTTCAACATTTTCAGATCCAGAAGCATACATCAATGGTGTTATACCATAATAAGGGGTACTGAAATTTACATTGGCACCCAATGCAATTAATTTCCCTATAGCTTTAGCATTTCCAGAGTAAGAAAACAATGCCAATGCTAAATTATCAACAGCATCTGTATCAACAGAGATATTCAGGAAATTGAGAGAGTTTGCTTTAATTAATCTCCTTACAACTTCAAGATGTCCTGCTTTAAGAGCCTCATCCAATGCCATAGTCCTCCTGCCGCCAAAATTATCTAATGCAGCATCTACATCGGCCCCCGCTTTAATTAATTTCTCCACCGCATTAACATTTCCATATTTAGAAGCATACATCAACGGCGTCATGCCAGCAATTGATGCATTTACATCAGCTCCCAATGCAATTAATTTCTCCACAGGTTCAAAATATTTGTTCCTTAAAACAAACAGCAATAATCTCGTATTAGCATCTTTATCTTTCGCATCTAGCTCAGCTCCGTTTTTAAATAACATCTCTATTGTTTTAATAGCCTGTTCACTGCCACTGTTGTAATATCTATCTATTTGTTTTATCAAATATATCAATGCTGTCTTACCGTTTTGATCTATTGCATTTACATTGGCACCCGCTGAAATTAATGTCTCTATAATTTCGCTACCGTAATAATGTAGATTTTCTATAGCATATATGAATGCTGTCTTACCGTTTTGATCTATTGCATTTACATTGGCACCCAATTCAATTAATTTCTTTGCCTTTTTATAATGTCCGTTTTTTAAAGCATTAATAAGTAGTGTTACACCATGTTTATTTACTGCATTTGGATTAGCTCCCGCTTCCACTACAACTTCGTATGTAGAAGCTTCTATCAATGCTGTATTACCATCTTTTTCTTTTGCATCGACATATTTCAATAAATTCCCTACAGTTGTTTTAGGAAGTCCGAGCCTTGAAACCTCTTTCAACAGAGTCAAACTTACCTCTGCCCCGTGTTCCAATAATTTCTTTACAATTAATTCCTCACTTCCAGAATCTTCGTAACGCTTTTCTGTTATAGCATCCAACACTTCTCTTAAAGCATGCACCAATGCTGGACCAAAAGATGCATAATCATTTGGATACATTCCCGCTTCAAGTAAAATCTTTACCATTTCTAAATTATTATCCTGAACAGCAAGTATCAAAACTGTGCTCCCGCTCAAAGAGTGATCCCGTTCATTTACCTTATATCCATTTGCAATCAATTCCTTTACTCTATCTACATCTCCGTTTTCTACAGCTATGGTTAGCGGTTCACTTGCATTTGCCAAATTAACACTAAAAATAAAACTAAATATAAAAAAAGCCACTTTCATTTTTTTTACTCCCTTTTAATAATAAACCTCATCACCAGATGATTTTTATATCAAAAAAATCAAGATATTTCAATTTTTTGAAAATTTTACACTGTTTATTTTTTCCAATAGGAATCTTTTGTTTGAAATCATAGCAAAAAGAAGACGATTGTGAAAAAATTTCACGAATTTTGGGAAATTTATCTTAATACTTTTTTTGAAAATCCTTCAAATACAATAAAAAGCATAGAAACAGTTCAGGAACTTCTAAAGAAATACCCAGAGGTTTCTAAACCTTCTTTTAGAGAGCAGAAGTTGTCATTAAAGGTAAAAAGATACTTGGTTTCAGAAGAATTGTCGAGTTTTATACAAAAATTTTACAAAAAGCAATGGAAAAAGAAAGATTCATTTTATTCAAGTCGAGGATAACATGAAAGTGTTTTGGTCGAAAGTTTTTAATCTATCAATGAAAGAAGGGAGTTCAAGCCAACAGAAAAGAAAAGAGCAGAAGCTAAGAGCTAAACTGATGGATACTTTTGCAGGAGCAGAGGCTTTAAAAAAAATAAAACAGGATAAGAGTTGAGAAGAAGGCAAGATTTTAAATATATATAAAAAGTTGGAGTAGGAAAGACAGAGACTTCTTTTTAAAAAGGAGGAGGTTTCATTTATATCAACAGCGATGTTAGATCTTATTCATACGGATGGTTTTTTTAATTAAAGATTGGACTCAGCAGATGAAGGATAGAGACCCTGCTGTTGTGATAAGGTCAGTGGCTAGAATAATTGAGTATAGGGAGCATTTATCATTAAAGCGGGTATATTTTTTTTGAACCGATTTGTAAATTTTTCATTTGTATTGAATTAAGATTGAAAAGAACAGTAAAGATAAACTAGTATATTTGATATTATGTATTATTTAAGAAAGTATGTTTTGATTTCAAAAGAGTTATGGTTCAGAGTCTTTGTGGTTTTTTTTATTTTGGTTTGCCCTTTTTCTGCATTTTCAGGTTCTGTAGATGTAAAGGAAGGATTGGTCAGTCAAAAGCCGACAGTATGTACAGTGACAATCAATTCATCAGAGGAGAAGGAAGTATTTAAGTCTTATTTAGGGGATGATTTTAATTTTGTAGAGTTAACACAATTTGCTACAAGTGGTACTAATTGGTTTATGAAAGCGTGTCAGTCAGGTGTTGAATGTGATATACTTGTTATTTCAGGTCATTTTGGAGGATCATTTTTTGGTTTATCTAGTTATAGCCTTTCTCTGTCAGAGCTTCAAAGCAGAGCTTGCCAAGAAGTGTGCGATGGTCTTTTAAAAAAGCCAAAGGAGGTTTTTTTATTTGGCTGTAATACAATGGCGGGAAAAGCTAGGGATAATAGGACACCAGAGGAATATACTGAGATTTTAATAGAAGATGGTTTTTCAAGAAGGCGGGCGGAGCAAGTTTCGGCCTTTAGATACTCTTCGTTAGGAGAGCAGACACAAGACAGGATGAAGCAGGTGTTTCCCTATTCTAGGATATATGGTTTTCACAGTTTAGCGCCGAGCGGTAAAAACATAAAGCCAAGATTAAAAAGTTATTTTGAGACGATAGAGGATTATTTGGTTCATTTAGATCAGTTTCCGACATCTAAAGAGAACAAGAACTGGTCTTCAGCAATGAAGGGTCAGTGGATAAGGTCTATAGATGGGAGTAATGAAATAGAAAATCCGGCTTGTGTTTTAGGAGAGGATAAGCCCATCTATAAGAAGTTGATGTGGATAGATGAGGTGTTATCGGATGAAGAGAAGTCTTTGGCTTATATTCCTGCTATAGATATTTTTTTAAGGGATTTGATGAAGAGATTTGGAGGTTGGGATTTTTTTCCATCGGAGGAGTTGTCTTTGTTGGAGTGGATTCAGTTTAATGAAAAAGGAAGGTCGAAAGTAGATGAGCTGTTAGAAGCGCCGATAGCAGGGATACTTTCAGCTCAGGTGAGTGTTTTAAAGTTTGGTCAGACTGTGGGTTGGTATGATAGGGAGGCTTATTTACAAAAGTTCAAAGTTTTAATAAGTGATATTTTTAGGAAGAATTTAGATTTAGAAGAAAAGGATCTCATTTGCTCTTCAGGGGGAACCATAGATTTCAGTTTAGAGGATTTACCAGAAGAAAGATGGAATAGGTACACTATAATAGCTTTAGGTTGTATAAAGCCCGCATCTGCTGAAGTCCACTTAGCTCTAGCAAAAGCTTTAGAAGACCCGGAGAGGCGTGTTCGCGTTTCTGTAGCTGAGACATTGGGTAAAATAAAGCCAGAGGCATCCGAAGTCCACTTAGCTCTAGCAAAAGCTTTAGAAGACCCGGAGAGGCGTGTTCGCGTTTCTGTAGCTGAGGCATTGGGTAAAATAAAGCCACAATCATCCAAAGTCCACTTAGCTCTAGCAAAAGCTTTAGAAGACCCGGAGAGGCGTGTTCGCATTTCTGTAGCTAAGGCATTGGGTAAAATAAAGCCACAATCATCCAAAGTCCACTTAGCTCTAGCAAAAGCTTTAGAAGACCAGGATGTGTGGGTTCGCAGGTCTGTAGCTGAGGCATTGGGTAAAATAAAGCCCGCATCTGCTGAAGTCCACTTAGCTCTAGTAAAAGCTTTAGAAGACCCGGAGAGGCATGTTCGCATTTCTGTAGCTGAGGCATTGGGTAAAATAAAGCCAGAGTCATCCAAAGTCTACTTAGCTCTAGTAAAAGCTTTAGAAGACCAGGATGTGTGGGTTCGCAGGTCTGTAGCTGAGGCATTGGGTAAAATAAAGCCAAAATCATCCAAAGTCTACTCAGCTCTAGTAAAAGCTTTAGAAGACCCGGATGTGTGGGTTCGCGCTTCTGTAGCTGAGGCATTAAATCATCTTAATTCGGATTAAATTTTTTTTACATAGAAAATAGGTTAATTGTGTCTCTCTTTTACCTTAACTGTGAGACAATAAAATTTTTGGTTCAAGGCGACTTAAGAGAACCATTTTTAATGATAATCTATACAAGTCATAGTTTCTATAATTAAATCTAACCTCACCTTCGTTTTTAGATTTTTGTTTGAATCTATCAGAAAAAGCAGAAAGTAAAGCTCCTGCTGGTTGATATTTTTTACCTTTCATTGAAGGCTTGGAGGGTTAATTCATTTTTTATTTTCAAAAAAACTCGTGATAATGTTCTTTCATAGGTTTTAAATAACTTTCATATCTTTTTTCAATAGACTGGCACCATTTTTTTAGGAGATACTTTTTTGCTTCTTCCCAACTCCTATTACTTATTTGAGTTATACTCTCCGACCAATTACATTGAAATGGTGGATTATTAGGAGCTGCTTTAACTTTTAAATTTTTGAGACTAATAATAAAAGCTTTACAATCCTCTTTTCTTACAACAATAAAATAATAATCTCTCTGCTCATCCACAACTAAAAACTTCAGTCAGCTGAAACATCACCTAAACTTATACGCTGAATATCACAAAGAAAGTAAAAAAAACCAGCCTTAATTTATTGACGATCATTTTGACAAATCTCCTTAAATAGGCACAGTTAAGTCATACACTATGTATTTTTATAACCTGACTTATTAGTTTTGACATAATTTAAAACTTTTTTAAAATCTTTTCTTTTATTTAATACAAGTTGAAATTTGTAAGTTATAGAATATAGAGGTATATTTTTTTTGAACAGTTGTGTAAATTTTTCATTTGTATTGAATTAAGATTGAAAAGAACAGTAAAGATAAACTAGTATATTTGATATTATGTATTATTTAAGAAAGTATGTTTTGATTTCAAAAGAGTTATGGTTCAGAGTCTTTGTGGTTTTTTTTATTTTGGTTTGCCCTTTTTCTGCATTTTCAGGTTCTGTAGATGTAAAGGAAGGATTGGTCAGTCAAAAGCCGACAGTATGTACAGTGACAATCAATTCATCAGAGGAGAAGGAAGTATTTAAGTCTTATTTAGGGGATGATTTTAATTTTGTAGAGTTAACACAATTTGCTACAAGTGGTAATGATTGGTTTATGGAAGCGTGTCAGTCAGGTGTTGAATGTGATATACTTGTTATTTCGGGTCATTTTGGAGGATCATTTTTTGGTTCATCTAGTTATAGCCTTTCTCTGTCAGAGCTTCAAAGCAGAGCTTGCCAAGAAGTGTGCGATGGTCTTTTAAAAAAGCCAAAGGAGGTTTTTTTATTTGGCTGTAATACAATGGCAGGAAAAGCTAGGGATAATAGGACACCAGAGGAATATACTGAGGTTTTAATAGAAGATGGTTTTTCAAGAAGGCGAGCGGAGCAAGTTTCGGCCTTTAGATACTCTCCATTAGGAGAGCAGACACAAGACAGGATGAAGCAGGTGTTTCCCTATTCTAGGATATATGGTTTTCACAGTTTAGCTCCGAGCGGTAAAAACATAAAGCCAAGATTAAAAAGTTATTTTGAGACGATAGAGGATTATTTGGTTCATTTAGATCAGTTTCCGACATCTAAAGAGAACAAGAACTGGTCTTCAGCAATGAAGGGTCAGTGGATAAGGTCTACAGATGGGAGTAATGAAATAGAAAATCCGACTTGTGTTTTAGGAGAGGATAAGCCCATCTATAAGAAGTTGATATGGATAGATGAGGTGTTATCGGATGAAGAGAAGTCTTTGGCTTATATTCCTGCGATAGATATTTTTTTAAGGGATTTGATAAAGAGATTTGGAGGTTGGGATTTTTTTCCATCGGAGGAGTTGTCTTTGTTGGAGTGGATTCAGTTTAATGAAAAAGGAAGGTCGAAAGTAGATGAGCTGTTAGAAGCGCCGATAGCAGGGATACTTTCAGCTCAGGTGAGTATTTTAAATTTTGGTCAGACTGTGGGTTGGTATGATAGGGAGGCTTATTTACAAAAGTTTAAAGTTTTAATAAGTGATATTTTTAGGAAGAATTTAGATTTAGAAGAAAAGGATCTCATTTGCTCTTTAGGGGGAACCATAGATTTCAGTTTAGAGGATTTACCAGAAATGACAGAAGGAGGTCTTCCAAATGACGACAAAGTAACCATAGATTTAAGTTTAGAGGATTTACCAGAAGAGAGATGGAATATGTACACTATAGAAGCTTTAGGTTGTGTAAAGCCCGCATCTGCTGAAGTCCACTTAGCTCTAGCAAAAGCTTTAGAAGACCCGGATGCGTGGGTTCGCGCTTCTGTAGCTGAGGCATTGGGTAAAATAAAGCCCGCATCTGCTGAAGTCCACTTAGCTCTAGCAAAAGCTTTAGAAGACCCGGAGAGGCGTGTTCGCATTTCTGTAGCTGAGGCATTGGGTAAAATAAAGCCAAAATCATCCAAAGTCCACTTAGCTCTGGCAAAAGTTTTAGAAGACCCGAATGTGCGGGTTCGCGCTTCTGTAGCTAAGGCATTGGGTGAAATAAAGCCCGCATCTGCTGAAGTCCACTTAGCTCTAGCAAAAGCTTTAGAAGACCCGGAGAGGCGTGTTCGCATTTCTGTAGCTGAGGCATTGGGTAAAATAAAGCCAAAATCATCCAAAGTCCACTTAGCTCTAGCAAAAGCTTTAGAAGACCCGGATAAGTGGGTTCGCAGGTCTGTAGCTGAGGCATTGGGTGAAATAAAGCCCGCATCTGCTGAAGTCCACTTAGCTCTAGCAAAAGCTTTAGAAGACCCGGATGCGTGGGTTCGCGCTTCTGTAGCTAAGGCATTGGGTGAAATAAAGCCCGCATCTGCTGAAGTCCACTTAGCTCTAGCAAAAGCTTTAGAAGACCCGGATAAGTGGGTTCGCGCTTCTGTAGCTGAGGCATTGGGTAAAATAAAGCCACAATCATCCAAAGTCCACTTAGCTCTAGCAAAAGCTTTAGAAAACCCGGATGCGTGGGTTCACAGTTATGCAGTTGAGGCATTGGGTGAAATAAAGCCCGCATCTGCTGAAGTCCACTTAGCTCTAGCAAAAGCTTTAGAAAACCCGGATAAGTGGGTTCGCAGGTCTGTAGCTGAGGCATTGGGTAAAATAAAGCCAAAATCATCCAAAGTCCACTTAGCTCTAGCAAAAGCTTTAGAAGACCCGGATGCACATGTTCGCGCTTTTGTAGCTGAGGTATTGGGTGAAATAAAGCCCGCATCTGCTGAAGTCCACTTAGCTCTAGCAAAAGCTTTAGAAGACCCGAATAAGTGGGTTCGCATTTCTGTAGCTGAGGCATTGGGTAAAATAAAGCCAAAATCATCCAAAGTCCACTTAGCTCTAGCAAAAGCTTTAGAAAACCCGGATGCGCGGGTTCGCGCTTCTGTAGCTGAGGCATTAAATCATCTTAATTCGGATTAAATTTTTTTTACATAGAAAATAGGTTAATTGTGTCTCTCTTTTCAAAATGAGAGATATATGGATGACTTGCCAAGATAGAGTTGAAATCTACTGATACAACTGTTCAGTCAATAGGTTTTATTCAAAAAGCCCAATGGCAGAGCTTTATGCTGAACGAGAAAAGTTTTTAAAAATACAGGAGAAATAAAAAGGGCTATAAAAATGGAATCAATGCAAATAGGCTTAAAGTGGATATATTAAAAACGAGTTGTGAAGCTTGCGCCAAACAAATGCTTGAAGATTTGGTTAAAAATAAAAAATTTCAAAAAGTGTATGTATGCGACAAATAAAACAAATTTATAAGGGGTTTAAGCTTATACAAATTTGGCAACAACTAAGAGCAAAGAGTTCTTACAAAAGCGCCTTGACTTATTTATTGCCTATTTGTATGGCTTCATATTAAGGTGAGTTGGTTTAAGTTTAAATGCCTCAGATTTTTGAGTCCAATAATTTTTGATAAATTCATAAGGAGTTAATCCTTTCAATGTTTTAAGCCTTTTCTCAAAATTATACGCATTCAAAAAGGTATGAAGATGTTGTTTTAGCTTTTCAGAAGAAACATAATAGCAACGATACACCTCAGCCTCTTTAATTGTGCGGTTCATCCTCTCTACATTACCATTCGTCCAAGGATGATACGGCTTTGTTAATTTATGTCTTATTCCCTCCTTCTCACACAACTTATCAAAAATAGAAGAACTTGACTCCTTACTCCTTACTCCTTACTCCTTACTCCTTACTCCTTACTCCTTACTCCTTACTCCTTACTCCTTACTCCTTACTCCTTACTCCTTACTCCTTACTCCTTACTCCTTACTCCTTACTCCTTACTCCTTACTCCTTACTCCTTACTCCTTACTCCTTACTCCTTACTCCTTACTCCTTACAGGAAAGGTAAATTGGCTCCCATTATCTGTCAATATCGTATGTATTTTGTAAGGGGCTATTTCCAACAACTCCTTTAAAAACTCCACAGCCGGTTGATTCGTTTTTCTATCGTAAACATTGGCATAAACATATTTACTAGTTCTATCTACTGCCGCATACTTATGTTGTTTTCCCTCTTTTGTTCTCACTTCAGTAATATCTACATGAAAATATCCTATAAGATACTCATTAAATTTCTTTAACGGTCTTTTTCTTTGAATCAGTGGAAACTTAGGAAAGTTTTGTATCCCATGTCTTTTTAAATAAAGATAAATGTTAGAGCGATTCAGTTTTGGTATGATTTTTTATAAGGAGTATAAACAATCGTCTATATGAAGAAGGGTATGTGTTCGGAAAGCCGCGATTAAAGCTTCTTCTTGTCTGCTCAGGACGGTAGAATGTCTTCTATTCTCCCCTCCAGGGGCAGTATGAACGAAGTCTCTTTTCTTCCACTTCAATACGGTGCTTACGATCATATCGTATCTTTTAGCTGGTTTCTTTAAGCTCTCCTTACTATCTTGTATTTTTTTACGGACTGCCGGCGTTGTGCTGGCGCTTGGGTGTAGTACTGTTCCCATAACTTCTCCTTTGTTTTCTCACCTTTATACTCTTATGGCTTTTCCTGCAACTAAACATATAAATAAAGGTTTTTATCTGAGCTAATGTTCTAGCTTGATATAATATCTCTAAACTATTACTCTAAAGGTATGATAGAGACTGCTTGTCCTAAATGTAAAGGAAGGTTTAAGGAATTTACACTCAGAGGCACAGATGTCTTAATTGATATGTGTCAGGTTTGTCATGCTGTATGGTTTGATAAGGAAGAATTTTGGACAGTTTTAAAGAATAAGCCAGCACAAAATCAATTTAAAAAACAAGGTCTGTTAAATAAAACAAAGACACATTATCAATGCCCTAAATGCCGCTCTCCCCATGCGATTTTAGAAAAGGGTCTTTTGCCTATGACTCAAATAGAAGTAGAGCATTGTCTTCTATGTGAATCCTTTTTATTTGATGACGGAGAATATCGTCAAGCTAAAGTGCAAATTAAGGAAAACTCAGTAAATGTAAAAAACAATCTTTCCCTACAAGAAAATACGGAAAACCATCAAAACTCCCAGAAAATGAAGCTTCAACAAAATCAAGATATAAGATCAGCCTCTAGCTTTTTTAAAAAAGAGGATGCAAGTAAGAACCTTGATTCATTCCCTTCACCCCATCCGCAAAAAAATAATTACAGCCAGCTTCTTTTTTCTAAAAGTGACTTAGAAGCTGTTAAAAGAAATGATTTTTCAATCAAGCTTTTTAGAAAACGATTAAAGAATTTAAAAAATGATGTCCAGGAGTTTACAGGTTCTATAGATAAGCCCCCGGCTTTAGAATCGATAACAGGTTTTTTTTCCAGAATTAACAGAGCTTTTACTCTTATACAAAAAGAACCTGAAATTCTTTTTTTCAGTTTCCTTCAAGTGTTAGGGATATGTATAGCCTATTTAATATGGATTCAAATGTTGAATTGGATCCCTGCAGAAGTTTGGGAAAGTGCAAGAGAAACAGAAGGAAACTCTCCGGCGGACTTGGTTTTAATCGCTTGGGCTTTTGTATGTGTTGGTCTGGCTTCGCTCCCCATAGGTTTTTTTACAGCTTGTATAGGGGCGGTTAGTCTTTTAAACATTCAAGGGAAAGAATCAACTGTTTTAAAATGCTGTAAATATGTCTTTCCAAAAATTTGGCCTCTTTGGATTTTTAGCTGGATAGATGGTTGGATCACGGTGAATCGTATTGCTGAGAGATTACCAGTAGGAGGTAAAAAGAAAACAGTTGCCCAAAAAATGTTAGAAGAAGCTATTTATTACGCATGGAAACTAGGAACAGCTGGAATGATTCCCTCTTTATTAAGCTCTAAAAATTCTTGGCGAGCTTGTAAAAACTCTTTTGGTTTTTTAAAATACAAAACTTGGGATATTATAAAATTGAGGCTTGGCTACTCTCTTGTAAATTGGATTATTGGAGTAGGAGCTTATGTAGTGTCTTTTGCTTATATCGACTCTCATGTTGATTTCATTCAAAATCAACAAGAACTGCCGGCAAGAATACATAGTTTTTTTCTATTGGTAGGAGTTCCTCTTTTTATTTCTATCGCTATTTTGAAAATGTTTGTGAGGCCTCTTTATATTATATCTCTTTTTGATATTTATTCTGAATACATGATTGCAACCAAGCAAAAAATCACTTCACCCAAGCAGACTCCTTTTGCTCAAACGGCTCTATGGTTTTTTATTATTTTAATCACTGGAATAGTTATCGTTTTCCTCTTTCGTGATAACTTAGGAGTCACAGAAAAACTATCCACCCCTTACAACTAATTTGATTTTAATTGATAGAACTTAAAAAGCCGGCAAACTCTTGTTTTCCATAAGAATCGCGCCTGCAGTTAAAAGAATTTATTTCACCATAATAAACACGAGCGACTTTAAACAGAGCAAAGAATAAGATTACCTGCAGTTAAAAGAATTTATTTCATCATAATAAACTTCCTTGGAATTTAATAGGTCTGATTTTAATTTTAAAAAAATAGGAAAAAAGTGAGTTGTTTAAAATCTGGCTTTTATTTGAAGTCTCGCTTTTTTAATGCTAATAAAAATTGTTATTGTTAGGAGCCGTCTTATGGTAGAAATAGAGACCTTTGGCTGTAAGCTGAATCATGTATGGCTTCATATTAAGGTGTGTTGGTTTAAGTTTAAATGACTCAGGTTTTTGAATCCAATAATCTTTGATAAATTCATAAGGAGTTAATCCTTTTAATGTTTTAAGCCTTTTCGCAAAATTATACGCATTCAAAAAGGTATGAAGATGTTATTTTAGCTTTTCAGAAGAAACATAATAGTAACGATATACCTCAGCCTCTTTAATTGTGCGGTTCATCCTCTCTACATTACCATTCGTCCAAGGATGATACGGCTTTGTTAATTTATGTCTTATTCCCTCCTTCTCACACAACTTATCAAAAATAGAAGAACTTGCTCCTTACTCCTTACTCCTTACTCCTTACTCCTTACTCCTTACTCCTTACAGGAAATGTAAATTGGCTCCCATTATCTGTCAATATCGTATGTATTTTGTAAGGGGCTATTTCCAACAACTCCTTTAAAAACTCCACAGCCGGTTGATTCGTTTTTCTATCGTAAACATTGGCATAAACATATTTACTAGTTCTATCTACTGCCGCATACTTATGTTGTTTTCCCTCTTTTGTTCTCACTTCAGTAATATCTACATGAAAATATCCTATAGGATACTCCTTAAATTTCTTTGACGATACTTTTCTTTGAATAAGTGGAAACTTAGGAAGTTTTTGTATCCCATGTCTTTTTAAACAACGACAAATGTTAGAGTGATTCAGTTTTGGTATGATTTTTTATAAGGAGTATAAACAATCGTCTATATGAAGAAGGGTATGTGTTCGGAAAGCCGCGATTAAAGCTTCTTCTTGTCTGCTCAGGATGGTAGAGTATCTTCTATTCTCCCCTCCAGGAGCAGTATGAACGAAGTCTCTTTTCTTCCACTTCAATACGGTGCTTACGGTCATACCGTATTTTTTAGCTGGTTTCTTTAAGCTCTCCTTACTATCTTGTATTTTTTTACGGACTGCCGGCGTTTTGCTGGCGCTTGGATGTAATACTGTTCCCATAATTCCTCCTTTGTTTTCTCATCTTTATACTCTTATGGCTTTTCCTGCAACTAAACAAGTAGAGAATGAAGAACTAGCTTATCTCTTGAAAAAAAGCTTTTAAACACAATGTCTTGTGTGAGAGAAAAAAGCTTGTTTGTTTTGTTTGTTGTCATAATACTCTTTTTTTTGTTTATAGCTTTGTTGCCTTTTTAAAAAGGCAGCAACAGTCCTCTATTTTTATATAGCAAAAGTGTTTCCAGAAATTAGGAAGCAAGGCTGTAAACTGCTAAAAAACCTGATTTTTGAAGGAAATATTCTTTTTATTTTGATTGAGGAGGCTAAGCAGTTGTGAAATTTTTAGTAAGAACTGTAACAGACAAGGATTAAAAATAAGCCCCTTAAAGTATCATGAACCATTATCAATGATATGTTTTCCCCGTTGCCATAATAGAATCTTTAATTTGAAATATAAAAAAAACTTTCAAATCAATGCTGGCAAATGAACGCAAAGTTCTTAAAATTATAGAATTTTGTGTAGTTAAATCATTTAAAAGAATAGTTTTATCTTTAATTGCCAAATTGATATCTTTTGTAGCTCTAGGTTTTCTTATTCGTAACTCCATAAAAAACTGTCTGTAATTTTAGTCAAGCAGTTTATTGAATAGTTTATCTTTTAAATGATCCTTTTGAATTAAATGACACACTCTTTTAGCTAATTTTTCAAATAATTCTTTAAAGTTTTTTTGGTTCTCCTGCATTTCTGTAAGAGTATAACCGCTTTGATTTATTTCTTCTTCAGTTAAGGCAAATATCGGTTTTTGATTATCTTGAGATATAGCAATTAAAGAATTAAAATCACCAATACTAATCAAATTATAAGGAAGTTCATCTTTTATATAAGAAGTAAAAATATCCCTGTCTATAACCATATTTTTAGGCTTTAGTAATTCAGATAACTGATCATTAGAAGCTGTTTGAATTTTATCAACCCATATTTGATATGCACTTGCTATTCTTTTTTTTCTTTCATCTAGCTTTCTTTTTCCAATAAGCGGCATTTTTTCTATTACTTCTTTTCTTTTTGGTGTGTAAGTTCTGTATTTTTGAGCGATTATTCCAAGCATTTTGGGAGGATTTTCCGGCAAAGGATTTGGGGATGACGGATCACGGAACTTTTTAAAAAGATTATCCCAAGACAGAAACATTTTCCCAAGTTTTTGTATAGCCTGATAAGAAAAAAAATCAGGAGATGTTGGAATTAAAAAATAGTCACTGCTCATTAAGATACTTCTATTCATAGCTCCTGAACTGGGACTCATATCAATTAAAACTAACTCACATTTATTAGTTTTAGCCGTTTCTCTTATAACAGCATTTAAAGAACCAACAAACTGTTTTGCAAAGTTTGCAAGCTCACTGCCTAAAAGACCAATACTGATTTGTATATCAATATCAGACATATCAAAATTGCCTGCTACAAGCTTTAAATTATCATTTAAAGTATCACAAGGCTTAACAGGCTTAATCTGCAAGTTCTTTCCTGTTATTATTGGCTCTAAAATCGTGTATATATCTTCATTTTCTTTTTTGCTGTAAAAATCTTCTATTGATTGGCTTTCTTGTAATCCTAAAACATAAGCTGTAAGATTGCATTGCGGGTCAGTATCCACTATAAGAGTTTTTACTCCTAAATTAGCTAAAGTCCAGCCTAAGTTAAAAGTCGTAGTTGTTTTACTAACTCCGCCTTTATGATTAAATAAAGAAATTAAAATTGGATTTTGCATGGAAGCTTTTCATTATATACCTTTATTTTTAAATAATTGTCAATAAAAGAAATTACCTTGATTATATAAAAAAATCTGGTTTGGTCGGACTGTTTTTTTATTTTGATTTTGACAGCTGGATTCAGTTTGATGTTATTCTTCAGGAAAAAGAAAAGCTTTTAAAGCTGTATCATTCTCATCCTATTGTTTTTATTCTGGACTTTTTATTTTTCTACATTTTATTATCCGACTTGCAGTCTTCCGGGAGCCGTTTTATTAAGTTTAACATCGGGTTTTATTTTTCATTTTGTTATGATGTTTTGTCTTTTCGGATTTTGATCTCATTTATTCTTTTAGCTTTTTTACCATGGCTTGTTAAATAAATGAATGGACTCCATAGTGATAACTATAAGAAGCTTAAGAGAGCTAGTGAAATCTGTAAAGCTAAATCCGATTATATGATACTTCGGATACTCGCCATACAAAAAGAACAATAACAAAGTTCATAACAATTAGTGTCAATTACCTTCTGTATATAAAGATTTTTTTTGTAATCTATGTTGTCAGAATAGGAATAAATTTTTTATATTGAAGTTAATAAAAAAAAGGAGAAGGTTGCGATGGCTAAAATTTTTTTAGATTTTTTTGTTTTCTCTTTTATTTTTTCGTCTTGTGTTTTTATGAGCAAAAGCTCCTTAGCAAGCGGCTCAGATAAAAAAGCAGACCAAACAACAGTCCGCTCCGAAAAGTCTATATTTAAGTTTAAGACTGTTAAAAGCTCTTGGCTTGCTAAACATCCGGCCATTTATAAAGAATTTAAAAAATTAGTGGAATCTCAAAAAAAAGAAATCAGAAGCAATGCAGAACAGACTAAAAAAGAATTTCCAAACAGTGCCCTTTTTCCTTATATATTGTCTATTGAAAGTATAAAAGAGTTTAATAAAGAAGATCTTAATATAATGAGTGTAAGAGCATCAATTTATACTTACACTGGTGGATCTCACGGTATGCTATATCATGTCAGTTGGAATTGGGATAAAGAAAAAGAAAAATTTATATCCTTAGATAAGTATATTAAAACACCCCGCCAATTCAAAAAACTTCAAGATAACATTAGAAAAACTCTTTTTAAAACAACAAAGCCGGGTCTGTTAAATAAGGACTTGGTTAATAAAGCAATTTCAGAAATAAAGAATTTGAGAATATGGAATATCGATAACAATAATATTGTTTTTATGTTTGATCCATATAAAATAGCATCTTATGCCGCCGGAGCTATTGAAGTTACTGTTCCTATACCTTAACTGTGAGACAATAAAATTTTTGGTTCAAGGCGACTTAAGAGAACCATTTTTAATGATAATCTATACAACTCATATTTTCTATAATTAAATCTAACCTCACCTTCGTTTTTAGATTTTTATTTGAACCTATCAGAAAAAGCAGAAAGTAAAGCTCCTCCTGTTTGATATTTTTTACCTTTCATTGAAGGCTTGATTTTTATTTTCAAAAAAAATCGGTATAATGTTCTTTCACAGATAGGAGCAGTATGAAAGAAGTCTCTTTTCTTCCACTTCAATACGATACTTACGGTCATACCGTATCTTTTAGCTAATTTCTTTAAGCTCTCCTTACTATCTTATATTTTTTTACGGGTTGACGGCGTTGTGCTGGCGCTTGGGTGTAATACTTTTCCCATAATTCCTCCTTTGTTTTCTCACCTTTATATACAATTATGTCTTTTCCTGCAAATAAACACATAGCTAAGTTTATATTTGATCCAGCTCGTCCATCATCCATGCTATACCAATATACATGAACACCTGCTTTTCTTGCTATTTTCATCGCAGGAACAATATCAGTATCTCCAGATATTAATACAATTTTTGAGCATAATTTTTTTGCTGTAATGCTTGCAATATCCAACCCTATTCTCATATCAACACCTTTTTGTTTAAATTTTGGGTGCCAGTAGTTTGTTTTTGGACTTTGCATCCAATCTACAAACTGCAATTGCCCCATACGCAAAGCAAAGAAATCTTTTCTTTTCATTTTATCGTGAAATTTTTTGAATTTTGCAGATTTTCTCTTAGATGTTTCACATATTTTTTTATAATCATCATCTTCCATAATGGATTTAAGACCTATGATAGTTTAGTAGATTTAGGTTATAAGAAACATTATAGGGTTCATCATGGAAAGAATGAATTTGCTAAGAAAGAAAAAAGGAAAAAAAAGAAGATTAAAAATCATATAAATGGAATTGAAAACTTTTGTGGAATAGCTAAAGTGAGACTTTATAAATTTAGAGGAATGGATAAAACAACATTCATTTTACATCTTAAAGAATGTGAATTGAGATTTAATCATAGACACGATAATTTATATTTTTTATTATTAAAAATGTGTAGAAATAAACCCCTTAAAGTATCATGAACCTTATTTTAAGAGTCACAGCAGTTTTTATGAATAACAATATCTTTCACTTTCCCTTCTTTATTTACTAAAAATACAATCTGCCAAGAATCCTCTCCGTCTTTTTTAGCGCTTTCAATTAAATAAGCAGGATACATCTCACTAAAATAATGTCCTGAATAATCTCCAAATAGATTTCGTATCTCCAAACCATTTTTACCAATATACTTTTTTTTATTCCTAATAAGAGAACAAGCCATTCCCGCCCTCTTGCTTTCATCCTCATCAGCAAACTTAAACTGAATAGGATCTAAACTCTGCTCCCCCCACCTTTTGCATACCTGTTGTAAATTCATAAGCTCCCCAAACCAAAAATGCTTTCCTGAAGCAGAAAAAACAAAAAAAACTATAAAATAAATAACTCTATTTTTCATATTGTCTTATTTTTTAATGGTCATCATAAAGGCAGTCTTAATAAAAGTTCTTTTTTCCATGAACCACAGCAGTTTTTATGAATAACAATATCTTTCACTTTCCCTTCTTTATTTACTAAAAATACAATCTGCCAAGAATCCTCTCCGTCTTTTTTAGCGCTTTCAATTAAATAAGCAGGATACATCTCACTAAAATAATGTCCTGAATAATCTCCAAATAGATTTCGTATCTCCAAACCATTTTTACCAATATACTTTTTTTTATTCCTAATAAGAGAACAAGCCATTCCCGCCCTCTTGCTTTCATCCTCATCAGCAAACTTAAACTGAATAGGATCTAAACCCTGCTCCCCCCACCTTTTGCACGATTCCTTAACACCCATAAATTCTCTATATTTAAAATAAAACCCACTTAAATATAAGATGGAAATAGAAGTTATTAAAATAAAAAAAATAAAGATAAGTTTTCTTTTCATTTTTTATGTCCTGATTTTTTATTTTTTGGCAGTTCTTTAAGAATTATAAGATTTTTTGATTTTAAGTTTTTTTGAAAGGATTTTAAAATAGACTCTTCATTTATTTTTTTTAGATTTTGAGCTTCTATCAATCCTAATCTATTATTAGCCAAGTCCATAGCTTTTTCTTGAGAAGCTTGATTTATATTTTTCTCATGAGCATTCAAAATTTCTGAACTTAATTTAGATCCAAACTCTTTATACAAAAGGGCTGACCAAATAAAATGTCTGCACGCATCACTCGCATCATTTGCTTTACTTGCTTTATAAAGAGTTAAGCATAGTTTTTCAGCTTTTCTGCTAAGCTTATAAGCTTTTAACATTTTTTTTGGATATTTAGCTGAGAGATTTCGCTCTTCCTCAGTCAAGCCGGGATATAAGTCGGATAAATTAAATAAAAATCTTTCTGTTTTTGATTTTTGACAGAGCTTAGGGCATAGATCAGGACAGCGAAAGGTCGCCATATCTGTCTTTGCAACAGAACACTCTATAACACAATCTTGTGTTTTTTTGATCTTTTTATTATCAAACCAGTTTTGACATAGACTATCACTAAAAGCAATGGTTGATAAAAAGGATATAGCAAGGCAAGAAATAACTCGAAACACTCCAAAAACAATACATTAACCTTTATTATAAAGTCAAATTACATCAGTTATTGTATTAGGGCTATGCTGTATTTTCAATCAATATACAATTAAAAAAATGGTTCATGATACTTTAAGTTGACTAAGAAGTTAGTTGTATGGCTTCATATTAAGGTGAGTTGGTTTAAGTTTAAATGCCTCAGGTTTTTGACTCCAATAATCTTTGATAAATTCATAAGGAGTTAATCCTTTCAATGTTTTAAGCCTTTTCGAAAAATTATACGCATTCAAAAAGGTATGAAGATGTTGTTTTAACTTTTCAGAAGAAACATAATAGTAACGATACACCTCAGCCTCTTTAATTGTGCGGTCCATCCTCTCTACCTGACCATTCGTCCAAGGATGATACGGCTTTGTTAATTTATGTCTTATTCCTTACTTCTCACACAACTTATCAAAAATAGAAGAACTTGACTCCTTACTCCTTACTCCTTACTCCTTACTCCTTACTCCTTACTCCTTACTCCTTACTCCTTACTCCTTACTCCTTACTCCTTACTCCTTACTCCTTACTCCTTACTCCTTACTCCTTACTCCTTACTCCTTACTCCTTACTCCTTACTCCTTACTCCTTACTCCTTACTCCTTACTCCTTACTCCTTACTCCTTACTCCTTACTCCTTACTCCTTACTCCTTACTCCTTACTCCTTACTCCTTACTCCTTACTCCTTACTCCTTACTCCTTACTCCTTACTCCTTACTCCTTACTCCTTACTCCTTACTCCTTACTCCTTACTCCTTACTCCTTACTCCTTACTCCTTACTCCTTACTCCTTACTCCTTACTCCTTACTCCTTACTCCTTACTCCTTACTCCTTACTCCTTACTCCTTACAGGAAAAGTAAATTGGCTCCCATTATCTGTCAATATCGTATGTATTTTGTAAGGGACTATTTCCAACAACTCCTTTAAAAACTCCACAGCCGGTTGATTCGCTTTTCTATCGTAAACATTGGCATAAACCTATTTACTAGTTCTATCTACTGTCGCATACTTATGTTGTTTTCCCTCTTTTGTTCTCACTTTAGTAATATCTACATGAAAATATCCTATAGGATACTCCTTAAATTTCTTTGACGATATTTTTCTTTGAATAAGTGGAGATTTAGGAAAGTTTTGTATCCCATGTCTTTTTAAACAACGATAAATGTTAAAGCGATTCTGTTTTGGTATGATTTTTTATCAGGATTGAATTGAACATCATGTGGAACATCATCATATATTTTCTCGTTATTAAAACTGATAAATTCTTTCGGAAGATTAGGCTTACTTAGCCAACCTGAATAATAACATATTAGGTTTCTATTTCTAAATTGCTGAAACTTTTGTAGCTGTTCTCTTCTAATTCTATCAACAGTTTTTTTTGTGATTGTATTTCTGAAAGAAGATTATTCCAAGTCGGCATTTTTAAAATCTTAAGTTACTGGCAGAGCTAGAAACTTTCAATGTACTCCAATCAATTACAGTTTAATAGACGGAGTAAGAGAGGGGTATTTAATCAATCCTATAGTGGCAGATGCCAGAACAGACATTACTACAGAGCTTTTATCAAAAAAAGGATACAGCATTAAAATTGAAAATGAAGACGGATTAGAGGAAGGGCAAATTTTTTATCAAAAAGATTTTGAAAAAAAGTTTTATTCAGACAAAACAAACATTGCTTTTTGTAACACTTTCCTGAATCATGCCTTAAAAGACCCCATCAGCGGAGAAATTGGAAAAAGCATTATTTTTTGTGTCAGTCAAAAACATGCCTCTAAAATCACTCAAATTTTAAACAAAATGGCTCACAATTTTTGGCCCGGAAAATACAATTCTGATTTTGCTGTTCAAATCACTTCCAATATTGAATCAGCCCGGCAAAACACAATCAACTTTGCCAATAATAAACTAAACGGCTATACAAAATTTAAGGAAGCCTATAAGACCAGCAAGACAAGAGTTTGTGTGACTGTTCGTATGATGACTACGGGCTATGATTGTGAGGATATTTTGAATTTGTGTCTGATGAGACCGGTTTTTTCTCCTACAGATTTTGTTCAAATGAAAGGCCGTGGAACAAGAAAATACAGCTTTCAATATAAGGATGAAAATAATCAAAAGCATTATTTTGAAAAAAAGAATTTCAAACTTTTTGATTTTTTTGCAGTTTGTGAGTTTTTTGAATTTGAATATCTGCTTTCTATTTTAGGAAGTCAAGGAGATGCCGGACAGTTTCGCACCCCCAGACATATTATTGATTTTATAGTAGAGGTGATAGACCCTAAAAAAGAAGAGTCTATCTTAGACCCCGCTTGTGGAACCTCTGGTTTTTTAATTTCTTCTTATAAACATATTTTAAAAAATAATTCTGAAAATTATAAGCCAGAAAAAGATAATTATAGTTTTATTAGAAATGAGTCTTCAGCCTCTGCTGTACAAATAATGGCAGGTGTAGAATATATTGATGGTTTTAGCGGCCGTTTTAATCCTGTATTCAATTTGAGTAACTTTAAAAAATCATTCTTTAAAAGAAGCTTACACTATGACAATATTTATGAACTGCCTGTATTTAATTTATTGAAAATTCATGGCTCATTGACATGGAAAAAGAAAGTTGATGAAGAGAATATTTATTTTGATCAATTTTTAGAGGCTGTAGTAGAGGCTGAGAAGGCTGTAGAGCCTGCTGAGGCTGTAGAGCCTGCTGAGGCTGTAGAGCCTGCTGAGGCTGTAGAGCCTGCTGAGGCTGTAGAGCCTGCTGAGGCTGTAGAGCCTGCTGAGGCTGTAGAGCCTGCTGAGGCTGTAGAGCCTGCTGAGGCTGTAGAGAATATTAAAAAAATCAAAATTCTAAAAGATCAACTGATTGATATTAAAGTTGATGAAAAAGAAAACTCTAATAATGTTACAATAGATTATTTAATCTCTTGTGCTAAAGACAAGGAGTTAAATCCAAATATGGAAGAGTTTATCAAAAAATATGAGAGACTTTCCATTATAAACCCTACAAAAGAAAAATTTAAAGAGACGATTTTAAACAGAAACCATTATGAAATTTTAAGAATATACTCAACCGAACTTGAAAAAGAAAATACAGTATTATTTGTTATGGGTTTTTCTTTTGCTGATGAACATATTAGGGACTTAACTGTAAGAGCCGCTAACTCAAATCCTACATTGAAAATTTATATTTTTGCCCATGAAAACACAGACAAATACACAATAGAGAATCATATCAATAAGTCCAAGCCAAATAATAACAATATAAAAATTATTTCTCCGACTGAATTAGAGAATGGAAGTGAAGACGCATTTAAAGAAGATAACCAGAAAAATCAAGATGAATCTTCAGATAAATCCAATGACGAAACTCAAGAAAAAAATGAAATAAAATTTAATTTAGAAACCATTAACAAAAAAGTGTTTGAACAGCTTTTAAGAGGTATTGATGAAGAGAAATACAATAAACAATTCAATAGATAATAATACAAACAACAGATATATTTTAAAAGACTCTGTGTTCAAGGTCGGCAAAGTGACATCTGTTGAAGGTCGCTTTATAAAAATAACAGTAGATAAAAGCAAAAATTCATCTCATTTGCTTTATAAGGGAGAATTATTAAAAAATATCTCTGTCGGAAGCTATGTAAAAATTTTGAAAGGCTTTACAAAAATTATTGGAAAAATTGAAGGAGAATATATAACTGAGGATAAATATTCATCAACAGCTTTAAACAAAACAATGGACAGATCAAAAAAAAATAAAATCTATCCAATAAAAGATTATGGACATGAAAAAGAAAAAATAAACCGAACTTTAAATATTAGTTTATTAGGTTATTTTAGAGACAAAGACTTCCAAAGAGGCATCAAAGAACTACCCTTGATTGACAATGATTGTTTTCTTTTGGAAAAAAAAGAATTTAATGAATTGCATAATTTTATAAAAGATGATGATGAGCCAATAAAGATTGGTTCTTTATCTCTTGAAAAAGGACAGGAAATAAAAGTTGGAATAGACAGTCTTTTTGCCAGTCATATAGGAATATTTGGCAACACAGGAAGCGGAAAGTCCTACACACTTGCAAAAATCTACAGGGAGTTATTTAAAAAATATAAAGAAGAAAAGAAATTTCAACAAAACTCTAGTTTTCTGCTCATTGATTTTAATGGAGAATATATTGGAGAAAATGCAATCATTGAGGAGGAATTTAAAAACAGATATGAGCTTTCCACAAGAGAGAAATCAAACAAAGAGAAATCAGACAAAGAGAAATCAGACAAAGAGAAATCAGACGAAGATAAATTCCCAGTCACTAAAGAAACTATAAAGGATCCGATATTTTGGTCTATTTTTTTAACAGCAACAGAAAAAACACAAACTCCCTTTTTAAAGAGAACTTTATCAAAGAATGATGTTGATGATCTAAAAATTGAAAATGTGATTAAAGATATTCTCACAAATCAAGATAGAAACATTGATAAAACAGTTATTTTTAATTTTTTGGAAAATATTAAAAACTTTTTAGAGGCCAATATAAATATTGGCTTATTAAGAAGTGAATTAAAATATCATGCAACAAATAATACCTATTATGTTTTTGAAAATAAAGATAGTTCAAAAAAAATTTATTCAAATGCTAATCTAAAAAAGGTTTTAAATAAGGTTAAAAAAGTTTTATTAAATATACAAGAAAATGATGTAGAAAATGAAGAAAGTATTTTTAAACTAAAGGAAAACTTATCAGATTTAGACAAAATACATCTCAAAATTATTTATCATTATTATAATGAAATCGTGGGAGGATTTGCGAATCAAGAGCATTTGGCTCCTCTTATTAAACGGCTTGATAAAAGAATCTCTGATTTAGAAAAAGTCATTGAAATCAAGGATGAAAGTAATTCAGAAAAAAATTTTACTGTAATCTCTTTAAAAGATGTAAATATGGATATGAAAAAGATTTTACCGCTTTTAATATGCACACAACTATATAAAAACAAAAAGAAAAACAATGAAAAAGAGAAATCTTTGAACTTTATTATTGACGAAGCTCATAACATTCTTTCCCACTCATCTGAAAGAGAAAGTGAAATATGGAAAGATTACCGTTTAGAAACATTTGAAGAAATTATAAAAGAAGGTAGAAAATTTGGTGTATTTTTAACCATTGCAAGCCAGCGCCCCGCCGATATATCTTCTACAATCATTTCACAACTGCATAATTATTTTTTGCATAGGCTTATCAACGACAAAGATATTTTGGCAGTGGAAAAAACAATTTCATATCTTGACAAAGTGTCTTTTGATTATCTTCCTATAATGCCCACAGGCACTTGTATTTTTACTGGTTTAACGGCACAAGTTCCTGTTGTTATTGATATTGAAGAAATAGAACAAGGATTTGCCCCAGATAATAAAACAATACAATTAACTAAAAACTGGAAA
Source organism: Bdellovibrionales bacterium (assembly GCA_965203225.1). GTDB lineage: Bacteria > Bdellovibrionota > Bdellovibrionia > Bdellovibrionales > UBA1609 > JANQSP01. Next base: position 335,736 of record CBDBBW010000007.1, on the reverse strand, counting down.
GAATAGTTATTTTAAATTATATTATAATGCATCAAGAATTTAGTGACATAAAAAATAAGTTGAAACCATCTTATTTCCTTATTGATACTTTTTCTTTAGTTCCCGCTGATAACCTGTTATAACCGCTGACAAACCTCTAGGGTTTGTTTATAACCTTTCTGTCGTTTGGGCAAGAGAGGTTTTTCCAATTATGATTGTTGAAAAAACTGGCTGTGTTTTATTTGTTTCTTTGCTTTTTTTGATTCATTAGTTTTACATAAGTTAAAGGTTTAAAGCCTCCTCATATTGAGTTTGTTTAAGGACGAAAAGAATATGAGTATTTTTTATAATTTAGCAGTCATTTCTTTTTTGCTAGCTGTTTTTCTTAATGTAAAAAAAGTATACTCAACCTTTAAAGATTATGTACGCGACAAGAAATAGAGGCTGTTGTAAAGGATATAAAAACTTTTTCAGATTATTACTGTGCAATAGCTTTAGACAAAGAAACAAATCAATCTTTAAAATCCACCTTTAGTGATTTAATAAAACTTAAAGTTAATGTTTCCTATCCTTTTCTCCTCGAAGTATATCATGATTATAAAAAAGGCTCCCTGCATGTTGAAGACTTTGAGTCTATTGTGCGTCTGGTTGAAAATTATGTGTTTCGCCGTGCCGTTTGTAATATCCCAACAAACTCTCTCAATAACACTTTTGCAATATTTGGTCGTGCTATAAAAAAAGATCGTTATTTGGAAAGTGTCAAAGCTCATTTTTTATTTGCGACCTTCCTATCTTAGATTTCCGAATGATGATGAGTTTTTTAGAGAGATTCAAATTCGTGATCTTTAATACTCTTAAAAAGCGCAATAAGTATTGGTTGAGACGGATTATATATTATTGTTTCTATAAAGGGCAAATATAAGTAGATTATTGATAAATAGATTATTGATAAATAGATTATTGATAAATAGATTATTGGTTTTTTTTACGGGATTCTTATGGGATACTATGGTTAGTAGTGGTTATTAGCAGTTAGATAAGGGATGCAAAAGCTAAGTATTTATTGGATAATTTAGTTATTTCAGTGTTTTAAAAACCCCTTTTTTTGCTTCTCAAGCACATCATAAAACTCGCAAAATCTTTCAATTCATTGACTTTTTTCACGAAAAAACCTTTTTACTGGATTTTTCAAAACAGCTGAGAATAACTTTTTATTTATAATGTAATGTTTTTAAAAATTGCAAAAGTACAGCTATCATATATTGACTATTATTCCTAAAATGGTTATTAAAAGTAGAGTGTTTTTTTGCACTTCTCAAACACTTAGTCTAAAGGTTTTAAAAATGAACTATAAAATTAAAATTGATAATATCGGCAAGTTAAAAACAGCAGATATTTCTGTTCGTTCTCTAACTATATTGGCAGGACCCAACAATACAGGGAAAAGTTTTTTTTCAAAAGCTCTCTATTCTGTATTTAATGCAATGAATACCAACCCTGTACTAGTTCAAGTACAATATTGCTTAAAACGATTAGAAGAAAGTTCAGATAAAATAGAAAGAGAGGTGCTTTTCACAATAATGAAAATGGAGGAAGAAAAAAATAATAGTGATAAACAACATAAACAAGAACAAAGAAAAAAACGAGAACAGATAAGATCGGCTATAAAAAGTCTAAGAGATTGTTACCTCCTAATTAGTAGAAAAGAATCTCAGATTTTTACTTCAATACGAGATGATTTTAGAATCATTGATACAGATATTATAGAAGCTATAAGTAGAGTAGTTAAATTATATACTCCACTTTTAAAGACTATATCTAATGAAGAGGAAATAAAGGAGGTAAAAAACAGTATATCTACCTTACAAAACCTCATAGACTCAAACTCTCAAGAAATAATAGCTCAGGGCTTTAACAGAGCCCTTGATACAAACTTAACTGGCAATTTTCAAATTCCTGATTTACAAGATTTAAAAAGAGATCAAAAGAAATCAGCTTCTATTGATATTGTTGATGTTGTTAAGGTTACTATTAATGGAAACAAAATTGAAACTAAACTTTCCTCTAGACTATCTAAGTTACAGAATAAACCCCGAGTGGTATATATAGAATCTCCATTTTATTGGAAGCTACGTAATGCCTTATCACGCGCAACCAGATCATTTTACTTTAACCCTAAAAGAAGCAGCTTGTTAGTTCCAAAATATTTTAATGATTTAGATATGATGTTAATGGATGACTTATCAGGAGAGATGGCCTTTCCTGACATATTTAAAGATTTAACTACAAAAATTATTAAAGGAACTCTAGTTGCGGATGAAACTGGAACTTTAAAATTTAAAGAATTCAAGGGAAATAAACTGCACTCTCTACCAATGACAGCAACTGGTATTGTACAACTAGGTATGCTAGCCTTATTGATAGAAAAAAAGATCTTAGATAAAGATAGTATTCTCTTTATTGATGAACCTGAGACCAACTTACACCCGGCTTGGCAGATAAAAATGATGGAAATTCTTTTCCGATTGGTAAAAGCAGGAGTTTATGTAATTACAGCAACACACAGTGCGGACATTTTAAAATGGCTAGAGGTACACTTAAAAAATCATTCTAAAGATATAGATTTGATTGCTTTGAATCAAATGAAGGTTCATGAAGATGGTACAGTTTCTATCTTTGATTCCGATAAAGATATATCGGAAAAAATTATTGATATAAAAAATAACCTCACAGAACCCTTTTTCAATTTATTTCTAAAAGGTCAGCAAGAGAACAAGTAACAATGCCTCAATCAAACACATCTATTGATTTGTCTCAATTTCGAGAAGAAATAACTCTTTCAGAAGATGAAAAAATACCAGGTGTTTATGCTTATCGTATGGATGGACATAAAAATATGGCAAAGTATGCTGACCTTGGCACGCCATCATGTTGTGATTATTTATACTTTAATAATGATACAACAGCTACGCTTCTTGAAGATACTTGTTTTGGAAAAACTTTGAAAAGCAAATTAGGAAAGATAGATTTACTAAACATTAAAAACGAGAACAAGAAATTCAAAGAATACTTTAAAAAAACTCTTATAGAGGTTCTCAAAAAAGACATATATATTAAAGTATATGGTTCTTTTATTATATTATGTCGTCTTGAAAAAAAATACCAAAACATTGCTGAGCAATTAGCAGACAGAGGCTTCTCATTTTGGTTTATCATTAATGATGAAGAAGGAGATATTCCAGCACTTGATCATTTAGGAATTGACAGCTTACAAGATGATTTAAAAAAAACTCTTGAAGGTACATTGACTGGTGCAAAGCTAGTAACAAACATAAAAGTTCTCTTTAAAAGATGTTTGAAGAAAAAACTACACAACCATCAAATGTAATTATTTTAGCTAGTGAGTGACTAAACTATACCTAAATTGAAAGCCTTTACATAATAATGAAGATCATTTACATCACTTGGTTTCTTTATATCTTGAACTTTTTGCTTAAGAGCATCAATTAAAGTCGCTTTATTTTTAAGGACTGAGGAGCACTATATCTAAATTAGTGGTTTTTTCCTTTTTTAGAAGGTTTCCACCAATTAGCTTAAATCCTAAAACCAGCCAGTTATCACCTTTTTTCCATGTTAGTAGAATGTAATCTATAAATATTTGATTTTACTTATATTTTTCTCTTTAACAATTTATCACTAATCTATTACTAACAAAAAAAGACTGTCACTAACCTGTTACTAACAAAAAAAGACTGTCACTAACCTGTTACTAACAAAAAAAGACCGTCACTAATCTAATACTAACAAAAAAAGACCGTCACTAATCTAATACTAACAAAAAAAGACTGTTACTAACCTGTTACTAATAAAAAAAGGCCGTTACTAACTTGTTACTAACAAAAAAAGGCCATTACTAACCTGTTACTAACAAAATTTTGACTTTACTAATAAATACTAGTAGTTTCTGAAATTACTGGAAAATAGGTTTTTTTATGAAAAATAATCCTTTTAATCCTAATTCTGTTGTTCAACCCCAATTATTTGCTGGTCGTGTCCAGCAAGTGCGACATGTTGTCCGAAAAATGTCACAAGTTCGGAGTAAAATGCCTTCAAGTTTTGTAATTTCAGGAGAACGGGGTATAGGAAAAACTGCATTAGCTAAACTCATAATGTTTATTTCTCAAGAAAAAGATAAGAATCTTGAAAACCTAAATTTTTTAACAACTTATTACGCTGTGGAAGCAGATCAACCTTTTCGTTCAGTTCTCCAATCTTCTCTTAACTTATTAACAGATCAGCTTCCTAAGTCAGCCATAGATAGACTTAGCTCTCATTTAGGGAGTTTTTTTAAAGAAGGTAAGTTTTCGCTTGGTGCTTTTGGCGTAAAGGCAAAAGTTGATAAGACTTCAGGTAAACCCCCAGAAGATAATATGTATCTTAAAGATCAAGCCATATCCATACTTACTAATATTTTGAAAGTAATAAATGAAGATAAATTAAAAAAGGAACCACATAATGATTCTTCAGATGGTGTGCTTATTGTTTTGGATGAAATTCACAATGTCAAAAATATAGACAGTGTTGCTCAAATTTTAAGGAGTGTCATAACAACTTTAGATATGAACGGACTTGGAAACATTGCTTTCTTAATTATCAGCCACCCTGAAACAGTTAAAAGATTTTTTAAGAAAGATCCTTCCGCTAAAAGAAGTTTTGATATATTACCTTTAAAAATAATGCCAGATAATGAAGCCAAAGAAATACTAACAAAAGGCTTTGAACAAGCTCAAATCAAATACGATGAACAGGTCATTAACAAAAATATAGGCAAAGCAGGAGGGTATCCGCATTCCATTCAAGTTTTAGGACATAATCTTGTTGAAACTGACAGTGATAATTATATCAATCAAGAAGATTGGACAAAAGCTATAAAACAAACAGCTCTTGAGCTTCAGAATAAAGACTTTTCAAATCTCTACAATTTTAATGGAAAAGTCAGACAAAGGGATGAATTGTTAAATATTTTAGCCTCAATGCCTGAACCAGTATTAAAATCTGACTTAGCAAAAGAATATAAGAATATATATGCTCACTCTTGTTTGCCTGAATTAAAAAAAATAGGAGCTATAAAAGAAGAACCGGAGACAGGATTGCTTTCTTTACAATCTTATCTCTTCAAATCAGCTATCAGATTACATATAGCCTCTCAGTCAGAAAAAAAGAAATTAAACTCTAAATGGTATCAGATATATAAGAAGATGTTAGAGAAAGAACAAGAATAGAAAATCTGAATTGATAATCTTTTCTACTGACAGCAGTAGTGGTGGAACTTAATTTTTACTTATAGATTAACAAAGGGATGCTAAGACTATCGCTCTTTTGGGTTCAGAAACAGGAGAGAAAACATCTTTTGCTATTTTTTGAAATGAAAAATCCATTAGCTTCAATAGGTTTAAAGGATAGTGGTAGGGGCTGAAGGACTCGAACCTTCGATCCTCCGGTTATGAGCCGGATGCTTTAACCAACTAAGCTAAGCCCCCTTTTTGTGACACTACTTGCGTCATCTGAAACACATTGATATTTTATACCAAACATAAACATCATTTTGGAAAATTCTTAACAATAATAATTATCTAAACAAGAGAGAATGCGTAAACACGGGGTTTGCTTCCAAAACCGGCTGTTCGTTCTTGCGGAGCGGATTATTCTTCTGTATCTGCATCCATTTCATTGTCCGTATCCACAAATGTCTTTAGCCGATCCGAGCGGCTGGGGTGCCTCAGTTTGCGTAAAGCCTTTGCCTCAATCTGACGAATTCTTTCCCGGGTCACATTAAAATCCTGTCCCACTTCCTCCAAAGTGTGATCGCTTTCCTCCCCAATTCCAAAGCGCATTCTCAACACCCGCTCCTCTCGAGGGGTGAGAGTGGAAAGCACTCTTCTCGTCTGTTCTATTAAATTCAGATTCACAATGGCGGAAGAAGGATTTATTACATTTTTATCCTCTATAAAATCCCCCAGATGAGAATCTTCCTCCTCTCCTAAAGGAGTGTCCAGGCTAATGGGTTCTTTTGCGATCCGCAAAACTTTTCTGACTTTATCCACCGGCATTTCCATCTTATTTGCAATTTCCTTAGGAGTCGGTTCACGGCCTAACTCCTGAATAAGGTACCGTGATGTTCTGATTAATTTGTTAATTGTTTCAATCATGTGCACAGGAATCCGGATGGTGCGCGCCTGATCTGCGATAGCCCTGGTAATGGCTTGACGGATCCACCAAGTGGCGTAAGTGGAAAATTTATATCCTCTTCGGTATTCAAATTTATCCACCGCTTTCATCAATCCCATATTGCCTTCCTGAATCAGATCTAAAAACTGCAAACCCCTGTTGGTATACTTTTTCGCAATGGAAACGACTAAACGCAAATTGGCTTTAACCAATTTTGACTTGGCTTTATCCGCCTCCTGTTCTCCGACCCAAATAGAGGTACAGGTATTTTTAACCCATTCATAATCCATCCATGTGTCCGTATAAAGTCGATTTAAACGAGCCTTCGCGTCCGACGCCAGCAAATAAAATTCCCGAAATTTTTCAAAATTTAAGCCGGTTTCCTGTTGAATACGAAATGTCTCTTTGTCACTTTTGTACATAATAAGGCAGGTTTCTTTTAAATGTTCGAAATTTCTTGAAAAGGTTTTTTCCACTGAGGAGTCGATTCTTTTCTGAAGCTCCTCCATTCTTCCCAGCAAATTGTGAAGTTTAATAACTATACGATTGATAATTTTCCGGTTAAAATTAATATTCTTAAACTCCTTCATCAGTTCACTGTTCAACTTACACAACATCAGTTCCGTTTTTTTTATATCTTTTGTTTTATTTTTAATACTCAAAAAACACTTCTTTGCTTTTTTTTGATACTTCCTGACATTCCCGATAAGCTCAAAAATTTTATCCTCATATTCTTTTTCGTTATAACGATGCTCCTCATCCTCCAAACCTCGAAAAATAGACTTCACCTTTAACCGACCAAATTTCAAATGTTCCCCCAGACGAATCACTTCGCTGGTTCCGATAGGACACATTAAAACCGCCCGGATAATTTCCCTTTCACCTGTTTCAATCCGGCGGGCAATATCCACTTCACCTTCCCTATCCAATAAGGAAACACCCCCCATCTTTCTCAAGTACAACCGAACCGGATCGTTATTTCTGTAGCCTTTTAACTCCCCTTCACTTTCCCCTTTATCCTCTTCAACAAACAAAGTCTCATCCGACAAAGCCCCGTTCTTCAGCAAAGAGGGGTATTTGATCTCTATCGCTTTTTTCTCCAGCGTGAGCATGAGTTTATCCAGAGCCTCCGCATCTGTTAACTCCGGCGCCAACTGTTCGTTCAGCTCATCCACACTCAAGATATTTTTGTTCTTTTCCGCCAGAACAATGATTTTTCCCAATTCCTTTTCCATTAATTCCATCTGGTTAACGGAGGAAAAACTTTGTTTCTGTTTGTTTGATGACCAGTTTTCATCAACTATTTTTTTATCCTTCATATTTCCTTCCCTGTACTCTGTGATTTTTTAGTCCATTCTGCTATTTTCATCAAATATTTTCTCGTGTTTTCCCCATCCGAACGCATTTGAGCCGTGATATTTTTCAATTTCAAATGCTTCTTTTCCTCTTCGACTTTATTTATACAATCCTGAATAAAAATCTTCACTTTTTCCCGGGATAAATAAGTCAGTGAAGGATACTTGTTTTTTTGAAGCTCCCGCGGATCATAAAGATAGGCAGACAAAATCTGAGTTAGAGCTGTAAAGTGTTCCTCTTTTTTTACATTATATACACTTATCACTTTAAACATTTCAATAATCCCCTGGTGATTTAAGCTTTTAATCACACCGGAGTCTCTGATTGCCGCATAACAATCCAGACTTTCCAAGGCCAATATCAAAAGATAAAGCTCTGACTTGGGGGCGGATGCAAGAGAAAACTTTTTCGATTCTGATTCCTGCCCCTCCAGCGGTTTTTTTTCCTCCGCCGCCCGACCTGCCGGGGCTGAAGCTTCCACTTCCGCCTGCGGGCTGTTCCGAAAAGAGACATAATTTTTCCGGGAATCAAAACTTCGCTTTGTCTTTAACTCCTGTTTCGTTAAGGCTTTTTGCAAAGCCTGTCTGGCCACTTTTTCATCAAAACCGAAACTGTCCAAAAAGCGACTGGTGTAATATTCCCTCAATGTTTCCTTTTTTGTCTGAGCCAGCAAGTCAGCGATTTTCTCAATTAAAGCAAAGCGGTCCACTCCGGCGGGATATTTTTTCAGTTCCTTCAAAAATAAATGCAAAAACAGATCCTGAGCCAAATCCGTTTTCTCTTCCAAAGCTTTTTTCCCTTGAGCGCGAATAAAAGAATCCGGATCCATGCCCTCTTCCAAATATAGCACTTTGGGAATCACCCCATAGGACAACAACACTTTCAGGCTTCTTTCTGCCGCTTTTTCCCCGGCCTCATCTCCATCAAAAGATAAAATCACCTGCTGAGTATATTGTGAAAGCCAGCGAGCATGATTGTCCGTCAAAGCGGTTCCCAAGGTGGCCACCACATTGCGCACACCTCGTTGATATAAACTTAAATAGTCCGTATATCCCTCCACCACCAAAGCCTTCCCGCAATCCCGAATAAAACCGGCTGTGTGTTGCCATCCGTAAAAAGTATGGCCTTTGTGAAACACAGAGGAATCCGCGCTGTTGATATACTTGGGCTGACCCGCCAGTGATAAAATTCTTCCTCCGAAACCCAAAATGTCCCGGCCGTTTTTTGCAAACACGGGAAATATCAGACGATCACGAAACAAATCATAATACCTGCCCGGTTTCTTTTTTATTAAACCCAGCTTTTCAGACAACTTTAAACTGCCGTCTTTTTTCCTTAGATGGGAGCATAATCCGTCCCAATTAGCGGGAGCGTAACCCAATTGAAATTTTTTTACTGTTTCATCCGACAAATCCCTTTCTCGAAGAAATTTTCTTACAGAGTGAGAGGCGGGCAGAGCCTGCAAATTTTCACTGTAAAAATCACAGGCCAGCTGATTGATTTCCAACAGCTTTTTCCTGTCTACATATTTTTTATCATCTTCTCTTTGGGTGTCAGGCAGGGACAAGCCGGCTTTTTGAGCTAAAAACTTTACCGCCTCCATAAAGTGCCAACCCCGCCTTACTTGCAAATAAGTGAAAAGGTTTCCGGACTGACCACAGCCGAAACAATGATACACCTGCAGGTCCGGGGACACGGAAAAACTGGGAGTCTTTTCATTATGGGAGGGAAAAGGACAAAGCCCCATATAACGGGATCCCACGCGCTTTAAAAAAGTATCCTCTCCAATGATATCCACAATATCATTGGCCAGCCGCACTTGTTCTATAAACTCCGGAGAAATTCTCCTCATATAGCCTGCAATCTCTCTTTTACCAGCGCCACTAATTGACGATTATCAGCAGAACCTTCCGTGCGGGATTGAACGGTTTTTATAACCAAACCCATCTCTTTTATTGAAGTGGCTTTTAAATCAGCAATTACTTCGCCAACCAGCACCTTTAATTCCTCTGCCGAAAGAGCTTTGGGCAAATAGGATTTAATCAACTTCAACCTTCCCGCCTGCTCCTGAGCGCTATTCAGTCGACCAGCTCTTTCATATTGCTCAATACTCTCTTCATACTGCTTAACCTGCTTTTTCAAAATGGACACCATTTGCACATTATCCAAATCGGTTTTAAGCTCAATCTCTTTATTTCGGCATTCCGCATACACCAGCTTTAAAGCCTGAAGCGTGGAGGCTTGTTTACTTTTCATCGCCCATTTCATATCAGCTACAATACGATCTTTTAGAGAAAACGACGATTTCATTTTTCAAGTCCCAAACTTTCTAGTCTTTTTTAATGACCTTCTTCGGGCATTAAGCGATTTTTTCTTCTTACACACACTGGGTTTTTCGTAGAACTCCCGCTTTTTAATTTCAGAAAGAATCCCGAATTTTTCACATGATTTTTTAAATCGCCGAAGAGATTGCTCAAAATGCTCCCCTTCACGAATTCTTATACGAGGCACAGAATTTCACCACCTTTATTGAATCTAATTTCTAATGAGTTATACTTAGTTTTCTTCCCGGTTTAAAAAGGATTTCGGCTTAATTTGGCCTTCCCCGCCCTCTTATTTTACTGCTTAAACAACCACGCATAGCAGATAATACCATAAAAAACAAGTCTAATTTCAGATAATTTCTGTAGAATTGGTCCATTGGATCCCCGATCGGATATATTCTCTCAAAGGGCTTTTCCTCTTCATCAGCACACAACACGCTTTTAAGTTTATTTCTTTGGATAATATTTGGAAAACCTGTCAATGATGTGTCCAGTACAAAGTATCAGTGATGTTTCAGGGGCACAGATAATCCAAAATACAAAAATCATACACAAACACTGATATGAAATGAGAGAGCTTTTCCTAAAATTGAGATAGCCTAAACTCCTCAAAGTCAGAGGACATAACTTTTAGACCATATTACGCTAACGATTCCCTTCTAACTGCATTGGAATAATAACCTGAAAATGTTATTGCCCTGAAAAGCTCTATTAAGGAAAACAGTCAGCCTTTTACCTCTTAATGATAGTTGCGGACGCAATAAAACCTTTTTTTGTTTGAATCAAAAACGAGATATGATATTTCCGCAAGCCTCATTTGTAATAATGAAAGGTTTAAAACATAATAGCTATTTTCCTTTATGAACACTGGAGTCTGTTGATTGGTTTTTTTTAAAATAGGCTCTTCCACGACATAAATGTCATCAAAACCGGACTCATCAGGAGCTTTATTTGAAAGAAAAACCGGAAGACAGGCTTTTTATGAAAGAGGCCCTTCAGTTGGCTAAACAAGCCGAAAAACAGGGGGAAGTGCCGGTGGGAGCCGTAATAGTTCATAAAAACAAAGTGATAGCCAAGATGTTCAACCAAAAAGAAAGTTTGGGAAAAGCCACTGCCCATGCAGAAATCCTGGCCATAGAGCAAGCCTCTTTTAAACTAAAACGTTGGCGACTGAATGACTGCACTCTCTATGTCACTTTGGAGCCTTGTCCAATGTGCGCCGGCGCTATTGTAGCCTGCCGTTTAAGCCGACTGGTGTACGCCTGCAAAGACCCTAAAGCCGGGGCCGCTCACTCCCTTTACCGGATTCCGCAAGACCCTCGGCTCAACCACCTTGTGGACATTCATCACGGAATTTTACAAGAGGAAAGCTCCCTTCTTCTAAAGGAATTTTTCCGGAAAAAAAGATAAAGACCGGTAAAACTCTATTCATTAACCGAGATCCTCAAGTTGAAAGAGGCCTTTACTTCCGTGTCCTGATCCCGATTTTAAGTAGATAGAGTTTTCTCTATTTTCTGTTTCTCCGCCACAGGCATAGACTCCTTACTCCGAGCTGACGCTGTTTTTATATTGTAAGCTTTGAACACCGCCTGTTGAATTTTGTTTCTGACAGACTGATTTTTATCCAAAAAGTTCCGCACCTGATCCCGACCCTGTCCGATCTTATTCCCTTCAAAGCTGTACCAAGCCCCGGATTTTTGCACGACTTCTTTTTTGCAAGCCAAATCCAGCAACTCCATCAACTGGGAGATACCGGTGCCGTACATTAAATCAAATTCAGCACGGGCAAAAGGAGGCGACATTTTATTTTTAACCACTTTCACCACAGTTTTATTGCCTATTACCTGATCCTCTTTCTTAATGGCGGCCACCCTTCTCACATCCAAACGTATAGAAGAGTAAAATTTCAAAGCGTTTCCTCCGGTGGTGGTTTCCGGGTTGCCAAACATCACACCTATTTTCATCCTGATTTGATTGATGAAAATCACCAGGGTGCCACTGCGGTTAATGGCAGAAGTGAGTTTACGAAGAGCCTGAGACATAAGCCGCGCCTGTAAGCCCATATGAGAGTCTCCCATATCCCCTTCAATCTCCGCTCTGGGAGTCAGAGCTGCAACCGAATCTATAATTAAAACATCAATAGCTCCTGAACGAACCAGAGTTTCCGTAATTTCCAAAGCCTGCTCTCCCGTATCCGGCTGGGAAACGAGCATTTCCGGAACATTAACTCCCAATTTGGTTGCGTAGTTAATATCCAAAGCATGTTCTGCATCCACAAAAGCCACCGTACCCCCTGCTTTCTGAGCCTGAGCCGCTGTGGAAAGAGCCAAGGTGGTTTTACCGGAGCTTTCCGGGCCAAAAATTTCCACCACTCTTCCTTTAGGAAGCCCTCCAATACCAAGAGCGATATCCAAACCTAAAGAACCTGTGCTAAAGACCGGTACATTTTCATAAATGGACCCTCCCGCTCCCAGTTTCATAATAGAACCTTTGCCAAATTGTTTTTCAATTGCTGTGATAGCCAAACTCAGCGCTTTTTGTCTTTCCTTCATAACTTGTTCCCTCCTAATTTTTTTTGTGTGCCCATTTTGATACGAGATTGTAAAAAATCCAATGCAAAAATGACAGATTGATGCCGTATGTCCTGACGATTTTTTTCTTCAAGCAAAAATCGCTCCACTTTTACGCCGACCGGACCCAAAACAGCCACAAAAACCACTCCCACAGGGGGATCCTTCTCCATTCTCCCCGGTCCAGCCACTCCAGTAACAGCCAAAGCCCAGTCACTGCCCAGGCGATTTTTAATACTCTGCGCCATTAAACGACAAACAGACTCATTAACAGCCCCCTCCTGATCCAAAATGGAAGACGGCAAATTCAAATACTTTTTCTTAGCTAAGTAAGAATAACTCACCACGGAACCCAGAAAAAACACACTGGCGCCCGGCTTGACTGTCAGGCAATAGGAAAGAAGCCCTCCAGTACAGCTTTCCGCCAAAGCCAAGGTTTGCCGACTGTGCGTAAAAAAATCATGTATCCCCGCTGATTTTTTCTCCAATTCCTTAAAACACTCTGAAGTGGAAAACATGAACTAACTCTCCTCAACCGCAATATAGCAAAAAATAATTACAAAACCGACAAATAAAGCCAAAAAAAGCTTAAAAGAAGCCTCTATACTTACCGAAGAGCTAAATATTACATTTTTGCAATTTAAAATTTTCCAGCTCCACCGGAAAGGGGAAATAAATTGTCAAAAAATGAAACACATTCACAAAATAAAAAAGGACATAATTAATAATGGATCTTAATAAACTACTTTTGGAATTAGCCAATAAAGAGGGAAGTGACCTGCATTTGAAAGTGGGAGCGCCTCCTATTATGAGAAAAAAAAACAAATTATGTATCCTTAACCCTGACCATCCCATCATCAATTATCAAACAATAAGTCAGCTGATTTCACCGGTTTTAAACGACAATCATCAGGAGCAGTTGAGAACAGAAGGCAATGTAGACCTGGGTTACGGGCTAAAAGGGGTTGGAAGATTTCGTTTCAGTATTTTCTTTCAACGAGGCAGTTTAAGGGTGGTTGTGCGCCATATCCCGCATAATATCCCCACTTTTGACCATTTAAACTTGCCAAAAGAAATGCTGAATATCGTAAGTAAAATAGAAAGAGGCTTGGTTTTAGTGTCGGGTGCCACTGGAACCGGAAAATCCACCACCTTGGCATCTATGATCAATCATATCAATAAAACCAAAAATAAACATATTCTCACGATTGAAGACCCTATTGAGTTCCTGATTCAGGACCACCACAGCCTTATCACCCAAAGAGAATTGGGGATAGATTGCTATGATCCCCATACAGCTTTAAAATCCGCCTTGCGGCAGGATCCAGATATTATCCTGTTTTCTGAACTGCGAGACAAAAACGCCATTACCACTGCCTTGACCGCCGCGGAAACAGGATTCCTGATATTTTCCACTATCCACACCAAAGAGGCGGGAGAGACGATCAACCGTATCCTCAGTGTGTTCTCAAAAGAAGAACAACAAACGATCAGGCTGATTTTATCCTCCGTATTAAAAGTTGTCTTTACTCAGAGGTTAATTCCAAAAAAAGACGGTAGTGGCCGCATACCTGCCGTGGAAATATTAATCAACAACCTAAGAATGCAACAGGAGATTGAACAAGACAGTCCTGTGGAAAAAATACAGGAAATCATAGAGCAAAGTAAAAGTCACTGGGGCATGCAAACTTTCGATCAGCATTTAATTCAAATGGCAAAACAAGGTCTCATCTCCGAAAAAGAGGCCATTAAAAACTCCACTGCCCCGGAAAAAGTAAAAATGATAATATCGGGTGTTTTACACGAAAACGATTTTGAGAGTTGGGCCAGTAAATCCAATTCAGCCGACAAAACAAAAAAGAATACCTTTGATAAAACACAAAGTCAGGCACTGGGAATTATCCCTGAAAAGTACTAAGGGAATTTAACAAACCCTGTTTTAGTTTTTTATGCTTTTACACAACAAAAAGTAAAAAATAAGTGGATTTTATTCTTAAAAAATATTAATTCTCATTCATGGTAAAGAAAGATTGTTCGGAAAAAGCCCTTTTGGAAAAATTAAAAACCTATCTCAATTACCGAGCCCATTCGGAGCACGAATTAAAAACCAAACTGCTGAAACATTTTCCCCAAGCGGCTGTGCGAAAAGCTCTAAAAACAGCCAAGCAGAACAGATGGCTTTCCGAACCAAAAGAACTGGCTCTTCAGTTCGCCAATGAACTGCATCGAAAAAAAAAAGGTTGGCTGTCGATCCAAATTGAATTAAAGAAAAAACAGCTTCCTTTGGTTCAAAAAAAGGAAATCCTGGAGGAGGAAAAATGCCGTTGGTGGCTGATAAGAAAATTCAGCAATACACAAAATCCTTCAAAAAACACAAATAATCAAATGCGCCGATTCCTGATGTACAAAGGTTTTGAAAGCACTACAATAAAAAAAATCATCCATGAACACATAAAAAAAGCCTGACGAGAACGGACGAAAAAAATATGAAAAGCAACGACATTAGAAAAAAGTTTCAAAATTACTTTACAGCCCATAGCCACAAATGGATACCAAGCTCCACTTTGATACCCGACAGAGACCCCAGTTTACTATTTACCAATGCCGGCATGAACCAGTTTAGAAATTTTTTTCTTGCTCCTCAATCCGCCCCTCATTCTCAAGTTAGCAGTATTCAAAAGTGTCTACGCGCA
The DNA here is from genome assembly GCA_965203225.1 of Bdellovibrionales bacterium. Classification (GTDB taxonomy): domain Bacteria; phylum Bdellovibrionota; class Bdellovibrionia; order Bdellovibrionales; family UBA1609; genus JANQSP01. Next base: position 320,586 of record CBDBBW010000007.1, on the reverse strand, counting down.
GGAGGAAAACACAATGATCTGGAGCAAGTGGGATACTCCGCCTATCATCATACTTTTTTTGAAATGATGGGCAATTTTTCCTTCGGTTCCTACTTTAAAAAAGAAGCGATTGATTATGCCATGAATTTCCTGACAAAAGAATTGGGGCTTTCCAAAGACCGGCTGTGGGTGAGTGTTTTCAAAGAAGATAAAGAAAGTGCGGAAATATGGAAAAGAGAACAAGGTTTTCCTGAAGAAAAAATCTTTCACTTAGGGGAAGACAACTTTTGGCGCATGGGGGACACGGGGCCTTGCGGTCCCTGCTCGGAAATTTATTACTATGAGGGATCCAACATAGAACCCGGTCCTGAGGATATGACGGAAATATGGAATCTGGTTTTTATGGAGTTTAACGAGGTTGTAAGAAATGGAAAGAAAGTCCAGGAGCCTTTGCCCAAGCCCTGTGTGGACACCGGTATGGGATTGGAAAGGCTTTCCGCCGTGTTACAGGAGAAAAAAAGCAATTACCACACGGATATTTTCAAAGACATCATAATCTCTTTGGAAAAAGCTTCAGGAGTAAAGTACCACTTTACCGGAGAAGGTGGACAAGAGACAACTCAAGTGGCTTTTCGAGTGATTGCAGACCACAGCCGGGCGGTTTCCTTCTTAATATGCGACGGGATTTTGCCGGGAAGCGAAGGCGCCAGCTATGTACTAAGGCGCATTTTAAGGAGAGCGCTTTTTTACAGTTATAAGCTGCAGTCAGGAAAAGACCTTTTATTCCTGGCAGTGAAGAGAGTGATTGATATAATGAGTCCAGTTTACCCGGGGTTAAAAAAAAATAAAGACTTCATTACACATATCATAAAAGAAGAAAACAACCTGTTCAGCCAAAGTCTGAAAGAGGGGCAAAACATTTTCTTTAAAAAAATCAAAAATCTTTCTGATAAAAAAATCCCCAATGAGATTGTCTGGAAGCTTTACGATACTTATGGTTTTCCTCCTGATCTCACCCGCCTTATCGCCAAGGAAAAAGGATTTGAAGTAAATGAAAATATTAATTTGGAAGAATTTAAACAACAACATATTTCCCGTTTTCGCAAAAATAGTATACTAATGATTTTACAGGAGTTTATATCGGCAAAGCAATTTAATCCGGAAGATTACAAACTGCCTGATGCAATACCTGCACCACCATCTTCGACAGCTTTGCGTTCATTGGCGCCTTCATCCTTATCGCAAAAGCGGGAGTCCCAAAAACTCCCTGATATGCACTCCCCTAAGTCTGTAGCAAATGGAAAGCAAGAATCCGGCCAAAGAAGCGTCAATAATATAAAAAAAACAGAGTTTACGGGCTACAACAGAGATAATGAAACCGCCCGGATTTTATATCTCTTGTTCGTTGACGCAAATTCAAATCCCTCTCTAACAAAGGCTGAAGATACACGGGATCAGTCGGTTTTCTCACTGGATCACATAAAAAAAGAACAAAACGAAATATTTAAAATAGAAAAGAGGACATCACCTCGCTCAATTAAAATGAAAGAGGAAACAAAAACAAAACAGGAAGTAGAAGAGTTATGGCTTATCGCAGATAAAACCTGCTTTTACCCGGAAGGGGGAGGCCCTGTTGGAGATACAGGTACACTGGAAACCAAAACCGGCAAAGCCCTTGTACTGGATTGTCAAAAAACAGGTCCTTTTATTGTTCATAAAATAAAAATAGCAACCGGAGAATTACAATCTGATCAGACTTGCAAAATGAAAGTGGATCCCGATCACCGCCGTCTTATTTCCACCAGCCATTCCGCAACCCACTTGCTGAATCAGGCTTTAAGAGAGATACTGGGAAGCTCCATCCGGCAAATGGGGTCCTTGGTGGAGCCGGGAAAACTCCGATTTGATTTCAGCCATCCAAAACCCTTAAGCACCTTTCAAATAGAAGAGATTGAAAACACAGTCAGAGGCTATATTCAGGCCGGGCATTCTGTTTCAGATTCTATGTGTTCTTACGAACAGGCTGTAGATCAGGGCGCGATTTTCCTCGCAGGAGAAAACTATGGAGAAAAAGTGCGCACAATCCGAATAGGGAAAAGCTTTGAGCTTTGTGGAGGAATACATGTCAAAAATACATCCGGCATTGGAGACTTCAAAATCATTTCCGAAACAGGGGTGCAGTCCGGGGTGCGCCGAATCACAGCCTATACCGGCGACATTTTGCAAAAATGGCTAAGCCTTCTGGCACAGCAAAACAAGGACTTAAGAAATATTTTAAATATCCCCTTAAGGGAAACTCCAGAAACGCAAAACCCTTTTATTCAGTGGCTTAAAGCACAGGAAGAGGAAACAAAAAACTTAAAAACACAATTAAAGCTCTCCCTTTTATCCAACCAAACTTCAAAAAACAAAACAATATCAAAAGAACCGACAAAAACAGAAATCCTTATGGATAAAAATAAAAAGCTACAAACCCGCGAACCGGATCAACAGTTACACAGCGGATATGACAAAAGCACTTCGCCAGGCAATGAGAGCAAAAGCTTTTTACAAAAAAAAAGAATTTACCCGAGCTGTTCGGCTGATTATTTTTTGGCCAGGCAAAATGAAGAGCTTAGGAAATACTTAAATCTTTCTCTCCCCAGGATAAAAAATCAAGAAGAAACAGAAAACAAAGAAAACAAAGAAAACAAAGAAAACAATCTTATGGAAGCACAACATCTTACAGAAGCGCAAAACCCTTTTATCCTCTTTATAAGGAAAAAAGAAACTGAAATAACGCAGATTAAAAAACAAATTGCAAACATATCCGATTCTTTCAATATGGAAAATATAATAAAAAAAGCAAAATCTTTTCAACATCAAAAACAAACAGCTTATTTATTGATGAACACGCTTCCCATAGAGGACAAAAAGCTTCTGGCAGACATGGCAGATCAGTTAAAATGCAAACTGCCCGGGCCGGCCGTAGTGATAGTTGCAGGGGAAAAAGCAAAAGGACATCCTATTGTTGTGACTGTGTCTAAAGAACTGCAAACATATATTTCCGCCGGGGATATTTTAAAAAACACTCTTGCCCCCCGCCTTAACGGCAAAGGAGGGGGGCAAGCCCGGTTTGCTCAAGGGATAGTAAAAAACAAAACCCAATTCATGGAATTGGAAAAAATCTTACTGGAGATTTTACACAATAAATAAATGAATTTTTAAAACCGGCTTTTTTTGAGTGAAGACCTGTGTTTCGCGGAACAAACACAGTAAACAGGAGGCAAATAAAGTCAGGAGTCAATATTGAAAAAAGCCATATCAAGGAAAAAAAGACTGCAGAATATCTCTTCCTCTCCAGCCGATCAAAATCGTTTGATTAAATGGTACGAAAAAAATAAAAGACCATTCCCCTGGAGAAAAAAAAGAGCGCAGACCCCTTATACAATATGGGTGTCAGAGGTCATGTTACAGCAAACCACTACAAACACGGTGATTCCCTATTATGAAAGATTCATTAAAAAATTTAAAACACTGGAGTCTTTGGCTCAAACCCCCTTGGAAGAGGTACTGCCTTATTGGTCCGGCTTGGGTTATTACTCCCGGATTAAAAATCTGCATAAGTCTGCATGCAGAATTTATGCACAAAAACACTTTCCTCAAACTTACAAAAAACTGTTGACACTGCCTGGCTTCGGCCCCTATACCGCTCGGGCGGTAAGCTCCCTGGCTTTTGATGAAAAAACCGGAGTACTGGACGCCAATTCAATTCGGGTGATGACCCGCTACCTGGGCTTTAAAAAAGCCTGGTGGGAAAAAAAGAACCGGAGCATTTTACAACAGACGGCAGACCAATGGACAATGAAACACCCTCCCTCCACTATGAATCAGGCTTTAATGGAGCTGGGCTCCCTTGTGTGCACAGCCGGGAACCCACTGTGTCTTGTCTGCCCTCTCAGACAAAACTGCCAGGCCTTTAAACATAATCAAACAGACAAAATCCCTTTATTAAAAAAAAAAAAGAAAAAGGAAATATGGTTTTATCAACCGGTGATTTTTATTAAAAAAAATTTCACCGGTTTAATGCAGAAACATCCGCTACCGGTTTTAAAAAATTATCCTTTATTCCCTGGAAAAGCCGTCAAAAGAAACACCCGGCCGGACCGATATCATTTTGTCCACTCCATCACCCACCATAATATTTATGTTTTGGTTTCCCTCGCTTCCATTTGGAAAGAAAGTGAAGTTAAAGACGCCTTATGGGTAAAAACAAAAGAAATTCAAAAACAAAATCCTTCCAGTCTGATACAAAAAATTCTCACCATTAAAAAAACTCTTCTTAAAACACCTGATTATTTTTGAATCAGAAAAAAAACAAATTAATATTTTTTCCGCTTTTTCCCTGACCCAGTGTTGAATCCGGCGCACATTGGCCAAAATATATCACGGTTCTTATTTTTACCTCCAGCCGGACGGAAGAAAGCAAGTATTGACAGCCATCTATTAAATATCTTCTTTTTGTTTAAGCATAAACACAAATAAACCGGCTGTTTTCAGGTTCGATTTATTAAAATAAATGTTGCGCAAAGCTGTTTCTTTACTTATTATTCCTGTTAAAAAATCAGGCAGGAGGAGCAATTATGTTATCATCTATTGGCTTCAAGGAAATTTTAATTGTTCTCGTCATTTTACTTTTGCTCTTTGGACATAAAAAAATCAAAGGGTTTGGAAAAGCCCTGGGAGAAGGATTAAGAGATTTTAAAAAAGGTCTGGAAGGTAAAACAGACACAACAGAGTCTGCCTTTTCGTCCACAGACAACAACACAACAAAGGCCACCACTGCCTCCACAGACAACAGCACAACAGAGTCCACCACTGCCCCCACAGACAACAGCACAACAAAGTCTGCCTCTTCCTCTACAGACAACAGCACACAATAGTAGTCCGGGTTGGAATACCAATCACTTGTTTTACTTGTTCTGTTCTTTATGATGCTCATAATGGGAAGAACGAGTTTTGCAAAAAAGGAAAAACATCAGAAATTATATCAATGAGATTAAGAATTTTTGGGAGATCACGAAGATTATTTTAACCTAAATAAAAAGAGCTTTTTATTTCATCAAAAACAATCAAAGAATTTATAGAACATTTAGAAAAAAGCAACAAATTATATTTCTCCATTTAAAAAAAGAAAGATCAGCACTCGTTTTTCCCGAAAGACCATATTGGGCTTTAAACTGATAAAATTTGATATTTTTCCACAATTCTTATAATTCTGTTATCAAAAAAAAGCACAACACTTTCATATAAAAAACAAACCGATAACAAGAAGCTATACATAACAAAACATCAAGGCCAATAGGACAAAACCGCTTTTACAATATCCTCCGACATGAGTCTTTCCTGTTTGTACAATTCGGAAGACTTATAAGCGCTTCGGCCAAAATCCGAGTGAACAGCCAAAGAGCGCATATCCGCTTTAACACCTTTAAGACTTAGAGCCTGCGCCGCCAAAGCCCCCATCCCCCCTGTTGAATGATGATCCTCTATAGTCAATAAACGAAAATCGGTTTTTTTCAGACAAGACAAAAGAGTTTCCATATCAGGATGATTGATAATTGAAGCGTTAACCACTATTGTCTTCCAGCCTTTTTTTGAAAGAATTTGCCCTGCCGACAAAGCCTGCTCCAGCAAAGTCCCGGCAGACCAAAGCGTGATCCCTTTTTTTTTATTCTCCAACTGAGAATGAATGATTTGTGCTTTACCCAGTCCATAAACATACCCTTTCGGTAAATAAGAAAAAGGAAAGGTCTCCCTTCCTAAAAAGAAAATCTGCGTGCGGGGGACTGCGCCATTCTTATAAGCCAAAGCAAAAGACTCTATGGCCTGGGTCATCAGGGAAAAAGCCTCTTCACTGCAACTCAGACAATAAACATCCGTCATGGGGATAGCACCGGTTTGAGCAAAGTAAGTCAGGCACTGATGAGAAGCTCCGTCCGCCGCATCCTGAAGACCGGCATGAGAAAAAACCGCGATTACCGGCGCCTGAGACAAATTGGCCATAAATAAGGGAAGCGCCCCTTTGGTTACTCCAAATTGAGCAAAGGTATCCACGACGGGAATAAAACCCTGTTTGGAAAAGCCAGCCGCGGTGGAGATCATATTGGCTTCCGCCACACCCATATCAAAGGAAAATTGAGGAAATTTTTTCCGGAAAGCCAGCACACCAGTGGAGCCTTGAAGGTCTGCACTGACAGACACAACCGGCCATTTTTTTTCTTCACAGCAGTAAATCAAAGCTCGGCCAATGCCCTCCTGCACCTTCACTCTTTTTCCCGTAAAAGAAAAGGATTGTGTCTGTGATTCTCCTTTGCCGGAGGCTGTTTCAACCCCTCCTCCATCGCACAAAGGCGAAACCCGCGACAAAGAGTTTTCCGGAAGCAAGTGAGGCTCACTCAGCTCACGCATCCACTTCATAAACTCATCGGGTATATCTTTGCCAGCGTAGATTTCCTCTAAAAATTCCGGCAGTTGTTCCACATCCTTAAGAGGAAAACCATGCCCTCCGTGATCCGCCAGCCGGGTCTTCTTCACACCATAGCCTTTGACTGTTTTAGCACGAATAACAATCGGCTTTTCCTTAAGAGAGGAAAAAGGCAAGTTTAATATTTCCTCCAGCACATCCACACAGCTTTGCAAATCATTAGCGGAGGGAAGCTCCCTGTATTCCCAGCCCAATACCGGTAGGGAATCGAAAAAAGGACTTAAGGAAAAACTATCTTTGTCAATACGCCCGCTCAGTTTGGTGTTGTTATCGCTTACAATCACAATAAAGGGATTCATTTTGTTTTTTTTAAAAAACCCGGGAATGGAGTTGAAAGCCTCTTTCGCCTCCCCTTCCATGCAAGCTCCGTCCGACATCAAAACAAGGGTGGATCGCTTAAGTCCCGTCAATGAATCCGCCATACAAAGTCCTTGCGCCTGAGCTAAGGTGGAGCCCAGGGGGCCATTGCTTAAATACACTCCTTCGGGAAAAAGATGAGCCTCTCCGTGTCCGGTCAAGGGACTGTGAATGGATCTAAACCCTTTTAAATCCGAAAAGCTTATCCCCATACCGTAGTTGGCCCTAACGGCATAAAGACCGTTTTCACAATGACCGGCATCATTGATGAGATGAAACAACTCATACCAGGGACGGTTTACCCTGTTGGCCAGATGAAACACCCAAGCGTAAAGAGCGGACACAATCTCCGCAAAAGCAGAAGGGCCTCCCCAGTGGCTGGCCGCTCCACCCATAACCGCCTGCATATCCATCAAAGCCAAAGCCACCCGATTGACACGAGGATCAGCCAGCTTTAATTCCAAACCTTTTGTACTTTTTACACCAACAGAATATTTGGGAGCGGTTTTTGTCTGAGGAAAAAGCTGATCTTTTCTTTCAAAGTTTTTTACTTTTATATTTTCCAAAAAACCACCCTCTGCGTGAATCTCAGGCTTTGTTTCATCTGAATCTTCATTGTGGTTATCTTCCAAAAAAACACTCCCTGTCCGACTCTCAGCTTTGTTTCATCTGAATCTTCATTGTGGTTATCTTCCAAAATCCCGCTTCCTCTTTGACTCTCAGGCTTTGTTTCATCTGAATCTTCATTGTGGTTATCTTCCAAAACACCGCCCTCTGCTTGAACCTCAGACTTTGTTTCATCTGAATCATCATTAGTTGTTATCTTCCAAAACACCGCTTCCTGTTTATGCCCTATACCAGCTTTTTCCCCAAAGCCGGAACGGAAATACAAAAAAAACAGTCTCTCATTTCCCGGGCTTTAAAGTCAATCGTCCGGCCTGAATATAAAAAACCTGTTGAGACAAGGATTTTATTTCCTCCACACTATGAGAAATCAAAAGCGTAGGGGTTTTATCCTGTTTCAAAATTTCTTTAAGAAGAGTAAAGGAGGCTTGTTTCAGTTTCGCATCCAAAGAGGAAAAAGGCTCATCCAAAATTAAAAAATCAGACTTTACCATTAAAGCCCGAGCCAAGGCTACCCTTTGCTTTTCTCCTCCGGAAAGGAAATGAACCGACTTTTTTAAAAATCGGGAAAGCTGTAAATATTCCTCCAACATATAAAGTTTTTCCCTGGTTTTCTCTTTGTTTATTTTGCGTGCGTGTGCAGGAAACAAAATATTTTGTTCCGCACTGAGATGAGGAAAAAGCTCCAGGCTTTGAAACAAAAAAGAAATTTTCCTTTCCGGAGGGGAAAGCAAAGCCAGATCCTTATTTTTAAAAATCCATTGAAAACCCTTTTCCACCGGGTTGAGTCCGCACAAAGCCAAAGCCAAAGTGCTTTTTCCGGAACCGGATGGCCCGGCTAAAGCGCTGACCCCTTCATCCGGCCAGTGGAGAAAGGGAACATTCAGTTCAAAATCACCTTGCCGGCAAATAAGATTTTTTATGTAAGACAAAAGCCACTCCCGCAAATAGGAAAAAACAAAATACACCACTCAAAATCAAAAGCCATGTTAAAATGGTGGCAAGCTCAAAACGATAAGAAGCAAAAAGCTCCTGAATGAGCAAAGCCAAATGCTCCTGCCCTCCTCCTACAATAGAGGAGTAAGCGAAATCCCCGCAAGCCCAAAAAGCAGCTATGCCGGAAAGAAATAACAAACCGCCCCTACATTGAGGCCATATAATCCGAGTAAAACTCATTACCCTTCCCGCTCCCATCAAATCCACCAACCGGACCTGATTTTTCAATCGAACAAGGATCGTCTCCCCCATTAGACGGTATAAAGCCGGCAAAAAAAGCAGACTTAAACCCACAGACCACTTCAGCCAAACTGCCGCTGGGGAATCCGAACCTATAAGTAAAAAAGCAAAGCCCATAAAAGCTGTGGAAGAACCACAGTAAGCTATAAGAAACCGACGAAGAAAAAAATCCCGTAGACAAAAAGCCACCCCGGAGAGCAAAAAAAGAGTGCCCACTCCGGTCAACACTCCTACCAGCAAAGTCTGTGTCCAAGAGATAAAAACGCTGTTTTTAATTAACAGCAACTCCCGCCAGACCGAACCGGACCACAAATCCCAAAGTCCAAAAAAAATCAACAAAGAAGGTAAAATCGGAAACACCAAAAAAGACAAAGAGGGAATCAAATAAAGTTTTTTTTTTCGATTTCTCGTTGGGACTCCCGACTCCATTTGAGTGTAAAGAAGACTGAAGAACAAAAAAACAAAACCGATCTCTATGGCAAATAAAGTCATGGCCTCAGGCCAGGTGGCCGGATCCTTCAGTTTTTCCGCAATAAACACCTCCAAAGTCTGACCACTCCCCCCTCCCACCAGCAAGGGAACGGAAAAACTGGTAAAGCAAAAAGAAAAAACAAGTAAAAAAACAAGCAATAGATCCTTTCTCCATTCAAAAAACAACATTTTTTTTAAAAAACCCCATCGGGAGATTTTATGTAAAAAAGCCCAATCCGACAGTTGCCCCGTCTGAGCACAAAACAAACGAAAGAAAAAAACAGAAACAAGACCGGTATTCATTAAAACATGAGCAACCAAAACAGAATAAAAAGAAAAAAAAGGAAAATGAAACAACCATTCCGATACATTCACCCAAGACAAAACCGGCACCAAAGGAGGAAGCAAAGCAGGAAGAAGACAAAACAGCTCCACGCTCAGCATATTTACCTGCCTTTCCCTCAACCAACAAAGCCCCATAGAACCAAAAACACCAAACAAAACGGAGATAAAAGCGCTCAAGCCCGCCTGCGATAAAGTGGAAAATAAAACGAAAACCCAGTCGGAGGAAGCCGGCAGTTGCAAGGCAGGAATTTTAAACAAAAAAACAAACAAAGGAAGTAAAACAAGGATCATTAAAAAAAAAGACATAAAAACGGTGATTTGGTTTCTCAGCCTTTGAAAAATCATCATCTTATTTTACCTATTTCACTGATTCATCCCATTTATCCAGCCATTTTTTCTTATGTTCCAAAAAAATATTCAATCGGTCATATTGAATTAACTTCAATCGGAAAAGAAAATCCTTAAACTCCGCCGACTGAGTCGACTGAGCTGATTGAACCACCGGAAACATATAATTTTTTTTCTGAAAAATATTTTGAATTTCCAGCTCAAGCAAAAAATGAATAAACAATCGGCCCAGTTCACATTGAGTGCAGAATCCCGACACACCCGCCAGTTCCACTTGAAATGGATGTCCTTCCTTAAATGGAACAAAATAAAAATCCTTTTGATTTTGTTCTCTGTGATACAGCAAAGAGCTTAAATAAGAAAAACTCAGCTGGACATGACCTCTTTGAAAAAGAGCGTAGGAAGTGGACCAGGAAGGGGGAAGGCCGTACAGCTGATTTTTAAGCCTCCTTAAAAAGGCGTCTGTTTTCTCTTTAAACACCAGCCATACCCAATAATAAAATTGAAATCCCACCGTGCTGGTTCGAGGGGAAGGCAGTGAAATTTTATTTTTCAGATCCGCTTTTAACAAGTCCTTCAGCTGAAAAGTTTCTTTTTTTTCTCTGGAGAGAAAACTCATGGGTGACCAATCATAAGGGACAAATTTATCCGATAAAAATTTTCTCGCCGGCAAGATAAAACGATCCGGTTTTACTTGCACTTTTTTCCAAGGCAGAGCTTCTGCAGTTCTTAAGGAAAGCTGATCCAGACCTAAAACCACATCTGTTTTGAATCCGTCTTCTTTTAAGGAAAGTCTTTGAACAAAAAGGGTGGAGTCCGGCACCTTAATCCACTTCAACCGGCAGGAGCATATTTTTTCAAATGCTTTTTTAATTTCCGCGCCGGGGCCAAAAACACTGACAAAAGAAGAGTAGGTCATCACCCTCAATGTTTTTTCCGCCAGAGAAGAATTTCTGAATGAAAAAAAATACACACATAAAAAGAACACAATTAGGGAAAACACAATCAAAAAAAGTTTTTTCATATTTAACCCGGCTGTTACAATTCAACATAAAATCATAAAACGGCTGTATTTTCATAGAAAAAAGAAAAGACCATATACTATTGCTTAAAAATCACACAAGCATATCCGCTGATTATGAAAAAATCATAGCTATTTATAATTGGCTTTTCTGATTTTTTAAATTCAAGCTATGACATTACAAAATTATTTCCTTCGTTCAATTAAATTATTGTTTCACTCCTTTTTAGGACAAAGTTCTTGTAAAAAACAGGTTTTACAATTAGGAACACGGGCTTTGCACACTTCTCTCCCGTGTAGAATCAAAGCATGAGAAAAGTAAATCCAGTCTGTTTTCGGGAGCAGACGGCACAGGTCTTTTTCTATTTTTTCCGGGTCTTTGAAGTTGGTGAAATTGAGCCGCCAGGAAAGACGTTTGACATGAGTGTCCACCACCACACCGGAGCTAATCTGAAACGCTGTTCCTAAAATAACATGAGCGGTTTTTCTGCCCACCCCGGGCAAAGTGAGCAAATCGGACAGGCGGTTTGGCACCTGGCCTTTAAATTCCTTTTGGATTTTTTTACAAGTTTGCTTTATTCTTTGAGCCTTGGAGCGAAAAAATCCTGTGGAGTATATTTCTCTTTCCAGTGTTTTTAAATCCGCCTCGGAAAAAGCCTGTGCTGTGGAATATTTTTTAAACAGTGTTTTTGTAACTTCATTTACCCTCTTGTCCGTACACTGTGCGCTGAGCATCGTAGCCACCAGCAATTGAACGGGACTGTTATGATAAAGAGCGCAGTCCGCCTGTGGACGATATTTTTTAAGGAGACCCACCACTTTTTTTGCTCTTTGTTTTTTAGCCTTTAAAATCTCTTTGGGCATAATTTATTTCCTCTCTCCTCCTTAATTAGCGGCGAGACTTAGAGTCTTTAAGATTTCCTCCACCGGCACAAGCACACTTTTTCCCTGTTGAGCTGAAACAAAATATCCATTAAAACTTCGTCAACTTTAATATGCGGTTTTTCACTTCCATCACCAATACACTTTGGTCTCTATCTAAAGGGGCCCCTTGGGTAAAGGACTCCAGTTCATACACAATTTTGTTCCTTATTTCATGCACTGAAGAAGACAACTCCTTTTGAAGGGCCTGTTTCAAAGAGGACAAAGGATAAGTTTCCCCTCCGGGAGAGCGGCCATGCAAAACCCCGGGACTGCATAAAACAAGACGATCCCGGCCGTTTAAAGACACTGTATTGGTTTTTAACATCTCCGCTCGTTCCAGAGAATCCACGGAGGCTTTTATTATTTCCGTTTCCCCCGTCTGCGCATACTGCACAAAAGCGGTAATATCCCCCACTAAACAATAAGACATCCGGTATGTTCTTTGACTGACCAAAGCATAAAACAAAGAAATTTTTTCCTGAAGAGGATTGGGCATTTTCATCCCGCTTTCAGCCCAGCCGGCGACATCTGAATGAATTTCCCTGATTAAACAGGCAATAAACTCATGGGGTTTAAGATGATCCACTCTCTCCCCCCGACTCATCATTTTCAAACGAGCGGAAAACATCAAAGCAGAAAGGGAATGCGAAGAACAACTGGACATAATAACACCAAAAGACCGGCTAGCCGGATAAGGAAACACTTCATAAAAATCCTTGCTTTGGCCGGCTTTGTCTGCAGGACGAAATTTAAAACTGAACTCACAGTTGGCAATGACCGGCAAATCCACCGGAAGCAAAATACGATGAATTTGATGAGCCATTTTTAACTCAACAGAGAGTTTTTCCATGACCTTTTTCATTGTTTGATTGCTTTGCTCAATTATCTCCCGATATTCTTCCAAAACCTGTTCTTTCTCCTGTAAAAGAGCGGAAAGCTCCTGGTACTTTTTTTTCCATTCCTGAGATTCAGACATTTTTTCTCCAATAAAACTGCCCGGACCAATTCCTTAATTCATTAATCAAAGTGTATTCCGATTCTAAAAGCTTTGTTTTCAAGTTATCTATAGATTCAGACATTTTTTCTCCAGTAAAACTGCCCGGACCAATTCTTTAATTCATTAACCAAAGTGTATTCCGATTCTAAAAGCTTTGTTTTCAAGTTATCTATTTCTGCCTGACAATCTGTTATAATTTGCCGGTTCATTTCATCAAAAGACGCCAAAATTTTTTCAAATTCCTTTTCCCCCGTAACTTCTTTTACTTCCTTTAAGGTACGACAGGATTTTAAAACCGACCTGAAATCACTGCCTTTATTTTCGGACAAATACACGGCAAAAGAATTAAAATACCCTTCTTCCATATCCTTGAAAACGGTTTTATTTTCCCTGTTCCTTATATCAAAATCTAATAGATCATCCGCTCTTTGAAACAAAGAACCCATCATGGCTCCTATTTGATCTAAACATTTGTGAAGCCCCTCTTCATATCGATGCGCCACCAAAAACGGCGCTCTGAGGCTCCATTGAAAAAGAGAAGCTGTCTTAAGTTCATGCACTTTTTTTAACTCCAACATACTTTCCTGATTTTTAAGAGCGGACTGCATCCATTCCCCCTCCACTAACTTTTTCAAGACATTGGAAGTGAGTTTCATTAAAGCAATGTTTTCCATTTCCGCCGCGTCCCCCGCGGCTTGAGCTAACAAATAATCCCCGGCCAACACGGCTTTTTTTATTGAATACTGCATCCAACCGGACAAAGACCCTCTGCGAATGGGGGAAGCGTCAATCACATCGTCATGCAGGATAGAAGACTGATGAATATACTCCACTATTTTGGCCAGCTTTTCTTTTTTTTCTTTCGAGATATTCAAACAGTCCGCCACCTGACAGGTTATGGTAGCTCTTAAAGCTTTTCCTGTTGAAAACAAATTTTGACATAAATATTTTATCTGAGGAATATCAGGAGAAAATTCTTCCACCAAATCAAAATTTTTTTCTTTTATCATTAAAAATTCGCCTTAATAAAACAATTTTAACCGGGATATCACGGAAGATCTTTTTTACACTGTATTCTTTACCAATATTTATTTGTTTGTCACTGCCTATATATCATTTTAAGCCGGTTTTTTTGAAAAAAATCCCAGTTTTTCAAGTAAAGCCGACTGGGATATTTTGGAAATACCGGTTAAGGGAAGTAAAGGAAGAAAATAAACCTTTCTGATTCTCTCAAAAGGGGAAACTTTTTCATTAAACCGCTGAATAACACGGGATAAAACAGACCGGTCAAAAACATCCGAAACCAGAGCCATCTGAAAGCCCTCTCTTTCCTCCGGCACCGGCAAAAGAACACATTTACCTGATACCGGTTCTTTTAATAAAATATTCATCAACTCCTCTTCCAAATTTTTTAAATTAACCTTCTCCCCCAGTATTTTTATTTGATTTGAATTTTCTATCCGCAAAAAAGAGCTTTTTAATACGCCTTGATCTCCTGTAAAATACCAATTATTTTCTTTGGGATCCTGAAATTCAGAGAAAGAATCAGAAGAAAGAGGCACAAAACCCGTGAGCAGGCTTTCAGACTGAATGGCAATCTCCCCCCGAACTATTTTCAACTGAATGTGAGAAAGCACTTTCATTAAAGGCATTTCCTTTTTATTCAATGAACTTATATCGGCTGTGGCTACTTGAGAAGCGGCCTCCGTCAAACCATAGGAGGGAAGCAAAGGCCAGCCCAAATTTACGGCAGAAAGATAAAGAGCTTCGTTTAAATTCTCCCCCCCTACCACAACCGTCCGCACAGAAGAAGGACAAGACTGTCCGGCCTTTACAATATCATACACCTGCGTGGGAACTAATGAGCTTAAAGTAATTTTATATTCAGTTAAAAAATCCACAAAAGATTTTGCCGACCATTTTTTACCATAAGAAACACAAAAACTACGAGATAAGTGTGCACGAGCCAAAATGGAAAGCCCTCCCACATGAAACAAAGGAAGGCAAAACCCCCAGCGGTCCCTTGAAGTGGCACAGATATGTTGATTCACGGCCCGGGCGGATGTGAGTAGGGCTTTCCTGGAAAGCGCCACCCACTTATGACAGGCTCTACCGGAAGTGGCCAGCCAGATATGCGATTTCAAACTGGGAAGACGGGGTATACAGGAAACAAAAAAAGTTTTCTTTCCATGTCTTTCATTTAAAAAAACCACCGAATCTTTCGACTCCCAATCTATCTTTACAGGATTCACCTTATAAAACGACAAAGCTTCAGCCTCCTTTGAAATATATACCACAGCTTAAGTTTTTAAAGTGCAAAAACATAGCCGGCCGCTAAAAGCCTTTTTTCCAAGGGAGCCGATCCAGCAGACAGGTTAGACCCCAGCCCGGCCCGGACAGCCGGGGAAAAAAAGGGCCTTCATCCGGTAAAGTGAAAATATGCTTTTCATAAACATCCTTTTGAATCAAACCACCGGCTTCCTCCAAGCATGGATACACTTTGTAAAACCGAGCGGAAAAATAAGCACTTGCCAGCTGATCTAAAGGGTGCGCAAGAGAGTGCGTAAAAACAACCCTTTGAAACTGACCTGCCCTCTTTTTGTTAAACAGCTCCTTCAGACTTTTGCGTGAACTTTTCCAAATCACAGTGGAAACCGGCAAAGTGTTTTCCCCGCTCCATACATCCAAAGCCAAAGGATATTGGTTATTTCTCAGCCAAAGACGCTCCTTATAATCAAAAGGGGCTTCAATAAAGTCCAAACACTGTTGGGGAATCCGGCTTAAATATTCACCTTTCCATTTCTCCCACTGCCGTTCATTTAAGTTAACATGAAAATCCAAACGCCATCTCAACCGGGAACCCGTTGTTTGCATCAACTCCAGAAGTTTTTCACTTTGCCGGTTCAAAGGATGATTTAACTTTACCTTAAAAACGGTAAATCCCTGACTGAGAACCAAATCCATATTCTTAAAATTTTCAATATCTAAAATAAGATAATGACTTAAAGGGATTTTTAAAGAGCTGAGCAAATTAATTTCTTTTGCGCAGGCCTGAGCTTCTTCCCTGGCCGCCTCCACCGCCCTTAAACACAATTGGGTAAATTCCTTTCCTTTTAGTTTTTCCAAGTGGACTTTCAAGCCTGCCTCCCCTTTTTCCGGGTAAGGGTGAAGATCAGCGTGGCCGGTTTTTCCGTCCGTAAATTCCATTTTCAATAAAGTCCCATAACGAACCCCTGCTTTTCCCTTCAATTTTAACTTATATGGAGCAAACCAAAGTTTCTTCACCCATTCCCCGGCCAGACTGTTCATAGCTATATTCCAATTAAAAAAGAAAAACACAATAAAGAAACAAACAGCAAATAATGAAGACAACTGCCGGCAAACATTCGGCCGTACAAGTTTTCCGTTTCAAAAGCTTTATACAATAAAAAATGCATATAAACTGAAAAGGGAAAGAGAACAAGAGGCAGAAAAAAAACCGGTGAAGTGAAAAACCAGTACATACAAATAAAATATGGCAGATAATGAGCTACAGTCCATTCCCTCGCTCCTATTTTTCGGCCCCATCTGACCACCAAAGTTTTTTTATCCGCCTGCCGGTCTTCTTCCTCATCCCTTAAGTTATTAATCAGCAAAAGACCTAAAGCCAGAAGACCGCACTGAAGACCTGCCATGAAAGAGCTTATGTCCCATACACCCGTGTTCAAATAAAACACTACTGACACGGGAATAAGTCCAAAAAACAAAAGTACAAAAAGATCGGCCAGCCCTTTGTAAGCCAAAGGATAAGGGCCTCCTGTATAAAGATATGTCAAAGCCAGGCTGATCACGCCTACCGCAAAAATCGGCCACCCTCCCACCCCAATCAGATAAATTCCACCAAGGGCGGATAAAAACAGACAAAGCACCCCCGCCTTGAATAATTGAGAAGGGGTTATCAGCCCCGTTTGTACAGCCCTTTTAGGGCCTTTGCGGGAAAGACTGTCCGCTCCTTTTAAAAAATCAAAAACATCATTAAAAAAATGCGTGGCGGTCTGAATACAAAGAACACAAAAAACAATGACTCCGTTTAAGAACCAATTAAAATGACTTCCGTAGGAAACAGACAAACAGACAGCTACAAAAACCGGCCCCACTCCCACAATCAAAGGTTTAAAACGAAGAGATAAAATCCAGGCAGTTAAAAGGGAGGGCTTCAAAGAAGTTTTTTTTCCCAAAATGTCATTTTCTCCCTTAACAACCTGATGCGAAAAGAGGGTTTTCGACAACGTTTTTTTTAAAATGAATTTCATCCTCCCCGTCAGCCTCAACAAAAAAACAAGCAGTGAACACTTTAAGGATAGCGAGGAAACTGGGAAAAATCAGGCTGTCTTTTTTCCAAAAAAGCTTTTTTCCCCTCTTTTGCCTCTTCACTTAAATAGTAAAGCAAAGTGGCATTGCCGGCCAGATCTATTAAACCCTGTTGTCCATCACAGTCGGCGTTCAAGGCCGATTTCAAACAACGAAGAGCCATAGGGGAATGCTTTAATATTTCCCTGCACCACTTAAGTGTTTCCGCTTCCAGTTGTTCATAAGGCACCACACAATTAACCAATCCCATTTCCAAAGCCTCCTTCGCGCTGTACTGACGGCAAAGGTACCATATTTCCCTTGCTTTTTTCTGACCCACAATTCGAGCCAGGTAAGAGCTTCCCAAACCTCCGTCAAAAGAACCCACTTTCGGTCCTGTTTGACCAAAGCGGGCATTGTCCGCACAAATGGTCAGATCACAAACCACATGGAGAACATGCCCCCCTCCGACAGCGTAGCCCGCCACCATTGCGATCACCGGTTTGGGCAGGCTGCGAATTTGCTTGTGCACATCCAAAATGTTCAGACGGGGCACGCCGTCTTTTCCCACATAACCACCTTCTCCGCGAGCTTTTTGATCTCCACCGGAGCAAAAGGCCTTCTCCCCCTCTCCGGTTAAAATCACCACTCCCACAGAGCTTTCATCTCTTGCCCATTCCAAAGCGGATTTCATTTCCTCCACTGTCTGCGGGCGAAAAGCGTTTCGCACTTCCGGGCGGCAAATAGTGATTTTAGCTATGCCCCCGCTGGCGCTCTCCAAACGAATATCTTTGTATTTTTTAACAGTAATCCATTCTTGTTTTTTCATTGAATATTCCTTCTTCTTATTAAAGATGACTCGCTTCCCGTCCGGCCAAATGAGAATAAAACATTTGTTTATATCTTTTGAAAATAAAGGCCGGTTAAACGAGCCATAAAATCTTTTCTAAACAAAGCAGAAAGCAAAGGAAAGAATACCACGCCTGTTAAACAGGACAGAAAAAACCTCCAAAACAGCCGAAAGGGATGCACTTCTTTTTGAGAGCGCAGTGTAGACAATCGAATTTTGGCGAAAGCCTCTCCGAAAGTTTCAAAGCAAAATAAGCGACACAGAAGACAGTACATCTGAGCGAACAAAAGAAAAACAAACAAGATCTTCAGCCAAGTTAATTTAAACACAGCAATGGGATCCGACTGCGTTAAAAACACAAACAGGATCAGAGAGGGAAAAAGCAACATGGAAACAACAAAAGCGTCTGTTAGATAAGCTTTTAAGGAAAAATAAAAAGTTTTTTCAAAACACAAATCGGCGGAGGAAGTTTTTTGATCCTCTACCGGCACTGGCTGGGCTGAAAAGGAAGACACACTTTCTTGATTTGCCCGGGCCAGCTTCGTCGGGGAAGAAAAAACAGAAGATTTTTTGTTTTTATGACAGTCCTCAGAAAGCCAATGATACTTTGATTTTTCATTTACGGCAGAACTTGGGGCCACAGGAGAAAAAGAGGGAGGAGAAGTTTCCTTTGTCCACCTTTGGAAATTGTTTTCCTTTTCCCCCAGATAAGGCCTTTCTAAGAGGGAAAGCAGTTGCTCGTAATTTTGTACATCATCCAAATCCAGATTTTCCAGCAGGTCCAGATCCGAGAAATCAGATGAAAACAAAGAACCCCGATTCGTCTTTTTTTGATCCGTAGAATCGAAAAACGGATTTTTTTCGTAAAACCCCAGTCCCTCATTTAAAAGCTTAAAAGACAACTCTTCCATATATCCCCACATCCCCTGATATGTGTTTTTCTGATACTTGCTATTCTGTTTCACCCTTGGCGGTTTTCAGATCCTATGCGCCAATCAAAACGGATACCACCTCCCCTGATCCGGCGGAAGTACGCCATACCGCTGTTTCCCTGTCACCGGGGAATACAACCGGAGACCTGGTATATACACTATTGATCCGATAAAAAGTATATTTTTACTTAGTATGTCACTCAAAATGTCAATCAAAAGGGGCAAAATCAAACGGCCGGACTTTATAAGAAAGAGAGCTTTACTCAGCGCTCCACTGAGATTTGGCCGTCTGAAATATTTTAAAAGCAAGAAGTAACAACTTTTTTATATGCTATTTGACTATTAGAATTCTTCTTTCATTAAGAAAAATCTATTTTAAGCTAATTAGACAGTAAAAACACTATTTTCATTCTCAAGCTAAATTTTCCCGAACGGATAAAAATTAAAGAGAAAGGCTATCAGGAACAGGTGTTTTTAAAGCCCTGCTTTCTTTGCCAATGGATCTTTGCTGTACTTCTTCACGATGAACCTTGGTTTCCTTTGGAGCTGAAATACCCAAACGAACCTGACGGCCTTTTATCTGAACCACCTGTATCTTTATTTGACCGTCAATAACAATACTACTTCCCACTTTACGAGTCAGCACCAACATTTTTAGACCTCCTTGCCTTATCAACCGTATTTCTGTCAAGCTCAAAACGCACCATAGAACTATTTGCAAAGTAATGCTTATTACATGATTTGTCAAATTTATGATACAGTATTGAAAAATCTACATGCTTTTAGAGTAAAAACTCTCTTTTATCAATGTTTTATCCGTTTTTTTTTTGTAAAACCTGTTGCTTTTTCCCTGTTTTTTTCACACCGTTTTTTTCCTGATGCAGGAGAAAAAAACTCCCCATCCGACTGGTTTTGTCCTATTTATCGTTTATGACCCGGTTGGTCCTCATATAGATTGACCACCATACCACAATTTCCGGATGTGCCTTTTTCCATCAGTAAGTTTATATTCGCCTGGCCCTGGAAAAAACCACGTAGCTGATCCGTTTGAGAATCTCCCGGCTTTTTTTTACAGCAGGGCAATAAAAGTTTCAAAACAGCCGATGAATGAACCAAGCGGTTTAACTCATGTTGTCTTGTCTTCTTGAAGGGAAAATTTAACACTCAACCGATGAGCTTCGTGAAACCCTCTTTTTTGCTGTTATGCTTTTTTATATTCACAAGTTTTTTTCATTTCCCCGCTTCGGCTCAAAAGTCGAAAGAAAAGCTCATTTTTTTAAAAAATCCCTTTTCCGATCTGCCTCTAGTACATAATCATCGAGTGGAAAAATGGATTCGTATTTTCCAAAGTAACTATTCGGATCGTTTCCGTATATGGCTAGAGAGATCCTATCGCTACACTCCTTTAATGAAAGACATTTTCAAAAGACAAAAACTGCCTGTTGATCTGGTGTATATGGCCATGATTGAAAGTGGCTTTTTATCTCAGGCGGTCAGCTCAGCCAAAGCCGTGGGCTACTGGCAGTTCATTAAACCCACGGCTCTGCGCTTCGGTTTGCGAAAAGCTCACTGGCTGGATGAAAGAAAGGATTTTGAAAGAAGCACCTATGCGGCCAGCCAATATTTAACATTGTTAAAAAGGCAGTTTGGAGATTGGTGGCTGGCTATAGCGGCCTATAACATGGGGGAGCAAAAACTGGCTCACCTGATTCAAAAACATAAAACAAAAAATTTCTGGTCACTGGCCCAAAAATATGACTTCCCTTATGAAACAGCCCAGTACATACCTCAACTGATAGCGGCCATTTCCATTGCCAAAGCGCCCACTCTCTACGGATTTAACTATTTAAAAATCAAAAGCCCTCACAACTATGAATTTTTTTATTTGCCCGGAGGAACCAACCTGCGCGCGCTGGCCGGCTATATTGAGCAACCCTATAATAAAATAAAAAAGCTTAATCCAGCTTTACTCAGCGACCGCATTCCCCGCTACATAGAAAACTGGCGGACCCGTATTCCAAAAGGATCAAGCAAAAAAGTGTCCCAATATATCAGCTCAAGGCTGACCGCCAAGTCTCATTGAAAAATCCCACTTCACCTCGGAGGGAATGCAACAGACATAGTCCTATAAGAAAACAGCCCCGGAGAAGCGGCGAGAACTATCAGCGCCCGATTGGAAATATCAGAAGATCAACTCTTATAAAAATATCCGTCCATTAACCGTCGATTGAATTGTCAATATAACAAGCTACAAGCTAAAACAAATGTTTTAAGACCCGGTTTTTTTGGAAAATATTTTTCTACAGGACGACCCTACAGATTTCTTTACACCAAGTACTTTACCGTAAAAGTAATTGCTCCATCTTTTTGCCGATTGCACATGGTCTGTAAGCCCCTTTTTATAAATATAATACAAAGCCCCCAAGCCTAAATAATTAATGAGCGCCCACATACCAATATTTTGCATAGTTAGATACTCTTTGTTAAAAGTCCATATAGAGAGTTCCACAAATAAATAAGTGGTAAGTAAGGCTCCGAATCCCATTGTGTAAATAATGTTACCTGTTTTGTTTTTCTCATTTGGCAAAGGAGAACGCTCTTCCAATATGTCCTTTAAAGCCTTGGATATTTTCTGCATTTCCTCCGTGCTTACAGGAACAGGTAGTTCCGCCTCCGGTTTTGATCTATTAATATTGGTCATATAAGAGTATAATTGTGGACTCACAGTTTTTATTCTTTCTTTAAAAAATCTTCTTAATGCGCTTGATGAACTATAAAGCTGAACCATTTCCGAAACCGCTTCTTCATAAGCCTTATTTAGTAAAGGCTCCTCCTTGTAAATTTCCCGAACCACATCGGACAATTTTAACTGTAATTTCTCCATCAGCGCCCTGTTTTTAGCCAGTGTATGTTCATTCAATCTAGCGCCTCCGCTAATCACATCCCAAGGCCATCCAAACACCCACACCGCCGCAAAGTGATACAGCAAAAAACCCGCCAGGGCGTCTGAAGCACTCTGAGCACCAAGTAAAACACGCAGTCCAACAAATAAAGCTATCGTCATCTGCATTGATCTGAACCTGGCTATATAGGATTTCCACATAATTCCGCCCAGATTATCCGGTTTTCCTCCACTGATTAAATAGCTTATCTGTTTCAGAAAATATGCTGTTGCACTCTGAGAATTTGTTTTTAATTTTATTGTACTCTCTAAGGGAATATAAGCCTCTGCCTGAGCGGTATGTATGGCTTCTATAGCTTTCGTTGGTTTTGTGAATGTCATGGTTCTTTGTGCACCACTGATGAAAAAATGAGCGATTAAATTTAACACTACTTCATTAATATGAGGCGACGACGACCAACCCATAGAACCACCTGATCCGGCAAGAGCCATTTCAACCAGATGCTCCAAAGACACATCGGCTCTGTTTGTAAGTAAAAGAGGTAACAGAGAAACGATAAAATGATCTGTTGCAAATTCTGTTATTATTCGGCTTGTCACAAAATCGGTTGGAACATTTTTCAACATTTCATGTTGAGCACGATTAATCCCGGTGATGTTTTGCAAGCTCATAGCTCTTCTTAAAGAAAGAATCTTATCTGTATTTAAAAAGCGACGAACTTTCTTTCTAAATTCAGGTTGAGCGCGCACCTCCTCCGCCAATTTCATAGCTTTTTCATAATAATTCAACACCATTGTTACATCCAATTCAGCCAGTTCTTTTCTTATATCCATTTCATCTAACTGCTTAATTTCCTTTAACAGATGTTTCATCACCCAAAACATTTCCGACCGCAAAGCTTTATCGTTGTGAACTCTTTTTAAATCATCCAGATTAATAGCAGACCCATATATAAGAATCTCCGCCGGATTCACTTGTGTGTTCCCCGCTACAGCCAAACTAGCCAACAACCAGGCCACACTGTGCATTCGCTGTTCTTTTGCCTGGGCTACATCCTGCACTGCTCTTTGCTGTTTAAATCCCAAGCTGTTACTCCGCCAGTGAGGCGCTATTCCCTGTGTTCCCAGCCGGGTGGATTTTTTTATCCCGGCCAACTCTCCGATATCCGAACCCAGATGTATCTTTTTAAAAGGATTCAGACCTTTTTGAATAGCAGAAAAAAAATGCGGCTGACCGACCATCCCAGCCAAATAGTTCCAGAAAGGATAAATGGCATAAGCCACAAATTTCATTCCAACACCAACTATCCTTTGAGAAACATTAGTCTTCTTCCAATTGGCCAACACATCCTGTATTTTTCCTTTGGGATGACGCACCTTACCCATAATGGAAATACTCTCAGGTGCTATAGACGCCATTGCCTTAATAAAGGGAACAGATACAAGAGACATCAACATAACTACTCCCGGCAAAACCGCCAACAAAGTCACTAAATTGGGAATAGAAGTGAAAGTATAAAAGGAAAGCTGTTCTATATAAGAAAAACTGTTAATAATAGGTAAAAGCTTATCCACCAATAAAATATATTTTTCTGGAAATAAAAATCCACCTAAACCTCCCCCTCCTACTACGGCTGTGAGTACTTTGTGTTTATTAATAAAATTCCCAATATTTCTAGGGCTGACAATATTCGCCATAATCCGAAGCGCCTTGGCTCTGATCCTTTTATCCGCCTCAGACTCACGGTCTAACTTCCCACCATTATTCAAAAGATCGGCAATCTCATTAGTAGTTAGAACCTCCCCTGCCGCCTTCCGTTCTGCCGACCGATCTGGCAATCGACCGGACACTTTTACTTTTTCAAAAGACTCATTCCATTCACGAAACAGAAAAGCATCTCTTTCAGATAGCGGCTTTTCCAACTGTTCTACTCTTTGTTTCATTCCATCAGCGGCCTGAGTTAGTTTATGAAGAGCATTTTTTGTAAAAAGAGCAGATAATATATGATCCAATACATCTGTAGAATTTTTTTTAGTTAATCCACGAATTTCCTTGGTGAATAAGGCCAGACTTTCCTTTTGCATCAACTGAGGCGCCACTACTTTAGTCATAACATCCAGTATGTCGTAGCTTAGTTTCATCCATCCGGCAATTTCCGCTCTTTTCAGAAACTGCAGTAAATGTTTTTGCTCACTCTCATCCACATAGGAGATCATAAAGTCCCCGGCTTGAAACAGAGACTCGTTTTTAAAATTGCTTTCTATTTGTTTCATTTTATCCGGCATAATAACATCCGGAGGACTAACACTACGATTGACAAACTCCAAAGTAATAGAAGTTATGTTAATACCTTTATCTTCTATTTTTTTCAGTATAGGAATCGATATACGTGTAATAGGCACAGGAGCTAAACCAAGGTAGGCTTTTGCAAAAAACATATCAACTACAAGCAGTCCTTTCTTTCTATCCAAAATGATAAGTTGTTCTTTATCATGTATATAATCCACAATATCCAGGTCAGGAATATACTGGCGTAATCGCACCTGCCCCTCTGAGATTCCGCTAAAAATTAACTCCTGATCCTGTGCATTATAATGAACTCGTATTTCTTTAAAAACAACTGGCACAAGCTGACTATCATAATTATTAAGCTGTACAACACCGGCTGTCTTTTGAACAATTTCATTTGTTTCAGGCTCAACATGATACTCAATGCTTTCAACTCTCTGCCCGCCCAGAGAAAAATGATCACTGTCCTTCCTGGCTGTGGGATGCTTTTGCAAAAACTCAGCCACTTTGTCTTCTTCAATGGCTGAGCCCAACTCCAGAATGCGCTTTCTTCTTTCAAAAGTTTCCGGATTATCAAGAGTATCGGCTTCTCTGAGTTCTTTTAGTCTTGATTCCAGATTACTAGGACCATCCGAACCATTTTGTGCCGATGCCGGATAAGCATAATAAGGCATAAAAGACAACTGCAGACTGATAACAGTGTACAATATTGTCTTAATATATTTTTTAAACTGTTGTTTGATAAGAGAACACATTATTTTTCCTTTCTTTATTTCTTTATTCTTACGCTCCAGTCTTTCCCTCCAACCAGGACACCTGCCATAAGTCCAATTTTCACATCCCTGAGGGAGAGGATAATATTTATCCACTCCGGTGCACGATGCCTATTCGGTTAAAAAATTCCATATATCAATGAAATACCCTTTATATCTTTCCATTCTTTCTGCATGCTTACGCTCCAGTTCTTCCTCCCGAGCAGGACACCTTTCAAAAGTATTGCCATAAGTCCAATTTTCACATCCCTGAGGGAGAGGATAATATTTATCCACCAAGGGTTGAACAACGGGAAGAGCGGATACCCAGGGCCCTGCCGGTTGAGATGAAACAGGTATATCTTCATTGATGGGGGAACAATCCTTAGACATATCCTCTCCCGTTAGAGGCGTCAGTCTCTCCGGGTGTATGAACTCGCTATTAGGCGCCCACTCCGCACCTCTAGGTGTAAACACATGATGCAAGCTAGTAGAGATTCCATTTCTCCAGGAAATGCCTTTTATATCAGCTGTACAAAGCGCCTTATCAAAGAACGTTGTATGCCGGTTCCGCTCATCCTCAAACAATCGCCATTCACGCATGGTTTTACCGTTCACAGTCAAATCCAAAAGATATTGCTTGTCAGGACCATCATAAAAAACATAGTCATTTAACCAAGAATTAAAACAACGAGCACATTCAGGACACTCATGTCTATCTTTGTACTCATCTCCTGTCATCTGCTCATATCTTTTTATAAAAGAAGCTTTTGCCCTTTGAAATCCAGAATTCTCTTTGCTCCACTCATCAGGCATTTCATACCACCACTCACAGCTTATAGAAGAAAACAACTCCTCCTGACATTTCTCTATCTCATCTGCATTCTTTATAGTTGTACAATCATAAAGGGAATTTACCGGTTCCCAATTAAGTTTATTGTCTCTTAAATCCAATAACAGCAAAGTGGGCATAAGATTCAATAAACCAGGCAACATCACCAGTTGATTGCCTCGCAGATGCAGTTCTTCCAGATTTTTAAGATAGTAAACATATTCATCAATATAAAGAAGAGAACTATGAGACATATCCAGCTTTTTTAAATTTCTTAAACAAAAAACAGCCATAGGCATTTCCCGCCCTTCATAATTATTATGAGAGGCTATTAAAGTGGACAGGTTTTCCAACTGACACATTTTTCCACTGAGATTTGTTATTCCTGTGTTTGAAATATTTAATTTCTTTAAGGTAGTAATAGAAGTGACAAAATCCGGTAAAACCAACAGTTTGGGATTATCGGAAATATCCAAATTGTTAAGAGCACTAAAGTAAGAACTATAATCCGCAACTAATAGCTCCGCCATTTTCATATCCACATTTTCCAATTTAATTTCTTTGATTTGAGCCAGATCCGCTGAGGTGACAAGAGAGCAGTTTTTTCCTAATTTCTTCTCAACAGCCGTTTTTAAACTATTTGGAAAAGAACAAAAATCAAAAGAGATTTCTTGTTCATTTTTCGAATCATGGATTTCTCCTTCAGACCCAGACGAAGCTGATCCGGCAGACCCAGACGGAACTGATCCTGCAGATACAGACGAAACTCCTCCCTCAGATACAGACGAAACTCCTCCCTCAGATACAGATGAAACTCCTCCCTCAGATACAGATGAAACTCCTCCCTCAGATACAGATGAAACTCCTCCCTCAGATACAGACGAAACTCCTCCCTCAGATACAGACGAAACTCCTCCCTCAGATACAGATGAAACTCCTCCCTCAGATACAGACGAAACTCCTCCCTCAGATACAGATGAAACTCCTCCCTCAGATACAGACGAAACTCCTCCCTCAGATACAGACGAAACTCCTCCCTCAGACCCACCAGACAAAGCTGTTCCTTCAGACCCAGGCGCAGGAGGATCCGAAACTACCTGACGACATCCCACATTAAACAAGGACAAAATAAAACATAAAACAACAATTTTAATTATTCCATATTGCACGAGCGCCTCCATTAGAATATCCAAAAATTGAAAGAACCTACATAAGCACTTGCAACCACCTTAAGCAAGAAAAAAAAATAAAAACACAATATTTTTTGAATTGAACCAAAAAACTTATATTATCCAAAAAAATAATGAAAACTTTACATGTCTATATTATAAAAAATAATTTCATATCAAAGTTTTCCTTATACATGAATGAAGCAAAGATCAAGAACTAAAGAACACTTCTAACCATGCAGTTCGGAACGAGGCAGGAGAAAATCCATAGCATATATGTTCTGTCTTAACCAGCTTTCATACTTTCTGTACTCAGGACAAAAACGAGCCACCAAAGACCAAAAAGCGCAAGAGTGATTCAGATGCTTCAAATGAGCCAGCTCATGTATCACCACATAGTTCAAAACTTCATGAGGAGCCACAGCCAACCGCCAGTTTAAGGAAATACGACCGGCGCCGGAACAGGAGCCCCAAAGGCTTCGCTGAGAACCTATACGAACAGAGCAGGGAAAAAGCCGCATACGGGAAGAAAAAACACTTAAAGCCTCCTGTAAAAATACTTTTCCTTTCTCCTGATAAAAAGTCCTCAATTCCTTTTTCAACAAATCCCGATTGAGGTCCTCCAATGCCCTCCAGTAATAAATCAAATGATTTTTTTCTATATGAAAAAAAGGGATATTGTCTTTAGTGCAGACAAATATTTTTACGGAAGAAATATTTTTATATTTTAACTTCCGTTTTTTCCCTCGAAACAAAAAAGACTCTCCGGAACGAAATGTCTTTAAAGGGTATTTTTCTCTGATTTTCTTTTGATGCAAAAGCTGTTTTTGAATCCAAGACCAATGATCCTTTAAAAAAGATTTTATTTCCATGAGAGAAGTACGACGGGAACAGCTCACTCGCACTGCACCCCAGGCTTCCACATAAAGATGAATTGTCCTTTGATAAGCTTTCCTCTGTAAAACAACAAGCTGATCTTGATACATAAAAGAAGAGGGAAAGTCTGCAAATTTTTTTTCTGTCTTTGGCAATAAAGAAAAAAGGGAAATCTGCTCCATATTTTTTAGTAACGCCAACATAACTCATTAATCAAATGAAAAAACATCGGGCCATAATAATGACCGGCATTTATACAATTAGCCCTGTTCGTCCGCTTTTTTTGCAAAAGGAAAAGAAGCTTGAGGTCCACCGGAGTAACCCGTCGGTAGAGACACAATTTGAAGCGCAAAGGTGTTAAAAACAACATAAAAAAGAAAAAAGTCAGAAAATTTGCAATAAAGCGCCCGGTGTTTTATCTTTCTTCCCCGCACATTGCTCTTTGCTGTTTAAATCCCAAGCTGTTACTCCGCCAGTGAGGCGCTATTCCCTGTGTTCCCAACCGGTTGGGATTTTTTATCCCGACCAACTCTCCGATATCCGAACCCGGATGTATCTTTTCAAAAGGACTCAGACCCTTTTAAAGAACAGAAAAAAATGCAACTGACCTACCAGAAGAAAATGATCACTGTTCTTCTTGACTTCGGGATTGCTTTGCAAAAACTCAGCCACAGTGCCATTCTTCAATGGCTGAGGCCAAATCCACGCTCTCTTCTTTCAAGAGTTTCCGGATAATCAAGAGTATCGGCTGTCCTAAGTGCTGTTAGTACTCCCAGAATATAGTCTGTACTAGCATCATCCGAACCATTTTGTGCCGATGCCGGATAAGCATAATAAGGCATAAAGGACAGCTACAAACTGATAACAGTGTACAATATTGTCTTAATACATTTTTTAAACTGTTGTTTAATAAGAGAATACTTTATTTTTTCTTTCTTTCTTTATTCATTCTCAGAATCCTGTCTTTCCCTCCAATCAGGGCAAGTGGAATAAGTCCGATTTTCACATCCCTAAGGGAGAGGATAATATGCATCCACTAAGGATTGAACAACCAGAAATAGAAGTTGAAAGGTCTGTGTTTCTCACCGACTCTATGAGGATAATATGTATCCACTAAGGATTGAACAACCAGAAGTAGAAGTCGAAAGGTCTGTGTTTCTCATCGACTCTATGAGGATAATATGTATCCACTAAGGATTGAACAACGGGAAGAGCGGATAACCAGGGCCCGGCCGGTTGAGATGAAACAGGTATATGTTCATTGATGGGAGAACAAGGCTTTTGCCTCTTCCCTTCCGGTAAACGATACATCTCCGGATATATGAACACGCTATTAGGCACCCACTCCGTATCTCTAGGCATAATAATATGATACATACTATTGAATCCACTTCTGCTCCAGGACATGCCTTTTATACGAGCTCTACAAAACATATTATCAAACCAATGTTTATGTCTGATCTGCTCATCCAGAGCCAATCGCCATTCACGCATAGTTTTACCGTTCACAGTCAGATCCAAAAGATATTGCTTGTCAGGATCATTATAAAAAACATAGTCATTTAACCAAGAATAAAAACAACGAACACATTCAGGACACTCGTGTCTATCTTTGTACGCATTTCCTGTAGTCTGCTCAAACCTTTCTATAAAAGAAGCTTTTGCCCTTTGAAATCCAGAATCCACTGCGCTCCACTCATCAGGCATTTCATACCACCACTCACAGCTTATAGAAGACAACAACTCCTTCTGGCATTTCTTTCTTTCCTCTGCATTCTTTATAGTTGTACAATCATAAAGGGAATTTATCGGCTCCCACTCAAATTTATTGTCTCTTAAATCCAATAACAGCAAAGTGGGCATAATATCCAATACAATAGGCAACATCACCAGCTGATTGCCTCTCAGATGCAGTTCTTCCAGATTTTTAAGAAAGTGAACATATTCATCAACATAATAAATAGAACTATGAGACATATCCAGCTTTTTTAAATTTCTTAAACAAAAAACAGCCATAGGCATTTCCTGCCCTTCATACTTATTATGAGAAGCTATTAAAGTGGACAGTTTGTCCAACCGACATATTTTTCCACTGAGATTTTTTATTCCTGTGTTTGAAATATTTAATTTCTTTAGGGTAGTAATAGAAGTGACAAAATCCGGTAAAACCGGCATTTTGGGATTACCAGAAATATCCAAATTATTAAGAACACTAAAGTAAGAACTATAATCCGCAATTAATAGCTTCGCCATTTTTGTATCTACATTTTCTAATTTAATTTCTTTGATTTGAACCAGATCCGCTGAGGTGACAAAAGAGCAGTTTTTTCCTAATTTATTCTTAACAGCTGTTTTTAAACTATTTGGAAAAGAACAAAAATCAAAAGAGAGTGCTTGTTCACTTTTCAAGGACAAAATGAAAAATAAAGCAACTATTTTAATTATTCCATATTTCACAAGCATCTCCATTAGAATATCCAAAAATTGAAAGCACTTACATAAACACTTGCAACCATCTTAAGCAAGAAAAAAATAATAAAAATATTTTTTGAGTTGAACCAAAAAACTTATATTATCCAAACAAATAATGAAAATTTTACATACCTATATTATAAAAAATAATTTCATACCAAAATTTTTCTTATATATGAATGAAGCAAAGATCAAGAACTAAAGAACACTTCTAACCATGCAGTTCGGAACGAGGCAGGAGAAAGTCCATAGGATATGTGTTCTGTCTTAACCAGCTTTCATACTTTCTGTACTCAGGACAAAAACGAGCCACCAAAGACCAAAAAGCGCAAGAGTGATTCAGATGCTTCAAATGAACCAGCTCATGTATCACCACATAGTTCAAAACTTCATGAGGAGCCACAGCCAACCGCCAGTTTAAGGAAATACGACCGGCGCCGGAACAGGAGCCCTAAAGGCTTCGCTGAGAACCTATGCGAACAGAGCAGGGAAAAAGCCGCATACGGGAAGAAAAAACACTTAAAGCCTCTTGTAAAAATACTTTTCCTTTTTCAACAAATCTCGATTGAGGTCCTCCAATGCCCTCCAGTAATAAATCAAATGATTTTTTTCTATATGGAAAAAAGGGATATTGTCTTTAGTGCAGACAAATATTTTTATGTTTGAAGCGCAAAGGTGTTAAAAACAACATAAAAAAGAAAAAAGTCAGAAAATTTGCAATAAAGCGCCCGGTGTTTTATCTTTCTTTCTCACAGATAAAAGTTATAATACAAATCGGATCCGTCTGGATCTTTGGGAGGTATAGATGTCTTATCAGGTTTTAGCCCGCAAATGGAGACCCGGCGTTTTCAAAGATCTGATTGGGCAAAGTTCCGTTGTGCGCATTCTGACAAATGGTTTAAAAGGCCTACGTCTGCACCCGGCTCTTATTTTTGCCGGCCCCCGAGGCACGGGAAAAACCTCCACCGCCCGCATTCTAGCTAAAAGCTTAAGCTGTCCACAAGTAAAAGACCTGGTCCCCTGCAATAAATGCAAAGTCTGCCAGGACATAGACAACAGCCGCTCCCTGGATGTGATGGAGATTGACGGCGCCAGCAACAACGGCGTGGAAGCAGTCCGACAGCTTAAGGAAACTATCACCTATTTGCCTTCCGGCCCTTATAAAATCTATATTATTGATGAAGTACACATGCTTTCCGTCAGTGCGTTTAACGCTTTGTTAAAAACACTGGAAGAACCTCCTCCTCATGCTGTTTTTATCATGGCCACGACAGAGATGAGAAAAATCCCCGCTACAGTGCTGTCTCGATGCCAAATTTTACAATTTCATCAAATCCCCGATCAGTTGATTTATGAACAATTAAAAAAAATCTGTCAGGACGAAAATGTGCAGATAGAGGAGGACGCGATCTGGATGCTTACGAGAGAATCTCAAGGCTCACTCAGAGACGCGCAGGGCCTTTTGGATCAGATGATTACATTTTGCCGGAAAAAATTTGACAGTCGGGATGTGAGCGCCATCTTGGGTTTGACTGACCGATCCCTTCTTATGCAAAGTCTTCAGGGGCTTTTGGAAAAAGACCCGGAAAAGATATTAACTGTTTTGAATCAGCTCCAGGTAAAAGGAGAAGACCCTTTTGTATTTTTACAAAATCTGATCAAAGAGTTGAGAAATCTACTGTTACTGAAAATCCCCTATTCCAACTCCATGAAAAATCTCATTCCCCTCTCCGATCAGGAGAAAACAAGGCTTCTCGGCTGGATTCAAACTGTTTCACCCGAGGATCTGCATCTGCTGTTGGACATGGTTTTAAAAGGTTCTTGGGAAATGACCCGTGTTCAAGATCCAAAAGTATTTTTGGAGATGCTGTTACTAAAAATGAGTCAAGCTCCTTATATAGAAAATCTGTTTGGAAACAATTCGGTAAATCATACCCGTCTTTCCCCTTCCGATATGGAAAAAAAACCGGAAGGCAAAATAGTCAGCAACTACAATGGTGATTCCTCTTTCAGTATGGAACAAAAACCGGCGGGCAAAGCAGGCAGTAACTCCAATGATGATTCCCCGACCGATATGGAAAAAAACTATACACAAAAAAAAACGGGCAAAGCAGATAGCAACTACAATGGCGATTCCTCTTTCAGTATGGAACAAAAACCGGCGGACAAAGCAGGTAGTAACTCCAATGGCGATTTCTCTTCCGATATGGAAAAAAAACCGGCAGGCAAAGCAGGTAGCATCTCCAATGATGATTCCCCGACCGATATGGAAAAAAACTATACACAAAAAAAAACGGGCAAAGCAGGCAGAATCTCCAATGATGATTCCCCTTCCGACATGGAAAAAAAAACAGCGGGCAAAGCAGGCAGAATCTCCAATGATGATTCCCCTTCCGACATGGAAAAAAACTATACACAAAAAAAAACGGGCAAAGCAGGCAGTAACTCCAATGGCGATTTCTCTTCCGATATGGAAAAAAACTACACAAAAAAAACAGCGGGCAAAGCAGGCAGTAACTCCAATGGCGATTCCTCTTCCGATATGGAAAAAAAACCGGCGGGCAAAGCAGGTAGCATCTCCAATGATGATTCCCCTTCCGACATGGAAAAAAACTATACAAAAAAAACAGCGGGCAAAGAAATCAGCAACTACAATGGTGACTCTACGGCCGATATGGAACAAAACTACACAAAAAAAACAGCGGGCAAAGCAGGCAGTAACTCCAATGGTGATTCCTCTTCCGATATGGAAAAAAAACCGGCAGGCAAAGCAGACAGCACCTTCAATGACTCTTCCCCTTCCGACATGGAAAAAAACTATACACACAAAAAAACGGGCAAAGAAATCAGCAACTACAATGGTGACTCCACGGCCGATATGGAAAAAAAACCGGCGGGCAAAGCAGGTAGCATCTCCAATGATGATTCCCCTTCCGATATGGAAAAAAACTATACACAAAAAACAACGGGCAATCAGAAAAAAACAAAAAATGCTAGTAAAGAAAACATCAACACCAAATCAAAACAAC
The DNA here is from genome assembly GCA_965203225.1 of Bdellovibrionales bacterium. Taxonomy (GTDB): domain Bacteria; phylum Bdellovibrionota; class Bdellovibrionia; order Bdellovibrionales; family UBA1609; genus JANQSP01. The sequence continues at coordinate 287,325 of CBDBBW010000007.1, read as the reverse complement.
CGGTAGAACAACAAACAGGGGAAGAAAAAAAAAATATCGAAGAGAAAAATTTTCCCCGTCCGGGGACGAAAAAACAAAAAGAACATACGGAAGTGCAGAGTCATCATCTGATTCAGGAAATTCAAAGTATGTTCTCAGCGGACATTCTTAATTCCAAGGATTTATAAATTAATCCCATTGACAAAACCACAAAATAATAGGAAAAAGAATCGAGGCTGTCTATCTATGATTTATAAACATCATGTCCCCTCTTTGGATCGTCTAATCCATGAACTAAAAAAGTGGCCGGGGGTAGGGCCTCGAAGCGCCAATCGCTGGGCCTGCTGGCTGTTAAAAACACCCAAATCGGAAATTCAACTGCTCAAGCAGGCGCTGGAGGATATAAAAACCCATATCAAAAAATGCCCACGCTGTCTCACTTTAACGGAAGAAGAAAAGCTTTGCCAACTGTGCAGTTCCCCCGCCCGCAGAAAAGATCTGATTTGTGTTGTGGAAGAGCCTTTTGATATCGCACATATTGAAGCTTCCGGGAAATTTAAAGGGCAATACCATGTTCTGCACGGAACTCTGTCGCCTTTAAACAATGTGACTCCCGACGACCTGACAATCGCCCCTTTAATGAACAAAATAAAACAAACACAGGTAAAAGAACTGATCCTGGCCTTAGACGCGGATATGGAAGGGGACATTACCGCCTTGTATATTGGAAAAATTATGAAGGACCAGAATATTAAACTCTCCCGGCTGGCTCATGGTATTCCCTTTGGAGGGGATATTGACTATATTGATGAACAAACCCTGGGGCGCGCCTTGGAAAACCGGGTGGAAATATAGTGTCTTTATTTAACTACAACTCCAAGGAAATTCACTGCAAAATCATCTATTACGGTCCGGCGGGGTCGGGCAAGACCAGCAACATTAAATGGATCTGCCGACACAGCCAAAACCAACAAAAAGATGTATTCTCCATTCCTTTAAAAACAAAACCCAGTTGTTTGTTTGATTTTTTACCTTTGGATATCGGAACTGTTCGCGGATTTAAAACCCGATTTCATCTCTACACCATCCCCGGAAACAATCTATTTGAAACCTCCCAAAAACTTCTATTAAAAGGTCTGGATGGTGTTTTTTTTGTCGTGGATTCCCAAAAAGACAAAATGCCGGAAAACAAGGAATCCTTAAATAAACTGAAGCAATACTTAAGTGAAGAGGGGCTTTCCCTGGAGAAAATTCCCATGATAATACAATATAACAAAAGAGACCTGGAGAACATCCACTCCCTTACCCATATCCGCACAAGCTTAAACCACTATAACCATCCCGATTTTCCGGCCTGCGCCGAAACAGGACAAAATGTCTTTGAACCTTTAAAAACACTTTTAAAAATGGTGCTCACTGTTTTAAAAGGAGGAAGTTTCCAATAGCGCAAAAACATATCAAATCAAAAATGTTTCAATTATAGACAGTAACTGGAAACACCAAAAATTCCTCACTGAATTATAGATGGCGGGGAAAAAATATTTAAAGACTTTAGTCTGGCAACCGATACTCTCATAATAGTATCTGATTCAATAACTGAAAATCGAATTGTAGGAACTCTCTGCTATGATGAAATTAGACGAACCAAACCATGCAAAAAGAGTTAAAGCCTGCTCCATCACTCTTTCCAATGAAGAGGACATTATTGTTAAGAAAGCTTTTGTTTCCGAGGTGACTCCAAAAGGATTTAAACTAATTCTTAATTACCATGATTTGGTTCCTGAATCCCTGAAACTGCAACTGCACCTGCATGACCTTTGGTATAAAAACATTCATACATATATACCGGATATGGACATGGACTGGGAAGGCAAAGTGATCGGCACTCAGCACTTGGGCAAAGGAAATGCCGAAGTCAATATAGAGTTCTTTCAGGAAGTGCCAAAATATTGGTGTGAGTGTCTATTCGATCTATGGCCTAAAATGGTGTAATCGTTACTCGTACAAACGAAAAAACCGAACCAGGTTAAACCGGCAAATTATAAAGCCATTGAGCGCTTGCTTAATTTTTAGAAAAGAAAAAGGGCACAAAAGCTTCCTCTTCCTGGGAATAATGATAAGGGTTTAAACTAGCCAACAAGGTTTCATTAAAAGTGGGGGATATCAGTTCCATTTTACCGTCTCCATCCAAATCCACTACTGCTAGTTGAACAGCCTGTCCGCGATGATCAAAAAAGCCGTTTTGAACATTGGGAATTTCCACCCGACTAATAAGGGAATGATAGCCATTTGCATATTGAGAATAAAACTCCAGTATAATACCGGTCAGGGTTTTAAACTTCACTACTTTTATGGAAGACCTGTCATGCATTAAATCTCCATATACCACAGACAACAGCTTTTGGTCCGTGGTCCTGATTTGGCTTTGCACCCACTTTCGAGCCGGAGAAAACAAAATGACAGCAGAACCAATATTTAAAATAAAAAAACCAAAAATCAGCAAACCCCAATATAATTTTTTCATTTATATGCCTTTTAAACTCTTTATTATATTATTTCATTTTCACTTTCTTTTTTATTCGGCTGAATAAGAAAAAATATAAACTTTTTTCTAAAAATCCGGTTTAAAAAAAAATTGAGCAGGAACAGATTATTCCGGTTTTCCCCGCCGGACGCAAAACAAAATCTAAAAAACAGCCGGAGAGAAAAGCTGAAACAATCCACTTTCTACTGGCTTACTTAAGTCTATGAACTGGAAAAAGAGGTTTTAAATTTTAACTGACTCATAAACAAATGAAACTCTTCCGGCCAGGGAAGGTGGAATACAAGAGATTGCAAGCCGACGGGATGAACCAATTGCAGAAAAGCCGAATAAAGTGCCGGCCGATCAAATAAAACTGTGGATTCCGAACGAATATCCTCCAAAGCTTTTTTCCATCGACGCCGGGGAAAATAAACACTGTCCCCTAGAATCGGCCAGCCCTTATGACTTAAGTGCACCCGGATTTGATGGGTTCTACCTGTTTCCAACCAACACTCAATATGATGAATTTTATCCTGAAAAGACTCCAGCACTTTGTAATGAGTCACCGCTTTTTTGGTTCCGCTGATTTCCTGGTTAAAAGAATAAAATTTTTTTCTGTCTTTCGGATGACGGCCGATAAAACTGCAAATCCGACCGGATTGCTCCTTAAGCCGGCCATAGACCAAAGCTCTATAAACTCTCTTGACGGCTTTAAGTTTAAACTGCTCAATCAAAGCCTTTTGCACTGCTTCCGTCTTGCTTAAAAGCATCAATCCGCTCACATCCTTATCTAAACGATGCACTATTCCCGGTCTTAAAGGGTTTACACCGGGTGACAGTTTTATTTTTCCGATTAAAGCGTTTACCAAGGTATCCTGTTCATGTCCGGGACCCGGGTGTACCACCAAACCGGCGGGTTTGTTTATCACCAATATATACTCATCTTCAAACACAAAAGGCACAACATAGTCATAGGGCTTCAACTGAAGCGCTTTCGAGGATACACTCTCCTCCGCCCTCGCCGGCAAAGCAACATGGTACCGATCCCCGGCCTTTACCTTGTAAGAACATTTGACCGCTTTACCCTGATTGTTTTTTACTCTTCCGGCCTTTATTATTTTTTCTGAAAACGAACGACTGAAGACATAATGAGACAAAAAAATATCCAGCCTCATCCCCTCCTGCTCCTGTGAAACAATGATTTCCTTTTTCCTGTCAGATGATTCCATATTATATAATAAGCTGTACAGGTGATCTTAAATACACCGGCCTCAGTTTCTTCCAGTGAATCAGGCGATTCGGATCAAACTCCCTTCGCAAAAGGGTGGACAAATATTTTACCTCCGGAAAAATATCTTCCTTTACTTCCAACCTGGCTTTTAACTCAGCCGGGAAAAAACTTTCATAAGCCCTATATCCGTCTCCCACACAAACACATTGCTCTTTGATTTTTTCATTTAAATCTTTCGGCAACACCACACAGGGAGGGATTCGTTCTTTCAACTGGGATCCCTCTTTTTGATAAAGAGCTGTATATAAACTGCTTTTAAAAGCATTTTGCAAAACCAAAACAGGTTTTTCCTGTGTTATTTGGGATTCCGCCATAATCTTAAGAGAGGAGACCGGATATATGGGCACACCCAGAACAAAACTTAAGCTTTTGGCAAAACTTACTCCCACCCGCACCCCAGTAAAGCGGCCCGGCCCCACCCCCAAGACCAGTATCATATTGAGAGGGTTTTCCGATGTAGAAGAAAAAAAAAGAGATGAGTCCAAAGCCGCCTTTGGAAAAAAAGGCAGAAGGGATTTAAAAGCCGATGTAATGAGGGCGCTATGGGAGCCTTTTGTCCATGTTTTCACTCTTAGCTCCTGAATATTCCTTTTTGGCTCCAATTCTGAAAAATCCCTATACTTTTGTGTTGTTTCCTCCGGCGGACGACGGAAAGTATTTTCTTCTAAGGAGGACAGGGAATACAGCCCTAAAGACCCCTTGGGGCTGGTGGTTTCAATCAATAAACAAAGCATTTTGAACTGCCATACATTTTTTATTTTTCCGGCTGTTTTAAAGTTTTTTTATATTATTTTAGCCATGAAAAACGGAAAAATCTGAATTTGTACACATTTTACCAAATAAACAGCCAGTTATGTAAATCATTGAAAGTAGTAAAGAGCAACAAAAACAACAATAACAAAACACCCAACTGCTGTGCTATTATCATTTTTTTCATGCTTAAAGGGGCGCCATTAAAAAATTCAATAATGTAAAACAACAAATGCCCTCCATCAAATACGGGGATAGGCAAAATATTGATTAAAAATAATTGAACTGAAAGAATGGCCATGATTTTAAAAAAATATTCCAAACCATAGGAATAACTGTCATAAGCCACCCGACCTATGGAGATCGCACCTCCCAATGTTCTTCTCGAAATCTCGCCTGTAATGAATTTTTTAATATAAACCACCACCACCGCGCACCAGTGAAATGTTTTGTTCAAGCCCACCGTCATTGCTTTAAAAGGGTTGGTTTGTTTTTCAATATAGGACCCTCCTGCCGGAACATGAGGAGAACGGGCGACGATGCCCAGCATATAGTGTTTCTTTTCCGTCCCATCAATGATTTGCTTTCTCATCTCCGGTACCAGGGAAAACGATTTCATTTCCTCCTGCCTTTTTATTTCCATCTTCAACGGCCCGTTTTTTTCATCAAAACTTTTAATTTTTTCCACCAGAAAAGGCCAGCTGGGAACCAACTCCCCGTTTAATTTAAAAATAAAATCCCCTTTTTCCAAGCCGGCTTTTTCTGCCACCCCATTCTTCTTCAGGTCTGCGATAAACAGATCGGAGCGAGCCAGACCCAAGCGGGTGACTTCCGGTTTTTCTCTGTAATCCTTCGGCAGATTCAATACGAGATTTTTTACCTCTTTCCCTCTTTGCACCTTTATTTTCCAAAAAGAATCAGAAGAGGAGGGGTGATTCAAAAAATGAAACAGCTCTTTTCGATTATTCACTTTCTTTTCGTTCACAGACAAAATCTGATCAAAGGTTTGTACACCAGCTTTTCCTGAAGGGGAGTTTTTTGAAGTCACCCCCACTACCGCCGCCGCAGTGGAAAACACCAGTCCTTCAACCACTCCCCCTGTTTCCAAAAATCCCCACTTCCCGGGAGCCAGGCCTTTTGTGGAGGGAACTTTTTTAATTTGTATTTCCCCGGACGGGTTTTGCACCTTCACACTTAAATTCGCGTCCGGTTTATTGAAAATAACCCGCCTGACTTCCTTTATGTTTTTCACCGCTATCTCATCAATGGATATGATACGGTCGCCATAGACCAGGCCCGCCTGTGCGGCGGGCCTGGAGAGGTCCAGCTCTCCCACCACCGGGTGCGCTCTTCTATCCCCGGAAAACATACTTAAACAGGTAAAAATAAATGCCGCCAGAAAAAAATTCATTAAAGGCCCGGCCAACACAATAGCCATTCTCTGCCAAAGCTTTTTATGAAGAAAAGCCACTGATTTTTCTTTTTCCTCCACTTCCTTGCCGTATTCATGTCCAAACATCTTCACATATCCACCCAAGGGAAACAAACTGACACAATATAATGTATCCCCCTTTTTCCATTTTATAAGTTTCTTTCCGAACCCCAGACTGAATACTTCCACCTTCACCCCGCAGAACCGGGCCACCATAAAATGCCCCAGCTCATGGATAAAGATCAATATTCCCAGTAAAACAACAAAAGGAAAAAGAGCGCTCAACACTCCCCAAATAGAAAAAAATACACTTACAAATAAAGACATGATGACTATATTAAATCAATTTAATTCAAAAACCACAACCGGAAAAACAGGAAAGGAAAAGATACATTACGGGAAAAGCCAGTAAAAAACCGTCCAGACGATCCAACAATCCTCCGTGGCCCGGCAAACAAAAACCACTATCTTTCACATTGACCCGTCTTTTCATTAAGGAAACAAACAAATCCCCTGTCTGAGCGACAAGAAAGCTGAAAAGTCCAAAAAGAAAATACCAAAAAAAGTTCAAATCCTGCTTAAAATAAAAACCCGCTCCGGAAACCACGGCACTGGCGCACAAACCACAACATAAACCGGACCAGGTTTTTGAAGGAGACACCTCCGGCACCCATTTTTTACCTTTTAGAACACGACCTCCCAAATAGGCAAAGATATCTCCAGAAAATATAATACACAAAAATAAAAAAACCGTATCCTTATCATCGTATAAAAAAACTCTCAGGAACAAAACCGCCGGAAGAACAACATAAAACAAACTAATAAGACTCAAGCCAAGACCTTCTACAATACTTTTTTGCCCGAAAACACTTGAGTGATTCAAAACCTCCTCCGATGACAAAGCCTTTTGGAAGGAAACCTCTTTCGAAACCGCCGGGAAACGAAAAAAAGAAAAATATAAAAGCCAAAAAGAAAAGACAAAAAACAGATATACCGTCAGCAAGAAACCCTTTATTTCCATAGGAAAGTCCATAAGAAAAAGAGCCGGCAAAATATAAGAGCTGAAACACAATAAGGTAAACAACCCTCGTAGCCACAAAGAGGACTGTTCGCCAAAGCTGAGTTTATAATATTCCCAAATCAAGCCCGCCGTGAGAATGGACACAAACACAGTCATTCCCTTTGTCGGAAAAAAAAGCCATATCACGGACAAAAGCGCCACTGCGCCCACTGAAGTCAGCGCTCTTAAAAAAAAATTATTGATTGTCATTTCTTTGCTTTTTTTCCCGAGCTGTCTCGGGAGGAAGGTTTTTCATTTCCGTCGGGCGATCCCGTCCAAAGCGTCTTTGAGTACAGGCATAAAATTTCAAAGCTTTTATCAATTCCTCTTCATCAAATTCCGGCCAAAATACGGAGCTGATATAAATTTCAGAATAAGCGGCAGGCCAAAGATAAAAATTAGACAGCCGGCTGACCGCACCGGTTCTGATAATCAAGTCCGGCGGGGGAAAAACAGAGGAACTAAGATATTGGGAAAAGCTTTCCTCATTTATGTCCTTTATTTCCAAACGACCGGCCTGCACCTCTTTGGAAACCGCCCGCACTGCCTGAATAATTTCCCTCTTGCCTCCGTAATTCACAGCCATAATCAACTGAAGACCTCTATTTTTTTTTGTCCTCTCCTCCACTTTATTAAAGATATTCCGGACCGGGTATTCCAATTCCTCCAGATTGCCTAAAACCCGCAGGCGAATCTGATGTTGATCCAGCTCCTCCGCATAACGGGTTAAAGCCCGACTCATCAGCTTCATAATAACGGATATCTCTATAGAAGATCTTTTCCAATTTTCCGTGCTAAAAGCAAATACGGTAAGATAGGGTATGCCGAGGCGGGAACAGCTTTTAATTATTCGCCGCAAAGACTTTACTCCGCGAAAATGACCAAAGTAGCGAGGCCAACCTTTTTTTTCAGCCCAGCGACCGTTACCATCCATGATGACGGCTAAATGCTGAAAATCTTCTGGACAGCTAAACCTGTATGAGTTCTTTTTGTTTTTTTTCTGAAAGTTCATTTACTTTTTTAATAAATTGATCTGTCATCTGTTGAATATCCGTTTCCATGTCCTTTGCCATATCCTCACTAATATGTTTTTCCTTTAGAGCTGTTCTCACTTTTTCATTCATTATTTTTCGAATCTGACGAAACTCCACTCGGGATTTTTCCACATCTTTTTTAAACACACGAATTAATTCCTCTCTTCTTTCCTCCGTCAACTCTGGTATTTGAAGACGAATGATTTTTCCGTCTCGTATGGGCGCCATACCCAAATCACTTTTAATAAGCGCAGACTCAATATCCTTCAAAGTATTTTGATCCCAAGGGGAAATAACGAGTGACCGGGCGGACGGACAGGAAATGGAGGCAATGTGTTTCAAATCCTGTTCACTACCGTAGGAATTGACTTTGATCCCTTCCAGTAAAGAGCTATGGGCGGAACCGGTGCGGACTTTTCTTACCTTATCTTGAACATGCCAAAAAGCCGTCTCCATTCTCTCTCGGGTCTGCTTTTTTATTTCCTCTTCTTCCATTGGCTTTTCCTCCCGCTTTTCTATGATTTTTTTTATTCCTGTTTTTTATCGCCTGTGCCCGCTTTCCCGAAATAAGGGTAAAAAATTTTCCTATGTTTTTGCCTCTATCTCCCGCGCGCGCTTTTTTATCTACTCTCCTTATTTTTCTCCACGCTTTTTTTACCGCTATCTTATCAACCGATAAACAAAAATTAATGTATCAATATCCAGCGCCATCTTATCAACCGATAAACAAAAATTAATGTATCAATGTAACCAGCACTATCTTATCAACCGATAAACAAAAAATTAATGTATCAATGTACCCAGTTTTTCCCCTTTCACAATACGTACAATATTTCCTTTTTGTTTCAGGTTAAAGGCAATCAAAGGCATTTGATTGTCCATGCACAAGCTGATAGCCGTGGAATCCATAATTTTAATTCCCTTATTTAGTACATCAATATACTTCAGTTCATCATATTTTTTTGAATGTTTATTTTTTTCAGGATCTTCCGCATACACTCCGTCCACTTTAGTAGCTTTTAACAAAATATCCGCACCCATTTCCATAGCCCTCAAAGCGGCGGCTGTGTCGGTGGTGAAATAAGGATTGCCCGTACCGGCGGCAAAAATAACAATACGATTTTTTTTCAAATGACGAAGAGCTTTCCGGCGAATATAAGGCTCTGCCACCTCAGAAATGCGCAAAGCGGTTTGCACCCGAGTTTCCACACCTTGTTTTTCAATAGCGTCCTGAAGAGCTAAAGCGTTAATACAGGTGGCCAGCATTCCCATGTAGTCTGAACTGGCTCTGTCCATTCCCTCTGCTGAATTGGACATTCCTCGAAAAATATTGCCTCCGCCCACCACCAGAGCAATTTGCGCTCTCATCTGGTGCACTTCCACCAGCTCTTTTGCCAAACCTGATATAGTGGGAGAATGAATGCCGAAAAGGTTTTTCCCGCTAAGAATTTCTCCACTGATTTTAATGAGAATTGTTTTATATTTGGACTGACTCAATTGGCTTCCCCCGCCGGACGGTTATGCGGTTCTTCCTCCCCCAGCTCAAATCGCACAAATCGGCGAATCTGCATATTTTCCCCCAAACGGGCCACCATATCCTTAAGGCTTTCCTCCACTGTTTTGGGTGAGCTACCTTGTGAACTACTTAAAAAAAGCTGTTCCAACAAACATATTTCCGAAAACCATTTTTTCATTCTGCCTTCCACCACTTTGTCCAGTACTGACTCTTTTTTACCTTCGCCCTGAGCCTGTGTCCTGAATATCATTTCCTCTTTCTTTTTTAATTCCTCCGGCACCTCCTCCCTCCGGACAAAAAGAGGATTCATGGCCGCAATATGCAAACACAGTTGATGAGTAAAAGTTTTAAAATCCTCCACCCGGGAGGCAAAGTCGGTCTCCACATTGACTTCCACCAACACTCCAATGCGTCCCTCCCCGTGCAGGTAAGAGGACACTCTTCCCGCCCGAACCTGTCTGAAGGATTTTTTCTCCGCCCGCGCCAGACCTTTTTTTTTAAGCCACTCTATTGCCTTATCAAAATTCTGCCGAGACTCCTCCAGGGCTTTCTTGCAGTCCAAAATCCCCGCACCGGTTTTGGCCCTTAATTTTTTAATTTCGGAAACGCTCATATTTCATCCTCACCTGAATCTTTTGAAGAAATAATTTCTTTTTCCTGTTTTCCGGTTTCTTTTTTTTCCTCCAACTCAATAGAAATTTCCACATCATCGGCTGTTCCCGCCGCCACCAATTTCCTCTCTCTACTCTTAAAGATTTTCACAACCGTAGGACCGTCCTCTTTGCTCTCGCCTGTTCTCCCCATTTGAACGAAGGAAGCTGAACCGGTGGATTTTTCCTTCTCCTGCTTATCCGTCCTGTGTCTTAATTGCTCTGTCCATTGCTTCTGCCCTTTTAAACAAGCCTGACTGACTAAATTAATAAAAAATTCTATGGAGCGGGTGGCGTCGTCATTTCCAGGGATAGGAAAATCAACCAAGGTGGGATCACAGTTGGTGTCTACTAAAGCCACCACGGGGATCCCCAGACGACGGGCTTCCGCTACAGCGATATTTTCTCTGTTGATATCCACCACAAACAAAGCTTCAGAAGGTTTTTTCATTTCCCGAATCCCCTCCAAATAATCATTCAGCCGGGCGTATTCTTTTTCAATACCTGCCCGTTCCTTTTTGGAAAAAGGATCCAGATCTCCCCGCTCTCTCATCTGGTCAATTCTTTTCATGCGGTCAATACTTACTTTAATGGTTTGAAAATTAGTCAGAGTGCCTCCCAACCATCTTTTACTGACATAAAACTGCCCGGCCTCTATCGCCGCCTGACTAATTAAAGGTACTGCCGGCTTTTTTGTTCCCACAAAAATAAAAACTCCGCCTTGAGCGGTGATCTGTTCTACAAAGTCCAGGGCTTTTTCCGCCAACTCCAGTGTCTTTTGCAGGTTGATAATATGAATACCCCCTCGGGAAGTATAAACATAGGATTTCATCTTGGGGTTCCATCTTTGAATCTGATGACCAAAATGAACACCGGCGGATAACATATTTTTAATATTCAACTCAGTTGCCATTATTCTCCTTCTCTCTCGTATTATTTACCATTTGTAATTTTTTTCTTTTTCTTTATTGGTTGCAAGGGACAAAGAATTGAACACGGCAAGAAAAAGCGGGCAATCAAAAGCCCAAACCCTCATACAATTGAGGGCTATCATGTTTTTTATGGCAAAAGCAACATAATTTTAAGACAGGATTATATTTTGCTCCCCCGGCCGGAGGAAAAACATAAAAATCACAGCATATAAACAGGGTCCCTGTTAAAGTAAATTTGTACGGAGGGTCTTTTCGATGGGAAGTTCATATTGAGTATCAAAGCTCCGGCCTGTTTCAAGAAGACCGGCCGTGGGCTTTTCAGCAAAAGGTGGTAACGGTATTTGTTAATCAAACGAAAATGCGGGGCGGGGGCAGGACCCAGTATGATAAGACCTTTTATATTTTTCAGCCGATCTCGAATATTCAAAGCGGCCTTCCGGGCGGAAGAAGAAGAAGGCGATTGCACACGCACCAAAGCCAGCTTTCCAAAAGGGGGATAAGTGTATTTCTTTCTTTTCTTAAGCTCCTGCGCGGCAAATTTCTTGTAATCTCCCAACATCAAATCCTTTATCACTGGATGAGAGGGATTGTAGCTTTGTAAAATCACCCGGCCGGTTTGCTGTCTTCGACCGGCCCTTCCCGCCACCTGAGTAATGAGTTGAAAGCTCTTTTCCGCTGATCGAAAATCCGGGCAGTTTAAACCCTGATCCGCCAAAACCACTCCCACCAGACTCAAGCCTGGAAAATCCAGCCCTTTTGCTATCATCTGAGTTCCAATCAAAATATCCACTGCCTTTTTTTCCACTCTTTCCAAAATCTCCGCCCACTGTTTATGGGTTTTCACTTCATCCCGATCCGCCCTCACAATACAGGCTGTAGGGAACAGATCCTTCAGTTCTTTTTGTAATGCAGCCGTACCCACTCCGAAAGAAAAAAGTGCACCCTCTCCACACTCAGGGCAGACATCGGGCTTCTCCTCCCTAAAGCCGCAATAATGACAAAGCAGGTGGGAAGATTGATGTTGGGTAAGGGCAATGTCACAATTGGCACAGGAAAACCGATAGGAACAAGACGAGCAAAACACATAAGGGCTTTCCCCCCGCTGATTTAAAAATAAAGCGGTCTGCTCCTTTCTCTCCAGGCACTCCTTTAAAGCACCATAAAGAGGGAGGCTCAACCAGCGCGGAAGAAAGCTTTTTTGCTCTTTTCTCATGTCCACCACTTCCACCGGCGGCAAAGCTACTTCAAAAACCCTTTTACTCAGGCGATGATAAGTGTATTTTCCCTCTTGAGCGTTCCACCAACTTTCCAAACTGGGGGTGGCGGAGGAAAGCACTACAGGAATATTCAAGCACTTCCCAAGATAAACAGCTGAATCCCGACCGTGATATTTAAGCTTTTCCTCCTGTTTGAAATGCGATTCATGCTCTTCATCCACGATAATCCAAGACAGCCGGGGCAGAGGGCAAAAAAGGACAGAGCGCGGACCGATGAGAATCTTTTTGTCCTCTTTCAGCACGGCCTTCCACTGCAGATGTTTTTGCTTCGGGCTTAATCCAGAATGAAAACAGGCCACCTGCCCGGGAAACCGAAGGGAAAACCTCTGTATATGCTGAGGAGTCAAAGCAATCTCCGGCACTAAAATCAAGACGCTCTTTGCCTGTTTTAAAGCCGGCTCAATCAACCGAAAGTAAATTTCCGTTTTACCGGAGCCTGTCACCCCGTGCAGTAGATGCACTTGAAACTTCTCTGTCCCGCCGGCCTGGATTTCCTTAATACACTTTTTTTGCTCCTTAGTGAGAAGCGGCTTTTTAAAATGGGTCTTTATGTCTTCCGGGTCTTCTTTTGCAAGTAAGCTATGAACTGTCTTTTTTTTTCCGCGAACTCCGGAAGAAAGAGGAGGAAAACTTAAATGCAAAACCGGCCCGAGGGGGTGCTGATAATATTCCGCCAGCCAGCAAAGCCATGCTAAACGAGAAGAAGACAACCGGGCCCGCTCTGAATTTTTTGATAGAATCGGCCGGACAACGAAAGAACCTCCTTTCGGACCGGGCACCTGTTTTAAAATCACTGCAGAATAATTTTTGTTTTTCAAAGGAACAATCACACTCTCTCCGGCCTGAAACAACTGCTCGGAAGAATAAATCAAATGGTTTTTTAGAGCGAGGGAAAGAGCCGCTTCGTAATAATATTTTTTGCCGGCTTTTTTTTCTTTCATGGCCTTCCTTCCCGCCTGTCTTAAGCAAATAAAAAACCTTCAGGTGCGGAAAGATTTTTTTTACCTGAACTTTTTGTAAAATTCACGAATACGATCCTGATCTGCAGAAGAAAAATCCGGAGAGAATGTGTTTTTTCGAGACAGCAGTTTTTGCTGAAAATATTTTTTTTTCAGCTTTACACTCTGTATTTTCCGCACCTGAATAAATACCTCAAATGAATTGTGGCGAAAAAGCCTGTGAGAGGGAAAAAACATAAAACCAGGATAGAGTTTGTAATCCCAGGCCCTTAAGCTTTCCCCGGAGCCCCATTTCCATGAACGAATAACAAATTCATCCTGCTCCAGCCACAACCGGGACTTTCCCTTTCCTATTTGGTACTGCACCTGCCCTCCTTTTCTGTCGAGCCGAACAAAGAAGTCGGAGCCTTGATTATTTTTCCTGTCCGGCACCTGAAAGGGAGCCACCTTCCAAAGTGAAAAAAGTTTTTTCAATTTTGAAGCATTTCTTAAGTGAAAGGGCTGTTCCAAGTGAGAGCGCGGAAGCGGACGCCGTTGGATCAGATTGCTTTCGCTTCGGAATATTTTTTTCCCGCGGTGATAAATAAAGCGTAAATACATATCTTTTTTTTGTTTCGCGCTCATCACATCCACCCTCATTTGATCAGCGCTCAGAACCCACCATATTTCCCGCAAAACAATTTGTTCAACCCCTTTAAACACCAGCTCCTGCTCAATGCGATAGCCCCCCCGACCCTGTGCACCCGCCAGATGAGAAAGCATCATGGAATAGGAGGGAATATAGGCTTTTGCCTGCAAACAGACAGAAAAAACCGCTACAGAAAAAAAAACAAAAAATACCAACTTGAACTTTAATCCCCCCGACTTACTGTTTTGATTTGTAAAAGAAAACAAAAACCGCAAAATCGGAAAGCGTAAAAAACAACTGTACAAAAAAAAGGCTTTTTTCTTCATATTGCAAAAAAAAATTCCGATAAAATCAGGTATTATGGCTTATTTCCAGTTTGTATTTTCATTGCTTTTGGTCCTAACACTCAAGATAGGTCTTTTCAACAGCTGTGGCGGCACATCGGCCATAAAATCGAACATTTTAAACTCCCTCAATCCCGATCTTGAAACAGCGGACCCGGATCTCTCCAATTCAGACGATCTCTCCAATTCAGACGATCTCTCCAATTCAAAAGATCTCTCCAATTCAGAAGTAAATGAACTGCTTCAGAAAAAAGCCGAACCGGAAGCTTCACCTGAACCGGATAATCCAAAAAAATTTAATTATTTCCCTTATGATTTGCAGTTGGACACCATCGCCTATATGAGCACTAACAATCCCAATTTTTTCTCCTTTAAGGCCGGCGCCTACTTTTCCCGAAGCGGTCTGCGCTTAAGTGAGTATTTCTTACAAAGAAAAAGCTCCACAAGCAACGCCGATCTGATAGATCTTATCAAAACCTCCACAAAATACACTGCCATTCCCTATTTTTCCTATGTCCATAAGAACAACCTCACGACCACAAACCCTGCCCTTTTTAAACAAATCCCCTTGCGTTTGTCCCTCTTTGTCGAGGACATAGTGAGCCAAGGCACCACTCGTATCAGACTAGAAAATGAGCCCATTGAAGCTTTCCTGGGTGGTTTTGGCACAGGATATGTAAAAGGGCTTAATGACATTGGCTGGCGGCTGGCTTTATCCTATAAGATAGAAAACAAAACCGTTCATAAAACAAATGGAAATCAGGGACAGGATATTTACGGACGAGTATACACTCTCAAATTTAATGAAATACTAAGCGCTCCGGGGATAGCCAGATATATTCTCGACTCCGTTTTCGAGAACAAACTCCCGGAAAAGCTGAAGCAAAAACAGTGGGTTTGCCCATCATCCCTCCAATTTGAAATTCGAAGGCACCCTGATGTAGCCTGGAATGCCAAAAGATTTTACGATGTGCAAAGTGCGGCCTACAAGCAACAAAATCCCAATTTGAATACTCTCATAGAAAAAAAAATTATTCCTCCCAGTGAAGAGCTTTGTGTGTCCAGCCAAGCCACCGGACCCAGCCTGACTGTGGCCCAAAAAGTCCTGGGAAACAACTGGAATATCAATATCAAAGACAAATGTATCTTCCTTAAAAGCCCCAGCACTTTTTTTTACCGGATTCTTAATTTTAATACTCTCGGGTACCGCCTGACCAACAAAGGAGCGCAATGTGATGTTAATCCCAACCCCCTATATGGAAACAGCTACTACTCTAACTACTGCCCTCACTTTCTTTCTATATGTGTAAGAAAAAATTAATCAATTCAAAAAAAGGACTTCACCTGGCAATGAACGCACTGATCCCGAACCAAACTAAAAAATCTTCTACATCAAAAGTTTATAAAAGAATCTAAAAAAACCACCCGGCACGAATTAGAAAGACAAACGAGCATTGATTGTATGTAGCCAGTATTTTTCTTTTTCCAGCTGACTGAGGCCGTAATCCAGGGAAATTTGTTTGGTCTCCACACCGATTCCTCCGGAAAAAAGAAGCACTCTTTCAGTAAAGTGCCAGCCTCCGGAAAAACGCAAGACCAAAAAGCGGCTGAAAACGCCTTCCACTCCTCCCGCCACTTGCCATTTTTCTTGTTTATTATAAAGAGCGTCCGCTCTCAAATAAAGCTCCTCATACAGCTTATAAGCCATCCCAAAAGCCCACCTTCTTTTATTCTCAAAAGCTCCCTTCAAAGGCAAAATATGATCCCAAACCGCTCCCAGAGAAAAAGCGGAGCCTTTGGGTTTTATTAGAACACCGGATTGAATATTCCAATCGGCTCCTTTGACTGTCTGCCATCGGCTCACACTCAAGCCCAAACTCCAACCGGGAGTGATAAAGCCGGCCGTGCTCATACTGAAATATTGTTCCTCCGATTCTCTTTGTTTGATATAACTGAAGGCCAGGGGAAAATGCCGATTCTCCGAAAGAGAGACACCCCACACCGGCTTTCTGTTTTTTGCTGAAAAAATATAATAAGCCCCGGCAGAAAAACCGGTGGAATGAATAACCTCCGCCGGATTGAGTAGATGATATTCCGCCCCCCCCTGAACGACAGCTCGGCCGGAACCGGTCATGGAAAAAGCCAAAGGGCCTTGAGGATCCAAAGCGGCGGAGAAAAAACAAAAACCGCACATCAGAACTGACACATATACACAATCAAGAATGGTTTTTTTGATTTTCATTCTTTTTATTTCCCAGGTTTATGAACCCCTAGGGGAGCTGTCTCCTTGACTTCTTTATCCAGTTCCAAAAAAAATTCCACCGGGTGTCGCACCCACCCCTCCTGGCCAGGGTAGTAGCGGTAGCGTGATAAAGTCCTGATAGCGGAATTATCCAAAACGGAATAGCCGGAGGAGCGACTGAGTTGAATTTTTTCTACAAAACCCGCCGAATTCACATAATAAAACAACTCCACCCTTCCCTCCCATCTTTTTTTTAAAGCTTTCTGAGGGTATACAGGTATGGGATTGCCCTCCATTTGCCTCAACTGGCTATGGGCACGCACTCCTTTTATGTCCTCTGGAACTGCTTGTTTTTCAAAGCCGCCTGGAGACAAAACAGAGTTTGTCTTTTCCACCGGTTGAGGAGAGGAAGAGGGAGGGGGCAATTCCGCCCCTTCCGGCAAAGGAGAGACTTTCTTCTTTATTGCATTCTCCTTCAGTTCCGTATCGGGTTTGAGCTCCTCGACTATCTCCTCTTCATCCACCCATTCCGCTTTTGTTTCTTCTGTCTTTTTAAAAGGCCTGGATGGACTTTTATCCAAAGGAGCTTCTTTTTTAACTTCTTCCGGCTTTTTAACTTCCTTCGGCTTTTTAACTTCCTTCGGCTTTTTGACTTCTTCCGGCTTTTTAATTTCCTCCGGCTGAGAAGAGCTTTTCAATTCAGCTTTTCCCTTATCCTCCTCCGCCGGAATTTTTTCCGGTACCGGAGAGGGGGAGGCAGGAGCAACAGCCGGAGAAGAAACGGGCTTGGGTACAGGCTTGGGCACGGGTTTGGGCTTGCGCTTGGGCGCCGCTTTGGACACTGGGGGGCTTGATTTTTTTTTCTTTTTAGAAATTTTTTCAGGTCGGGGCCGGGGAGCTTTTACTCCCGGTTTTTTCTCTATGATTTTTTCCTCTACTGAAGAGGCTCTATCCACTTCCAGGTCACTTAGCTCTACACTTTCCGTTTTTTTTCCCCCAAGAACTCCGGTACGAGAAAGAAGGATAGCTCCCACAGTCAGGTGAATAAGAAAAGACGCAAGAAAAAAAGCAAAAAACCGAGTCATAAATATCCTTATTTTAACTTAAGCCGGATCGTTCTTTACCGCTTCCCGGTGAATCCAACTTAAATCCACACTCTACACCAAGACCCGGCTGAAAAAAAACTCTTAAGCGCTTTCCCTTTCTTAACTTAAGCCGGATCGTTCTTTACCGCTTCCCGGTGAATCGAACTTAAATCCGTACTCTACACCAAGACCCGGCTGAAAAAAAACTCTTAAGCGCTTTCCCTTTCTTTGCCCATTACAAAGACCAAAGAAAAATACAAAAAATTTAAACATACCTGTTTTCATTTTTGTATCTGAGTGATTCTTTTGTTCAGTGTATCACACCATTTCCCGACTGTTGAATCATTAACAGCTTGTTTCAAATTGGCAAAAGAATGCAAGGGTTTTATATGAGCGTATTTTCGCTTAAACTCCGCTATCCGTCCCCCTCCGGAACGAATCTCTCCCCTCATATCCCCTTTTTGCCGAAAGGAAGCCTTTATGGTCTCCAAGAACTCAGGCCAATTCAAGGGTTCACAGTGTAACAGAACATCCACACCGGCGTTTAAGGCTCGCGCCCGGATTTCCGGCCCGGAAAACCCTGTTTCACATAAGGCCTTCATATCCAAATCATCAGACACTATCAGACCCTGAAAGCCCATCTTTTCCCTTAATAACTTTTGTAAAAAAAAGGGGGATAAAGACGCGGGCAGAACAGGATCCACCTGAGGGTAAAGTATATGAGCTATCATAATCATTTCCAATCCGAAAGTTTGAAGTTTTCGAAAAGGTAAAAGATCACGATTTTCCAACGCGGACAGATCCCTTTGATCCACCGGGAGTTGAAAGTGGGAGTCTTCACTCACCCCTCCATGACCGGGAAAGTGTTTTGCACAGGCTGACAGTCCCGCCTGTCGAATGCCCCGAAAACAGGCCAGCCCGGCTTCAAATACAGATTCAGGGCTTCTTCCCCAAAGCCTTCCTTCAAGCAACGGACTATATACGGAGGGAACATCCACACAGGGCGCGAAATTTATGCTTATACCCAGGGCTTTTATTTCCCGGGCCATATAAAACATGGTTTTTTCAATTTCCTGCACAGAGCAGACTTGAACCAATCGGGCCGGAGAAGGCCAAGAAGGATAATCTGAAAGGTGGCTTAAACGATCCACCCTTCCTCCTTCCCGATCTATCATAATTAGACAGGAAGGTTTTAAGCTATGAATCTCCCGGCACAGTTCAAAAAGCT
Organism: Bdellovibrionales bacterium; assembly: GCA_965203225.1. Lineage (GTDB taxonomy): Bacteria > Bdellovibrionota > Bdellovibrionia > Bdellovibrionales > UBA1609 > JANQSP01. The sequence goes on along the minus strand of CBDBBW010000007.1, from coordinate 268,394 downwards.
GACTTAAGGACTCAATATTTCTTTTAAACAAAATAATTCCAAAAACCCCGGATTTTTGAATACCCTTTTTTTCCTCTTCAGAAAGACTTAAGCCCTTAATTCCCACCCCTAAATTGGGAAGTTGCAACATAGCTGACGCTTTCATAAGATACCCCACTGCCTTTTAAAAAAAGCCTCCAAAAAAAACACTTTCACCATAAGCTCAGAGGGAAAAAAACAACACAGCCGGCACTCTCATCAATCAGCTTCTCCCATAAACCTGTTTCTCCACACGCGGATCAAAATAGTCCCTCAAACCGTCTCCGCAAAGCTGAAAACTTAAGACCAAGGAAAACAAAGCCAGACCTGGAAAAACACTTAAATGGGGGGCTTCACCCAACACCTGCCGTCCAGCGCTGAGCAAGCGGCCCCAAGAAGGCACTTCCGGCGGCACTCCCAAGCCCAAAAAACTTAAGCCCGCTTCCGCCACCACCACTGCCACCAAGGAAAAAGCCGCCTGCACCAACAGTAAACCCAAAAGATTGGGCCAAATATGATGAACCAAAACCCGCACAGGATGGGTGCCGTAGGATAAAGCGCCCAAAACATACTCCTCTTTTTTTAAATGCAAAATTTCCGCCCGCACAAGGCGAGCAAAACCCGCCCAGCCGGAAAGACATAAAGCCAAAATCAAATTAAACACACTGGAACCCAACATGGCCAGCAAAGCCAGGGCCAGCAGAAAGCGGGGAAAAGCGGAAACCATATCCACCAAACGCATTAAAATCTGATCCACAACAGAGCCGAACCAGGCGGCAATGGAACCTACAATCAGCCCGATCAAAAGACTTACAAATACCACCACCATAGCCACCAGTAGAGAAACACGAGCGCCGTAGAGAACTTGAGCAAAAAGATCCATTCCATTTTCGTCCAGACCAAAAGGATATTGGAAGCTGGGCCGCTCCAACAACCGACTAAGATCCATTGCCAAAGGATCATAAGGGCGAATCCAGGGAGCCAGCACGGAAACTAAAATCAGCAACCCGAGACTGCTTAAACCAATAGCAATTTTTAAATTTACTTTACTCATAAAAACTCCCCGTCCTCCTTTATCAAATTCATCCTGCTCATCCGATCCGCTGAAAAAATCAGGAGCGCATTTTAGGATGAATAAACAGGTAAATTAAATCCACCACCAGATTCACCAACACATAAACCACAGCAATTAAAAGCACGGCACCCTGCACAAGAGGGTAATCCCTTCTTTGAATGGCCTCCAATAACAAAAGCCCCAGACCCGGCCAGTCAAAAATGCTCTCCACTATGACCGTGCCGGTAAGAAGCGCTCCGCTTTGAAGACCCAGAACCGTCACGATAGGCACAAAAGCATTTTTTAAGCCATGCTTTAAGCCCACTCTTACGGAGGAAAGCCCTTTCGCTTTCGCTGTACGAATATAATCCTTTTCCATCACTTCCAGCAAAGCCGCCCGGCTCATCTTAAGCAAGACCGCTCCCAAGGGTAAAGCCATACTCAAAGCCGGCAAAACAAAATACAAAAAGCTGTCCCCTTTTTCACTAACGGGAAACCAGGAAAGCTGAAGGGCAAAGAGCCAAATCAAAAGCGGAGCCAAAAAAAACACAGGCAAGGACATAGCCAAAAGGGAAAAAAGGGAAAACCCGGCATCCCATAAACCTTTTTTCAAAACGGAAAACACTCCTGCGGGAATACCCCAAAGCCCGGCCAGCAGAAGGGAAAAGAAAGCCAGCTGACAGGTAACAGGGAAAGCCCGAGCGAGCAGGCGAAACACCGGCTCACCAGAGTGAACAGAGACAGACAAATCTGCCTGCAAAAGATTCAAAAGAAAAGTTTTGTACTGCCGCCACAGGCTTTGATCCAGCCCCAGATTCTTTTGCAAGCTCTCCCGATCCAAAGCCCCTGCCTGATCCCCCAAAATCAGATCCACCGGATCCCCCGGAACCAGATGAATCAGGAAAAAACTGAAACTACAAACGAAAAAAAGAGCAAGCCCACTGAAAAACAATCTGAAAATCACGGAGCGCATACTCTTCCCCTTCTCCCCCCATTACCCCAGACATATAACACAGCTGACCCGTCAGCGGACAGAAGCAAAGCATTCATGCTGTTTTTTAAGGACAATTTTTTTAGATTTTCTGGCCTCACCAAAACAATTTAAAAAATCAGCCCCTCCGGTAAACACAAGCAAAAAAAGCTTAATCCATCATCAGGATTCAAACAAAAACCCAATTCAAAAAGAAAAACAGTTTGCCTATTTTACCGCTTTGCGCTGTAATCAAAAAAAGCTCCCTTTGTCAAAGAAACCGGAATTTTCCGGATAAATAGAACTTTTACAAAAAACAAATAATGAAAAAAATCACGCCGCGAAAAACAAAAAATCTCAAAACTCAAATGATTTAAAATTTTTAAGTGTTATACTTTCGTATAAAAGACAAAGGAGAAACAAAACCTCACCAGAAGAGCAAAGGCCAAAATCCCAGCAGAACAGGCAAATAAAATATATTTTCTCAGGAATGAACAAAACATGCCAACACGAAAGAGAAAAAAACTGCATCCCACGGGGCAGTTATCCATTTTCGCCATTTTGATTTTTCAGGCGCTTTTTATTCTATTTGCCATGTCTTTGAATATCGCGCTGGTGGTCCATGACAAAATCAACCTTCAAAACTCGGTGGATATAGCTACTTACTACGGAGCCATGAAACAAGCGGAGATGATGAATATCATTGGCCATGTCAACTACCAGATTCGCCAGTCCTGGAAACTTCTGGTTTGGAGATACCGGGTGTTGGGAAGCGTGGGGATTACCGATAACCCCGGTTGGAGACCGGCCCGTCAAAGGGACATTGAGCACCCGCTTCCGGCTTATAGAGCAAAGAACATTCCGGGGCCTTATTTTTTCTGCGTGGGACATAGGCACTGGGGATATTTTACCGACGGTCAAATAAGCACTAGAGACGACAACACTTGCACGGACATGAACCAATCCATAAGCGCCCTTACTATTCCCAAGGTTTCAGGCACAGTGGGAAGTTTTGCCGGAATGCTACACGGAGTGGCCAATATGGCGAAACAAGTAAACATTGACCTTAAGAATAAATGCGATCTTTACGGCTTTAACTCCTGGCTGTTGGGAATGATGTCCTTTTTTCATTTCCGGAGAGACCAAAGTGCCCGAAAGTACATGATATATGAACTGGCCAGGGTCATGTCGGGAGCAAAGTACAATCATCCACACGGCACAGATATAAACGGCCAGTCCATTGCCGACGGAGTGACCAAAACCTTTCAAAAAAACTTAAGCTTTATCAACAAAAGCTCTTTTGCCAAATCCACCAGCAAGCTCAAACAATTTAACTCCCTGACAGGAGCTTCGCCGGAACAATGGCTGGCGGACCAGGCTTTTTATGATCTAGGATTTTATGCCAAACTGGAAGGCAAAGGCGGCTGTCAAAGAAGCATAGCTTTTTTGAACAACCCACCTGCCTCCGCCGCCGGTCAGCCACAAACCACAGCGCTTTTAAATGAAATAGGTATACACGACCCCTGGCCTGCCTGCGCCAACACCAAGCAATGCCAGGCCTCCGCCGGATTAAAAAAAGATCCTGAATTTCATATTTTTTACAGTGTGAAAGCCGAGCTGGATTACGGCAATCAAATTTTTCTTCCCTTCAGTCAAAACATAAAGCTGAAAGCCAAAGCTTTTGCCAAACCTTTTGGAGGCAGAATAGGGCCGGACGCCAGCGCAGACCCGCGCCTGCCCCCCGCTGATTCTTTACCCGCTACCGTCAGTGCGATGGAATTTGACAAAAGATACGCCCCTAACTATTCCCGTTACCCGGGAGACCCCTGGGGTTTAAGATCCGCAATAGTGCATTACCACTGGGCCAGACATATAAAACAGGATAAAAGACAAAATAATATAAAACACTATGTGAAGGAAAACTATCCCACCGACCACGACCCTTTAGCTAAAGGACAGCTTCCGCCCGGCCTCAACCTCCCGGCCCGAAAATGGGAGTTAGCCGCTGTAGCCCCGGACCTGTTTGATATCACCTACTTCACCATTTTACCTTATTACGCTCACACCTACTTCCCTAAAATCCAAAATTTAGTAGACCCTAATTACCTGCGAGGGGATCTTGGAATGCATAAAGAAGGTGGGGTTTTTATAATGGACAAAACCGTTTTGGAGCAAGTGGGATACAACTCCGATTTGAGGACAAATATATGGAGTGAACTGCAAAGCTTTCATCCCTCCTTCTCAAAGCCCTTTTATAAAATTCCGAGCCTGGATTTTTTGCTAACCGGATGGAATCCGCCCAAGAAAAAATACACACCTGGAGATGACGATTATATAGCGGAAATCGATGCCACCAACTTTGGAGAGTGCTCCCATTGGGTGCATAATGTAATCGCACTTTATCCGGGGACAGCAGGAAAAATTGCCAATGGATGCATCTACGGAGGCCGGACCGGCTACTCCATAAAACTGGTATCAAAAGCCTTTTTAGAGGGATTTTCCTCAGTAAAAAACACTTTTCCCGATGGGGATGCGGAATGGTACTAAAAAACTATTTTCCTTTCGGAATTAAACTTTTTTGAAAAAAGTCCACCGCCTTTTTATGTTCCTTGTAGGTTTTGGAAAAAACATGACTGCCATCGTTTCGGCTCACAAAATACAAGAAGTCGGACAACTTCGGCTTAAATACGGCCTGTAAAGCGTGCTTCCCCGGATTGCTAATAGGGCCTGCGGGAAAGCCCTTTATACGATAGGTGTTATAGGGGGTGTGCTTTAAAATATCTTTACGTCTGATGTTCAGAGGAATCAGTCCGCCCGCCTCTTTCATCATACCGTACAAAATGGTGGGGTCGCTCTCCAAGCGCATTTTTTTTTGCAGACGATTATAAAACACCGACGCAATCAAAGGTCTTTCCACCGGCAGACCTGTTTCCTTTTCCACAATGGAAGCCAAAATAACCGATTCATGTCTATTGAGATGTATATTGCCCGACCCGGCGGACAGTCGGCCGTTTTCACTGAGTTCAGCATAAACTTGCAAAAAGCCCTGAACCATCCTGCGAATCAACTGCCGGGGAGCCACGGGGCGGGGAACATGATAGGTGTCAGGAAAAAGATAACCTTCCAGGGATTTTCGATTTTCACCCAACAACTCATAAATAAAGTCCGGATCATGACAAAGGGAAATAAATTCCTCTTTTTTTAACAACTGTTTTTTCTGTAGGGCCTCGGATATTTCATACAGATTATACCCTTCAGGAAAAGTAATGGAATGAAGATACACTTTTCCCTCCACCAGAACATTAAGTATCTCCCTGATAGAAGTTTTTTTTTCAAAACCGTATTCTCCCGACTGGATTTCTTTGCTGTTCCCTCTCCACAAAGCCAAAAGCTTAAAGTAAAAACCTCTGTATATCAGACCCGCCTCTTTCAGCTTTTCCGCTACGGCGTTAAGGGACATACCCTTTTCAATACGGACAATCACTTTTTCCGATGCTTCCCTTTGCTCTTTCTCTTGGGAGGAAAGCTCCGCACCGGCATAAAAGCAAAACAAAAAACAACAATATAAAAAAAACCGTTCCATAAAATGTATTGGCCCTCTATTAACTACACAAATTGATTATTCCATAAGAAATTTTTTATCAAAAACAGACATTTTCGATGATTCCCTTTCCAGCCAGGACACAGGGGTCACACAAGTGTAAACAGCAAAAAGTCCCGCTGGACGATCGTTTCCAGATTTTCCCAGACCTCCAAACGGCAGGCGTGAACTGGCCCCGTTGCTACTCAGATTCCAATGAAACACCCCTACCCGGGCTTTTTGAAAAGCTCTCTTCGCCAACTTCTTATTCTGAGAAAAAACGGAAAGACAAAGTCCATAGCCACCCTGATTTATCAAATGATAGGCCTCCTCCTCTTGACAAACACTATATACCGCCACAAAAGGGGCAAACAACTCCTCTCTTTGATAAAAAGAGTGAGGATCGTACTCTAAAGGCTCCACCACTGCCGGACGAACATAAAAACCTTTAAGATGATCCTGGTGTTCACCTCTTAAGTGAATAACAGCTCCTTGTGCTTCCGCCTCCTCCCCGGCCGACATAAAGCGATCCACCGCTTTTTTGTCAATCAAGGGACCCATAAAGGGGTCATTCCTCCAGTGCCCGATTTTTAACTTTTCGCTCAGATGAATGAATTTTTTCAAAAAAATCTCTTTTATATCCTTGTGCAAAATGACACGGGAGGTGGAGGAACATCTTTGACCACAGGTGAGATAAGCCCCTTTTAATATTTCATAAACCGCGTTTTCCACATCCGCATCCTTCCAGACAAGAGCACTGTTTTTTCCACCCATCTCCAAGGCCAGTATTTTGTGCGGCTGATCCTGAACTTGCTTTTGAATTTTTTGTCCCACGGCATAGGAACCGGTAAAAAGCACTCCTTCAATCAAGTCAGATCTCACCAGGGCCTGAGCCGTATCACTCCCCCCTTGAATCAAATTAAAAACCCCTTTTGGAAAACCCGCTAAATGAAAGCACTCCGCCAGCTTCTCCGCACTGGCCGGACTCTTCTCCGAAGCCTTGAAAATCACGGTGTTGCCCGTAATCAAAGCGGAAATAATATGCCCGTTGGGCAAGTGGACCGGAAAATTAAAAGGACCCAAAACCAAAAACACCCCTCTGGACCGATAGGCGATTCGCCCTCTGGCCCCCGCTCTCAAAGAGGAAAAGGCAGTGTCCTTCACCAAAGGCAGGGACTCCTTCAGTGTCACCTCAATTTTTTGAGACAAAGCCTGCGCCTCCAAACGACTTTCCCAAAGGGGTTTTCCCGTTTCACGGGAAATCAAAATGGCCATGTCTTCCATTTTCTCGTCGTAAATCCGGGCCAACCTGTAAAGATAGCTTTTTCTTTTCTCCAAACTTAAAGAGGACCACAAGGGATAAGCTTTCACAGCGGACTGGCACACCAGATCCAGATGCTCCGAATCAGAGAAAAATCGAAACACCTTGTCCTGCCGGTCTGCAGGACTGATAATAATATGTTCTTTTTTTGCCCGACCCTGAGCCGGAACAAAAGCCCCCTCAATGTAATCCCCCCGGCCCTCCAAAAAAATCTCCTTCATACTTTTTTCCTCCGCTTCGTGCATAAAATCTCAAGCTCCCCCCCCCTCCTCTCACGGATAAAATCAACCGCAGAGGAATATTTCCGGGATCAGGAAGCTCCCCCTACCCTCTCACGGATAAAAGGAGAGACAAACAAAAGCTCCCCCTCTTTTAACCGGAAAACAGACGGAACAGCTTTGGAAACAAAAAGCCGGTTTTTTCGCAAAACCCCCTCCAAAACCCCTCCGATAAATCGGGTTTTCTCCATCCTACCCCACAGCCACTTTTTTGTCTGTGAATGCACAAGTTCTTTTTCGGAAAAACACTTTAAAAAAACTTTTTTTGTATTTTTAACCAAAGGAATCTCCTTCACCCGGGCCTGCATATAAGGCCCTCCGTCAAAAGGATCCACTTCATTGATAAAAGAAAACTTCTGCTGACTCAAGATCCCCGCCGCCCGCCGGTTGAAAAAGCCCGGCTTTCCCAGGCACTCCCGAACGGAGGGCGGCAAAGAGGAAAACAAAATTCTTTCCCGGGGATATTCGGCGAACAATTTTTCCTTGTCCGTCAAAGTCAGGTAATCAATCTCCTCCATCGAAAGGGAAAAGCGCGGCTCGATAAAATATTTAAAAAAAGGATTTTGCCCTTTTTCATCCAAAAAAGGGGCCACTTCCGCGTGGAGAGTGTCTTCAAAAAACTCCGGGTGCATGGCACAAAACAAAAATCGGATCAAACTGATCTGCTTGCCCGCTTTTTCCGGATGGCCTCGATATTCCCCGGCCACAATCAAACCACCCAAATAGGAAGGCCCGTCCCGGATTATTCTTAACTGCAAAAAAGCCGAAGACTTCTTTTGCCCTTTAAAAATTTTCAAGGAATAAGAAGGCTTTTGCAGTGTGCCGGATTTGCCTGAAATCTGCGCACTTCCGATTAACTCCCCCTTTTCCTCTAAAGTTTCTTCTTTACGCATTTTTTTCAACACAAACAAAAAATTTGTTTTTTCCCTGGATAAAGCTCCGGCAAAGGAGCTTTCACTTATACGGATTTTTTCCTTCAAAAGAGCCGGGGAGCACGGCAGATTCAAAAGTGGATACTTCAAAGCCAGCTTTCTCAAGGAAGAGTAATCCCCGGAGGAGGCTGACCGGATAACAAGCACCTCCCGCCTGAATGTCGGACTTTTCCTCAAAACCTTTTTTAACTTCCCTGTTTCAGAAGAGAGCTTTTCCCTTTGCAAAGCCGCGGGAATATTTTTTTTACTGTTTCTTTTCAATTTCATTTTTCCTTTTGAAATTGCTGAAGACAAGAAGTCAACTCCGCTTTTAACTCTTTTATTTCCACCTGCTCCATAACCGCCGGAATTAAAAACCGAACACGGACCGGGTCCCGACCGCAAGACAAGGCTATCACTCCTTTTTGAAAAAGAATTTTTAAAAATTTTTGCGTATTTTCCATTGTAGGATTGAGCAGACTAAAAGCCGCCATCAGGCCGAACACATCGTAATCCCTTATCAGGGACTTTTCCTTAAGCTCTTTAAACAGCTCCACAAACTGAGCCTGAATCCCGGCAATCCGCCCTTTCTCCCCCATATAGCCTTTCTCCAAAATCTCCAAAACCTTAAGGCCCCCTGCCAAAGCGGAGGTGGTAGCACAGAAAGTACTGGACACCAAACCCGGGCGGGGTTTGTACTCAGGGGTAAAAAAAGTGGCGGCCACTTGTAAACCCTTGCCCACCGTACACAGATCAATATAGTCAGAAAGCCCCCACTTCTCAAAAGCAAAAAAACAACCTGTCCTTAAAAAAGACTGCACTTCGTCTGCCCATAGAGCAATCCCGTGCTTCCGGCATTCCTCAAAAAGAGAGACAAAAAACTCCCTTGGGGCGCTTCTGTAACCCCCTTCCCCCAAAATAATTTCAAAAATGAAAGCACAAATATTATCCCCTTCCTTTTGCAGATGGGATTTTAATATTTTCAAGCTCCGGTTGGGGTCCTGAGGATCGTAAAAGGGAATCCTCAAAACCTCATTGTAAACCGGCAGACCTTCTTTCACCTTTGGATTGTCAGTGATCTCCGACATCAAAGTGGTTCTTCCGGCAAAAGCTCGATTGAAAGCCAGAATTTTCCGGCGGGGGCGGTTTTTCTGCCGAGCCATTTTAAGTGCATTCTCGTTTGCCATGCTCCCTGAAGTGCTGAGCCACACATATTTCAAGCGGGAGTTTTTTTGAACAAGACTTATCAGTTTCTCACTGAGTTGAAGGTACTCACGATTCAACAACAAATGCCCCTGCATCACAATATTTGAAAGGCCCGCCTGTAATGTCATCCGCTGAAGCTCCGGGTGGGCATGACCCAAAATCTGCACACCCACCCCTCCCAGCATATCCATCTTGACGGAGCCGTCCAAAAGCTCCACATACACCCCTTTTCCCCTTCCGGATCCCAAATAAGGGTAGAGCAAAGCCCGGCCCCTTAATTCTCCCACCTGATGAATAACAGCGGAATAATCCCCTTTTTCCACTCGCGGCGGGCAGATCTTTTCCATTCTGGGGCTGGTCCGGTCATAAATATCCAAAAGCTTCTGAATCAACCGGGCGGTTTCTTGTTGCGCTTTCGACATTCCCTGATTATATACATAGATAATATGCTTCGTCTTTTATTTATTTTTTTATGTATCAACACAGCCTGTTCCTCCCTGCACTCCTTAAAAAAAAATCCCACTGCAGAAGAGTTGTTCCAGCACGCCTCCCGATTAAAGGAAAAATCCTATTACAAAGAGGCTTTGACTTACTTTAATAAATTTAAAAATCGCTTTCTTTATTCCCGCCTGACAAAAGAGGCGGATCTGGCTATAGCGGACATCTATTTTGCCCAAGAGGAGTGGGTAAAAGCCGGACGAGCTTATGAAAGTTTTTTTGAACTGCACCCTCAAGATCCTAAAAGTGATCACGCGCTTTTTCGCCTATCTCTTTCTTACTTTAATCAGCTTCCCGACACGGAGGACAGAGATCTAAGCCTTTCAAACCAAGCTCTATTTCATTTAAACCGACATTTAAAGCTTTTTCCGAACAGCCCCTTTAACAACCAAACTCGAAAGCACAAACAAAAAATCCTGAACCTACTGGCCCGAAAACAATGGATGATCGCCCGCTTTCATCTCCGTCAAGGCAAACCCCACTCCGCCCTGCCTTATGCACAAAGTCTGATGAAAGACTTTTCCTTTCTTCTACCGAAAAAAAAAGAAGAAGAAGAAACATTAGAGAAAAGCAAGAAAACTAAAAAAATATCAACTGATCTACCCTCTGTAAAAAACTTACAAAAGCTGATTCGAGAATTAAAACAATGACTTATGCTGATCGGGAGGGTTGAATTTTCCTGTTTGTTATATAATAAATAAAGCAGGTATCACTTTTCCATTTAAAAAATGATTTTTTATGGGGTGAGAAAAGGAGGTCGGATCAGCCCAAACAGTCTTCATAGTGGCCTCTGTCCATACTCGGCCTTAAAAAAATAAAATTCACAAATTTTTCTTCCCCTTCCGCCCCTTTGGCCACCGGATAAAATACCCTCTCCTACAGATAAATACCTCACCGCCGAATAAATACCCTCTCCTACAGATAAATATCCTCACCGCCGAATAAATACCCTCTCCTACAGATAAAATATCCCTGACGCCGGATAAAATACCCTTCATTAAAAACACAGCACATAATTCAGTTGCACCAAAACTTTTTACCCCTTATGTTAGAATACTCTAACTTCTTTGCCCGGTTCTTTAATTCAAAGACCGACTTTAAAAACGAAGAATAAAAAAAGCGGAGCAAAAGATAAGGTGAAGCAAAGCGGCGGATGCGAAAAAGAGGCAAAGCGAAAACACACAACAACAAAGAGCAAAGCGGAGCAACGAAAAAAGAAAAATTATGAGCAAAAACAATAAAAAAAACACCCGCCGCGGGAGAGAAAATGGAGCATATAAGAGAACCTCTTCTTGAGGAAAGACAATATAGAGCGCAAAGGAAAGGATCTATGTTCTCAACGGAACAGACCACCACCCCTCTTCTTGAGGAAAGACAATCCGGAGCGCAAAGAGCCGGGAAAAACCAAAATACCACCCCTACTCCCCCCACCACCTCTCTTGCAGAGGGACCTCTTTTAAAGGGGGAGGACTACTGCTTAAGAGCCGAACAGCTATTGAAAAAAAGACAATGGAGCTCTGCTCAAAAAATCCTGCAAAGAGGGCTTTTGGAAGTGGAGAAAAAAACTAAAGCCTATCATTTACTGGGGCTGGCTCTTTATCATCAAGGATTTTTTCAAACAGCCTTAATCCAGCTTCAAAAAGCCTGCGAAAAGGAACCGGAACCGGAGTATCTTTTAAACTTAAGCATTGCTCTTAACGAACTCGGGCACTATAAAGACGCCAAAAAAGCCTATGAGCGGGTTTTACACCTGCAAAATCAATCTCGAGAGCAAAGTTGGAAAGAGGAAGTGACAAAAAGACATAACCGCACTGCAGAAGCTTATTTAAAAAACAACCAATTAAAGTCCGCCTTAAAAGAATACATAAAAGGATTTCAAATGCATCAAACCTCTTATGCCCGTCTGCAAATAGCTCGGCTTTTTTGGAAACTGAAACACAAACAAACAGCCTTTAAATATTTAAAAAGCTTTATTGGCTCTGATCCACAAAATATTCCAGCGCGCCTCCTGCTGGCTGAATGGTTCTTCGAGAGCAAACAGATAGCTCAAGCCATAAATGAATGGGAAAGTGTATTAAACCAGGACCCTCAAAATCAGGAAGCCCATGATTGTCTGCTGAAAACACAACAACTGACCGAGTGCTTTTAAGAATATATAAACAAAAACACTTCCTCCCCGGCACAAAACAGCCTGACAAAGTGAAAGAGAGAAAAAATGTTAAAAGGATTGGTTCCGTTTTTAAAAGCAAAGGAAATAAAACAGATTATAACGAATCTGACCGAGGAAATCAAAAAAGACTATCCTGAAAACACAGAGTTGACCTTGATTTGCCCTTTAAGCGGTTCTATTTTTTTTCTCTCCGATCTGATCCGTCAACTGAGTCATCCCACACAGGTGGATTTTGTCCTGATAGAAACCACCGGAGAGGCAAGCTTCCGAATAAAAAAAGATATTGCCTTGGATCTTAAAGGAAAGGATATTTTAATCGTGGAGGAGGTAATTGACTCAGGACTAACCCTCTCCTTCCTGAAGGAAAGAATTAAACTGTCTTCGCCCGCATCTTTGAAAACCGTGGTTTTGCTAGATAAATTTTCCCACAGAAAAACTTTCATGCATGCCGACTACATTGGCCGAACCATTGATGACCGCTTCATCGTGGGATACGGCATGGACTTGAATGAAGAGGGCAGAAATTATCCCGATATGTACCACTTGGGCCAATAATATTAAATCCGAACAGCTCCAGTTCCAACATAAGTCTTCCGACTGTCTGTTTGTCTGTGACCCTACTATGAAAAAAGAGATACCTTACAAAAACTCAAAAAACTGAGATTCTAAAAGCAGTTGAAGCCGAAAGCCCTATCTGTTTGGAACTGAGAAGAAAACATGGAAATCAAGCTTGTTCTCATTTTACAAATGGAGAAAAACCCTGCACAAAGAACCACCAAAGTTTCAGCTATCTCAGATATTTTAATTTTTATTTCGGATCAGTCAGCCTTATTAAAAATAATCGACTTAAAACATCTCTCTCACAAGAGAAAACAAGTTAAAAAACAAAAGTCAAACAAGAACTACAGGCGGACTTTTAAATAATGGAGATAAACCCGAAAATTCAATATTTCTTAAAAAAATAAAATAAAAAAGCTGTGTATAAATCTTTGAAAACGGTTTTTTTATTTTTAGGCGCTTAAAACAATCGGTTTTTATATGAAAAAACTAAATATTTTTTCTCAACCTGCCGATAAAAATAAGATGCGCCTGATTTTGTTTTTTCCTTTATCCAACATAAAGCTTTTTTTACTGTGCCTGAGCTTAACAGCTTCCTTCACTTGGGCAGAACCATGCACTGAGCCCGATGTGGAAAGTAGTTGCGGATTCAAAGCTAAAAAAATTAACAAAATTAACAAAATTGAAAAAATTAACAAAATTAACAAAATTGAATTCGCATATAGTGATGTATCCAAACCGGTAGAAGGCGCACCCGCAAACTGTGATATGGGACTTAACGGCCCCAACGGACAAGGCGCTCTTTCCTGTTGTACAGACCCTACTAGCTGTCTCGGCGGGGAAAGCCTCTCCGCATTTCATAATGTAAATAATTTCCTTACTCAAATAGGCCCCGGAATATCTATAATGCTCCAGGGGATGGGAAAGGATATGTCTGGAATATGCCAGGGCCTGCAGGGCCTGGCCGGTACAGGGGCCAGCTTATCCCTGATCGCCGCCCAAAAATGCAACAGTAGCATCTCCGCCTGCCACAAAATCTGCGACTATGAAATAAGAACACAATGTGAAAAATATATTAAAAAAAAAACAAATTTGCATTAAAGCTAAAGCTAAAGCTAAACCCCCTATTTATAAAACTATTAAAAAAAAAATTACAGATCATAAGAAAAAAAAGACTCTATGTACGGCCCAAAAAGTTAAATCAAAAACGCTTTTAAAAAACATGGGACAGATGGCCAACGCCGCCTTAAGCGCTGAGCTTTGTAAAAGGCAGGCACGAGCTGACAATAATAAAAAGGAGTGCAAAAAAAAAGCAGTGGGTATGGAGAAGCGGCGAATGTAATGAACCAGAGTCAGAACCAGAGTCAGAGTCAGAGTCAGAACAACCGGTGGCTGTGGCTGTGGCTCCTCTGAGTCCGACCGGCGGGGGATCCGGCGCGGTTGCATCTTTACCGATAGAAAATCCCTATCCCGAAAATCCTCTCCGGAGGAGGCATGGGACGAAACAGATGAAGACACCTCCACAACCACCTCCACAACCACAACCAATTTGGGAGAGGAGGAAAAGAAGGAGGAGGAAAAACCTTCGCGGAAACGGCTGACATAGGAGACATAAGACCTTTGTCCGATTCTTTCTCAAAGAACTCTGCATCCTCTTCAGAGGACACAACAACACCGGAAAACAAAGCTACACAATCCTCCAGCAAGCAAGGAGGAGGCTTTTCCGGTTTTCGCGGAGGAAGAAGATACCTACAACCAAGATGGGCAAAACAAATGGAATGATAACGAAAAGGAGGACAGCTTTGGCGGTATGGGCGGAGGAGGCTTTTCCGGCTACGGCGGCAATGGATTTGGCTGGGATGAAGATCAAGCCGGAGGAAACGGACTGGGCTTAAGCAAAAGAAATTAAACGAACTAAAGAAAAACAGGGAACCAAGAGAACCCCTGCCGGTCAAGGTGGAGGAGCACACCAAAGCATTTTTGAAAGAGTCAGCAAGCGGTTTCACAGCCTCTGCAACACAAACTGGATTGCCGGTGATTTTTTGGTTTTAAAAAAAGGAAGTTTTGCGAAATGAAAAAAAAAACAGAAAAAAAAATTAAAAAAATACGTTTGTCAGTGCTTTGCTCTGCGGGAACAAAAGTTTTTTTTCTATCTCTTTTTTTGCAGAGTTTAACCGCCCCAGGCCGAACCACCCCCCTGTGAATGGGTTAACACACACGATAACTCTCAAAGAGAAAATTTGATTTTACGGCAACAAACGGATTTGGATTCCAATGGCAATATTCAATATGAATCCTGCGACAATGCTCGCCGAAGAAAACAACATCAAGTGGATAAAGTACTGGCCAACAGAAATGCCAATCAAAATATCAAAGGAGGACTTCGGGACAGATGTTTTTTCAAGGAGCCTCTTCCGCCTTTTACGGAACACAAAGTGGAAGTACGACAAATAGGGGAAAACCCGGACGGCACTCCCCGATACGAATCCTGCCAGCGGGCACAGTGGAGAAAACAGGAAGAGTGGAGAAAACAGGAAGGCTGGGAGCACAGAGAAGATCTGGAAGCGGAGATGGCCAGGTACAATGAAGAACAAGCTCAACAAGCAGACTCTGCCAGTGAAGCCGCGGAAAAGGCTGCCCAGAAACAAAAAAAATCCTCCCTTATTGCCACAGCCGGATCGATGGCGGCCGGCGCCGCGGCGGCGATATGTTGTTCAAAATCCCCCGCCTGTGGGGCCTGCGGTTATCTAGTGGCTCTTTCTGCCGGTTTGGGCGCGGCTGGAATGTTTTTGGGCAAGGCCTCCAACAAAAATAAAGATGTTTCGCAACAGTACGCCGGGTATTTGTTGCAATACCCAGACGGCCAGACAGACACCGCGATAGCGACAACAGGACCGAATTCAACAGGAGGGCCTGTAACAACAGGAGGGCTTGTAACAACAGGAGGGCTACCTGTTGTGGATCCTGTTGTTACTATGCCCACCGTTCCCATATCATCAGGCTCCCCTCTCCCCACCCCCCCCACCACCCTACCTCGGGTCAAATTACCAACAGGAGAGTATGTAATCCCCACCTCGGACAATCTGGGACCTTATCTGGCAAAAAAAGGCCTTAAATGGGATCCCACAAAAAGAAGCATCACTCTTCCCAACGGCAAAAGCTATACAGCTGATGACACAAATAAACCTGCAATAAAAGGACACGCCAATTCAGATGCCGCAAATGCCCTTAAAGCTCAAATGAAAGGCCTGGAAAACCAAATTGCCAAAAATATGGACGCAAAAGGCAGCTGGGGCGACGATGAAGCGCAGGCAGCGGGTGCAGAAGGCGGGTCAGGAGGAGGAATCGAAGGAGGAGGAATCGAAGGAGGAGGAGTAGGAGGAGTAGGAGGAGGAGGAGGAGGAGGTTTTGCCGGCTACAACACAGACGGAGTTGACGGAGAGTCCGACGGTGGGAATGGAAACCTAATAGCCGGCTTGAACAGAGGCCCCGGTAGCAGTAGTGCTGGCGGAGGCGATAAATCAAAAGTGGCTGGTATGTCCGTAAAAATGGGAAAAGACAATGTGGGAGTCAAACAAGACAATATCTTTGAAATGATTCACAGAAGGTACCAGAGCAAAAGAAAAAAACAGGAGTTTATTGAAACTTTTTAAAGTTCAAAATAAGCTTCTTAAGTCATCATGAACCTTTTTTAAATTAACTTCTCCTTATAAGATCCCGATCAAAGATGCAGTTGATTTTTCAAACTGAAACTCAAATCGGCTTTCTCCCCCAAAACCGCCCGATCCATACACAAACTGTCAGATAAAACAGCAAAATCTCCCAGCACAGCAAAGTTTTTAACGAGCAATTTATCTAATCCTTTTACTTTCGCCCCACAAAACAAAATATCCTTACTGCCCTCTGGCGGTCTTTTTACCTCAGAGGCGGAAAAATAGTTCTCTCCCTGAAACAAATCCCAACCGGGAGAAAAACAATTTAAAATATTTTGTAAAAAAAGATCCTCCGCCCTTAAAAGACAAAGTAACCGGCCTATACCCTTCAGATAAGAACTCAGTTGATTCATGTCTAAAAGATTCAAATCGGACAAAGAGTGCACTCTAAGATGAGGCTTTAACAGGTCCGACTCCAACACATCCTTAAAAATATGAACCGAAGAGGGTTTTATTTCTCTAAAAATCCGGCGGGAAAAAATGGCCAAGCCGGTAAAGTCGTATCCGCAACCCCCCCCGCCTTCCTGATTTTTCCCCCTGTTTATAAAAGAATGAATACGGCCGGTGGAGGGATCCGCGTAAATCAGTCCCTTTTTTTTCTCTTTTGTTGTTTCCATCACATCCTGTTGTACAGGCCGAACCAGAAAACTGCCCAAAGCACCGCTTTCAACATGGGAGGAATAAAAACCCTTCAGAGAAAGCCCTCCTTTTTCAGGTAAAATGAAGCTGTCCCCGTTAAGATAAAAAAAATGTTCTTCTGTTTTAAAAAAATCCTTGAGTTTTAAAAGCCCTCCGGCAGAACCAAGCAGTTTTTGTTCGTGACTGAACAAAGGTTCTTCCAAACCGGCTGTTCCAAAAAGCTCGGGCAGTTTTTCCTTTAAAAGTCGAGGGTGTGCGTGAATATTGACCACAGCCTGCTTTACTCCCAATATTTTCAAAAGATACAAATTATAGGAAATCAAAGGGATGCTTAAAACCGGCAGAAGGGATTTGGGCAAAACCTTAGTGTGAGGGTAAAAGCGCGTGCCTTTTCCCGCGCACAATAAAAAAGCTTTCAGGGGCATATTTTACACCTTTATTTTTTGAATCAATTCCAAAAAAACCGGGTACGATTTTTTTTGCTCTCGCAATAATCGTTCTATCATTTTCAAAGCTGGTGAAATATATTTCAAATGAGTCTTTTGCCCCTTCAGACAATAAAAGCCGGCAAATCTTCCACAGGCTTTAAATAGCCTTTGCAAAGCGGTAATAAAAATTTCCTTTCTGAGTTCCTCGGTTATTTCTTTCTCCGAAAAAAAGCTCTCTAAAACAAAATAAAGAAAAAGTTTTTCTCTGTCCTCCGATTTCATTCCACAATCGACATACACATCATAAAGCAGGCTGACTGCATCGTAAAAACGGGGAAAAAAACCTGCATCCTGAAAATCAATCACATAGAGCTTTTCATTTTTAATAAAAAGGTTTTTGCTGTGATAATCCCTGTGAGCAGGCCGGAAAGGAAATGAAGCCAGTGTTTTGCATATACTGTCCCACTCTCTCCTATACCCTGCTCGAAGTTCTTTTGTCGGCTGAAGTTTACAAAAATCCTTTATTAGGTATTTTTCCGTCCAGAGCATCTCCTCAAAAAAATCCGCTTTTGTAAAAACCCGCTCCCCGTCAAACAATCGGCTTTGCCTCTGAAGTTTCACTATTTGATCCAAGGCCCGCTTATAATAAGAAAAGGGCAGGGCTTTTTTCTTCCGCACCTCTTTTTCCAAACTCTGATTCCCCAGATCCTCCAATAACAGAAATCCTTTTTGTGAGTCCCGGGCTTTGACCTTCGGCACACTCATACCCGCCCGAAAGAAAACACTTCCTTTAAGTAAAAAAGCTTTTTGCTGCTCTACAGGGGAATGAGCCAGAACCCAGGAAGTTGTTTTAGGCTTTTTTGCCAACTCTTTTTTTGTCAAAACCGATTTCATCTTTAATGAAGAGGAGTCTGCCCAAATGCGAAAGTACCGCCGAGCGCTTCCTTCCCTGGTCAAGGAACTTTTTTTGTACTGTCGTCCTTTCAAAGCAGTCTTTAAAAAAATATCCCTGTCTTTTTCCAAAACGGATTTGGTCCTCATCACAACACACCTCTTTATCTTTAATTTAGGACAGATTTCTTTTCCATTGCAAGGGTTCATTTCACTTTTGAAAACTCCGGATATCTTTTGAAAAAACATTTCAATCTATCCGCCGACTTTATAAAAATTTTATCTATTAAAAAATATTTAATGGAATTATTGAATTTCCGGCGGGTTATTTTATAGAAGAAAAATATCATTTTAAAGGTATGGAAAAGGATCGAAAGGCCGTTTAGAAACAGCCAGGATAAAGAGTTAGCTGTCTTTATTAGACAGCTTTGATTCCTTATAGAAGTAAAAATGATTGTGAACGCAATCGGGCTTTGTTGAAAACAATATTGAATCATAACAGCCGCTTTTTTGTCATTATTTACAAAGAACCGGCCTTCTTTGGGCGCGTCAGTTGAAGAACAAAAAGCCCCCAATCTTCCTTCAAGAAAGAGGTCAAGGACAAAAATTCCCAAAACTCACACAGAATTTTTTAAAGTACACAAGAAAAAAGAGCCTGCCATTTATTCGGCAGGTTTTCTTTTTCCTTAAGCCCCACCACCAGATAGCAGTTTAGTTTTTGTTCCAAAAGGCCCTGAATCAACACGCGCTTTTGAAAAGAGGACAGACAATGAAAGGAAGGCACAAAAACAAAGACTTCCTTCATCTCCTGAAGCACTCCCTCTTTCCAAATAAAATCCTCTGTATTTAAAAAAGCAAAAGAAGAAGTCTTAAGATAAAACTCATGCGCGGTCTTTAAAAGATCCTCTCCATTTTTCCCTTTCAGCAAAAGAGGAAAAAACCCCGGCGTCACTTCCAAAAGACCTCTTTTCTTTTTTTTTCGATGAAAGAAAGAGCCGGACGGGGAAGAGCTGTCAACAAACTGTTCACCGGACAGAAGCTTTTTTCCTAAGACGGTTTTTTCTTCTTCATAAGGAAGCGGAGGAGTGTTTTTTCTCTCAGGAAAAACCGCGTCGGGGTTATCAGAGCTTGAAGGTTCAAAGGGAAAAGACATATTTTTTCTATTAGACATAAGTTGGTTTTTCAAAAACATTTTTTGAAAATAACAATCTATAAACATTCTGATTTGCTGAGCTTTAAATTCACTTAAAACATGAAAACATATCAATATTCCAAAATAATTTTCGCCGATGAAAATCGGAAAGCCGGTTTTTCCATTAAAAACCAGCCAGCCCATCTTATACACTGAAAAAGCCGAGGGGGTAATTAGATGCATAGTGGAGATCTGATATTTTTTTTCAAGAGCACAAATCAGATGAGGGATTTCCCACTGAACAATTCTTTTTTTCTGGCCTTTACTGAGCGTTTTGTTTTTTCGAGGTTCCTGTTTTTCCTTCATAGTAATATTGAAAGATGCAAAAACAAGACCAAAAATATTTCTTTTTAAGAACAGGTAAAGAAACAAAAATCTCTGATCGGAGTTTTACATAAAACTTATAAAAATCCGGCGGGAGTTTTTATTAAATTTTTTTGGAAAAAAAATAAAAAAATCAAAGGTAAGTCATTAAAATTATTATGTTTTTAACTTCCAGCGCATTTCTGATCCCTTTATTCTCCACTGAAAAACAACATAAAAAAATTCACTCAAAGGCTCTTTGATTATCAGGCAACAATCTTTCTTATATCAATCAAAAATAAAATTTATGCCGGCTTTTTTCATATCATCTTTTAAACAAAGAGATAAATTTTACACTCTCTTCATTTTTCACTTTGCCGGCTTTACATGACCGACGATTGCTCTTTGGACGGCAGGGAAACAGCCATAAAGAATTTTGGATAGGAATAGTATCTAAGCTTTTTTATCTTAAGTTCACTTCGTATTGTTACTATCATCATTCGTGATAGGGGAGGCTACTACTTGGCGGTAAATATACGATCATTGAGTTTTGCCATTATTCCTATTTGTGGCGCCGGATTCTTCATCTTCGTAGGAGTCTGTTATTGTTCCAGATGTGGTTGCTTCTCTATCCACAGCTTCTCCTGCAACATTTCTGATCGAGGGGAAACACTTACTATTTGGTGCCTGAGCTTCAGTGTCTGTGTCACCCCCGGCTGTACTGTCCTTGCAAACCACCTTCGCAGAACCGGCAAAACAAAACAAAGCCAAAATCAATAACAAGTAGGGGAGCTTGTTTTTTCTTTCCGGCGCATCAAGCTGACATACAAACACCTTATTATTGAATCCCTTCACTTGGCTTCCGTTTGTCTTGTTGCTCTTTGTCCTTGCTGGGGGTGTCGGCGAGAGATGCATGCTGTCTAGTAGTATCAGTAAAACCTCCTGGCTCATCGACCGCCGAGGGGAAACACTCATGATTCAGTGCCTGAGCTTCACTTGCTTCTTCACCCACGGCTTTACTGTCCTTGCAAACCACCTCCGCAGAACCGGCAAAACAAAACAAAGCCAAAATCAATAACAGGCCGGGGAGCTTGTTTTTTCTTTCCTTAATCACCTTAACCTCCGCTTTTTGCTTTTACTTAAATAGTAATGTCCGTCGCCACAGGTGATATAATTTCCAAAAAGCCGTTAAACACGGCGGCCACCTGTGCCGCCACTGTGGGATCGGTTCTGATTTTTTCCGTGTCCACCTGTCCGTCTTTTTTATAAAAGACCTGAATGGAACCCACCCCCGGCCGGGTGATTGTTTTTGGTTTGCTGAATTTTTCGTTATAAGTCACAATAATGCGCTTTTTGCTTTGATCTCGCATTTCCTGGATCCTTCCACGATGATCCCGCTTCACGATCACCCATCGACCTGTATTACTTTGCGAAGCCTGCACGAGATGACATCGGTTGGAGTCATAGGAAATCAGTGTTTGCACCTGGCGGAGGACTTTTTTGTTCTGAATATACTGCACCAATACCTGTTTGGGTTTTTTACACTTATTGTTGTATTTGGAAAACAGCACTTTTCGGCCCGCTTGGGATCGGGATTTTAAAAAGCCGGTTTTTTTATAGTAAGTATAACGTGTGGTGATTCTGTTTCTGGTAACCAACAGAGGGGAACCGGTGTTCATATCGTAAGTCACATCGGCAATCTGTCCGTTGACTTTTTGCTTGGCGCGATGCAAATACTTGCTTCCATCCTTTTTCCTCTTGTTCCAAAATTCATAACGACTGATATTGGTTACTCTTTTCCCGCAGGTTTTTCTCACATCCGTCCAATAATGATCCTTGTTTCTTTTATTTGTGACATAATCGTATTTTTCCTTACAGGTCCGACGATCTCTGAAAGACATCACCCAATCTCGATCCGTATTATAGGTCAAAGCCTCATAAGTGTTGTCCGGGTAGCGGGTTTTAATCATATTGTGATAGCTGTCATAGGAGTGACGATACTCTTCGCCTTTGCTGTTTGTCACTTTTATCAGGTTATCCTTTTTAATCACATACTGTGAGGTGATTTTATCTGAACCGCTGATCGCGAGAGTTTCCCCTTTGAATTTAAACCGCAGGCTTCTTCCTTTGTTGTCCATGACTTTTACAATTTGTGCTTTTTTTCTCTTCAGTGTGATCCAGTTGCCCGACTTATCCATTTTCCTGATTAAAAGACCGTTTTTATCAAAAATGTGAATCTGACCGTTGGGAAGGGTTCTCCTGTACTGAGAACCGGTAAACTGAATGCTGTTGTTTTGTCTTCCCACAGCCTGATAAACCTGCCCGCTTTGCGCTTTTCCCTTTAACCGAAAGGCTCTAATCAGTTCGGACTGCAGAAGCTGGGATTTTTTCAAATCCCTTTCCACCTGACGAATGTATTTTTTAGTAAGCCCTTTTTTCTTTTTCACCTCCGCCATGATTTTGTTAACCATGACAGAGGGGTTTCCCCTGGCAGACTGGGATATATAGGAAATTTCCGCTCCGCCTCCGCATTCCACCACCATCAAAGTGTTGTCCGGCATCACCTCCAACCGGGTTTCCAAATTGGAACACCATCCGTAACCAAACATTCCCCTGTAAAGAGAGCGGGAATTATAGGTCCGTTCCACTGTGAGAGAAAAACCCGATCCGGGAAGGGATATATCCACAAAAGTTTTAGTGTAATTGGCGTTCTTGGTATCTACCAATCCCTTCGCCGAAAAAGCAAATAATAACAAAAATATCCAAAATCCCTTTTTCATTATATCCTTGCCTCCTTTATTTTTTTGTCCTGACTCAGACCTTGATTGTAACAATTTTTCTCATCATAGTGCCACCTGTAATAATCAAAACAATGATAATGAACAGGGTTAGCCAGCCTAAAGGCGTACCCAACATCAATTGAACATATTGTTTATTCATAAAAAACATCATTAAAAGCATGACAAAGGGCACGGCGGAAATAATCACCGCCTGCATGGTTCCCTGAGCTGTTAAAGCTTTTATTTTGTTTTCCACTTTTTGCCTTTCCCGAATGGTCTCGGAAATAACGGACAGGGTTTCTGCGATATTTCCCCCTGTCTCCTTTAAGATATTAATCGCCAGCACCATCATAGTGACATCCTGACGATCAATTCTTTTGTTCATTTCCTCAAAAGCCTCCTCCACACTCATTCCAAGATGGGTTTTATTCAAAACCAACTGAAATTCCTGAGCCAAAGGCCCTCCTTTCATGTTTTTAATCACCCTCTCCATAGCCTGAGTTATGCTTAAACCAACTTTCACTCCATTGGTCATAATGGTCAACCCCTCCACCATCTGATTTACGAGAGTGTGGGAACGGGCTTCCCAGATGAACCGCATAATCATCTGCACACCAATCCAGGAGCATAAAAATCCGATAGCCCCCAAAGCCAGACCCAAAACCAAATGAGGCCAACAGGCCAAAAAAATCAAAAAACCAAAGCCCAAACCCATCAGCCAAAGCCACAACACCATTTTTTCATTTGAGGCTTTAAGCATCATCCTGTCCGCAATTTCCAAAACCTCTTTTTGTGAATTAAGGGTTTTATCTCGAAAAAAGTGTAAAATACCCGGCCAGCGAATATAAAAGAACACGAAAACAAAAAAGCCCACCACGAGGGACAACACAAAAGGATGCAGGAAAAAAGCTTTAAATATATCCATGTTTTATCTTCCTTATCGTTTTCTTAAGAAACGACCATTTTTAAAAAAATATTCAAACCGCTTTTTTTATTTCCCCTGAGGATGGAGGTTTTTTCCCCAAGGCTGAACGCATTCCCCCTATGCCCGGCCTCTTGGAGGAAAGCCCGGGTTTTCCAGTCCCTGCGAGAGATTTTTTTTCATTTTTCATTGAAGAGGAACTGGTAGTGAATAAAGAGCGGGGAATTTTCAATCCTCTTTGCTCAAATTTTTCAATAAAAGTGGGAATCATACCCATCGCTTGAAACTGCCCCAGAATCTTTCGGTTCTTATCAAAGCCTTCCTCTTTAAAGCGGAAAATTTCCTGTAAAGTAACAGTGTCCCCCTGAAGGCCCACCACCTCCGCAACATTTTTCACTTTTCGGCTTCCATCGCTCAATCTTCCAATTTGAATAATCAAATTCACCGCTCCCGCCACCTGCTCTCTGATAGCTTTGATCGGCAAATCCATCCCGGCCATTAAACACAGGGTCTCCAGACGGGAACAGGCTTCCCTTGGATTATTGGCGTGAACTGTGGTCATGGAACCGTCATGTCCGGTGTTCATGGCGGAGAGCATATCCAAGGCGGCTCCATCCCGACATTCCCCCACCACAATCCGATCGGGCCTCATCCGAAGGGAGTTTCGAATCAAGTCCCTGATACTCACCTCCCCCGTGCCCTCCATATTGGCCGGCCGGGTCTCCAGACGAACTACATGTTCTTGCTTCAACTGCAATTCAGCGGCGTCCTCCACGGTGATGATCCTTTCATTGACTGGAATAAAGCAGGAAAGCACATTGAGCAAAGTGGTTTTACCCGAACCGGTTCCGCCGGAAATAATGATATTCAATCCCTGCTCCACACATATTTTGAAAAAATCCGCCATCGGAGAAGTCAGTGAACCAAAGCGACTGACATAGTCATCCATTGTGATCCTGTCTTGCGGAAATTTTCTTATCGTCACTGCCGGGCCGTCAATGGACAAAGGCTCGATCACCGCGTTCACTCTTGAACCGTCCTGCAAACGAGCATCCACATAAGGGGTTTTTTCGTCAATTCTCCTTCCGAGAGGAGTGACAATTCTTTCTATTACATTTCTTAACTGTTGATTAGAGGTAAAAGTAACGGGACTGGATTGGATTTTACCGCTTCTTTCACAAAAGATCTGATCACAGCCGTTGACCATGATTTCCGTTACAGCCGGGTCCCCTAAAAGCTCCTCCAGAGGGCCTAAACCCAAGGACTCATCCAGAACCTGTTTGATGATCTGGCTTCTTTCCTGGCGGGAAAGGTTTTGCCCTCTTTTATCCACTAACTTAGAAACCACAATCTGCGTTTTGTTTTTAAGCTCCTTCCTGGAAGCTTCATCTTTTGCCTGAGTTAAATCTTTTTTCAAGTCCATCTCCTTTATCAACTCCGTATGAATCTGCATTTTCAAAATAACCATAGGGCTGATCTTTCTCTGCCGTCCGGTAAAGGGGGAAGAGGAAGCCTGTGCTACAGGAGAAGCTTGGGTGCCGGCAGGTTTTTTCGGCCGGCTTAAATTTTTGTTTTTTTGCAAAATTCCTCCCACCAATCTTCTCACCATATCGTGATACCCCTGGGAAAGAGGAATGGAGGGACGGGACAACACAAAAGGCTGAGCGGACTGCAGGGCCTGAGTGGAATTCAGTTCGTCTTTAGGTAAAACCGACACGACGGGAAGCCTTAAGCTGTTGGTAATGGCTGTGGTGGAAAGGCCCTGCCCGGCCTGATTGATGACAATTTGAAAAAGCGGGGAAGGCAAGGTGGCCGAGTGCAGTTCATTCAAGAGCCTTTTTGTCTGATTGACCACCAGCACTTCCGGCGTCAACACCACCAGCACCGCGCTGGAAAGCTCCAGAACGGAAAACTGCAAAGGAGTTAAAAAACAACCTGCATCCACCACAATATATTTGAAACCTTGGGAAAAGCCGTAAAGCTGTTTTCCGAACAAAACAGGATCCCCCGAAAGACTTTGCTCCGGCCCTGTCACCGCCCCGAGGTAAGCCAGGCCGGTTTTATGCCAGGCCAGAAAATTCTTCATATTCTGCGGGTTGACCACACCGGAAAAACGGGTCATGTCCAGGACCGTTTTTTGAGGTCTCAGTCCGATAATGACACTTTGATCCCCACAACTTTTTTCATCCAGGTCAATTAACAAAACCGGGGTTCTCATCTCTTTTTGAAGAGCCAACGCTAAATTGGCAGACAAAACGCTTTTGCCCACTCCTCCCTTACCCCCGGCTACGGCAATCAAATGACATTTTGGATTTAAAGACATATTTAACCTAACTACTTGGAAATTTTAAATTTCTTTTTTATTCGGTTCACACCGGAGCTGGCGGAGGTTTTGATAATCGGTGTTACAAAAACAACAAACTGGCTTTGAGAGCGATTGAACTTTTTGGAGGAAAGAAAAGAAACTAAAGGAGAAGTGCTTCCCAGCGGAGGCTCCCGATTGTAATCAGAAAAAGCTTTGTTGCTTATTATCCCTCCCATAACTGCACTCAATCCGTTCTGAACATGAATATTGGTGGAAAGCTTGCGCATGGTGGTGATGGGTTTTCCTCCCACGGATCCTACCAGATTATTTACCTGAAATGTCACATTGGACAACTGAACACTGTCCCCTCGAGGCCCCACCACTTTCGGAGTGAGTTGCATTTCAATTCCTGTTTGAGCCACTTCCACTGTCTGCTCCCCGTTCGGACCGGTAGAGCCAGAAAAGGGGGTTTGTTTTTGAGAGGAAATAACAGCCGGCTTGTATTCTTCCGTAATCACATTGGCGCTATGTAAAATCCGGGCAAAGCCAAAGGACTTGACCCAGTTCAACTTGGGCAGAAAATTACTAATGGTCCCGGAGATAATCCCCCCCACTGTGCCCAGCCCGACGGAACCGGCATGAAAGGAAAACCTGGTGCCGTCTTCAATTTGCGGTGTCCATTGAAAACGAAAACCGTCCGTGTAGTCCTTGTTCAATTCCACATAATGCACTATCAACTGAATGAGTTTGCTCCGCCCGTCCTGCTTTTTTTCCCGCACCTTGATATGATTTAAAAAAGGCCGGCGGCGCCATTCTTTCACTTTTCCCTGTCCCACAGCCGCGTCCACGATATGATCCGGCAAATAAAGCTTCGCCATTTCCTCCGCCCTGTCCTTTTCACTCCTATCACTTACAAAGCCTTCCAGAATAAAAACCATGTTCGTGGCCCGCACAGTGATATTGGGATCATTAATTTCCTTCTCAATAAATTTAGCCACTTTGTTTTGAGCCAGAGGACTTAAAGTAACCAGGGAGGTGGATTTTCCCTTATACTCCTGAACCACATCATGGATTCTTCTCATATCCCTTGGAACCAGAATTTCTCCATCCACAACCACTTTGTTATTCAAAATTTTCACCTGAATGCCGTCCACTGTCCTCAAAAGAGACTGAATCTCCGTGGCAGCCTGCTGAAGATCTGTCTTCCCCACTTTTAAAGCTAGCTTTTTCAATATACGACCGGCGGAATCCTTAATATTTAAAGCGCTCACACCTGTCCTTTTGGGAGTAAAGCGAATCACATTGGTGACAGAATTGTATTGTAAATTCGTATACCGCCTGTAAGGCCCTTCAAACTTCAGCTTTTTCCCCTTAAGCTCCGAAGGCAGTTCGTAGTCATATTGAATTCCCACATAAAGAGGCAGGGACTCCACATCCAGTAGCTTCTCCCCTTCTGCAAAAGGGAGAAAATAAGCAATCCCCGTTAAAATCAAAAATACGGAAAAGGAATTTAAAAAAACTCTTCTGCCGTATAAAATTCTTTCAATCATATTTTCTCCCGTCAAATTTTATTTCCTTAACTGTGGAACCCAGGAAGAGGGCTGTCGTTTATTTGCCGGCCGGCCCGCGCCCCGGCCCAATAAACTGTTTAAACTAGAAAGAGGTAAATGCCGATTTTTGGAGTGGTCGCTGGGATGTCTTAGGGACAGAAACAAAGATCCGGGAGAGGTGGCCAGCACATACACCAGATCTTGAATGTCCTTGGGATCCGCCTCGATCGTGATGGAATTAAAATCCGTGGCGGCGCGAATATTCCGAATAAAATTTTCTCCACTGATTTCCTCAAACACCCGAGGCAGTTCGTTTACCACTTTAATCCCCGTGGCTAGAATCACCACATCCTGCATGATGGTTTTTATTTCCTTTCTCTGGCGAGAACCGTCCCTTACATCTAAAGCTACAATCACATCCACCCGGTCCCCCGGCTTTAAAAGTTTGGCAACCCCTCTGGTCTCGTCAATGGGAATAGTCAAGGCCCTCTTGGTGGGTGAAACCTGAAGGGAAAGCCCCGTGGTGGGCCCCGGCCGTGTGATCTTGGTTCTCAGCACCTGCTCTCCTTCATTTATGGGAGCCAAGGCCACCAGCCCTATGGCCTCTTCCATTGTTACAATAGCTTCCGGCTGAGTAAAACTGCTAGGGTATTCTTTCAATTGAATCATGGAATCATCCACGGTTTCCATTTCCCCAATATCCCTGACTGCGGTCACAACGGAAACCATTGCTCCGAATTTTTTGGATATTTGATTGCTTTTTTCCTGCGTATAGCTGTACAATAGCATCACAGCAAAAACTGCTGATCCGATACTGAGCCATAAAGTCAAAGTTTCATTTTTATTCATATTCCCTGTTCAGCGCCGTGGGAAGACACCCCTTGTATGTACTCACAGGACTTCCGTCCTGTTCTATCTCATTTGACCGGAAGAAACAGAAACTATTTCTCTCCTTCACTCTATAGACTTTTGTGTCGGAAAAAGAAGCTTATAGATTAAATATTTTTAAATTCCGAATTTTTGCACAGAAGACAAACGCGGGCTTTTTTTTGCAAAAGCGGTAAAATAACCGTATACACAACTAAAAACCCTCTATATTTGGAGTTTTCAGTCCCCGCAATTTGCGCTCAGACAGATTCCATATCCCACCATTACCCAGGCCGGACCCACTTTTTTGTTTTTATTCCGGTTTGGATCCACAATGCTTCTGATATGAGTATGTTCCGCCGGCGACAAAAAATCCGTTCGATCATAGTAAGGTTCATTTCTGAAATCCACCCGCCGCAAAGTAGCCGGAATGTTATCATGACCTCCTTCTGCTCTTTTTTCGGAAGAGATAAAAGCAAATCTTTTTCCATGACCATTGGAAACATCCGACCGGTAATATTTTTGCCTCACATCTGATGTCAAAGAACTGTAATTTACAGATCCAAAGTCTCTTAAATAGGACAAATCAGAGCGATGGTTAAATAAAAAAAAGGTATAATTGCGGGCCGCAATGGAGTTTAAAACAGCCGTATGAACAATACCCCAAGACCCAAGAGTGGCCCCCAGCAAAACAAACAACACCCATATAATAGGTATCACCTCCAGCATAACTATCCCTTTTTTTCCACCCAAAGCGGTGATGAAAAAAGAGGGGAAACATTTTGATATGCCGTTACGAATGTTTGTCATTGAACCTTTTTTAATCAGCTTAGCAACCGTTATCATAAAATTTCTCATAAAAGCCGGCCGGGTCTATACCTGAGGGAATTCCTCCCAATTTCGAGGAAATAAACTCCCAGCGCTTGTCAATAAACTGTTTGCATTCCTCCCCGGAAGGCTCGCGGCCCAAGTACGACCCGACAGCTGTTTCAAAAAAAGATGAATCCTCTTTAACTTCACCCCAAAGCGGAAGCCGGATTTGCATAACCTTAGGTATAAATTTTGTCCAGACTCCATAAAAAAGATGAGGGACCTGACTGGACTCAGGAAAGCGCCTGTAATTCAAAGCCACCCCGCTGGGATGTCCTTCTCTACTTAAATCCCCCTGATCTGCAATTTCAAAAAATCGGCTGGTTCCCTGAAACAATTTATTAAAAGGCGGAGTGGTCGCCAGATGACCGTATTTTTCCATCGCCCCTTTTTGCTGTAAATCCTTTGTTCCGTCGCCTAAAAACAAAGTCCGGCTAGCGGAATAAGTTATGTACTGTGTGATCTCACTGACAGCCAAGGTTAAAGTCATAACGGAAAAGAGCATAACAAAACACAAACACAAAACAAAACCCAGCAAGAACTGAACGGTAAGGCTTCCGCTCTGTGATAACACAGGGCTTTCTTCAAAAATCGCAAACATTTTAAGGGTTCGGCTTGAATCACTCCTTCTGATTCCGCGGAAGGGCTTTAAAAAGGAAAAAATCTTAAAACTTAAAAGCATATAAAATTTCCGACGAGACAAGTGTACATTTTTTTATGTTTTTTTTCCACCCTCGTTTAATTAAGTATTTGTTTGTCTATTTATTCCCTCTTACCCGATCCGGCTGTTTCAGATCTTTGAACCTCTTAACCTTTTTCAACTTGGGTTTTCCCCTCTTTGGGAGAACATTCTTCTCCAGTAATTGGGATGGTTTTTATCCTGTATGGCCTTTTGTCTTTGTTGCCAGTTACCTGATTCTATCATCCCGCCAATGGTTTTCCAAGGACCGGAAATGAAGTTATAGACAGGTTTGATTGTTTTAAATTGGTTTAAGACAAAGTAACTCATGCTCATCATCACAGCCAAAAGCAAAACCATCTCCACTGTCATTTGTCCCGATTTTACTGATTTGTCTGCTGGGAATTTCTTCATTTCTCGACCTCCTTATCAAGTCCATCTCAATTCAAAAATAAAAAGCACTCAACCAACCCAGAAACAAGCTGATGGAAAAAGGAAAACTATGCAACATATCGGAAGAAGGCTTTTTAAATTTGAGTAAAGAAAGAAAATTCATATAAAGTATACCGGTTTTTCCGTCCAAAATCACTTTTATCAATCCCAAAGCGGCCCCCCAGAAAAAAGCGCATATAAGACTGATAAACAGCAGACGGGGAGGAAGCACCAGACCCAGCACCGCATAGAGCTTCATATCCCCTCCACCAATCACCTTCAGCAAGACCAAAGGGATGGAAATACCCAAAGCCATAAACAATTTGGCCACGGCGAAAAAAAATCCCTTTTGAAAAAACAAAACCGATAAGACCGCCACGGCCAATAAAATGAGAATAAGAACATTATGAATTTTCCTGGACCTTAAATCATCCACCACCGCCGCAAGTAAAATCCCCGCCGGTAAAATATAATCAAAAAACATAAAAGCAATATATTACAAATTTATGTATTTTGTCTATTAAGGGTATTTTATGAATCCCAAGTGGAACGGAAAATTCAACATCAAAGTCAATAAACTTAAGGCTTGGTCCATTTAATGGTGGAGGAGGAAGTATGCCAAAAACCGGTTCCCGTGGCGACATGCTTTTCCAGACGAGCGGAAAGCAAAGGAAGATTATTGCGAAAAGTGCTCACTACACCATACTCATTATGAAAAAAAAGCCCCAGAATGAGGGAGGCGTATATGGAAAGAAGCAGTACCAACTCCGCCGTCATTTTTTATTACCTTTACTCACATAAAGTTTTCTTTCAAAAAGCAAACTACTTCCCTCAGGCTCTTTTAACAGGCCATATTAAAAATTAACAACTCATCAGGTGCTGAATTTCAGCCACCCCCTACGTCGGAAAAACTTAAAACAGCGTCCTTTAACTTATTTAGTTTGCCTTCCAATATACGTTTAATTTGATCTTTAAACACAAAAGCCGCTCCTAGGACTCCCACCAGAATCAACACATATTCCGCCGTGCCTTGACCGGATTCGTCTTTCCAAAGTCTTAAGGCCACTAATTTGAGTTTTTCCATTATTGCCTCCTTATAACTTTATTTAATCGGAATATCTCAAAAGGACTTTAACGATTTTTTAAATATTTTAGGATAGATAATTCCTTCCAAAGAACTAAGGAGCGGAAGTTTTTTTTAAGCCCGGCTAATTTTTTGATAAAATTGAAAACTTATTTTACAGCTGTCTAAAAAAAGTCTGTATGGTTATCGCCATCCTTTTTTTCCACTTTAAAACAGAGTGGAAAAAGCCAAAAACAGAATTAAAAGGCTTTTATTTTCAATAAATATCCATAATTCCGATAAGTCTGGTGTATTTTACCCGATTATTTTTGAAGTTTTCTCAATTCAAGTCCTTATTTCATAAAGGAGCCGGGTACGGAAACAAAATCAACCGGAAAAAAAAGAGGTTTTTCCCATGTTTTTTTTGCCAGATAAGATCCCGCGCCGGCGGTTTTTTTCAGCAGTAAAGCCTGGTCTTAAGTCCATTCAAAATAAGAACGCAAAAAATAAAGGTCAAGCGATCGTGGAGTATATTCTTATTTTAACAGTGGTAGTGACAGTAATGGGTGCTCTGCTCTTGAAGCTGAACAGAGGTATTGAGACATGGGCCAAATCCCTACTGGGAAAGGGTGGATACATTGCCTGCCTTATGCAAACAGGCACTTTACCGGGAAAAGCCCATTCCTCCTGCTTTATGAAGCCCATAGATGCTGATTTTTCCTCTTCTTCTTCTACCGGCGGCACTTACTCTTCTTCTACCGGCGGCACTTACTCTTCTTCTACCGGCGGCACTTACTCTTCTTCTTCTACCGGCGGCACTTACTCTTCTTCTACCGGCGGCACTTACTCTTCTTCTACCGGCGGCACTTACTCTTCTTCTACCGGCGGCACTTACTCTTCTTCTTCTACCGGCGGCGGCGGCTCTTACTCTTCTTCTTCTACCGGCGGCACCGACTCTTCTTCCTCCTACACTGGTTCCGATGGAGGAAAAGGAGGGGGTGACAGCAATTTTTCCTCTGAGTCCAGTGCAAACTCCCCTTCCAGCAAGAGCAAAACTCACACCCAAAACACCCTCAGCGGAGCAGGGCAAAGCCCGAGCGGAGAACTGATTTCTCTTAACTCCGGCAATTCATTGTATGGGGAAAACATCGGTGCAGGAGAGGCAGAGGCAAGAGCAAGAGCAAGAGCAAGAGCAAGGGGATCCAAACGAAAAAAGAGCAAAAAAAGCGGTGAGGGTTTCAGGGATGGGCTGGTCAGTTCCCATAACCGGTCGGGAAGGTCGGGCCGGCGCTTCCGGGCCGTGCAGTCCTACGGCTTTATATCCGAAGATCAGAAGGAGCAGAAAAAAAGAATAACTCCTATTGCTGTCAATGGCCCCATCAGCAAAAAAAGCCGGCTCAGAGGAAACAACAAGACCAGTTTTCTGGTACAAAAAAAGCGGAAAAAAAAAGACAAAGAGGTGAAGATAGGAAAATGGAGCTTTGGAAATACCTTTCGTATTATTCTTATTATTTGTGTTATTGTTGCCGTGGTTTTTCTCATAGGAAGCCAGTTTACACAGGTAAAAAAATCCATGAAATAGTTTGACCGATCCAACTTAATAAAAACAACATTTAAGCTCTTCCTATTTGACTCTCCATAAGATATAAATTGACAGACCCTTCTTTCTTCACATTCGCCCGGGCCGCCTCAAGGAAAGGAAAAAGCCAAAATGAAAATAGCCCTGGCTCAAATGAATTCCCTGACAGGGGAGATTTCCTTCAACGAAAAAAAAATTTTAAGCTACATTGCTCAGACAAAAAAACAAAAAGCCTCCCTTTTAATTTTTCCGGAAATGGCCTTAACCGGATACCCTCCTTTGGATTTAATGAAACGAAAGTTTTTTCTGAAAAAAACCATTCAGACAGTAAAAAACATTCATAAACAAATTCCCGAAGGTATGGCTGTTTTACTCGGAACGACCGGGCCGGGCTTCCCGCCGGGCAACTCGGTCTGTTTACTTCAAAAAAACCAGAAAATAAAATTTTTTTCAAAAGAATATCTGGCAGACTACGATGTTTTCGATGAACAAAGATATTTCAAAAAAGGACGCCTGCAGGATAATTTTTTCCGGTTAGGAGATACGGAAATTCAAATCCTTATCTGCGAAGAAATATGGAGAGAGCCTGTCTCGATTTTTACAACCTCGCTTAAAAAAAAGCGGCTCATCATCAGTTTAAACGCCTCTCCTTTTGAACTGAACAAAAATCAGGCCCGCCGGCAAAGGGCCAAAAAATGGATTAAAAAATACCAGTGTCCTTTTATATACATCAACGCTGTGGGAGGACAAGAAGAGCTTATTTTTGACGGAGGCAGTTTTATTTTAAGTCCCACCGGGCACGGATGGCATCAAAGCCCTTTTTTCAAAGAAGACTTAAGCTTTTTTTCCCTACCGGAAAAAAATCAAAAACAGCCGACGCCGGTTCGCAGGCGGAAAAATGTTTCAAAATGGGAAAAAATCAGTGAGGGGCTTATTTTCGGATTAAAGGAGTTTATGGAAAAAAACTATTTTTCTCGGGCGCATCTGGGTTTGAGTGGAGGAGTGGACTCCGCTCTTACGGCCGCCCTGGCCTGCAAAGCTCTAGGAGAGAAAAAAATTCAGCTTTTATTTTTACCAGGTCCTTTTACCTCCCGTGTTTCCGAAAAGTATGCTCACAAAACAGCACATTGGCTCAAATGCCCCCTCATTGTCCAAAGTATCCAGGAAGTGTATTCATTTCTTCTGAAAGATGAAAGCTTCCATTTCAAAAAAAATAAAGTTTCTGCCGACCTCACTCGGCAGAACATTCAAGCCCGATTGAGAAATTTGCTTTTAATGGCCTACGCCAACAGGCACCCTGAAAGCCTTTTGCTGGGCACTTCCAACAAAAGTGAGCTTTCTTTGGGCTACAGCACCTTATACGGGGATCTGTCGGGAGGGATCCTGCCACTGGGAGATCTTTTCAAAACAGAAGTGTATGAATTGGCCTCCTATATGAAAATCCCGGCCTCTGTTATCAGAAGAAAAGCCACCGCTGAACTGAAAAAAAACCAAAAGGATGAAGATGATCTCCCTCCTTATAAAATTCTGGATCCGGTATTGCAAAAATTGATAGAACAGGAGCGAGACCCTCAAGGGGCTTTTGAAAAAAAAATACTAAACTGGATAATCAAAAGCGAATTTAAAAGAAGGCAGTCCCCTCCCGTTTTAAAAATCAAAAATCGATCCTTTGACAAGGGCTGGAGACTGCCCTTGTCCATTAGTTTGAATATGGAACAAAAAATACGAACTGATCAATCAAACAAGGAAAATTGATGCGCTTTCAGAGCGGGAAAACGAAGCTCTTTCTTTCCCGTAATCTGAGTTAGGGTGTTAAAATCCCAATGCTCCCTTTTTGACTTCACTGCTTCCAAAATAATATTAAACACCTGACCACAAGCCCAGGCGTCCTGTCTGGCTCTATGAAATTGAGAGACGGAAATTTTCAAGTATTCCACCAAAGTGGAAAGCTTGTAATTGCTCAGACCCGGAAAAACCTTTTTGGAGAGAGCGTAAGTGTCAAAAAGAGGACCTTGAGGGGCCAGGCAATAACACTTTTCCAAAGCCACTGAAAGAAACTGAAAATCAAAGATGGCATTATGAGCCACCAGAGGATCCCCGGCACAAAATTGAGAAAAGTTGTGCAGGATATCAGCAATTTTTGGTTGATCTTTCAGCATTTCATCCGTGATCCCATTTACTCGGGAGGCTTCCTCCGGCATAGGCACCCCCGGATCCACCAAGGTGGAAAAGCTGTTTTGTTCTTTTCCATTTACAAACCGAACCGCCGCCAGCTCCACGATATGATCCATATAAGATAAAGTTCCTGTTGTTTCCACATCCAAAGCCACAAAATTCATAATTTTCCCTGCTCCCCGCTTTTGTTAAAAAGTTAAATTTTTATTTTCTTTCAATGTTTTTACAAAAAAAATTCCAGACCCAGACTGAACCCTCTAAGGACTCAAGCCCTCCCTTTTCACTTTTCACTTCAGTACAAAAACGAACCAGTCCACCGGCTCTGAAATTTTTAAATCCCGGACACGGGGAACTCACTAATATTCAATTGTTCCCATCAATTTAATTTTCCTTTCTCCGGGAAAATATTTTTTCCTTTTTTCCTCCTGAACCAAACAAGCCCTGATTTGCTCCATTATAAAAAATATAGATTAAATCTGAAGCCTCTGTCTGTATTAAAATATTTTCTTTCCCTTTTAATACTTCAAATTGATCTTCTTTCAAAGAAACTTCCAGTTTTTTTTCCTCATCCACCTGATAAAGCACAGTGACATCCCCCAAAGCCTTGACAATGACTTCAAGTTCTCCAGATGAAGGTTTTGGTTTCTTCTCCCTAGGGGGTGATTCTAATTTTTTTTCCTGTTTCTTTTTTTTCTCTTTAAAAAGCCTTGACTTTGTCTGTTCTCTGTCCGGTGATTCTGATTTTTTTTCCTGTTTCTTTTTTTTCTCTTCAAAAAGCCTTGACTTTGTCTGTTCTCTGTCCGGACCATCTGCGCGGGCTTTTTCTTTTTTCTTCGATTTCTCCGACCGGTTTTTCGATTTGTTTTCCATTGAATTTAAAAGAGGTTTGTCCGTCACAAGCTCCTTTTCTGTGTTAGTCAATTCCACGCCAATTAACTTTCTCTTATAGGACCGAACAATATTAGTAAAGACCAGAATACCTCCCAGAACAAACAAAATAGATATAGCCAGAATCACCGGAGCCAGCCTCAGATCTTTTTCAATAAAATTTTCCACTGAAGAGGAGGCGTTCACTCCGGACGAACTGTTTTCCGTTTGAGGAATGAGTGTTTTTAGTTCTTTTTCTATTGTCTTTTCATCTATTTCGAGGACTTTTGCGTAAGTCAGAATAAATCCCCTTAAATACGCATAGACTGGAAGCTGATCGATTTGAGCTTCTTCAATAGCCTGCAAGATCTGCACGCCGATTTTAGTCTGCTCCGATATTGTTTTCAGAGACAAACCCTGGTTTTC
Source organism: Bdellovibrionales bacterium (assembly GCA_965203225.1). Taxonomy (GTDB): domain Bacteria; phylum Bdellovibrionota; class Bdellovibrionia; order Bdellovibrionales; family UBA1609; genus JANQSP01. Next base: position 232,149 of record CBDBBW010000007.1, on the reverse strand, counting down.
CCTTTGCTTTTTTAAAATCTGTCCCAAATTCAATAGGCTTTGACTGGAGTACATTCAATTAATGCCCTTCCAAAGGGTAATATATTTTTCCGCTGATTTTATATACGGGCTGTCCTTAGCTTTATCCAAAAAAAGTCTCAAATTAAGAAAGGCTTTTTGTCTTTGTCCTTGTTTGTTATAAATCAAGGCGCTAAAAAAATAAGCGTCATAGGAAGGGGGGGAGCAAAGCGGCAGGTTTGTTTCACACCATTTTTTGGCCGGCTCCAGAATAGCGAGGGATTTTTTAAGCTGACCCTGAAAGTATAAACTTCGGGCGTGATACAAGGCCGTGGAGCAATTTTCTTTCTTCATTGTTCGAGCTACACTGAAATGTTTTTCCGCCTTTGGATATTGCTTTTTTTTATAAAAAGCCAGCCCAATATGAGTATGAATATTCTCAGGGTACTTATAAGACAGATCCTCTTTGGCTTTTTCCAGTTCCTTCATACCCTCCTTCCACCGGCCCGTCTCAATTAGACTGCGGCCCAAGTGTATACGGGCGTCCGTGAATTTGGGATTCAGTTTCAAGGCGGTTTTAAAATGTTTTATGGTTTTTTTATATTTTTTAAACTGAAAATACAAAAGCGCAAGCGAGTGATGAAAAATGGGCCTGTCCGGCTTTAGCTTAACCGCTTTTTCCAACTCCGCAAAAGCAGAAGGGTATTGACATTTTTTCATTAGAGAATGAGCTAGCTTGTGATAAAGCTCCGCTTTTTTCACACTTTTTTCCTGTGAGACGCAGGCACCCAGAAACAAGCACAAGATCAATCCCAAAGGGAAAGTAAAAGGATAGCGCAAAGAACAAAAAAAAAAGTTTTTCATTATTTCCATTCAGTCTCATCAAAAAAAAGAGACAGCTCCCGCCGGGCATTCTGCACAGAATCACTGCCATGGATGGAGTTTCTCTCCACACTTTCACCAAACAAAGCTCGAATAGTACCCGGTTGGGCCTGAGCCGGGTCTGTATGTCCCATAATTTTCCGGGTTTTTGCCACAGCATCTTCCCCGCTTAAGGCCATAACAAAAACCGGTCCAGATAAAATAAATTTTATCAGGGAATTAAAAAAAAACTTGTCTTTATGATCCTGATAAAAGGTTTTACAAAGAGAGGGGGGTATGCGCATCAGTCGGCCGGCCCGCATTTTCAGTCCTTCGGATTCTAGCTTTTGAATAATAGTTCCTATCAGATTCCGACTAGTGGCGTCCGGTTTAATCATGGAAAAAGTGACCTCCATTGATTATTTACTCCTTATTTCTGTGCTATTTATGAATTTTGATTTTTTTCCAAACGGCATTATTCCTTCGTTTCCTTGCTTTAAGCCTCTGTTCAACAACAACCGAACTTTAAAAACCATAAAAGTATATATATATAAAAACACAGAGGAACTCAAGTCAGCTTTGTATGAAGCTTCAAGCTGTCTTTAAACTGTTTTTAAGGGTTATTCCAATTTCCGCCGGAGAGTGGGCTATGAAAGCCCCCGCCGATTCCAAAGCCTGTAGTTTAGCTTCCGCCGTGCCTCTTCCTGAGCTGATAATGGCTCCTGCGTGCCCCATTCTTTTCCCTTCCGGTGCGGAGCGGCCAGCTATAAAAGCTGTCACCGGCTTTTTCAATTCCCTTTTTATATATTCCGCCGCCTGCTCCTCCGATTCTCCGCCAATTTCCCCAATGATAACCACAGCCTCTGTTTGCTCATCCTTATTAAAAAGCTCCAAAAGCTCCACAAAGTCCGTTCCGGGAATGGGATCTCCTCCTATGCCCACACAGGTGCTTTGCCCCAAACCCAAAGAACTCAACTGCCATACGGCTTCATAAGTCAATGTGCCGGAGCGGGACAGGACACCTATCGGACCTGGCTGATGAATATAAGCCGGCATAATACCAATTTTACATTGCCCCGGAGTGATAACTCCTGGGCAGTTTGGACCGATCAACCGGGTTTTTTTTCCTTTTATATATTGTTTCACCCGCAACATATCATGCACAGGGATCCCTTCAGTGATACACACCACCAGTTCCAACTCCGCTTCCACCGCCTCTATGATAGCGCTCATGGCAAAAGCCGGAGGAACATAAATAACGGAAGCGTTGACTTCGGTTTTTTCTTTGGCCTCTCTTACCGTATCAAATACCGGCAGGCCCAGGTGGCTGGTACCTCCTTTTCCGGGAGTGACCCCTCCTTTAAGAAAAGCCCCATATTCCAAAGCCTTCTGGGAATGAAAGGTACCCTGCTTTCCCGTAAAACCCTGACAAATCAGCTTCGTGTTTTTATCAATTAAAATACTCATTTTCCTCTGCTCGGTTTTTTTTAATGAATCAAGGAAATAATTTTTTCTGCCGCCTGCTCCAGATTGTCCGCAAAGTTTAAATCCTGACCAGAGCTGTTTAATATTTGCCGTGCCTCTTTGGCATGAGTCCCTTCCAGCCGGACCACCAGAGGGATTTTTATATTAAGCAAACTGATGGCTTTTATCAAACCTTCCGCTATCAGATCACACTTCACAATCCCGCCAAAAATATTTACCAAAATGCCTTTAACACCCGGGTCTTCCTTTAAAATCTGAAAAGCAATATCAATTTTTTTACTGTCCACTCCCCCGCCCACATCCAAAAAGTTGGCCGGATCCCCTCCTTTTAGTTTCACCATATCCATTGTGGCCATAGCCAAGCCGGCTCCATTTACAAGGCAACCTATGTTCCCGGACATTTTCACAAAGGACAAACCGTAAGCTTGAGCGGTTTTTTCCTCCACCGGCAATTCCTTTAAATCCATCAAGGATTTCATTTCTTCCTGTCGAAACAAAGCATTGTCGTCCACACTCATTTTGGCATCCAGAGGCAGAAGCTCTCCTTGCGTGGTCTGCGCCAAAGGATTTATTTCAATTAAAGTGCTTTCCTTTTCAATCATTAACTTATAAAGAGAGCAAAGCAAAAGATTCAGCTTGGGAAAAAAGGAAAGAGGCAAACGAAGACTTTTCAAAACGGCCATCACTTGAAAGGACAAAAGACCGCAAAGAGGATCAATAATAATTTTAAGAATTTTTTCCGGGGTTTTTTCCGCCACTTCCTCAATGGACATTCCCCCTTCGGAACTCACAATCAGACAGATTTTTTGAGAACCTCTGTCCAAAAGCAAAGCCAAATAAAACTCCTTTTCAATATTGCAGGCGGACTCCACCAAAACCTGATGAATGATTTTTCCCTCTTTTCCCGTTTGAGCCGTAATTAATTTTTGGCCGATCATCTGCTCAACCACCTTCTGCACCTCTTCCGGGGTGCCAGCTCGTTTTATGCCGCCAGCCAGACCTCGCCCTCCTGCGTGCACCTGCGCTTTCACCACCCAAGGCCCGGCCGGCCCGGATTTCGCCGTGTTAAGAGCCTGCGCAGCGGACTCCACCACTTGAGAAGAAAGAACAGCAATACCGAATTGCTGAAATAAAGCTTTCGCCTGGTACTCATGAATTTCCATATATATCCAAACTTTCTGTCTGCCTTTTAACAGCCGACACGGATTTTTGAAATTGTTTTTTTTCCTCTTCCATCATGGGAAATTCCATAATTTTTTCCACCCCTTTTCCTCCAAGACAACAAAGCACCCCCATAAAAAGATTTTTTGTTTCATATTCCCCGCTCAGCAAAGCGGAGCAGGGTAAAATTCTTTTTTGGTTCTTTAAAATAGCTTCCGCCATTTCCACCACACTCAAGGCCGGTGCATAGTACGCGGAAGCGGTTTTCAGCAAAGAAACAATTTCCGCCCCTCCTTTTTTTGTTCTTTCCACCAAAACTTTAATGCGCTCTTCCGACAAAAGCGCTGTCAGGGGAATCCCCCCCACATGACAAAGACGAGGAAGTAAAACCATTGTGTCCCCGTGTCCACCCAATACAAAAGCCTGCACATCCTGAACACTGACTTGCAATTCCTGCGCAACAAAAGCTTTGAACCGGGCGCTGTCCAAAACTCCGGCCATTCCCATTACACGATGAGCCGGAAAATCCAAAGTTTTCCAAGCCACATAAGCCATCACATCCAAGGGATTAGTGACCACGATCACACATGCCGAAGGGGCCTGTTTTTTCACCTGCTCACACACTTGCACCATTATCTTGGTATTTATGTTTTGCAATTCATCTCGGTTCATTCCGGGCCGGCGAGCCTGCCCGGCAGTAATCACCACAATATCGGAGTCCCGAATACTTTGATAATCCGCCGTGCCTTGAATTTGAGAACTAGCCGCGGTTAAAGGACTGGACTGAAGTAGATCTAAAGCTCTGCCCCGAACCATGTCCTCCGCAATGTCCAAGAGTACAATATCTCCCAAATCCCGACTTAAGAACCAATGAGCGCAAGTGGAACCAACAAAGCCTCCACCTATAATGGAAATTTTTGCCATGCTACCCGTACCTCATAAAACATATTCTGCAACAATGAACTGAGTTTTTAATCTTAAAAAGAATTTATGACACTTCGTATAAAATTACAGGTTTCCGGCTTAAAAAAACAGATCTCCCGAAGAAAAAACTTCATCGGGAGATCTTGATTGACAGTTCATTTTTCTTCTAGCGGGGCTTTGCCCCGCAGACACTTTTCGTTTTTCTTCTTACTTTTTTCTTCTTACTTTTTTCTTTGCTTTTTTCCTTACCACTTTTTTCTTTGCTTTCTTTCTTACCACTTTTTTCTTTGCCTTCTTCCTTACTACTTTCTTCTTTCCCTTCTTCCTTACCACTTTTTTCTTTGCTTTTTTCCTTACCACTTTTTTCTTTGCTTTTTTCCTTACCACTTTTTTCTTTGCTTTCTTTCTTACCGCTTTTTTTCTTTTTTTCTCAGCCATTGATCCTCCCTCATGTTGAGTGCTGATATTCATGATGAAAAAATTTCATCTACTTTTAAATAGTGTCACTCCACTTTTTTCTCCAGTCAAATAAAAAAATGGAACTGATTTTGCATATCACAATTTTCACCATGTTTGATTGGGAATCAGCCTTTTTATTTTGTCATGTTCTTCTCTGTCTTGCCGGCTTGTGGAGCCTTTTTCATCAAAGTATATTTCTGACTTTTTTATCTCCCATAGTCTGGAAAATTTGCTTCGTATTCAGCATTTTACTGATTTTTGTTATCTCCCAACTTCCTTTCCAAATCTTATTTTTCAAATTGATGCTGTTGTATGTGCCTTTAATACTTATTTTTTTTACAAGATTCTTGCTCACTTTTGTACGGGAACAACAATTTTATCTTCAATTTGAATTTTTTCTCAACACTCTCATCGCCCAAATTAAAATCGGCTCCGGTTTCCGGCCGGCTTTTAAAAGCTCCGCCCGGGCTTTACCTGATAGCTATTTCCAAAATTATTTCATGGAAATATTGGAAATGATTTTATTTTCAAAAAAACCGGCGAAAGAATTTTCCTTCTCCCCTTTACGACAAATGATTGAGGAATTAAAAAGAGCGGACTCTTCTTCACAGTGCCTTGAGCTTTTGGAAAATTTGCGTCATCATATTCATATTCGATCTGTTTTCCGAAAAAAAGTTCAATCTGCGCTTTTGCAGATCCGAATCCAATCTTTTGTTTTATTTATTCTATACTCGGGATTGTTGATCTTTGTTTTAAACAAGTACGGCTTGAAATACATAAAAATTTTATTAATTTCCTTTTTTCTTTTCATCACCGGGTTTCTCATCTTACTTCAACACGGGAGAAAAATTAAATGGACTATTTAGCTCCTCCTTTGAATGCTGTGCTTCAAATTCAGCTGAAAATCAAAACCGGTCAGTCTGTTCGATCCGCCATTCAGGCCTACATAAGAGAATTTTCCGATTGCGCTTTTGCAAGGGAAGTGAATCTTTGGCTGTTTCATATAGAAACGGGTAAAAAATTCCTTCCAGCCGCTTTAAAGAAAAAAAGCTATCGAAAGATCCTTTTAGATATTCTCTATCGAGGCCTTAAAGGGGAGCCTGTGCTCTGCCTCTTACAGGAATTTGAATCCGAACTAAAAACAGCGGCTTTACAGGATCTGGAGCAACAGATTCAAAAACTGCCCTTCATATCTCTTATTCCGCTTTTTTTATTTCAAGTACCGGCTTTTTTTCTGCTTTTGCTGGCGCCTTTATTGCTGGAACTGCAGGCCAGCTTTCATTTTTGATTCAGCACCGAATTTTGCATGAGATAAAAAAGCCGGGAGGTTTTCCTGATCTTTTTTAAGACTGTTCTGTTTTTTTTCTGCTGTCTGCACTCCTTCTTCAGCCCAGCCCATGAAGAATGGATGAAAGCGCGCAATCTAAGTGAGCTGAAACAACTGATCCAGGGTCGGGAAACAAAAAAGGAATTAAAAACCCTTTGTCTCCTGCAATTAAAAAAGAACAGATTACCTTATTCCTGCTATGATTGGCTTAAAAAAAAGCCCCGCTTTAAAAGCAAAAAAAACCTTCTGAAATATTTTAATGAAAGATGCCTTGAATCCTCTCTTCATCTAAAAAGCTTCAAAAATATAAATGAAATCCTGGAAAAGAAAAGCCTCAGCCCTTTTTGTCATAAAAAAGCCCTCCATCAGAAAAAACGAATGGAGTATAAATTAAGAGACCGGCCTGCCTCCGACATATTCAAATGGTACTTTACGGAGGAGCCTTGATTTTATTTACATTTCCTTTTGCGTTGCCTTTCTACTTTACTTGAGCTACATTTCCTTTGCTGATAATTTATATAAAAACCTTTAAAACGTAAAGATCAAGCCATGTCCACTCGGTTTGCCACTTCCGCCCACACTTATGAAGTTCAGGAAATTTTGGGGGAGAGCTGTTTCAGTGTGGTTTATCTGGCTCAGCGCCTCGATAAGGATTTTAAAATAAGCCAACCCGTCGTCATCAAGAGTTTCAAACAAAAAAAAAGCTCCGAAGCTCTTTTACAGATGGAATCCCTGTTGAGAGCCAGACACAGCGCTCATCTGATAAAAGTACTTTCTTTTGAAAAGTTTCACTCCCGACCGGCTCTTATTCTGGAGCACATCTCAGGTGTCAACTTAAGGCAGTTAATGAAAAACGCGGAGTTGAGTCAAAACGAAATCGCCTGTATCTGTGCTCAGGTCCTGGCCGGACTGAAGGAGTTAAAACAAAATGGCCTGGCTCACGGGGATCTTAGCCCTTCCAATATTTTAATAGATACAAAGGGCCGGGTTTTTTTGACCGACTACGGCCTGGCCAACTATAAAAATGACAATCTTTACGGAACAGAACCTTTTATAGCTCCGGAGCTTTATGAAGGGGGGCGGACCGGGTTTCCATCCGATCTTTTTTCCCTCGGAGTTTTGGAAAAAATCTTAAACGGGCGTTTTACCGAAGAGGAGCTAGCTGAAATGACCAGCAAAAATTTTATCCAAAAAGGGGAAAATCTATTGGATCCCTCCGCACAAAACAGAAAAAAGAAAACCTTTGCTTTTTCCCCGGAGGCTTTTTCCTCTTTGGGCGACAAAGTCCATCATATTTCGTTCATTAAAAATTATTTCAACCGGAAGCAAACCCCTTCGCCTCTTTTTGCCCTCTCTCGCTTAAAAAAAACCTCCCGATTCTTCTTTTATCCCGTCCTTCCTCTGGGGGGAGTATTCGCTCTTTTATTGTTTACGGCCAACCCCTTTATTTCCTACGGAAGATACGTCCCTCCTACGGCAGGAGGGGAGGTGATGGTGCGCACCCGGCAATGGGTGCATATACAAATGGCCGGTCTTACCGGCTACACCCCCATAACCATCCCTGTCAGTAAAGCCGGAACCTATAAATTAAAATGGAAAAAGCAAGGTCAAACCGGTTTAAAATACATTCATTTGAAAAGCGGCCAGAAAATCATTCTAAGGGACTCTGATTTTCCCTGAGATTATCCTTTGGAAAAAACAAAAGCCGAGAAGCCGCGGGAAACAGGGGGAAACAAGGGGAAACAAGGGGAAACAGAGGTAATGGAGGACGCTATTGCCTTCTTTGTTACTACCTTCTTAACTTACTAAAACAGCCGCGGGAAACAAGTAAGGGAGTGCAGGGCAATGATTTTTTCCGAACAAATAAGTGCAATTTTTTTCGGATTTCTTCAGGGGCTTACGGAATTTTTACCAGTTTCCAGCTCCGGGCATTTGGCTTTACTTCATTTTTTCCTCAATATACAATCCTTTGACCTGTTGTTTGTTTTGATCCTGCATCTCGGGACACTGTTTGCCATTTTAAGCTACTACAAAAAAGATATTTTTATAGTTTTAAAGTGTTTTATTTCAAAACCTTTTCATTTTTCCGGGCCTGGAAGATTTGTCTATCTTGCGGCCTGGGCCACTTTGCCCGGAGTACTCGGAGCTTTTCTGCTCAACCCCCTGATAAAAAAAAGTCTTTTGAATCCTGAGTGGACAGCCTGGGGGTTCATTTTTACCGGCACCTTGCTTTTTTGCACCCGCCGGACATTAAAGGCGAAGGCAGAGAACAAGCTTTTGACGACCTCTTCAAATGACCCTCCTACAGAGGTCTTTTCCTCCAAGGCCGAAAACCCGGCTAGCGGACTTTCCTTTACCACGGCTTTTTTAATCGGACTGGCTCAGGTATTGGCTTTCTTTCCGGGAATGAGTCGCTCAGGATGGACAATCGCCGTGGCTTTGTTTCTAGGCTGGCCCAGAAAACAGGCTTTGTTTTTCAGTTTCCTACTGGCCATTCCTGCCATAATAGGAGGCACTTTACTTGAACTGATTAAGGAGCCTTTGCCTTCCGAATTTTCCTTTTCCAGTTTAAGCCTTGCTTTTTTAAGCTCCTGGCTTGTCGGATACATGGCTTTAAAGTGGCTGATTCGCTCTTTACAAAATCTGTCCTTCTCCCGATTTGCCTTTTATCTTTGGCCTCTGGGGCTTTTTATGCTCATTTTGTTAAATAGCGGATAAGCAAACTCTTTATAACAAAAAGAGCTTTGCACTCAAGCTCCAATAGGGAGTTGATGTTTATCAAACATGGATAAACCCTTTATAACAAAAAGAGCTTCGCACCCAAGCGCCTCTCCTGCAGTTTGTCAGCACTCAATACCATTCATAACCCTCTATAATTTTTTTACTAAAAAATTAAGTATTACCTGCAGTTTGTCAGCACTCAATACCATTCATAAGCTCTTCCGGTATTTTCCTTCTTTGCCCGTAACTGAAAAAAAACTTCTTTTTTTGTCATCTACAATAAAATCAGACGACGGCTTTCAATTTCATATCCCCTGCCATCTCCCGCCAAAGCAAAAAAAGTGCAAAATGACATTTATCAAAAAAACCATTTTCACAATTCAAATCTTCCTTTTATACTGAACCTGCTTTTATTTCTGGACAAAACGAAAGATTTATCAAAAAATTTACGAAAGCCACACCTAACCGATCATAACAGGTCAATATAACTATTATGAAAAACAATAAAAATAACAAAGGTTTTGCCACGAGAGCCATTCATGCCGGACAGACATCGGACCCGGTAACAGGGGCTGTGATGACTCCCATCACCCTTTCCTCCACTTATGCACAAAGTGCACCGGGCGTTCATAAAGGCTATGAATATTCCCGTGTATCCAACCCCACCCGCAAAGCTTTGGAAGATTGTGTGAGTTCTCTGGAAGAAGGAGTTTTTTCTTTTGCCTGTGCTTCAGGTGTGGCCGCCAGCTCTTTGATATTTGAATTTCTAAAACCGGGAGATGTATTGGTGGCGGAGGAGGATTTATACGGAGGAAGCCTCAGAATCCTCAACCAAATATTGAAACCCCGGGGAATTCAAATCCACTTAATGGATTTATCCAAAGAGAATAATATTTCCCAAATTCCGGCCAACACCGGAATGATCTGGCTGGAAAGCCCCACCAATCCCCTGATGAAACTGATAGATATCCAAAAAATCAGCAGGCAGGCTAAAAAGAACCAAAGTTTATTAGTTGTGGACAACACTTTTATGAGTCCTTTTTTTCAAAAACCGCTTTTGTTAGGAGCGGATATTGTCATACATTCCGCCACTAAATATCTAAGCGGCCATTCAGATATTGTAGCGGGAGTGATTACCACCAGCCGTTCGGAATTAGCGGAGCGGTTGGCTTTTTGGAGCAAATCACTGGGGCCGATCCTTTCCCCCTTTGATTCCTATCTTCTTTTAAGAAGCCTTAAAACCCTTCCTATCCGCATGAAAGCGCATGAAAACAATGCTCTGGAGTTGGCCGGCTTTTTAGAACAACGAAAAGAAGTGAAAAAAGTTTTTTATCCGGGCTTAAAATCCCATCCCCAGCACTCACTGGCTTTAAGGCAAATGAGCGGCTTTGGCGGTATGATCAGTTTTTACCTGAATGGAGGAAAAGCAGAGGCTTTTAAAGTTTTAAGCCAATTTCAGGTGCTTACCCTCGCTGAAAGCTTAGGGGGAGTGGAATCCTTGGTGGAGCACCCGGCCAGCATGACCCACGCCTCCTCTCCTCACCCTCCGGCGGATTCCCTGATCCGTGTTAGCGTGGGCATTGAGGATATAGAAGATCTGAAAGAGGATTTCTTACAAGCTTTTAAGGTTCTTTAAGCTCAGCAAAGCCCTTTTTAGCTTTATTTTCACCGGGTTTTTAAGTCTTACTGTTAGATAGCACTTAACTATCAAGACAGATTTTTTGAAAAAAAACCTTTGCCGGGAAAGATTCATTTTATTATTGTTTTTTTTCAGCGAAGATTTTTTATTATATTTTACTGTTTGAAATTTTTCTGAATTGAAACCTCCAAGAAATCCTCTAAAGGAAATGATCAGAAAAGCAAACAGCAAAAATATAACCGAACACTGGCTCGGTAGCTCAGTCGGTAGAGCAGGAGACTGAAAATCTCTGTGTCGGCGGTTCGATTCCGTCCCGAGCCATGTTTTAAATAAAGCACCCCTCTGTCTCAAACACAATACTCATAAGAAGGAAAAAAGGAAGTGACTTCTCATCTGAATATTTCTCATCCGGAGCTAAAAAAGCGAGACCTTATCTGCGCTTTTTTCTTGTTTGAACTCTGAAAAATCAGTCTTACTGCCGGAAACTGTAGTTTAAACACTCATTTTCCTTTCAAAAAATGTTTAAAGTTTAAACACTCAGTTTACGATAATATGAATTAGGGGCTGGAAAAAGGCCGGTCATTTTGGTTTTTTCAACAGCAATTAAAACAAAAGGTTCTTTAATTATGATTAATTGGAATGACTTAATCCATATTCATGTCGTCAAGCAAACCAGAAAAATCGCCCGGAAATGGTGGAATATAGATATGCTGGCCGTAAATGAAAAAAATATTGTGGACCATCCTGCAAACATCATGCCTTTTTCCTTCCACAATCCCTTAATAAAAGAGCTTTTCCAAAAAGAGGCCACACAGAAATCTTTTTTTAAAGTTCTTCAGCTAATTCACAAACAAAACAAAACTTTCAGTTCCAGCTTTTTTGAAAAGTGGCCAGAGGTGGGATTAAACATCCTGCTGTCTCCTATTCAAAGCTATTCCCATATAAGCGGTTTCATTGTGAGCGCCGGTTTTTTAATCAAAAAATCCGATAACGAAAACCAAAAAACCTGTGAGGAACTGAAACAAAAGTGGCTCAGCCTAGGCTTCTCCGAGGAATGGTGTAAAAAAAACATGGAGCATATACCCTGGGTTCCCCATCAGGACAAAGGTCATTTTATAGATCTTATGGAAATGATGGCAAAAGAGATCGCCGAAGTTCAAAATGAGTTTATGGAAAAACACCAAAAAATAAATGAGATCCCCAAGTCCCACAACCTTTCCTACGGAAATATGGTGGGAAAATCACCGACAATGTATAAATTATACAATCTGTTGGACAAAATAAAACACTCTCATAATATTATCCTCATCCAGGGAGAAAACGGAACAGGAAAAGAGCTCGTCGCCAAATCCATTCACTTTAACTCCCCTCGAAAAAACCAGGCTTTCATTATTCAAAACTGCTCCGCTTTAAACGACAATCTGCTGGAATCTGAATTATTCGGTCATATCAAAGGTTCTTTTACAGGAGCTTACAAAGACAAAAAAGGCCTATTTGAAATGGCGGACAAAGGCACTTTTTTTCTGGACGAGGTGGGGGATACCTCCCCTTCCATGCAGGTAAAACTTCTACGGGTTATACAGGAAGGCACCTTCTTTCCGGTGGGCAGTGTGGAGCCTAAAGCCGTGGATGTACGTATCATTGCCGCCACCAACAAGAATCTCAAAAAGATGACGGAGGAAGGCACTTTTCGCGAAGACCTTTATTATCGTTTAAATGTCATCAATATACAGATACCCTCTTTAAGAGAAAGACAGGAGGATATTGCCCTGCTGGCCGAGTTTTTTATTAATCAATACAGTCAGCAGTTAAAAATTTTCACAAAAAAAGCTTTAGAAAAGCTCACTCAGTACCACTGGCCCGGCAATGTAAGGGAGCTTCAAAACGAAACAGAAAGATTAGCCATTTTTACAGGAAGCGACACTTATATTAAGGAGGAGTTTTTATCGGAAAAAATCAGAAACAAAGATAATAACCCTCATTTTATTTCCTTCTTGAACGCGAACAACCCGGGTAAAACCATGAAGAAGGCTATTGCCCAGCTAGAGCGTCAAATGATTTCCCAAAGCCTTAAGCAGGAAGGCTGGAACAAAACCAAAGTAGCTAAAAAGCTGGGAATCTCCAGAGCCGCTCTGGTTTCCAAGGTAAAAGATTACAAATTGGAAAAAAGGTCCTTGAAATACAAGGAACAGGCTTTAAGAAAAAAAACAGGAGTATAACTTTCCTTTCAAAAAATATTAAAAACCTTTTTTTAATCTCTTTTTTTCTTAAACAGTCTTGTTTTTAAATTGAGTGATATGCTCATACACGGCCAGAAAGGTCACCTTAAGGGCATTGGCGACGGGAATACTGATAATCATACCCAAGATTCCCATGAACTGCCCCCCTAGAATAATCAACAACACCACCGTAACAGGGTGAAGGTTTACAATCCGAGCAACCAAAATGGGAACCAAAATTCCCGCATCAATAAACTGCGCTATCAAATACACTCCAATAACCAAAAACAAATCCCATGTTTCATAATCGTTCACTAAAGCGATAATCACCGCCGGCACCCCTCCTATGATAGGTCCTATATAGGGAATCAGATTCGTAAGTGCCGTGAACCCGCCGAGCAGGGAGGCAAAAGGAAAAGAGATAAGACTCAGCCCCAAAAAAGTTACCAGTCCCACAATAAAAGCCTCCAAAAAACGGGCGCGGATAAACTGCCCCAGCTGGCGATTGATTTTATACTGAAGATCCAAAACCATTTCAAATACACTATTTGGCACCAGCAACATAAACCGTTTGGATATTTTATGACTATCCTTCAACATAAAAAAAGCCAGAAAGGGCGCCAAAAGCAACACACTGAACGACTGTAATAAAATGGATGGCAGATCCTTTAAAATCACCTGACTTAAAGAGAAAAGCCACGCCTTCCCCTTTTCCTGTAGCTGGATATTCATACCCAGCCAGCTTTTGGCCTTTAATTCAATGGTCTCTATCAAGCTCAGCAAGCCCTCCGAATAACGAGGCCACTCCATTTGAAGATTATTGATTTGCTGGGACACCAGAGGGAACGCCCATATTCCAATCAATCCTATCAATACCATCCCCACCAGAAAAATAAAAATCAAGGCCATATTATAGCTTAAGCCAGCCCTCTCCAAAGGAACAATCAAAGGACGTGCCAAATAACTAATTACAAAAGCCAACAAAAAGGAGATGAACAGATTATTTACTAAAAACAGTACGGATCCGACTACAGTCAAAAGACCTATAAACACCAAAAGTCTTATGATATTGATTCTTTTTAACCTTGTCTTTTGTTCAGTGCTCAAAGCTAACATATTTTTTTGCTTTCCCGGCTTGTTTCCATCTTCGTTGTGTTTTTCCTTATTTTTGACTTTATTTTCCCTATGTTTTGCACACCGGAAAATTTTCCTTGTCTCGGCACCGCTCCACAATCTTTTATTCTTCCGCTTGTTCTATTGTTCCATTGTTTGTTTGAATTGAGAAAGCTTTTCCCCGGCCTTTTGAAGCCGCTCTCCCAGAATTTCCGACAGTTTCATCAGAATACGTATACCGGTGGAAGGGTGTTTTTCCGACAAATTCAGCAGGTCCGGCCGAAAAAAGCCCAACAGCTTGGATTCCTCCACAGCCTGAGCAGACACATGATGATAGCCTGCTTCCTGCGCCAGACACAGTTCACCAAAAAAATCCCCTGAGCTTAACTGGGAAATAACCGTATAGTCACTGCCACTGGAATTACTGTGCAGAATATTCACCTTACCACTGAGAATGATATACATTCCCAGGCCTTTTCCCTCCTGAAAAATAAACTCTCCGGGAATAAAGGATCGCTGGTGCACCATATCACTTAACAACCTCAATTCTTTGTTATTTAAACTTTCAAACAAAGGATTTTCCTTTAAAACCATTTCAATATTTTTTTCTTCTTTTTTAAAAAAATTTTTCCATAAAAAATCAATCATTTCGTTTTTCCTGTTTGGGTGTGGTTTCTCCCCGGCTGGGTTTATTTTTATATGTCAGTTAAACCGGTCTGTAAAACCATATTTTAATAATGTAGGATGGAGGGTTACGATATTACAATATTTTTTTTAATCAAAGGCTTTTTTCAAAACCACCCGCCGGACAAAAAGAAAAAACAACTCTGAATCCGACAGCAGGAAAATGAACTAAAACAACTCTGAAGAAATAAACCCTCAAGGAACAGTTTTGCGTAATTTGAAGCGGTTTTGCCGATCCAGAGGTAAGAGCACATTCGATTCCAGCCAGCCGGTTTTGGCCGGGGAAATTTGAACATGACTCCACTTTTTGGAGCGGTTTTCCACGGCCAGCACTTTCACAAGAGCTCCCGATTTTTGTTTAAACAGCACCGGAGCTTTGGAATCCGGAGCGCTCAAAACCACAGAGTCTTGCATCAAACTGCTATAGCTCCCCAGCCTGTGATAAAAATAATAAGCGCTTAAGCCCTGAGCTATCAGCCAGACCGGCAGACACAAATAAACCAACTCTTTATTTTTAAAAAAAGCCAGAAGCAACACTATCCAACTTAAAGCTATTAAGGCCAAAAATAAATCTTTCGGCCACAAGAGCCAAAAAGGAAGAGTATCTCCAAAAGTATTTAAAATATCTTTAATTTGCTTGTTATAAGGGTCTTCAAACAGAATTTGTCTCCAGTAGGCGCGAGCCGGGTCAGGATTTTCAGTTTGCCGATAAAGAGACAAGGCCAGATTAAACCGGCCGGACAAAGACTGCGGATGGGTTTTTAAAAATTCAGAAAACATACGACCAGCCTGTTCCGCCTGGCCTTTTTGCAAAGTCACAAGGGCTTCATAAAACAAGTCCTCCGACCCGACCGCCAAAGTAAAAGAAGTCCAAAAAAAATAAAAAAGCAAAAGGAGAAATCTCATTATGCTTTTTTATTTATCCTTCTTTCTTTTATTAAATCAAGGAAAAACATATCTATAAAATCCACTATGTGCCTGTTCACAAACCCGTTTTAAGTTTTTCTTTTCAGCGAGAGGAGGAGGCTTTTTCATAAAGCAATACCGGATCAGAAAAGCCCAGGAATTTAACAGAATCAACAAACTTTGGAAAGAACCATATAGTGGCTCCAAAAAACAGAAAAAAGAAAACATAAATACAATCTTTCTTCTTCAACTATCCGCTCCCCCCGGCCTTTTTTCTGTCTTATAAATCGCCTGAAATTTATTCTTGCCGGCAAGACATATAAAATAAAGAAAAAAAATCTATTTGCCATTTAACCTGGCCCTTCAACCAAGTGATAGACCCCGGCTTGGAATCTCGGATTTTCACTTGAGAATATTGTGCGGCCTTCCTGCGGACTCCAGAAATTGAACCAGTCCTTTGTCTGTCAAAGGATGTTGAATCATTTGGGAAAACACGGCCGGAGGAACAGTTACAATGTCCGCTCCCAGCTCTGCGGAAGCCAGTACATGGGACACATGCCGAACACTGGCCACGAGAACCTGGGTTTTTATTTTATACTGGGAAAAAATTTGTATAACCTGAGATACCACTTCCATTCCATCTATTCCCATATCATCCAGACGGCCCACAAATACGGAAACAAAAGTGGCTCCCGCTCGCGCCGCTACAAGGGCCTGAAGAGCGGAAAAACAAAGAGTGAGATTAGTGGAGATATTTTTCTCTGCCAGGCAACGAGTGGCTATGAGGCCTTCTTTAACCAAAGGCAGTTTCACTACTATCTGCGGATGAATTTGAGATAAAGTTTTGGCCTCCTCCACCATTTTCTCGGCAGAAGCGGCAAGCACTTGCGCGCTTATCGGGCCTTTAACCACATCAGATATGGAACGGATAAGACTGTGGTGCTCCTCTTCTCCGCTTTTGGCCAAAAGAGTGGGATTGGTTGTGACTCCATGCAGAGGAAACCAGGTGTTTATTTGTTTTATCTTCTTCAGATCCGCCGTATCCACAAAAAATTTCATGTTCTTCTCCAGTTTGGTTTATTGACTGTAAATATGTTCAAAGGAATAAAACCCGGGCGGTTTTTTCACCAGCCACTTAAGAGCCTGTAAAGCCCCGCCGGCAAACAAATGACGACTCAAGGCCTTGTGTTCCAGCAAAACCACCTCTTCCGGGCTTTTAAATAAAATCCGATGTGTGCCAAACTCTTTTCCTTTGCGCACACTTTTGATTTTTAATCTTTTTCCCATGGACACCGGAAAGTTTTTTTGCAACTTCAAGGCTGTGCCGCTGGGCTTATCCTTTTTATTCTTATGATGAATATCCTCCAGTAAAATATTATCTATCGGCCCGGAAACACTTTTGATCCAGTTTTTTATCTGCCAGATTCCCCAACTCATGTTCTCCTCATAAAAAATCGGGATCTTTTTCGAGGCGGATTTCATCTGTCGTTTTTGCACGGAACTTAAAGCCGTAGTGCCACTTACAAAAGGTTTTTTATTGGAAAGGCACCATTTCAAAGCCCCACCAAACAGAACAGGTGAGGAAAAATCAATCACTCCATTGATTATTTCCTCCTCCCACTTATTAAAGGCCTGAAGTGGAGGGGCTGTCGCTTTCAGCATAAACCCGGAGTTTTTTTTTCGAACCAAGTCCTGCACCGCCTTTCCCATCCGGCCGGTTGATCCGCTTAGACCTATATTGATTTTCCTTTTCAAAAATATTTTCCTTTCCCGTCGGTCAGGATTTCATGTCCAGCTTTTGTGCAACCAAAATCATCACTGACACTTTATACTAGGACATATCCTTGATAGTTTCTTCTAATGAACTATCCAAAAAAAACAAGCTTATAATCATCTTTATCAAAAAGTGTAACCTATGTCTCCGGTATATAAACTCTTTGTTTCTTTATATACTTCGCATAAAAATTGTAATCCATGTCTCCGGTATAAACTGTTACTTATATATCAAATAGGTGCCTATCCTCTATGTAGAGTAACTTTTCCTTACTAGCTTCTAGCCTTTATCCCTTATCCTTTATACTCTAGCTTCTAGCTTCTAGCCTTTATCCCTTATCCTTTATACTCTAGCCTCTAGCTTCTAGCCTTTATCCTCTAGCTTCTAGCCTTTATCCCTTATCCTTTATACTCTAGCTTCTAGCTTCTAGCCTTTATCCTCTAGCTTCTAATCTCTAGCTTCCAGCCTCTAGCCTTAGCTTCCAGCCTCTAGCCTTAGCTTCCAGCCTCTAGCCTTCTAGCCCCTAGCTTCTAGCCTCTAGCTTCTAGCTTCTCCTGCTTCTCCAATCCTGTTGCCCCATTTGCTTTTTTACATTCTTATCAAGCCGATTTTTTGCATTTCCCGCTTTAAAAGCCCGGTCTCTTTTTCCCTGAGGCTAACCAAAGGGCTTCTCAATTCAGCAGAACGAAAGACATTCATTAATTTCAAAGCCATTTTAATTCCTATAGGGTTGCTTTCACAATAAACATTTTTTAGAAGATTGTTGTACTTTTCCCTGTACTCTTTCAGAAGAGTCTCCCGTATTTCACCTTCACTTTGTTCCATCTGTTGAAAAATAAGCTTCATTTCCCTTCCCAGAATATGGCTTACAACGGAAATCACCCCTTTTGCCCCAAGAGCGCAAAGGTCAAAGCAGGTTTCATCGTCTCCACTGAGAAGTACAAAATTATTATCTGTCTGTTCGACGATTTTTTTTCCCAGCTCCAGACTTCCTGAGGCCTCTTTAATACCGATAATATTTGGATGCCCGCTTAATTCCAATACGCTTTCCAGTGAAAGCCCCACACCTGTTCTAACCGGTACATTATATAAAATCACCGGAAAGGGGCTTTCCTCTGCAAGAATTTTAAAATGTTTTATCAGCCCTCTCTGAGGAGGCTTATTGTAATAAGGCACCACTGCCAATACAGCGGAGACCGGCCATTTTGCCGCCCGCTTTATATTGTTTTGTGTTTTCCTCGTGTCATTTCCCCCCACACCTAATATTACAGGTTTTTGTTCTGCTTTTTCATAAACTTTCTCAAATATTTGCTCTACTTCTTCTTCGAAAAGACAGGGGCTCTCCCCGGTGGTACCGTTTATGACAAAGCCGTCCACTCCCTGCTCCACCTGAGACACCAAGAGTTTTTGCAGGGCTTCCTGATCTATTTTTCCTTCTTTAAAGGGGGTGGCCAGAGCTGTGATAATGCCTTTGACGCTCTTCATGTCTCACTTCCAATCGAATGAAGATTTGAGTGAAATTTAATGCCGCCTGTGATAATGACTTTGACGCTCTTCATGTTTCACTTCCAATCGAATGAAGATTTGAGTGAAATTTAATGCCGCCTGTGATAATGCCTTTGATGCTCTTCATGTCTCACTCCTGTTTTTTTATTAACTACATAACATCGCATGAAATGTCATACTTTATCTCCCGAATACAGTTCTTCCGGCGAAAGATTAATAAAATGACTTGTTTTCATCAGATTTTTTCAACCGAAAATCTATTTATGAATCAACACTTCCCTGGGCTTGCTTCCTCTGGACGGACCAACCACCCCCTCCTCCTCCAGCTTGTCAATAAAGCGGGCCGCTCTGGGATAGCCCAGACCGTATTTTCTCTGCAAATGAGAGGCGCTGATTTCTTTCAGTTCGGAAACATAAGAAAAAATCTCCTCATATTTTTGATCTTCTATATCCAGAGATATTTCCTCCTGGTTTTTATAAATAGCGTTTTTATCCAGGGCGCTTTTTATAACATAAGAACTATCCTCCGTTTGTTGTTTCCAAAACTGCACGACAGATAAAACTTCCGCTTCTTTTACAAAGGGGCCATGGTACCGTTCGGGCCGGGCTTGACCGGGCCCGAGGTACAGCATATCCCCTTGAGAAAGTAATCTCTCCGCCCCCCCTTCATCCAATATAATACGAGAATCAATGCGGGAGGAGACCTTAAAACTGATCCTTCCTGGAATATTAGTTTTTATCAAACCGGTCACCACATCTTTTCTGGGGCTTTGCATGGACAGGATCAAGTGCATACCGCAGGCCCGCGCCATTTGAGCCAGCCGCACCACCAGATTTTCAATGCTTCCGCGCTCAGGGGAACCCATCAGATCACCGAACTCTTCCAACACAATACAAATATAGGGTAAGGGGGAAAAATAGTAGCTTTCCTCCTTTTTTTCCTCTAAGGCTTCTGTTATCTCCTTATGCTCCTCCATTTCCTCCGATGAAAGTTTTTTTGTCTTTTCATTAAACCCGGCCAAATCCCTAACATGAAAAAGGGATAAAGAACGATACCGCTTTTGCATTTCACTTAAGCACCATTGCAGAGCTGATACGGCTTCCTTTGATTCCCGCACCGGCGGAGTCAGCAGATGAGGTAGACCTGCAAACACACTTAAATCCACCTGCTTGGGATCCACCAAGAGTAAACGCAAAGTTTCCGGGGTATGACGAAACAAAAGGCTTAGAAGAAAGGAAACAATAAAAACTGATTTTCCGGAGCCTGTGGAACCGGCCACCATTAAATGGGGAATTTTTCCCAAATTCTCAATGGCAAAGCGGCCATCCACATGCCGGCCCAACACTAAAGGCAGAGAATAGGTGTTTTTCCAAAAAGTCTGTTCACCGATCAAATGCTTTAGATAAACCACCTGCCTTTTAGTATGAGCGGTTTCAATACCCACCACATCTCTTCCGGGGATAGGGGCGATAATTCTTATGGATTTGCTTTTAAGGGCGATCATCAGATCGTCTTCCATCTGTGTAATACGAGCCACTTTAACATGATCTTCCGGCTTAAATTCAAATACGGTAATGATCGGACCGGTTTTGATATTGGTTATTTCACCCGATATGGAAAACTGCTCCAATTTTTTCTTTAATCGCCGGGCGTCTTTTTCACTTTCCAGCGTGCTTACTTGCAAAGTGGCAGTGGCGGGCGCACTCAGTAATTCCATAGGAGGAAGCACCCATTTTTTCTGACTTCGTTTTTCATACTGCGCCGGCATAGCTTCTTTTTCCTTATCCTCCTGAAAAAAGGAAATCCCTTTATCCGACTGCTTTGAAATATGGGAAAAGACAGAGGTGAGAGGGGAGTCTTCCTCCTGTTCACGAGCTGTTTTTCTTTCATAAAGGGAAAACACTTTGGATAAACCGGCTCCGCAAAGCTCCTTTACTTTCACAAACACAGCCCGGGTTTTCACGAGCAGGATAGCAAAAAATTTCAGCCCGGCCATTTTCACCAACAGGGAAAATCTCAAAAAAACATCAGAGACAGAGCTTTTGGTAATCAAAACAAAAAGCATTAAAGCGGAAAACCAAAAAACAAGCAATAGCCCTGCGAAGTGAAAATAGGGTAAACCGGTCTGCACTATCGCCCGTCCTATAATGCCCCCCGGATAAATATGCCCTTGAAAAAAACTTCTGTCGGGCTGATGCAGTTCCAACAAAGAGGAGCCGACAAACAGGCTTAAAGCCAGCAACATCAAACTGCTTATCCATCCCACTGAAAAGAGTTTTCTTTGAAAAGCCATCATGGACTGCCTTAAAGCCAGCACTACCAGAACCCAAGCCCCCAGACCGAAAAACTGATACAGCAAATCCGCCAGAAAGGAACCCAGATAGCCACACTTGTTTTGCACCTGAATAAAGGTGCCGATGGAATTAAAAGAAGGGTCCAAAGGATGATAACTGCTGAGAGACAAGCTCAAAAAAAGAGCTATAGCCAGCCAAAGCAAACCAATAATATCCGTCCGATAACCGTAAAAATCTGCTTTCATCAACAATAGTGTAAAAAAGGACAGAGAATAATAAAAGTCCAATTTTTCCGGGTTCGTCGTGTTCTTTCCCGACGATCCATGATTTATTCCCTTCCAAGACTTCCCTGGCTGTTTTGAATCGGGAACTTAAAACAAAAAATTTTTTTCTTGATAAAGAGGCTTTTTTATTTAAAAGTTCTTCGTGTGATGCCTCCTTCCAAAAAAAAATCCGGTTCCGATCGGAACACTTTTTCCAACCTGGATAAAATGCTTCCCAATTCTTTGGAGGGGGAACAATTTATTTTAGGGGCTTTGCTGATAGGACAGCAGAGAATATGGGACGAGGTGATGGAAATTCTCACCCCGGAGGATTTTTACAAATCCGCGCACAAATACATCTTTTCCTGTATGAAAAAGCTTTATAAAACCGGGCAGACAGCGGATATTTTGTCCATTAACGAAGAACTGAAAAAAGAAAACAAACTGGAAAGCATTGGCGGTTCCTTGTATCTGGCTGAACTGGTGGAAGAAAGCGCCTCCCCTATTAGTGCAGAGGAGTGCGCTCATGTCATTCGCGAAAAAGCCATACTAAGAAAAATCATAACCCTTTGCACCGATTTTCGACAAAGAGCCTTAAGCCACAACTTTACCAAGCTGGACGCTTTTATTGACTCTTTGGAAAGGGATCTGTTCCAGTTCACTGAGAATATGTTTCAAAACCGGCTCCTGCCCATTACCGACATAGTAAAAACCGGTCTGGAGCGTCTGGAGGACTTACATCACAAAAAATTAAGTGTCACGGGAGTATCTACCTCTTTTACTGAGTTGGATCATCTGACCTCCGGATTTCAACCCGGGGAATTGAGCATCATCGCGGCCCGGCCTTCCATGGGAAAGACCGCCTTTAGCCTAAATATTGCTTTATCCGCCAGTTTGAACAATAAGAAAGTAGCTTTTTTTTCCATTGAAATGGCGAAAGAGCAGATTTTAATGAGGCTTCTTTCCATGGCCGGAAAAGTGCCTTTATCTCATCTGAGAAACGGACAAATCATCTCACAGGATTGGGACAACCTGGTTCTGGCGGCCTCTCAGTTAAGTGAAACTTCTTTCTTTGTGGACGACTCCTCTTTTTTATCCCCTTTTGAGATCCGTTCCCGTGCCCGGCGGCTGAAATCCCAGAAAGGTTTGGATCTTTTAATCGTGGATTACCTTCAATTAATGAGTCTTAAGGAAAATATGGAGAGCCGGGAAAGGGAGGTATCCGAAATATCCCGTCTACTCAAATCCATCGCCAAAGAACTCCAGATCCCCGTACTGGCCCTGTCCCAGCTAAACCGGGGAGTGGAAGGCAGAACCAACCGCCGGCCCATGCTGTCCGACCTTCGGGAGTCCGGCTCCATTGAACAAGACGCAGATGTCATTATGATGCTTTACCGTGACGACTACTATAATAAAACCAGCGAAAAAAAGGGGCAGGCAGAGGTGATACTGAACAAACAAAGAAACGGCCCAACCGGAAATGTCATTTTAAAGTGGGACCCCCGCTTTGGCCTTTTTGAAAACCACATCCCCATCATGGAAGAAAGCGCTCCTCCATCAGTTCCTTTGCCTTTTTAATTTGTTTTTTCTTAAATAAAGACACTAAAGATTTTATTTTTCGGCCGGTTTTTTCTCTGAAGCCACTGGAGAAATATGCACCTGTATTTCCGTTTTCATATCAGGGCCAAAATCCAGACACACGGTGTGCTCTCCGAGGGTTTTTAAGGGCTGATCCAATTTTATCATTTTTTTATCCACTTCATAGCCTTGGGACTGTAGTTGTTTTGAAATCTCAAATACAGTCAAAGAACCGAAAAGCCGGCCATCAGCCAAAGCCGGTTTTACAAAAGAAAGCTTTACCTCCTTTATTTTTTCCAGCAGGGATTGCCGGAGGCTTAAAGCTTTTTTCTTTTTAAACTCCATCATTTTTTCCCGATGACGAAGCCCCGCAGAGGAGCCTTTCGTAAAGGGGATGGCCCATTTCCTGGGAAACAGCAAATGACGGGCGTAGCCTTTTTTGACAAAAACCACATCCCCGGTCTGACCTAAGTTTTTAACATCTTTTTGTAAAATAACACGCATTCTTACATACCCGTCCTTTTCATCAGAAAACTTTTGCGTTTTTGAATACGAGCCAGACGGTCGTTTTCCTTTTTAACCACCTCTTCCATCAAAGCACGAAAAGAGGACAAATGCTCCTCCGGTGATTTTTTGGAGGACAATTTTTCAAAATGACAATAAAGAATTTTTTCATCCATTTTGATGATTCGAATCAGCTCCTCTATAACTCCCACTTCCCCTTTAAAAGAGAAATGAAAGTAAAGCCCCTGAGACCATCTTTTTTTGTTTCTGTTGGCCAGTTTGCGTATACCCCATGTGTCTATATGATGAATGTGGCCTTTAAACTGCTTGATAACCTCTCTTGCTTTTTGAAAAAAAAGCTTTTGATCTGTTGGACTCAAGGCCGGGTCCATCACCAAAACGGATTCGTAATTCATAATTTTCCTTTTCTTACTTAAAAAAACAATTCCTACCGAGCAGATTCTTCATTACTTTGCCAATAAGGACAAATTTTTTAAAAAGGTTATAACACCTCTTCATTATATTTTATTTCCGGGTTTTGTGAGAAGTACGAAGATGAAATCCCGAACTTAATGAGCTTTTAACACAAAGGCTTGAGTTCAGCAAGCTCAATAAGTTAATATGAATCGGTTTTTCGCAAAAACCCCTCCGGGATAAAATCTGCTACGCAAGATTCAGCGTTACTGGAAACACTATGGAGTTCTTATGCAAATCCGTTTCTTGACAGGTCTTCTTAAAAACCAGGAGTTTTCCGTCAAGGACGGTCTGATTTTAAGCAGAAACGCTCAGGAAGAAGGGGACATTGCCATTGAAGACCCCAAAGCCTCCAATCCCCACGCGGAGATTGTGAAAAAAAGAGGCCAGTTTTATCTGCAGGACAAAGACTCCAAAAACGGCACTTATGTCAATAATGAAATAAATGACCGCTTTGTTTTGACCCCCGGTTTGGAATTTCAAATTGGCCAAACTATATTACAGGTTCAAGCTAAACCCAAACCCAAAAAACAATGGCCGGAAATTGTCAGAGAGGAGTTGGAAAAACTCGCCATTAAAGATCAACCAAAAAAATTAAAATCCTTTATTCCGGCCCTGACTCTCAACTTCAAATCCGGTGTACAAAAAGGGGACAAATGGCATCTCCACTACGGTCCAAGGGAGGCCGGGTCTGCCAGTTTGGATTTGCCTATTTTGGAGCCTCACGCACCAGCGGTATGTTTTTCTCTTGAACCGAAAGAAGAGACCGTGCTGTTTAAAACCCTGTACCCGGAAAAAGTGCTCCTTAACAAAGAACACATTTCAAACAAGACTCTTATGGACGGAGACTGCATTTCCTTTACGAACACCTCTATAGAAGTGGAGTACGACAAAAAGAAAAAATCATGAAGAAATATTTTTCCTTTTGAAACGCGGGCCAGGGGAAACTGGTTTCATTCCGAATGCAGATAGGCTTTTAAATATTCCCTATTCATTCTAACAATGGCACGAAGGGGTATTTCCTTTGGACAGGCTTTAGAGCAAGCGCCGGTGTTAGTACAGGCCCCAAAACCCTCCTTTTCCATCTGTTTAACCATTCTCAAAGCACGGATTTTTCTTTCCGGTTGTCCTGGAGGAAGTAAAGACAAATGAGAGATTTTGGCGGACACAAACAAACTGGCGGAAGCGTTTTTGCAAACAGCTACACAAGCTCCGCATCCGATACAAGCTGAATTTAAAAAAGCTTCATCTGCCCGGGCTTTTTCCACCAGCAGGCTGTGCGCCTCCGGGGCCTGTCCGGTATTCAGGGAAACATATCCTCCGGATTGAATAATGCGGTCAAAAGCTCTGCGGTCCACTATCAGGTCCTGAATGACGGGAAAAGCTTTTGCGCGAAAAGGCTCTACCCATATTTCCGCCTGATCTTTAAAAGATCTCAAATGAAGCTGACAAACAGCAGAGCCTTTATGTGGACCATGAGGATTGCCGTTAATCACCAAAGAGCAGGAACCGCATATCCCCTCCCGGCAATCATGGTCGAAAGCCACGGGGATTTTCCCCTGTTGAACCAGTTCTTCGTTCAGGCTGTCCAGCATTTCCAAAAAAGACATATCAGGGGAAAGATCTTTCAGTGTGTAGCTTTCAAATTTCCCCTTAGACTGGTCTTTTTCCTGTCTCCAGATTTTTAATTTCAACAGCATGACTTTTTATCCTTTCTTGTTGTTTGTTTTCCTGCTTTCCTCATCGGAAAAAAACTTTTAAAAAATCTTCTATCAAAAAACTCAACAAAAAAAACTCTCTTATCAAAAAAACTCTCTTATCAAAAAACCGACCACAGGCATTTTTCCCGGCAATTATTTATAACTTCTAGCACTCAAGGGCACCTCTTTAAACTCCAGATTTTCTTTATGCAAAACCCAATTCATTTTTTGACTCTCCTTCTTATTTTCCCAGACGGACACATGGCAAAAATTTTTATCATCCCTAACAGCCTCTTGCTCCGGCGTTTGATACTCTTCTCGAAAATGAGAACCGCAGGATTCCTCCCGTTTTAGTGCGTCCTTTGCCATCAACTCCGCCAGTTCCAAAAAGTCCGCCACCCGCAAAGCTTTCTCCAGTTCCGCGTTTTTGTTATTATCTTCCCCCGGCAGTTTCAGTTCCTTCCAAAAGCACTCTCTCAAATCCCTGATTTGCTCTAAAGCCTTTTCCAGACCCTCCCGTTGTCGAAGCATTCCCACTTGATTCCAAAGCAGATCCCCCAGCTTCCGATGAAAAAAGCCGGCTGTTTGGGATCCTTTGATCCGCAAAACCGTATTTATTCTTTCCTGCACCTCATTTTTACTTTCCTGAAGGGCCTTTTGCTGTTTACTTTCCTCAAGGGACACTCCATCCACCAAATGCTGAGTCAAGGTACAGGGAATAATAAAATACCCGTCCGCCAAACCCTGCATCAGGGCGGAAGCTCCCAGGCGGTTAGCTCCGTGATCGGAAAAGTTGGCTTCTCCCAAAACAAAAAGCCCTTTAACCGTGCTTTCCAGGTTATAGTCCACCCACAATCCTCCCATAGTGTAGTGAACCGCCGGGTAAATACGCATGGGAGTTTGATAAGGGTTTTCTCCTGTGATTTTTTCATACATTTGAAATAAATTGCCATATTTTTCAGAGAGTTTTTTCTCCCCCAATCTTTCCATCGCTTCTTTAAAGTCCAAATACACAGACTCTCCTGTGGGGCCCACTCCGCATCCGGCGTCCACTTGGAATTTAGCCTGCCGGGAGGCCAGATCCCTTGGCACTAAATTACCAAAGCCGGGATAAATCCTTTCCAGATAGTAATCCCTTTCCTCTTCAGGAATGTCTTTCGGTGTACGCAGGTCCTTGGATTTTTTGGGCACCCAGACCCGACCGTCATTTCTCAAGGATTCGGAAAGCAGGGTCAGTTTGGACTGATGCAACCCCGAACGGGGGATACAGGTAGGATGAATCTGGGTAAAACAGGGATTGGCAAAAAAGGCCCCTTTTTTATGACATCGCCAGGCCGCGCTGACATTGGAGTGCATGGCGTTAGTGGAAAGATAAAAGATATTTCCATAACCTCCTGTGGCCAGAATCACGGCATGAGCAAAATGATCTTTTATCTCCCCGGTCAGAAGATTGCGGGTCACAATGCCTATGGCCCGCCCTTCACAAGTTACCAGATCCATCATTTCATGCCGGGCAAAAAGCTCCACCTGGCCCTTGTCCACCTGTCTCATTAAAGCCCCGTAAGCTCCCAACAACAATTGTTGCCCCGTCTGTCCACGGGCGTAAAAAGTGCGGGACACCTGTGCTCCGCCAAAGGACCGATTGGCCAAAAATCCTCCGTACTCTCTGGCAAAGGGCACCCCTTGCGCCACACACTGATCAATAATCTGATTGGAAATTTGAGCCAAACGATACACATTGGCCTCTCTACTGCGAAAATCCCCTCCTTTGATCGTGTCATAAAACAATCTTTTTATGGAATCCCCATCCCCGGGGTAGTTTTTAGCCGCGTTAATTCCCCCTTGCGCGGCGATGGAATGCGCCCTTCTGGGGGAATCCTGAATGCAAAAGGTTTTTACCTGATAGCCCAGCTCCGCCAAAGAGGCGGCGGCGGAGGCCCCCGCCAAGCCGGTGCCCACCACAATCACCTTGTATTTTCTCTTGTTGGCGGGGTTTATCAGAGGCAGTTCAAACCGATGGCGCTCCCACTTTTCCTCCAAAGCTCCCGAAGGGATATGGGATGAATTTTTCATAATACCACTCCTGAAAATATTTTTAGCTCCGCCGGAGAGCTTGCGCCCGAACCGGCTTTTATTAAACTCTTCGCTTTCTCCCCGGCCATAAAAAAATTATCCCAAGACTCCTTTTAAAAAAAACAAATACAAAGGAAGGGAAATATAACCCAAGGTCACCAACACAGCATAAACAACGCTGACTTTATTCACCCAGAAACTAAATCGGGGGTGATGAAACCCCAGAGACTTAAATGAGGAGTTCAATCCGTGAAACAGATGAACAGACAAAATCAACAAAGCCCCTATGTACCACAGGACTGTCACAGGGTTTTGAAAAGCCTCTTCCACTAAACGAAAAAGATCCCGCACGGTTTTTCCGTCATAGGTAACCTCATAATGCACTCCGAATTTAAAAGTAATCAGATGCAAGATCACAAAAACCAGTATCACTGCACCTTGAGCTAAAAGACTTTTTTGATACCAGAAAGTGGCTTTCGGCCCTTTTGCCGGAAAAGCATATTTTCCTGAACGGGAAAGACGGTTTTTGATGCTCAATATCCCGGCCAATACGATATGCACAAGGAAAAGAATCAAAAGCCCCGCTTCAAAAACAATCAGTAAGCTGTTTTCCAGTTGATGCGCATACAGGTTGTAGGCCTGCTCTCCGGCAAAAATAAGCAAGTTCCCCAGCATATGAAACAAAACAAACACAGCCAGACCGAGGCCCGTCAAACCCATTAAATATTTTTGTCCTATGGAAAGCAAAAAAAAACTTTTCACCAGTTTAAATGACCTTTGCAAACGATATTTTATTTACGGTTTTTTCTTTATGACAAACTGAATTTTCTTTTTTAACTTTATCAAAAAACTTCAAATTACATGAATGCACATCAAATCATACAGGATTTTTATTCTTTTTGCCAATCCTGATTGCTTTAAACTCTAAAAAAAGAGCAACATGGGCTTTCATTCTATCAGAGTTTTAAGCAGAGATTGCCGGACCGGTAATTTTAAAGTAAGATAATTTTTTCCTTTTAATCAGGAGTTTTAATCGTCTTGAATATTTTGGTATGTATAAAACAGGTGCCTGACACCGGCACCCGCATTCAACTTTTAAAAAACAAAAAGGGGATTGATGAATCCGGCATTGAATGGATTATCAACCCTTACGATGAATTTGCCCTGGAAGAGGCCCTGCAAATCAAAGAAAAAGCCTCTGACATAGAGGTAGTCGTCCTCAGTCTGGGCCCGGCCCGGGCGGAAAAAGCTCTTCGCACCGCACTGGCTATGGGTGCGGACCGGGCCTGCTTGATTGAATCCCCTATAGAGACAGAGGCGCCGCTTGATCCATCCATTTCAAACAAAAGCCCCTGTCTTGCGGCCTGGGCTTTATCTCAAATAATAAAAAAGGAGCAAAACTGGCAGTTGATCCTCACCGGCAAGGGCGGCATTGATGAAAACCACTGTGCCACCGGGCCTATGCTGGCGGAGCAATTACAAATTCCCCATGTTGGTTTTGTAACAGGAATGAAACAACAGGAAGGCACCTGGCTTTGCGAAAGAAATATCGAAGAGGGAATAAAAGAGGAGATCACTTTAACCCCCCCTGCTTTGATTACAGTAGATAAGGGAATCAACGAACCCCGCTATCCTTCCCTGCCGGGAATTATGAAAGCCAAAAAAAAACCTTTGAAAAAAATAAGCCTTTCCGATCTGAAGCCACCCTCTGATTTACCCACATGGGCTTTTCATTCTTATTGCCTGCCTTCACCCCCCCTTCCGCCGCAGATGATCCCGGGCACAGCGAAAGAACAGGCAAAAGAGCTGATTCGTTTATTAAAAGAAAAAGAAAAGATTTTATAAGCCGCTTGTTTTAAGCTTTAAATATTTGTGATTGATATGAAAAAGAAACCCATTTTATAAAAGTAAAGAAGAAGATGTCCTCTGTAAAAGTTCTTATCTATGTTGAGTTTGCAAACGGGCAGGTCAAAACCTCTAGTTTGGACCTGCTTTCCTTTGCCGCTGGAAAGAAATGGCATACTATGGCTTTATGCTTAGGAGTAGACAAAGCCGGTTTGAAGGAAGTAAAAAGCTCCGGTGTACAGGAAATTTTTTTTCAGCCAAAAAAAATTCCTGATCCGCAAATTCTAAGCGCCGCCCTATCCGGCTTTATAAAAGAGCAAAGTCCGCACTTGATTCTGGCTGTCTATTCCCCACCTAATTTGGACATTTTTCCCCGAGTGGCTGTTCGCCTAAACCGGCCTTTTCTTTCCGACGGACTGAGTATCCAAAAAGAAAAGGGAAAGTGGCTGTTGGAAAAAAGTCTTTATGCTGGAAAATGCCAGGCTGTGTGCACTTTAAACGAAGATCCGGCTCCGATCGTATTATTACGAACAAAGGGCGACTCCCCCAAAAGCTTTTTGGAAAAAACCGACTCCATTAAGGAATTAAACTGGGAAGGGTCCAAAAGCAAAAACTATGAGTTAGTTCAGACAACACAAACCCGCCAAAGCAAAAGACCTGATTTGACAGAAGCGCGCATTATTGTTTCCGGCGGGAGGGGAATGCAGGCCCCGGAAAATTTTAAATTACTGGAGGAGCTGGCGAACCTTTTGGGTCCGACAACAGCTATAGGAGCTTCTCGCGCTGTTACAGACGCCGGATGGTGTCCACACACCATGCAGGTGGGACAGACAGGAAAAACCGTCAGCCCCCGACTTTATATCGCTTGCGGCATTTCGGGAGCCATTCAGCACCTGGCGGGAATGAGCCATTCTCAAACTATCATTGCCATTAACAAAGACCCTTCGGCGCCTTTATTTCAAAAAAGCCATTATGGCCTGGTGGGAGATCTGTTTGAAATTATCCCCTGTCTTATTGAAGAACTAAAATCATAAAAAACACTTCGTGCAGTCTGAAAATATCAAACCTTATTCTTAATTTTATTTCTGATAAGCTCTATTGCCTTTAAAACACTAGAACCAACAGACATCGGGATTTTTATCTTTTCCCCCTATCTTAAACTGACGCAGGAATTGCATTTTTCAGATAAGTCCGGCATTACTGCTTCTATAACGGAAGCAATGCGATAAGTTTTTTCCTTAAAATTAAAGTAACAGAATGAAAATCAGGACAAAAGTCCCTTGTTCTTGATCCCGGATAAAAACTAAGTATATACTTAAGACTCAAGGTTTTTATCCATGTTTGTTTATATTGTTTTTTTACTCAGCTTTCTTTCACTTTCTTTCTCCGCCCAGGCGCAAAATCTGGCAACCATATCCTATTCCGGAGCCAAAGGGTTGGTTACAGTGCAAATCACACTTAAGGAATTTAAAGACACTTACAATGCCGTAAGACAGATAGCCCCCAACGCTCCCTCCGTTAGACAATTTTTTGAGGAATACCTGCGCTATCGTATAGGAGTGGAAGCGGCTTACAACGACTCTGGTTTAATTAAAAACACCGCCATTAAAAATATGTTTGCAGACCCTTTGCTTAAGGAGAGTTTTGAGCAGACCTTATACAAGCACTATGCCGACAAAAAACTAAAGAAGAAGATCGCCAGGCTGGATAAAACGGCTCAAAGACTTCCCAAAAACACCATGCTTAGGTTTTACAAAAAAAACCCGGAGTTTGATCTTAACTTTATTATCATCAGTCTTCCAGAGAGCCCAAAACCCTTCCAAATCAAGTCCGCCAAGAATAGAGCCATAAAAATTTACAAGGAAGTCATAAAAAGCAAAAAACCTTTCATAGATCTGGTGGACATTTATTCTGACAACCGGCTGAGCGGCAGAATTAACATCCCTCGTTCCAGTCACACCATTTACCCTACCATATACAAAAAACTGAAAAAAATGAAAGCCGGACAAATTTCCCCACCTATCAGAACCGGCGACGGCTTTTACATTGTCAAACTCAACCGCAAAATTCCTTTTGGAGAAGCTAATCGAACTCAAATCAAAGCCTCCTATTTCGATAGAAAAAGAAGTCAGGCTCTAGCTCAATATTTCAACAGCCTTAAATCAAAATACAAAGTCCGCACTAATCCATCCCTATTAAAAGCCCTTTAATGAACCCTCCCTTATTTTCCACTCTTATATTAAGCCTGTCCATGAGCTGGCTGAGCAGTTGCTCCTTTTTTCACAAAGATCCTGTGGTCCTGCAAATCAATACACAAAAATGGACCGGTCGGGCTTTCGCAAAACGGCTGGCCGGAAAAATACACACATTGAATATCCAAGACATACAAAACCAGGCCCTAATGGAAGAGCTGAAAAAACAATTGATTACAGACCTTATTATGGAACACCTCATTCACCAATGGGCCAGGGCGCATTTTCTTTCTGTTTCCGAAGCGGAGTTGAAACAGGCTCTGCAAAAAATAAAAAAAAGCTATCCAAGTAATGAAGTGTTTGAACTGCACCTGAAAAAAAGGAAAATACATTCACAAGAATGGGAAAACCTCATAAGAAACAATTTACTTAATAAAAAAGTGATGGGAAAAATCGGCGCGTTGGCTCCACCGCCGTCCTTAAAGGAGTTAAAAGAATATTACAAAATCCATCTTTCTTCGTTCAAATCCCCTGCCCGCCTTCTCATTTATCATATCTTTCACAAAAAAAAAGAAGTTCTTACAAAAATAAAAGATGATCTGAAGGAAGAAGGAAGCTTAATAAAATCAGCCAAAAAACTTATCAAAGATCCCCGGATAACAAAAGCGGAGTGGGTGGAAAAAGGCACTTTAAAAATATTCGATCAGGCTTTTTCACTAAAAAAAGATGAAATCAGCCCAGTATGGTCCAGCGCCTACGCGTATCACATTATACAGGTATTGGACAAAAAACCGAGTAGGCAATTGGAATTTGAGCAGGTCCAACAGCAAATCCGCCGGGAATTGCTAGCCCAAAGACAAAAAGCTCTTTTCATAAAGTGGTTGGATGAGCAAAGCAAAAAACTGACTGTTTTAAAAAATGAAACGGCCATTAAAAAAATAAAGGTAAAATTATTATAATGTTAAGGCCTTATAAAAGAAGTATTTTTTGTTCAGCCATGGCGAGTCTCCATGTGTTTATGAACAGCCGATATACTGACTGAAACTAAAAAACAACTAAAATTTTATACCTGTGAAAATATTTATATTGTGTTCGTGATTCACAGTTTCATTCCCTTAAACTTAAGATAAAGCGGCTAAGAATAACTTACATAAACAGGCAAATTTCTTTTCTGAAACAGGGATCACGAATAATGAATAAAATACTTGTTTTTCATAGTGATAACAATAAATTAGCTGTTTTTAAAATCAACTTAAGTGATCTTGAACCGATTATAATTTGTTAAAAACCTTTTTTTAATATATAAACACTTTGTGATGAAATACTTTCTTCCGTTTCTTTATTTCTTTTTGTGCTTCTTTTCATCCGCTCAAACAGTGGAAAAAACTCTCGCCACGATAAATGAGGAAATGATAAGCCTTATGGATTTAAAAGAGGCTCGACAGAGATTAAAGCGGGGTTTTTTGGAAGACTCCGTTTTACTGACCTTGTTCAACAAAACTCAATTAAAACAAAAGGATTCCACGCTTTTGGATTTTCTTATCTATGAGAAAATTCTGGATATTTCCATTACACAGATGGACCTGAAAGTGGAGCCGGCTCATTTAAAGCAAGAGTTGAGCAACAAAAGGAAAAAAACCCGGCTATCCAAAAAAGCTTTCAGTCGGTTCCTGGTTAAAAATCGTTTTACTTCCTCCTCCTATAAGAGTTTTTTAAAAAAATCCATTCTAAGAAGACTTCTTGTGCAACGGGAAGTTGTGGAAAAAATAAGATTTTCCGATCAGGACTTAAACGAGTATGCCCGGCAAAAAGAGGGAAAAGCTCTGTTCACCTCTTTTGAATACGAACTGGTGTATTTGTTTTTTCCCCCCACAAAGGAAGGGAAGAGGCAGGCCTGGAAAAACTCTCAACTCATTTCAAAAGACTCCACTTTTTTTAATAAATGGAAACCGGAAAAGAAGGGGGAGAAAAGGGAGCTGTTAAAAAACCTAAAACTATCTGCCCTCCACCCCACCATCAAAGAAGC
This sequence comes from Bdellovibrionales bacterium, assembly GCA_965203225.1. Lineage (GTDB taxonomy): Bacteria > Bdellovibrionota > Bdellovibrionia > Bdellovibrionales > UBA1609 > JANQSP01. Next base: position 198,423 of record CBDBBW010000007.1, on the reverse strand, counting down.
AATCAAAACTCTTTCCACTGGACAAATCTCCCCTGTGCTTTTTCTTCCCAACGGGCACCACATTTTTAAAGTGATCTGGAAAACGCCAATCATCACTGCTGAAAACCAAAAGAGAAAAGAAAAACTGTCACAGCTCTTATTTAAAGAGCTTTTTAAAAAAAGACTTAAAAAATGGCTGGAGGAAAAAAAGAAAACCTCCTTTGTTCAAATCAACTAATGAAAACAATTCACATCACAACCGGTGACATAAACGGAATCGGGCTGGAGATCAGCTTGAAGGCCTTAAAGGAGCTGGGGCCTCAGAAAGGAATACAGTTTATTTTATGGAGGGCGGACGACGGCAACAAGGAATTACTCCGCCTGACAAACGGGGTTTTTCACCGCATCAACCTGAAAGAGACAACACCACAGTTAATAAAAAAAACTGAAAAAGAAAATATTTTATTGGACAGGGCTGGCCCCCCCACTCCTACCGATTGGGTGGTCAAAGCGGCAAAAGAGTGCTTGAAAAACAAGGACAGCTCCGCTTTGGTCACCGGCCCGCTTTCCAAAGTGCAGATGCAAAAAGAGGGGTTTTCGGAAAAAGGCCATACGGATTTACTGAAAAAGATCACTCAAAAAGAAGATATTTTTATGACTTTTTTAGGAGAGTTTTTCAATGTGGTTTTACTGACAGGTCATATTCCTTTAAAAGAAATAAAATGGAGTGAAAAAAGTTTAAACAAGTGCATTGAGCTTTGTTTTGAATTAAAAGAAAAATTTATCCAGCGAAAAGCTTTTCCTCCGGCGCTTTCCTTCCACAGAGGATGGGCAGAAAAGTCCAGCTTGCTGGCGGTATTGGGCCTTAACCCTCACTCCGGGGAGGAGGGTCTTTTGGGAACGGAGGAAATTCCACTTAAAAAAGAGCTTGAAAAATGGAAGAGCCGGGTGGAGGGACCTTTGGTTCCGGATACGGCCTTTTTAAAAAATCACCGTCAAAAGTATTTTATGTACCTCTGCCTGTACCATGACCAGGCTCTTATCCCTTTTAAAATGATACACGAAAGAAAAAGTTTTCAGCTCAGTCTGGGGCTTCCTTTTGTAAGAACCAGCGTGAGCCACGGCACTGCCAAAGATATTGTCGGACAGGACAAAGCGGATGCGGAGTCCATGAAACAGGCTTTGCTTTGGGCCATCCATTCTTTGAGTGCAAGAAATGAAAACAACCGGAGAGGGGGGAAGGGGGGAGGGGGGACTTGAAGACATGGAATGAAAAAATTTTCAGAAAAAACGACATCCGGGGAATATACAAAAAAGATTTCGATCTGAGTTTTGTAACAAATTTGGCCAGAGCGTTTTTGCACTTCCACAAACAACAAAGAGAAAAAAAACCTTTGAAAAAAACAAAAAACCGAAGGCCGGTAATGGCTGTAGGACACGACTGCCGTTTGAGCAGTCCTGAAATTGCAAAACAGATGGCGAAATCCTTGGCCCAGGCAGGAGCGGAGGTGCGCTTTCTCGGCATGGTTCCTTCACCTCTTTGTTTTTTCGCCGGTTATTTCATGGCAGACATTGAAGCCTCTATTATGGTGACTGCAAGCCATAACCCGCCCGACTTTAACGGTTTTAAACTGATTTCACTTAAAGAAACCCTTTGCGGCGAAAAAATTTTACATTTAAAAAAACTCATACAAGAAAAATCTTTTTCCCTTCCCCGCTCAAAAGGAAAAATAACCCCTTTTGATATAGAATCCAAGTATGTTTCTTTCTTTAAAAAACAAAAATTCCCCGGCGAACTTTCATCAAAGTCTTTTTCAACGACCTTTGCCCCCCTCAAAGAGAAAAAATTTTCAAAAACCCCAGCTCTTAAAAAAAAGCCCTGTACTTCACATAAAAATCCGGTGATAAAAAAAATCGCTATTGACTGCGGCAACGGCGCCGGCGGACCCATAGCTCAAAAAATATTTAAAGCCCTGAATTTGCCAATAAAAATTCATTGGCTGTATGTCAAACCGGACGGTCAATTTCCACACCATCACCCGGACCCCTCTTTGGAGAAAAATTTAAAAGATCTGAAAAAAACAGTAAAAGAAAAAGCCTGTGCTTTTGGAGCGGCTTTGGATGGAGACGGGGATCGTCTGGTCATTGTAGGAAAAAACGGAAAAACTTTTCACGGAGATGAGCTTATGTCTGTTTTTATCTCCGATCTGTTAAAAGAAAGCTCCTCCGATAGGAAAAATATTCCATCCAATAAAAAAAATAACTTCTCAGTAGTGGTGGATGTAAAATGCGGCGACTGGTTTTTTGATTTTTTAAAAGAACACAAAATCCCCTATACCATGTGGAAGTCGGGACACAGCCTGATACGACAAAAAACCTTAAAGAAAAAAGCTTTGTTTGGAGGGGAGTTAAGCGGCCATTTTTTTTTCTGTGATGATTACTTTCCTATTGATGACGGAGTGTATGCTCTCCTGAGGCTTATAAATATCTGCTTTAAAAACAATAAAAATCCGCTACAGCTGATACCTAAAAAAAACAGTCTGGAGACAGACGAAATCCGATTGGCCACTGAAATATCCCAGGCAGAAAAACAATTAAAACTCCTTAAGTCTCGCTACAGGAACAACAAATCAGCTCACTCCTCTTTTATTGATGGAGTGAGAGTGAGCTTTCCCGGCAAGGCCTGGGGGCTGGCCCGTCTCTCCAACACACAAAGTGAATGGACATTCCGCTTTGGCGGAAAAACAAAAAAGAATTTACAACAAATACAAAAAAACTTTTACCGATGGCTTAACATCCCCGATTAAAACTTTAAGTGTATGGTGACTCAAGCTAAGTATAGTTAACTTATTGTAATTACTATGGAAAGCTTGTGTTTTATCTATTCAAACATTTCTGAAGCCAAATTCAGGGAGATTATTAAGATCTTTTCTGTGAGTTTAACAGCAATATAAATAGCTGTTTTATCCAAACTGACTGGACCATGAATCAATACTGCTGGTGAATCCTTTAATGCCTCCGGCAACAAGGGGAGCCTAATGGGGATATAAAGTGAATTTTTATATTTTTCTCGGAAATATATTTATTACTGTTCTTTTATTGGGAGAATTGATTGCTGAAAAATATTTTCCACTTCTTTTATAACTTTATACAACACACTGGATTCATTGATTTGGATACGAAACTCAACTCTTCTATTACGTGTACGGCACCTTACAGTATCTTTTTCACATATTGGCCGGCTGGAAGACAAACCATTGGCAGTTAATATTTTAATAGCCCAATCTCTCACATTTGTTTCTATATTTTTGATTGTTGTACAGTAATGTAATACAGACCTGGTTCTATCCTGTGACAATTTCATATTTTTAAAATAAGCCTCTTTTTTTGAAAAGCCACGCCATTCATCTGATGTATGACCTTCTATTCTAATTTCTTCTATGCCTTTTCGAAATTCAAATAATATTTTAAAGTATCTCGGACAAAAATCATTTAAAATACTTTTAAATTCTTTTTTAATTAAACTTTCCATTGGATTAAACATAATATCCGGTGACAGGAATTTTATTACCAAAAAGTCTTCTTTAATTTCAGCATTCCATTTTTTTAAATCGTTTTTAAATTTATCTTTTAATTCATCTGAAATTACCATTTTGTAATTCATATATTTCTTGGTTAATTTATTTATTTTTTTAATTGCTATAAGCATTGCTTCCTTTTCTTTTTGAAGATGATTCATATAGAGAATAGAGAGGAATAAAAAGACCATCATTAAACCTGTCATCATATCTGAAATACTGATCCACTCTTTTGCAGATTTCATAAATTAAAATCCTCTGTATTTTACAGTCTTAAAACATTTGCTTTTTTGCCATTTTTTATACATAAGCTGTTGTTTTCTCGAAAAATCTTTTTTACAGGCTCGGCAAATATAGTTTGCCCGCTCTCTTACCATTTTTGAAATTTTAGGTCAATTTTTTGTATAACAATTAGGAACAGTGCAATGATCCAACTCCACCTTTAGAAGCTTAAGGTCGCTTATTGGATTTTCTATCCACTCTTTAAGATTAAAACTTTTCCTGGTCTTATACGATTTAAATTGATTATTATACTTTGTACGACAATAAGAACATATTTCAAGAGCTTCATTCCATCTTTCTTTATTTTTGATTAAATAAAATTTACCGTCTTTTCTGCCAGATGCTCTATATATATCTTTCGTTCCTGCATTTTGCCTTTCTTCTATTGTTTTACAAAAATAAATGTGAATTCTTGGATACCCTCAATTTTCATTCCAATTAGATATATCTATTATATGGATAACTGTCTTTTTAATAGATCCATTTTCCAAAATTACAAAAAATTCGCCGGCATTAGATGAATCTTTTAATGCCTCCAACAACAAGGAAGGGGCAAGGGGCCTAATGTGGATATAAAGGGAGTTTTATATTTTTCTCGGGAGTATATTTATTACTGTTCTTTTATTGGGAGAATTGATTGCTGAAAAATATTTTCCACTTCTTTTATAACTTTATACAACACACTGGATTCATTGATTTGGATACGAAACTCAACTCTTCTATTACGTGTACGGCACCTTACAGTATCTTTTTTACATATTGGCCGGCTGGAAGACAAACCATTGGCAGTTAATATTTTAATAGCCCAATCTCTCACATTTGTTTCTATATTTTTGATTGTTGTACAGTAATATAATACAGACCTGGTTCTATCCTGTGACAATTTCATATTTTTAAAATAAGCCTCTTTTTTTGAAAGGCCATACCATTCATCTGATGTATGACCTTCTATTCTAATTTCTTCTATGCCTTTCCGAAATTCAAATAATATTTTGAAGTATCTCGGACAAAAATCATTTAAAATACCTTGAAATTCTTTTTTAATTAAACTTTCCATTGGATTAAACATAATATCCGGTGACAGGAATTTTATTACCAAAAAGTCTTCTATAATTTCAGCATTCCATTTTTTTAAATCGTTTTTAAATTTGTCTTTTAATTCATGTAAAATTAACTTTTTATAATTTATATATTCCTTAGTTAATTTATTTACTTTTTCAGCAGACTCTTTAGTTTTTTTGAGCATTGCTTCCTTTTCTTTGACTCTTGCTTCACTTTCTTTAATTCTTTCTTTGATTCTTGCTTCACTTTCTTTTTGGAAATGATTCATATAGAGAATAGAGAGGAATAAAAAGACCATCATTAAACCTGTCATCATATCTGAAATACTGATCCACTCTTTTGCAGATTTCATAAATTAAAATCCTCTGTATTCACAATTTTAAAACATTTGCTTTTTTGCCATTTTTTATACATAAGCTGTTGTTTTATATGCCCATGATTGTATTCTGCTGAATGGCATTCAATACATAATGGTGTTAAGTTTTCTGTTGTGTTATTTGTTTTATCTGAGTCCTTATGATGAACATGTAAGAATTCTTTACATTCTTCACTTGAAAAATCTTTTTTACAGGCCTGGCAAATATAGCGTGCTTGCTCTCTTACCATTTTTGAAATTTTAGGCCATTTTTTTGTATAACAATTAGGAACAGTGCAATGATCCAAATCCACCTTTGGAAGCTTAGGGTCGCTTATTGGATTTTCTATCCACTCTTTAAGATTAAAATTTTTCCTGGTCTTATGCGATTTAAATTGATTATTATACTGTGTAAGACAATAAGAGCATATTTCAAGAGTTTCATCCCCTTCTTTTTTATTTTTGGTTAAATAAAATTTACCGTCTTTTCTGCCAGATGCTCTATATATATTTTTTGTTCCTTTATTTTGCATTTCTTCTATTGTTTTACAAAAATAAATGTGAAATCTTGGATACCCCCAACTTTCATTCCAATTAGATATATCTCCTATATGGATAACCGCCTTTTTAATAGATCCATTTTCTAAAATGACAAAAAGTTCTCCGGCATTAGTTGACAATATATCCGATACTTTTATATCCAAACCTTCATTTTTCAGTTGTCTCATTTGCCGGCTCGTAACTATTTGTTTTTCTAAAGTATAAATTAAAAACCTCTGTTTTTTACAATTTTAAAACATTTGCTTTTTTGCCATTTTTTATACATAAGCTGTTGTTTTATATGCCCATGATTGTATTCTGCTGAATGGCATTCAATACATAATGGTATTAAGTTTTCTGTTGTATTATTTGTTTTATCTGAGTCCTTATGATGAACATGTAAGAATTCTTTACATTCTTCACTCGAAAAATCTTTTTTACAAGCCTGGCAAATATAGTTTACCTGCTTTCTTATCATTTTTGAAATTTGAGGCCACTTTTTTGTATAACAATTAGGAACAGTGCAATGATCCAACTCCACCTTTGAAAACTTAGGGTCACTTATTGGATTTTCTATCCACTCTTTAAGATTAAAATTTTTCCTAGTCTTGTGCGATTTAAATTGATTTTTATACTGTGTATGACAATAAGAACATATTTCAAGAGCTTCATTCCATTCTTTTTTATTTTTAATTAAATAAAATTTACCGTCTTTTCTGCTAGATGCTTTATATCTTTTTTCCTTTCCTGCATTTTGCATTTTTTCTATCATTTTACAAAAATAAATGTGAATTTTTGGATAATTCCAATTCTCATTCCAATTAGATATCTCTACTATATGAATAATCGCCTTTTTAATAGATCCATTTTCTAAAATTACAAAAAGTTCTCCGGCATTAGTTGAAAATATATCCGATTCTTTTATATCCAAGCCTTCTTTTTCCAATTTTCTTATTTGTCGTCTGGTAGCTATTTGTTTTGCAAAATCGAAAATTCCATATTTTCTCACAGATTCCCTTAGTTTTGCAAAATCAGTAAATTGAATATTCATTTCTAACTCGTCCTATTCATTATGGTCTTCTGTAAGCTTTTTATGGTCTTCTGCAAGCTTTTTATGGTCTTCTACAAGCTTTTCATGTTCTTCTACAAGCTCTCCCATACATTTAAAAAAGGTTTCATAATCCTGCTTGAATTTATATGTTAAAGTAGCTAGAGTTTTATCAAGCTGTCCTAGAGACTTACCCAATTCTTTATTTAATTCATTACTCCGTTGGTTCAAACCCTCAGATTGCTTAGATAAAGAGCCTTGAATAGATTTTGAAAAATCATCTAATGAAGCTGTTATCAGGCCTGCTTCATTTCCAATTTTCTTTAAACTGTGCATATGAGTTTCTATATCTTTAATTTGATTTTGATTTGCCTCAATAACATGGTGTAAATCTTCACTAACTTTGGACATTTTTTCATAATTATTAGTAATAGTTTGTATATGGCCAGATGTTTTTTCAATATTTGTCACTGCTACTTGTAAGTTTTTCTCTATTTGTTCTATTGCAAGCTTATAGTTTTCCTGCCAAATAATCATTTTTTTCACTGACTCATTTAACTGTTTAAAATTATCTCCAAACTGCTCTGTTAAATTTTTATTAAAATCAGAGATGACTTTTTCCAATGCAATAATAATTTCCTCTGTAGCTCCTTTAGATAAGGTGTCTAAAGTGTTTTTAAGAGATTCATTTACCATGTTAAAGTGTTTGTTAATATTTTCCTCTGAAGACTTAATAGAACTATGTATTAGATTTGCTTGTTTATTTGTGTCTTTTTGTGCTGTTAAAATATCTCTTAAAATGCTCATTTTTAGAGAGTCGTTAGAGTCGTTATCTGATAACTCTTTCTGGGTATTTTCAATAATCGACATTACTATAGATATGCCCATACCTAAAATAGATGTTCCAAAAGCTAACTTCAAACCCTCCAATAAAGCAGGAACGCTGGCAGTAATATCTTTTGTATCAAAATTCCAGAGTCCGCAAAATATTCCTATAAAGGTTCCTAGTATCCCAATACTGATGACAATAGGTTTATAATCCTTAAAAAGCTTTCTTTCTCTACTCTTACACTCTAATAAAAATGCAACAATCATTACTGTTAGACAGATAATAGTGATTAGATTTGGATTATTGCTTATAAATTGAATCAAATCGGACAACATATTTTTCCCGGGGTTATTTTAATAAAAAAAGAAGATAGATGCTTTTCAAGTGTTGAATATTCATATAAGAATTTATCGGCACTTAACTATAAATCTTAAGAGAATTATTTTTGAAAAAAAGATAGAAAACCGGTTCTTCAGACAATATGTTTTTCTCCGGGTTATTTTTCAAAAATGTCCTGATCTTCCAAAAAGAGGCTCCTCCTAAAAGAAGCAAAGTGAAAAGATTTTATAAAAGAGCTACAAAAAAAATAAATGCCTGGGATTTTGTCAGAAAAAACAACAGTTTTAAAGATATAAGATAATTTTTTAGTCCGTTTTCTTCGGGGTGTTTTTTAACGACTCGCTATGGTTTACTTTTATAGAGTGAGAAACTAAGGGAAAAGCTTGAGAAAAAAAATATCAGTATAGTTGATTTTCCTTAACTGTTTACTCATTCCCCGGTTTTAAAAGTTTTTTCTATGCCGGCTTAAATAAGCCACCGGCTTTTATTTTCTGTGGTATCATAGCCGTAACTCCACCGGGGCATTCAGAAGGCTTTGTTGAGTGAAAAGAAGTCTTCCGTCGCAGGCAAAACCCAAGTCCCGCCAATTCACATTATTCAGTTTTTCCACCGCCCGGCCTATATCTTTGCCTGGATCCTTGGGGAACAAAGCCATGACCGATCCATTATAACCCCGGGACTTATGTGTAAAAAAAGGTTTGGGATTTCGTGTTTTACAATTAACATAAATACGAGGCCCCTTTCTGTCACAATATTTTCTACCCCACTCCCACCAGTTGCTTTCATTAAAAACCCGAATCCGACGCTGAATCAACTCTTGTTTGTGAGGCCACAGACATTTTTCTTTTCGATTATAAATCATTCGCCTGGTCCGTCCTGTACTAGCGGTAAAAGAACACACCATATCTGCATTACCCCGTTTTTCATTGATAAATATATGGTCCGCGCCGCTCACCGCCCCCACCTTCACTTCAAACAAATCGGAAAGCCTCCCCTCTCTTTCCCCTCCCTGTGGCCTGCCAAACCATAGCTGACCTTTATGGTGATTAAACCACTTTTGCCCGCACAGCATACGGCGATTATATCGACCCTTTTGCCAACGCCATATAGCGCAGTTGGGGGAATATCCATCGAACATAAGAGTGTCGCCCAATTCCCGATAATAAGTAATACTTCCCTGTTCATAAAGTTTTGAATTGAGTGTTCTCGCGCTGGTCGCTTTTAAAAAATCCCGGGGAGTGATGAATATCAATTCACCTCCTTTTCTCAAGTGCGCCATACTCTTTGCAATGAAAAAAAGATATAGATTGCTTCTTCGGTCAAACCACCGCATGGGCAACAAATATTTTGTTTCCTGCCGTATATCCCTGAACTTCACATAAGGAGGGTTGCCGATAATCGTGTCAAATTGATTGATCGTGGAGTAGGAAAAAAAATCGCCGAGCAAAATCTCTTTTTTTGCCACCCGCTTCGCAAGAGTTTTTTCTTGTTTAAGAGCAGGCAGAGTGTTGGAGATATTTCCCGTCACGGACAGGTTCCCGGAGCGGACAATGCTTTCATCCAGTTCAATGCCCACGGCTTTATTCAGCTTTTTTAAAAAAGCTCCCTGACCGCAGGCCGGTTCCAACACAGAACCTTTATTGCGACACAAAGCCAGCATCTCCAAAACAATTTTATCCGGGGTGAATACCTGCCCAAGATATTTCACATCCGGCAGGCAAAACTCCCGCTGTCGTGCTGTTTGCCTCGTATTTAATTTGTCACTTTTTTCTTCGTCCGCTGGTTGTTTTTCACACTGTTTATTTAATAGTAGTTTTTCCGGACTGTTAAGAAAAGTTTTCATGTGTATGACCAGAATCTCAAAAAACAACAGTGTTTGTGAGTTAAAAGGTTTTTACAAATGACGACAAAACTCCAAGTCACAAATATTATATTTTTCCGGCAATAATCATGGCAATAGCGAAAGAAAAAATCACAAAAGATTCAATCAAAGCCAAAACAATAATCATGGGAATGAACATAATTTTTTGAGCCTGAGGATTGCGGGCGATCCCTTCCATTGCGGCGGCGCCCACTCGACCCTGCCCCAAAGCTCCGCCAAAAGCGGCTATGGCAATGGCCAGTCCGGCCGCTAAAGCGTACAGGCCGCTTCCTCCGGCTTCCGCCGCCGACCCTGTTCCTTCAGCATAAGCCAAAGCACAAAACATAGAACTACATATACATCCCATGACAGTCAAATAAACTCTTCGAAACATCTTTTTCATTGTGCCCTTTCCTCCTCTGTAATGTTTGTTTAAAATCCCTCACACCGGTCTTTTCTTCTTCCATAGCTACCACAATGTCACTGCATATACCATATTTTTTTGACGGGGTTTTCCCGCCTGACTCCCTGTTTTTTCTTCAAATCAAAAACCCCTGCCTATCATTTCACCTTAAACAAAAATCAATGTTCATGCGACAGCGCGATACTGATATACACCATACTTAAAATAGTGAAAATAAATGCCTGCATAGTGCATACAAAAAAGCCCAAAAAGTAAAAAACCACCGGCACGATGATTGGAGCCAGATCCAAAAAGATGGAAAGCACGGTATGGTCCCCCACCATATTGCCGTAAAGCCTCAACCCCAGACTCAAGGGGCGCACCAGGTGAGAAATTAGCTCTATCACAAACATTAAAGGCGCCAAAAACAAAACCGGCCCCATGAGCTGTTTCAAATAAGCCCAGCCATGCTCCTTAAAACCATAAATATTGTACACCAGAAAAGAAAAAACACCCAAAGCCAAAGTGGTGTTTACATTGCCGGTGGCGGCGCCCATACCGGGCACCAGACCCAACAAATTATTTAACCAGATAAACAAAAACAAGCTGGAAAAAAAAGGAACAAAGACCCGGCCCTGCGCCCCTATCACAAGATCAGACAAAGAGGTGATAACAATCACAAAATTTTCAAAAAAGGCTTTTATGGAAAAAGAACCTGACGGCACTATAGGATCAGTTGATTTTTTCAAAGCCCTCCTGGCAAAAAAAGTGATTATCAAAAGAAAGAAACAAATCAAAAGCATATTAGCTATATGCAGATTCCCGGCGGATAAAAAAGGCAGAAGCTCCAACCACTCAAAATGTTTCATAATAAAAACCCCTAAAAATCCGACATTAAAAACACGAATCCGCTTGAAAGCCAACTCAGAAAGAAAAACAAACCCTTTTTTCCTTTACAAACACCTTTGAAAAAACAGACCATATAAGTTGAATTAATTTTTATCAAAAAATCTCCGGATTGGTAAGTTATTTATAACCGATCTTTTCCTCTGTACTCGCTTTCTTTTTATCGTAAAATTTCTTTAAAGAGACGGGGCTTTTTCAAACCTGTCCGTATTTAACCATGTTTCCTGTATTGACTTCTTTTAAAAAAACAACACACCGGGAAGCGCACTGTTCTTTCCGCCTTCTTCCTTAGCGTTTCCGCACCGAAATAACAAAGATTGACTACTTGAACAACCAAATCAGCTGATAAAACCAAATAAACAAAGCCAGGATCACCAGGCCGGCTGTAATCCCGCCCCCGGTATGGAAATAACGATCCATTTTTTGGCCGATATACACAAACAACCAGATCAAAACCCCGGCTTCAAAACCCATCCCCACTATTAAAAAAGCTTTTTTTCTCAGATGATTTTTTCTCACAACCGGCCGCCAAAGGCTGTCCCGGGTTGGTTATTTTGTCTGGTCTTCAACCTTTTTATTTTATCCGCCAAAAAATCAGAAGTGCTTTGAAAAGACTCCAGTTCGACAATGGCCTGATGAAACTCCTTCCGAGATTCATAAATAAAAGACAGGTAAAAAAATAATTTGTTTTTCTCAAAATAATCGGGAGCTGTACGCTGAATGCTTCGAAACACCTCTTCTGCGGCGCTGTATTTTTCCTGCATCAGCAAAATACGCGCCTTAAGAAATATTTTATTTATTTTAAATCGAAAAGATTTTTTCGTGTTTTTGATTTCCTCCTGCGCCGTTAAAGCATCCACCTCCTTTAAACTCATATCCCATTTCCTCAATTCAAAATAAGAACGGGCAATACGAAAGGAGTAGTTTTGTTTTTTTTCCGACGAGACTTCCTGATTTCTCAGGAAGGAATAAAGCTCCACCGCTTTTTCATAGTCTTCCAAATTTTCAAAATAAAGCCCGGCCAGTTTTTCCTTCAATGACAATCTTTTCTCTTTATCCTCCTCCCGTTTGGAAAGATAATCATAAAACCACACTGCCTCCTCTATGGACTTGGACACGCACAAACGGGCCGCTTTCTCCGCCACAACCCGGTCTTTATTTACTGCCTGCGAAAACATTTTCCTGGCTTGTTTACAATCTCCCCTCTCAAGAGCTTTTTCCGCTTTTCTGATTGGGGAGATAAAATAAAAACAACCGGGGGAAAAACAAAAGAACACTAAAACAACTACTTTTAAAAACACTTTATTTTTTTCTTTAAAAACTGTTATTTTTTTCAAAATCTTCCGGCGGAAAAAATCAATTTGAGGATTCCTCCTCATTTAACAGACTGGCGCTTCTGATTTTCTCCTCTTTTTTCAGTTTCATCAGGCGCACCCCCTGAGCTGAACGACCGATAACGGAAATTTCCTTACAGGAAAATCGAATGGACTGTCCCTGATTGGTCATTATAAGCAATTGATGAAAGTCTTCCACCAAATGAAAACAAACCACCTTTCCCGTTCTCTCCGTTATCTTATGAGCAACCACTCCCATGCCCCCTCTTTTCTGGACACGGCATTCCTGAAGCCGGGTTCTCTTGCCATATCCCATTTCCGTTACTGTAATATAAGAGGCGGAAGAATCCGCGCTAACATTGTTCATACCAATGACCGCATCTCCCTTCCTCAGAGAAAGACCTCTGACCCCCCGGGCAGTCCGGCCAATGGAACGCACACCTGCCTCAGCAAAACGAATACAAAAGCCCTTACTGGTCAGGATGAAAATATCCTCTTTGGGGGAGCTGATACAGGCGGAAATCAGTTGATCCCCTTTGTCCATATCAATAGCGATAACACCTCCTTTTCTGCGCCGGGAAAAAAACCGCAGAGCGGATTTTTTAAAAATGCCGTTTTTGGTAATCAAACAAAGATGCGTCTGCTCCTGGGAAAAAGAATCCACAGGGATCACCACCTGAACGGCTTCATCCGATTGAAGCTGAACCAGATTTTTGATAGAGCGCCCCTTGGAAGTGCGGCTCATTCGAGGAATGCGAAAAGCGTCCAGCCAGTAGAGCCGGCCCCGGTCCGTCAAAATCAAAAGAACGCTATGCGTGTTTACGCAAAGACTTTTCCAAACACTGGTGTCTCCCACTGGAGAGCTTCCCTTAAGACCGGAACCTCCCCTTTTTTGAAGACGGTATTCCTCCAGAGAAATTTGCCTTATTCCTCCATCGGAGTTAAGGGTAACCAGGACATCCTCCTTTTTTATAAGGTCCCTGTCCTCCACCACATCGTCGTCGTCCGATACGATAAAAGTTGTTTTCCGAGAGGTGGAAAATTTCTCCTTTATTTCCAAAAGCTCTTTTTCTATAAGTTCATATACGGCTTTTTCACTGGAGAGAGTTTGTTGTATATTTTCAATCTCCCGCAGGAGGTCCTTTAATTCCTGAAAAATTTTTTCTCTTTCCAGGTTGGTTAATTTCTGAAGCCGCATATCCAAAATGGACTGCGCCTGCTCCCGAGAAAGAACCAGGCTTTTCATCAACTGATTTCTAGCCGTGGAAACATCCTGAGCCGAACGAATCATTCTGATTACTTCTGAAAGGGAATCCAAAGCCTTTTTCAGCCCTTCCAGAATATGCGCCCTTTGCCGGGCTTTTCTCAGATCAAAGATAAGTCTTCTGGTCACCACATTAAACCGATGCTCTATGAAGGACTTAAGCATCTGCTTTAAAGAAAACACCCTGGGCTGATTTCGATGATCCAAAGCCAGAAAAATGATTCCAAATCGGGTTTGCAGATGCGTGTGCTTGTACAGCTGATTTAAAACCACATCCGCGTTTTCTTTTCTTTTCAAAACAATGACTATCCTCATTCCCTCTCTGGAAGACTCATCCCTTATATCGGAAATGCCCTCTATCTTTTTGTCCTTGACCAAAACAGCTATATTTTCTATCAACCGGGCTTTATTCACTTGATAGGGAAGCTCCTGCACTATTATCATTTGCTTTCCTTTTTCCTCCACCATTTCCACTTTAGCCTGAATAGTTATAATGCCTTTTCCGGTTTTATAAGCAGAGATCAGTCCTGCCTGCGCTTTAATGGCGCCGGCGGTGGGAAAGTCCGGCCCCGGCACGATAGTCATCAGTTCTTCATCCAAAATGGACGGATTTTTTATCAGACTCAGACAGGCCGATATGATTTCCGACAAATTGTGAGGCGGTATACGGGAAGCCATACCTACGGCAATTCCCTCGCTCCCATTCACCAGCAAATTGGGATAACGGGCAGGTAAAACCTGAGGAATAAGAAGAGTATCATCGTAGTTCCAGCCAAAGGAAACGGTTTCTTTGTCAATATCCTCCAACAGCTCCTCTGCCAAAGGGGTCATTCTGACTTCCGTATATCGGGGGGCCGCGGGAGCGTCTCCGTCAATGGAACCAAAATTTCCCTGCCCATCCACCAGAGGATGCCGCATGGAAAAATCCTGAGCCATCCTGACGATACTGTCATATACCGCCGCGTCCCCGTGGGGGTGATACTTTCCGATTACATCCCCTACCACCCGTGCGGACTTTTTATAAGGTTTGTCGTGCGTGTTCCTTAAATTCTTCATGGCAAAGAGAATGCGGCGGTGAACAGGTTTTAGTCCGTCGCGCACATCCGGCAAAGCCCGCCCCACAATCACACTCATAGAGTACTGAAGATAAGACTCCCTCATCTCCTGATTAATATCTACATCCACCACATTTTTATCTTGTTCGTTCATCCCTGTTTGTTCCCGTTTTTAAATATCCAAATTACCTGCTAACAAGGCATTATCATATATAAATCGCTTTCTAGGCTCCACCATCTCCCCCATAAGTACACTAAAAGTCTCGTCCGCCTGCATGGAGTCCTCCAGAGTGACACGCAAAAGCCGGCGGTTTTCCTCGTTTAAGGTGGTCTCCCATAACTGATCCGGATTCATCTCCCCCAGTCCTTTATATCTTTGGATGGAAACCCCTTTTTTGGCTTCCAAAATGAGCTTGTCATGAAAATCATCATAACTGTGAAAAGCCTCCTTGTTTTCCTCTGCCTCATTTTTGCTCCAGCTGACTTCCAGGGGAAGAGGGCAAAAACTTTTTAAACTGACGGAAAGCTCCCTTAACCTCTTCCATTCCAAAGACTCCGCCCTGCTCCTATCAAAGACAGTCTGGTTTTTCCTTCCATATCTTCCGCTTTCCACAATAAAAAAGCTCTCCCCCTCTCTATCTTCTTCTTTTAAGTGAACGGGATTCGGCTCTTTTAGGGATTCCATTCGCTTCCTGAAATCCAAAAAATATTCTTTGAATTTATCCGGAGTCTTCAGCAAAACGGAAAGCTCCTCTGAAGTGGAGGCAAAAAACTTCAAGGCTTCCACTGAAACAGTTTTTTCTATATTGTCCAGCAATTTTTTTCTCTTTTGAATATTCATAATAAAGGAAAAAATATTCTCCAAATAAGTTTTTTCCCGATCTTGAGAAAAAGAGAGGTTTAAAAATCGCATACTCGCAAGTTGTTTATTTATAAGATAGCGATTCAGAGATTTGTCATCCTTAAGATATTTTTCTTCGGAGCCTTTTTTCACTTTATATAATGGAGGCTGGGCAATATATACATAGCCTCTCTCCAGAATTTGAGGCATCTGCCGATAAAAAAAAGTCAGCAGTAAGGTTCTTATATGAGAACCATCCACATCCGCGTCCGTCATAATAATAATTTTATGATAACGAATTTTGGAAATATCCATTTCGGTTTTTCCCACTCCGGTTCCAAGAGCCATAATAATGGTTCTGATCTCTTCATTGGATAACACCTTTTCAAATCGAGCTTTTTCCACATTGATAATTTTTCCTCTTAAAGGAAGCACTGCTTGATTTTTTCTGTTCCTTCCCTGCTTTGCACTGCCGCCGGCGGAGTCTCCTTCCACCAAAAAAAGCTCCGAGCGGGCAGGGTCTGTTTCCTGGCAATCCGCCATTTTCCCCGGAAGCCCTCCTCCGTCCAAGGCGGTTTTTCTACGGGTCAGCTCCCGGGCTTTTCGAGCCGCCAGCCGAGCGGTCGCCGATTTCACACACTTGTCAATAATCCTCCGACCGGAAGAAGGATGCTTATCAAACCAATCTGACAAACTCTCCAAAACAAAGGATTCCACCACACCTCGCACTTCACTGTTTCCCAGCTTAGTCTTTGTCTGCCCCTCAAACTGAGGCTCCTTTACCTTAACTGAAACCACTGCGGCCAAGCCTTCCCGTATATCCTCCCCCTCTAAAGTTCCTTTAAAATCCTTCATCCAGCCCCTGGCCTGTGCATAAGTATTGGCCGAACGGGTAAGAGCCTTCCTGAAACCCGCCAGATGCGCCCCCCCTTCCATTGTATTAATGTTGTTGCAGTAAGTGTGGATAGACTCGGAATAGGAATCATTCCACTGAAGGGCCAGCTCCATTTCCACTTCCTTTTTACTCCCCTCGAAAAATAAAATCTCCGGGTGAAGTGGAGTTCTGGTTTTATTGATATGAGAAATAAAATCCGACAGGCCCTTTTCAAACATAAAAGTTTGTGTCTTTATCTTATCCGCTCTTTCGTCTGTCAGTTCTATTTTCAATCCCCGATTCAAAAAGGCCAGCTCCCGAAAGCGGGCAGACAGAGCTTCAAAATCAAAAAGAACTTCTTCAAAAATTTCCGGATCCGGCTGAAATGTAGTAAGAGTGCCGGTTTCCGTCGTGTCCCCAATATTTTTTAACTCCCCTGTGGGAATCCCTTTTTCATATTCCTGCCGCCACTTCTTCCTATCTCTTTCAACTGTCACAGAACAGGAAGAGGACAGGGCGTTTACCACGGAAGCCCCCACCCCGTGCAGGCCCCCCGACACCTTATAAGAATTGTGATCAAATTTTCCGCCGGCATGCAAAACCGTCATAACTACTTCCAAAGCGCTTTTTCTGTCTTCGTGTTCTCCCACAGGAATGCCCCGGCCGTTGTCCTCCACGGAAATAAATTCATTCGGATGAATTGTGACGGAAATTTCAGAACAAAACCCGGCCAGAGCTTCATCCACGGAGTTATCCACTATTTCATAAACCAAATGGTGATAGCCTCTATGCCCTACATCTCCAATATACATTCCCGGACGTTTGCGAACGGCCTCCCGACCTTCCAAAACCTGAATGGAAGAGGCATCATACTTCTTACTATTCAGAGCCGAGGGAGAGGGAGGCGATGGGGGCGAATGAGGGACTGATGTCTTGAGTTCTTCTTCCATTAGAAAAATCCTTTCTTAAAACCCCTTCTTTCAGGTTAAACACTTGAAACTTCTGTCCGTTCAAAAAAGAGCTTTTTTTTGTTGAAGTCAGTATTATCTGAGAAGGAATCTCCTCTAAAAAGTGTAGCAAATTTAAAACAATATGTTTATCTATTTCTGAAAAAACATCGTCCAATAACAAAAGACAGGAGCTTTTTTGAACTCTATGAAACCATAAAACCTGAGCTGTTTTCAAAGCCAAAAGCAAAGCTCTTTGTTGACCTTGCGAACAGAAATATCGGCTGTCTCTTCCTTGAAAAAACAGTTTAAAATCGTCTCGATGAGCACCATACAGGCTGGTTCCCGCCAATTGCTCTAAAAAAGAGCGCTCCACCACTTTCTTTCTAAAAATCTCTTCAGCTTCCTCTTTGCTTTCCTCCCCGCCCTTCATACAGTACATCGTCTGAAGGTCCTGAATCTTTCCGCTCCGCTCCCCGAAAATAAGAGCTTTGCTTTCCTCCAGCAGAGGATCTAAGTCCCGTAAAACCTGTTTTCTAACTCGCATCAAATCCAAGCTTTTCTCAATAAAAATATCATTTACACTTTCCAACACCCTTTGCGCTTTCTTTGGCGGCAATTCCTTTTTGCGGATCTGCTTCAGGACAGAGTTTTTTTGCACCAAAGCCTTATTAAAATCCCGTACACAAGACCTCCGGCCTCTTGTATTTAACCAATGATCCATCCAATGGCGCCTCCGCTCTGCCGAACCTTTCAACAAATTTAAGCTTTCAGGACTAAAAACAATGATGGGCATTGCCTCACTGAGCTGAGATGGAGAGCTTTTTTTTCCATTTACCAAAAATGTTTTTTTTCCAGTCCTATCCAAAGACAGTTGAAAAAGACTTTTTCCATTTTTATTAAGAACTTCCGCCGAGATAAAAGCGACGGCTTCTCCTTCCTGTAAAAGACTTTCCCGGGTGCATACCCGAAAAGAACTCCCACCGGCAAGCAACACCAAAGCCTCCAGCAAATTGGTCTTCCCCTGACCGTTATCTCCCACTATCAAAGTTTTCAAAGGAGGGGTGAAACAAAGACGGGTGTAATTTCTAAAACAGCGAACTTCCAGTTTCTTTAAAAACATTACATTTTCATAGGCATTATAACACAGAGACTGTGTTGTCGCGCTTGTTCCTTAACCGGGGTTACAATACAGGGCTTTTCCTTACCGCCAAAACTAACCAGAACCTGGTCTTTCTCAATTGAGGAAAGCGCATCCAGAATATACCTGGCGTTAAAACGAACTTTCAAATCCTCCCCCTTCTTTCTCACGCAGGCCACTTCATCCCTGGCTGAGCCCAGATCGGGATTTTCCGCTTCCATCTGTATTTTCTTCTCACTGATATGAAAGTTTACCCCTTTAAAGCGATTGCTGGACAACAAAGACACTCTTCTCAAAGCCTGCATAAAATCCTCCGCGTCCAGTGTCACGGACACGGAACTGCTTTTGGGTATCAGGGGCTGATAATTGGGATACTCCCCTTCCACCAGCTTCACACTCAAAATAGTCACTCCATAACGAAATAAAATCCGGGGCGGCGCCACCACCACCTCTACATCTTCTTCCTCTTCCGCATGAGAAACCAGTTTCTTTATCTCCTGCACCCCTTTTTTAGATATAATAACCCCTTTTTCCAAACTAATTTCACAAGGATGTTCCGCCAACCCCAAACGATGCCCGTCAGTGGCCACAAATCGGAAAGTTTTATCTTTTTTATCCTTTGATTCCAATGGCTTATTCACTTCAAAAAAAACTCCCGTCAGATGATAGCGGGTTTCATCCACAGAAGAACAGTAAGCTGTTTTTTCAATTAAGTATTTCAGAGCAGAGCTTTTTATCAAAAAAGAACCTTTCATTTGAAAAGGCGGAAATGCTGGAAACTCCAAAGGACTGGAATTCAAAAGATGAAAGATGGATGCGCCCTGTTTTAACCTCACCTTTTTGTCGTTTTGCTCGCTTAAATCAATACGGCCTTCCGGAAGTTCTTTTAAAATGTCGCATAAACTCTGTGCATCTATTACAACCTTTCCCTCTTTTTCCACCTTAGCCGGAATTTTACTCTGTAAACTGTTGTCTTGATCTGTAGCTTGAACACAAAGATGTTTTTCTTTCGCTATAATAAGAATTTTAGATAAAATCGGTGCGACATTTCTCTTTTCAATCAAACTGTTAGCTTGAGAAATCAAGTCAAAAAACACAGATCGTTCAATTTGAAGTTTCATTTGAGACATGACTTTAAACACCTTTGAGCGGTTTACTATTATTAATAAATAATTAAAAGAAAATCGTAGTAGTAGGCTTTGTTGATAGCAAATAATTGAGATATAAGCACGCAATTTTATTAAAAAAGCGGGCAAAAAATATCTGTGGATAATTCTGTGGAAAAAGATAGGTAAAAACAAAGAAAGTGGAAAAAACGGTTATAATCTTTGAGGTTTTCAACATTATTTTTTTATTTGTGGATAATTGTTCTTAACTCTTGAATATCTTTTGCTATTCTTTGATTTTTTTTCTGTTGTCTTTCCACTGTCTTCAAGCTGTTTAACACAGTGCTATGATTTCTGTTCCCGAGTAAACGCCCGATTTCCACTAAAGACAGATTCAGTTCTGTTCTAATCAAGTATATCGCGGTGTTTCTGGCCAAAGTGATGTGTTGTAATCGGGAGGGGGATTTTAGCTCTGAGCCTTTTATGCCAAATCGCGTGCAAACTTTTTTCAAAATGTCTTTTACTTTGGGATTTTTTGTGGGGGGAAAAGGCCTTGAAAAATCCTTTTCGGGAGGGAGGTTTTTTTCTTCGGAAAAAAGTTGTTGTGCTATCGGAAGGGATGGGGTTTTGTTTTGCAGTTCACAAAACATTTTTATTTTGTTCAGGTACCCCTCCAGTTCTCTGATAGAGGTGGAGGGGAGTTCGGTTATATAGGAAATAATGTCTTCTGAAAGATTAATATGAGATTTATTTTTAATGATGGCTTTTTTTGTGTCTTTGTCCGGGGCCTGGATATCTGCAACAACCCCTCCTTCAAACCGGGTTTGGATTCGGCTTTTTAATCCTTTGATATTTTTGGGCTTTTGATCGCTCACTAGAACAATCTGGCATCCGCTTTGTTTTAAATTTTCAAAAGTGTGAAAGAACTCCTCTTGTATACTTTCTCCTTTTCCCAGAATTTGAATATCGTCCAGCAGGAGGACATGGATATTCTGTCTGTATTTTTGGCGGAAAGCAGGCATATTGCCGGTTCGAATATGGTTGATACAGTCATTGAAAAAACGTTCCGCGGGCAGATACAACACTTTTAATTGAGGAGCCTCTTTCTCCAGTTTGTTTCCAATGGCATGAAGTAGATGGGTTTTTCCCAAGCCGGAAGGACCGTAGATAAACAAAGGGTTGGAGCTGTTTTTAACAGGCTTTTTTGCTACACTTTGGGCCAGAGAAAGGGCAAAGCAGTTGTTGGGTCCTTGAATAAAAGAGGGGAAAGTCCATTTTGTGAAAAAGGCGCTGTTTTTTTGTGGTTGAGATGAATAAGGAGGGCGAGGAGGCGGGCTTTGTATTTTGCGCCGGGCGGGGGAAAGCGAAGTTTTTTTAATGCCGGTGATTTTAAGAGAACCTCCTTGAGTTTGTATCTGGCTTTGAATATGGGAAAAATGTTTTTTTAAAATTTCCTGGTGAAAAAGGGAAGGGACTTTTAATGTAAAATGTTTTTGCCCCGAGGAAAAGGAACTCTCTAATGTGACCGTGTTGAGTACGGGACCTAGTAATTTCCCGGGAAGCTTTTTTTGCAAGGTTTCTTTTATCTGATTCCACAGCTGTTGTTCGGACAAGGGGGCCTCCGTAAAGTTATAAAATACTTAGGGCTAACACGGGAGGCAAATATGTATCATATACTTTCACTTGACGGGAAGAGACAAAATGTGCTCTATTATGCGTCAATATGATTGTAAGATTTATTAATGAAGTTAGTGTAGGAAAATGAAAAGAACTTATCAACCCAGCAGAACAAAAAGAAGCCGTTCTCATGGTTTTCGTGTCAGGATGGCCACGAGAAGCGGACAGGCGGTCTTAAGCCGCCGTCGCCGCAAAGGGCGGAAACAAATCTCAGATTCCCTGTCCGGCAAGTAAAAGTTAAAAAAGTTAATGTGGGGTTTCTCCACTTGTTAACTTTCTTTTAATATCAAGAGAGAAGTCGTGTCGGTCAAAACAAATAAATGGGTTTCCATAAATAAAAAAGAGGACTTTATTTTACTTAAAAAAAAAGGTCGGAGGAGAAAGAAAGAGGGCTTTTTTATCATTTATCGAAAAAACGATCTGTCTTATTGCCGTTTTATTTTGTTTTTTCCAAAGTGGACGGGGAACGCGGTTTGTAGAAATCGTTTCAAAAGATGGGCGCGTCATTTTTTAAGAGAAAAAAAATGGTCTATTTCTATAGATTTGTTGTTAGGGTTTGAAAAAAAGGAAAAAAATTTTTATAAAATGATGAATTATAAAAATTTTTGTTCCGGTTTTGAGAAAATTTGTCAAAGAATTGATGTTTGGGAATGAAATGAATCGGCTGTTGTCTTTTTTTTGCCTTTTTCTTATAAAAGTTTATAGAGTGTTTTTCTCTGTGTATTTTGGAGGAGCCTGCCGCTTTTACCCCTCCTGCTCCCGTTATGCTGAGCAAGTGTGTTTGTCTCATCCCCCTCAAAAGGCTCTGATTTTGATTTTAAAGAGATTGTCCAAATGTCACTTTTTCGGGCCTCGCGGTATGGATCCCGCTCCATTACCTTCTTCCGAAGCAGGACTAAAAGCTTCGTGAAATTTTTCCAGGTTTATTTGTATAAGGAACTGTTTTTATGAAAGAACGAGAAAATTTTTTGGATAAAAATACTTTGATTGCTGTGGCCCTGGTATTCGTGGCCTGGCTTTCATGGGACGCCTATATGAGAAAAAAGTACCCGATGCAGACAAGAGGGGAATCACTGCAGGAGCGGGAGGAAACGCGGGAAAAGAATCAGAAGGAGTACGGTCGGGAAAACTCTCTGAAGAGCAAAAAGAATGAAATGGAAAAATCTTTTGATGCCTCTTCACAGATGAAGGAGCAGGTTTTTTCCTTTCAGAGTGAAAATATGTCTTTTGATATTTCTTCATCGGGCATGGGTTTTAAGAAACTGGTTTTGAATCGGATTTTGGATCGAAATGGCCAGGCTATCTTGCTATTTTCAGGAGAAAAGGACCTTCTCTTTGAGACTCGTATTAAAGGAAGGGAGAGCCGGCCTCTGTATTTTGATATTGAGCGGGTGTCGGATTATTCCTGGCAGGGACAGGCTCTTTTGAATGAGGTGAAAATACATAAGACCGTGTCAGTTGATCCTAAATTATTCCTGATAAAGACGCAGGTGAGGGTGAGTGGAAATTTGGACTTTGTTTCCGGGATCAGCCTTTTTTTGACTCAGGCGGGAAAAGAAGGAAAAAAGGGTTTGTTTTCCTTTCTGAGCCAGCCGGACTTTCTATCTTTTTTTGTGTCTTCCTCCAAGGGGTTTGAACATATTCCTTTGATTTCCAAAGAAGCGTCTCAGGTGGAAAAAATTAAGTCCCGCGCAGTTATTTCTCAAGTTAAAATTGCCGCTTTGGGGACGAAATATTTTGGACAGGCGTGGATGGAGAATGAATCGGATGTGTCCCCGGAGTTTCGTATTCTTTTCAAGGATAATAAGTATCTTGGCTTTGTCAGTCACTCCATACTGAATCCCCGGCGGGATTTTGAAAGTGCCTATAATATCTTTGTAGGGCCGAAAGATCTATCCTTATTAAAAAAGGAATACCCTTCTCTTACTCCCTGGGTGGATTTTGGCTGGTTTGGTTTTTTATCTCGTTTGATTCTGCAGATTTTGCAGATTTTTTATTCTCTGGTGGGCAACTGGGGCTTTTCCATTATTTTACTGACACTCCTGGTGCGGCTTTTGCTTTTGCCGGTTTTGGTTTCTGCTCATCGTTCTATGGAAGTGACAAAGAAACTGCACCCGGAAATGGAAAAAATCAGAAAAAAATTTAAGAAGGATCCACAGAGAAAAAACCAGGAGATAATGGCTTTAATGAAAAGCCATCGCGCCAACCCCCTATTGGGGTGTTTGCCTCTGCTGGCTCAAACCCCGATTTTTTGGGCTTTGTGGAAAGCTTTGGCCAACAGTTATTCTCTTTATCGCGCCCCCTTTGTTTTTTGGATTCAGGATTTGAGCTGGAAAGACCCCTATTATGTGCTACCGGTTTTGATGGGGCTAATTATGTTTGTTCAGCAAAAGATCACTCCTGTGACTATGAATAAGGAAATGATGAGAGCCATGCAGATTATGCCTGTTTTCATGGCGCTTTTTATGATAAATCTACCAAGTGGTTTGGTATTATATATGTTGGTCAGTTCGGCGTTCGGTCTGGCTCAGCAAATGTATTTGAACAGGAAAGAGAAAGGGGCTTTGCCCCTGCCCCTTATTAAGTTGGGAAAGGAAAAGACTCAAGCATAAATAAAGGTCAATCACGATTCCGGCATGAGGATTTTGAGCGGGAAAAAAAGAATAAGTGGGGGGAGAGTTGAATCGGACTTAGCGGGGGATGAGTTGAGTCGGACTTAGCGGGGGGATGAGTTGAGTCGGACTTAGCGGGGGATGAGAGATAAAAAAACGAAACGAGAACAGAAAGGGTTGGGAAGCATGTTTAAAAATTTATTTAAGGGCAAAGCTAAAGATCCAAAGACACTGGTGGAACAGATACTGCAGGATTTATTGGAAAAAGGAGGGTTTTTCCTCTCCGTTGAATTGAAGCAGGAAAAAGAGGGGGAGATTTTTGTTGAAATTTTTGGAGAGGACGAAGGTCTTTTAAAAATGAAAGAAGGGCGGTTTTTATTGGCTTTACAGACTTATCTCAATCGAGTGATCCAACATCATTTTTTCGGGCAAAACATTTTTATTCATGTGGATTCAGGAAATTTTTTTGAGGAAAGGGAACAAATGCTTTTGGATCTGGCGGAGAGACTGAAACGAAAAGCCCTTTCCACCGGCCGACCGGTGTATTTGAAAAAGACTCTTTCCCCTTTTCATAGGAGAAAAGTACATCAGTTTCTGACGGAAGGAGGGGAGGTGAAAACCACTTCTGTGGGTGAAGGTTTTTATAAAAGTATTTGTATCAGCCCCGTGGATTACAGTTCTTCCGACACCTGATTTTGCTTGAGCGGCTGTCATTGCTATATACAGGCTGTTTCTTAAGGGGAAAAAGGTTTTGAAAAAGAATTTGAAAAAAACTTTTTTGTGTGGACAGGATGAAGACACCATCTGCGCTCTGTCTACTCCCCCCGGGGAGAGCGCTTTGGCTCTCGTCCGACTCAGTGGGAAAAAAGCTTTTGAGATAAGCAAAAAAGTGTGTCCGTTCTTGCCTCAAAAAATTCAGTCTCATCGTATTTATTTTGGCACTTTTTTACATCCTGAGACCGCAGAGGCTTTGGATGAGGTTTTAGTTTTTTGTTTTGAAGAGGGGCGCTCCTTTACCGGGGAGGAAAGCGTGGAAATCAGCTGTCACGGAGGCTCGTATATTTCTTCTGTGATTTTAGAATCCTTGCTGACAGCAGGGGCCCGGCCGGCGGAAAAAGGGGAGTTTAGTTATCGCTCTTTTATGAACGGAAAGATGGATCTTTTACAGGCGGAAAATGTTTTGCATTTAATTCAAAGCCGCTCCCCAAAGGGGCATGAGCAGGCTTTAAAGGGATTGAAAGGACAGCTCTCCGGGCAATTGAAGAGTTTGGAGACAAAAATCTTAAGGCTTTTATCTCATCAGGAGGCCAGCATTGATTTCAGCGATCAGGAGATAGAGCCTTTTTCGGTGAGCCGGCAAAAAGAATTTTTGAAGGAAATAAAACAGGAAGTGGAAGAAACGCTTAAGGGTTTTCAACAGGGCCGGATAAACAGGGAGGGTTTTTGTGTTCTGTTGCTGGGCGCCCCCAATGCCGGCAAATCTTCTTTGTTTAATTATCTTGTACAAGACGACAAGGCCATTGTAACCGAGTATCCCGGTACCACACGGGATATTCTGTCCGCCCGGATTTTGCTTAATCACAGGGAATTTTGTTTAAAAGACAGCGCCGGCTTTCGTAAAAATCCTGATCCGGTGGAGGAAAAGGGGATACAGAAAACTTTAGAGGAAATAGACCGTTCGGATCTTTGTTTATTTTTACTTGAGAGTGTTCTGCCTTTAAACGAGGAAAGCTTCTTTGGTTTGGAAAAATCGGATCCGGAAAAAACCTTTGTTGTTTTTAGCAAGTCAGACCGGCTTCCACTTTCGGAAAGACAGCCGTTCCTGCAGGCGGTGCGGGCCTGTATGCGCAAGAGACAAGGCCTTTCTGAAGATTCCGGAAATACCCGTGCTTTTTTGCAAATCAGGGGAGGTGAGCTTTTTGATGAGAGTGGAAATAAAAACAAACCTTTCCTGGAAGAGAAAAAATCCGGCGAAAATATTTTGTGGTTGAGTGCTTTTACAGGAGAGGGAATGGAAACTTTGAACCGGCTTTTACATAAAAATTCCGAGAAGTCAGTGGGGGAGATTTTTCTTTCCACTCCTCGTCAGTTTGCGGCTTTGGATAAAATAAAAAATTTTTTAACACAGGCGGAGAAGCTGTTGAATAAGCATGCTTCACCGGAGTTTACGGCTTTTGAACTGCAGTCGGCTTTATCTGTTTTATATGAGTTGCTGGGCAGGGAATATAATGAAGAGGTGATACAGCAAATTTTCAAAGAATTTTGTATTGGTAAATAATTTAATTGTGCCGTCTGAAACGAAGCTTATATTTCTTTATTCTTTCAGGGAGGAAAAGAGGAAAATCAGCAATGTAGATATTTCACCGTTATGAAATACTATGTGTTTTTTAGTTCCAGTAAATATATCCTCCGTTCATAAACACTATGGAAATCCACCGGACTGAAAAATACTTCTTTTGATACCTTGTTTATTTTCTTCGTCAGCGGAGACAGCGGTGAGAGCAACTACAACATTTCTTAATGTGTAAGTGAATCGAACAGATAAAAAGGCTGTTTTAGGTAAAGCGCAAAACCTTAACTGTTCACCCATAACGGAGCCGGATTTACGAACTATCTTGTATCTGATTTAATGTAAGATAAGGAATAAAAAATCTCAAGCCCGGGGATTTCGACCTTCTTTTCTTGAGAGATTTTATCTTAAAGAGAACCGGCTTGAGAGCCTGCCAGCAGGAATTTTTGATGTTTTCTTTCGTTCATTGGAATCAGAAAAAACTCCCATAAAAAAGTAAAGATATTTTAAAAACCCCATACCACAAATTGTTCTGCAGAACATTCAGCCCATCACATCCTCTTGTGGCTGAATATATAGGCGAAACAGGGGTGAAGTACAAAGAGGCCGCGAGCATTATAATAAAATTAGCTTTATTTTTTACAAGAGGCTTTATCCTGAGTCCGCCCTTTAAAACTTTAGTTTGGTGGAAAAAACTCTCTAAGCTGTTGTATATACAGGCTTTCTATTTTTGTATGTATTTAATTTTAAAATAAAAAAATTAGTGAAATTAAATATTTAGAGAATTTAAGTGGTTCAAAAGAGTTAGCTCAGGTAAAGAAGGGGGCAATACACTGCTAAACTTTCGTCCTGAGATGTGATTCAAGCAGCACCCTCTCTCCGGGCAAAAGAGGATGGCTGTATTTTGTGACTTCTCTGATCCGCCATATCTTTCGAATTTCTGCAGGGGATTTTTCCCACTGCCTTTTCCAATTAAGAGACTGAAGATGATAATAGACAGCCTCTTTTTTTAAACAGGGCTGAGTTGCAATCAGTCTTTTACTTAAAGACAAAAACGCTTTGGAGACAGCACAGCTTAGCAAAGTTTTTTCCTGTTGAACCGGAATATTTTTTACTTGGGTGTTTTTCAAATTCATTTTTTGAACAGCGTATTCTAAAAAGGATGCTTTTTTCCTGTTAGGTTCAAAAAGCCAAAATTCTCTTGAAGAGTCCAGAACCGCCAGTACAAGGCCCGGAAAACCCGCTCCTGAACCAATATCCGAAATGGTTTTGCAATTGCAGTCTTTAAGCAAAGCCTGTCCGGCCAAAAGAGAATCCCAAATCAATTCCTGGATAAAGCTTTCTTCTTTTCTTCGGGAAAAAAGCGAAAATTTCCTATTGAAATAACAAAGCTCTTCTGTATAAATCTTAAGCTGTTTTCTTTGTGAGGAGTGTAAAAGCTCTTCCAACTCATCCGTTTTTATATCATTCATAAAAAGCCCTTTGCTTCACAAAAACCTCGCCTCAATACGCTTCTTGAAAAAGTTACTCTTCTCTCGATCATTCCAAAGGGGTCTGTATCGTTTCTAAAAAGGGGCCGGTTAATAGGTTTTTTATTTCATTTTTGTTTTGTTGGAAACAAGTTTTAAGTGAATAAGCAAAGCTTGAATGGCCGAGGGAGATATTCCGCTGATGCGGTTGGCCTGAGCCAATGTCAGGGGCTTGATTTTTTTTAGCTTTTCTAAAGCTTCCAGGGAAAGTCCCTTCACTTTATCGTAATTCAGATCGGGAAGTTTTATATTTTCCATTTTTTTGCTTTGAGCGATGAATTGCTCCTGTCGTTTAATATATCCTTCGTATTTGACTTTAATCTCCACCGCCTCCCATGCTTTTTCACTGATAAGGAGGTTTTTCGTTTCAAATAAGGCTCTCATTTTTTGCCAGTCCATTTCGGGCCGGCAGAGAAATTTCTTTAAACTCTGCGGTTTGTTTGGCAGAGGAATTTTTGCCTTTCGGAGTTTGATCTGCGTATTTTCATTGGGAATAATTTGTGTTTTTTCCAAAGAGTGAAGGAGTTTTTGCCTTTGCTCCAGTTCTTGTTCCAGTAAATTCAGTTTTTTTGCAGAGAGCAGTTGATGTTTATGGCTTAAATGAAAAAGCCTTTCTATGGCATTGTCCTCTCTTAGAACAAGACGATGCTCCGCACGGGAAGTGAGCATACGGTAAGGTTCTCTTGTGCCTTTGGTAATCAAGTCATCAATCAACACCCCAATGTAGGCTTCATGTCTTTTTAGAATAAAAGGGGGGTGGTTTTTGATTTTGTTGGCGGCGTTTATACCGGCGACTAGCCCCTGCCCTGCGGCTTCTTCGTAGCCACTGCTCCCGTTAATCTGTCCGGCAAAAAAAAGATTTTCAAAAGGTTTGGTTTCCAAAGTGGGAAAAAGCTCTAATGGATCCAAAAAATCGTACTCCACCGCATAACCTGGTTTTAAAATTTCTACCTGCTCCAAACCTTTAATGGTTCTTAAAAATTGAAGCTGAGTACTTGCCGGCAGACTGGTGGAAAGCCCTTGTAGATAAATGGAGGAGCCTCCAAGAGTTTCCGGTTCCAGAAAACTGATGTGCCGGGTTTTATCGGAAAAGCGGATAATTTTGTCCTCTATACTAGGGCAATATCTGGGCCCGGCTCCTTCAATAGCTCCGGAGTAGAGAGCGGAAAGCTTTAAATTTTTTCTAATTAATTCATGGGTTTTCTCGTTGGTGGAAGTCAGATGGCAGTTTATTTGCGGAAGCTTTAAAACACAGGGGCTGAAAAAACTGAAAGGCTTAAAGATCTTATCCGCTCTTTGTGCAGTAAGGATGGAAAAGTTGATGCTTTCTTTTTTCAACCGGGGAGGGGTGCCGGTTTTTAGGCGATAGACGGGAAAACCTAAAGCCTTTAACTGATCGGAAAGTCCTTCTGTAGCTTTTTCCCCTACACGTCCTCCCGGTGTTTGAACAGAGCCGATGTGCATAAGCGCCTTCATAAAAGTGCCGGTGGTTAAAATCACTGCGCGGGCGAAAAGTGTATCCCCTTTATCTGTTACCACTCCCACACAGCAGTTTTTTTTAAAAACAAGAGACTTCACTTCCGCGGAAAGAGAGGATATTTTCCTAACGGTGGCAGACAAATAATTTTTTACAAAAGCACTGTAAAGCTCTTTGTCGCATTGAGCGCGGGAGCCTCTGACGGCAGGACCTTTCGAACTGTTTAAAACCTTGAATTGAATACAGGAGGCATCGGCGGCTCTTCCCATCAAACCACCTAAAATATCCAGCTCTTTTACGATATGCCCTTTGCCCAGACCTCCCACGGAGGGGTTGCAGCTCATGTGGGCTGTGCGACTCCAATTCACTGTCACCATCAGCACGGAACAGCCTTTACGGGCCGAAGCGTAAGCTGCTTCCACTCCGGCATGGCCGCTTCCCACCACAATAACATCAAAGTTTTTCATAACTTCGTATATATCAAATTTATTGACATAAAAAAACTTTGTATATCGCCTTATCGGTTCACTGAATTTGGAAGGCGGACGATTTTTTGTCTTCTGATTCTCCATAAAGGAGCATTGATCCCTCTTTAAAACTTCTCTCATCTTTATAAATGTTAAATTTGAGATAAATACTAAATTTGAGCTTTCTTTGCTCCAGCCGGTGTTTCATTGTGTATAAAAGCAAGTAAACCGAGAGCATATAGCTATATGGGCTGTGATTTTTTTCTTTTTCCAGTGATAAACAGATCTCATTTTCCAGTTGTGTTTGCACACTACGGAGGGTTGCTTCTATCTTCCAGAGCGGTTTATAGCGGGCTTAAGAGTTTACAGGCGGGCAGGATATACCTCTATAGTTGGTAAATTCCATGCAGGCCATCTCACAGGCTATCCACTGTTATTTTTTGCTCATAGAGTGTGACCTTAGTATTATTTTCCACTGTGATGTATTTTTTAGTTCCGTAATTGGAGATAGGTTTTTTTTGGGGGAGGGGGGTATAGTTGTTCCTTACTTTTTTCATCAATCTTTCAATCAGTCTTTGTCTGTCAGTTTTTTTTGGTTCTTTTTTTACATAGCTGGCAATGAATCTTCTTTGTTTATGCTCAAATTGTCTAACCCACGGGAGTGCATTGTAGATGGCTGTGGATTTATAGTCCGAGCTTAAACTTTTTCTTTTTCCTGAGATTTAATTAGGAAAAACAAGAAAAAAGGCCTTTGGTTCTTTCTTTTTTTTGCTGTGGTTTTTTCTTTAAATACCCAGGGTGTTTTGTTGCTGAAGTCGGGATAACAAAGAAAGACCATCCTGATATTTACATCATTGTTGTTTGGACCCTGCTATTTTATTTATATATTTTTAGCCATAAGGGAGATGTGATGGGTCGAATGTTCCCCGTGGAACAATTTGTGGTGAGGATTTTTTACAATCCACTGATTTTATAAAAATGTTCCCCGTGGAACAATTTGTGGTGAGGATTTTTTACAATCCACTGATTCTATAAAAATGTTCCCCGTGGAACAATTTGTGGTGAGGATTTTTTACAATCCACTGATTTTATAAAAATGTTCCCCGTGGAACAATTTGTGATGAGGATTTTTTACAATCCACTGATTCTATAAAAATGTTCCCCGTGGAACAATTTGTGATGAGGATTTTTTACAATCCACTGATTCTATAAAAATGTTCCCCGTGGAACAATGGGAGATCAACAAACAAAAAATATTTCCTGTAAGAGGGAGCTTTGTGGCGGAAAAGGGGGTGAATAAGACATTTGACTACTCAAAATGAATGATGAGAAGCGCAAAATAGAAAAAAATGAATAGTCACACTATTTTACGCTTTGCGTGGAGATAAAAACTTAGTTTTAAAGCGGTTAAATAAGGTTTTAACGCAAAGAGTTTGAACTTAAGTAGGGGCTCAAAGATTTTTGACTACTCAAAATGGATAGTCATACATAGTCAAAACTTGCTTTTGGTCTGGACAAATTGAATAGTTTTATGGAAAACTGACTACTCAAAAATCTTTACTGACTACTTGTCAGTGGAGCTTTTTGAAAACGATCACGAGAGAATTCCGTGCTCTTTGATCTCAACCATTAAAAAGAGGCATCCATGACTTGGATAATCAGTGTGGCTAATCAAAAAGGAGGAGTGGGAAAAACCACAACTGCTATCAGTCTGGCCTCCGCTTTGGCCTTGAAAAAAAGAAAAACTTTGCTGGTGGATTTGGATCCTCAGGGAAGCGCTTCCAGCGGCCTCGGGGTTTCCATTCGAACCGGAATTTATCCGGCGCTGATGAATCAAAGCCCTTTAAAGCAAGTTATTCATGCCACTGTTTTTCCTGAATTAGATATAGCACCGACGGACGAGCATCTGGCTGGTGCGGAAATGGAACTGGTGAATGAATTGGACAGAGCCTATTTCCTTAAAAAGAAATTGAGTGAAGCGGAAAAAGACTATGAGTTTATAATAATTGATACCCCTCCTTCTTTGGGGCTTTTGACATTAAACGCTCTCACCGCCTCGTCTGCTTTCATTGTTCCTTTGCAGTGTGAATATTATGCTTTGGAAGGTTTGAGCAGACTGCTGGAAACTGCCAGAGAAGTCAAAGACCGGTGGAATGCTCCTTTAAAATTGCTGGGGATTTTATTGACTTTGTTTGATGCCCGAAACTCTTTAAGTTATCGAGTGGAGCAGGAAGTGCGGCGTCATTTTGGGGAGCAGGTCTTTCGCACCATTATCCCTCGTAATGTGCGCCTGAGTGAAGCGCCCAGCT
This sequence comes from Bdellovibrionales bacterium, assembly GCA_965203225.1. Taxonomy (GTDB): domain Bacteria; phylum Bdellovibrionota; class Bdellovibrionia; order Bdellovibrionales; family UBA1609; genus JANQSP01. The sequence goes on along the minus strand of CBDBBW010000007.1, from coordinate 166,318 downwards.
TTGGAAAAACCATTTTTCAGTATGAACCGAACTGTATGGGAGCTATGGCCTACGAACAGTTGGCCGGGGAGTTATTGCGAAAAATCTCCGGCCAAGAAAAGGCCATTTCCCAAACTTTTGAAGGGCCTGGTCATGTCCTTTAAAGAGTTGGATAAAAAACAGGCGGTTCCTATGAATATCCGGCGGAAGGTTTTAGGCAGGGGCCTGGACAGTCTTTTCTCCCCTTCTTCTGAAAGCAAAGCGACAAAAACCCACAAACCCTCCATTGTGTTGTTTTTGGGAATTGAGCGGATACAAGTCAATCCGAACCAACCCAGACGGGTCTTTGACAAGGAGTTTTTAAGAGAACTGGCGAATTCCATTAAAAAAAATGGTTTGATTCAACCTATTATTGTGAAAAAAGCTGGTTTGCATTATGAAATCGTGGCAGGGGAGAGAAGGTGGAGGGCGGCGGCTATGGCCGGCTTGCATGAAGTTCCTGTGCGGGTTTTGGAATCAAAACAAGATAGTGTTTTTTTGCCTCTGGTGGAGAACCTGCAAAGGCAGGACCTAAACCCTGTTGAATTAGCTCAGGCTTATAAAAAACTAATGGAGGAAAAACAACTCACTCAGGAAAAATTGGCGGATCATTTGGGAATTCCCCGCGCCACTTTGGCCAACCAGTTGAGGATTTTGCATTTGTCTTTGGAAGTGAGAAATCTCATTTTAGAAGGTCAATTGTCATTGGCTCTGGCAAAAATTCTTTTGCAGGAAAAAGATGTTTCATCTCAGGTAAAGTGGGCCAGATATTTTGCAAAACACAAAACGGGAGTAAGGGAGGCTCAAAAACTTCTGTCCTGCAGGCAGTCAAAGCGATCAGTCAATGAATCTCAAAAACAAAAACCATGGCAAAACCAGGCTATAAGTAAAATTCAAGAAGTGCATGGAATCAAAAGCCGGCTTCAATTTAAAAAAAACGGCGGGGAGCTTTGCCTGCGATTTTTTTCAGAGGAGGAGCTTAAGCGGTTGATGGATCTTCTGCTTAAGACGGATCTTGGGTAAAAAATGGAAGAATTAAATACAAATGTTATTTTGACTCGCGGGGCGTTTTTTGAAGGTCGGCTTGGTTTTGAAGGCGTGGCCCGGCTCTGTGGTCAATTTAAAGGAGAGATTGTTAGTCAAGGGGTGCTAATCGTGGAGCCGGGCGCGCGGGTGGAAGCCAAAGCCTCGGTGGGGGAGTTGGTTCTCAAAGGCTGGATGAAAGGGGAAGTGACAGCTCTTCGAAAGATTAATTTGATAAGCGGCTCGGAGTTTTATGGGGCCTTAAACTCCCCTAAATTGTATATGGAAGACGGGGCTTTTTTTGAAGGAGCCTCTGTACGAACCCCCCTGTCTTAAAAAGAAAAACATAATAGTCTGTTGTTTTTTCCCACCTGCAATTTATGGATCAGGTTGGGAGCAGGTATTTATTTTGCCATCGAAAATACTTGGTGGAAAGGGCTTTTTATAGAGGATAAAATATCCGTATTTTTTGATTGTAAATAGGAATTAATATTGTAAGCTGGTTGTCGTCGGGCAAATTAAGTTTAAACAACAAACAAAGGTGAAAAAGTGTTTTCTTCTTTGATACAGGCCTTAGGGGTAAATGATACTTTTTTTATACAGTTTCTGATTTTTCTTGCACTTTATCCCATACTTTCCCGAGCTTTATTTTATCCGTATTTTCAGTTGAATAATCAAAGAGAGCTGGAAACCCGGGAGCGCATGAAACAGGTGGATAAACTGAAGGAAAAACAGCTGTCTCTGAAAACGAAGTACGAGAGAAAAGCCCGGGATATTGATGAGCAATTTAATAAAATCTACAGCCGGGAAAGCAAAAAAATCCAGGAGCGGGTTTTGCGCGACAGGATAGGAAACCAAAAAGAGCTTCAAATGGAAAACGAGCGGGAAACCAAGGCTTTTCTTCAGGAGATAAAAAAAACTGAGCTTCAAATGCAGGCGGAAATAAAACAGCTTGCCAACATAACTTTGGATCGTTTGCTCTCCTGAAAAACAAACAAATTAAAAGCGATTTAAATAGAAAGATCAAAAAGGATTTCTTTAGTGTTTTTTCAAATAATTGTTTTCTTTCTTCTCATCCAGCCGATTTGGAGTCATGCAGGAGGCGGCGATGGAATTCCCGTTCGATTTGTGTTTTTTCAAATACTGAATTTTTCCCTTTTTACTCTGGCTTTGTTTTTTCTGCTGAGAAGGAAGCTTCCGGAGTTTTTAAAACAAAAAAGAGAGGATTTTGTGCAGTACCAAAGGAAGGCAAAGAAATTGGAAAAGGAACATCAGGCTATTTGCCTGTCTTTGGAAAAAAAGGTGCAGGTTCTGCAGAACAAGGAAAGCAACATGGAGCAGTCTGTGGTTAAAGCTTTAAATAATTTAAAAGAGGAAATGAGGGTTCGGGAAAAAAACGATCTTGATAATTTGAAAGTGAGAGCTAGGCAGGAAATGGAGCGGGTGAAAATCAAGGAATTGAATCGTTTAAAAACCCGAGTTTTATTTCAGGTGATGGAGCAGACAAGACGATATCTGCGGGCGCCGGAGCAGGCAAAATCTCTTGAAGAGTTAAATTATCAGATAATTCAAAAGTGGGGGCGGATGTGAGTTCTGTGGCTTATACTTACTCTCGGGCCTTGGCAAGTTGTTTTGAAAAAGAGCAGGAGAAGGTCTTTTTTTCCTTTCTTGAGGAGTTTAAGCAACTGGTTGAAGTATTGAGTGAACTGCCAATGAATCGGTTTTTTCTTTCTCCCACTGTGCCTCTTGAGAGAAAAAAGCGGATTTTAAAAAAAGTTTTTGATTCTTTTAAAGTGAATGATTTAATGTGCTCCTTTTTATTTTTATTGCTGGATAAAAAGAGATGGAATGAGCTTAAAACCATATTAATATGTCTGACTGACATGGCGGAAAAAATGAAAGGAGTTGTCTCAGTGGAGGTGGAGTCCACAGCACCTCTCCCTTTGGATTTAAAGGAGCAGTTGATAAAAAAACTGGAGAATTTTTTTGACAGGGAAATTTTATTGAAGGAAAAACAGTTCGTCGGGGGGCTGATAGGAGGAGTGAAACTGCGGGCGGAGGGATTTGTTTTTGACGATACCTTGTTGCTTCATTTAACACTCATGGAAAATCAAATCAGGAGAAATTTTTATGACTATGCAGGCTAGTGAGATCAGCAGGATATTGAAGGATCAGATTCAAAATTATGAGAAAAGCCTTTCCGTTCAGGAAGTGGGGCAGGTGCTTTCCGTTGGAGACGGAGTATGCCGGGTCTATGGTCTGGAAAAAGCTATGGCAGGGGAGTTAGTGGCTTTTTCGGAAAATTTGTTCGGGATGGTGTTTAATCTGGAAAAGGACAGCCTCGGAGTAGTGATTTTAGGAGAGGATCAGGAGGTTTTTGAAGGAAAGGAAGTCAGGAGAACCAAAAAAATTGTGCAGGTGCCGGTGGGCCGGGCCCTGTTGGGAAGAGTGGTGGATGTGTTGGGGCGCCCTTTGGATGGCTTGGGTCCTGTAAAAGCTAAGGATTTTTTGGAAGTGGAGAGGAAAGCGCCTGGAATTATTGGCCGGCAGCCGGTGTTTGAACCGCTTCAAACCGGAATCAAAGCCATAGATGCTCTTATTCCTATAGGTCGAGGGCAAAGGGAGTTAATTATTGGGGATCGGCAGACGGGAAAAACAACTATAGCCATAGATACCATTATTAATCAGAAGGGCAAGGATGTGAAATGTGTTTATGTGGCTATCGGACAGAAAAGATCCACTCTGGCCGGAGTAGTGGAAAAATTGAAAAACGCCGGCGCTATGGAATACACCACTATCGTGTCTGCCACCGCTTCGGAGCCGGCGCCGCTGCAGTTTTTAGCTCCGTATGCCGGTGTGGCTATGGCCGAATATTTCCGGGACAGAGGGGAGCATAGCTTGATTATTTATGATGATCTAACCAAACAGGCTCAAGCTTATCGCCAACTTTCCCTTTTGTTAAGGCGCCCGCCCGGAAGAGAGGCTTTTCCCGGAGATATTTTTTATATCCATTCCCGGCTTCTGGAAAGAGCGGCCAAGATGAGTGAAGATGAAAAAGGAGGCTCGCTGACAGCCCTTCCTATCATTGAAACACAGGCCGGGGATATTTCCGCTTATATTCCCACCAATGTAATTTCTATTACTGACGGCCAGATTTTTTTGGAGACAGATCTTTTTCATAAAGGTATAAGACCCGCCATTCATGTGGGAAAGTCTGTTTCCCGGGTAGGAGGAGCCGCTCAAATCAAGGCCATTAAACAAGTGGCGGGAAGTTTAAAGCTGGAGCTGGCTCAATTTCGGGCCTTGGAGGCTTTTGCCGCCTTTTCCTCTGATCTGGACAAGGCCTCTCAGGCTCAGCTGGAAAGAGGTCGTCGCCTGGTGGAAATTTTAAAACAAAATCAAGGGGAGCCTCTCGATATAGAATTGCAAATCGTGCTTATTTACTCTGCCACCAAAGGTTATGTAGACTCTGTTCCGGAAGAAAAAGTATTGGATTATGAAAAACACCTGCGGCAATTTTTAAAAACCCGCTACCCGGAACTGCTCGCTAAAATTAAAAAGGAAAAGAAAATCACAGAGGAAATAGAAACACAAATTAAAGACACTCTTCAGGAGTTTAAAGCGGTTTTTCAGGAATAAAGAAATTGTAACTCGGTCCACCTGAACATTAAAGAAGAAACAATGTCCGGCTTAAAAAAAATTCGAAATCGTATTGTCAGTGTGAAAAACACAGAGCAGATCACTCAGGCCATGAAAATGGTGGCCACAGCTCGTCTAAAAAAGGCGCAGACTCGTATTTTGAATTTACGACCTTATGCTGAAAATATTTTGTCTGTCATGGCGGATGTGGCGCTCTCCTGTAATATCAGCCACCCCCTTTTGGAAAAGAAGGATAAAATGCAAAAGACCCTGTTGGTGGTATTAACCTCCGATAGAGGTCTTTGCGGCGGGTTTAATAATAATATCTGTCGTTTTGCTGAGAAATTTTATTTTTCATGGAAAAAAGACTGTGAGTTGGATTTTTTCTTTATCGGCCGGAAAGCCAGAAATTATTTTCAGTTCAGAGGCATTTGCGCGGTGGATGAAATGTTTAACCTGGACAAGGAAATATCCTATCCTTTGGCCGGAAAAGTGGCTCAAAAACTTATGAAAAATTTCAGCAATGGAGACTATGATGGAATTTATTTTATTTACAACAGTTTTCAATCGGTTATTTCTCAAAAAGTTCAAAGGGAGATATTTCTGCCGGTGGACTTGTCACAAGCTCCTTTAGCTCGGCAAAAGCACTTTTCAAAGGATCTTATTTTTGAAATTCCGCCAGCAGAGTTATTGGAAAATTTAATAAAGAAACATTTTACTGTACAGGTGTATCGTTGTATGTGTGAAAGTGTGGCCGCCGAATACGGTGCCCGTATGTCTTCTATGGAAAACGCCACGAAAAACGCACAGGATATTATTTCCCGCCTGACTTTGACTTTCAATAAGATGAGGCAAAGTGCTATTACAACCGAGTTAATAGAGGTCAGCAGCGGAGCGGAAGCCCTGAAAGGAAATTAAAATAGCTTTGAGGTGAAGGGCGAAGGCAAAGGTGCAGGTGCAGGTGCAGGTGCAGGCGAAGGCAAAGGTGCAGGCGAGAAGGCGAAGGCAAAGGTAGCAGGCAAAGGTGCAGGCGAGAAGGCGAAGGCAAAGGTGCAGGCGAAGGCGGGACAGTAAATATTATTTGAATGACATAAATCAAGGAGAGGCGGGAATGGAAAAGGAAAAGGAAAAGGAAATGGACATAAACGCATTGAAAAATACAGGTGCTGTCAGGCAGGTACTGGGACCGGTGGTGGATGTGGAGTTTCCCGCGGGAAAACTGCCTCCCCTTTTGACTGCATTGAAAGTGAAAAGATCCTCCAGTGAGGATAACAATCTCATTTTGGAAGTGGCTCAGCATCTGGGGGATAATGTTTGCCGAACTGTGGCCATGTCCGCTACAGAAGGGTTGGTTCGGGGAATGGAGGTCTTGAATACAGGTGATAAAATTCAAATACCTGTGGGAAAGGAAGTGCTGGGCCGGATTTTAAATGTAACAGGGGACCCGGTGGATGAAGCCGGTCCGGTCACAACAAAACAAAGCTGGCCCATTCATCGTCTGGCCCCTTCCTTAGAGGAGCAGTCCACCAGTACGGAAATGCTTATGACGGGAATTAAAGTGGTGGATCTTTTGGCTCCTTACATGAAGGGAGGGAAGGTAGGGCTTTTTGGCGGTGCTGGTGTGGGAAAAACCGTGATTATTATGGAGTTGATAAGAAATATTGCAAGTGAACACGGAGGTTATTCTGTTTTTTCCGGGGTGGGGGAAAGAACCAGAGAGGGAAATGATTTATTTTTGGAAATGAAGGCGTCCGGGGTTTTGGAAAAAACCGCCTTGGTTTACGGGCAAATGAATGAGCCGCCCGGAGCTAGAGCCAAAGTGGCCTTAAGTGGTCTAACCGTGGCGGAATATTTCCGGGATCAGGAAGGTCAGGATGTTTTGCTTTTTGTGGATAATATTTTTCGTTTCACTCAAGCTGGCGCGGAAGTGTCGGCTCTTTTGGGTCGTATTCCCTCCGCTGTGGGATATCAGCCCACTTTGGCGACGGAAATGGGGGAGCTTCAGGAAAGAATCACTTCCACGAAAAAAGGCTCCATTACTTCCGTTCAAGCTATTTATGTGCCGGCGGATGACTACACTGACCCCGCTCCGGCCACCACCTTTGCTCACCTGGATGCCACTACCAATTTGGATCGGGAAATCGCCGCTTTGGGTATTTATCCGGCAGTTCATCCTCTCAATTCCACCTCCCGTATTCTGGCTCCGGAAATTGTGGGGGAGAACCACTATCGGACCGCCCGGTCGGTGCAGGAAATTTTACAAAGATATGAGGAGCTTCAGGATATTATAGCTATTTTGGGAGTGGATGAGCTAAGTGAAGAGGATAAGCAAACTGTATTTCGTGCAAGAAAAATACAAAAATTTTTGTCCCAGCCTTTTTTTGTAGCGGAGCCTTTTACCGGCATGAAGGGAAAGTATGTGGATATAAAAGATACAATAGAAGGGTTTTCCAAAATCATTGATGGGGAGTGTGATGATATGCCGGAGCAGGCTTTTTATATGGTGGGAACTTTGGAAGAGGCTTTTGCCAAAGCCAAAACCCTCAAAGGGTGAAAAAGAGAAATCACTTAAGAAGTGATTTGCCGGAGAGGAGAGGCGGCTTACAGTTTGAAGAAAAATATGAATACAGCTTCCAAAAATCGGCTGGAGAAACTAGCGACCTAATATATAGGATAGTGTGAAAATATGAAACTGACAGTGGTAACCCCGGAAAAAATAGTTTTGGACTCCGTGTCGGTGGAAGAGCTTTTGGTGCCTGGCACGAAAGGGGAGATGGGTATTCTTCCTGGCCACGCCCCTTTGGTTTCCACTTTGGGGTCCGGTGTGCTGAAGTACCGATTGTCCGAAGAAAAAAAAATTCATAAAATGGCTGTAAGTTGGGGCTACTGCGAAGTTCAGATGGATAAGGTGGTGGTGCTAGCGGAATCCGCAGAGACCAAAAAAGAACTAGATAAGGAGAAGGCGGAAGTAAAACTGACGAATATTTTGAAAAAGCTGGAGAATACACACCTTTCTCCGGAGGAAATAAGAACACTGAGACAGGAAGAACAACAACAAAGAACTTTTCTCCAATTAATGAAACAGTAATCAACTTATAGTCGGAGGAATTAGGGATATTTTGTTGTAATTGATTTGATAAATTTAATAAGCTTGGTCACAAACCTGTGTTGTGATTTTGTTGTGTTGTGATTGATTTGATAAATTTAGTAAGTTTGGTCACGAACTTGTGTTGTGATTTTGTTGACCTTGATAAAAAAAATATGGCTTGTGTCTTTTTATTTTCTTCATTTTAGTAGTGGTGGGGATAGAGTCCGGCGCACAGCGAAGTTTCTCCCAATGTTCATCCTGGGAAGAGTTGTTTTATCAAGTACAAAATAAACATTCTTATTTTTGTTAATGCCCTCCACTCCAAGCTGATAATTTTTTATCTCACTGCCTGCAGCTAAATTAATTTATGAATAATAGGAAAATTCCCCCGGCCAGCCGCCTGGGGATTCTTCCTATTATAAAAAAATCCAGGGAGCGCGAATGTGGTTACATTGGATAGATGACAATGAAAAAAGCGGATAAAGAGCGAAGAGAGCTGTGGTAGCAAAGGGACAATGTTGATTACAAAACTTTTAAAAGATTTACATTGAAAATCGCAAGGGGAACATAAAGTCTTCACCTTTTGCCATTCGTCGGTGAAAAAGCAGGCAGGGGATGACAGGACAATAAGGGAAAAAGAAGCATACGTATCTCTGTTTGATTATTTTGTTGAGAATAAGTTTTTTAATAAATTCAATATACTTGAGAGGCTGTCTTCTTTTGTGTGAAACTTAAGAGTTTCCTTGTTTTGCCATTCACAAAGACCTGATTCAATCCATTTTAAAATTTGTGAAACCGATAAAGGGGTGCTGTTCGCCAAAGTCATGTAAAGATAGGGAGGCCTGTGGGAAAGCTCCCTGATATGTCCTGTTTTTGCGAGCCGGCGGCAATGGCTTAGTAAAATTAAATTTTCCACCTCTTTCGGCAAAGGCCCGGCAAAATCCTCTAATTCTGTTTTTATTTGCTCCACCTCTGTTTCCGATTTCGCTACGGCCAGCCGCTTGTAGAAAACAAGTCGGGCTTTTTCATGAGGGATATGGCTTTTGGGAATAAAGGCTGGTTTTTTAAACTGCAAATCCGGCTCCGGTGTAAAAAGGTTTTTTTCTTTTTTTAAAATGGAAATATTTTCTTTTAAAAATTCAAAATACATTTCGTGTCCCACTTCCTGCAAGAAACCGGATTGCTCCCCTCCCATCAACTCTCCCGCTCCCCGCATTTCCAGATCATATCGGGCGATTTGTATCCCCGACCCCGGTTGATTGTTTTCCTGAATAATTTTTAATCTTTCCATTCCCGCCTCAGACACTTCCCTCCTGGGGTCTGTCAACATATAGCAATAAGCCGGCCTCTCCGATCGGCCGATTCTTCCCCGAAGCTGATGAAGCTGGGATAAGCCAAACTGCCCGGCTTGATTTATGAATAAAGTGCCGGCATTTGTAAAATCCATTCCGGACTCCACAATTGTGGTGCAAAGCAGAAGGTCAAACCGATGATAAAAAAAGTCCAGTACCATTTTTTGCTGTAAATTCTTCATTTGCCCATGGGCTGTTCGAATGCGGACAGAAGGAAGCAGTTTTTTTAGTTTCTCCTCCATTATGTAAATATCCGCGATGCGGTTATGAATAAAGATAATCTGCCCGGCGCGGCTCAACTCCTTTAAAACGGCCGTTTTGATTAATTCCCCCTTAAAAGGACTGATGACTGTTTCCACTGCTTTTCTGTTTAAGGGAGCTGTGAGAATAAGGCTCATGTCTCTTATTCCCCCTAAGCTCATGCTGAGGCTTCGCGGAATGGGAGTGGCGGAAAGACTGAGAGTATCCACATGGGAGTGCCAGTTTTTGATTTTCTCCTTACTTTTTACGCCGAACAAATGCTCTTCGTCGATAATAAGCAGACCGGGCTTTTTAAAGTGAATGTCTCGACTTAAAATCCGATGGGTGCCGATGAGAATATCCGTTATCCCTGACTTTATCTCTTTAAGGATTTGTTTTTTCTCTTTTGGAGAGGTGAAACGATTTAACAAACGAATATTTACGGGCCAGTGTTTAAATCGTTCTTTAAATTTTTCAAATTGCTGAAAACTTAAAATAGTGGTGGGAGCCATAAAGCACACTTGAAAACCGTCCTCAATCACTTTAAAAGCCGCTCGCATGGCCACCTCTGTTTTTCCAAAGCCGGTGTCCCCGCAAATCAGGCGGTCCATCGGCTTTTCCTTTTCCGTTAAATCCCATATTATATCTTCAATGGCTTTTTGTTGATCTTGGGTTTCCTGAAAATCAAACTCCGTTTCAAATTTTTTAAAATCCTCGGAGTGCCTGGAAAATTTTTTTCGATTTAAGGAGTTTCTGAGCTTGTAAAGGTTCATTAACTCCAAAGTCATCTCTTTGATTTGTTTTTTTACTTTCTCTTTGGTGGCCTTCCATCTATTGCCTCCCAGTTTGTCTATTAAATGTTTGTTGGCTGTGGCAAAGGAGGAGTTTAAGTATTTTTGTACTTGATGAAGAGAGTGGACTGGAACATATAATAAGTCCCCTTCCTTGTATTCCAGAATTAAAAATTCATTTTCTCCGGTGCCGAAATTAATTAGCTCCAGCTTTTTAAAGCATCCGATGCCATGTTGTCTATGCACCACAAGGTCCCCCGGTTGAAGGTCGGAGAAGTGAAGAGCCTGGTTATGCACTTTGGGAAAAAAGGCTTGTTCTCCTTGAGAACGCGATGAAAGCCCTGCCTTTAAAAACAGCAGATTTCCTTCTGGCCACATCAAACTTTCGCAGGTAAAGCTTTGTATAAAATGCAGTACCTGAAAATCCTTTTCCTGAATTTCTTTCATCCGGGTCCAAGAGCTTTCTTTTTCCACTTTTACTCCCGAAGCTTCCAGAGTCCGTGTCAGTTCCTCTTGGGCGCTTTCCCTTCCGGCGCTGATGAACACGAACATTCCTCGTTCTCTTTGATTTTTTATTTTTTCGACCCAGCGGGAGTTTTTAAAAAAGTTTTTTGTAAACAGGGAAGAGGTGGAAGTGGAAACATTGGAAGCGGAAGTGAAAATTATTTCCCGACTGTTTTCTTTATTTTCCCGTAAACAATATATCTCATCAAAGGAGAAAGGATTTTTTTTATTTTGTTTTAAAAAACTTTGTATTTCTTTTTTCCACTCCTGCAAGCTGTGTTTTGCAAGAACAGGTGTGTCCAAACGCCATATCAAAGGAGAGGGGAAATGATCCAAAATCCCGAAAGGGGATTGATGAAGTGCGGAAGGAGGCCATTTTTTCAAAAAATCATGGACGAGTTGCTTTTGTTTTCTTTCACTTGAATTCTGTAATCCAAGCCTCTTTTTTATTTTTTTGTAACTTTCCTCTTTATTGTATAAGTTTTTGGTGTGGGCGGGGGGGATCCATGCGGAGCTGGTTTCCCGCAAGCTAATTTGAGTGTGCGGATCAAAAATTTTAATTTGGACTATTTCATCTCCGATCAATTCCATGCGAAAAGGCCCGGACAAAGAACAAAAAATGTCCAAAATCGCTCCTCTCATGGAAAACTGACCTAGTTGCTCCACTCGGTCCCGGCTTTGATACCCTTTGTCTTTTAACCGGTTGGGGAAATCCTCAGGCAGACATTCTCCTGTCCTTAAAAGAAATGTGTTTTTTTCAAGCAAATCGGGAGAGGGAACTCTTTTTAAAAGACTTTGTGGTGGAAGGATAAAAATATCTGTTTTTGAAGCTTTTCGGGCTTGAGTTATAAAGGGAATCAGGTCGCCTTCTTCGGAAGGGATAAAGCCGGTTGGATCAGGAGTTAAATTTTCTTTAAAGGAAAACACTTTTTGTTCCGGTTCGAAAAAAAAAAGAATGTCTTTAATTTTTTTCAGTAACTTTTTTTGAGTGGAGATAAGAATATGAGGGCCGGTATTATCTGAATGGTGAATCAAATAAGCGATCAGCAGAGGATGTACAGGAGCAAAGATCGTCTTTTTTTGCCCAGGTTGTAATTGCTTAAGTGAACTGTTGAAATTAAACATGGTATTAAAACAAGTTGAATAACATATTTTTTTGGGATTACCATGAATTTCAAAAATAAATATTTATGTCAGTTTTATATTGGCAGGGCTTTGTGTTTTACAGTAAAGTCGATTTTATATGAACGCAGGGCGAGGGCCGGTTGAGCCGGTTTTGTGTTTTCAGAATTTGAAGGATTTTCAAGTGAAAAAGAGAGGCTTAAAAAAATGGATTCTTTGGCACCGGTTTTTGTCTGTGTGTTGATTGTGGTCACCTTTGGCGTGTTTATGTTGTCGGTGGCCCGTCTGCTGGGGGCCAGGGTGAAAGGCCCTGTCCGTTCAGCCAAAAGTCTTCCTTATGAATGTGGTATTGAAGGAGAGGAAAAAGAAAGCTCACGGGTGCCGGTTCAGTTTTACCTGACTGCGATTTTATTTATTCTGTTTGATATTGAAATTATTTTTCTCTACCCCTGGGCCTTATCCTTTAAGGATTTTTTAATCCAGGAACAGGGTTTGAGGCCTTTCTTAGCCATGGCAGTGTTTCTTTTGATTTTTATCTACGGGCTGTTTTGGGAAATATCCTCCAAAGCCCTTAAATGGAAGTAAATGCGGTTGAAAATATGGGAAGTGATTTTTTTGAAATAGCAGTTAATACCTTAAAAATTGCTGTTATCTTTTTATTGATGGTGCAAATGGTTCCGCTTTTGGTGTGGGTGGAAAGGAGAGGTTCGGCTTTTATTCAAAATCGCTTTGGTCCGAACCGCATTGGCCCCTTGGGTTTGACACAGAATCTAGCGGACTTGGTAAAATTTTTGTGCAAAGAGGATTTTTTGGGGCATAAAGGCCGGAAGAATTTCTTTTACTCCGCCCCTGTATTGTCTCTTATCCCTGCGGCATTGGCTTTTGGAGCCATTCCCCTTTCCACTCCCGTTAAAGTGGAGGCTTTCAGTTGGTTGGGGCAAACTTGGGGGCCTTATACTTTTTACTTTCAGTCTTTTGTGATTGGGATCGGTATTGTCTTTGTACTGGGTGTAAGCTCTCTGGCCGTGTATTCCCTTTTGCTGGCTGGCTGGTCCTCCGGGAGCAAGTTCTCTCTCTATGGCGCTTTGAGGGCCAGCGCTCAAGCTATCAGTTATGAACTGGCTTTAAGTCTTTCCATCGTGGGGATTCTGTTGCTTTTTAACACTTTTAGCTTTTCTGAAATCGTGTCGGCTCAAAATGGTCCCTTGTCCTTTTATTTTTTTGGGAAACAGGTTACCGCGTCTTTTCTTCCCAACTGGGGTTTTTTTTATCAGCCCTTGGGTGCGATTTTGCTCTTTGTGGCCCTGTTTGCCGAGGCCAATCGACTTCCTTTTGATTTGCCGGAGGCGGAGGCGGAGCTGGTGGCAGGGTATCATACAGAGTACAGTGGTGTGAAAATTATTATGTTTTATATGGGGGAGTACGGGCATATGCTGGTGGCCTCCGCCCTGATGGTGACCTTTTATTTTGGAGGATATACTCTCTGGCCGTTTTTAACTCCTGAGACACTAAGTGGGCTTTTCATCGGATTTTCCCCTACATGGAACAGTGTTTTGACTGCTTTGGTTCTGCATGGGGTGTTTATGATAAAATTGATGTTTTTTCTATGGGTGTTTATTTGGGTGCGCTGGACTCTTCCGCGGTTTCGATACGATCAACTGATGGATCTGGGATGGAAAACTCTCCTCCCCTGGGCCTTAGTTAACACTATTGCCACGGGAGGATGGATTTTTTTAATGAGGTACTTTGTTTAAAACCGGTTTGGAAAAAACTTTGCTAGGAAAAAAGCCTGTATTTTAATTAACTGTTTTGAGTATGTAACATTGATGGATGAAAAAGCAGGACAGCCGGTTCGGGAAAAAAACATTGGTTGTGGATAAACTATGTCTGAAATTTTGTTCTTTGTATTTTCCTTTCTGACGCTCTATGGAGCTGTGGTGACCGTCATACATCGGGATATGGTGGTCTGTGCTCTGCATCTGGCCGGATCCATGTTGGCGCTGGCCGGGCTTTTTTTTATTCTGGGTGCGCATTTTATAGCCGGGGTGCAGGTGGTGGTTTATGCCGGAGCAGTGATGGTTTTGTTTATGATGGTGGTGATGCTTTTTGATTTGAAAAGAAAAAGCTCTGTTTTGTTCAGCGGCACTGTCTGGCCGGCGCTGGGCAGTTTGTTTTTTTTAACCGGTTTGGTGGCAGGGGTCTTGCCTTTGTCTCTTCACTTGTTTCGTCCTCATGCGTCGGAAACTCTTCAGGCTACTTCTACAAAAGAGTTGTCTGTTCTGCTTTTTACAAAATATGTTTTTGTTTTTGAAGTGCTGGGTGTGTTGCTTTTGCTGATCGCCGTGGGAGTGGCGGTGCTGTGCCGTCCGGTGCGCGAGGCAGGAATCAAGTTAAACAATAATAAGGATAAGTAAACACATGAATATAAGCTTGAACCATTTTTTGTTAATATCCCTTCTCTTGTTTATTATCGGGCTTTTTGGTGTAGCGGCCCGGCGAAATCTTTTGGTTATATTGATGGGTGTGGAGTTGATGTTAAATGCGGTTAATCTTTCCTTTGTGGCTTTCAGTCAGTTTTATTCCCTGCTTTCCGCGCAGGTGGCGGCTTTTTTTATAATGACTGTTTCCGCCGCGTCCGCCGGAGTGGGTCTGGCCTTAATTGTGCTCATAAGTCGAAAATGGAAGGGAGCGGATCTTCCCTTTTTAGAGGACTCCACTGATGCGAAATAAAAAGACAAAAGGAAACCGGTCATTATGTTGAAAACAGCCTTGGTTTTTGTTTTGTTGGCTCCTTTGCTGGGTGCGGTCGTCAATGGCTTAAGGTGGAAAAGCACTCATCTTCGGCCGGCTTCCCTTATAGGGCTTTCCTCCTGTTTTATCTCTTTTGTGAGTGCGGTGTTTTTGTTTTTCTTTCTACAGTCTAGCCTTCTCCCGTCTCAGGCCGTCTCCCTTTCCTTTTTTGAGTGGTTTCGTGTGGGATCTCTTGCAATTTCTTTTTCTTTTTTAGTGGACCCTTTGAGTGTATTGATGCTTCTGGTAATAACCGGGGTGGGTTTTCTGATTCATATTTTTAGTGTGTATTATATGTCGCATGACCCGCGCCCGGCGAAATATTTTTCCTATTTGAATCTTTTTATCTTCAGTATGGTGACTTTGGTGCTGGCGGATAATTTGATTTTAATGTTTCTGGGCTGGGAGGGAGTGGGGCTTTGTTCTTATCTGTTAATTGGATTTTGGTTTACGGATAAACAAAAAGCCGCCGCCGGCATGAAGGCTTTTATCGTCAATCGTATTGGAGATATTGGTCTTTTGTTGGGAATATTTTTTTTGTTCCAGCAGTTTGCTTCCTTGAATTTTCATTCTCTGTCCGAGGCCGTGGCGGAAGGTTCTTTTAACCTAAGTCTTGTGAAGTGGGCTTGTTTTTGTTTGTTTATCGGGGCCATCGGTAAGTCAGCTCAGATTCCTTTGTATGTCTGGCTTCCCTCCGCTATGGCCGGGCCCACGCCAGTCTCCGCTCTTATTCATGCCGCCACAATGGTAACGGCCGGCATTTACCTGATTGTTAGATTGAGCTTTTTGTTTACTCTGGCTCCGGAGGTGCTAACCCTTATCAGCTGGACGGGAGCCGTGACGGCTTTTGTGACCGCTCTTATCGCTTGCGCCCAAAGCGATATTAAAAAAGTGCTGGCTTATTCCACGGTTTCTCAGCTGGGTTATATGTTCGTGGCAACAGGTGTGGGCGCTTTTACGGCCTCTTTGTTTCATCTTCTCACGCACGCTTTTTTTAAAGCTCTTTTATTTTTATCCGCCGGAGCGATTATTCACGCTTTAAATGGAGAACAGAATATTTATCGTATGGGAGGCTTAAGGAAATATCTGCCTGTTACATATCTTTGTTTTTTGATTGGCTTTTTGGCTCTTATTGGCTTGCCGCCCTTGTCCGGATTTTTCAGTAAGGATGAAATTTTGTGGTCCGCTTTTGCTGAAGGGGCCTTTGGTGTTTTTGGCTTGTCTGTGCTGACAGCGCTTATAACCACTTTTTACATGAGTAGGCTTTTCGCTTTGGTTTTTTACGGTCAAAAACGTTTTTCCCCGGAATTGACACCTTATGTAAAAGGCTTTTTCGCCCGGTTTCCTCTGATAGCTCTGGCGGGGCTTTCTGTCTTTGGAGGTTTGTTGGGGATTCCTCATTTGATAAGTGAGCACTTGCCCGCGCACCCCCCGCACTGGATTGAAGTATATCTGAAACCGGTGGTAGTTCATAACCCTTTTAAAGGCTCTCTTCTGACGGAAATGTTTTTAATGCTGGGTTCAACAGTTCTGATATTGTTTGTGCTGGGAACAACCCTGTGGCTTTACCTGAAAAAGAAAAAAGCACTGGAAAATTTAAAACAAAAAAACAAGCCTTTGTTTACCCTGTTTGAGGAGGCTTTAAGAGTGGATGCTTTTTATCAGGCCAAATTGGTTCAGCCGGTCTTAAATTTAAGCCGGGAGCTGTGGCGGGGAATGGATGTAAAATTGATCCAGGGATTTATTGTGTTGATTCAAAAGTGGCTTCTTTCTTTAAAAAATTTATTTGAAAATGTGCAAAATGGAAAGATGCAAAATTATATTTTATTTATGATATTGGGAATGATTGTTTGTGTTTTATCCGTGTTACTTCGCTGAAGGGGAATTATGTTAAGCGCTTTGGTTTTTTTACCTCTTATTTTTGCTTTGATTGTGATTTTTATTAAAAATCCATCTCTTTGCCGGAAATGGTCCGCCGGTTTTTCCGTTGTTTATTTTTTATTCAGTCTTTTGTTGTTTTGGATGTTTGATTCCGGGACGGAGAAGCTTCAATTGGTGGAGCGGTTTTCCTGGATTCCGGCCTTGGGGATTAAATACTTTTTGGGGCTGGATGGTCTTTCTTTTTGGTTTGTGATTCTGACAGCGTTCTTGAGTCCGCTCTGCGTGTTTTCCTCATGGAATCTGATCCGGGAGAAGGTGTCTCTTTTTTACGCTTGTTTCTTTTTAATGAATACCTCCGTTATGGGGACTTTTTTGGCGATAGATACCGTTCTTTTTTATATTTTTTTTGAAAGCTCCCTTATCCCTCTTTATTTTATTATTGGTATATGGGGGGGAAAGGACAGAATTTATGCGGCGTTTAAATTTTTTATTTATACTGCTTTTGGTTCTTTGTTTTTACTAGCGGGGGTGGTGGCCCTGATGAATCTTGTTTTTCAGTCAACTGGGGAAATGAGCGCCAGCTTGCTGGATTTTTATAAATTGAATCTTCCCTTTGTTAGGACTGGCCTGCTGAATACTCAAAATATTTTGTTTTTTTGTTTCTTTTTGGCTTTTGCCGTAAAACTTCCCTTTGCCCCTTTTCATACCTGGTTGCCTTTGGCTCATGTAGAAGCGCCGGCTCCGGGATCGGCTGTGCTGGCGGCTGTCATTTTGAAAATGGGATCTTATGGCTTCCTGCGTTTTCTTATCCCTCTTTTTCCACAGTCCGTGGAATTTTTTGCACCTGTGATTTCTTTTTTGGCCGGAGTGGGTATCGTTTATGGAGCTTTGATGGCGCTGGCGCAGACCAATATGAAAAAGCTGGTGGCTTATTCCTCTGTGTCTCACATGGCTTATGTTTTGTTAGGCCTTTTCAGTTTGAATCTGTATGGCCTCACAGGGGGGTATTATCAAATGCTCACGCACGCCGTGTCCTCCTCCGCCTTGTTTTTGCTGGTGGGAATGATTTACGAAAGAACCCATAGTTTGAATATTTCGGATTATGGAGGGCTGGCGCAAAAGATGCCCCGGCTGGCTTTGTTTTTTATTATTGTCTCTTTTTCCACTATGGCTCTTCCCTCCACCGGAGGTTTTATATCCGAGTTTTTTGTTTTAATGGGGGCTTTTTCCTCTCAAAACGGAATCGCTTTCGCTTTTGCCGTTTCCGGCTTGGTGTTTGGTGCAGCTTATATGCTCTACCTTGTTCATCGCGTGTTTTTTGGATCGGTGTCGAACCTTTCCCAAAAAACCTCTGTGCTCTCCAAAAGGGAAATAGGCATAATCCTGCCATTTATTGTATTGGTTTTTGGAATGGGGATTTTTCCTAAAGCCTTTCTCAAATACTCTTCTGTCTCTTTGAATTATCTGCATGAAAAAAAGGATAATTATGAATTAAATATAAAAAAAACAGGATTTAAAATGAGTTTTCTGACTTTACCCTCATCGGAGAAATCGGATGAATGATCTTTTGTTCAGCTCCCCGTTGTGGTCTTTGTTCTTATTCAGTTTAGTGCCTTTGAGTTTAAAGGTGTTCAACCGCAATCGGGAAATTTCTGTTTTTGCGTCGGCCGGGCTGGTGCTGGTTGGGCTTTTTACCTCTGTTTTTTTGTTGTTTGTTGTGTGGTCCGCGTCAAAGGGAGAAACACATAATCTTTTTTCTTCCACTCTTGTCTTTGGCCCCTCTCAGGCTCAGGCCGGTTTATTGTTGTTGTTAGTGGGGGTTTTTACTGTGCTTATGAGTGTTCAGCACCCTCAAGTGGATAAAAATAATTTTTCGGAGCTTTTATTTTTAAAAACAGGTTCTTTAATCGGTTTGTTTGTTCTTGCGTGGGCGGGGGATTTGCTTACGGCCTTTATCGGTTTGGAGCTGGCTTCCCTGAGTTTTTATTTGCTGATTGCTTTGGGGCGCACCGGCTCTCAGGCTCTCAAAGCCAGCTTTAAATACTTTGTTTTAGGTTCTGTAGCCTCTGCTGTTTTGCTTTACGGCATTTCCCTTGTCCTGGGCTCTGTCGGGCATTTTGACCTGCAAAAAGTATTCCAGCAAAGCCCTGAGCTAATGACCAGTTCACGGCTTTTGGTTTTAGCTTTTGTGTTTATTCTGACGGGATTTTTGTTTAAAACCTCTATTTTCCCTTTTCATTTTTGGTTACCGGATGTGTATCGTGGCGCTTTCACCCCTCTTCTGGTGTTGATGGCTACAGGTCTTAAATTAACGGTGTTTGTTTTGCTTTTTGAATGGACAGGGAATTTTTTTACAAAAGTGGAGATGCCTTTTTTGCTGTCTCTTTTTCAGTGGATGGCGGTGTTAAGCGTTTTGTTTGGAAATGTTATTGCCTTGTTGCAAAAGGATTTTAAGAAAATGCTGCTTTTTTCCACCATTGCTCACTCTGGCTATCTTTTTATGATACTGATTGCCTCTCAAACCGGTTTTGGCTTGGGAAAAACCGCGCTTTTTTACTATTTGACGGTATATATATGTACGACAATAGGGGTTTTTATGTGTCTTAGGCCTTTTGAAAGGGAGAATTCAGCTAAGATCGATTTGGATACATTGAAAAATCTGATGAATAAAAACCCAGGTCTTACCACTTTAATTGTTTTGTTTTTATTAAGTTTGGCGGGAGTCCCTCCTACAGGAGGCTTTATCGCCAAGCTTTTTGTTTTTCATGCCCTGCTGGATCAGGGCTTTTGGTGGATGCTTTTTTGGACTGTCATAGGTTCCAGCGTGGCTTTGTTCTACTATTTAAAGCCCATAGCCCTTATGTGCATGGAAAAAGGTCCGGAGAAAAAAACAGGCATGAGTCTTCCTTGGTTTTTAATTCCCGCATTATTGTTTTTGGCCGGAGTTGTGCTTGCCAGTGGTTTGGCGCCTTCTGTTTTTTATTTTGAATAGTTTGAATAGTCAGTTTGGGGATTTTGACTATCCATATTGGGAAAATGACTAATGATTCCAAAAACGGAAATTGACTGTTCAATGAGTTGGGTTTTGTTGTATTTTAAACTGGAAAAGGGATTTTGACTATTCAAAAAATGGTAGTGAGTATTAAGATAGAGTCTGGTGAATGATCAAATGGGTAATCAAATGGATAGTCAGTTTCTCTTTTTGTGGATAGTCAAAACCAAAACAGGAGTTCACAATAATGGATAGTCAATGGTTATCTTTAAATGAATACTCCAGTAAATATCATGTTAGCGTTTCCACTCTTCGCAGAAGGATTCGGGCTGGGAAGCTTTCTTTTAGTTTAAAATTGGGAAAATATTTTTTACAGGATCAAAATCCTGAAAAATTAAAAACCTCCTCCGCCAGTGTTGAAGAAAAAAATCCGGCCGGTTCGAAAGCGGTTTTTCAAATCAAGGAACAATCTGTTTCCCATTTGAAACAGATGAAGGAGGCTCCTGTTGCTCCTGCTACCCCTGCTACCCTCGTTGCCCCCGCTACCCTCGTTGCCCCCGCTACCCCTGTTGCCCCCGTTGCCCCCGTTGCCCCCGTTGCCCCCGTTGCCCCCGCTACCCCCGCTGCCCCCGCTGCCCCCGTTGCTCCCATTGTTCCTGTTGCCCCCGCTGCCCCCGTTGCTCCCATTGTTCCTGTTGCCCCCGCTACTCCCGCTACTCCTGTCGATTCACCTCGAAAGATAGACTTTTTGAACCGGCTCTTGGATTCCCAAAAAGAGCTTTACCGGCAAATGGAAAAAAAAGAGGAAATAATAAATGAGCAACGAAGTAAAATAGCAGACTTAAACACTTTGGTAGCTCTGCTGGAAAAGGAGAATAGGGAGTTTAAATCTTTGTTGCATCAGGAAAAGGAAATGGAGGAGTGGCTGGAGCAAGTGTAAGGATTTTTTTTTAGATTTACGAAACATACAGGTATTTGTTTCCCTTGCCGGCACCTGTTTTGCTTGTTTTTAAATAAAATTGTTGTCAGGAGGCGATGGATACAGCCGGTTTTTCCCTGAGTCTTTTGGGACTTTCCTTTTCCAGGGCGATGGCGAACACCTCATCCAAATTTTCCACGAAAATGAAATTCACTTTTTCCCTTAATTCCTTTAAGGTGTTGTCTTTTGAATTGGTGTTTTCAATGTCCGCTTTGTTTTTTAAAGGTAAAATAATATTTATAATGCCGTGGCTTAAAGCCGCCAGAGCTTTTTCCTTAATACCTCCTACTGGTAAAACCTGTCCCTGAAGCCCAATTTCTCCTGTCATGGCAATGTCTTTTCTGACAGGGGTGTTTGTTATCAAGCTGATAAGAGCGGTGGCCAAAGTGACCCCGGCGGAGGGGCCGTCCTTGGGTGTGGCACCTGCAGGAAGATGAATATGAATTTCATTTTTCTTAAACCAACTAGCGGCAATGCCGGCGTTTTCGGAATACATACGAATATAGGAATAAGCCGCTTGAGCGGATTCCTCCATTACCTTTCCAAGTTGTCCAGTGAGAATAATGCCTTTATTTGTAGAGGAACTGATTCTTATAGCCTCCACATAGAGGATCTCCCCGCCGGCTTGTGTCCAAGCCAAACCCGTGCTGACCCCCACCTTGCTTTCTTTTAACTGGCTTTCTTTTAAATACTTGGCCGGCCCCAATAAAGCACTTATTTTTTCCTGCGTGATAAAATATTTTTCGGTATTCTCCCCTAAAACTACTTTTTTGGCTATTTTTCTGCAAAGGGAACCTACTTCTCGGGAGAGATTTCTCAATCCGGCTTCTTTTGTGTAGTGGGAGATAAGGTGCTTGATTCCTTGTTCAGTAAAGGAAATGTTGGTGTTATTGATGCCGTGATTTTTCATTTCCTTGCTTATGATGTACTTTTTGGTGATCTCCACTTTTTCTGTTGGTGTGTAGCCGGACAAGGGAATGATTTCCATCCGATCCCTCAAAGCGTGGGGAATATTTTCCAGTAAATTAGCGGTGGCAATGAATAAAATCTTGCTTAAATCAAAATTGAGGTTGAGATAATGGTCCCTAAAAGAGCAATTTTGTTCCGGATCCAGCACCTCCAGCATGGCCGCGGAAGGGTCCCCTCTGAAGTCTGATCCCAGTTTATCCACTTCATCCAAAACCAAAATAGGATTGTTGAACTGCACTTGTTTTAAAGCTTGAATAATTTTTCCTGGCATGGCGCCCACATAAGTCCTGCGATGCCCTCGTATTTCTGCTTCATCCTTTACGCCTCCCAGAGCCACACGATAATATTTTCTCTTCATGGCGGTGGCAATGCTTTTTCCCAATGAGGTCTTCCCCACCCCAGGAGGGCCTACAAAGCAGAGAATAGGGCCTTTAACCTGTGGGTCCATTTTTAATTTTCGGACAGCTAAAAATTCCAGGATTCTTTCTTTCACTTCATACAGACCGAAATGATCTTTTTCCAAAATGTTGCGTGCGCGCTCCAAATCTAAATTATCTTTGGTGCTTTTGTTCCAGGGCAGTTCCACCACCCAATCCAAATAGCCGCGGATCATGGAGGCTTCGCTGGATTCCGGATGCATTTTCTCCATTCGGGAAATTTGCTTTAAAATTTCCTTTTGCGCTGTTTCCGGCATTTTTGCTGATTTTACCTTTTGTATCAACTCCTGTACTTCTTCTGTTTTAGGATCCTGAACTGGATGGCCGTAAGATAAGTTCGGATTTTGACTTTGGGATTCATTCGGAAATTTGGATAAATTATTTTTTACCATTTTTTTGATCCGGTTCTGCATACGAATAATTTCCACTTCCTTCGTTAAAATGCGGTGCAGTTGGTTTAAACGTTTTTCTGGATCAAAGGTTTCCAAAATGTTTTGCATTTCATGCACCTTTAATTCAAAATGCCCCGTGATAAGGTCTGCCAGTTTTCCTGGTTGATTTACTTCATCCAAAATCATCAGTAAATCGAGGGCGGAGGAGCCTCCCAGCGCAGTGATGGTTTTCAGAGTGTTTTTGACCGTATCCATTAATTTTAAAACTTCCACGGAAATCTCCGATGTTTCCAGATCCTGAACTTCCTGGATATTAACCGAGTAAAAGGAATCCTTTTTTTTGTATATGTTCTGAATCAAAGCTCTGGAAAGCCCTTGTACGAGAACCTTCATTCTACCGTCTTTCATTGTGCGCGTTCTTAAAATAATAGCCGCCGTGCCTACATTGAAAAGAGAATGTTCGGATATGGTTTCTTCCTCTGCGTTCTTTTGGGTGGAAAGAAAAATAATACGGCTTTTGTTTAAAGCCTCTTCTATTGCCTTCTTTGAAGTTTCCCGGCCGATATATAAAGATAAAAGCATATAAGGAAACACAACTGCGTCTCTTATAGGAAGAAGCGGGAGGGTCTGGGGAATATGAATTTTACTGTCCATAGTTTATATCCTTAGTAGTTTTATTTTTGTCGGACAAAGAAGGGAAAGGCTTTAAAGACTTTCTGAAAATATAATCGGAAGTCGGGCTGGATATTTTGAATTATGTTGTCAAAATCGTCTTTAAAAATAAAGAGACATGGTTCGTAAAGCGGGTTTTTTCCGGTTTGGAAACAAACTGACAGGAGATAATGTATTATTCTCCATTTTGAAAATACGCAAAGGGCGTAAAAATTCTCTCTTATTTGAAATGATTATCTCCCCTGTGGGTCCATAAAATTTTTTAAGATTTTTTAAATTTTCCATTAGTTCGTGCCGGGAGTCTGCTCCACTTACAATAATCTGCCTAAGAGCCAGGGCGGATTCGTAGGCCAAAACTTCAAAAAGTCCGGGTTTATGGTTAAACAACCGGAGAAATTGTTTGTAAAAATCGGTTTGCCGGAAATTTTTCGTGGATAGCCCCGTATCCGCAAAAATAATATTATTAATGTATTTTGAATGTTTTTTAAGTGTTTTTTCCTGATTCCATAAAGAAGGGCCAACCAGCTTGATATTTTTTATGTCATTGTAGGCAATATGGGGAGCTATCATACTGAGCGCTTTCAGGGAGTCGGGGATAAACAGCACTTCAAAATCCACTATCGGCGGCAGAATATTTTCCGGTGGAGAGGTTCTTCTTTTGGATAAATAAGATTTGCTTGCATACCATGTTTTTAATTTTTCCTTGTATTCTTTCAGGCGGTCTTTTAAGTAATAAATGCCGGTTAATCGTCTTATAGGACCGTTAAAGTCTGTTTCTCCCGGTTTGTAAAACTGCGCCCCGGTGATTTTTCCGCCCTTTTTTTCCACGGCAGACCAGAAGGCGTTGGCGTAGTCCACACCGTATGGATCATTGGGATATAAAATGGCAAAATTCTTGATTTTTAACTTATCAATTAAATATTCCGTCAACTGGTCGGCAATCAAAGAGGCCGTCAGTCCGTTTTGAAAAATATACTGTCCGGCTTGGGTGAGCTTTGATTTTTGTGACATTAACACAGCCGGTACACCGAAATTTTGGCTTTCTTCAGCCAAAACGGCGGAGGTGCGGCTTAAAACCCCACCCACCACGGCTATAACATGATGTTTTGTCACCAATGTTTGAACGGCCTTTCGGGCTTTGTCAGGTTGCCCCTGACTGTCCAAGGCCACCAACTGAAAGGAATTGTGTTCATTCGTATGCAGTCCCAGACCCATTTTTAAGCCCTTAAGACTTCTTTTTCCCACAGAAGCGGAAGGGCCGCTTAAAGGCAAAACAGCTCCAATATATTTTTTGTTTACTTTTTTTCTGGATTCGATAGCTTGAATGTACTTAAGGGCTTTTTTTTCTAAACTGCTTTCTTTGGAAGCGCGCAGGAATTTTTTAAAGAAATGATGAGATCGCTGGAATTTTTCCCGGAAAAATAAAATTTTTCCGATTCGGAAAAAAACCCAGTCCTTTACAGGTTCAATAAAATCCTCGGAGTTAATATCCAGTAGATCTTTTTTATTCATTTTAAAGATAAGCCGCTTGGCTTTTTTTCTGTAAAGAGAGTTTTTTGTGTTTTCATAGCTGATAATATGACAGTACACTTCCAATAGCTTTTTTTGATCAGGTTTTTTTTTCTTCAGGAGAAGGGACAGCTTTAATAAATAGCTTTCCATCAATAAGTCAGAGGAAAGGCCCTCTTCCTCCAATAGTAGTTCAATCAGCTGGTTTGTTTTTTTTGGCTTGTTTAACTGATAATAAATTTTAGCCTGAGCTAAAACAGCTTTTTTTTTCCAGGGATTTTTCTTTACTTGGGAATAATAGTGGAGAGCCTGTTTATAAGATGTTTTGTTAAGGAAATGCCGGCTTAAAATCATTCTGACCTGATCCCTTAACGAGGGGGTGTTTTTTAAAATTTTCTTTAATTGGTTTGTTTGTGTTTTTGTCAAAGTGCCGAAGGCCGCTTTTTTTTTGGCTTTATTTATAATTTGATATTCGAAAGAGAGTTTGTTGTTTTTTTTTGAAGCCTTTGCCTCTATTTCGATTTTTTTCTTGAAACGGGGTTTTGTTTTTACAGACAGCAAAGTGCAGGAGGGCAAAATCGTAATCAGCAGAAGTGAATATAAAAAAAAATTCATAGCTCTTTACTTGTTTATTGAAAGTTTTTTGCTTTCGTATCCGCTTCAAAGCCGTTTGTAAAAAAAGAGATAAAGCTTTGAAATGAGACTGGCAAAATATATATAAAAGTTTTTTTAAAGGGAAGCAACTGATTCCTGTAGAACTCGCCGGGCTGTCGCTATGATTTATTTCTTCTTTTGAGAAGCAATTTTGTTTTTATGTTAAATTCAGCCACTTTTGGACAAGGAAGATTTTTGTCTTGAATGCTTTGCGCCCATTTTTTATCCTCTGTTGACAAGTCAGCGGGAATGTCAATAAGCACTTTGATTAGCATATTGCCTCTTTTTTTTGTGTTCGTGAGGGAGGGCAAACCCTGGTTTTTTAGTTGGATGACATGGCCGCTTTGAGTGCCGGCCGGGAGTTGAAAGGAAATCCGGCCTCTAAGAGTGGGGAGTTCCACAGCTCCTCCCAGTATGGCTTTCGTGAAGCAAACAGGCAGATCCATCAGAATATTTTCGTTTTCCACTTTGAAAAGAGGGTGTGTTTTATACACAATGGACATATATAGGTTGTTACTTGAGGTTTTGTCTTGATTGTGGATTTTTATTTTTTGTCCTTCTTTTGCTCCTGGCGGAATGGAGGCGGAAAAGGATTGCTTTTTAAGCACTCCTTTTTTCCGGATATTCAGGGAAATATTTTTTATACAACCCAAGGCGGCTTCTTCTAAAGACACCGATAGAGGTACATACATGGAATCCGAGGAAAGAGTTTCTGATGGTTTTTTAAAATAATCTTTTAGGTTTTTTATTGAAAAGGAGTTTTTTTTCTTCGAGGACATAGGGTCCGGGGCTTCTTGGCCTTGGTGTGATTTGTGTAAAGGGTTGGGAGGGGGAGGGGGAGTGGGTTTCTCCTGAGGATAAGCGGAGGATGCAGGGAAAGGAGCTTGTTCTGTCAAAGGCGAGTAGGAATGATAGGATTCGTATAAGGGTGAAAAAGAGGGTTTGTTTTTTTTCTCCCAATCTGCTTTTTCTTTTTTCATCAGCCGGTCAAATTCTTTTCTTTTAAATGTGTCGCTGAGCACTTGATACGCTTCGTTGATTTGTTTAAATGTATCCGCTGACGAGGGGTTGTCGAGGTTTTTGTCGGGGTGATGAATGCGCACCAACTTCTGATAGGATTTTTTTATAGCAGAAGCACTGGCTAAAGGTGAGATTTTTAAAACTTCATAATGATTTTTTTTGTTATTCGTTGCCATCCTGATTTTTCTCCGTGACAGTGCTTTTTCGGGAGACAATCACTTCAGCCGGTCGAATCAATTTATCATGAAAAAAATAAGCCTTCTTGACGATATGAACAATATGGTCCGGCGGGATTTCTTTATTGGAGACAGCATCCAAAGCATTATGAATGTTGGGATCAAAAAGTTCTCCTTTATCGCCTGCTTCTTTTACACCCAGCTTCTGTAATGTGTTTTTTAGATTATTGTAGATCATTAAAATGCCTTTTTTAAAATCCGATATGTTTTGCTCTGTTAATTCCCGCTCCATTGCCCGGTCGAAATCGTCCATAACCACGGTAAGCAGTTTATGAATCAAATATTGACCTTCATATTTTCTTAAGCTTTCCATTTGTTTGATACTGTTTTTTTTGTAGTTGGCGTACTCCGCCATGAGAAACAGATACTTATTGTTGAGAGCTTCATATTGTTCTTTCCAACCTGGACTCTCCCAATCGGCAAAGTGTTCTTTTTCGTCGGTCGGGGCCGGCTTCGGTTTTTTTGTATTGGAGGGAACAGGCTGAGGGGGCTTTTGTTCTTTTGTCTGGGAATGGAGGGCGGAGTAAGATGCTTTTCTGAGTTTAGCTCGGTTTAGAATTTCTTTTTTCTTCATCTATTTCTCCCGTTCAGCTGTTTGCTTATTTTATTTTTAACAGCAGATCAAAGAAAATCAAGGCTTTTTAAAATCTTTTTGCTTTTGGCTGATTTTGTTTGTTTGAAAAAAGGTTGAAAACAAATAAGTTCAAATAGCAGGAGTTGGGAAATTCCAAGAGGGATAATCTTCTTTTAAAAAGGTCATTTCATTAAAAACCTGATTGCTTATAACCTGAGCTGAAGGGGTGAGCACCCATCGATGTCCATTTTTTTCAACCCACTTTTTTTCCTGAACGGTTTTTAATTTTTTTAAAACCAGTTTGGATGTTTCTTCCCCAAATTCGGCTTTCAATTTTTTCTCCTGGATCCCCCAACAGGTTCTTAAAGCGGTATGGCAAAAATCAGTTAAGGCTTCCGGGAGAGTGAGAAATTCTTTTTGTTGTTTCGGCAGAGAGGAAAAGGGAAAAGGTTCGCTTTTTTGCTCCACTTGTTCCGCGTACAGTTTTAAACTCCTGGGATTCCAAAATCGCACTTTTTGATTGGTTGTTTTTAAAAAAGAATGAGAGCTCAACCCCAATCCCCAATAGTTCTTGTTCAGCCAGTAACTGAGATTGTGTCTACAGTAAAACCCTTTGCGGGCAAAGTTGGAAATTTCATAATGATCAAATCCCGCTTTTTTAAAAAAGAGTTCAATCTGCCGGAACATTTTTAATTGGATAGGCTCAGGAGGTCTGTTGTTTTGAAGAGGGTGGCGGGTCGGCAGGGTGAGGTAGTAGGCGCTGATATGATGAAGATTATAAGATAAGAGAATATTCATATCTTTTTGAAGATCTTTTGTCGTTTGATGGTTAAGCGCAAACAGTAAATCTGCAGAGAGCACAGCCGGGCTTTTTATCAATAAACTTAAAGTGTCTTTTGTTTGCTTCGAACTGTGCTCCCGGTTAAAAAGTTTTAAAAGATCATCCCGGAAAGTCTGTACTCCCACACTGAAACGGTTAACCCCCCCTGATAAATACATATCAAGAGATTTCCTGGTGAGAGTGCCGGGATTGATTTCCAAACTGATTTCAATATTGGGATGAAAAGAAAAATATTTTTTTAAATGATTGATTATTGATATGATTTCTTTTGCGGGAATGAGACTGGGAGTGCCTCCTCCAAAGTAAATGCTTCTTAAATTTCTGTCTGTAATTCCTTGATGACGTTGATTTATTTCCTTTCTTATCCAGGATACATAAATTTCGGGTGGTGGAAGTTTGTCGCAGGTAAAAGTGGTGAAATCACAGTAAAGACACTTTTGGATGCAATAAGGGATGTGTACATAACAGGAAAGGCTCATGGAACTTCGTAGCTGATTTTGCTTCTGCTCTCCTTTATGATCTGAACATTCATGTTGGTTCCTTTGGATGATAAGAACAAGCAACACGCTTGTGGGTTTTTCGGTATTTCAACTCCATCGTTTACATTAATGAATAAAAAAGGAGGTTGCGAATAAATCTCTGTTATTTTATCTTTTGGAAAATTTTTAATTATATTCAGTATAATTTGAATCGGTAAAAGAGTCAAATAATATAAGTTACGCAGTAATCAGGTTAAAAAATTTCACTTTATAGAGGAGCTGGCAAAAAGGGAAAACTTTTTTTATAAAAAAACTCCCCGACATGTATATAGTAGGAAGCGGGGGCGTAAAAATTCTTTTAAAGAATCAATGTTGTGTAAAAAATGTTCATTAAATATAAAAATTACCGGTACATATCACTTTTTTGAAAAAAAAGTTTTTTTCTGCTATTATTTAAAATATGCCAAAGTCAACTGTTTTAGAATGCTCATCGGATTTTTTTCATATTTTGGTGAAAGAGGGCTTAAGTAAAGCCGGGGTTCAGGTCTCTCTTTCTGTAAAAAATTACTTATGTGAGCTTTTGCAATTTTATATTTTTTCCGAAAATCTGTTTTCCATAAATTCTTCAGGAAAAAAACAAGTTAATACTTTGGCGGAGTTGTATTTTAACAGTTATCGTTCAAGCCGGGCGCTGAAAGTTAATTTAAAAAAAATGGGAGACACCAGTTTATATATCAGTGGCTTTTTTCGTGAGTCTTTGAGAAAAAAAATGATTTCAGTGGATTATTATATAAACATGGGGCGGCAGGCTTATCAAAGTCTTTCTGATTTTCAAAAAAAGGAGCTGTTTGAGGAGCTGGCTTTTCGTTTTCCTGATTTGGTTTTGGTGTTATTTCAAATTGGAAAGGAACACTCTCCAAATAAGTGCAAAGACCTTTTATGTCTATTGGATCAGTACATGGAGACCGGTTCCACTCAGATAGCTCGTGATTTAATCAATCAGGGAATTAATCTTCCGGTTAAAAGCGGCTGGAAAAACGACTCTCATTAAACATCTATAATCACAGGTTCCTTGCCAGAGTTGATATGAATATATAATACTCTTTGGTGACAGCGGCCTCGCTGGGATTTTTATATGGAGTTTCAGTGAATGGAAAACATTGAATAATAAAAACTTTCAGATATAAAGTGAAGATGAATATGCCGGGATTGGGATTGATAGAGTTGAGTGTCATTTTTTTGTTGGTTCTGATTTTGTTCGGGCCGGGGGAACTTCCCAAGCTGGCTCGGATGTTGGCCCGGTTGATTTATGAAATGAAAAACATTTTTCGGCGATTGGAAAAAGAATGGGATTTGCTTTCCGCGACTCAAGAGGATAGAAAAAAAAATCCGGAGCGGCAGGACCAGGAGAGCTGATAAAGTGGAGCAAAAGCGCACTCAAAAATCATACAGTAGATCATTGGGAGAACACTTAAATGAACTGCGCTTGAGGCTTTTAAAAAGTGTCTTTAGTCTTCTGCCCGCTTTTTTCATTTGTTGGTTTTTCAGTGAGCCTATATTGAACTTTCTCCGCAGGCCGCTTGAACCTTTTTTAAAAAACACCAAAGGAGGATTGATCTTCACGGCTCCTATGGACCAACTCATAGCTCATCTTCAGGTGGCTTTTTATTCCGCAATTTTTTTGTGCAGTCCGTATTGGCTGGGACAGCTTTGGAGATTTATTTCCCCGGGGCTTTATAAAAGAGAAAAAAAGATATTTGTTTTCTTTTGGTTGACCGGGACGGTATTATTTATTTTGGGAGCTTGTTTTGCGTACTTTGCAGTGTTCCCATTTTTGTTTTCCATGCTGATGAATGTGGGAAACAGCGTGGATCAACCTTTTATTACCATAAAAAGTTATTTGTCCTTTGTGGCCCGTTTTACCTTTGTTTTTGGCCTGGTGTTTGAAATGCCTTTGATTTTGCTCTTTTTGTGTCGGTTGGGTGTGCTTTCTCCTGAAATTTTGAGACAGCATCGTCGTCACGCTGTACTGCTATTGTCTGTTTTATCCGCTTTTATCACTCCTCCGGATGTACTGAGTCTTTTTTTATTGTTGATTCCCTTAATGGCTCTTTACGAAATTTCCATTCAGTTAGCCCGGTTTTTTCAAAAAAAAGACTTTGCAGGCTGAGGTTTTTAACAAAGCCGGGAAAGCTGGAGCGGGAGAGCAGTTACAATAAAATGTTGTGTTAAGTTAATAAAAAAACTGACTTGTTTTCCGTTTTCAATCCGGGTTTAGGCTTTTGTTTTAATAGAGAGAAGCCGGGCGCCCGTTTCTACATTTTGATTGGCTTTGACATAAATTTTTTTGACTTTTCCGGTATGACTTGCGCGAATTTCATTTTCCATTTTCATGGCTTCAATCACTAACAGCAAATCCCCTTCTTTCACTTGAACCCCTGTTTGTATGTACACTTCCATCACCTTTCCGGGGATCCCTGATTTGATTAAGGTCTCCTGTTCTCCGGCCCCGGAGCCGGCCAGCTCGTTGTAAAGCATTCTTTCTTCCGTTAACAGCTGGATGGTTTTATGGGAGCCTTTCGTAAAAACAGTGTAGTCATCCTTTTCAGTGACAATGTCAATAAGGTAAGAGCGGTTATTGAAAATAAAGCTAATCACCTCTCCTACTTGTTGAAAGTTTTTTTTGGACAGGCGGTGCACTTCCTTTTTTTTCGTCTTCACTTCCATGAGGCTGACTTGCCATTCTCCGGCATTTTCCTGCACTTCAATTTGATATTGTTTGTTGTCCGATCGGGCGATAAAAAACATCAGGACCTCAGATTTTCCCGCCGGGCTTTATCTTTCCACCGGCTTTGGCCGTTTATGGTTGGTTTTTTTTTATATTGTTTGTAAGCCGTGATGGCAGAGGCAATCAAAAACACTCTTTCATCTACAGAGCTGGAAATTTCCTTTCTGTTTTTTCCGCTGATCTCTTCAGCTATAAAATTATTAGTGTAAGTGCCGTTTAAAAAATGTTTATGCAGTAAAATATTTTTATGTAAATCCACATTGGTTTTAATTCCTGTAAGGGAAAATTCCCCCAAGGCCCTTTGTAGCTTGTTGATGCAGTCCTCACGGTCCTTTCCCCAGCAGATTAGTTTGGCAATCATGGGATCATAATGAATAGGGACTTTGTATCCCATGTAGCAGTAGCCGTCCACCCGTACGAAAGGACCTTGAGGGATGCGGCAACGGCGGATGCGGCCGGGGCTGGGAAGAAAAGTTCTGGAGTCTTCCGCACAGATTCTCAGTTCGATGGCATGGCCTTTTTGCTGAATCTCGTCCTGTTTGATTTTGAGTTTATGGCCGGCAGTGATGAAAATTTGTTCTTTGACTATGTCCACTCCGGTGATTAGTTCTGTTACAGGATGCTCCACCTGAAGCCGGGTGTTCATCTCCAGAAAATAAAATTTTTGTTCTTTATTGTCGTAGATAAATTCAAAAGTGCCGGCATTGGTGTAACCTATTTTTTTTGTGGCGGTTACCGACAGGGCGCAAATTTCCTCTCTTATTTTCTGCGGCAGACTGGGGCTTGGGGATTCCTCAATTAGTTTTTGGTGGCGTCTTTGCACAGAGCATTCTCTCTCGAAAAGGTGCAGGGCATTCCCGTGTGTGTCGGCCAGCACCTGCACTTCTATGTGCTTGGGGTTTTGTATGAGTTTTTCAATAAAAATATTCTCCGATTTAAAAAAGTTTTTCGCCTCCAATTGACAGGATTTAAAAGCCACAGCCATTTCCTCCGCCTTATAAATGATGCGAATGCCTTTGCCTCCTCCTCCGGCACTGGCTTTGAGCATTACCGGATAGCCGATTTTTTCCGCGGCGGTTTGGGCTTGTTTTTCATTTTGTAAAGGGTGATTCACCCCGGGCGGGACAGGTATGCCAAAAGATTTCATGAGTTTTCGGGCATTAATTTTATCTCCCATTTTTTGAATGATTTCCGGCGTTGGCCCGATAAAATGGATTCCTGCTTTACGGCAGGCTCGGGCGAATTCCGGACTTTCACTTAAAAAACCGTAGCCGGGATGGAGGGCTTCTGCTTTGGCTGTTAAAGTGGTTTCAATAATTTTATCAATGTTGAGATAGGAAAGGGAGCTGTCCGCCGGACCGATATAATAAGCCTCACTGGCTAGCATAACATGAAGACTGTTTCTGTCCGCCTCCGAGTATATCGCTACAGTCTTGATTCCCAGTTCTGAACAGGCGCGGATAACTCGAATGGCAATTTCCCCCCGATTGGCAATCATTATTTTTTTAAACATTTTTATCAATTCCTCACTTTTTTTGTCTTTTGCGGTAAAGCTGTGAATCTCTTTGTAAAAGCCGTCCGCCGGCTCATACAAAAATTAAAGAGGGATGTTTCCGTGTTTTTTCTCCGGGGATTTTTCCCTTTTGTTTTGTAAAAGCTCCAAAGCCCCCACTATCTGCTCCCTTGTGTGAGAAGGCTCAATGACTGCGTCAATGTAAGCTAACTGAGCCGCTTTATAAGGGTTGTTGAAAATATTTTCATATTCTTTTGTTAATTTTTCCCTTTCGCCGGCCGGGTTTGAAGCTTCTTTTATTTGTTTTTTGAAAACAACATTCACCGCCCCTTCCGCCCCCATAACGGCAATCTCTGCACTAGGGTAGGCAAAGTTAATATCGCCGCCCAGGTGTTTGGATCCCATAACTATGTAAGCCCCGCCGTAAGCTTTGCGGGTGATAAGGGTGATTTTGGGGACTTGAGCTTCTGCGTAGGCGTAAAGGAGTTTGGCTCCATGAGAGATTACGGCTCCGTGTTCCTGTTCTGTGCCGGGTAGAAATCCCGGGACATCCACAAAACTGATAATAGGAATATTAAAGCAATCACAAAAACGAATAAAGCGGGCGGCTTTTTGACTGGCCGAAATATTAATACAGCCCGCCAGGGCCAAAGGTTGGTTGGCCACAATGCCCACGCTATACCCGTTTAATCGCGCAAATCCGGTGATAATATTGGGTGCAAAATTTTCCTTTAACTCCAGAAAAAAGGAGTCATCCACTACTTCCTTTATTAGGTCCTTCATATTGTAGGGCTTCTTGGCCTGATCGGGGATAAGCTGATTCAGTATTTCCGAGCGTCTTTCCATCGGGTCTTTTGAATCCTTACGAGGAGGGTCGTCTAAATTGTTTCCAGGTAAAAAAGTCAAGAGAGTGCGGATCATCATCAAACACTGTTTATCGCTTTGACAGGAAAAGTGGGCTATTCCGGATTTTTCCGTATGGGTTTTGGAGCCTCCCAGATCCTCTTTGCTGATTTCTTCATGAGTGACCGCTTTAATTACATCCGGGCCGGTTAAAAACATATAGCTGGAGTTTTCCACCATAAAAATAAAATCGGATAAAGCGGGTGAGTAAACCGCTCCTCCAGCACAAGGGCCCATGATAGCGCTTATCTGAGGCACTACCCCGGAAAGCTTTACATTTTGACGCATAATGTCTCCATAACCGCCCAGGGAAGACACCCCCTCCTGAATACGAGCCCCTCCTGAGTCCTTAAGACCAATAAGAGGTGCGCCGTTTTTTAAGGCCAGGTCCATTACCTTTAAGATTTTATTTGCTTGAGTGCGGGACATACTGCCACCGAAAACAGTAAAATCCTGACTATAGACAAAAACTGTTTTATTGTTGATTCTTCCGTACCCCGTGATAACTCCGTCTCCGGGAATAAGATTTTTTTGCATATCAAAATAAGTACAATGATGAGTGACGAATCGGTCCAACTCCGTAAAACTTCCTGGATCCAATAAAAGATTTAGCCGCTCCCGGCCTGTGAACCGCCCTCCCGCTTTTTGTTTTTCTTTTTTTTCCTTCCCTCCACCCGCCAGGGCTATTTTATTTTTTTCCCTTAACTTCATGAGTTTTTGTTGAGTGCGTAAAAGAGGGTTTTCCGTCAGAGATTCGGAAGAATCCTTTGAAACAGTGGAGGTAGAAAGGGATTTATTTTTTTTGTTTTTCAAAAAAACTCCTTCCATATAGTCTGGGAAAAGCAATTGCTTCCCGAACATGATTTAAACCGCAAATCCAGCTGATAGTTCTTTCCAAGCCCAAACCAAAACCGGAATGAGGAAAACTGCCGTATCTTCTCAGATCTAAATACCATTTAAGGTTTTCTTTTTCCACCTCCTGTTGTTTTATTTTATTTTCCAGTATTGTTAGATCCTCTTCTCTTTCGGAGCCTCCTATGAGTTCTCCATACCCTTCCGTGCCTAAAAGGTCAAAACTCAAGGAAAATTCAGGGCTTTTTCGGTCTGTTTTCATGTAAAAGGCTTTTGTTTCTGAAGGATAGTGATGCACAAAAACCGGCTTTTCAAATCGAGAACTAAGGAGGGTTTCATCTTCCCCTCCCAAATCCTGACCCATCTTGAAGCGGGCGCTTTTTTTTTCAATAAGGATTTGAGCCGCCTCTTTATAGTGGAGTCGGGGAAAAGGCGCGCGAATTTTTTCCAAAGCTTGAGTATCGCGCTGGAGAGTTTTCAACTCCTTTAAATTGTTTTTCAGCACTTCAGAAACAAGGAAAACAATCAAATCCTCTGCTAATAGCATAGACTGTTCCAGGTTGTAAAAAGCCATTTCCGGCTCCACCATCCAGAACTCCAACAGGTGCCGGCGGGTGCTGGATTTTTCCGCCCGAAAAACCGGGTTGAAACAGTACACTTTTCCAAAGGCCGCTGCCGCGGACTCCATGTAAAATTGTCCGCTTTGAGACAGATAAACTTCACTTTCGTTAAAAAAAGGCACGGAAAACAAAGTGGAGCTTTCTTCACAAGCATTGGGGGTTAATATGGGAGCGGATACCTGTAAAAAATTATTTTGATTGAAAAAAGCGTGAATAGCCCTTGTGATTTCATGACGAATTTTTAAAATGGCCCAGGTTTTTTTGGATCTGAGCCACAAATGCCGGTGTTGAAGTAAAAAATCAATACCATGCTCCTTTTTGCTCAAAGGATAAGCTTCGGATGGGCTTATCTGACTTAATGTTTCCACATGAACTTCAAAGTCCTTCTTCCGTTTTTTCACTCGCCCCTGCACTTCCACGACGCTTTCCTGTCTGAGATTTTTAAATGCCTCCATGCTTTCCGGAGAGCTGACAGAGGAGGTTAAAATACACTGGCAAAGACCGCTTCCGTCCCTTAAAAGAAGGAATCGGATTTGGCCGGAGGACCGCAAGCCATACACCCAACCTTTTAGTAAAACCGGCTGGTTTGTTTTATTGTTTAAGTCAGCAATGTAATCAAGCTTTTTTATTTCTGTCGCAGGCAAAGTGATCTCCCGGGGATTTTTAGTGTTTTTATATTTATGAGCGTGGAATCATCATACCCGTAAGTGAATAAAATACACAAGGATTATGACACTTTAACCGCCGGTTTTTTATTGATTTTTTTAATAAGAAGTAAATTCTCACTTGTTTTAAAAGGCTCTTTATGTAAAGAGGGATTCATTATACATACTTGTCTGTTTTAAGGGATCTTCTTTCGATCAAGCCTGGCGGGAGCTATGGACAATTTGGTATTTTTATGTATTTTTTAAATGAAATGGCTGGTTTTATTGATTATATTGATCCGGTTTGAAATTTGTGTTTTTACTGCACTGATAATGCAGGAAGAAAGTGATCAAAAGATCTGAAACAATAAAGCCGCAGGACCTGTTCTCCTGATTATTTGTGAAGGGTTGTCAGAATAAAACGACAGAAAAAAGCGCATTAAAATGCCGTCCAGGGATAAAAATTGAAAAAAGGAAATTTGATTTTAATAAATGTCCATGCTTCTTATGTTCGCTTGGTGCATTTAAAAAAAGGGCGGATGCACCAGTTTCATCTGGATAGAAACTCCGCCCCCTCTCAGGCCGGAGCTATATATAAGGCTCGGGTAATAAAAAGACAGGCCGGCCTGGATGCTTGTTTTGTGGATCTGGGTTTGGGAAAAAACTCAGGCTTTTTGTATACGGGCGGAAAAAGGACTTATGATAGATCGGATCAGGAAACTTCAGACAGGGATAAAACCGGCCGACAGGCTGAAAACTCTTCCCATGAACAAAACAATCCCTCCTTGAAACAATTAAGAAAAGGACAGTCCCTGATGGTTCAAGTGGTAAAAGACCCTTTAAAAGGAAAAAACTTTCGGGTGAGTGACAAAATCAGTTTACCGGGTCTGTATCTGGTGTACTTGCCCAACTCCCCTTTTCATATAGGAGTCTCCCGGCAAATCAAAAACGAAGAGGTAAGAGAAAAACTTGTAAGCTATGTTCAAAAATGGAACGGGGATTGCGCTCTTATTATCAGAACCCGGGCGGAGCTGGCCAGGGAGGAGGATTTGAAAAAAGAATGGGACAGTTTAAAAAATGTCTGGGATGGGATTAAAAAAAAATATCAAGTAAAAAAACCACCAGGGCTTATATGGTCCGATGTTCCTTTTTCTTTTCAGATATTAAGGGATTTTTTAACAGAGGAAGTGGAGCAGGTTTTAGTGGATGACGAAAAAATGTTTTCCGATCTATGTGGGTTTATGGAAAAAGAAATGCCGCGGGAAAAGCATAAAATTTCATTTTACAGTTCCTGTAAAATTCCCCTCTTTGATAAATACAATCTCACCCCGGCCCTGGAACAACTGCTGAATAAAAGAATTAGGTTGAAATCGGGCGGGTTTATTGTCATCGAGGAGACAGAGGCGGCCGTAGTGGTGGATGTGAACACGGGAAGCTTTATGGGGGGGAACTCTCCGGAGGAAAATATTTTACAGCTTAATCTGGAGGCGGTAAAGGAGATCACGGCGCAAATTCGCCTTAGAAATAGCGGAGGAATTATTTTGATTGATTTTATTGATATGGAAGAGGAAAAATCCCGACAACAGGTTATGGAGTTATTGTCTCAGGAGTTGGAAGAGGACAAAGTGCCCACTCGGCTTTTTCCCATGTCTGAGTTGGGAGTGGTTCAGCTCACTCGCAAAAGAACTCGCACCTCTTTGTTGGAGACCTTATGCAAGCCCTGTTCTTATTGTGATGGACTGGGGTGGCGGAAAAGGTGATTTTTTAGAAGCTCCTTATTGACAATTTGATCGTGGAAAGGTATTTCCAAAGGAATTGAAAAATAATCAGGAAGAAACCTTCGGTTAATTCACTCGGCTGTAAAATTTCCGGTTGAGTGTATGAAGAGCCTCAAAATAGGTGCTCAGTTTATTTAAAAATCTTTTCATGGTAAAGATAAAAGGTACAGGTGTCATTTATGTACGCGATAATACAAAAAGGGGCGCATCAGTACCGGGTTGAACCCGGCCAGTTTATTAAAATGGAGAAGATGGAACTGGATGTGGGGGCCGTGTGGAAATGTCGGGAAGTGTTGGCTTTCTTAAGTAAGGAAGGGCATTTTACGGCAGGCACTCCTTATGTTGAGAAGGCGGAAGTGAGCGGCCGGGTGGTGCGGCACGGGAAAGGGAAAAAATCTCTGGTGTTTAAGAAAAAAAGAAGAAAAGGCTACCGTCGCACTCAGGGGCACCGGCAGGAGTTTACAGAGATATATATTGAAGTCTTCGGCGCGCCTTCCGGGGAAAAAGTGGAAAAAAAATGGCCTCGAAAAACAAAAGATGATAAACAAATCGGCGGGGCAGGCAAAGATCAAGAATCGGAAAACAAAACCGCGGCGAAGAAAAAGGAAATAGTGTAATGGCTTCCAAGAAAGCTTCAGGCAGCACCAGAAATGGACGGGATTCCCAAAGTAAAAGACTGGGAGTAAAACGTTTTTCCGGGCAGGTGGTCTCACCCGGCACTATTGTGGTTCGGCAAAGAGGCACTTGTTTTTATCCCGGCACCGGAGTGGGTATGGGGCGGGACTTTACCATTTACGCTCGTGTCAGAGGACAGATTCAATTCGAACACCTCGGAAAGAAAAGACAAAAAGTCAGTGTTTATCCGATTAATTCCTCTTCCAATTAAGTTTTGTTTAAGAAAAGGACAGGCAGAAGGCGGTTCAAATTGAAGGAACAAGTCAGAAAAACCTGTAAACAGTATAAAATATGGCTTTTATAGATCGTATTCAGATTACCCTGGCGGGGGGGGATGGAGGGAGAGGGCTTGTTCATTTTCAAAGAACCAGATATTCCCCTAGAGCCGGCCCGGATGGAGGGGACGGAGGAAGAGGGGGGGATTTGATTTTATCCCCTAAGGCTTCATTGAAGGATTTTTCTCATTTGGCCGGGAGTTTGTTTTATAAAGCTGAGGATGGTAAACCCGGGAAAAAAGGAAAAAAAAAAGGAGCTAAGGGCAAAGATCTGACTCTTTATATTCCGGAAGGGACTCTATGTTATGATTCCACTGGCCGGTTCTTAAAAGATATAGGGAAAAAAAGCTGGTGTTTTTTAAAAGGAGGCAAAGGGGGTAGAGGCAACCATTTTTTTAAAAGCGCCAGACTCCAGGCCCCTCAGACTGCTCAAAAGGGGGAGTCTTCCTTGCGAAAAAAGGTGGCTTTGGAGTTAAAGTGGACAAGTGATGTTTGTTTGATTGGTTTAAGAGGTAGTGGAAAAACCTCTTTATTGTTGAAACTGGCAGAACGAGAGGAAAAAATTCGCCCTTCCTCTATTCCTCGTCTTTTTTCCGTTGAAAAATCAGAGTTTTTTTCCGTCGTCCGGTTTGTGGATCTGCCGGGCCTGAGCGCTTCTACCCGGAAATTTTTAAAACAGGCGGAAAAAACCCGAGTCATTTTATTCGTTGTGGCTCTAACAGATGACAATCCCCCGGCCTCTTTTAGGATTTTGGAAAAAGAGCTTTTGTCTTACGATCAAAAATATAAAAGTAATTTAATTAACAAACCTTCTTTGTTGCTTTTAATGGGAGAAAAAAATGCTGCCTCGCTTGCAAAGGTAAAATCTTTTCATAAAGAACCGGAAAATGTTTTTGCTTTTTTTTCTGTAAATGATTCGGAAAATCTTAAGAAGCTTATGGATAAAATTTTTAAAATGATTCAAAAAAGAAAAGATCCTATGTCGGAGGCGTGATTAAGGAAATGAATATATAGGCAGGTTATATAAAATTTTTCAGTTTCATACTGAAACGGACAGAGGTTGATGAAAGACCATGACAAAAAAAGGCAAAAAATACAAACTGGGGCTTTTTGGAGCCTCTTTTAATCCTTTGCATCTGGGGCATTTGAATCTGCTGGTTCAAGTTCAGGAAAAATTTAATTTTGATTTAATAAAAGTGATACCGGCTTGGCAAAGCCCTCTTTCTCCTCCGGTTCAGGGAGAGATTTTACCGCAAAAAAGGCTGGCTCTGGTTCGTAAGGTGTTTAAAGATTACCCCTTCGTGGAAGTGGACGATCAGGAAATAAAAAGAAAGGGGATAAGTTATACGACGGATACAATGGAGCGTATTCAAAAAGAAAGCTCCTCTTCTGAAGACATATTTCTTATTATGGGGATAGATCAACTGGCGCAGTTTGATAGATGGAAAAATTTTAACAATCTTCTTGAAAAGACACACCTGCTTGTCTGTAGCAGGAAGGGATATGAATGGAGTATGTCAGTTATCCCTCCGGCTTTGCGGCAGTGTATCCCCGCTTTTTCCGTTCAATCCAATAAAAACAAAACCGACTGTGGACTGATTGCGGACACAGATATTCAGAAAATAAAAAACAAAATACCACTAACAACCGGGAAAAATATTTATTGGATCGCTTTGAATGATATGGATATTTCCTCGTCTCAGATTCGAAAGCGATGTAAAAAGGGGCTTTCTGTTGCGCATCTGGTGCCTCCAGTGGTGGATCAGTGGATTCAAAAACAACAATCTTATCAAAGTCACTCTTCTTTGCAAAAAGCTTCCGGCATCTCTTCTTTAGTTCAGTTCTGTGCCCGCGTTGTGCTGAGTAAAAAAGCACATAAAGTAAAATGCTTTGACTTAAGAGAGTTTTCCGCTCTGCCTTTTGATTTTACTCTGGTAGCCTCCGGCTTGAACACGCGGCATACAAAAATGATGGCCGGTCATTTACACAGACAGGTGAAAAAGGAGTTTTCTTTTTTTGCTCAATATGTTGAGGGGCAGGAAAAAGGGGAGTGGATTGTTTTGGATTATGGGTGGCTGGCGGTTCATATTTTTTATGATTACACCCGGGAGCATTACCGCCTTGAAGATTTATGGGAAAAGGCTCCGGTTCAAAATTTTGTGTCAAACTGATATTTTACCACGGTGAGTTTTCGTGGGGAGATCCTTGATGAAGCCCTTGTTTTTGAAAAGCTGATGTCCATATCTTAATTGTGAAATGGCATGATTTTTGCATGGATTTTCGATAGGAATGAAAAATCTGTGGCAAAGCAAACAAATATTGTCTTCCTGGTTTAGGAACTGCTGTATATGTCACCTGTCTACTCCGCCGGTGAATTGGCTTTGTCCAAATTGCTGGAAAAAACTGAAAAGTTTTTATTTGTCCCCGTCAGAGATGATTCGGGAGCAGGAAGGACAGACTCATATCCGGCTTTTTGACTGGGATACGGAGAATGATCTTTTTATTCGTTTGTTTCTTAATAGTTTAAAAAGAGGTGGCCCTTCTTTTATTTTTAATGAAGTGATTTTGGAATTTTTACATCGTGTTGTTCAAAGATACCCTCTTCCGATCACGGCGACGCTGGTGCCGGCTCCCGCCCGCTCCCGCCGGTTTTTTAAAGATCATGCTTTTCGCCTGGCTTTTTCCTTTTCCCGCCAAACAGGTCTGCCCTTGTGT
Source organism: Bdellovibrionales bacterium (assembly GCA_965203225.1). GTDB lineage: Bacteria > Bdellovibrionota > Bdellovibrionia > Bdellovibrionales > UBA1609 > JANQSP01. The sequence continues at coordinate 125,353 of CBDBBW010000007.1, read as the reverse complement.
AATCCCCTTCTGAAGAGCACTCAATATGATGGGATAGATGAGATTCAAAAACAAAAAGATAAAACAGAGAGAAAAAAACTGCTGTTTTATGTGAAAGAGAATACACTAAAAGATAAAAAAATCATTTTCGTGGATGATGTGTTGACCACGGGTGCCACTGCTAAGGCCGCTTACAGGGCTTTGGAGAAACCAAAAAAATTTGCGATCTTTACATTGGTCTGGCGCACGGATTTTTCTTCCTCCTGCCGGGATTCAAATCGGCGGAAAAACAGGCTTTAAAAACTTTGGAAAGATAAAAAGTAAAAAATGTGGGCGCAAAATTTTGAATTTGTTTTGTTTCCTGCTATAAAGCAAAAATGAAGCGGATTGGTTTTCTTTGCGTATTTTATGTTTTTAGTTGTTTTTCGGTTAGATCTGCCGGGTTTTCTTTTGTTGATTTTAAAACGGTTCTTAATGGGTATACTCAAAATAAAGGCGTGAGAATGAACTTTGAGAAGAAAGTTTATTTAAAGCTCCTTAAAAAAACAAAGTTCTCAAGCGGAGAGTTTTTTTTGTCAAAAGGCCGGATTGTTTTAAAAGTAAAGGATGCTTTAAACACCCGTATTCTCTTTGATAAAAATCAGCTGTGGTATATTACTTCCCCGCCAAAGGAAAAAGAGCAGATTGTGCGGAGGGATATAAAAAACTCCGATCAGAATAAACTTCTTCTTTCTTTTCTGTTTCGTCCTGATTTTTTATTTCAGGAATTTCGGTTTGTTTCTGCTCGCTCCAAGGGCAGAACATGGATTTTGGATTTTGAGCCTGTCAGGAAAGGTTCTGAAATAAAATCCTTTTCCGTAAAAGTGGATGGAAAACTGATTTTAAAAATTGGGATTAAATGGGATAGTCTGGGAAATGAAGAGGAGTATACTTTTTCCGATATTCGGTTCAATCAAAATATTCCCGCCCGGTATTTTCAAGTGAAAGGGAAGTAAAGCGGTGGTGTCTTTAAACGAAAGATGCATTGCATAAGATAAAATAAAATACAATGTTGTCCGATTTTACGCTGTTGTCTATAGAGGGAAACCAGAGGGATTTTGGGTAGGCAGACAGCCGAAGGCAAAAGCTCAATACGGAAAAAACGAGTGTTAATAAAATTAGACTTTTTATTATAAAACAGGTAAAAAGTAATTGCGTGGATATAGGGAGAGTCTTGGTTAAATAAGCGACAGGTAAAACAGGTGGAGAGTGTTGCTTTTTTTGGATTTAAGATTTTCTTGCTTTGTTTTGCTGTTTATGAAAAAGGCGTGAAATAACAAAAGCCGGTAACCGGAAAAAAGAGCAAAGGATGAACTTGTTTAACAAGCTGTATGAATATTTCTCACAGGATTTGGCTATTGACTTAGGTACAGCGAACACTTTGGTTTACGCCCGTGGGCAGGGTGTTATTTTAAATGAGCCTTCTGTGGTGGCGGTAAAAAAAACAGTCAGTGGAGAGGATGAGGTTTTGGCTGTAGGCCGGCAAGCTAAATTTATGTTGGGCAGGACCCCCGGTAGCATTAAAGCCATTCGTCCCATTAAAGACGGGGTGATAGCCAACTTTGAAATCACTCAAAAAATGCTTAAATATTTTATCATCTGCTCCTCCACCCCTTCCCGTCGCTTGATTCGCCCTCGTATTGTTATCTGTGTGCCTTTTGGGATTACACAGGTGGAGAAAAAAGCGGTGAAGGAATCAGCTTATTCCGCCGGCGCGCGGGAGGTATACCTTATCGAAGAGCCTATGGCGGCGGCGATCGGGGCAGGGCTTCCCATTACAGAAGCCAAAGGAAGCATGATCGTGGACATTGGCGGCGGGACAACGGGCATTGCCGTTATCTCCCTTAACGGGATTGTGCATTGTGAATCCATTAAAGTGGCTGGGGATCGTTTTGATGAAGACATTATTAATTTTGTCCGCCGGAAGAAAAAATTGTTAATAGGAGAAAGAACAGCGGAAAATATAAAAATAAATATCGGGACGGCAGACTCCGGTTCCAAAGAGAAAACAATGGAAATCAAAGGCCGGGATATGGTGGTGGGGGCGCCTAGAATAATAAAAATCAACAATATTCAAATTAATGAGGCCCTAAAGGACAGTTTAAACAAGGTGGTGGATGCGGTTAAAACAGCTTTGGAAAAAACCCCGCCGGAGTTGGCGGCGGATATTGTAGATAATGGAGTCATCCTGACCGGGGGGGGGGCTTTGTTAAATAATCTGGATGTTTTGTTAAGAGAAAAAACCGGTCTTCCGGTTTCTGTGGCGAAAAATCCACTATCCTGCGTGGTGCTTGGTTCCGGACAGGTGCTGGATCAGCTGTCTCTTCTCAAAGAATTAACTATCACTTAAGCGGTTTTTTTATAAGGGAGGGTTGCTCTTCATTGGGCCAGACTGCCGGTAAAGTGTTTTGCTGACTTTAGAAGTTTGTTTTTCCTTTATTGTCACGTTATCTTTGATTGAATTTTTGAAAAACGCCGATTCTTTAAGTGCCTCTTTCTCCCTGAGATCACTTCTTTTCACGATTTAAAGATGTGTAGGCGAAATGGGAGATAACGGACACGAACAGATTGCTTTTGGTTTTTCCTTGGAGATACAATATTCAAACAGGAAAAATACTGAATATGATGAAAAAAATTCTTTATTTTCTGTTTGCCTGTGATGTGCAGACCACAGTTCGTTTCCTTCGAAAACAAGGAGGTTCATTTGAGGAAAACAAAAGTTTTCCGATAGGGTTTATAAGGAAAAGCCGGAATATTTTTGAAAAACGCCGGAATATTTCCCCTTTATCTCCAACGGATTTATGTTTATTTTGGAAAAATTTTTGTAAAAACAGCTCTTACGAAGAAGTACTGCCTGTGGTGTTGTATGGGATTTTGAAATACCCAAAGGAAAAAATATACTGGCTATTGAAAGTTTCCCCGGAAACCCTTTCTTATCGTTTAGATCGGGGTTTTTCAATATTGAAGGAGGAATTGGATCGGTCAGACCGAAAAAGTATACAAAAGGAGTGGATTGGAAAACTTAAAACAACAACCCCTCCGCCGGTACACGGAGAGGAGGTTTGGATGTACTGCCAGCGGCTGGCGGAGCAGGCTTTGCCGGAGGCATTGGAGCGGGTCCGTCCGGAAAAGAAAAATAAAAAAGTCAAATATATGTTATGGAGTTTTCTTTGTTTGTTGTTGTTTATTTTTGTTGTCTATGTGCTGTCTTTTATTTTATCTTCCCCCGGTAGGGTTATTTTGTACTCATCCTTTTTTTATTGTTTAAAAGGTGATTTAAGTGGAAAAAGAAATATTAAAAAACATTCAGTATCAGTTAGATAAAATAATTGAAAAAGAAAAACCGGCATGGGCTGCTTTCGATGCAGATGGCACTCTGTGGCCTTCGGATGTGGGAAAAAATTTTTTTCAGTATCAGGTGGAAAAAGATTTGTTTAAAGGAAGAGGCTTTCAACCTTATTCCGAGTTCAACCGCATACAAGCGGAAAAAGGAAAAAAACAGGCTTTGCTTTGGCTGGCTCAAATGCAATCTGGATTTTCTCTTGAGCAACTTAATCAATGGGTCGGGGATTTTTTACAAGCCCGGCCGGTTAAAATTTTTTTGTTTCAGAAACATTTAATTAAATGGCTGATGGACCGGAATGTGCAGGTGGTTATCGTTAGCTCCTCCTTGAAATGGGTGCTGGATCAGGCTTTGAAGGAGTATGGCATTTCAAAAGGAAATATTATCGGCGTGCAAACTTTAGTGGAAAAGGGAATCATTACGGATCAGCTGATTTTGCCGGCGCCCATTCATGAAGACAAAGTACCGGCTTTTCAGAGGAAAACCGGTGGAGCGGCTCCACTTTTTGTGGCAGGGAATACTTTGTCCGATCAGGCTCTTTTAGAGCTTTCTACTCATGCTCGGCTGGTTTTGGCCACCGCCCGCCCGGGAGATAGAAACTATGAGTCGGAAAAAAAATTGTTGAGTCTGGCCCGGGAAAGAAACTGGTTTTATCAGCAGGGTCTGCCTGAACTGGCTTAAAATGGTTCGGTTTTGTTGGTATAAACCCATTCGGTGTTATTCGTGAAAAATTCTGGTGTTTTCAAACGGGAAGATATTTTATATATTTATTTTCCTTTTGAAATCAATTTATCAAAACATCGTAAAAAACAATATAAAAAAAAGGAGGGGGATATTTTATATATTTATTTTCCTTTTGAGATCAACTCTTCCAGTTCCTCCACTTCCTTGGGAACCCCCTGGCTGAGCACTTTGGCTCCGGTTTTGGTAATTAAAATGTCGTCTTCAATACGAAAACCCAAGCCCCTTAATTCCGGCTTTAAGGAGGTATTTTCTTTTGGCAGGTAAATCCCAGGCTCTATTGTCAACACAAAACCCTCCTTAATCCGAATACTTTTTGTTTCGGAAAAAGCTAAATCATGCACATCCAAACCCAATAGATGACCGAAAGAATGAGGAAAATATTTTCTATACTGTTTTTTTTTGATGATTTCCTTTACGGATCCGGACAATAGTTTTTCCTCTTTCATTAAAACGGATAAAAGCTCAATAAGTTTATTTTGAATATCGTTGAAGAACAGCCCGGGCTTCAGGATCTGTATAATAGTTTTTTGTGCTTTTAAGAGTTTTGTGTAAATTTGTTTTTGGATTTTGGAAAATTTTCCGCTCACAGGAAAAGTTCTGGTTATATCGGAGGCGTAGTAATGGTATTCCGCGCCCGCGTCCACCAACAGCAACTCCCCTTTTTTCATTACCCTGTTGTTGTTGGTATAATGTAAGGTGCAGGCTTTGGGGCCAGAGGCGAAAATGCCGGTGTAGGCTTCCCCGTCCGCTCCTTTTTTCATAATTTCAGATAGAAAAATCCCATGGAGTTCTCTTTCATTCATGCCGGCCCGTGTGTGTTTCATCACTTCAATATGAGCTTCAGAACTTATCTCCACGGCTTTGGTTATCATTTGTATCTCTTCCCGGCTTTTTGTCATTCTGAAAGGGGCTATCAGGCGTACAGGGTCCTGTAGGGAAACGGCAGACTTTCTTTTTCTTTTGAGCGTTTGTATCAGTTTTTTCACTTGAATGTCCCAATGGGGATTAATTCCGAAATGGTAATATAGAGAATAAATGTTCTTTAAAATAGTTGGAGCTATTTTGAAAAATTCGCAGGATGGATAACAGACGTCCATTTGAAAAATTTTTTGCGCTTGTTTTGGACCGTAGATAGGACCGGTCCAAAGTTCTTTTTTCAGGTCTTTTTTTTGCACGAATAAGAAATGTTTTGCCTTGGGCTTGGATAAAATAATCAAGCAGGACTGAGCTTCTTTAAACCCACTTAAGTAAATCAAATTGGAAGAGGGGCGGTAAGGCCACTCCACATCCCCGGAACGGATAGAAATCTGCTCGGAGGGAACGATCAGGGCGGAACCCTCCGGCAGGGCTTTAATCAACCGGGTTCTTCTTTTCTTGTAAATGGAATTGCTATTCATTTTTTTGATTCCTTTTGCTCTTTTTTTCTGTAAAAAAATCTTTGGAAACCGGAATTTTCAAAAACCATCTAATCTATTTCTTTAAAGCCGGTGCCGAAATACCCCCTTTTTGCCGGTTTAATCTGTAAATTTTTTCCCGGGCGGATAAAGAGGGAGGGCTTTTCATTATAACATTTAAACGGGAGAAGTCATCCAGATCAAAAGAGGAAAAAGGGGTTTCCAAAATTATCAGTTTGGGATACTTCCGAGGGGATTGTTTTTGGATATGATTCAAATAAGAGTAAAGCTCCTTCCAGTAAAAAGAAACAGTTTTCCCTTCCGTTCGGGCTTTGGGGAAAAAGGCGGGCTTAATCCATATTAAAATATCCATTCCCCGATTGTGCATATATTCCAAGCTGATATCGGCAGAAAACAAACTGCCCTGCTCGGATATTTTGTTGAATGAAAGAAACAAAGGGGGGAGTTTGTTCAGGCATCCCAGCGCCGCTGAAACCGGCCGGTTTTCCGTCAACCATATCATTTGCCCTTTTTTGTTTAAAGCTGGGCACACAAAGGGGTTTTGCAGGCCCCCGGATAGAGCCTCCGTCGTGAGAGTTCTTAACAGTTTTGCTTGTTTTCTTTGATTGTTGAACCATTTTGTTTCAAACACTTTTTGCTCTTTGAGTTTAAATAAATTCCATTTAAGCTCATCCACGCTTTGATGTTTTCCGTAAAGAGCGGCCAGCCAGGCTCCCCATCCCGTGCCGGAAATAAAGTCGAATCGGATCTTTTCCTGATGAAAAAGCTCTAAAAGGGAAACAGCGGAAAAAGTATTGGCTCCCGCTCCGGAAATAAAAAGTCCGATCCGGACTTTTTTTTCCATATAAGCTTTGTCCTCTTTGTCCTCTTTGTTCGAGGGTTCTTTAACCTGCTCTCGCTGGGCGGAAAAAAACTGACAGGCACTCAAACAAAAAAGAAAAAATATTTGTATGACAAGATAGCTCAATTTTAAATAACCGCTTTGGAAGAAACCCTGTTTATTAATGTAATTCATCTTTTTTGTATTCCTTGTCTTTGGTTTCCTCTGCGCCAAAGTTTTTTGTTCCGAATCGCAGGGGTGTTAATTTTACCCGTTCGGTTTCAGTTGAAAGCTCGATTTTGATTAAAAGCAATCAGTCTTTTCAGGAAGCAAGAGGAGGAGTCGTTAAAATCAATTAATTGCGTGGCTTGGGCGCTTAATTTATTCAGTTGCTTTTGCGCTTCTTTTCTGCCCAGAATATGGGAAAAATTGGAAGCGTTTTTTTCCGTTGAATCCTGTAAATCATCAGAGAGCTGAAAGGCTCTCCCTATAAGCAGTCCGGCTTTTTTGATTCTTTGTATTTTTTCCGTTGCTTTGCCTTTCAACAGTAATACGCCTTCCATACCGGCCGCAATCAAAGCGCCTGTTTTCATAAAGTGCATTTTGTTGTAATAGCTTTTATTTGGTTTGGCCGGTGCTTTCAAATCCAATGCCTGCCCTCCCATTAAACCCTTAAGGCCGGCGGCCTCGCAAAGAAGGCCAGACCAGTGAGCTTTGGTTTTGTTCGTCCGGCCGGAAAGCTGAATCAATCGGAAAGCTTCAATCCAAAGACAGTCCCCGGCCAGCAAAGCCATGTCTTCCCCAAACCGCCGGTGGCAGGAGGCTTTGTTTCGCCTCTGAGGACTGTTGTCCATACAGGGAAGGTCATCGTGAATCAGGGAGGCGGTGTGGATCATTTCAATAACCGCCGCCCAGGGGATAGTAATATTACTATTGATTTTTAATAATTGAGCCGTAGCAAAAATTAATAAAGGACGAAACCTTTTGCCTCCGGAAAACAAACTGTACTCAATAGCGGACTTTAATTGTTTATGCCCTTTAAACGGAAGCGCTTGGAAACTTTTTAAGTGCTTTGTTAAAAAAGATTCAAATTGAATAAGAAATTTTTGACTTGCCGACTCTTTGAAAATGTCAACACTCATATTGTTTTCTTTTGTTGATTTGCCGTCTTTAGTAAATAATATGTTACCATGATTTTTTAGTTGCATTGGCTCCTAAACCGTATAAATTAATATTTGGTTCACAGGGTATAAGTTAATAGTGTCTTGACTTTAAATAAATATTTAAAATCATTAAAAAAATCACCCTTATCTTTTTAGTGGTTATTATATATAGTTGCAGATGCTTATAAAATTATTTGCTTTTTCGTGTAAGTATACACGAGTTAAGTCATGCACACATTATTTTTTTAATCTTCTTCAAAATCTTTTGTTAAAACTTTTCCCTCCGGGCTTATATTAATCAACTGCTGAACTTTTTCCTCTGTTTTGTTTAATTGCTTCGAGCATTCCTGGGATAATTGAATACCTTTTTCAAAAAATTTCAGGGACTCTTCCAAAGACAATTCCCCTCCACTCAATTGCTCAACTATATTTTCCAACTCCTTTATTTTTTTTTCAAATTCCATGTTTTATAAACCTCCTTTTTGTTCTTTGCCCGGCTCCGGCAAAACACCGGTTTTGATAATATGAGCTAAAGCAAAGCTTTGGTGAAATCGTATATACACTTTATCCTTTTTTTTAATTTCGGATGCTTCTTTAATTAGTTTTTCCCCTTGGTTTACAAAACAGTACCCTCGGCTTAAAACCTTTAAAGGGCTTAAACTTTCCAATACAGAGACAAGACCTCTTAACTGCTCTTTTTTAAGCCGGCTTTGCTGAAAAAACCCGCGGTTTAAACTGATGTTTAAATCATCCAAATTCTGCTGAAAGTCTTGTATTTTTTTTTGAGGGTTAATGAGACCTTGGTTGAAGAGGTTGAGTTTTTCCTTTAGAGTTTGTATTTTCCATTGAATGATTTGACAAAGATGTAAGATGGCTTTTCGAATTTGTTCACTTAAGTCGGACACATTTTGCACCACCAGCTCCGCGGCGGCGGAAGGAGTGGGCGCTCTTAAATCAGCTATGAAGTCACTTATGGTGAAATCAATTTCATGTCCCACGGCGGAGATCACCGGCAAAGGAAATTGAAATATATCCCTTGCCAAAGCTTCATCATTGAAAGCCCAAAGATCCTCCAGACTGCCTCCACCCCGGGTGATAATCAATACATCCACGGCTTTTAACTGTTTTGCTTTTTTTAAAGCCTCCCTTAAACTTTCCGGTGCTTCCTTTCCCTGCACCAAAGCCGGCACCAAAGTGACTTTTACCCCTTTATATCTTCTTTTCAGTATATTCAAAATATCCCGGATGGCGGCGCCAGTGGGGGAACTGATAATCGCAATATGTCGTGGTAAAAAAGGCAAAGCTTTTTTTCTTTCGAAAAGCCCTTCTTTTTTAAGTTTTTCTTTGAGTTTTTCAAATTCCTCAGCTCCCTTTCCACACTTTTCCATGCTTTGACAAATAATCTGGTACTCCCCACGGGTTTTATAGACACTGAGCCGGCCCTGAATTTTGACTTCCAGACTGTCCCCTCTTTCCGGTTTCCAGCCCAGTGTTTGGTTTGTAGAACGGAACATCACCGCCCGAATCTGGCATTCCGAATCCTTCAGGGTAAAGTACCAATGGCCTGACGCATGAGCCACAAAATTGGAAATTTCGCCCTTAATCTGAAGGGGAGGAAAAGAAGATTCCAGGCAATCTTGAATCATTTTAGTAACTTCTGATACGGAATAACAGCGCTGGTTATTCGATATTTCAGTTTGAGAAAAAAAAGCCTGTTTCATATTGAAAAATTACGAGCATATTCTTATTAAAGTCAATGCAAGACTTTCCATTTTATGTTATTCTCTCTAAAGAAAGAGGGGGGGAGTGTCAAAAGGTGAATCCTACAATAAATAGAAAGGAGACTGCCTCTGGGGATGGTGAGCAGGCCTGAAATTTTCAGGAAGCCTAAAGTCCTTACCGTAGTCATCCACCTGAATAAAAACGGATTCAGTCCTAATTATCCACTTTCTTCCTCTTTTTTCATTTTTAAGGAAATCGGAACCTAATCCCCCCCTCCCGCAAGTTCTTTATTGGATGTTGCTTGTGAGAAGCTTGACGCAGAAAAACAAAAGGAACCTTTTTTACAAAGTTTATAAGCTCTTTATTTGATGCCGCCCGTGAGAGCAGGAGGACTCAGTGGATTTATTTTCCAGCTCCTGGGAAACAGATTGAAAGCATCCAGTCCTTCTTGACAATTGCCGTTAAGCAAAAGACTTCGTGTGTCCTGAGAAGTGGCTTGGGAGCGGTTCATAAGAATATAGGCTTGTCGTTTCTTGATCTTTTCGATCTCGGCTATGGTTTGTTTTGAACTTTCTTGAAAATTCTTTGTCAGGGAGTCGTAAGACTGACTGAAGGAGTTTAGCTCAGCGGTCATTTTTTCCTTGAATTTGTTCATTACTTCCATTTTGCTCTTTGTTTTTAAGTTTGTGATTTTGGACTTTGATCCGGCTATTTGTGCCTTGGCTCTTTCTTCCTTCTTGTTTAGTTTTTCCAACATTAATTTATATTCATCTCTTTGGTTTTTCTTTTCCAGCAAAGCCGCCTGATTGTTTAAGCACAAATTTAAAAAACTATTAAATCGTTCAGAGAACTGGCTTTTGACCTGTCCTTTTCCTCCTGAAATCAACTGCCCCAGACTTTTTTTTCTCAAGCTACCGGCGGTTTTTCTTTGATAGTAAAGAGTCCTTTCTTTTTCCGTCTGTTCCAGAGCCTGTCCGAAGCATCTACTGTAAAATTCATTTTGTTGTTTCCGTCGGGCGAAATGAGTGTCCAGCCGCCCCTCCTCCACTGTTTCCAACGCTTCAAACAACTGCGCGATACTTTCCTCCACCTCGCCTATCTGCTCTTCCAGTTCCTTTAATTCGTCACCCATTTCAGTCTTAAGATCTTGCACAGTTTTGTTGGAGTTTGTTTTCAGTTCCTCCAGTTTTTCATTTAAGGTCATTTTATTTTCTGAATGTTTTTTCTCCAGATCTGTTATTTTTTCCTCCATATCGAAAAATTTCTCCTCCCATTTTTGGGTTTCATCTTTTTGTTTTTGTAGCGCGGTTTTAGCTTCTCTGGCTACTTTGTCGCATCTTTCCTGTCTTTGCCTCTCCTTCTGGTTTGCAGTTCGAGCCTGTTCTCTCTCCTGATCCCTGGCTCTGCGCGCACGGTCTTCCTCTGCCTTCCTGGCTCTGTGCGTACGGTCTTCCTCTGCCTTCCTGGCTTTGCGATCACGATCTTCCCTTGCCCACTCATGTTGTTCCCGTGCCCGGGTACAGTAATCAGAGTCGTCATCTTCTTTGCAAATATAGGCTGCTTCACTTCCGGCTAAATTGGCCGAATAGAAAAAAAAGAGGCTGAAAAAAAAAAGCCCTTGGAAAAACAAAGTGTTTTCCAACCGGTTTTTGAAACAAATAGTTGATATGAAACGCATGATTTCCTCTTTTGTCTAAACAGGGTTTGTATTTGTTAGTTTGGCTCCGTTTTAATTAAAAGACTTTTTCCTACTGCCTTCTATGGAAAAAGGAAAAACGGCTTTTTTATGTTTCATATTAAAATTTAATAAACATGACAAAGACTCTACAGGCTACTTTGCTTTTAATAATATAAGATGCTTTCCCACACGTTAGTATTTGTCGGCTTTTTTGCTTTTTTCTTTAATTATTTTTGTAAAAAAAAAATTTTGGTTCGCTAGAAAGACTTTCATGCTTTAGTTAAGATAAAAAAACCGGTTCAATAAAAATTAAATCAGTTCATACAGGGTCCGGCTGTTTTAATTCAATGGGTGATAAGGAAATAAATCATGAAAAAACCCTGCCCCGCATTTCCTTCCTTTGGGCTGTGAAAATAAGGGAAAGTGTGCTAAGACATGAAAAAATTCCCCTGTGGTAAGGAAAAATTTTGAGCAGATTAAAACCCCTTTTTTTTATTTTAAGATCCCCTTTGGCAAAGCTTTTTGAAAGCCGGGGAGGACTGTTTTTTGGCAAGGGAAAGGCTGTATTGCTATTTTTCCTGCTGGGAGTATTTAGCCTGTGTTTTATTTACGCTATGTACTTTCTTTTTCTTATTCGGGAGCTACCCTCCATAGACAGTTTGAAAAACTATAGCCCTCCTCTTGTAACCGCTATTTTGGACAGAAATGGGCGCAAAGCCGGCGAGTTTTTCAAAGAACGGAGAATACTGGTGCCTTATTCTGAATTTCCGCCGGTTTTGGTTCAGGCTTTTGTGTCTGCCGAAGACGGACGGTTCTTTGAACATAGAGGCTTGAACCTTAAAGCCATTTTTCGGGCTTTTTTGGCCAACCTCAAAGCCGGCCGAAAAGTGCAGGGAGGCTCCACTATCACCCAGCAGGTGGCCCGCTCCTTGCTTCTTTCTTCGGAAAAAACCTACAAAAGGAAAATCAAGGAGGCTGTGCTGGCTCTGCGCATGGAGAAAAATTTAAGTAAGGAGGAGATTTTATACCTTTATCTGAACCAAATATACTTGGGGCATGGCGCTTATGGAGTGGGGATGGCCGCGAAAGTCTACTTCAGAAAAAACACCCGGGATTTGACCCTGGCGGAATGCTCCATGTTGGCAGGACTTCCCCAGGCTCCCAGCCGCTTCTCCCCTATTTACAATCCAAAAAAAGCCAGAGAGCGACAAATTTATGTTTTACAAAGAATGGTGGAAGAAAACTATATTGACCGGGAAAGGGCCGATCAGGTGGGTAAAACCGCTTTAAAAGTTTTTTTAAGAGGCAAATATCATGAAAAAGCGCCCTATTATCTGGAAACACTTCGACAAAGCCTTTTGAAAAAACTGGATGAACAGTTACTGCTTACCGGCGGACTGACTATTAAAACGGCTCTGGATTTACCTTTGCAGGCGCTGGCTCGCAAACATCTGCGAGCAGGTTTGAGAGCCTTGGATAAACGGCAGGGGTTTCGGGGGCCTTTGGCTCAGTTGAAAGAAGAAAAAGTCATTCAGGAATTTTTAAAAAAAGAAGCAGAACAGATGATGGAAGAAAGAAGACAGTTTCGAGTGATCGAACCAAAGGGAAACTCCCCCACTGGCCGGACAAGTGCAGAAAATCATTTAAGAGGGATTAAAGAAGGGGAAATTGTTAAAGCTTTGGTGCAAAAAGTGGATGATGCAGGCAAAAAGGTGCTACTTCAGCTTCCCTTTGGTGAGGAAGGAGTGATTCCTCTGGAAAATATGAAGTGGGCCAGAAAACCGGATTCCAAAGTAAGTTTTAAATTTTTCTCTCTTAAAAAACCCTCTTTGGCTTTGAAAAAAGGGGATGTGGTTTTTGTAAAGGTGGAAAGGCCGCTGGCAAAGTCGGAACAAAAGGAGTTCTTTGGACGGGATTTTGAAACACAGAAGAAAAGCCTTTCTGTTCGTGAAAAACAAAAGGAAGCTCCCTTATCCCTATCGAAGAGGTTTTTACTTTCTCTGGAACAAGAGCCTTTGGTGGAAGGCGCATTAATCGCTTTTGATCAGAAAACAGAGGATATTGTGGCTTTGGTGGGAGGGTATGATTTTCACCGCTCCCAGTTTAATCGCGCATATCAGGCCGCTCGTCAGACCGGTTCGGTTTTTAAGCCTCTTGTGTATCTGGCGGCCCTGGATAAGGGTTTTACCCCGGTTACTTTGATAACAGATGCTCCGGTAGTGTATGCAGAAGAGGAGGCGGAAGGGCTTTTGTCTGAGGAGGCTCGGACAAAAATAAAAGAGGAGGTCGAAGGCGGGGAAAAGCCGGTAAAGACATGGAAGCCGAATAACTATGGCCGCCGTTTTTCAGGGGAGATTTTGTTCAGGAACGCTCTCATCCGCTCCATGAATGTCCCTACAGTGAAGGTCATTGAAAAGGTGGGTATCGAATGGGTGAGTGATTATGCAAGGCGCTTGGGAATTTTCAGTTCCTTGAACCCGGATTATACTTTGGCTTTGGGTTCCAGCAGTGTGACACTTTATGAAATGACAAAGGTGTTTTCCGTACTGGGTCGTCAGGGCCGGCGGATAAGACCTCTTATTTTGCACGAAGTGTTGGGGCCGGATCAAACACCCCTGCTCAGTTCTTTAAGTTTGGATGAGCGGTTTTTTGAACAAATGCGGGCCTGGGATGAAACAATGGAACAAAGAAGGGAGGAGTTTTTAAAACAACAGTCAAAAGAAAACCCTTCCCCGGAAGAAGCAAAAAAACCAGAGCAATCAAATAAGACCACTCCGTCTTTATTCTTTTCTGATCCGGATCAGCTTATTTCGAAAAAAACCGCTTTTATAATGACCACCTTGCTCAATGGGGTCATTAAAGAGCCTCAGGGAACCGGTTGGGCCGCAAGGGGGATGGATGGGCCGGTGGCCGGAAAAACAGGCACCACTAACGGTTATTATGATACCTGGTTTATTGGCTATAGCCCTCAACTGGTCGTGGGAGTATGGATGGGTTTTGACGATGAAAAAACTTTAGGTCGAGGGGAAACGGGCGCTAAGTCAGCCCTGCCGGTGTGGCTGGAATTTATGAAGTTCGCTCAGAAAGGGAAAATCAAAGAGGAATTTGAGGTTCCGGAGGGGATTGTTTTTACTCATATTGACAATGAGACCGGCGGACTGGTTTCAACAGAGTCCACTCAGATTGTTCGTCAGGCTTTTATCGAAGGCACGGGACCCAAGGAAAACGCAGAGGTGAGCGAAGAGGGGGATCAGGATTTTCTACGGGAGGATTTCTCCCGGTGAAATATATTGAAATTGTCGGGGCGAAACAAAATAATTTAAAATCCCTCGATTTGAAGATTCCCTTTGGTTCCTTTGTTGTTGTGTGTGGCCCCAGTGGTTCCGGAAAAAGCTCTCTGGCTTTTGAAACTCTGTTTGCGGAAGGACAAAGGCATTATACTCAAACGCTTTCCAATTACGCCAGACAGTATATTCAGGAGCTTCCCAAACCCCTTGTTCAATATATCAATAATATCCCCCCTTCTTTGGCTTTGGAGCAGAAAAACTCTGTACGCTCCTCTCGCCCCACAGTGGCCACTTTGACGGAGCTGGATGATTTTTTGTGTTTGTTGTTTACGCATCTGGGGGAGGTTTTTTGCCCTGAACACGATCAGGCTCTTCGCTCTTATTCCCCCGATCAGGGGGCGGAGAAAATACAGGAGATGTTTCCTAATGGAAGAGGCATCATCTGTGTCCCCGTATCTGCTTCGGGCTGTTCCTCTTTGACTTTTAAGAAAAAACTTATTCAGCAGGGATTTCATCGGGTGGCTTGGAAAAAAGGAAAAAAAGAAAGGACAGGAAGCGTTTTTCCGATGATATATGATTTAAACTCTTCTGTAAAAATTCCGGTCGATCGGGAAATTTACATTGTTTTGGATCGTCTTGCGTTTAAAGATCGGGCCCGGCTGACGGATTCCTTGAAATTAGCCTATAAAATTTTTCTTCAGTATAGCTACAGGTCGCAAAAAGCCGGTCAGGCGGTGGTGTTCAGCACAGACAATAATAAGGGCCTGATTTTAAGTGAAGCCCCTTCTTGTCCGCACTGTGCTTATCAGTTTCCCTATTCTTTGCAAACTTCCCTTTTTAATTTTAATTCCTCTCTGGGAGCCTGCCCTTCCTGCCGAGGTTTTGGAAACTCCCTGACACTGGATGAGGAAAAAATAGTGCCTCAACCGGAAAAATCCCTGATGGAAGGGGCTTTGGTTCCCTTTGCCATGCCCTCCACTGCAGCGGAGTTCAGAAGCCTCCAGCAATTTTGCCTCAACCAGAATATTGATTTGCATTGCCCGTGGAAAAACCTGCCCGCCCGCCACAAAAAAAAGATATGGCGGGGTTCCGCTCAGTTTGTGGGGGTGCAGGGTTTTTTTGATTATTTGGAAAGTAAAAAATATAAAATTCATGTTCGGATTTTTCTGGCTCGCTATAAAAGCCCCGTGCCCTGTCGGGAGTGCAAAGGCACCCGCCTCCGAAAAGAGGTATCTTATGTTATGTTCCGAAACACCCGTCTGCCGGAAATGCTTTCCATGGATATTGGTTCCTTGCGGAATTTTTTTCAAGATCTTCGTCTTCGTTCTTTTGAAAAGAAAAAAGGAGGAGAGGTAGTCAGAAAAATTCGTTTTATTCTGGATGGACTTTCTCATATTGGTTTGGAATATCTCCAGCTGAATCGTCCTGTTAAAACTCTTTCCAGCGGGGAATTTCAACGTCTGAATCTCATTCATCAATTGGGTCTTGGACTTTCCCAGGTTTTGTATGTTTTGGACGAACCTACTTTGGGTTTGCATTCCAGAGATAGCCTTCGGCTGATTGAACTTCTGGAAAAATTAAAATCAGAGGGGAACACTTTGGTGATAGTGGAACATGATCCCGATATGATAAGACGGGCGGAGTTTATTGTGGAGATGGGACCGGGATCCGGGCTTAAAGGGGGAAAAGTGGTTTTTGCCGGGGAAAAGGAAAAATTCCTAAAATGCTCCTCTTTAACTCGATTTTATCTGGCCAAAAAAAAAACTTCCGTGAATGACAATCCATGGGCTTTGCCTGTGGACCCTGAAAATTGTAGATATTTTTTGGAAGTATCCGGCTGTAGGGCGCATAATTTAAAGAATATCTCTTTACGGGTGCCCTTGAATCGACTCGTGACAGTGACAGGAGTCAGCGGGTCTGGCAAATCCACTTTGGTAAGCCAAACTCTTTACCCCGCCTTGGCTGGCTTCTTTGGGGTAAAGGGAATAAAAGGCCATCCTTATGAGAAGTTGACAGGTGTTCAGCACCTACAGCAGGTGGTGTGGATTAATTCATCTCCTGTGGAAAAAACCAAAAGAAGTCTGCCTGTGACTTATTTGAAGATATACGATCAGATTCGGAATTTAATGGCTACACGTTGCCGGCAACAAAAAATTTTTATTAAACCGGGTTTTTTCAGCCTCAATGTAGAAGGGGGGCGCTGTCCCCTTTGTCGGGGTCTGGGGTATCAGGAGGTGGAAATGGTGTTCATGGATCCTGTGCGGATCCCCTGTGAAGAATGCAAAGGAAAAAGATTCAAGCCGGAAATTTTAAACCTGAAATGGAGGCACAAAAATATTCATCAGATACTGAATATGACCGTGGCAGAGGCCGCCGAATTTTTCGTCTCCTACCCTTCTATATGGAAACCCCTTTCCCTTTTAAAGCGGGTGGGTCTGGACTACCTGATTTTGGGGCAGGACCTTTCCACCCTGTCCGGAGGGGAGGCCCAGCGGCTTAAACTGGCCCGTGCACTATTGAACAGCAAAAAAAACGCACTTTATATTTTGGATGAACCCACCTTAGGTTTGCACTTCAAGGAGGTGGAGCTGTTGTTAAGGCTTTTGCGGGATTTAATAAAAAAAGGGGGCAGTGTTTTGCTGATTGAACACAATATGGAGCTGATCCGCCAGTCCGATTACCTTATTGATATGGGGCCGGGCGCTGGACCTAAGGGAGGGCAGATAGTCATCCAAGGCTCCCCTGCCAGCCTGGCTGAAAATCCTATAGGCTTTACAGCCGAACTGCTGAGAGAAAATGAAAAAACAAAGTAAATATTTGATATAAAAAGACTTTTCTTCTGCTTCCTATTTTTTTAATTTTATTTTCCTTCTGTACTTGACAATAAAGGTTGGAGTTTTCATATTTGATTGACAATGCGGGCTAGACCCGAATAGAGATGATTTTTAAGAAAGGAGATAATCATGAATATCAATGTTCGTCCTCTGCATGATCGTATTATTGTTCAACGCCTTCCCGAAGAGGAAAAGACCTCAGGAGGCATTATCATTCCCGAAACAGCAAAGGAAAAACCCCAGAGAGGAAAAGTGCTTTCTACAGGACGTGGGCGCACCACAGATGATGGAAAGCGTTTGCCTTTGGAAGTTAAGCCCGGAGATGAGGTTTTGTTTGGCAAATACTCCGGCACGGAATTTAAAATGGGCAGTGAGGAGCTTTTGATGATGAGAGAAGAGGACATTTACGGAGTGGTTAATTAAACAGGTCTTTGCGACAGATAAAAAAAGCGCCTTGAATTTTTCTTAAATTTTCATGGAGGCAAAAATGGAACGGATTTCCATTTGAACCGTTTTGATTGTCTGTTGTGTGTTTAATTGAATTTTTATAAAACCAGAACCAATTTTTTAAAAAAGAGGAGGTATAATGAGTAAGCAACTACGATTCAGAGATAAGGCCAGAGACTCCATCGCCCGCGGGGTGAATGTTTTGGCTGATGCAGTGAAAGTGACTTTGGGTCCGAAAGGAAGAAATGTAGCGATTGAAAAATCTTTCGGTTCACCTGTCATAACTAAAGATGGTGTGACCGTGGCCAAAGAGGTGGAGCTAAAAAATAAGTTTGAAAATATGGGCGCTCAAATGGTGAAGGAAGTGGCCAGTAAAACCAATGATGAAGCAGGAGATGGTACCACCAGCGCCACTCTTTTGGCACAGGCCATTTACTGTGAAGGTTTAAAATACATTACGGCTCACCACAATCCCACTCAAATAAAAAAGGGGATTGATAATGCAGTATCCGCTGTGACAGCGGAATTGAAAAAGTGGTCCAGACCTGTTAAGGGAAAAACGGAGATTGCTCAAGTGGGGACCATTTCCGCCAATAACGACAAGGAAATCGGTGATATTATCGCTCAGGCTATGGAGAAAGTCGGGCAAGAGGGAGTTATTACTGTAGAGGAAAGCAAGACCTCTTTGACGGAATTGGATGTTGTGGAGGGAATGCAGTTTGACAGAGGTTATTTATCTCCTTATTTTGTGACTAACGCGGAGAGAATGGAAGTGGTGATGGAAGACTGTTTCTTATTGATTTACGATAAGAAAATCAGTTCCATGAAGAATATAATAAAAGCCCTGGAAGGGGTGGCTCAGGCCGGAAAACCTCTTTTGATTGTCGCTGAGGATGTGGAAGGAGAGGCCCTGGCCACTTTAGTGGTGAATAAACTCAGAGGTAGTTTGCAGGTGGCGGCAGTGAAAGCCCCCGGCTTTGGTGATCGCAGAAAAGCCATGTTGGAGGATATTGCCATTTTAACAGGCACCAGAGTTATAAGTGAGGATGTGGGTGATAAACTGGAAGCGATGACAGTGGATAAACTGGGAAAAGCCAAAAGAGTGGTTATAGACAAAGACAACACCACTATTATTGATGGAAGTGGAAAAAAAGATGATATTTCCGCTCGGGTGGTGCAAATCAAATCACAAATTGAAGACAGCAGTAGTGACTATGACAAGGAAAAACTTCAGGAGCGGCTGGCCAAGCTGACAGGCGGAGTGGCCGTTATTCATGTGGGTGCCCCTTCAGAAGTGGAAATGAAAGAGAAAAAAGCTCGCGTGGAGGACGCTTTAAACTCCACTCGGGCGGCTGTGGAAGAAGGTATCGTCCCAGGTGGAGGGGTGGCTCTTCTGAAAGCTTCAGCGGTGCTGGATGATTTGAAAGTAAGTGAAGAGGAGCGCTTTGGAGTGAATATTGTGAAAAAAGCCTGTGAGGCGCCGATTCGTCAGATTGCCAGCAACGCTGGCATGGACGGAGCTATTGTTCTGCACAAAGTGCAGGATGATCAAAAGAAAGATCAACCGGCTTTTGGCTTTAACGCTTTAACAGGAGAATATGAAGATCTGCAAAAAGCAGGGGTGATTGATCCAAAGAAAGTGGTTCGTTGCTCTTTGGAATATGCCGCTTCTGTTGCTTCTTTGATGCTGACAACAGAGACCATGATAGCAGATGAACCGAAGAAAGAAGAACCTGCCATGCCGCCGGGGGGAGCTCCCGGGATGGGTGGCGGAATGCCCATGATGTAATTTGTGTGTGATTTCTATTAGCGTAAAAAATTAAAAGGAGGGAGCTTAGCATCCCTCCTTTTTAAATTAAAAGAGGTGAATACAGTTTAAAGCTATGTCCAAAGGGATAATAGAACTGTTACTTACATAATTTTCTACTTACCTACTTCCTATTTACCGGCATAAGTTTTCTTTTCTGGATAAAATTCGGACACATTCTCTAATGATTTGGGTTTGTTGTTTAATGTAGGTATCTAGTTTGTTTTCATATTCCTTGTCTTATTCGGAGGCAGTTTCGCCCGTTCGTGGACGGTAGAAAGTCACCGGAAGGGGGAAGAGATTGAGCTGTAGCGTTTCGCCCGTTCGTGGACGGTAGAAAGCCAGCTGTCATTTCCCAACAAATGATTCAATCAGTTTCGCCCGTTCGTGGACAGTAGAAAGTGGGAAATGTATATTGTATTCTTTATCTTCTTGAGAGAAGCACTTGAACTAAAATGATTATCAGGGGGAACTAAACAATTTATAGAGCAAGAAAGACGCTTGAGAAGCGCTTGAACAAAAAAAAGGATTATCAGAAAAAAGCCGGTCCTATAAACGCAGGTAAAACAATCATCTATTTTACTGAAGCGGCAAAATATTTCAATATTAAGCCTTTATTTGCCGATTATTTTTTGAAATGAAAAAAAAGCTTCGGATTTTTATAGTGGAAGATGCCTTGTTTTTAAGGGAAATGCTTTGCCGTGTCCTGCATACGGCAGGTATGGAAGTGGTGGGTCTAGCTGACTCTGGCGGAGAGGAGACTTTGTTGAAAATAGAAATTTTAAAACCGGATCTCGCCTTGGTGGACCTGGCCCTTCCCAAACAAAATGGTCTGGCTCTTATAAATAAAATTTATCTGAAATTTCCTGAGATGAAAGTCATTGTTTGCTCCGGGTTGTTGAAAAACAGGGAAATTATCTTGAAAAGTGAAATGGCCGGAGTGCTGCATTTTATTAATAAACCTTTTGGATCTGACGAAATTGTAGATAAGATATATTCTGTGGTGAAAGGGCGAAAATCAACAGCAATGGCGGCCTGATGATTATTGGTGATTTTATAATTCGTTTTGTGTTTTTTTGGTTGAAAATCAGCTTGTCTTGTTTGTTTGTTATAATGCTGCAGGTGCAAGTGGGTCAGAAGAGTCTGGAGCAGTGGATTGAACAGGAGCTGAAGCAGTCTGCTGTCAGCCGGTATTTGAAACGGAGCGCCTGGTCCGGGATCAGAGTAATGAACAAACAATTTCCTCAGTTAAGAGGTCTGGCGCAAAATAAAATTATAAAAAATAATTCTGTTGTGGAGTTTCATTCAGAACTCCTCAATCAAAAGGAAACCACCTTTGACGAAGTGGAAGGGGATTACAGGTTTCCTGCCCATCTTAATCAGTTTAAATAAATCCAACTGGCCTTTTGTCTGAACATTCTTTTTATATAAATCCATGGCTGGAGAGCGGTGGATTCAATAAAAAAATCAGGTTTTTAACATAATGGCAGGCTGGTAAAGAACTTTTATGTTTTTGCCGACACTATTGAAGTGTATGAAAAAAACAATTGCTTACCTGCTTTTTTGTTCTTTTGTTCTGAGCTGTAGCCCTATGGGTTTTTATTCTGATAAAGATATTAAAAAGACTGAGACTTATAACAGTTCATTGGAATGCAATACAAATCAAAACAAATGTGTATCAGAAGAAGAAAAAACCCCTTTTTTACAGAGTAAATATGAAGATGGGCCGAATTCTTTAACTGAAATTTTTAAAATATCCGGGAGAAATGAACTGGAAATTATAGTAGTTATGGATGTTTCAGGATCCATGGATGATAATTTAAGAAAAACCGGGGAAAATATGGAAGCGATGTTATCTCATGTTCAGGATAAAGTCTGGAGGATGGTCTTTATAACAGCTGATCACGGGGATCATGGAGAAAATACCAAGCTTGCTGAGAGATGGCAGGATTATAAAGGAGTGACTCCTCGATTTGGAAAATTAATGCCATTGGAGAGAAGAGAGCTTATCTTAAATCAATTTATTTTAACAAAGGATACTCCTGAATACAGGCAGATTTTTAGAGATACTCTTACCATGGAAAATTCTGAGGACTGCGACCGCCCCCCTTATTGTCATGCGGGAAACAATGAACAACCTTTACGCTCCCTTAAAGCGACTATCAGTCGTTATAAGACGAACTCTGACCCTCAAATTAAGAGGTTTTTTCAGCCCAATACGGACACTGTTGCTCTATTGGTGACGGATGAGGACGAAAGAAGAGATGATTTTGTAAATGCCACGACGGCGGAACAGGTGATTCAAACTTATGAAAAAGTATTTGAAGGGCAAAACAAACGTTTGTTTGGTTTTAGTATCAGTGTTCAGGATAAAAGATGTTATCAGACTGAAAGTGAAGGTGGTTTGTTTGGTAATGCAGTGGCTTATGGACATATTATAGGGAGGCTGGCGGAATTGACGGGAGGAATTAATGTATCCATTTGTGAGAAAAATTATGGATCCTCTTTGGTTGGCATATCAAAAGTTATAAAGCCTCTTATGCAGTCTTTGGCTTTGCAAGAGCTGTTTGTGCGGCCTGAGACAGTCAAAGTCGTCCTGAACCCGAATCAACCTCATGTTTCATGGCGGTTGTTTGGAAGAAAAATAAGATTTTCCCACCCTCTTGAGCCGGACACGAAAGTGACTGTCCACTATCGTTATGAATAATGAAAGCATCATTTATTTAATAAAAAAATTAGCGGATTTAATACTTTACATAGTGGCTGGTTAATTATGTCTACTTACCTGAAAAAGTAAAATAATTTTATAAACATCTACAATATATATAATAGTTGCTAAAAAGGCTAAGGTGAATTTTTTAATTTTCTTTAATGATTTTAATTGCTTATTTGAAATTAAGGCGCAGTTAACTTACTCAAAAATGATACTTTAGTCTGAAAGAGTTTAAAGAGCTTTTATTTTAAAATAACTTCATTTATCATTATATTTTGATACGGTTTTTCCGAAGATCTGGCGGGAAACCACCTTTTAAGAGGTAAAAATATAATTAACGAAAGCAGTAAAATATATGAAATTATTTAATTTTCTCCGGCCGATTTTTTTTATCCTGTTTGTATCTTGTGGTGCCGAAATAGATATTTTAGGGGCTGATGCCGGTGATGAACCGCCAAAAAAGGAGTCAGCCGAATGCATAATGAGAGAAGTAAAGGGTAAAAATATTTGTGTAATACAAAAAGAGGAAACTTTTCAAATAAAGGGCATTAAAAACAAGGTTGTTGATTTCTTGTTTGTTTTGGATGTGTCTGACTCCATGTTGGATGATCTGGCTCGCCTGGGCCAGGCTTTTGAACCTCTTATGTCTCAGGTTTCCACTAGCGACTGGCAGATGTTTTTTACCACGGCCGATCATGGGGATTATTATATGAAAAATCCGCAGACTAACGAAATAGAGATGCATGTTTCCTCTCATCAGTCTTGGCAGGACTATCAAGGGGATCAGCCTTACTTCGGGCAATTCATGGACTTGGAATACAATGGAGAAAAGTTAGCTCAAAAGGTATTGAACGCAAATACGCCAAACTATGTAAATGTGTTTAAAGATACCTTAACCCGTGGTTCGAGTGAGGGCTGTTTCCTTGCGCCCTACTGCCAAGGCCCTTTGGAACAGCCTTTAAGGTCACTTAATTCCAGTTTGGAGCGGTTTGCTCAAGCTGGAGCTGGTGGAGTTGAGGCCTCCGCCCCCCCTTCTCTCAGAAGTTCAGCAGACACCTTTATCAGTTTTATTGTGACAGATGAGGATGAAAGAGTGGAGGACCAGGCTCATGCTACAACGGCACAGGAAGTAGCAGAAAATTTTAAAAAACTTTTCCCTCAAAAATCCTTTCATTCTTTTGCCTTATTGATTCAAGATGAAACCTGTCTGATCAACCAAAAAAAACACTCCCCTTCGTCCGTGTATGGCAAAAAAGTGGCCGAACTGGCTGGTCTCACTCACGGAAAAAACATCTCCATTTGTGAAGAGAATTATGGCCCTCCTTTAAGGGTAATTTCTTCCCTTTTAAGAAGTTTGATAGAAAGCGTCAGGTTGGCGAAAAGACCTGTGTTGCCGGAGAGCGTTGAAGTGGAATTTGTAAAAGGGAACAATCAGGGAAAATGGACACTTAAAGGAAAAAAATTGATTTTTGAAAACCCCCTGGAAACAGATTCGGAAATAAAGGTTTCTTATTTTGTGAAAGCAAAGAATTCCCCTTCAAAGGAAAAGCCTTAAATATTTAAAAATTCAGGCGTTTTTCATATATTTTTGAAAGAAAGTGAAAAAAATCTTTATAAAAAAAGAGAAGATAACCGATAATTTTATATAGGAGTCAAAAAATGCTTTTTTTATATCGTGTTCTTTTTACTGTATTTCTTTTTTTATTTTCTTTTAGTCTGACAGCAAATGTAGGTTCTGTGGATAATCATTTTCATCAAAAACAGATGGCTTGTGAAAATTCACCGGAAAGTAAAGAAAAAACAGTTGGCCGGGAAGTCAATCATGGTCGAATCTTGGCTAATTTATTATCGGAAATTGAGAAACCGCCCACTTCCAGTGGATCTTCAGCGGATGACGAAGCTATTCAATAAAAAATTTCCGCAAAAATTCAAAGCTTTTATTTTTCAGAATGTGAATGAACCGGTGGAAAATAATGCTTTTTAAGGCTTTTGATGCCTGGAAAAATGCAGGATGAAGCTGATTTGAAGGGTTATGGTTGAAGAAAAAGCCAATAAAAGTTGTTTTTTGGCAAAAAATGAATAAAAAGCTTGTTTCTTTCTGGACAGAGAGCTGGTTTTTTATATAAATAGGACAATTCACTAAAATTAAAAAGGAGAGAAAAAATGTCTTTGATTATTGTAAAAAAAACAAAAGATTTATTTAAAACCCGGGGTTTGAAAACCTCAGATGAAGCTATTAAGGCTTTAAATGTGGAGTTTGAAAAAATATGTCAAAAAGCGGCGGATAATGTTTTAGCTAACAAACTAAAAACAGTGAAAGGCGCCCATGTGCCAAAGATTAGCCTGCAATTAAGCACTCCTTTAGATGAGTGATTTTTTAATATCTGTAGCGGGAATTTATTAAGTGGAGTGTGGAAAACTTTGCAAAAAGTGTATTTCTGCCTATATTGGATGTTGATTAAACACAGTTACATTGCCTTTATTTAACAGTTACATTGCCTTTATTTAAAGGATGCATTGGACTCTAGTTGTCTACATACTTGACCATAATATAAAGAGATTACTTTTGGGCAGAGCGTTTAGACAGGCTTTGCTTTATGTTCGGTCAGCTCCCGTTTCAGTCTGTGATGGCCTTGTTAAGTTCTTTTTTTGCTTCTTGTAGCTCTTTCCTGAATAGAGTTTCGTAAATGCCGGGCCAGTCGGATCTTACAGGCTTTTCTTTTACTGAAGCTGGGGGATCCCCCTGGGAGTGGAGTGTTCTTCACACCTGTGCAGAGGCTGTTGGAGTTTATAGAGGCGGTGGAAGCGGAACTGGAGAGGTTCTTCATACTTGTGAAGAGGCAGTGGAAGCGGAACTGGAGAGGTTCTTCATACTTGTGCAGAGGCTGTTGGAGCTTATAGAGGCGGTGGAAGCGGAACTGGGTAGTGCTTCATACCTGTGCAGAGGCTGTTGGAGCTTATAGAGGCGGTGGAAGCGGAACTGGGTAGTGCTTCATACCTGTGCAGAGGCTGTTGTGGAGCTAAGCAGTTCTTATTTTGCCCTGACATACAATATGGTGTTCTTCATATACCTGTGCAGAGGCTGTTGGAGCTTATAGAGGCGGTGGAAACGGAACTGGAGAGGTTCTTCATACTTGTGAAGAGGCTGTTGTGGAGCTAAGCAGTTCTTATTTTGCCCTGACATACAATATGGTGTTCTTCATACCTGTGAAGAGGCTGTTGTGGAGTTGTTGGTTTGATTTCCACTTTTGTTGCCCAGAGTGTTTTTCGTACCTGTGCAGTTGGTGGTGTTTTGTTTTCCGCTTTTGTTGCCCGAAGTGCCTGTTATATCTGTGGGGAAGGTGTTTTGTTTTCCACTGAAATTCATCTGAGAGCCTGATGTTTTTGTAGAGATTTTTGTTGTGCCTGTGATTTGGAAGACAATATGTCTTACTTTGATCAGTGTGGTGTTCTTTTTTGACAGTATAGTAAAACAGTCCTGTCTTTTTTTTATGACATTGATATATATGTAAATTACTGAAAATCAATTGAATTAAATGACTAAGGGGAGGGGGAGGTAAAAATATCTTTATTAAAAAAATCAGGTGAGAATCTATTTATAGGAGGATTATTTCATAACTGATAGACACACAGCAATATTGTTTTAAAGATTGCAACAAAAATCACAGTGGAACTGAGGAAGATAGAAAAAATCACTTTTAATTTTAAGTTATAAAATATATGGAGAAGGTGCAGGAATTTCCGGCTTTGGATTTTAGAGCAAAATTTTTTTCTTTTTTTATTTTCTAATTCAATCCAGCGTTTTTTTGAAAAGTATCCCAGTCTAATATAGCGATATTTAATTCTTTGGCTTTTTGTGTTTTCTGGGATGGTTTTTTTCTGTCTTCTCCGGTTCCGGTCAGGAGAAAATCGGTTTTTTTGTTCACCATATTTTGTGTCTGCCCGCCAAGCGAAAGGATGAGTTTTTTCACCTGATCTCTGCTTTGAGGCAGACTTCCGGTGATGGCGATTTTTTGCCCGGTAAAAGGTTTGTGTTTGAATGTTTCCTCTGCCTCTGGCCCTGTGATTTGAAGCCCAAGGGAAAACAAGTCTCGTATTTCTTTTACAAAAGAATTTCTCGAAAAGGCCTCCAGTAAAGAGCGGGCTACAACAATGCCAATATCGGGGATTTTTTGCAGTTCTTCCTCCTGAGCTGTGGCGAGGCGATAAAGGGCTATTGCCGCCGGCTGTTTTTCCTCCAGAAACAAGGAAGCCGGAGAGGAATAGGCTTTCTTGTTTTTCTTCTCTAAATCAGTTTTAAATGAAAAAGCGCTTAAGTTGCGGGCAGTTTGCTCCCCAATATGCCGAATGTTGAGAGCGAAAATAAAAGAGGACAAACTGACTTCTTTGCTTTTTTCAATACTGGATAATATGCGCCGGCTGGACTTTTCCCCCATCCCCTCCAAACTTAAAAGTTTTTCTTTTGTTAACCGGTAAATGTCTGAAAATTTTTGTACAGCTTTTTCTTTGTACAGCTTTTCCATGATTTTATTGCCCAAAAATTCTATGTTCATGGCTTTTTTGGAGGCAAAGTGAATGAGAGACTGTAAAGTCGCTGCCGGACAAAGGGAGTTGACACAAAAAACAATATCCCTCGTTATCTCCACTTTGGAAGAACAGGAGGGGCAGGTTTCGGGCATTTTAAAAACCCGGGCGGTTTTCTTTCTTTTAGAAAAGTCTACTTGAACAATTTCCGGTATCACATCTCCCGCTCTATCCACGATGACTGCATCCCCTATTCTGATATCTTTTTTATGTATTTCCGATTGATTGTGTAAGGTGGCATGAGTGATGGTCACTCCTCCTACTGCTACCGGTTTAACATGGGCCACAGGGGTCAGAACTCCCGTTCTTCCCACTTGAATGGAAATATTTTGCACAAAGCTTGTCGCTCTTTCCGGCTTAAACTTTGCGGCTTTCGCCCAACGCGGGGATCGGCTGATGAAGCCCATTTTTTCCTGATCGAAAAAATTGTTTACCTTGATGACAATTCCGTCTATTTCGAATGGAAATTGATGCCTGGCTTTTTCCATAATATGAAAATATTTTAAAATTTCAGTTTCATTTTTGCAAAGGGCGCAGGCCGGAAAGCGTTTATCTTTGTTTTTCATTTGGAAGGAATCAAAATTCATGATGGGCAAAGCAGGCAGACCCCAGGTTTTTATTTTTTTTAAAAAATCGCTTTGGCTGTTTAGTTCAATTCCTTTTGAAAAACCCGGAGAGTGTGCAAAAAATTTTAACGGCCGACGGGCGGTCACACGAGAATCCAACTGGCGAAGGCTTCCAGCTGCCATATTTCTGGGGTTGGCAAAATAACTGAGGCCTTGCTCTTCCTGCATTTTATTGATCTTCTTAAAATCTTCTTTGAGTAAAACCACTTCCCCCCGGATTTCCAATATTTTAGTTGATATAGGCAGTTGAAGAGGGATCGTCCGAATGGTTTTTATATTTTTAAGTACATTTTCCCCTGTGTGTCCGTCCCCCCGGGTCAGAGCTTTTGTTAAACAGCCCTTTTCATAAATGAGATTGACAGCCACCCCGTCCAGCTTAGGCTCCAATAAAAAATTCAAGGAAGTAGACAGGACTTTTTGTGTTTTTTCGTAAAAAGATATAATTTCCTCTTCGTTGTAGGTATTCTGCAGAGAAAGCATATCCTTTTTATGTGTCGCTTTTTCGAAATGGGACAGAGCTTTGCCAGGTACTCTGTGGCTGGGGGAGTCCGGTTCTATTAGATCCGGATGCTGTTTTTCCAGATACTTCAGTTCATTGAAGAGTTGATCGTATTCGTAGTCATTGATTTCCGGCCGGTCCAAATTGTAATAAAAATGGTCGTGCTTGTGAATTAGGGATTTAAGCTCCCTCATCCGTTCTTTTGTTTTTTTGATGGTTTTGTTTTTCATAATTGCCCACCTGTTTTTCTTAACTGTTATTATAGTGTTAATATTTCATGGGGCAATTGCCTGGTATTTTAAAAATCAATATTTTTCTTATTACAACCGGATTTTTTTCTGTCAAATCCTCATGAGGATACGAGACTCTGGAAGTCACTAACAACGGACAAAAGGTGATAAAAGCTGTTTTACATTAATCCGATTTTTAAGATTTTTCGACTTTAATGATTTGGCAGGGCGGGAAGAGGAGCTTTAAAAGGGGGTGGGGTGGCTAATGTTCCTTTGCTGAAGGCAGTCCGTCCGTATATCGTTCGCCGCCAATAGCGTGTTGATCCCCATATCACAATTTCTAGACATGCCTTTCAGTCCGTCCGTATATCGTTCGCCGCCAATAGCGTGTTGATCCCCATATCACAATTTCTAGACATGCCTTTCAGTCCGTCCGTGTATCAGTCGCCGCCAATAGCGTGTTGATCCCCATATCACAATTTTTAGACATGCCTTTCAGTCCGTCCGTGTATCGTTCGCCGCCAATAGCGTGGCTTTTATAAGATGATTAATCTCCCTCCGCTCAGCCGGTTGTTCGGCCGCCCTGTCAGGAAACAAGCGCAAAACAAGATAAAAACAAGGAAATGAATACGATCTATATCGGAAAAAACAGTGCACAGAGGAACAGATCAAAAAAAAGGATTTTAAAACGGGAAAAAGACCTCCAAATCACACGATGATTGCTTTCCCCAAGTGTCAAATGACTTTCTATGCCGTGGGAAATTTTGAAGTGATTATTCCTTCAGTTGTTTTTTGCCTTCTTTACTAAAGAGCTTAAAAGGTTCGCTGAAAAACGGGTAGAAGCGAAAACATACCCGAGACTTCCTTGCCTTAAACACAAGACAGTGGTAACTTGTTTTTTTACCGAATCAACAAGTAGTCCGTAATGAATAAAAAAGAATTGGTGAAAGCCGCCCGGCTGGCCCGGCTTAAATTATCTGAAAAGGAAGAGATCGCTTTTACCCGCCAACTACAGGTGGTGTTTGAGTATTTTAATCAAATTTCTTCTGTGAAGACCGAAGGTGTTGAGCCTTTGGTATACCCTCTGGAGGGTCTTGTTTCTACGGCCGGTTTCAGGGAGGATCAAGCTCAGGAGACACAAAATAAAGAGGCTTTGCTTTTGCTGGCGCCGGACAGAGTGGGGAATGAATATAAAGTCCCTCCGGTGGTGGAGTAAGGAAATTTGTACTTTTCGTTTTTAAAAAATTTGAGGAAAGAAATTCATACTTGAGATTTGGAAGAATTAAAACACTCAAAAACAAAATTAAAAGTAAACCGGCAAAAATATAAAAAAGAGCGGATGGTTCGGCTTTGAGCTTTCTGTAATGGAACACAGATGAACTTACTTGAGTGTAAAATAAAAGATATTACCTCTTTAATCCGGAATAAAAAAATTTCGGTGGAGGAGCTTTGCCGGTTTTATTTAAATCGTATTGAAAAATTAAATTCCGATCTGAACGCGGTGCTGACTGTCAACTCCGCGGCTCTTCAAAAAGCAAAAGATATGGATAAGAATATCGGTCAGTATCAGGATCTTCCATTGGCAGGCGTCCCTTTTTTGTTGAAGGATGTTTTTTGCGTAAAAGATATGAAAACCACCGCCGGCTCCAAAATTCTTGAAAATTTTGTTGCACCCTATTCCGCACAAGTGGCTCAGCTTTTGGAAAAAGCAGGGGCAATTATTATAGGTAAATGCAATCAAGACGAGTTTGCAATGGGAAACAGCAATGAACATTCCGCTTTCGGTCCGGCCTTTAACCCATGGAATAAGGATTTTGTCCCGGGAGGATCCAGCGGCGGATCCGCCGGCGCTGTATCCGCAGGGCTTTGTGTTGCTTCCATTGGCACGGACACCGGAGGATCCATTCGCCAGCCTTCCAGTTTTTGTAATGTGGTGGGAGTTAAGCCCACTTATGGCCGGGTCAGCCGCTACGGGATGATTGCTTACGCCTCCAGTTTGGATCAGGCGGGGCCTATGACAATGTATGTAGAGGATAGTGCCCTTGTCCTGGAGGCTGTTTCAGGTAGAGATGAAAAAGACAGCACCTCTTTTGTGAAACAAGTTCCTGAATGGTCCAAGCGGATGAATGAAGGAAATGTCAAAAATTTAAAAGTGGGCTGGCTTAATAGGGAATACACAGAAAAATCCTGTTCACCGGAAGTGTTGCAGATTTTGAAAAAAGTGGAAAATCTTTTGCATTCACAAGGGGCAGTTGTAAAGGATGTTTCCGTTCCGCTGATGGGTACATCTGTTCCGGTTTATTATCTTATCTCCACCAGCGAGGCTTCCAGTA
Organism: Bdellovibrionales bacterium; assembly: GCA_965203225.1. Lineage (GTDB taxonomy): Bacteria > Bdellovibrionota > Bdellovibrionia > Bdellovibrionales > UBA1609 > JANQSP01. The sequence continues at coordinate 95,090 of CBDBBW010000007.1, read as the reverse complement.
ATTTGGCTCGTTACGATGGAGTTCGTTACGGATATCGGTTTAATTTTCAAAATAAACCATCCAGTCTGGAGGAGTTTTACAGTCAAAATCGAGGATCAGGTTTTGGAAATGAAGTCAAAAGAAGAATTATCATGGGAACCTATTGTCTTTCCAGTGGCTATTATGATGAATATTACAATAAAGCCTCCCGGATTCGTCGACAAATTCGAGATCAATTTATGAAGGCTTTTTCCGAAGTGTCTGTGTTGATAGCCCCGGTATCCCTGTCGACCGCTTTTAAAGTGGGGGAAAATCCAGCAGGCTCTCTTAAGTCTTACCTGATTGATAGTTTTACGGTGTCAGCCAATCTGACCGGACTGCCCGCTCTTTCCGTGCCGGCCGGTTTTTCCACCGAGAAGATTCTGCCTGTGGGAGTGCAGTTGATTGCCGGTCATTTCAATGAGCAAGTTTTGTTTGATGTGGCTTTGTTGATTCAAAATGAAATGAAGGCAGTGGGGAAAAGGCCTGATCTTTGATTATGCAGGAAGGAAAAGATCGTAAAATAAGGTGATATTCGTGAGGACAGGTAATATGAAAAAAACACAGCTCAGTGGTGACAAACCGCCTGGTGGAGAATGGAAAGCGGTTATTGGCTTGGAAATTCATGCTCAGCTTTTGACGGACAGTAAATTGTTTTCTGTTGACTCTTCCCGCTTTGTGAAAATGGAGAATCAAAATATTAATCCTGTTAGTTTGGGACTGCCGGGAACTTTGCCTGTTTTGAACGGCAAAGCGTTGGAGTACGCGGTCAAAGTGGGCCTGGCTTTAAATTGTCGAGTCAATCGGAAGTCTGTTTTTGCCCGAAAAAATTATTTTTATCCTGATTTGCCCAAAGGATATCAAATATCCCAGTATGAAAAGCCGGTTTCCGAGGAAGGATATATCCAGTTTGAATGCAAAGGAGTGAGAAAAAAAGTGCGGATCCAAAGGGTGCATATAGAAGAAGATGCAGGTCGGTTTCATCACAGAGGGCATTGCTCCCTCGTGAATTTTAATCGAGCGGGGGTGCCCTTGGTGGAAATTGTTTCTCAGCCGGATATAAGTTCTCCGGAGGAAGCGGCTGAAGTAGTTCGTTCTATAAGAAAAATTTTAAAATATCTTAATGTATGTGATGGAAACCTGGAGGAAGGTTCTTTGCGCTGTGACTGTAATGTCAGTGTGCAGAAAATGTCAGACAACCGGCTCGGCACCCGGACGGAATTGAAAAATCTCAATTCATTCAAGTTTATTGAAAAAGCGGTGGAATATGAAATCCAAAGGCAAATTCACATCCTCGGTGAAGGAAATAAAGTAATACAGGAAACACGCCTGTACGACTCTGTTAAAAACAAAACTTTTCCTCTTCGTTCCAAAGAGGAAGCCAGTGATTATCGCTATTTTCCTGATCCCGATCTTTTGCCTTTATTTTTGTCCGAGGAATGGATTGAACATCAGAGACAAAAAATACCTGAGTCTTTTTTGCAGAAAGCAGATCGTTTTCAGACACAGTACGGGCTTTCCTCCAAGGAGGCTTTTCTCATTACCGAAGAAAAGTCTCGAGCGGATTATTTTGAAAAAATAGTGGCCGCAAAAGCGTCGGCCCGGATTGCCGCCAACTGGCTTATCAATGAGGTGTTGGCTTATCTAAATGAGGAAAAAAAGACAGATATTGGTGACAGCCCCGTGTCCCCCGAAAAGCTGGGGGAGCTGGTGAAAATGATTGAACAAAAGGAAATTTCGGGAAAGATGGGAAAAAAGATTTTTGCTGAGATGTGGAACACAAAAGAGGATCCTAAAAAAATAGTGGAAAAACGGAGCTGGAAAAAAATCAGTGATAAAACCACTTTGGTCTCTATGGTGAAAGAAGTGATGAGTAAATTTCCAAAACAGGTGGAAGACTACAGAAACGGAAGGGAGAAGATTTTCGGTTTCTTTGTGGGGGAGGTTATGAAGTCCTGTAAAGGGCAGGCGGATCCAGAGCAATTGAGTCAGGTGTTAAAGGAGAAATTAAAAAATTGATTGTAGCAGTGCTGGATATAGGATCCAATACTTCTTTATTGTTGATAGCCCGTCTTTCGAAAGATAACCCGGAGAATCATGAGATATGGGAGGATCAGTTGTTCTTCACCCGCTTGGCGGAAGGCTTTTCAAAAACTAAAATCAGCAGGCAAAATCGTAACAAAGAGTCTTCCCTCCCCTCTGCCCCCTTGATTCAGAAGGAAGCTTTGGAAAGACAAAGATTTTTTTTTGAGAAAGCGCGTAAACTCGTTAATCAATATTCCGTAGAATGTATAAAATGTGTGGCTACGGCAGCCGCTCGGACAGCTCAAAACGTCGAGGAATTACTGACAATGGGTGATCAATACGGTTTTTCCGTTAAGATTATTTCCGCGCGAGAAGAAGCCAGGCTTAGCCGCAAAGGAGCTTTGTTTCAGCTTCCAGTAGATCCGATGTCCGCCGTAGTGATAGATATCGGAGGCGCTTCAACGGAGATCAGTACAGCCCGTCAGTATTTCAGTCTTCCCATTGGTTCAGTAAACCTGACAGAGGAATTTATGTGCAAGGACCCTCCATCAGAGGAAAACAAGGTTCTTCTTATGAAAAACATTCAAAAGGAATTAGAGCAAATTCCTTTTTCCTTTTCGAAAAAATCTCTTTTGGTAGCTACTGCTGGAACCCCCACCACTTTGGCCGCTTTAAAAAATAAAACAGATCAAACCGGGAATTTGCATGGAGAGCTGGTCCCTCTGGGGCAGGTGAATTATTGGTGGGAATATTTATGTCAGCTTCCTTTTGAAAAAAGAAAAAATTTAAAAGGTATGCCTTTTTATCGGGCAGATGTTTTGCCAGCGGGTTTAAGTGTATTAAAGCAAAGCATGGAAAAATTTCATTGGAATGAATGCGTTGTTTCAACAATGGGATTAAGATATGGCCTATTATGTCAATTTTAAATTGCTTAGCCTATGGTCCAGATTATGGACTTATGTATTAGACTTTATTCTTTATTCCTGATTCAATTAAAAAACAAAAACACATTAAGGACAATTTGAGAGATTAAAATTTACTTTACTAAAAAAATCACAAATTGCCACCCTGATAAAGGTTTTTTCAACTTATGATACATCAACTGGGTTTTCTTTTTTGTCTGTTATTTTCCCTTTTTTTATTTCCTTCCTGTACTATGTTTGACTCCAGTGATTCTGAAGGAACAGAAGAAGAGGAAGAATATTACGAAGAGGAAGAAGGTGAAGCAGGTGAAGAAGAGGTGGAAGAGGAATCACCTTATAAGAGCGAAGAAGAAGAATCAGAAGCTCAGGAAGAAGCCCCTTTAGAGGGAGAGGAGAATATTCATTATATTGATGAAGAAGATCTTATGGAAGTGCCGGAAGATTCTATTGAGAATGAAGAGAGTTCGCCTGAAGATTTTAATGAAGAGGATTTTATAGAAGTGCCGGAAGATTCTATTGAGAATGAGGAGAGTTCGTCTGAAAATTTTGATGAAAGAGAGAATGAGAGCAAGGATAAAAGTCCCCCCGGTGGTCCTGCTTCCTTTTTTCGCGAGAAGCCCGCTTCGCCCGGCATGGAAGCGAAAGACTCCACTGTAAAACAAAAAAAACCGATACCATATAAAAAAATTAAAAGTCAGCCTTATCAGAAAAAGGATTTTTTGGTTAATGCAGTTTATATCGCCCGGCCGGGAGAAAATATTAAAGCTATCAGTAATAAAATTTTTGGTTCAAATCAAGTTAATCAGTTATACGCCGTTAATCCGCATTTAAAAGCCAGAAGTGTAAAAGTAGGGGATAAAATTTATTATCAATCCCCCCGTCGTCCCCAATCTTCTAACCAGATTTTGTTTTATTTTGAGGATAACGGTATTCAGCCCGCTTATCATCAAGTGCAAGCCGGGCAGAACATTCGTAAAGTGGCCAAACAATTATTAGGGAATACCAATAGCTGGAAGGAAATCTGGGCTACTAATCCGGATTTGCAATCCAAATGGATTGTCAATAAAGCACTAACAATCAGATATTGGTCAAAAAAAACCTCCGCTCCATCTCTCCCTCCCTCTACGGAAACAAAAAGCACTCCACCTCCACCCATAGAGGAACCAGAAGTGCTACCGGAGGAGGATGAAACGGAATCGGAAATTGAAGAACCGGAAATTGAAGAACCGGAAGTTGAAACTCCTCCCCCTCCCTCGACAGTAGAGGAGGAAGATAAGGTTTCGGAAGAAAAAAGCCCTGATCCAAACCTCGGTTCCACCAGCTCAAGCCCCGGCAGTCCCGATGGTGAACGGCCGGGCCGACTTTCCAGCTTTCTTCAATCTTCACAAATGAATGTGATTGTGGGAGTGGCTTTGGCTTTTGTGGCTTTGATTTGTATGATTGTGATTATTAGAAAACGGAACAAAAAGCAGAATTTTGATTATACAGCCACCAATTTTGAAATTGATGAATAAGAACTTCCGGTCTTTTAAAAAAATCCTTTTACAGACTTAAAGCGAAAAAAACTTCCGGCAGTCGATTCGTTACCGGACTTAAGTTATTAAAAATACTTGGTAAAATAATTTTAAAAAAATCAATTCTGTTATTTTATCATATTGGGAAAATAAAAAATACATATTTTCAGATTGACAATATAACTTAACTTGGATTACTATCTATATAGCTTGCCTCATTAGTCTTTATTAATCATTTATCAGATATTTTACTTTAAAGAGGTTATACTTCCGCAAGTTTGAAATTTCCGGTTTTCCCCGTTTGTTTATAAAAGAATAAAAAAGCAAACAAAAATTTAATTAAGAAAGATAAAAAATTCTGTTTTCTTCCATTTAATCAAAAAATAAAAATAATATGAGTGGTTCTGAATTAGGTAAAAACAATAAATCCTACCCGGCTAAAAAGTCGGCAGAGGGCTTTTCCTCAGGGGAAAGAAAAAACAATCGTCGTTCACTCTCACGTTCCCGTGGCAGATATCGGAGCAATAACCACGGAAATGGAAACAACCCCGGAGGGAACGGCAATAAAGAGACAGTTCGTCCGCACCATTCTCGTTCTTTTCGGGAGGATATATCCTCTCCCCCTCCCGGTCTGCAAGTGGATCTTTCAGATATTAATTTAACAGAGCAAGAAAGAAAAGATCTGGATTTTAAAAATCTCAGATCCAAGGATATAAGAGAAGTAATGGTTCTGGCTCAAAAGCTCAAAATAGAAAATCCCGCTGGCATGAAAAGACAAGACATGGTCTTTGAAATTCTCAAAAGAGCGGCTCAGTTGGAGGACATTTACGGAGGCGGGGTTCTTGAAATATTGCCTGATGGATACGGTTTTTTGCGATCGCCAGATTATAACTATTTACCGGGAATAGATGATATTTATGTCAGTCATTCTCAAATTCGCCGGTTTGGACTGAGAACAGGGGACAGTATTACAGGAACCATTCGGCCACCCAAATCAGGGGAAAAATATTTCGCTCTCTTGAAATCCGACAGTGTTAACTTTGAATCCACGGATCGCTCAAAAGAAAAAATTCTTTTCGATAATTTAACCCCTCTTTATCCCGAGGAACGACTTAGTTTGGAATGGAGTTCCTCAGAGTACACTACCCGAGTGGTAAACCTGATGGCTCCTCTGGGAAAAGGTCAAAGGGCTTTGATTGTCGCGCCTCCCCGCACAGGAAAAACCGTCTTACTACAAAATATCGCCAACGCCATATCTAAAAATCATGAAGAGGTGTTTTTGATTGTGTTGCTTATTGATGAACGACCCGAGGAAGTGACGGATATGCTGAGAAATGTGAAAGGGGAAGTGATCTCCTCCACTTTTGATGAGCCTCCCACCCGTCATGTGCAGGTAGCTGAGATGGTAATCGAAAAGGCAAAAAGGCTTGTGGAACATAAAAAAGATGTTGTTATTTTACTGGACTCCATTACCCGTCTGGCCCGAGCGTACAATACAGTCATACCTCCTTCCGGGAAAATTCTTTCCGGTGGTGTGGACTCCAGCGCGCTTCATAAACCGAAAAGATTTTTTGGAGCGGCCAGAAATATAGAGGAAGGGGGAAGCCTCACTATTATCGCTACGGCTTTGGTGGACACCGGTTCCCGAATGGATGAAGTGATTTTTGAGGAATTTAAAGGGACGGGAAATTCGGAAATTCATCTGGACAGAAAATTAATGGAACGGCGGATTTTTCCCTGTATGGATATTAATAAATCAGGAACGCGAAAAGAGGATCTCCTGATTCAGGAGCACGAGCTGAATCGGCTTTTGATTTTGCGCAAAGTTTTGGCCCCCATGAATGTGGTGGATAGCATGGAATTTCTGCTGGATAAGCTGAGGAAAGCCAAGACAAATCAAGACTTTTTAGATAATATGAGCGGTTAAGCCTTCTTTCTTTTTTTTTAACCTGATTTTTTTGATCATTCTTCCGGCAATAAGGTTATTGATGAAGGATTTAGCGGTGTTGGCCGGAGCGGAAGTAATCCCTTTTTTTGCAGGGAAAGGACCGGATCTTAATTGAAAATGTTTAAGAAGTTGGATGATCTGCAATGCAGATACCGCCAATTAAATGATCGTTTACATAATATGTCTTCCTCCATCTCCCCGGAAGAAAGAGGAAATTTGATGAAGGAATATTCCTCTCTTGAAAAAACAATGGCAATTTACAATCAGTATCAGAATATAAAAAAAGATATTCAAAGCTATGAGAATATTTTATCAGAGGAAAAAGAGGAAAAAGAGTTTATTGCTTTGGCAAAAGAGGAACTGGAGCTTTTGCAAATAAAACAGGATCAGTTAACGGCAAAGCTGAAGCAATGTCTAATCCCGAAAAACCCCCTGGATGAGAAAAATGTTATCATGGAAATTCGTCCGGCGGCGGGAGGGAATGAAGCAGGCTTGTTTTGTGAAGATTTGTTTACGATGTATTCACATTATGCGGATAGAAAAAACTGGAAGGTGGAGATTTTATCCTCGGCTGAAGGAAACAGCGGGGGTTTTAAAGAGGTTATTTTTTCTATTTCCGGTTCCTTTGTATATGGGAGTTTAAAGTATGAAAGTGGAGTGCATCGTGTGCAACGAGTGCCCAAAACCGAAACACAGGGGCGCGTACACACTTCTACAGTGACAGTGGTGGTTTTGCCGTCGGTGGATGCAACGGCAATCAAAATAAATCCTTCGGATGTGCGGGTGGACACCTTTCGTTCCAGTGGAGCAGGGGGACAACATGTCAACACCACTGACAGCGCTATCAGAGTGGTGCACCTGCCAACGAAAATCACTGTGCAATGTCAGGATGAAAAATCCCAACACGCCAACAAGGAAAAAGCTCTGAAAGTTCTTTATGCCCGATTGTATGATCGGGAGATGGCGAGGAGAAAAGAGAAAGAATCTCAAACCCGGAGGTCTCAAATAGGAACAGGGGATCGCTCTGAAAAAGTCAGAACATATAATTTCCCCCAATCCCGTGTTACGGATCATCGCATCGGCTTGAATTTATATCACTTGGATCAGCTGATGGTGGGGGATTTGGATCCTCTGATCGAGCCTTTAAAAAACCGTCAGACCGAACAAGGCCTGATGAAAGAGGAATAAAGTGGTGACACCGGGGCATTTTATTCAGTCTGTTTCTTCTATTGAAAACTTAGGATGTTTTGAAAATATTTCCCGGCTGGAAGTGGAGTTGCTCCTAAGCCGGGTATTGTGTTGTAAGAGAGAGAAACTTTACATTCTCTGGGATCAAAAGCTGAACGGAGAGCAAATAAAACGATTTCAATCTTTGTTGGAACAAAGAAAAGCCGGTATGCCAATGGCTTATATTATGGGAAAAAAGGAGTTTTATGGATATGAATTTTTAGTGGCACCGGGGGTTTTTATTCCCCGGCCGGAAACGGAAACCCTTGTCTCCGCCGTGCTGTTTCAAAAAGATCCAAAAGAGAAATTAAATATTGTGGATATGGGATGCGGTAGTGGCTGTATCGGTTTGAGTCTATTGGCTAATCTGCCAAAAGCCCGTTTGATCTCAGTTGATTCTAGTGAACAGGCTTTGCAGTTAAGCATCGCAAACGCGAAAAATATGGACTTGTTCTCCCGCACTTGCTTTTTAAATAAGGATATTTCCCCCTTCGGAGCAAAAGATATAAAAAAAGCGATTGGAAAGGAAGTAGATCTGATTGTAGCCAACCCGCCTTATATTGCTTTTGACGACAGCACAGTAGAAGAGGAGGTGGTAGCTTTTGAACCGCCAACCGCTTTGTTTTCCAGTGAAAAGGGGCTTTATCATATTCGCTCCTGGTTGAATGTAGCCGCTCAATTACTCAAACCCGGCGGGGATTATTTTTTTGAGATAGGAGCAAAACAAAATGCGTTCTTTATGAATTTCCATCTGGACAAAATGCAAAAAAAAAGAGAGTTTAAGGACTTGTCTCATATTGTTCGCGTCATTCAGTTTCAAAAGGGCAATGGATAAAATCAGTATTATAGGAGGAAGTAAACTCAAGGGGACTGTAAAGGTCAGTGGTTCAAAAAACGCTGTCCTGCCCCTGCTTTTTTCCAGCTTGCTGGCCGAAGGGGAACATATATTTCATAATGTTCCCGCCTTAAAAGATGTGGAAACCACTTGTCTGCTTTTGGAGCATCTTGGATCTGATATTCAAAGGCAGGGGAATACTTTAAAAATAAAAACCGGAAAATTAAAATCCTTGAAAGCCCCTTATCACCTTGTGCGGAAAATGAGAGCAGGAGTGCTTTCTTTGGGGCCTCTTCTGGCCCGGCACGGCCGGACTCAGGTGAGTTTGCCCGGAGGCTGTGCTATTGGAACACGGGCTGTTCACTGGCATCTACAGGGCTTAAGACAAATGGGTGCTCAGATTGGATTGGTTCAAGGGCTTATTACAGCTCATACTAAAGGAAGGTTAAACGGCACTCGCATACTGCTTGAATACCCTACCGTAGGGGGAACGGAAAACTTAATGATGGCCGCTTGCCTGGCGGAAGGATCTACTGTTATTGAAAACGCAGCCCGGGAACCGGAGATTGTGGATCTGGCAGAATATTTAAGCAAAATGGGTGCTCATATTAACGGAGCCGGAACGGACTTAATTCAAATTATTCCGAAAAAGTCTTTGTCTCCAGGAGAACATAGGGTCATTCCGGATCGGATTGAAGCGGGAACTCTGCTCCTGGCGGGAGCCATCACGAAAGGAAATATTTGTGTGTCTTCCTGTGTGCCGGAACAATTGGATTCCTTGATTTTAAAGTTGCAGGAAGCGGGTTTTTTTATACGAGTCAAAGGAAACTCTATTGAATTGTCCTCTCCGGCAGACTTCTCCGCAGTGAATATTGTCACCGCTCCCTATCCCGGTTTTCCAACCGACCTTCAAGCTCAATTTATGGCTTTAATGACTCAGGCACAAAAAGGCGTGTCCTCCATTAGAGAAACTATTTTTGAAAATCGTTTTATGCATGTTCAGGAGTTGGTGCGATTAGGAGCGGATATTCAATTGGATACTCATACAGCCATCATCAAAGGAGTCGACTTTTTACAAGGTGCTCCTGTGACGGCAACGGATCTTCGGGCCAGTGCCTGTTTGATTCTGGCTGGTTTGGCGGCGCGCGGGGAAACCATTGTACATAGAGTTTACCACTTGGACAGGGGATATGAATGTCTTGAAAAAAAATTATTTTCTCTCGGGGCGAATATAAAAAGGCTGAAATGAAAAATCTGTCTCAAAGTGTTGTTATAGTGTGATAAAGTATTAACTATATGAGTCAGAGCAAGCTATGGCTTTTAAAATATAAAAATGGTCGTATCCAAGGTCCTCTGTCTACGGAGGAAATTATTCAGCTGATCGCTGATAAAGTTGTTTACGGAGAGGAGACCATTGCTGTTTATCCAGGAGGGCGATGGAAGCCTATATCTGTTGAGCCAAAGTTTTATGAGCCTTTGTTGGAAATTTTGTCCCGGCCGGATGAAGCATCGGCCGAACTTTCTCATTTCGCTTCCATTTCTTCAGAACCTGTCTTAAATAAGGAGAAAAGCGTGTCCTCTGCCACCGTGGTGGCGAATCTGAATGAATTGAAATCTATTCGTAAAAAACAAAAGAAAAAAAGACAGAATAGCTCTGTCAGATCAACCAGGAATGCACAGTCCTCTTCCGAACAGACCGTCATTTATCAACCGGAAGGGGAATATGAAGTGGAGGAGGAGGAGTTTTCCAATACTCAAGCGAGAGAAATAGACGCTTCCCCTCATCGGCACCGAAGAAAAGGGAAGTGGATGTATCTCACGGGGACTTTGATTGTTGTATTCGGTGTTTTGTTTTTCATGGAAGATGAGGATAAGCAAAAAAAATCAGAGTATGTTGAGCTGATAAAACCGGATGAAAAAGCAATTCCCCTGCCACCGGAACAAACGGATACCCTGATTAAAAAAGGCCTTATACAGTATTTAAACAGCACGGTGTACTCTTATTTAAAAGCGCAGACTTTGTTGGTTCGGGCGGTGGAGGGGGACATAAAGAACACTTATGCGATGGCCATGCTTTGTATGGTGTATTTGGAGCTGTGGCCCTTTACCAAACAGGATTTGCAGTCCGTCAATGTCGTCTCCAGTTTGATTCATAAGGCCGCTGTGTTGAATAAAGGAGGAGTTCGATCTGGGCTGTGTCATTCTGTCGGTTTGCTGATAAAGGGAAAATATGAAGATGCCAAAACAATGGTAGAAAGTTCATTGGACGGACTCAGTAGAGTCTCTCACGATTTGGAATCCCAAAAAATGATACCTTTGTTTTATTATTTGAAAGCTCGTATTTTATATTATCTGAATGACTACACAACTATGATAAGTTATGTGGATACGATTCAAAAAATTCTTCCCAAATGGATTGCGCCTTATATGGTAATGGCGGAGGTTTTAGTAAAGCAAAATAAGATAACGGGAGCTTTATCCATTTACAAGAAGGTAATAGCTTTAAATTCCAGACACAAAACCGCCAAGATTAAACAAGGATTGATAGAGTATAGATACTTTAATAAACTCGAACAGGCAGAAAACAATTTGAAAATTGCCCTGGCTTATCCGGAAATAGTTTCCAATCAAACGCTCTCAGATGCTTATTTTTGCCTGGCGGAGATCAGTTTGAAAAAAAACAATTCATCGGAGGCACTGAAATACGCCAGACAGGCTTACAGCTACAACCCGGCCAATAAAGCCAGTAGGAATCTGGTAATTCAAATTGGTGGCGTAAAAAAATTAAAGGCCACCCGGGTTAAAAGTAATCAGTTGGTGTATAAAGGGGATCAGTTGGTGAAAAACAACAAATTCAGATCGGCTATAGGGTATTATGAAGAGGCTTTCACAGTGGATGAGGGGCAAAACGCGATGGTGGCGGTGAAAACCGCTAAAGCTTATTGGGCTTTAAGCTTTTCCGATCAGGCTATTAACTGGCTTAAAAAAGCCATTAACGCAAACTCAAAAATGATGGAAGCCTATGTGTTGATGGCAGAGTATTACTCTGAGATGTATGATTTTTATAACGCCGAGAAAATTTTGCAGATAGCTTTTAGAAAAGTTCCCAGAAGTTATGAGCTGTACCGTGGCAAAGCTTATCTTTCTTTAAAAAAGGAGGATTATCATAAAGCGGTTCAAAACGCTAAAAAAGCTTTGAAGATATATGAAGCGGATATGGAGTCTTATGTGATTTTATCAGAGGCTTACACCAAACTGGGTGATATTAATGAGTCTTTGGCTTCCGCCTCCAGGGGTCTGGAGGTGGACCCCAACGCCACCAAAACCCAGGTGGCTTACGCGAAGGCCCTTGGGAATGTTTATGGGGTGGATACAAGTGTGAACTATTTTCAAAAACTGGTGGAAAACTATCCCTTGGTTATAGAATTTCGCATGGAATTGGTTAAATATTTATTTGAAGAAGAACAGTATAATCGGGCCAAAACAGTGCTTTTTAAAATTATTGATATTGAACCAAAGTACAATGAAGCTTATTTTTATATGGGCCGGATTTTGATGTTTAACGGAGATTTTAAAGGGGCTTACGAAGCTTTCTTACAGGCCGCTATTTTAAATCCCTCGGATCCTCAACCTACTTTTTACATAGGTCAGCTTCGTTTACGGGAAAAGAAATTTGCTATGGCGAAAACGCAGTTTGAAAAAGTTTTGGCATTGAATAAGCTCTATCCAAAAGTTCATTACTACTTGGGCCTGATCGCTTTTTTACAGGGAAACAATTACGAAGAGGCCATAAAACAGGCTCGTATGGAAAGCCGATCCAATCCTCGGCTAATTCTTCCCTACTTGCTGGCCGGAGAGTCGTACGAAAAAATGAATCAATTTTTAAACTGCGCCATTGAATATCAAAAAGCGATAGAATTAGCTCCTGGTGAAATGAATTTCTATGTTAAAACAGCTCGTTGTTACAGGCAGTCCGGTCATCTGGATCTAGCTGTAAAAATTTTGAAAAAAGTTAGCGGAGAAGGGGATTCCACAGGTTTCAAATCAGGTGATCCTCAGTTATATAAAGAGTTGGGTATGATTTATGAAATAAGAGGGGCTTATCAGGAGGCGAAAGGCTCTTATTGCAACTATTTAAATTTAATGCCTCGGGCGCCGGACCGAAAAGATATTGAAAGGCGAATGAGAAAATTATCCAAATTGACGGGAAAAAAAATAAAAAACTGCGGTTAAATAATAAGGTGTTTGTATGCTATTCGATTTCTTGAAATCAGGTAAGAAAAAAAAAAGATCCTTTGGTTGGAAATACAGTTTGATTCTTTTGAAATTGCTTTCCGCCGTATTTGTAGGACTTCTGATCGCCTTGATTTTTCAGGCATTTATGAATTACCGGTATTTTTCATTCATGTTCCTTTTTCTGACAGTGTGCTGGGCTTTCTTCGTATTGGTGAAAAAATTGGGATTTTTAGGTGTTTTACTGGTCGATTTGCTTTTTATTTTGATGATAGTGTTGATGAAGGTCTATATAGTGATAGCTGACAGTGAATAAAAAAAACAGCACAGGAGAAAAATCATATATTATTTATGCTTTTTTTACTGATCGTGAATTTTCCCGGTCTTCCCTGTTAAAAAGGTTAGGGAGGAGAGAGTGGGGAAAATGTAAAGTGAAAATGGTGACAAAGGAGAGGTGGCAGAGCGGTTGAATGCACCGGTCTTGAAAACCGGCAGACCTTCACAGGTCTCGTGAGTTCGAATCTCACCCTCTCCGTATTTTGACCTGATGAACTTTTTGAAACAATCATCTATTGTAGAGGAAATAAATGCGTTCATTTTTGTTCAACACGACGAAAAAAAAGATGGAAATTTCCTGGTATGTAAAACTCAATATTATGGTTTTGGTTTTTTTCTTTGTTTTAGTTCTTATAAAGCGATTAAATACTCCGGTGTTTCAGGCAGGTCTGAATAATATTTTTTCCCCTGCCTCCCCCCCGAAAGAAAGATCTGTTCGAATACAAATACACTCTGAAAAAACAAAAAAAGAAAAGTCCGACAGACAGTAAGCGTATCTCCTGACTGTTTGTCGTAGGTGAAGGCTGAAAAACAGATAAATCCCATCTTAAATTATTGACAGAAAAACAGCGCTCTTCTAAGCTATATCGAAGGATTGTGGTGTAGCTCAGTTGGTAGAGCAAGTGGCTGTTAACCACTGGGTCGGGGGTTCGAGCCCCTCCACCACAGCCAACTCCTTACTCCCTGTGCTCTCCCTGTGCTCTCCCTGTGCTCTCCCTGTGCTCTCCCTGTGTGCTGCCCTATGTTTTGTTGCTCCCTGCTCTCCTATGCGCTACCCTATGTTTTGTTGCTCCCTTGCTTGCTTGTCCCTATGCCTACCCTATGTTGTTTTGTTGCTTCCTGTGCTCTTCTCCCGTGTGCTACCCTATGTTTTGTTGCTCCCTTGCTTGCTTGTCCCTATGCTTCCCTGTGTGCTCCCCTATGTTTCCTGCTTGTGACTTCTGTGCTCCCGGCTCAATTTCTACTTAAGTCCTCGCTTTATAACTTCCGGCCTTTCAGTTCACACATATTAAGGAAAGCTTATTCCTCCATTATATTTCTGCTGGAAGTGGGAAGAATGGTTTTTTCGTTTTCGGGGGAATCCGGAGCTAAAGCTGCACTGGCGACTCTTTCCTGTAAAGTTTTGTGCTGAAAACTGCGATTAATACGGTCGTTGTAAATATCGCTGGTTATATTTGTTACATCTTCCTCTATAGTGATCTTGTTCCCGATCTGCGCTTTGAATAAACCCATTTCAGCCAGGAAATTGGAAAAACTACCGTCCCCTTTTTTGATAATGGATTTTAATATATCCAAGGGAGCTGAGTAGGATGATTTTTTCTCCGCTCCAAAAATAATTTGAGTTAAGGTGGCGGAAGTGATGTCATCTTTGGTTTCATTATCAATTACCCGCACTTCTTCCTCATTACGGATCATTTTTGCTATATCATTTAATACAACATAAGAGCTTTGTTCCGTGTCGTAAAGCTTGCGGTTGCCGTATCTTTTAATCACCTTGGCTTTTGTTTGTCTTGGAGAGTTGCTACTCATTGGTGTTGTTCTGTTGATGATGTTTTGATTCACTCTGTCCTCCTTTTTTTAAGGTTTCTTAATCGTCCCGGAAAAACAAAAGCCTCCTGCCTGTTTAACATTTTTTATTGAAGCGTATGATAAAGACGGTCGTTTCGTTTTGTCAAGGTGTGTTTTGTAAAAATTTTTTTTTAAATATATTTCAGATTGGCCAGACAAAAGAAGTGAAAAAAATATTTACAGCATACAAATTTTTTGCAAAAGAAAATTGTAAGATTTCCTGAATCCAAAAATCCTCTTTTTACTTAAGTAAATACAGATAGTTATTTGTATTTGTTGAATATCTGTTTTTAAAGGATAAAGTATTTTTTTTTCATTCCGATAAAAATAAACAGGATGAAAAAAATATATTTTTTTCTCTTTATTGTTCCAATTATGACAGCTTGTCATAGTTTGTCTATTCAAAAATCAAATAAAAACTCGGAAAAATTTCCAGTGGTCATGGACGACTCTTATTTTCAATCACAGGCGGACTGGCATTACATAAAGGGGGAACAGGAATCCGCTCAGGGATTTTTTAACCAAGCGGTGGAATCATTTAAACAGGCACTGATTTACCGCCCAAATTCTTTTTTTCTACATTTTCGTTTAGCGGATGAATATTTGCGGGCCGAATTGTATTTACAGGCTTTTGAACAGTGCAACAATCTGTTAAAAAAACAACCGGACAATGTGGCTTTACGTTTAAAGTTGGGGAAAATATATGAAAAAAATCATTTATATAAAAAAGCTCAGGCTGAATATGGTAGCATCCTGAAAAAAAATCCACATCATATAAAAACTTTGTACCAAAAAGCCTTTTTGCATATTCAAACAGGGGAGCTTGCTCCAGCCCGCTCTGTTCTCACTACCTTAAGCCGGTTGGAAGAGAATAACTTACATAAGATTCATTATCTTTTGTTCAAAATAGATACAAAAGCCGGCCGGAACTTAAGAGCTTTGTCCCATCTGAAAAAATCCCTGCATTTTCAACCCGACTTTGCGGAATCGGCTTTTGAATTGTCCTCTTATTATCGAAAAACCGGTCGGATAGAAACAGCCATTCAAATTCTGGAGGAACTGCAAAAAAATACCGGTTTTTCCCCGCGTCTTTCTTTTGCCTTGTTTTATCTTCACATTCAACAAAAAAATCAGGATAAAGCCATTAGGTATTTACAGCCTTTTTTGGAGGCGCATCCAAACAATTGGCTGTTTCCCCTGCAATTGGTTGGGATATGGGGGCGAAACGGAGAGTACGATAAAATCCCTCCTGTCTTTGAGAAAATTTTATCAGCCTATCCTCGCGCTTCTTCGAAGATTTATACTCTATATGCCCGATTTTTTGAGCACAGAGGAAATTTTTCAAAAGCCCTGGATATTTTGTCAAAAGCGGCCAGCATTTTTCCCAATGATACAAATATCTTATTTCATATGGGTTTTGTGTACGATCGTCTGGGACAGACAAAACAGGTTGTGAAATGGATGAAGAAGGTGCTCAAACTGGACACCGGCCATGTGGAAGCGCTTAATCATCTGGCTTTTATATATGCCGAGAGTAATGAAAATCTGGAGTCGGCGGAGCAAATGGTTGCAAAAGCGCTGTCTGTGTCTCCTGATGATAGTTATATCCTGGATACGGCCGGATGGGTGTTCTTTAAAAGGGGAAAAATAAAAAAAGCCTTGGAATATCTGGAGCGCGCTTATCGGAATAACACTTCTGCCGGTTTCATTGCCGAGCATCTAGCGGAGGTGTATTATCATTTGAATATGATTGACAAATCCATTGCTTTGTACAAAAAAGCTATTGGATTGGAGACAAATGAAAATAAAAGAAAACAGCTGGAGAAAAAACTGCTCTCTATTCAGGTGGATGTTTAGGTATTGGTTTTTTTTTACCATTTTGCTGAGCCTGTTCTCCTGCCAAACTCTTTTTAAAAAAAAATCTTTTATTCCCGATGATTTGAGTGCTTATAAAAGCGGGTTTTTTTCCGGAACCCTCAGTGTGTATCAAAAAAATCAGAAAAACCATTTTAACGGGGATATTTTTATATCGGAAAGCGGGCAGTTGAGGATGGACTTGAGTGTTTCTCCCGGGTTGTCGGTTTTCACTTTTTTATTTGATACCAAAGAGCTTACTTTCTTGTCCTTAAGAAAAAAGGAATTTTACAAAGGACCTGTTGTTCACTCAGGACGAGCCCTTTTTTTTTCAAAAGGTTTGGAATTTTCCGTTCTCAGGGAAATATTTTTTGATCGCCGGCCTGAGGAAAAAGAATGGATATGTAAAACAGATGAAAAAAACCTTCCATTGAACTGCCAAAACAAAATTTGGACAATCCTCTGGAAAAGATCCCCTCCCCGTCGTCTTTCTTTCGAAAGCGCAGATTTTAAATTTCTCTTTCAATATTTCTTTTTCTCCTCTGAAGTGAATAAAGATATGTTTAATATTGAAGTGCCTGAAAGTTTTAAACAAATTGACCAGGTCGAATAAAGATGTCGTCATCCTTCCTGTTTAATATTGTTTTGGTTCAGCCTGAAATTCCCGCTAATACGGGAAATATAGGGAGAACCTGTGTGGGCTATCATTGTCATCTGCATTTGGTGAAGCCTTTGGGTTTTGAAATCAACGACCGGCAGTTGAAAAGGGCTGGTCTGGATTACTGGAGGAAGTTAAAGTATGAAATTTATTCCGATTGGGAGAGTATCAAAACCTCCTTGTTGGATAAGAGAGTGTTTTATCTTTCAACAAAAGGGGATAAAAGTTTGTGTGAAGGGTCTTTTCGGAAAGGGGATTGGTTTGTGTTCGGTGCTGAATCCAAGGGCCTGGGTGTGATCTTGCAGGAGGTGGATTGGAAGCAGGTGTTAAAAATTCCCGTGCCGGGATCCGTGCGCTCTTTGAATTTGGCCAATGCTGTCGGCATTACTGTTTTTGAAGCCTATCGGCAAATTGTCTCCTGATTCCTGCTACTGTGAGTGTTTTCCAAAAGGCTGAAGAAGTTTTTCTGCAGGAAGCTCTGGTTTTATGAGCTTGTTTTTATTGTCAGCTGTGCTGATAACTGGACAAGGATATGCAAATCACTGTATTTTTATTTCATCATGATTGAATCTTTTCTAACCCGTTTTTTTGGCACTCACTATGAAAGAGAATTAAAGTCTTTTAGTCCTTTGGTGGAAAAAATCAATTCTCTGGAGCCTGTCATGAAAGCCCTGTCCAACGCGGATCTTCAGGGCAAAACAGGGCAGTTTAAGGAGAAAATAAAAAGCGGCTGTCCATTGGATGAATTGCTGGTGGAAAGCTTTGCCGTTTGCCGGGAAGCTTCCCGGCGTGTGCTGGGGCTTCGTCATTACGATGTTCAACTCATTGGCGGGATCGTTCTGCATAAGGGGCAGATAGCGGAAATGAAAACAGGTGAAGGAAAAACACTAGTGGCCACCTTACCGGTTTATTTAAATGCTCTGACAGGCAAGGGTGCCCATGTGGTGACAGTCAACGACTATCTGGCCCGAAGAGACACCGAATGGATGGGGCAGGTTTATAATTGGTTGGGGCTGAGCACTGGAACGATTTTGCACGATTTGACGGACAAGGAAAGAAAGCAGGCTTATGGTGCGGATATTACATACGGGACCAATAATGAATTTGGTTTCGATTACTTAAGGGATAACATGAAATTTGACTTGGAGCATTGCGTGCAAAGAGAGCTTAACTTTGCCATCGTGGATGAATGTGACTCTATTTTAGTTGATGAAGCCCGCACGCCTTTGATTATTTCCGGCCCAAAAGAAGACTCCACTGAAAAATACCATCATATTAATCGTATTATCCCTCAGTTGGCTAAAGACAGGCATTTTACTATGGAAGAGAAATCCAAAACAGTTTCTCTTACTGAGGAGGGCAACACACAGGTGGAGCATCTGTTGAAAATAAAAAACCTTTACGATATTGCCCACATTGAATTGGTTCATCATATTTATCAAGGTTTAAAGGCTCATCATCTTTTTAAAAAAGATGTGGACTACATGGTCAAGGATAATGAAATTGTGATTGTAGATGAGTTTACCGGTCGATTAATGCCGGGAAGAAGATGGAGTGATGGCCTGCATCAGGCGATAGAGGCAAAGGAAAATGTGAGAGTCAAAAAGGAAAATCAAACATTAGCTTCAGTGACTTTTCAAAATTACTTCAGAATATACTCTAAACTGGCTGGTATGACGGGAACAGCGGAAACAGAGGCTGTTGAATTTGATAAAATTTACAAATTAAAGGTGTTTGTGGTCCCCACCAACAAGCCTATATGTCGGGAGGATCGAAACGATGTTGTGTATAAAAATCAACACGCCAAATTTCAGGCCATCATTGAGGAGATAAAACAGGCAAATGAACAAGGCCAGCCAATTCTGGTGGGAACCGTGAGCATTGAAACTTCAGAAAAGCTTTCCGCGTATTTGAAATCCGCCGATATTAAACACAATGTTTTAAACGCCAAGCACCATGAAAAGGAGGCGGAAATCATAGCCCAGGCCGGCCGGTATAAGGCGGTGACCATTGCTACAAACATGGCGGGCCGGGGGACTGATATTGTTCTGGGCGGAAACCCGGAGTTTTTATCACGGGCGGAACTGAATGAATCAGCTGATGAAGAGTTGAGAAAACAGTCTTTTAAAAAATTTCAAAAAATCTGCGAAGAGGAAAAACAAAAAGTGTTATCCGCAGGAGGGCTTTATATTATCGGAACAGAAAGGCATGAATCCAGGCGAATTGATAATCAGTTAAGAGGGCGATCCGGCCGGCAGGGGGATCCCGGTGCCTCCCGCTTTTACCTGTCTTTAGAAGATGACCTGATGAGGATTTTTGGCGGACAAAATATGCAAAAGATAATGAATATGCTCAAGGTCCCGGACGATGAAGCCATTACAGCCAGGCCCATAACCAAATCCATTGCTCGTGCTCAAAGGAGAGTGGAGGGGCATAATTTTGATATTAGAAAACATCTTTTGGAATACGATAATGTGATGAACCAACAAAGAACAGTCATTTACCAGCGGCGCCGGAATATCATGAGTCTTGAAAAAGTGGAAAAGCAGTGTCTGGATTTTTTAAGTGAAGTCACTTCCTCTTTACTGGATATTTATGCGGGGGAAAATACAAAGCCGGAGCAATGGGATTTAAACGGCCTTCGTAAGGCTGTTTATCAGCAGTTTGGTTTGTCTCTTCCTGAAACCCAGGAGGATAAGACCTCTCCCCGGCCCGACTCGGCTCAAGTCCATGATGAAGCTTTTTTGTCTTTAGTGAAAGAGGAGGTGAAAAAAGCCTACGATTTAAAAAAAGAGGAGATGAAAGAGCATTTTCAGCCAGTTGCACAGTTGATTTTACTGCAAACTCTGGATGCCAGATGGAAAGAGCATCTGGAAAATATTGATCGTTTGAAAGAGGGAATCAACCTGAGGGCGTACGCGCAAAAAGACCCTTTGATTGAATACAAAAAAGAATCTTTTTCGTTGTTTGAGCAAATGACCTCTCAGGTGTGTTCGGAAGCGATTGAAAAGCTGTTTAAAATTCAGATTCAGGTAGATGAATCGGAGGAGTATCGCTTGCGGGAAAATTATGATGAGGAGGAATTAGACTATGATCGGCCTCAGGTCACACTTAATCTGCCGGCGACAGCCGGCCCGGAAGGGGTGGTAGCAAGGTCGGTTGCTGGAAGAAGACCCCATGCTGAACCGCCTCAACGGCAGTTAAACCGTGCTCAACGAAGAAAACAAAAGCAAAGTTTAAAAAAAAGAAAAATAAAAATATAAAAAACTAAAATGGGGCTTGATGAAAAAAATGGGTAGGAACCGCTGTGTCGCTGTAGCTCGTTTTCAAGGTGAAGTATGAAACAGATATGTCCTTGTTGTAATAAGGAATTGGCTTCCTTTTCTCCTGATTCTCAGGCGGAGGACATGGGTAATTTATTTTCCTGTGAGCATTGTCAGTCTGTTTTAAAGTGGGAGGAGGGGGCCCTTAAAGTGGTTTACGAATCGAAAGAGGATCCGGTCGCCCCTGTTGTTCAGGAGGAAAAAAAGAAGTCTGCTTTGCCGGCCGGGGAAGCTCTCTCATCCAATGAAAGTGCGTGGATGAAAGAGAAGCCGGAGTTGGAAGAACTACAGGAATCGGAAAAATCTCCAATTGGAGAGGATATACTGCCGGAGCTTACAGCGGCGCCGGAAAAGGTGCCGGAGGATTTTGAGGTAATAAAAGAAAGCCCGCCAGAAGATAGGCACAAAACTTCAGAAGGTTTGATGCCGGAACCGGTGACTGAAGAATCACCAAAAGAGGAGCTAATGGTGGAGCAGGCTGAGGCGGAAGGCTCTTCGGGACTGTTGAAAGAGTTTTCTGAACAGGATCAACAAATTAAACCGCAGACTGAATGGGCGCAGGAGAAAGAAGAAGAAACCGCCCGCACCCGGTCGGTTGAAAAAAAGGAGATATGGGATCGGGAAAAAAGCTCTTCGGGGATGAATCAGGATTTTTCGGATGTAGCGGACTATGGAAATGCTCAAGCCAGTTCGGAAAAAGGTTTTTTGCGCTATAATCTTCGTATTGTCGGGTTGGATTCAGTGGAAATAGAACAGGAAATTTTGTCTGTTTTGGAGGACCCTCGGTTTAATTGGAATGCAAAGGAAATTTTAAAATCCCAAAAAGAAGGAGTGTTGGAGATAAAGAATCTCAACCCCATTAAAGCAATGTGTTTGGTTTCTGAGCTATCTTTTTTGTCCGTGGGTCTGAGTTGGAGCCAATCCATGGCTTTAAATGCGCAATCGGAGAGGGAGCTGGAAAAAAAAGATCCGGAAACAGGGGGATAAACATAAAAAAATAAGGAAACCCGGAAGGATTTTTCAGGGGTAATTCGGTTTAAAGTTTTTTCTGTGCCGTTTCCTGTTCAGGATCGCATATAATATGGCCCGTTTCAGGAAGAAGACTCCATTTCTGTTCATTTTTATTTGCATATATGGAATATATTTGACCGGACGATAATTTGTATTCTTGAGGACTCCTGTCTGGATCACTCTCCGGGATGGCAAGAGTGACAAAATGCTCTGTTTTTTCCGGGCAGTTTTTTTCACAGGATAAGCTTATGTTTTCCATATCCCCCAAGTGGCTGTGTTGCCATTGCTTATTTGACGGAAACCGCAGTGAAACCGTTAAAGCTTTGCGGCTACAGTTGAAAATAACAACCCCTCCCTTTTTATCTTTATCAGGGAAGGGGGTGTATTTTGTCTGTTTCAGGCAGCGAAAGGTCCTAAAATCGTTTCTCCAGCTTTTTTCCCAAGGTGTTTCAGATAAAGCGCCTTCAGGACAGTATAGGAGAGATCGGTCGAATATTTTACCGGCCGCTTCCGAAAGACAGCTGGTTTTCAGATTGTAATCCCATATTTTTTCAATGCAAAACTGCAAAGCGGGATACATAAATCTTTTGCCATTCATTAAGTTTCTGCATTTTTCTGTCTGGTCACTGGAGGACAAACCAAAAAGAGAAGAGCAAAATTTAAGTGTATTACTTTTTTCGGAATTGATTTCACGAAAGGCGGATTCTTTTTGTTTTTGGTATAAGGAAGCGTTGATTTCGTATTCCTCCAGAGTTTCCGCTGACTTCATTTTTTTTTCATAATTGGGGTAGAGTGTTAAAGTCCCTACCTTTTGAACTCTTCCTTCGTCAAAAAACACATCCCGTGTGTATTCCTGACTGTTCCAGCTGAATTTGTAAGTCCAGCGGTCCATTCCATCATACCGGTCCACAGAGTACGGCTTTCCAGCGGTGTTTCGAACTTGTTCTTTACTTGATCCTGACCTCATTTCCTGCAAGGCTGTATGGGTACTCACACAGGAAGTGAATAAAAAAAAACACACTATAAGCCGGGACATTTTTTCATTATTAAATAAAATATCGTATTTTAAAAGAGTTTATTTTGTTTTTTCTTGGAACCATTCTGGAATTGGGTTATTTAAAGTAAATTTTGAAAGATTTATGAAGTATGTTATTCATTTTTATAAGACAGTTTCCCCCAGGAATTTGAAGCCAGTTTCAAGGAAAAGATAAATTAAAAAAAATCCATCAAGGTGAAAGAAAAACTCCTTTGGTGATGACATGGCTTGATTTTTTATTATAAATAGAGCCAAGCCCAAGAGAGAAAAAAGCAGCAAAGACGCTCAGCTCGCTCAGCTGTAGAGACTAAGGATAATTTATGAGCTATAACAAAGCGGGATTGATTGTTTTACTGACTTCGATTTTTTTCAGTTGTGTTTACTTTGCCGGCCTGATTTTCTTTTCTCCTTCAATGGACATAGCTCAGCTGGAAGGGGATTCCCCTTTGCCGACTGACGGGATACAGGTGGATTTATCTCAAGTGGAAAAGCCCTGGATTGTCAGTGAAACCCTGACGCTTCATGGATCTAAAGTGTACCAAACTTACTGTGCCTCCTGTCACGGAAAAACAGGACTGGGCGATGGTCTGGCTGGTAGAGGCTTAAAGCCGGTTCCGCGGGATTTGGTGGAGGGGGATTGGAAAAAAGGAGGCAGTTCCAAAGCTCTTTACCAGACTTTAGTTGAGGGCATTGAAGGAAGTTCAATGGTGTCTTTTTCCTATTTATCCAGTATGGATCGTTGGGCTTTAGTGCATTATGTTCGTTCCATTACGAAAAATAAGCCGGAAGATGATATGGAGAAGTTGGAGGAGTTTGCCAGGACCGCCAAATAGCCTGAGATTTTTCGCCGGCGAGAAGGTTTTTAATGTGGTGTTTTTTTTCGCACTTGTTTATTTTGAAGCTTTTTGTTTTCGCTGTGTTAGGTCAAAGGGGTATTTAGCTTGAGTGACAGGCAAAAGCAAAAAAAGTGAAGATATATGATAAATAAAGAAAATGCACTTGGGCTTCAACAGTTAAATAGCTTTTAAGAGGTGAGTTTATGAAGAAAAAAACTGTGATCCGTTTAGATTCTTTGTGGATTCTATTATGGAAGATCTTTTCAGCGGTTTTTTTTTCTGTCATGGGTGTTTCCTCTCTACAGGCTTATAATCCAAATCGGGACTTTTCCCCAGGGCAGGTGCCGGAGGAGTTAAAGGACCTGGAGGTGGAGGAAAAAACCGGCACGAGCCTGGATTTGAGCTTGCAGTTTACAAACTCCCAAGGGGAAAAGGTGAAACTGTCCCGGTACTTTGAACCAGGACAGCCTGTTTTGCTTTCCATAGTGTATTATAATTGCCCCAATTTGTGCGGTTTGCATTTAAACGGCCTGTCCGCAGGCTTAAAAGAGCTTCCTGCGGATTTCAGGAAAAAATTTCAGTTTGTGTTAGTCAGTATGGACGACACTGAAACTTCGGATCTGGCTCAGGAAAAAAAAAGAAATTATGTTAAAAAATATTCCCTTTCCGTTGATAAGACGCATTTTTTGACCGGTGATAAGAAAAACATCAAAGCTTTAAGTGAACAAACGGGTTTTCGCTTCAGGTGGGATGACAGTCAAAAAATATTTGCTCATCTGCCGGTGGCTTATGTTGTCACTCCTCAAGCTAAGATCTCCCGGTATTTGTATGGCCTGATGTTTCCGGCGCGGACTCTGCGCTTGTCTTTGGTGGAAGCTAGTCAGGGGAAAATAGGTTCCGTTATGGATCGGGTGTTGTTATTTTGTTTTCAGTTTGATCCCAGGAGGAGACGATACGCCTGGTACGCCTACAATATTATGAGAGCAGGGGGGGTGATCACCTTTTGCCTGCTATTGTGTTTTTTACTTCCTGTTTGGATCAGGGAAAATAAAAAAATCCGAAAAGGAGAGTCCTGAAGTGTTAGGTTTATTGATACACTCCGCCGAAGCCCGTTGGTTGCCGGTCCCTGCCACAAAATTGGCTGAAGAGGTGGATCAGCTTATTTATTTTTTGGTGGAGATAAGTGCTGTGGCTTCCTTGTTGGTTATAGGGGGCTTTGTTTATTTTTCCATTTTTTTTCGCAGAAAATCGGACAAAGACAAGACCCCGGCAATCACTCATAATTATTTGCTGGAGTTTTTGTGGAGCTTTATTCCTTTTTTGATTTTTATGTTTGTGTTTGGATGGGGCTGGCTGTTGTACGATAAAATGAGAGATCATCCTGAAGGCGCGTTGGAGATTCATGTTTACGGGCAGATGTGGAACTGGGACTTTGTTTATAAGAACGGAAGGAAGAGTGCCGGTGTTCTTACCGTACCGGTGAATAGACCGGTCAAACTGGTGATGAGCTCCCGGGATGTTATTCACAGTTTCTTTATTCCCTCTTTTCGTATTAAACAGGATGTGCTTCCGGGTGTTTATACAGCCTTGTCTTTTACGGCTGATAAAAAAGGAAAATTTCCTGTGTTTTGCACTGAGCTTTGTGGAGCGGGGCATTCCAGTATGTTGGCCACTGTTCATGTCATGGGTCTTGAGGAATGGGAGAAGTGGCTGACCACAGATCCTTATAAAGGAATGAGTCTTTCTCAGATAGGGGAAAAAGTGTTTCAGAAAACTTGTACGGCCTGCCATACCGCCACAAAAGAAAGAAGAATCGGCCCGGGGTTGGCCGGCCTTTTCGGGGCGCAACGGGAATTTGAAGATGGAAAAAGTCTGCGGGCGGACGCTAATTATATTAGGGAGTCCATTTTAAACCCCTCCGTTCGGGTTGTGAAAGGATATCCAAATCAAATGACTCCTTTTGCCGGTCTTTTAACAGAGGAGGAAATGACAGGTTTGATTGAATATATTAAGTCTTTAAAGGAGGCTCAAAACGGAGAAGAGACGATAATAAAATAGTTTTTCCCTTTGGGAAAAAAGTGTCATAAAGATATAAAGTAAGGAAATATTATGTCCGCAAAAAATTATTTAAACGAAAAAAAGGGCCTGGCTTCATGGCTTTTCACTTTGGATCATAAGAGAATCGGCATTCTCTATATGATTACGGTCTTTACCTTTTTCTTGGTGGGAGGGGTATTCGCCCTGTTGATGCGTCTTGAACTGTTTAAGTCGGGTGAAACTCTTATTCCGGCCGGTGTTTACAATCAGTTTATGACTTTTCATGGAGCCATTATGGTGTTTATGGTGATTATCCCCGGAATTCCAGCTTTTTTGGGAAACTTTTTTTTGCCTTTGCAGATTGGAGCCAAGGATGTGGCTTTTCCAAGGATAAACCTGCTTTCCTGGTATTGTTTGATTGTGGGTGCGGCGGTCGCCCTGTGTTCTTTGTTTTTTAACGGAGTGGATACCGGCTGGACCTTCTATACCCCTTATAGTGTCCGAACAGACAATGGAACGGTCTGGGTGGTGTTGGGTGCTTTTATTATGGGTTTTTCCTCTATCCTGACAGGGCTGAATTTTATTGTGACGGTTCATAAGCTCAGAGCCAAAGGTATGGGATTTTTTCGTATGCCTCTTTTTGTCTGGTCGCTTTACTCCACCGCCATTATACAGGTGCTGGCCACCCCTATTCTGGCTATCACTTTGCTTTTGCTTTCCGCCGAAAGAATTATAGGTATAGGAATTTTTGATCCCAAGTTGGGGGGGGATCCTGTGTTGTTTCAGCACTTCTTTTGGTTTTATTCTCATCCGGCGGTTTATATTATGATTCTGCCGGCGATGGGAATCATCAGTGAGCTAATTACCACTTTTTCCCGTAAAACCATATTTGGTTATAAAGCGATCGCATTTTCCAGTGTGGGAATTGCGGCGGTTAGCTTTTTTGTTTGGGGTCATCATATGTTTGTCAGCGGTCAATCTGAATGGCTGGGAATTTTATTTTCTTTTCTGACCATGTTGGTGGGGGTGCCCACGGCTATTAAGGTCTTTAACTGGGTAGCCACCATGTACAAAGGCTCCATTAAGTTTGACACTCCCATGCTTTACGCCAACGGATTTTTATTTTTATTTGTCATTGGAGGGGTGACGGGTATTATGCTGGCCACTTTGGCTTTTGATGTTCATGTTCATGATACTTATTTTGTAGTGGCGCATTTCCATTATGTGATGGTGGGGGGAACCCTTATGGCCATCACGGGCGGGCTTTTTTACTGGCTTCCGAAAATGTTTGGCCGTATGTACGATGAGTTTTGGGCGCGGATCAGTTTTGTTCTTGTCTTTGTAGGTTTTAATGTCACTTTTTTTCCGCAATTTATTTTAGGTTTTATGGGAATGCCTCGCCGTTACCATGATTACACTCCCGTTTATCAGCCTTTAAATCAACTTTCCACTGTAGGCTCCTGGATGATAGGTGCCGGATTTGTAATAGTGTTTTTTGTGGTTCTTCACGCTCTTTTAAAAGGAAAGAAAGCCGGCCCCAACCCCTGGGGCGCCACTACCTTGGAATGGCAAACAGACTCCCCTCCTCCTCATGAAAACTTTCACACCGCGCCGATAGTGACAAAAAAGCCTTATGAATACAGTTAAAGTAACCTGCTTGTGTTTGTTTGCGACGGGGGTTTTTCCTTTATACGGGTTTGTTTGTAGAAGGTGGTTTGGCGGGACTGAAAACCTCTGGAGGTTTTTTGTTTCCGAGAGCAAAAATAAGAGGAGTTTGCAATGAGTACGGTGAGCACACAAGTTAAAACACATCATCCGGCCCATCATTTTGAGAGCACGGAACAGGAAGTGTCCGCTTGTAAATTGGGAATGTGGCTTTTTCTCTGCACGGAAATTCTCATGTTTGGAGGGCTGTTCGTCAGTTACGTTATTTACAAGAGAATGTACCCGGAGGTTTTTCTTCAAGGCTCCACTTTTTTGGATTGGAAACTGGGTGCTTTGAATACAGTGGTCCTGCTCATCAGCTCCCTTACTATGGCCTTAAGTATTTATTACGCGCAAAAAAACCAAAACTCCAAGTCCACTTCCTGCTTATGGCTCACTTTACTTTGCGGCTTTATTTTTATGGGGGTCAAGTATGTTGAATACTCTCATAAATTGCATCTGGGTTTGGCTCCGGGATCTTTTTTTTCTTATACGGAAACCACCACTTTAACACAGCTTCCGTTGTACTTTTCTTTTTATTATTGCATGACAGGTCTTCACGGATCTCATGTTCTGGCCGGGATGATTGCTATTTTCTGGTTGATTGTCCGTTCCCATAAAAAACATTTCGGGCCGGCTTATTATATCCCTCTTGAGTGTGTGGGGCTTTTTTGGCACTTAGTGGATTTGATTTGGATTTATCTGTTTCCTTTATTATACTTGGTGGAGTGATTTTTTTTGCTGAATTTTGAAAAAAACCCAGGCTGGTTGTAAAAACGCAAAAAACAACAAAAAGAAAACAGTACAGGATAAAAAGTAAAAAATTTTGAGCTTGGAAAGGAAATAAACCCGATGTCAGCAAACCATCATATTGTTCCTTTTTATATTTATATTAGAGTGCTGTCCGCTTTGCTGGTTTTAACAGTGCTCACTGTGGCAGTGGCGCAGATGGATTTCGGTATTTTTAATGTGCTGATAGCGATGGGGATTGCCACCATCAAGGCCGTATTGGTATTGCTTTTTTTTATGCACTTGAAATACGATAATAAATTGTTTCCGGTGATTTTTTTAACCGGAGTGTTTTGTTTGATAGTCATATTTTTATTTTGTGAATTGGATATTCTCACCCGTATTCCCGAATCTTCCGTTTTGTAAAAGTGTGTGTGTTCCTTAGTGTTTCTTCCTGTGAAAAATGTTAAGTTTTCAAACTCTTTGGTCAGAATCAGTAGATATATTTGAGATAAATCGAAATACCACTTAAGCCATAGCTCATAAGTGACTTTTTATTTCTGGTTAACTCCTCTGTCCGCTTCAGCCTTTAAATATTTGAGGGCTTTCAACTTTCTGAGGAGATGCTCAGTCGGAAAGCAAGTGATATGTCCCTCGAATAGGAACAGTTGTAGGGCTTGGAGCTATGTGTTAAAAGTTGATAATACAAGGGGACGAAAGACAATGCAAAACACCACCGGAAAACACTACTTAGAGGAGTTCAAAAAGGAGGCTGGTCAGGCCCGAGCCGGGGAATGAGTCGCTTTAAAAGGGCTGTTTTACTGTGTCCTCTGCCGCCAAATAAAGCGGTATTTTTATTTTCAAGAATTTTAATTATCCAACTTTTGTATATCATATAAGAATTTTTTGGCGATTTTTTAAAAGAAACTGGATTTTTTTATAAAAAACATGGTCTTTTGAGATATTCTCATTATTCTTGGCCTATATTGATAGATCAGCTTCTGTAGGATCTGCTAGTCTGTGACCCAAATTTCCTACATACTTTTAGCCGGCGAGCTTGGATATGGGAAATATGAGGAAAAGGCGTTTTACAAAAAACCAAAAAGCTGAGATTCTGAAAAAATTTGAATCTGGAAGCCTCACTTGCTCAAAACTTAAGGGGAAATGCATTTGCAAAATTTCATTCGATCCTTGTTGAAGGAGTACTTTCAACTGACCAAAGCGGGAATCGGGCTGTTTGCTCTTCTGAGTGCGGGTGCGGGCTACGCTCTGGCTGTCCTTTTAAATAACAGCGAAAAGAATTCTTTTGCTTCTCTTGATTTTCCTTTGCTTTGGCTCTTGGCCGGTTTGTATTTGGTGGTGAGCGGCAGTTTTGCTCTCAATCAGGCTTATGAATGGCGGTTGGATTTTTTAATGGAACGCACAAAAAACCGTCCGATACCTTGTGGAAAACTCACTGCTTTTCAGGTTTTTTCTCTGGGAATCACTCAAATGATTATGGGTTTATTTATATTGTTGGCGCTAAAGCCTTTAACAGCCGGTCTCGCTTTATTGGCAGTCTTGCTTTATAATTTTTTTTATACTGTTTTTTGGAAAAGAAAGTGGGTTTTTGCGGCAGTTCCAGGCGCTCTTCCCGGAGCTTTGCCGGTGATGATAGGTTATTCCGTCCCCTCCTCTTCCATTTTTTCAATAGAGTGTCTTTATTTGTTTTTTCTCCTTTTTTTATGGCAAATGCCTCATTTTTGGTCTTTAGCTTTGCACTACAAAAAAGATTATCAAAGCGCCGGTATCCCTGTTCCTCCTCTTCGTTTGGGTTTGGATAAAACTATTTATTATATGGGGTTTTATTTGTTGTCTTATCTTGGGCTGGCTTTAATTTCCCCTTTGTTTTTTAAAATGAATGTTGTTTATGTTTTTTTGCTTGTGCCTTTTTGTGTGAAAGTATTTTTGGAATTTATAAAATTTTCAAAGAGACTAAAATGGAAGCCTTTTTTTATGTGGTTGAATTTTAGTGTTTTGCTTTTTCTTTGGGCGCCGGTTTGTGATCTTTGGATTTACTCCGTTATCCGGTAATATTTTTCCATTGTGGTTCAGGACAAGGAAGACAAAAATCTCCTGAAATTTTTTTGTTATTCGTCCTTTTGGATCATTTTTGAAAATTTATAAATGAGACCGGCTACTATTAAATTAAGTAAAGCCAAAAAGAGAAAAATTTCAAGTTCGTTTAAGCCCAGACTAAAGAGGATAATCAGAACAGTCGTAGCCAACACCACAAAGAAAGCATCTACAATGTTCCCGGTGGAGATGATTCGGGACAGCCGTTCTTTGGGGGAAATTTGTTGTAAAAAGGTCATTAAAGGCACGAAGAACAATCCTCCAGAGAAGGCGATCAAGCTGAGGTCAAATATCACTCTAAAATTTTGTGGGTTTTTGATAAATTGCATAAAAGAAACAGCTTCTGTGTGGGGAGGTATGGATAAAGAATAAAAAAACAAATCAAATAAGAACACAGTCATCCCCAAGGCTCCTGCTCTTGCCAGCTCGATTTTTAATTTGTTGCGGGAGAGTTTTTTACAAATTGTGCAACCTATTCCAATGCCGACGGCGAGTAAGGTCAGTAGTAAAGTCACCACCTGTTCATTGCCGCCCAGTATTTTTTTTCCATATCCGGGTAGTAAAGAAAGGAGGATCGTTCCATAAACCCAAAACCAGGTGAGGCTCAAAATAGTCCATCGAATGTTCTTCTTTGGCAGGACATAACGGATTAAATTCCAAGTGGAGACAAACGGGTTATAAAAAAGGGGCAAAGAAGGCGCCGCAGGAGGGGTTTTCGGAATTAAAAGGCTGAACAGCAGTCCAATGACAGATAGGGAGATCACTCCGAAACTGGCGTACAAAATCCCCCGGCCGGGAATAGTTGAGATAAGACCTCCGGATACCGTGCCAAGTAAAATAGCCAAAAAGGTAAAAGATTGAAGTAAAGCGTTGGCTTCCACCAGCCTGTTTATTTGTACTTGTTGGGGCATATAACTGTACTTCAAAGGACTGAACAAAGCGGACTGGAAACCCATGAGAAACAAAGCCAGCAATAACACGATGAGATTGTTTATTGCAAATCCCAGGACTGCCAAGAGCATTATAAAAACTTCCAATATTTTTATGTAAATTATAACCTGGGATTTTTCGTATTTATCCGCAATATGTCCAGCCAGAGCGGAAAACAGGAAAAAAGGAAAAATAAAAATCCCGCCGCACAAAGCAATTAGTTTTTCCGGACTCTGTCCACTTAAGCTTAAGGATTGAAAAGTGATTAAAATAATCAATGTGTTTTTGAAAAAGTTGTCATTAAAAGCGCCAAAAAACTGGGTGAAACACAAGGGCCAGAATTTTCTATTTAATAAGAGGGAGGAAGGATGCATTATTGTGTTTGTGTTGAATTGAATGGTTTATCAGGTTGCGCGTCTGGGTGAGCTTTTTTAAAGGCCGGCAGATTTTTACATAAAGCCTCTATTTCCAAAAGCCTTGGAAATTGTTTTAAGTTGACATGGAATCTTCTGGCGTTATAAATCTGTGGAATAATAAAAAGCTCTGCCGCCGTCAAACTTCGCCCCACGGCAAAAGGGCTTTGTTTGTTTTCCTGTGTTTTTTTTTCCACTGAAAGAAGACCTTCCCGGATCCAAAAATTCAGCCATCCTTTTAATTGTCTTGTTTGCCATTGATTTTTTAAATATTGAATTGCTTTTAAGTTTTGTAAAGGCTGTATACTGCTGTTAATCATTTCACAAAGGCTGATGATTTGAATTTTACTTGTCTTTGGAAATAAAACCGGACGAGGACATATCTCCTCCAAATACTGTAATATGGCTATGGATTGCGTGATTACCTGATTGTTATGTGTCAGGCAGGGGACTTGTCCTTCGGGGTTTAATTGTTTGTACCGGCTGTTGTTTTGCTCTCCTTTCAAAAGATGAATGGAAATGTATTCAAAAGGGATTCTTTTAAGATAAAGTGCGATTCGCACCCGCCAAGAGCAGGAACTGCGGTAATAGCTGTACAGTTGAATTTTATTTTTCAATTTTTTTTTAAATCCGGTTAGGTTGTTTTTATTTATTCCCGTCTTCTTATCTTTCCAGCTTGGAGTGTGTTGTTATTTTTGACATATCTTTTATAATATTACAATGCAAAGAAAGAGAAAGTGATTCTGTCAGGGGTTTATGTTTCCTGATCGGGATTTAAGGGCCATTTTATTCTTTTGGAGCAGGCTTTGTTTAAGCGATTCCATATCGCTGTCCAGGCGCCGTCTTTATTCTTGTTGTTTTTAATTACATAAATTACATGGTTAGGATTTTGGGATAAAATATTTATTTCATGATACAGTATTCGCGCGCTCAGTATGGCGGAGGATTTTAATGTCAATTTCCTAAAAAGGCTTTCGGGAAACAGCCGTTGAAGATGTTTTGTTACTTCTTTTTGTGTTGGAATGGGCGCTTTGTAAACCTCGATTAACACCATCGGGACGGCAGGCCTATAGTGTTTTTCTGATTGTCCGGGACTTACGGAGGAGTGGGAGGTAATTACTTCCCAAATTTCCATTCGTTCTTTTTTTAGCCATTTTTGTAAATCCCCTTTTGAGACCAGCCCCGGTCTGAGTATTTTAAGTTGCTTGTTTTCGAAGTCTGGTTCCAAAACAGTGGACTCTATTCCTCCTTTGCATTCTCCTCCATCCAGTATAGGAACGGTTTCTTCAAAAACAGAATAAACATGGTTTGCCCGGGTGGGACTGAGTTGGCCGAACAAATTGGCGCTGGGAGCGCAAAGAGCTGTCGTCTCTTTTATCAATCGCAAAGTTACAGGGTGCCGGGGGATTCTTAATGCTACTTTGTCTTGTCCTCCGGTGATAAGAGGATGAACGGAGTTGGTTTTGTTCAGAATAAAAG
The DNA here is from genome assembly GCA_965203225.1 of Bdellovibrionales bacterium. Lineage (GTDB taxonomy): Bacteria > Bdellovibrionota > Bdellovibrionia > Bdellovibrionales > UBA1609 > JANQSP01. Next base: position 62,337 of record CBDBBW010000007.1, on the reverse strand, counting down.
TCAAGGGCCCCGGGGAAAAGTGAGTAATCATTTTCTGTAACACAGAGTTTTTTACCTTATGAAAACAGTTCATCTGTTTAATATCCGCGCAATGAACAATCAGGGGATTGAACAAAGGTCTTTTTTTTATGTGAAAAATTTTTTTTAAAGCAGACTCACTAAATACGGATCCCGCCAAACCGTATACAGTTTCCGTAGGAACAGCTACAATTTCCCCTTTTTGGATAAGGCGGCAAGCGGTTGTAAAAGAAATATATTTTGGTTTCACAAGTTCAGTCTTTTTGTTTTGTGAATTTATAAATATGAGTGGACAACATGGTAAATATAAAGATTAAACACAAAATAAGTAGCACGGAGGAAACCAGCTTCAAATTCGCTATAATGGTTTCTCCGTAAATGGAAATAATGAATACCTGAGAGGGAACAACCAATAAAGCCACCCCTCCAGTGATGAAAATAAATTTGTGGATAGGGATGCGAATCACTCCGCAGGTGAGATAGCCGATAAATCGCAGTCCGGGGGTGAAGCGGAACATTCCTGCGACAAAGCACCCGTATCGGGACACCCAGTTATTGATTTTTTCCTTTCTTTTCTGAGGTATGTATTTTTTGATTATCGGGTGATTGATGATTTTGTCTCTGAAAATAAAGCCAATCATATAGACAAACAAATCACTGAGGAAAACAGAGAGGAAACACACCACGGCGGTGGTGGAAGCCTGCACAGGGCTTTGTCCATTTTCAACAGCAAAAAGAGGAGGAGGGTGCAGCTCAGGATGCATCCCCATGTAGGTGACTAAAGCGGCGGAGATAATCACCACTTCTTCTGAAATAGGAAAACCAAAGGTGGTTAAGATCATAATAACAGTAATGATTCCATAAAACGCAAATGGATCATAGGCAAAGGAAGTAAGAAAATGCAATATGGACTGTTCAATATTTTCAAACATGGTTTTCACAACTTAAGTTTATTTTGTTTTAGCTTATGAGCTTTTTAAACTTCTATGGGAGGAGAGTCAAAAAAATAGTAAAATGACACTACTTTAAAAATAATGCTTTCCTGCCTTTTTGAAAAAAATGTCATTTCTGGATTTTTCCAGAAGAATCACTTTAAAATTAATATTTTTACAGTTTGCTTTTTCCTGTTATTTTAACTAAATTTATTTGTATCAGTGGATTATCAAAAAAGGTGGTTTTTTTACACAGTAAAAAAACTTTACAGGTAAGCGGGTATAAAATATGGAAGCGGTTTTATTTTCCTCTGTGGAGGGAAACAGCCAGCGTTTAGACGGGGGCGCCATGTTTGGCCATGTTCCAAGGGCGCTTTGGTCCCGTTGGCAAGCGCCGGATGTTGAAGGACGTATTCATTTGGCTTGTCGGTCTTTGTTAGTGGAAGTGGGAGAATGGAAAATTTTGTGTGAGACCGGCATAGGGGCTTTTTTTGAGCCTGAACTATCCAGGCGGTACGGTGTTCAGAACCCGGAAAGCCATGAACTGTTGAAAAATCTGGCCGACTTAAATATAAGGGAAGAGGAAATTGATTATGTGATTTTGTCGCATCTGCACTTTGATCACGCCGGAGGTCTTTTGCCCTCTTATACGGAGATCAGTAAAGGCAGGACAACTCTTTGTTTTCCAAAAGCTCGTTATGTGGTGGGGAGAGAGGCTTTTGAGAGAGCCTGTCGTCCGCATTTAAGAGATCGAGCCTCTTTTATTCCCGGTTTGACTGATCAGTTGAAGCAAAGCAGTCGCTTGATTATTGTGGAAGAGGATAAACTGCATGGGGTTTTGGACAAATATATATCTTTTGTTTTTACGGAAGGGCATACTCCGGGACAAATGCACACTTTGTTTCAGGATGAAAAAGGAAGAAAAATTTTTTTTGCCGGGGATCTAATCCCGGGTAAAGCCTGGGTGCATCTGCCGGTTACTATGGGTTACGATCGTTGGCCGGAAAAGCTGATAGACGAAAAGCAAAATATATATGAAAGAGCGGAAAAGGAAAACTGGCTGGTTTTTTTCACGCATGATAAAGACAGAGCCTGCACACGTATCCGAAAAAACAATAAAGGCCGCTATGAATCCTATGATGAGAAAATATCTTTACGAAGAAGCAAGTTATAGCAATGCTGTTTCATTTTATACATTTTGTTCTGATTTGATTTTTTTTAACAGGTTTAAACAACTGTCTTCCATCAGGGAAATAACATTCGCAAAGCTTTGAGACTCCCCATGATAAGGGTCGGGGATAAAGTGGCAGGTTTTTGTTTTGCAAAAGCCGGCCATTTTTAAAATTTTTTTTCTGTGTTCTGTTTTTTTTGCCAAAGACATAATATTTTCATAATTAGAATCATCCATTGTGATAATCCAGTCAAAATCATCAAAATCCTTCATTTCAAAAGCTCGGCTGATGCTATTAATATTGTATCCTTTGGCTTGAGCCTCTTTTTTCATCCTGAAATCCGCCGGCCGGCCGGCGTGATATTGGGAGGTGCCGGCGGAGTCACAAGTAATTTGATCCGTCAAGCTCGCTTCGTCAATGAGCTTGTTCATAATAGCTTCCGCGGCAGGGGATCGGCAGATGTTTCCAAGGCAGACAAATAAGAGATTCACTTTTTTTCCTGATCGATGGGCAATCAACAATATTAAAAACCCGGTTTTTCATTAAATAAATATAAGTTTTCTGTTTTAGTGAAGTCCAGATTTTTTGTTTGGATTTGGGACAACAACCTGACAATATCCGGGTGTTGGATGGGAGACAATTCCTCTTTATGCATGAAGCGACAGCACCAATGATCCGATAACAGCACATTAGGGGAATTGACCGGCCAGACATTGACCCCTCTGGAGGAGATGGACTTTAGTGTCAAGAGGCCGGTGTTTATGTTTTGTAGATTTTTCGCCAGTGTGGAGACAGAAATGTGAGGGTTGTCAATAAACACATCCACGCCCACCAGTTGTTTTTTCTCCGGTGAGTCCGTTTCCAATACCCGTGGCTTTTGCACATTTTGCTGTTGATAGGAGACGGGGTTTAATTTTTCCGGTTTTTCACCAAGCCGTTCAATTACGGCTTGGGCAAATTCCCAAGTACCCACTTTTTGCCGGCTTATGTTTTCTTGATACATATCATAGGTGTGTATACCGTCTTCCAGTGTTTTCAGCCAGGCGTTTTGTATTTTCTCCGCTACCTCGGATTGTTCTATGTGGAGGAGCATTAAAATCCCTGCTTGCAGGAGGCCGGAGGGATTGGCAAGGTTTTGATTTGCCCGGCGGGGGGCGGAACCATGAATCGCTTCAAACATGGCGTATTTCTCTCCGATGTTGGCTGAACCCGCCATGCCCACAGAACCGCTGATTTGAGCCGCCACATCGGATAAAATATCCCCATACAGATTGGGCAGGACCAGTACATCAAAGTTTTCCGGCGAGTTCGCCAGCTTGGCTGAACCAATATCCACGATCCAGTGTTCTTTTTCCAGTTTTGTGTACTGTTGCCCCACTTCTTCAAAAATTTTTCTGAAAAGCCCATCCGTTTTTTTCATAATATTGTCTTTTGTGAAACAAGTCACTTTCCGGCGGTTGTGTTTGAGAGCGTACTCAAAGGCAAAGCGGTTTATTCTTCTGGAACCGGATTTGGAAATGAGTTTCAAACATTGAACCATTTCATTGGTTTGCCGGTATTCCATTCCTGTGTAAAGATCCTCCTCATTTTCCCTGATGATGATGACATTCATTTTAGGATGTTTGGTTGAAACAAAGGGATGATAGGAAATACAGGGGCGTATATTGGCGTAAAGACCCAGTTTTCGGCGAACGGTGACATTTAAGCTTCTGAATCCGCCGCCCTGGGGAGTGGTGATAGGAGCTTTTAAAAACACTTTTGTTTTGTAAAGGGAGTTCCAGGAGGATTCCTCAATGCCGGTGGGGACACCTTTATTGTAGACGATTTCTCCAATCTCAATCACCTCCGGCTGTATACGGGCGCCCGCTTCTGATATGATTTGCAGTACAGCCCTCATGATTTCCGGTCCTATGCCGTTTCCATAAGCTACTGTTACAGGTACTAAATGGGACATATTGTGAGTGTTCCTTTCGTTTAAATTTGTTGTATCAGGATTTAAAAAAGTGTTTGATCTTGTCTTCAGCAAGTGAATTTGATAGCGCCAATTCAAACTCAGGTTATTATATAAAACCTTATTTTATAATCAAGGTAATTTTTTTCGAATAGAGAAGACAAAGAAAGGCTGTTGAAGTTTGCCTTTTTTCTGTTTTATTGTTGTTATAAATTAACTTTTTAGAGAGGTGGGACTTGAAAAAAGTGCAGGCAGTGGAGTACATAGATAAAAATCAGGATAAGAAATTCTCTTCCTGTGCCGTGTTTCTTCACGGGTATGGAGCCAACGCAAACGATTTAAGCGGCTTTCATACCTTACCAGTTCCCTGTCGTTGGATTTTTCCTAATAGTCCCTTGGAGCTGGAAGCTTCTTATAATGTTCTTGGAAGCAGGGCCTGGTTTCCTATGCAAATGAATCCGCAAGACAATCGGTTGCATACAGATAAAAAATCACTTTATTATTTAGAGAAACACTGTCAACAACTGCTTGAGTTTGTAAAGTCTTTTAATTTGAATTCCGATCAAATTATCTTGGGAGGGTTTTCCCAAGGGGCCATTATGGCGTTAAATATGGCTTTAAGGATGCAACCTCCCCCCCGTGCTTTAGTGCTGATGTCCGGGGCTTTATTTCCTTTGGAAATTCTGGAAAAAGAAAAACAGGGCTTTTCGCAAGGAGGTTCTTTTTTCCAGTGTCATGGAAAAGAGGATCCTCTGCTTTTGTATCCTGAATCCAAAAAGGTGTGTGACTTTTTGCAAGCCTTGCGATGGAAAGGGCGCTTTGTTTCTTTTGATGGAGGGCATGAAATTCCTCACGCCGTTTTACTTCAAATTCAGGACTTTATGAGTCACATATTATCATAATCCACTTCCACCAATCGGGATTCCGGTTTGGCCTGACAGGTTAGCATTTCATGGTTTTTTAGATTTTCCTCCTCCAGAATACCTCTTTCCTCCTGACTGATCCGTCCTTTTTTTAAGACAGCAAGACAGGACATACAAGAACCGGAGAGGCAGGAAAAAGGAGGAGAATGCCCTGCGGACAGCAGTTGTTCCAATATGGGAATATCAGCTTGAGCCTCAATTTCAATGGTTTCCTCATTGATGAAAGCTCTTATGAATTTCGGGGAAGCTTTTTCGCTTTCCCCCTCCTTCCCGGTGAGGAGAATTTCCGGCTGTGAGTTTGGGAGGCTCAGAGTATCTGTTTCCTGTTTTGTGGAAAGTTTTGTGTCTGACATGGAGGAGAAGGAAGAGTTGGCCTCGAAGGGAGCGGGGGAGGACACATTCTTTTGAGCCGAGGATTGGCCGGAAAGTTTTTTTTGTGTACTGGAGAAGAAACTTTCTTTTCGTATTTGTGTTTTACCGGCTTTTTTTTCAGTTAAAAAATCCTGTACGGTTTGCATAAAACCCAAGGGGCCGCATAAGTAATACAAGTGATCGGGATGGGAGACTGTGATGTTTGAAAAAAGCTTTTTTAAATGTTCTTTTTTGAGCCGTCCGACGATATCGTATTCATTTTTTTTTGGCTGGCTTAAAATATGTAAGGTATGAAGCCGAGGCTTATGCCGAAGGGCCAAAACCTGTAGTTGCTTGTGATAGATAATGGAGGTCTCGTCCCGGTTGGCGTAGAATAAACTGACCTGGTTTTCTGCATCACTTAAAAGCACTGTCTTGATAATGGAAAACAAAGGGGTAATGCCGCTTCCTCCGGCAAAAAGAAAATAGTGTTTTGGCTTCAGATCTTTTGGAGGTTTGAAAAACCGACCGGCGGGTTTGCGAGATAGAAGCATGTCCCCTTCTTTTAAAGAGTCTATCATATAGTTGGAAACCACGCCGTCTTTCACTCTTTTCACTGTGGTTTTCAGCTCCTCATTTGAAAGAGGGCAGGAGGAAAGGGAATAACTTCTTAAAAAAGATTCATCTTTGATTTGAAAATCAAAGGTGAGAAACTGGGCGGGAGTATAATGAAATAGCTGTTTATACTCATTAGGTACTTCAAATACAAAGGAGACACTGTCTTTGGTTTCCTGAGTTTTTTTTTTAATTTTCAAAGGATAGGTTTTTAAAGCGGGTCGAAGAGCCTTACTTGTGTGTTTCATCAGTTATTTTCTCCTTTTTCTCCAGCGGAGGATATATCATAATTTCTATTTTAACTTGTTTGATATGGAAAAAAAACCTTTATGTCGGAGTGCTTATTTCCTGTAGCCATTTCACCGGGGACATAAGAGAGATGGTTTTATCAGGATGAAAACCTATTTCCAATAATCCGCCTGGCATTTGCACTTCAATGGCCGGACAGTGGAAACCGCATTGGTGACGATATACTTGGGCCACCGCCAGAGCACCGGTCCCACACGCTGGGGTGAAGTCCTCCACTCCTCTTTCAAAACTTCGTGCGCGTAATTGGACTGTGTGAAAGGGATTTTGACGCTCACTTTTTTCTTTATCTGCTTGTGGCGGTGAAGCACCAGCCTGGCTTTCTTTGTTGTTTTGTAAAGGTGAAGCAGTGGAAACATATCTGCCGGTTTTTTTTTGGCAGTAAAAAGACACATTCATTCCATTTTTATGATGGAAGCTTTCTTTTCTTAAAGTTTTTGCTTGATCTTTTTTGTTTTTCCATTCTTTTAAATCCTTTGGCCACTCGGGTATTTCAATAACGGCATGAGGCACCCCGCTGTTGATAAACATATAGACAAATCTTTCCTTGTTAAAAGAGGCTTCAAAGGGGCCTTGAATGTCTTGATCTTGTTGGAGAAAAATGCGTGTACAGCCTTTAACCCGTTTTCCGGTTATTTTTTGTGCAATGGTTTCAAAAGTGAAAGAAGAGCGATCGGAAGTCACCAATTGTTTTTTAAAAACATAGTCTGTTACACAGCAGGCGGCGTTGCCGCACATTTCCGCCGGGGAGCCGTCGGAATTGTAAAAAAGCCACTTGAAATCGCAAAGCTTCGAGGGGAGTAAAACGACCAGACCATCCGCTTTTTTACGGCAAAGCTCCCGGGCCGCCCGAGGCCAGTCCTTTTTAATTAAAGACGGGGAAATAGGAGGAGGAAAATGGGCAATCCAAAAACTGTTTCCGGCCCCGCTTATTTTTGTCCATATTGTTTTGTCGTTGGTGTACATATTTTACCTTTTGTTTTTTTATTGTTTGTTGTCCCTCTTCGTTAGCCGATGTCGTAAAAAAGCAGTCCTTTTATAATAAGGTTCTTTTAAAGGCTTTTCGTTGAAAGCACAACCGGTCAGAGAAAATATAACAAATCTCTTAAAAAGATAAAATTTTAAAGCTGAGCCCTTTTATCAGCTTTTTTCTCTGTTAAGGATAAACAAAGTGATTTTAAGTATTTAAAATCAGATAGTGGTTTTTTTAAACTCCCGGATCCTTGTAAAAAGGAGAGTTCAGAACTTAATTCCCGGTAAATTCAGTCCGATAAGAGATTATCGGTTTCTTTCAGTTGCTGTGCTGGTTCCTTTTTTTTGTTGCAAAAAAAAGGATTCGCCGAAGCAATACGAAAAACCGGACAATGAACTTTTTTTAAGGATGGTAAAACATAATGTGGAGAATAAAAACAGTTTTCTTTTTTTTCCTGAATTTTCTGATTGTTTCTTTGTTTTATAATTGCACCCCTATAGCTTTGAAAGGGGAGTTTAAGGATCCCGGTATCAGTATATCTCATTCACAATCCTCGTCAGGGCAAAGCACAACCGGCGGCAGTAAGGATGGCGATAGCACGGACGATGATAATCCGGCCGGCGACAGTACGGAAGATGATAATCCGGATGGTGATAGTACGGAAGATGATAATCCGGATGGTGATAGTACGGAAGATGATAATACAGATGGTGATAGTACGGAAGATGATAATACAGATGGTGATAGTACGGAACCTATAGGAGAGGAATTTTCCGGAGAGGAAACCCCGGACACAGGAAAGGCTCCTATCACAAGAAAATTATATTGAGAAGCAGGGGCTGTTATTGCAGATAGGGAAATTTTTTGAAATGCTCCATTTGGAGGGCTCTTATGGGAGATTCCACTTGATTCATTAATTGACTGATGGTTTTTTTAGCTTTATTTTTTGCGTTGATACAAACATCAAACAAGTTGTTTCCTTTAGATTGAATTTTTATGTTCAAAGTTTTGGGAATGAGAATAAAAGTGACGGCATATATGGAACCGGTTTTATTTTTATTTTTTTCCAGAATAACGGCAATAGGCCCCGCTTTTTTATTTAATAAAGGACTCAACTCCAAAGCTTGTTGATATACAAAAGCTTTTTCTTCTCCTGATGGCTCTAAAAAGGTGTTTTCTTTTTTATTTTTCATAAATATATCATATAGAGTGGTGATTTGTGTCTGTTTTGTCAAGTGTTCGCCGGGTTTAAATGAGGGATCATAATACTAATGACAATATTATTTATTTTTGATAGGTAATTGTATAAATATTACATGCAAAAACAAATTTTAATACATAATATAAGATTTTATGCAAAAAACTCCAATTCGTTTATCTGAAAGCTGGAAAAAGCATTTACTTCCTGAATTTAGTGAACCTTATATGCGGGAATTGAAGAGCTTTTTGGTTCGGGAGCTTAAATCAAAAAAAAATATTTATCCTCGTCCTGAAGAATATTTTTCCGCTTTTGATGCTGTAGCGTTTGAACAGGTAAAAGTGGTGATTTTGGGTCAGGACCCTTATCATGGCCCTCGTCAGGCGCATGGCCTTTGTTTTTCTGTTCGGCCTTCTGTGGCAATCCCTCCCTCTTTGGTGAATATTTTTAAGGAACTGCAAACAGACTTAAGCATTCCACAGCCCCGGCACGGCTGTTTAACTTCCTGGGCCAGACAGGGGGTGTTGCTTTTAAACGCCGCTTTGACAGTGGAGGCGGGCCGGGCCGGTTCTCATCAAAATAAGGGCTGGGAGATTTTTACGGATCGGGTTATTGATTTGTTGAATAAGAAGAGAAAACATCTGGTATTTATGTTGTGGGGCAGTTTTGCTCAAAAAAAAGGCGCTTTTGTTGATATGGAAAAGCACCTTGTATTAAAAGCTCCTCACCCGTCCCCTTTTTCTGCTGATCGGGGTTTTTTCGGTTGCGCTCATTTTTCCAAAGCCAATGCTTATCTAAAAGTACACGGGAAAGAGGAAATTGACTGGAGTGTGACGGACGATGAATAACCTTAAACTGATAAAAGAGGAGCTTTTCCAATTCATATCAGACAGGTGTAAATGTAAATATTTTTTGTATTCCGGCGGGTTGATGTTTTTCTTTTTTTCTTCTGTTTGTTTTGCAAAAGAAAAAAAACTTATTTATTGTGCTGAAGGAAGTCCCAGTTTTTTTAATCCCCAGTTGGCTTCGGATGGTCCTTCTTTTGATATCAGTACGGAAATTTACGATCGTCTATTGGAGTTTGAAAAACAAAATGGCCGTCTCAGACCGGGACTGGCGCGCTCTTGGTCCGTCTCGAAGGATAAATTGACTTACACTTTCAAACTGCGAAAGAATATTTCCTTTCACTCCACTGCTTATTTTCAACCTACCCGTTTTTTTAATGCCGATGATGTGGTTTTCTCTTTTGAGAGGCAAAGAAACAAAGCGCATTCTTATCACTTGGTAAATGGTGGAAATTATCCTTATTTTAATTCTCTCAATATGGGGGACTTGATTAAGAAAATTATCAAGGAGGATCTTTATACGATCAAATTTGTTTTAAACAGAACAAACGCCACTTTTTTAATTAGTCTGGCAATGGAATTTTCCAGTATTCTATCACAGGAATACGCAGACCATCTTTTGAAGATAAACAATCCGTCCGCTTTGGACTTTCGTCCTGTGGGGACAGGCCCTTTTGTATTTAAGCAGTACATTAAGGACAGTGTAGTTCGTCTGGAAAAAAATCAAAACTATTTTCGAGGACCTTCGCGGTTAAAAGGAATTATCTCCTCTATTGTGTTGGACAGCAATGTGCGATTTCAAAAGTTAAAAACCGGAGAATGCGATATGGTGTCCCAGCCTTCCCCTGTGGATTTGCCGGCGATGAAAAAGCATCCGCGTATTAAATTGGCTGGTGGAAAAAGATATAATATTGCTTACTTGGCTATGAATGTGCAAAAAGGTCCTTTTAAAAATCGGAAAGTGCGTCAGGCTGTTCATCATGCTCTTAACCGACCGCTTTATATTCGGGCTATTTATCAGGGGCAGGCGGCATTGGCCAAAAATCCGTACCCGGCCAATTTATGGTCTTATAATCATCAAGTGAAAGATTATGAATATTCCGTTATGAAAGCCCGTCGGCTTTTAAAGTCAGCCGGTTATGAAAAGGGTTTTAAAACTACTATATGGACCTTGCCTATTGCCCGGCCCTATAATCCAAATGGAAAAAAAATGGGAGAGTTGATGCAGGCAGATCTGTCGAAAGTGGGTATTCAAGTTCAGCTTGTCAGTTATGACTGGCCCACTTATATCAGCAGGGCCGGCAAAGGGGAGCATGAGATGATTCAAATGGGCTGGACCAGCGACAACGGGGATCCGGATAATTTTTTAAGAGTGTTGTTAAGCTGTAATTCCATTTCTTCAGGAGTGAATGTGGCTCGTTGGTGCTATCCTCCGTTTGATCGTTTAATTACGAAGGCTCTTCAGATAAATCGCCGGGCAATAAGAAGTGATTTGTATAAAAAAGCACAGGTTCTTTTTAAAAAGGAAGCCCCTTGGGTCACTTTGGCGCACACTTACGATTATACGGCCATGTTGAAAAAAGTGAAAGGTTACATTCATGCACCTTTTGGATCCAAATCTTTTTATAACATTTATTTTGAAAATAAAAATTGAACAGCGGATTATTTATAAAGTTTATTCCGGTTCAAAGAGTTTTTTAGTTATTGAAAATAGTAATTAAACAGCGGATTATTTATAAAGTTTATTCCGGTTCAAAGAGTTTTTTAGTTATTGAAAATAGTAATTAAATTGCTGAGTATTTATATTGAACAGCGGATTATTTATAAAGTTTATTCCGGTTCAAAGAGTTTTTTAGTTATTGAAAATAGTAATTAAATTGCTGAGTATTTATTCGGAACAGAGCAATGCAATCAAAAAGAACCAGGCTCGGCGCACTCCCCGTTTTCAAATGTTATTTTACACCCATCGGGATTTGGAACCAGTCCGGGCGCTCTTATAATTCTTGTTGTATTGCAATTAATATATAAAAATATCACAAACAATATTATGACAATAATAATAATAAATATTAAAAAGTCTTTTGAAGTTTTTTGTTTAATGCTCATTTTTCCTTGTAAAAGGAATATTTTATCATTCAGAGAATAGCGGCGCAAGCCGAGTTGACAGATGGTAAAATGTATAATCCAATTAATTTAACTTTACATAGAGTAATAATCGCTCTTTTGCGTCATTGATAATTCCTCCGCTACCACCCTATAGATCCTTGTAAGGAAGACCGGTTTTTATGCTTTATTTTTTGTATCATCGTCTTCTGTTCATTGTTCCCACTTTACTGATTTGCACTCTTTTAGTTTTTTTTATTGTTCGTTTGATTCCAGGGGATTCAGTGGACCATCTCCTCGGGGAAAGAGGGGTGGACCCGAAGTTAAAAAAGGAGCTTATGGCCAAGTGGGGTTTGGATCGTCCCTGGTATGAGCAATATTTTCTTTTTATCTCTCATGGAATGACAGGAGACCTTGGCCATTCTCTTATTTCCGGTCAACCGGTGTGGGAGGAGTTTAAGCATCACTTCCCTGCCACCGTAGAGCTTTCTTTTTTTGCTTTGCTATTTGCTTTGTTTGTAGGCATTCCTTTGGGTTTTTTATCAGCCTATAAGGTGAACTCCTTTTGGGATTTTGTTGGCACCGGTTTTTCTTTGCTTGGTTATTCCATGTCGGTTTTCTGGTGGGGCTTGATTTTAATTCTTTTGTTTTCTGTTTATCTGGGCCTGACTCCCGTTTCCGGCCGGATGGATGTTTTATATGAAGTGGAATTGTTTACGGGTTTAATGCTGGTGGATGTCTGGTTCGGCCCGGAAAAATGGTCGGCTTTTAAAAGTGGGTTAAAACATTTGATATTGCCTGTGTTAACTTTGGGGACGATTCCTTTAGCCTATATTACCCGCATGACCCGCTTTAGTTTGTTAGAGGTGTTTAAAGAGGATTTTATTCGTACAGCCAAGGGAAAAGGTCTGGGGTTTTATCGGGTTTATTTTGTCCATGCTTTCAGGAATGCCTTGATTTCCATTGTTACAGTGACAGGTTTAATGATGGGTTCTCTATTGGCTGGTGCGGTTTTGACGGAGACCGTGTTTTCCTGGCCGGGTGTGGGAAAGTGGCTCGTGCAGGCAGTACTGGCCAGGGATTATCCTGTCTTACAAGGAGGCATTTTATTAATTGCCTTAATTATTATTATGGTAAATCTTCTGGTGGATGTTCTTTATTTAAAAGTGGATCCGCGTATAAGCGGAGGGTTGAATTATGAAAAGGTGTAAATGTTTTTTTTGAAGAGATTGTTTTTTATAATAAAAACGAGGAAATTGGCTTTAATCAGTTTCGTTTTTCTGCTGTTCTTTTCTATTGTGGCTTTACTGGCAGACTGGATTGCACCTTATTCTTTTTCTGAAGTGCATCCTGATTTTTTGAAAATCCCTCCCTTTTGGATGAAAGGGGGGCAATCGGAATTTTTGTTGGGAACAGACGATCTGGGTAGGGATTTTTTATCCCGTTTGATATATGGCGCTCGTATTTCCATAAGCTTGGGTTTTATGGTGGTGTTTTTGTCTGTTGTAACAGGCACAGTAATCGGTTTGTTGGCCGGTTACTGCGGGGGGCTTTTGGATCGTGTTGTGGTCGCTGTGGTGGATATTATGATGTCTTTTCCCAGTATTTTATTGGCTATTGTGATTGTAGCTATTTTGGGTTCCGGGCTTTTTAATACAGTGATGGCTGTAAACATTATGGCCTGGCCGGCAGTGATTCGTATTGTCCGCGGAGAGACCATTAGGGAAAAAAGTAAGGATTATGTGTCCGCTTTAAGAGGTTTTGGCGCGAGTCCTTTTCGTGTGGTGTTTAAAAATATTTTACCCAATATTTTCGGACCTTTGATTGTACAGGGTGTGTTGGGCTTTAGTGAGGGGATTTTGAATATCGCTGCTTTGGGTTTTTTGGGTTTAGGGGCCAGTCCTCCTCTTCCCGAATGGGGCACGATGATAAATGACGGAAGAGACTTAATGACAGATTCTTGGTGGTTAGTGGTCTTCCCCGGCCTTTGTATTTTGTTTGTGGTGTTATGCTTTAATATTTTCGGAGGGATTTTAAGGGATACTTTGGATCCGAAAGCGTAACTATTTTTTAAAACCAATATTGATAAGAGAATCTCGTATTTTTAAACTAGTTTAATATTTTATCCACTTAGAATTGAAGCAATGTCTTTATCTGATTGGCTGTGTGTTTTTCTGATTTACTGCTATTGCTGTGTCGGAAAGTTTTTAAGCGGATGAAAACTTCAATTAAAAATAAACTCTCCAATTCATGGGAATTGTTCTCTCTTATTTTTGTGCTATCCGCTTCCGGGGATTTTCTTCTTTTGTTGTGGATTAGAAAATTTCACAAAGTGAGGAGGCCAAACTCTGCATCGTCTGCTTGATAAAATTTAACCCCGCCAGGCGCCCTTTGGATCAGTTCCACAAAGGGGGAGGCGGCCTTTGCATCGTCTGCTCCCGGGGATTTTATTTCTTTTGCGGATTATAGAGCTTATTTGTTCGACATTCATTCCACGGATGGAAGGTGAAGGGTGTCTGCTCAGTCCCATCCGCAGGTGTAAAATTCGTCCTTATGCCTCCGCAGAGATCTGCACTGATGAATGAAGAGAATAATTTTCAAAAGCGCCGTATTCATGCAGGCGGTTGTAAAGTGTTTTTACCGTGATCCCCAAAGCTTTAGCCGCCTGTTTTTTGGAGGGAAAGTGTTCAAGAGCATTCAGTATATACAGCTTGTTCAGTTCCGCCAGAGTCATGCTGGGGTTGTAGGGAATGGCGGATTGCTTTTTTTTCATTAAAAATTCTTCCGGCAAATGATTCTGTGTGATGATATTTTTATCCTGCAGAATGCGCAGTCTTTCACAGAGATTTTTTAACTCTCTGACATTTCCCGGCCAGTTGTAATTAATCAAAGCGGCCATCGCCGGTTTTTCAATTTCTACATTCGCGCCGAGAAAATGTTTTAACAGGACAGGAATATCCTCTGACCTCTCGAACAAAGAAGGTACGATGATAGAAATGGTGTTGATCCGGTAGTACAAGTCCTCTCTGAAAGAACCTTTAATCACTTCTTCGGCCAGATTTTTATTCGTGCAACATATAATTCGTATATTCAGCCGTATGGGAGTGCGGCCACCCACCTTGTATATTTCATTTTCCTGTAAAAGCCTTAGTAATTTTGTCTGGGAGTTTAATTTCAAATCGCCAATTTCATCCAAGACTACCGTGCCGCCATTGGCTTTTTCCAATAAACCCGGTTTTTCCCGGTCCGCTCCCGTAAAAGCGCCTTTTTCATGGCCAAAAAGCTCACTTTCAATGGTGTTTTCATTTAAACAACTGCAGTTGATAACAACAAATTCCTTGTTTTTCCTGTCACTTTTATTATGTATTCTTCTGGCGACCATCTCCTTGCCGGTTCCGCTATTACCCGAAATCAGTACAGATGAGCTAGTTCTAGCCACTTTGTCTGTCATTTTAAGCAGTTTTTCCATTGCCTCAGAGCAATATATCAATTCATCTTTATTACTCTCTGAGTCTTTTTCTTTTATATCGCTCATTAAAATGTTACCTTGTCCTGTGCTTAAGTATGGAATCATTTCCCTTTTCTCCTTCCGTGGTTAAATATGATGCGTCTCATTATGAGACAGCGCATTGTTTCTATATCAAAGTCTTGAAAATTTTTCAATGAAAAGATGTAATTTTTTTACAAAAAAAATAAAAAAACATGATTATAAAGTATTTATACATTGTATAAAAATTAAACAATATACTTATAACTATTTAAAATATTTGGAATTTAATAAATTATATTCATTTAATACCATTAAATCTTATTGTATAGATTTAAGACAGTTTTTACTTTCTGATACACCTGTCTTCTTGTCTCTTTTTTCGACAAAGTATAAAAACAGCTTCTCTGATCTGCTCCGGGATGAGCCGGATTTTTCAAAGGTAAGTGTTTCATATCCAGTCAGTCTCCCTTTTTTGGATCATTTGTTGGAAAAGCGCATTAAATTGAGTTTTAAAAAATGGGTTTCTTTTTCCCCGGCCACCCGAAATCGTAAATACGCCTGTGTGAAATCTTTTCTTAAATGGCTGTTTATGGAGGATTTGATAAGCAGAGATTTACAAGCGGGGATCAAACTTCCCCGGCTTCCTTACCGCCTGCCTCATTATCTGTCTGTGGATGAGGCTCTTTGTCTGGTGCGGACAATTCAAAAAAGCTTGAAAGTCAGTAAAAAAGCAGAGGATCGAAGGGATTTGATTTTAATTTTGCTTCTTTATGGAGGAGGCTTGAGGATCAGTGAAGCTTGTTTATTGAGATGGGAGCAGGTGGATTTTGTAAAACACACTTTACGGATCAAGGGAAAAGGGGGAAAGCAGAGGTTATGCGCTTTACCAAAGGTGGTTCTGACCCAGTTAAGGCCGTTACAGGGTCAGGTTGGTTTTGTATTTAAGCCCCGGCTTTCTCTTAGAAAAGCTTATGACAGAGTTAGATACTGGGGGCGGAAAGCCGGCTTGAACAAACCTTTAAGCCCTCATGTTTTGAGGCATAGTTTTGCCACGCACCTATTGAATAGCGGTGCTGATTTGCGATCCCTTCAGGAATTACTGGGACATGAATCTCTTTCTGCCACTCAAAAATACACTCATCTGCATATATCTCATTTGAGCCGGCTCCTGGAGACACGCCACCCTTTTGGAAGTTCTGAAAAGTAAAGCCGGCAAGAGGTTTTTTATTTTGGCCCGGTTATATGGATTTGATGTTGCCTTCAGCCGGTGAGAGGTTTTTTATTTTGGCCCGGTTATATGGATTTGCCTTCAGCCGGCAGAGTATAAGTGCGAATGGAAGTATCCAACGAGTCAATGGCCTTAAAAAGCTGGTTTGTGTTTTTATGTTCCATATCCATAATTAAATAGCCTATATTCTCTTTGGTTGCCAGATACTGGCTTTGAATATTGATTTTCAGCCGGGATACCAAACCATTGATATTCCCTAACACCCCGGGAATATTTTTATGTATATTCACTAACCTTTGGCATTTGCTCATAGAACTCAAAGGGGGGGGATTTAGCACAGGAAAGTTGACTGCGCCCTCGGATATTCCGTGAAAAAGATATTTTGTGATAGAGGAGCTGACCTGTCGGGCGATATTTTCCTGTGCTTCCTCCGTACTGCCGGCCACATGGGGAGTGAGGATCACCTGTTTCATCCCTTGTAGGGGGCAGGTAAAAATGCTTTGTTTTTTTTGCGGTTCTTCTGCGAACACATCCAGTGCGGCGCCAGCCAATTCGTTTTCCAAAAGTGCATTCTTCAGATCCTCCAAGCTGACCACCGTGCCACGGCTGGTATTAATGAGGAAAGAGCCTTTTTTCATCCATTTTAGCTGTTTTTTCTGTATCATGTTTGTTGTCGCGGTGGTTTTGGGGATATGTAATGTCACAAAGTCAGAAAGGCTCATTAGCTCCTTGAGGTTTTTTACCGGTTGGGCGTTTCCTATGGGCAGGGTTTCAATAATATCAAAATAAAGAACTTTCATTCCTATGGATTCCGCCAGTATGCTGACTTGTGTGCCTATATGCCCGTATCCCACAATACCCAGTGTTTTTCCCCTGACTTCCCGGCTTCCTTTAGCGGTTTTATTCCATATTCCCTGGTGCATTATCTGATTAAAGCTGTAGCTTTGACGGGAAAGGGCAATGATATGTGAAATCACCAACTCCGCGACGCTTCTTGTATTTCCATAAGGGGCGTTAAAAACCGGCACTCCCATTTGACTGGCTGTCTTCAAATCAATTTGATCCGTACCGATGCAAAAAGCTCCAATCACCCTGAGAGAGGGGCAAAGGGCTTTTAGGGTCTCCTTTGTGATGAAGGTGCGGGAGCGGACACCCAAAGCAGTACAGCTTTTTTTTAAAAGCTCTTCCCCGCTGAGATCGGACTTGGCCAATTCCACCTGTAGCCCTTGAGTGTTTAACTTCTCTCCGGCCGTAGTATGAATGCCTTCCAATAATAAACATTTCATATAGGTTCTTTTAAAACTAAATGGATTCAAGCTCAAGATAAACTTTTAGTGGTTGTGTATTTTGAGTGAATTACATAGATATGATATATAAGGAAAAAAACCAAAGAGAAAAATATGCCGGAAGTAAAAGACGATAAAATGGAACAGGACCTGTTGGATGAGCCTAATATTTGGGATATGTTTGATTATGAAAAAATATCAGGTCATTTATTTACTAGAGGTTTATGGGCCTTTTTTTTGCGGCTGGTTTTTAAGTTTTACATACGACTGAAGGTCAAGGGCAAGTTCAAAGGCTTTTATAAAAAGTATCCCAAGCTGATTATTATATCCAATCATGCCAGTCATTTGGACGGCCCGGCTATTTTGACTTCCATTCCTTTTTCTCACTGGATGGATCTTTATATCCTGGCCGCCAGGGATTATTGGTTCAATACCCGGTTTTTGCGTTTTTTTTCCAAATATTTTTTAGGGGCTATTCCTCTTGATCGGTCAGCTAAAAAAACCGATTCAGTTAAAAAGTGCATTAATTTATTAACTGATTTGAAGAGAATATGGATAGTTATGTTTCCCGAAGGAACCCGATCGACGGACGGTTCTCTCAGACGCTTTAAAAACGGAGTAGGTCTTTTTTCCACCAAAACCAATACACCGGTTTTATTTCTTTATTTGAGAAAAACCAGGCGGTTATGGCCAAAGGGAAAAAAGTTTCCTCTGCCGGGGAAAATGTATCTCCATATAGGGCCTGTCCAGGAGCCGGGGGATACGGATACTATTTTCAATAATTATAAAAAATGGACAGAGAAAGTGGAAAAAAAGTTTGATCGCTTAAAACGAAGACAAAAATCACAGGGAAGATGAGGAAGTTATTTAAAATTTTTTTTGTTTTTCAAACAGACTCCCTCCGCGGGCACCAAATCTTTTCCACCCATTTTTTTAACATCTTCAGGCTGAATAAAATAATCCGGCCCCCTAAGGGTTTTAAGTCTAAGAATGAAAAGCTGTTTATGCTTTTCTTTTATAGGCACATTAAAGTCTTCATTCAGAAAATTTTTATACCAGTTTAAAACTGTTTTTAAAATTTTTAACTCCTGAATAAAACTTTTTTTCTTTTGGAATTGAGTTGTTGGCTTTGTTTTCATCCAGTCAATTGTAAGGCTTTTGCCGGCCAAAAAAAATCTTATGGGAGAAAACTAAAAAGGTTCATTAAATAAGCCGCTATGTGAAAAATTGGTAAAATTTTCCGACTCAGACAAATTATCTATACTAAAACTTATTATTGTGTATTATAAAGCCCTAAACAATCTGGGAGGAGTTATTATGATTTTTATATTAAAACTAATTTTGGTTTTTTATGCAACACCGGCTGTTTCAGCTGACTTTTTTTTATCCAGTCATAAATATCCTTTTACCCCTTCTGTTTTGCCCATCTTAGAATATCGTCAAAATACCCTAATTAAAAGAGTGGATATTCTATTTGTAGGGGAAACTCATATTGTCTCTGCTTATCTGCTTGAAACAAGAAGAGGGGAAAGAGGCGGAAACGAAGTAGGAAGACAAAATTCTTACGATCAAGAAAATATTTATTTTAATTTAATAAAGAAGTTTTCAGAAATATATCCGAATCATAAAAAATGCCTCTATTTGGAATACACAGATAATTCTACTAAACTTAATAAATGGCTCAACGGCTTCCATGAAGGTCGCTCTCATTATTTTTTAATCAATACAGCTATAAAAAACAAGTGGTCTATTTTTGCGGTTGATAAACCTGGTAGTATTGATGATGGTGAAAGAGATGAATATATGAGCGAGAAAATATCAGAGACAATCCAAACCGGAGAATGTGAAAAAGGCATTGGTGTAAATGGAAAATTGCACTTAGGCTGTGATGATTGTTTAGATGCTTTAGTAAGCAGAAAGCTACCTAAAAAGAAAGTAAAATATACTAAAATCCTATCTCTGAGTAGTGGTGTCCTCTATGATGAAAAATATCAGAGAAATAGAATGAGAAAAAGGCATTAGTGTAAATGGAAGCTTGCATTTAGACTGTACTGACTGTTTAGATAATTTAGAAAGAAAGCTAATAAAAAGAAAGTAAAATATATTACAATCCCATTTCTGCCTAGTGTCCACTGTTTAAAATCATCTGAGTAAGGGTGATGCACTCTCCGTTTCACAGGTTTTAAAACCAAGATTTCACTAGCTGTTATATCCAATTGAATTTTTGGCAAAAATTTCTTTTTAAGAAGAAGCCCTCTAAAACCCACTTTACTTTTAACAGAAATAATGCCTTTTTTATTTTTGTATTTTTTCAATTGTAAGGCTTTTGCCTGCCAAAAAAAAATCTTTGGAAGAAAACTAAAAAGGTTCATTAAATAAGCCGCTATGTGAAAAATTGGTAAAATTTTCCGACTCAGACAAATTATCTATACTAAACTTATTATTGTGTATTATAAAGCCCTAAACAATCTGGGAGGAGTTATTATGATTTTTATATTAAAACTAATTTTGGTTTTTTATGCAACACCGGCTGTTTCAGCTGGCTTTTTTTTATCCAGTCATAAATATCCTTTTACCCCTTCTGTTTCAAACAAACTTTCTCATTTAAAAGCTTTTCCAATCTTTTGGTTGAGACTTAGATAAGCAAGGAGTCAGCTTTGAGAGCTATTTTTTTATAGACAGTTCACCAGCAATGAAGTTTTGTTTAACTTCTTTCTTAAGCGAATTGCTGGATATATTTGTGTTAAGGACATCTGTTTAGAGTATCTTTGAGCCATTTATCAAGGTCTTGGTGGTAAAATAAGACTGTAATATCTATTCCTTCCCCTTGAACTTTTAATTGTTTTGACTGCAAAAAGCCGCTAAGCCATTTTCTAGTATCAGGAGATCGATCCAAAATCATCCGATAACTTTCGTTTACTAATACTGACAAAGCCAATCTTACCAAATTACTGCCGATAGACACATTGTTTGAAATTGCCTTGACAGGCCTGTCTATAAATTTTGATTCAAGAATTCCCCACAGTTTCAACCACCCTATTGGTCCATAGGCATAAGAGGGCTTAGGATCTCTAGGATGCGCTTTAAAGGAGAGGCTTATCTCTATTTTTGAATTTTCTTGTGGTGTTTGCGCCGGATGACAGGTTATATATAAGAATGGCTCAAAAAACACATTTGATTTTTTTTTGTCAATAGAAACAGACCACTTATAAGCGGTGATCCCCCAGGACGGTGAAACCCCATCATTAAGATAGCCGGGATACAAATAAGGCTTTGAGAAGGCTGAAGATGCTATAAGTGCCGCAAAAGAGAAAAATAAAATAAATATAAAATATTTCATTTCTTTTTTAGAAGTTATCATATCCGTTTTTCTCATGCAAACACAATCTAAAAAATTCTTTTCCATCTCAAAATATAAAATGACTGAACTCAAAAAAACTAAAAACTCATCTCCGCCTGCAACAGAACAAATAAGATAGCGATAGTCTTAGCATACCTTTGAGTCACTGTGGGTTTGTGTGTATGTCCAAGGCTGGCCTGTGAACTGCAGAGAGGTTTTTCGTTTCCATGCTGTCATTCATACAAATTATTTGGAGGACGGAACATCTGTGACTGTTGAGATTTATGACGATAGAGTAGAAATTTCTAATTTTGGCGGATTACCCGCAGGACTGTCTAAAGAAAAATTTGGAAAAAAAAGTGTTCGCCCCAACCTGCTTTTAGCAGATTTGATGGACGGCTCTGGATACATTGAAAGAATGGGAATAGGGATTAAAAAGATGAGAGATTTAGTTAAAGCAGAAGGATTGCGTCCGATAAAGTTTGAATTTGATGGCTTTACAACTGTGACATTTTTTCGCAAGCTTTTACTTACTGAACAGTTTATTTCAGAAGATAAAAATTTCGGTATAAATTTCGGAGTAAAAGGAAAAAAAGAGACAATTTATTAAAATTATTAAATGTAATAGATAAACAAGAGGAGTTTTCTTCTGTTTCTTTTTCAAAAAAAGAAGGTATTACATTAAGAACAATAGAAAATTATATAAGGTTTTTAAAAGACAATAATCTTATTTATTTTGAAGGTGCTCGTAAAACCGTTAAGTATAAGATTACCGAAAAATATAAATCATTGAAAAAACCTTTAGAGATGCTTTCCATCTCTTTCTGCTTTCAAGAAGGGAACAGCTAATGCAGAAACCGAGATTAAATTTGCTCCCAAAAAACAAGATTTTTTTTAAATAAGACATAATATACCTCTTTTATTCTTTTAAACATGTCATCCGCTTTATCCAATCTGGGTTTAAAAATCGGTCTGCTGGACGGAGATGTTTATGGACCTGCTCTGCCTCGTTTAACAGGAACTATTCATTTAAAGCCGGAGTTGAACAAAGATAAAAAACGGATTCCCATAAAGTTTAAACAGTGGTGTATAATTTTTTCATAATTTTATAAATAGCTGGAATGAATTAGCAAATTATGGTAAAAACAAATCATAGTTTGAATAAGAATCGGAGGTAATGATGATAAAAAAACCAAGCGCATTAAAATCCTTGTTAAGAGCTGTTAAGCTTTTTCTGTGCAACTCTAAAAGATTGGCTAAACAACGTTATGCTCAGTATCAGTATAACACTGCTTTGATACATTATAATGGAGTGAGTCTCTGTAACTTAATCCACAGTAAAGGAGGGGAGCAAGATAGACATCGTAGAGCAAGAAAAAGAAAGTTGTTTGAAAAAGCGGCTGAAAAAGGTGTTGCTCCAGCTCAGCATGCCTTAGCTGCGATGTATTATCTGGGAGAAGGAGGGGAGCAAGATAGACATCGAGGAATAGAGTGGTTGGAAAAAGCGGCTAAACAAGGTTTTGCTCCAGCTCAGTTTAACTTAGCTGATATATATTCTAATGGAGAAGGAGTGGAGCAAGATATACATCGAGCAAGAGAGTGGTATGAAAAAGCGGCTAAACGAGGTTTTGCTCCAGCTCAGTATAACTTAGCTCAGATGTATTCTAAGGGAGAAGGAGTGGAGCAAGATATACATCGAGGAATAGAGTTGTTTGAAAAAGCGGCTAAACAAGGTGTTGCTCCAGCTCAGCATGCCTTAGCTGTGATATATTTTGATGGAAAAGGAGTGGAGCAAGATAGACATCGAGGAATAAAGTGGTATGAAAAAGCGGCTAAACGAGGTTTTGCTCCAGCTCAGTATAACTTAGCTGATATATATTCTAATGGAGAAGGAGTGGAGCAAGATATACATCGAGCAAGAGAGTGGTATGAAAAAGCGGCTAAACAAGATGTTGCTCCAGCTCAGCATGCCTTAGCTGTGATGTATTGTAAGGGAGAAGGAGTGAAGCAAGATATACAGCGAGGAATAGAGTTGTTTGAAAAAGCGGCTGAAAAAGGTTTTGCTCTGGCTCAGCATGCCTTAGCTGTGATGTATTGTAAGGGAGAAGGAGTGGAGCAAGATATACAGCGAGGAATAGAGTTGTTTGAAAAAGCGGCTAAACAAGGTTTTGCTCTGGCTCAGCATGCCTTAGCTGTGATGTATTATGAGGGAGAAGGAGTGGAGCAAGATATAAATCGAGGAATAGAGTGGTATGAAAAAGCGGCTAAACAAGGTGATGCTCCAGCTCAGCATGCCTTAGCTGTGATGTATTATGAGGGAGAAGGAGTGGAGCAAGATATAAATCGAGGAATAGAGTTGTTTGAAAAAGCAGCTAAACAAGGTGATGCTCCAGCTCAGAGTAACTTAGCTGTGATGTATTATAAGGGAGAGGGAGTGGAGCAAGATATAAATCGAGCAAGAGAGTGGTATGAAAAAGCAGCTAAACAAGGTTTTGCTCCAGCTCAGCATGCCTTAGCTGTGATGTATTTTGATGGAAAAGGAGTGGAGCAGGATAGACATCGAGCAAGAGAGTTGTTTGAAAAAGCGGCTGAAAAAGGTTTTGCTCCAGCTCAGACTTTCTTAGCTGCGATGTATTGTAAGGGAGAAGGAGTGGAGCAAGATATACAGCGAGGAATAGAGTTGTTTGAAAAAGCGGCTAAACAAGGTGATGCTCAGGCTCAGGCTTTCTTAAAAACCATATGATTCTGATCAAGTTTTGCTTCAAGTCGAATAAAAAGAAGTATTTATAGTTTTTTAAAAAAATATACTTATGTATCTGCTACTCTTTTACAGACTGACGAGTGATTTTTATAAAAATATCTATTGTTCTAAAAATATAAAAAATATTTAATACGATAATCCCCCATAAAATGTAAAAGCAATAGTATATAAATTTAGGAAACTTGTTTTCTATGATAATATATACAGCAATCAGATATACTATAGAAAATAAAAGAAAGTATGCCGGCCATTTGAATTCTTCTATAAGATTATCCAATAGAGTTTTTCGATTATCTTTTTGATCTTCTATTTTGTATAATTTGTGTAGATATTTTGAAGTTGAAAAAACAGCAAGACTGGTAATATAAAATCCAAAAAACATAGAAAAAACTATTAGTAAAGAGGATATAAAATCCTTGTTAATAGCAAGTTCAAAGTACCATTGTAACAAAATGGAAACTAAAAAAGATAAAAGTATAACAATTTTTTTCATTACATATTTTTAATCAATTTGTTAAAAACACTCTCTTGATCAAACAAACCATTTTTTTTAGGATCTATTTTTATTTCAATCTTATCAATGATTCCTTCTGCATTAAATACCCTCTCGAATTTATTATCATAACGACCAGAAACTTCTAATTTATCAATTTCATAATTAGCTTTCTGATTCCATAAATTTGTAACTTTATCTTTAATTTTTTTTGACAATAATTTTGTTTCTTCAAAAGTAATTTTAACACCTATATGTTTTATACTCTGTCCATAATTATGGTGATCAGAAGTTAGTTCTTTACTAAGTATTCCTTCTTGTGTTAATAAATTAGGAACAGCGGATAAATATATTGTATTGATGCTCTGAAGTTCATTAAAAAAATATTCTCTATCTATTATATTCCTAATTAACACTTGTTTTTTTATCTTTTCAGTCAGCCACTCCTCTAGCATCTTTTTTTTTCTAAAATCAGAAATGAATATTTTTTGTTCTTTTATATCAATTAGGAAAAATTTTTGTGAATCTCTCTCTATTTGATCAGTAGTCCTTGGGTTTTCTTCTTCAGTATGAATTTTCTTATTATAAACAGTGTCAGGTCTGGGAAAAACATTTCCTTCTTCAAAATATAGAGAAATAAATCTATTATTATCAAAGAGTTTTTTTTGGATAATCCTATTTTGTTCTCCCTGCTCATTATTATACAACTCTTTAATAGATGAAAAATCCTGTAAAGTAAAATTTTCATCACCTATTGTTAATCGGGCTATTGAGAATATTTTAGTACTCATTGTAAAATCCAATTATCCGATTTTAAAAAGTTTATTTAACGCTTCTCGCCATTCACTTTGCACAACAAGATCAAAAGTCATTTTTTGATCTTGTATTTCAATATCTCCCGCCGGTGTAGATTTTTTAGAATATTTTGTAAATAGATCAAAAAGTTTTTTCTTGTATTCTGTATCAGGATTTCCTATAAGATGCTCTCCTTTTGTCTCAAGAATGGAAAAATGAGCTGTGCCGTTTTTAGAAGATTTTAAGCAAACTAAAAAATCAGGATAGATTTTATTTTTTTGCCAGCCTTGTAAATGCCAATCTTGCTTTTCTATAATTCTATGCCACCATTTTATAGCTGAATCTTCATCTAAATACCAGGCCACCTTCTTTTCTAAGTCATTAAACTTAAATTCCTCTTTATAAATATCTTCAAAAAGTGAAAGCTGTAAATCTCTGCTGTTTCTCTGTCTTAAAAGATCACTTTCTTCTGATATAGAAAGGTTTAAAGTTTCAGCCATTTCCCAGTTCAGTTTAGGATCACCGGCACTTACTAATTTGAATAAAATCTTATTGTTCTTGAGCTTCTCTCTAAAAATTTGCTCTGTCTTCTGACTTATCTGATCTTGTAAATTATTTCTTAGAGAATCCAAAATGGAAAATCTATTTGCCCATATATTTTTTGTTTCGTTTTTCTGCTTTAAAATAGATAAAGCCTTCCCTACTGTGAGACTGGCATTCCAAGGATTAGGTATAATGTCGGAAAGCCTTTGGCACATAAACCCAAAATCCATATCTAAATCTTTAGAACGTTCTTCATTACTTCCTTGATAAGAAGAAATCAACTCCATTTGTTCTTTTATATCTATCTGTGTATGAGTCATATCAGGGATTCTATCATTTAAACCTATATCTTTATTAAATCTTAATTTTGACCAATCAATATTATAAAGTAAATCTCTTTCATAACTAAGGGATCTTAATTGCTTTCCTGATCGATACAGCACTCTTGGCAAGAAAATTTTTAAACCTCTAAAAGCTGATCTTCTTTTTATTTTAACTTCTCTTTTAAATCTCTGGTTATTGTCTTCTAAAAGTTTTATATCTCCCGCCAGTCCATCCATTCCTTCATTTTGGAGTCCTTTTTTGACACCTTCCACAGCTCCAGCCACATCTTGATCCATACAGACAACATAACATTCATTTAAAGATGTAAAACCTGTCTTTCTAGTTTGAGGTTGTCTTAAAACCCGCCCTATCATTTGTTCAATCGCAATAGGAGCTTTTGTTTTAGACAAGATGACCAAGATATAGGCAAAAGAGCAGTCCCAACCCTCTTTTAAAGCTTCTTTGGTAATAATGTATTTCACACGAGAATATTCAGAAAGCAAATCTTCATTTCCTAATTCATCTTTTGCAGAAGATTTAATTCTCACTTCATCTGTGTCTGCATTAAAATTTTTTATTAGATACTCTTTTACATCTTCGGAATGAATGAATTTTTTTTCTCTTTGATCGGTTCCTGTCCGCTCTACTCTAACCAGCATAATAGGACGAATGTAGCGGTTTTCTTTTGTTTGAAGTTTCTTTGTATCTTTTGAAAGATTTTTTTGTATTTCAAAGCCTTTTGCCAAAGCCTTTTTCCAGTCCCTGCTTTCTAAGTTAAAAATGTTTATAGGGAGCTTTATCATTTCTTCTTTTTTAAGTTCACTGCCTGAAACTGAAACCAGGATATTGCTATGATGTTTTTTCTTATTAGGAGTAGCTGAAAGCTCTAAAATAAACCTTGGATTAAAATCCAGCAAAGTATTTTTTGCCTTTTCTGTATAAGCTCTATGTCCTTCATCAATAACAATTAAAGGCTGTATAAGCTTTAAAACATTTCCTAAACTGTGTTTTATAGAAGTATTATCTTGAAGAGCTAGATTATAATGGTCTAAATTGGAACATAGATTAAGCAGTCTTTTATTCGCAGGGTAATCATCTATTTCAGGAAAAAAATAGGGAAACTTTCCAGAATCTTTGAACATTCTTAAGGTCTCTTTTGTTTGTCTGCCGGCAGATTGAAGCATTAAAAGCATGACACACAAATAATCTTTTATGTCTTGGGGATGGAAGCGATCTGTTTTTTGTAAAATTTTAACTTTACCTAGAGAAGCTCGATCTAAAATCTGTCTATAAAGGCTTTCTCGATCAGATAGGGCTTTTAGTGTTTGCTTATAGATAGAATCACTGGGGACAACCCATAAAACAAAACCTCTATTTTGTTCAAAAAAATCAATGTTAATTTGCTCTATAGCTCCCGCCCCTAATAGAGTTTTCCCTCCTCCTGTTGGAACTTTAAGACATATATTGGGAACCGGTTGATCCATTCCGCTAAAACGATTTTTATAAGAAGCTATAGTTTGTTCTTGGTTTTTAGGTATAAATAGAGCATCATTTTTATCAATAATTTTTCTTGAAATAAGAGGGAGCAGTCTTTTTTCATTCATTTCCTCCCACGCTCTTTGGCAAAAGTTAAAGTCTCCTGAGGTCCAATTAACAGGTTTTTTGTTTTCTTTTTGGAACTTTGCTAATGCTAGACTGTCTTGTTTTTTTTCTTTTAAAGTTTTAAGATAAAGAGACAGTCTTTCAAGCACGCCTTCTTGATAATTTTTTAATTCCAATTAAGCCCCCATAATTTTATGAATGTCATAAGGAAGCTGGCAAAACTGAATGCCATAGTCCTTCAAAAGCTCTTTTTGTGTGATATATTTTGCTGGAGCAAAAACAAGGCTTATTTTTTTTGATTGTTCATTAAAATTCTTAATTGTTTCTGCTAAGCCTTCATGCAAAGCACTATCTTTGCTCCTTAGAAAATCTAAATCCGGTTTATAAACAAGATGCAGTCTATAAGCTGAGCTTTCACCAATAAACCAAGCGGAATTAGCCTTATAAACTTTGCTTAAACTCTCTCCTGTTGCTGTATAAAAAACATATTCTGCAAGTTGTTTGTAATCAGGAAGATCTTTTCCTTTCAAAAGATTTTCTGTATTGATTTCTTTTCCAAGAGTGCAGTAAGTGAAAGAACCCCCTAAGCCTTTTTTTAATCTCCCTTCTTTGGCTTTAGGAACTCCCTTTATGACCCGCCGGACACGCTCAGCTGTGATTGTATCAGCATAATCTTCACACTCTACAAGGATAAACTTACGATTGCCTCCGTCTTCTTTATTCAAATCCAGAACAGCGTGAGCTGTTGTTCCTGAACCTGCAAAGGAATCTAATATAATTGAATTTTTATCACTCGCTATTTGCAACAATAATTTAATTAATTTTTTTGGTTTAGGATATTGAAAGCAGTTGAAATTAATGGATTCCAGATCTTTTTTTCCATCTGAAGTAAGAAACGAATCTATCCAAGAACGAGGTATCAATCCTTTTTTATTATTAAAAAATCTTTTTCTTTTTGGTTTCTGATCTTCATTTTTACCCCACCATATTAAATTTTCATCTATTAGTTTATAGAATTTTTCTTCCGTGTAAGTCCAACAATTTTTATATTTTTTTCCACAGGGTGATATTACTTCATAAGTTCTCTTTGGATCATTGTCATCTGTTCGTGTCAGATCAGTGCTTGCCCATAAGCCACGAGGATCATTATCAGGATTTTTATATTCCTTTTTTTGTTTTTCTGTTAAAGGTTGAAATAAATTTGTTAAGTTTTTAACATTCTTACCATAAAATAATATATGTTCATGTTGTCTAAAAAATAATTTGCTGTCTGCTCCTGCCCCTGCTTTTTTTCTCCATACAAATCCTCCAATAAAATTCTCTTCACCAAAAATTTCTTCCATGATAGCCATAAGTCTAAATTGCTCGTTATCATCAATACTGACAAAAATGACTCCATCTTCAGATAATAGTTCTTTTAATAATTGAAGACGAGGCCACATCATACAAAGCCATTTATCATGTCTTTCCAAATCATCTTTTCCAATGCCATTTTGTTTCAGCCACTCTTTTATGATAGGATTATTGACTTTGTCGTTATATATCCAACCCTCGTTTCCTGTGTTATAGGGTGGATCAATATAGATACATTTTATTCTTCCATGGTATTTTGGAATTAAAGCTTTTAAGGCATGAAGATTATCCCCATGAATAATCAGGTTATTATCTAAAGAAGGCTCTGACTTTTTTCCATTGCTTTTTGGACTTGAAAAAGACCTTTTTTTATCTATATTTAAAGAACGAAAAGGAACTCTCAAATGATGCGAATAGATAACAGACTTTCCTTTAAAATCTAAAATTGGCATTCTTAATCCTAACTTTATGTATCTAAATTATAAAAAAATGATATTTATATTTTCTTCTCAAGTGTAGTAACATAAATATCAAATCATGTTTCCTTGAACTATATTATTCTATTTTCTCACCTCTTAAAGATCAAGTAATAGACCATTAACACTTAATAGGAATGAATAATTTTCTACTATTAAATAATCTTCTGAAAACATATTTTTTAGTAGTGTATTTTTATCCCATTCAACAAAATAAGTTGATGTATCATCAAAAGGTTTCCTACATTCTACAACCGTATCACTTTCAGATACAGTATCCCATTCATCTTCTTCTATCATTATTGTACATATTTCTAAACCCTATAAAAAAGAACATCTGAGGTAGCCTAAACTTGTCATTTGAGATAAGCATGATCATGCTCTTTATAAGCTTATTTTAGGAAAAAGAGAAGGTTTTAGACTTTTTTTGACAAATTTTTGCATGAAATTTAAGTGATCTTCCAGTTAGGAGATGTTATTAGCTGTTATGATAGAAAAAAAAGGAGTGGAGTTTGTTAGTTTTTTCAGCATTTTAATATCTCTATCTTTTAGCCCTCCGCGGGCACCAATAGTTTTGTAATTTACTAAAATCACAAAAGTTATTTTTAAAAAAAATCAACTTTTACAAGGGTTTTATTAAAAACTCCTGTACACTAAAAAAAACCGATTTATAAGACGACTGTCTTTGAAAACAATAGAAGCTGTTTTTTCTCCTGTCTTTGAACTCAAGAAAGCCACAGTCTGTGCGTACACTTGAGTTGTTTTCTGTTCTGCATATTCGAGACGGGCCTGAACGACGGACATAGAATAGTCTTTTGTGATTAAAGGCATAAGACTATATGAGCTAAAAAATGACCGTCATAAGTTTGAATATTTTTCAGAGTTTTTAAAGCTCTAAGATAAAGTGCTTGGTGAATGGGAGCTTTCTAATTTTGTGATAACGAAGATATGCGGGCTGTAAAAGTATTTAATACAAATAATAGTCAGAAGAGATATTTTTTATGGGAGTTTTTTAGTTTTGTGATAACGAAGATATGCGGGCTGTAAAAGTATTTAATACAAATAATAGTCAGAAGAGATATTTTTTATCAGAGCTTCCAAGTTAATTTATAGGACTCTTTTTTAAAGTATCGTAAAAAAGATTAAAACTGTCAATATAGGCGATTGCTCTCATAATAATCTAAAGAAGGCCACTCGCAGGTTAGCCCCCGGTCGCAAAAAAACACAAGTAGATTACTTTAACTCATAATAATCTAAAGAAGGTCACTCGAAGTTAGCCTCAACTTGCCATTTGAGATAAAAGTGATATATACTTTTTATTAGTTGCTTTAATAGAAGTAAAGTTTTTTGGCCTTATTCTTGAAAAAAAATGACATTCTTTGCCGAAAATTTATAGGATTTTTATGAAATACTCCGGTTAGCGGTTATTAGTGATTATCTGGGGATGAAGGAGTGGATTTTTGTTTGACTGCAGGGGCTTATTTTATGAAATTCGTATTTTTGCTTCCTCCGTGCTCAAAATAAAAAGAACTGAAAAGGGTAGAAGATAAGTTTTTAATTTAATATTCAAAAAAGGATAATCTGATATGTTGAAGACTAAATCCAGACAAATGGTGAAAAGGTTTGTCACTCCTTTTGGAAGATTTTTTAATCTGGAAGCCAGCACGGGAATTTTTTTATTGATTTCCACTTTGTTGGCTTTGTTGTGGGCCAATTCCCCTTGGTCTGGCTTATACCATAAAATTTTACACTACCCCCTGGGTTTTCACTTTGGAGGCTATTCTCTTTCTTTGTCTCTTCATCATTGGGTGAATGACGCTTTAATGGTGATTTTCTTTTTTGTTGTGGGTTTGGAGATAAAAAGAGAGTTAACTGTGGGTGAGTTGGCCTCTCCTAAGAAAGCGGCCTTGCCGCTTTTTGCCGCTTTGGGTGGTATGATCATGCCGGCGTTATTTTATCTGTTTTTTAATTCTCAGGGTGTTACTCAGGTCGGGTGGGCTATCCCTATGGCGACAGATATTGCTTTTGCGGTGGGGGTTTTAAGCCTTATATCCAAAAGAGTGCCGGTTTCATTAAAGGTGTTTCTTTTGGGTTTGGCTATTGTAGATGACTTGGGTGCAGTGCTGGTCATAGCTGTTTTTTATTCTCAGGAAATTGCCGGCCGGTTTTTGGGTTTGGGAACCATGGTTGTTTTTGTTATTGTCTGTGCTGAGAAAATAGCCATTAAAAGTATCACTTTTTATGTTATTTGCGGAGTTGGTCTTTGGTTTTTTATGTTGAACAGCGGAGTGCATTCTACAGTGGCTGGAGTGATTCTGGGCTTGATGTGTCCAGCCCGGAGAATAGATAATAGAGAGCAAAAATGGAAGAATGTCAGAAAACTTTCTGTATCGGTTCCTCACTATAAAAAATCAAGACAGCTGATGGATTCAGTCCAGTCCCTTTACACCCCCGCTCATCGGTTGATTGAAGTTTTGCATCCTTATGTCGCTTGGATTGTTATGCCGGTATTTGCGTTTTGTAATGCGGGCGTGGAGTTTAAAACTGGATTATCCTTTGCGGAATTTAGTTCTCATCCTGTCTTCCTGGGTGTTTTGTTCGGTCTTTTATTGGGTAAACCCATTGGTATTTTGCTGTTTTCCTTTTTAGCTGTTCGTTTGAATCTGGCTGTTTGGCCTTCCGGGTTTAACTGGAGGAGATTAACCGGCGTCGGCTTTTTGGCTGGGATTGGGTTTACTATGGCCTTGTTTATTTCTCACCTCGGTTTTCTTACTCAACCGGAGTTGGCTATGTACTCTAAATTGAGTATTTTGATTGCCTCTTTATTGGCCATGTTAATAGGTCTGGTATGTCTTTTGTTTTCCGGTAATTATTTACAGGAGCAAAAGTTGTTAAGGGCATCAGAGGTGGAGTCGGGAGCGGAATCGAACGCAGAAGAAGGTAATAATGTAAAAAGTGGTGATATTATAAAGAAAATAACTTAATGATATGAATCAATTAAACACATCCTCTTGTAAAAACGGTGAACGCAATTATACTTTTTTTATTAAAAATTGGAGGGAGAGGGATAAAGCGGGAATAGTGAATGTATCTTGATTTTGTACATAAATTAAAGATGGTGGCGTAGCTTAGCTGGATAGAGCAACAGCCTTCTAAGCTGTAGGTCGTAGGTTCGAATCCTACCGCCATCAGTTTTTAAATATAAAACCGGTTGAAGGGGATTGCTGTAAGCCGGATTCTGTCTGCTCCCGCTCAACCGGTTCAAGCGGGAGGAGGTGAGCATTTATCTTTGCGGTCAACCCGAAAGCTTGTCATGGCTTGACTCAGACGCTTTCCTATTTGACCTTGCTCCGCGCAGAGTTTAGCTGATTTCACTCCAGCAATTTTTTCCATCTTGATGAAAAAAATCCGGATATACTTTCTGTTCCACTTGTCCTCACCTTGGAGACGGCAAAAGCTGTCTTCAGAGTGGAAAGGTTTTCACCTTTTACGCTGCCATATTGGAGTCCGGACTTTCCTCTGAATTTTTATAGCCAGTTCGTGATTGACAAATTGGCTTTGGCACCCGCTTATACCGTGATCGGTATTTACAGGGAAAAGTTCAGCGATCACCCGGCAATCCCCTCTTTATAATATAGGCTGTTTGTTTGTTTTGGTAAAGTATTTATGTTTTAAAAAAATGGGTTCAATAATTTTGAATTTGGTTTCAAAAACACTTGTTTTTCATATTAATTACAATAAGTGAACTACTCTAATATTTAGCTTAAATCACCATGAATCTAAAGGTTTAATGAGGATTAAAAATCCGCGTTGTCCAAAATCATATTGGCCAGTTTGTCAGCTCTTTTGTTTTTTTCCCGGCGGATATGTTGAAATTTCACTTTTTGCATCTGGCTTTCCTGTTGTTTGCATTTCTCATAAAGGGTTTTTATGTTTGAGGATTTTACCTTGTAAAGACCGGATAGTTGTTTTACTAAAAATTCACTGTCGCTTTTTAAGAGCAGATTGTTAACTTTATTTTCAGCGCTTAGTTGCAAAGCTCTTAAAACAGCTGAATATTCCGCAAAATTATTGGTCTTCACTCCCAGAAAAAAAGCTTCTTCATATAGACACACTTTGTTCATGTTGTAGACCACCAATCCTGCCCCGGCGGCCCCTGGGTTTCCGCGGGAAGCGCCATCAGTATAGATTAAAACTTCTTTTGGCCAGTCAGTGGCTTTTCCCTGTTGAATTTTTTTATGAATTGTCATTTTTTTTCTTTATCGTCGGAGTCAGTGGATTTTTTTGGGGATTCATCGGTATTTTGAATGGCCGGCTTTTCTGATTTTTCAGTAGCTTGTTCCTGTCCCGACTGGTTCGATTGATCCCGAGGTTCTTTTTGATCCGGTTTTTGCTTTTGGGCTTGCTCTTCTTTTTGATCCGGTTTTTGCTTTTGAGCCTGTTCTTCTTTTTGATCTGTTTTTTGCTCTTGGGCCTGCTCTTCTTTTTGATCCGGTTTTTTTTCTTTTTTCCGCTCCGGCCTTTGTGAATCGACTTCTTGTAAGTCGTCTTTTTTTATGTCTTTTGCTTGTTTGTTTTCCTGTTTGTTTTCAGTTTTATCCGGTTTTGCTTTTTTGTTTTCTGTCTTTTTTGTTTCTGTTCTTTCTTTCATTTCCTTTGTGTCAGCGGGAAAGTCAGTGGAATCGCTTGTCTCTTCTGTTGACTCCGGTTTCTCCAGGGACTCCCCGGAGCTTTTACCTGAAAACAAAAGAACAGGCTCCTTAAAATCCAGTTTGGTGTGGTTGATTTCGATGTGATCCACGCTCCATAATTCCTGTTCCGTGGAGGAATTTAAACTTTGTTGATTCATCAGGGCCAGGCCTTCTATGGAGAGTTTTGTATCCGTTTCGTCATTAAAGGAGTATTTGAAATGGGCGCTGATTTGATTTCGCTTGTTCGTGGATTGTGTCCACATTTTTTGAAACTGAAAATTCTGAATTTGTGGTGTCTTCTGAATAAGGGCTTCCTGTATGATGACTTTTAACTGATTTTGCAGGCTGATATGTAATTCTTCCGGGTAAGTGGGTCGTTTATGTAGTATAAACCAGGTGCTGATTAAAAAAACGCAAAAAAGTGCTCCGGCCAGGATGCGAAAACGATAAGTTTTCAGTTTTAGTAAAAATTCTTTGTTCATATAAAATAGTATGGCTTGTTTTAAAGGCCAAATCAAGCCAGTATTATTATGAAAAATCAAAAAAGGATTGAGCTTGAAAACAAAATGTACAACTCTTTGGGGGAAAATTTAAGTCAGATCTGCGCTTGATACCATCAGCAAAGGTGAAAACCATTTATCCGGTTTTACCAGAGGTCTGCCGGGATATTTTATGCAAAAATAAATGAGCCTTGGAAAAGGGGGAATGACTTTTGATTTTAAAAACACATATAGACAGTCAGTCGGAAACTTTTAAACATAACTTTCAATTTATGAAACAAAAGGTTGAGGAACTGAAAAAAGTGATGGAGTTGGCCAAAACCGGTGCCAGTCGGCAAAGTGCTCGGATTCAAAATAAAAAATATTTGGTTAGAGAAAGAATTGAAAAGCTGAAGGATCCCGGCACCTGCTTTTTGGAGTTTTCCGCTCTGGCCGGGAGAGGGCTTTACAGGGAGAATATACCCTCTGCCGGTATAGTGACAGGGGTGATTGTTGTGCATGGTCGTCCTGTTGTGGTGGTGGCTAATGATGCAAGAGTGAAAGGCGGTGCCTATTTCCCCATTACGATTAAAAAACATTTGCGCGCACAGGAAATTGCTTTGGAAAATCATCTTCCTTGTATTTATCTGGTGGATAGCGGTGGAGCCTATTTGCATTATCAGGATGAGGTTTTTCCCGATCGGGATCATTTTGGAAGAATTTTTTTCAATCAGGCTCGTATGACGGCCAGGGGGATTTCCCAGGTCGCTGTGGTTTTGGGGTACTGTACGGCAGGGGGGGCTTATGTGCCTGCCATGTCTGATGAAAATGTTATCGTCAAAGGAGCTGGCACTATTTTTTTGGGAGGTCCTCCTTTAGTGGAGGCCGCTACCGGGGAAAAGGTCAGTGCGGAAGAGCTGGGAGGAGCCGTGTTACACAGTTCGCAGTCCGGAGTGAGTGATCATGTAGTCAATGACGAGGATCAGGCTTTGGAAAAGGCGCGCGATATTATATCACATTTGGGTTTTTTCCATAGGCGAACACAAGTTTTGCGAAAGAGTGTCCCCCCTCTTTATCCAGCTGAGGAGATGTACGGCATTGTTTCATCGGATTTGAAAACAGCTTTTGATATAAAGGAAGTTATAGCGCGCTTGGTGGATGGTTCTGAACTGCATGAGTTTAAAAAAAACTACGGAACCACTTTGGTGACAGGATGGGCGCATCTGTGCGGGCACCCGGTGGGGATACTGGCCAACAACGGAGTTTTGTTCAGTGAATCCGCTTTAAAAGCGGCTCATTTTATTGATTTATGTGATCAACGGGGTATTTCTCTTTTGTTTCTGCAAAACATTGTGGGCTTTATGGTGGGCAGGCAGTATGAGAGCGCAGGCATTACAAAACAGGGGGCAAAAATGGTGACCGCGGTCAGTCTGGCGCGGGTGCCTAAGTTTACAGTTGTTGTGGGCGCTTCCTATGGAGCCGGCAATTACGGGATGTGTGGGCGAGCTTATCAACCCCGTCAGCTCTGGATGTGGCCTTCAGCCCGTATTGCGGTGATGGGTGGGCCGCAGGCGAAAAAAGTGCTTCAGTCCATTTCAGCCGGCAAAGCAGGTCATAAGGAGCAAAAAAAAGAGGATGAGCAAGGTAGTTTAAAGGAACAATACGATAAACAAAGTTCAGCTTACTACTCCACCGCCCGTTTGTGGGATGATGGTATTATTGATCCTTTGGATACCAGAAAGGTGTTGGCTTTGGGTCTGGATGCCTCCCTTTACGCTCCCCTGGAGGACAAGTCTAAAGGTGTTTATCGAATGTGATTTTTTTAAGGGGATGGAACTCGGAGAAAGTTGTTTTATGGATCAAAAAAACGCAATTTTAAAAATTAAAACAGGAAAGGGAGTTGTTTTTGTCACGCTGAACCGCCCTGAAAAAAGAAACGCACTCGATCCTCAGCTCATTGGCGAATTGCTGGTTTTTTTTGAAGAAAAGCAATGGGATTCTTCCATAAAAACTATTGTGTTGTCGGGAGCGGGAAAATCCTTTTGCAGTGGAGCAGACTTAAAGTGGATGGCGGAAGAGTCTCTTTTTACAGAGGAGAAACTGAAAAGCTTGTTTTTGTTGTTGGAGGCTGTAGAGTCCTGTCCCCTGCCGGTGCTGGCTTTGGTTCATGGCTTTGCTGTGGGAGGGGGATTGGGATTGCTTTCTGTTGCGGATGTGGTTATCGCGGAGGAGGACTCCCGATTTTGCTTTAGTGAGACCAGACTGGGGTTAGTTCCTTCCATTATAAGCCCGTTTGTTTTAAAAAAAATCGGTTTGTCTCAAGCCAGATTTTTAATGTTGAGCGCGCTTCCTTTTTCTGCCCGGCAGGCGCGGGAAATGAATTTAGTACACTTTACGGGTTCAAAAAAAGAGTGCGACGATTTTCTTGAAATACTGTTGAAGAATTTTAAAGAGTTGGATTCTTCCGCTGTGGCCAAAACAAAAAAATGGCTCAACTTTCTTTCCACCCGCTCTTCCGGTGCGGACTTGTCCGGGGAGGTAAAAAAAGAATGTGTGCGTATTATCAGTGAGTTTAGAAAAAGCAAATCCGCCAGACAAAGAATCAAAAATCTTTTAAATCAAAATTAAGGGTAATATAATGTCTTGCTCGTGTATTTTGTTCTTGATATTGGAAGAGCTTATAATAAAAGTGACACTGAACTTCTTTATTAAGAAGTTCGTCCACAAAGATTGCACATGAAATGGTAAAGAGCAATATATATGTACAAAACAATAAAGAGAATAGCTATCGGCCAATAGGGGGGAAATAGCGGTTCGGTTGATTTCCACAAACATTGGATATGAAATGGTAAAGAGCAAATATGTACAAAACAATAAAAAGAATAGCTATCGCCAATAGGGGGGAAATAGCGGTTCGGTTGATTTCCACAAACATTGGATATGAAATGGTAAAGAGCAAATATGTACAAAACAATAAAAAGAATAGCTATCGCCAATAGGGGGGAAATAGCGGTTCGGTTGATTTCCACTTGCCGGGAGATGGGAATAACACCGGTGTTGCTTTATTCTTCCGCAGACCGGAACAGTCTGCCTTGCCGTATGAGCCACGAAAAAGTGTGCATAGGCCCGTCGGAAGCGGAAAAAAGCTACCTGAATATCCCTTCTGTGTTGGAAGGCGCTTTAAGCATGGGGGCAGACGCTCTTCATCCCGGTTACGGATTTTTGTCTGAAAATGCCGGGCTGGCCAAAGCCTGTCGGGAAAACAATATTATTTTTGTCGGCCCTCCTGAAAACTGTCTTGAAATTTTTGGAAATAAAAAACTGGCTCACGCACAGGCAATCAAATGCGGCCTTCCCGTATTGCCCGCTTATACCGGGTTTCCGAAGGGGGAGGCGAAAGAACACGAAGCTCAATTATTATCGGAGGCTTGTAAAATAGGATTTCCGGTTATGATTAAATCTGCAAGAGGAGGAGGGGGGCGCGGACTTAGAATTGTTTTCTCCAGGGAACAATGGTCGGAGGCTTTTGCGTCCGCTCAAAGGGAATGCCAATCCGCATTTGGTTCTTCTGAAATATTTATTGAAAAATATTTGTCTTCCGCCCGGCATATAGAAGTGCAGGTTTTTGCGGATGTTTCGGGGCGGGTGTTTCATCTGTTTGATCGGGATTGTTCCCTTCAAAGAAAACATCAAAAAATCATTGAGGAGGCGCCGGCTTTATTGCCTTTGTCTGTTCAACAGGAGATGAGATCCTTGGCCATAAAGCTTTTAAAATCAGTGGGTTATTTGCAGGCCGGCACGGTAGAGTTTTTGTATCACAACGGAGAGTTTTACTTTATGGAAGTCAATCCTCGTATTCAAGTGGAGTGTCCCGTAACGGAAATGATATTAGGGGTGGACTTAATCCGGGCACAGCTTTTGACAGCTCAAGGCTATGCCCCATTTGCCCCATTTATTCAAAAGGAATTTAAACCGCGTGGTCACAGTATTCAGTGCCGAATTTATGCAGAGGATATGCAAAAACAGGCGCCGGTTTTTGGCACCTTGGGAGCCTGCTCTTTTCCTCAAGGGGTTCATCGCCGCTTCGATATGGGCTATGAATCCGGAGATGAAGTCCCCGGGTTTTACGACGCTATGTTAGGCAAATTGATTGTGTGGGACGAAAACCGCCCGCGGGCAGTGGAGAAAATGAAACAGGCGCTCAGCGACACAATTATTTTTGGTTTGAAAGTCAATCTGTCTTTTTTGCAGGATTTGCTTTCCCATGAGCGTTTTATTAATGGGGAGGTTTATACCCGTTTTGTGGAAGAAGTGTTTTTAAAATCCTGGAAAGACGAAAATGTGGAGTCCTTGGATCCGGTGATTCTCTCCTCTCTTCGTCAGTCTTTTTTCCCCCCTGTATCTGATTCATATATAAGTCAGCAAATGGGGAAAAAACATTTTAATCCCTGGACGCATTTTTCAAAAAAAGTCACTTGAAAGATAAAGACCGGGGTGGTTGGTAAAAATTAAGATAAAAACAGTGGTGGTAAAAGACAATGAAACGTATTGAAGTGGTGGTAAAAGACAAGGTGTTTTTGATAAAAGCGCAGAAGTTGAAAAACCAAATATGGTTTCATTTCAATGGAAAAATATTTGTTTTGGATAAACAAAAAAAATCATCCTCTGCTGTTGGTCAAAAAAATGAAGAGATTGACGAGCATTTGGTTTTGTCTCCCATGCCCGGGCAGATTGTCAGGGTTTTGGTTCAACAAAATGATAAAGTGAGGGATAATCAGACTTTATTGATTCTCTCCTCTATGAAAATGGAATACACTGTAAAATCCCCTGGAAAAGGAGTGGTGAAGTCAGTAAATGTGCGGGAAGGGGAAAGGGTGTCTGCCGATCAGGAGTTGGTGGAAATAGCAAGGAAGTAATTTTTTTCCAGCCGGTTTAAATATGTTGGTTCACAGCCAGATGATAAAAGGTGATGAAGGGAGAACAAAATCCCAACAGTGTCGGAAAATAAAATAGGGATGTGGTTTAAATGAAATATTTTTGCCAGGTGGAAATTGATTTTTCACTCCCGCTGGTTTATTTATTAAGCGAAGAATGTTCCGGTTATGGAGGAGTATTTTATGCCCACAGTTCAAATTGTGGAAGTGGGTTTAAGAGATGGCTTGCAAAACGAAAAAAATGGCTTGTCTCTTATAAATCGTTATCAGACAGTGAAAAAGCTGTCCAGGGCTGGTTTGAAAAGAATGGAGCTGGGTTCTTTTGTATCTCCTAAAGCCATTCCTCAAATGCAGTGCGTGCCTTTTCTGGTGAAAAAAGTTTTGCGTTCTCAGGAAAAAGGTATTCTTCCACATGATATAGTGTACTCCGCTTTTGTTCCCAATCAAATCGGTTTTGAAAAAGCGGTGGAGTGCGGGTTAAAGGAGGTTTCTTTTTTTGTTTCCTGTACAGAGTCTTTTTCGGAACAAAATATCAATATGAGTGTCAAAGCCAGTATAAAAAACCTCCGGATTATTTGTCGAAGAGCACGGCGGTTAAAAATAAAAGTGCGAGTTTACTTGAGCGTTGCTTTTGTCTGCCCGTATGAAGGAAAAATACGCCCTTCTAGCGTGACTGTTTTGGCGGCACGGATTATGGAAGCAGGGGCGTTTGAATTGTCCGTGAGTGATACTATCGGGGCGGCGGTTTACACAGATGTGTTGAACTTGATGAATATTCTTGGGAAAAAAATTCCGGTGAAGAAGGTGGCTTTACATTTTCATAATACCCGGGGAATGGCTTTAGCCAATGTGGCCGGGGGCTTACAAAGCGGAGTGAGAGTGTTTGATGCCAGTATTGGAGGCATGGGGGGCTGTCCTTACGCCCCGGGGGCAAGCGGCAATGTGGCCACGGAGGACCTGACTTATATGCTGGAGAAAATGAAATTTCAAACCGGGGTGCAAATACCGGAGTTGATAAAAACCACTCGTTTTCTTGAGAAAAGACTCAATCATTGCCTGCCCGCAAAGCTCTCTGTTCCCGGTGTTTATTGAACCGGTTTAACATTATATTCGCCGGCGGTTTTTTTTAAATAATGGTGAAAAATATAAAACCTGACACTTTATTGCTTTTCAATATGAATTTTGATAAAAAAATACCAAAGCCGGAAAAGGGGAGGAAGGGTCAGTAAAAATCATGGCCATTGAGCTATTCTTTTCTAATGGGCTTTGGGAGAAAACAGTTATGTCTTCAAAAGAAAACCCGGTTGGTTTAAAGGGAATTGATTTTATAGAATATAGCAGTCCTCACCCTGAAAAGCTGGTTCAGCTTTGGAAATCAATGGGCTTTATTCACAAAGGTAAGCATAAAAGTAAAGAAGTGGATTTGTTTCTACAGGGTTATACCTATTTTATTTTAAATCGGGAGAAGAACACCTTTGCTGAAAATTTTTCTGATCAACATGGTCCTTCAATATGCGCTTTGGCTTTTCGAGTGCATTCCTCCAAAAAAGCTTTTGAGTATGTTTTATCCAAAGGAGCGGAGGCAGTGCCCCCGGATAAGCAAAGCCATAGCTTTCCCGCCATATACGGTGTAGGCTGTTCGTTGATTTATTTTGTGGAAGAAGATGTTTCTCATTTCGAAACAGAGTTTGGTATTTCGCCTTCTGTTTCTGAAAATTCGGGGAAGCTGGTTGGTTCTTCGGCCGGACTGCTTGCGGTGGACCACCTGACCCACAATGTCCCTCAGGGGGATATGCAAAAATGGTGTGACTTTTATCAGGAGATTTTTAATTTCACGGAAAGACGCTATTTTGATATTCAGGGAAGCAAAACCGGCCTCATTTCAAAAGTCATGCGCTCTCCATGCAACACCATCACTATTCCCATTAACGAACCGGCTGAAGGGGAAAAAGGGAAAAAATCACAAATTCAGGAGTTTTTAGAGGAGTACAAAGGCTCTGGCATCCAGCATATTGCTTTAACAACCCAGGATATTGTGTCTTCGGTAAAAAAATTGCGCTCTGCCGGGATTGATTTTTTGAATGTGCCGGATACTTATTATGAGGATTTGTCCAAAAGAGTTCCTCAGGTGAAAGAGAATTTGAATGATTTGCGGGAAAATAAAATTCTGGCAGACGGAGATGAACAAGGTTACCTGCTTCAGATTTTTACAAAGAATGTTATAGGTCCTGTGTTTTATGAGGTCATTCGGCGTCGGGGACATGATGGTTTTGGAGAGGGAAATTTTCAAGCTCTCTTTGACGCTATTGAAAGAGATCAAATACAAAGAGGTTTTTTAACTTAAGTGTATTTCACTTTAACAGTTATGGTGTTATGGCCTCCTTTGGAGTTTGAAAATTGTGTCAGAAATAAGTTTTTCTCCGAAAAAGGCCTTGCGCCTGGCCCTGCGGTTGGCAAAAAAAGGCATAGGTCGAGTGGAACCTAACCCTCCTGTGGGTTGTGTGATTTTGGATTCTGACGGCAGGTTATTGGCTGAGGGTTATCATAAAGCGTATGGGAGCGATCATGCCGAGGTCTGCGCTTTAAAAAAAATAAAGGATAAGAAAAAATTAACCGGCGCGCGGGTTTTTCTCACCCTGGAACCCTGTCATCATACGGGAAAAACCTCCCCTTGTTCAAAGGAGCTGGCACGGTACCCTATCCGGTCTCTCACTTATGGAGCGGAGGATCCTTTTACTGATAAAAAAGGTTTGGAGTATTTACGCAGAAAAGGAGTGGAAATTATTTACAACTCGGACTTTCAGGAAGAGATGGAAAACCTGATAAGGCCTTTTAAGTTCTCTTTTTTACATAAAAAATCTTTTGTCAGTTTAAAAGTGGCTTCCAGTTTGGACGGAGTGGTTGCCACAAAAAAAGGGGAAAGCCGGTGG
Source organism: Bdellovibrionales bacterium (assembly GCA_965203225.1). Classification (GTDB taxonomy): domain Bacteria; phylum Bdellovibrionota; class Bdellovibrionia; order Bdellovibrionales; family UBA1609; genus JANQSP01. The sequence continues at coordinate 20,225 of CBDBBW010000007.1, read as the reverse complement.
ATTACCGGATGGCTGGCTCGCCGGCATGCGCACTTTTTAAGATCCGCCCACTCGGCGGTACTGATCGGGTCGGATACTTTATTAAAAGACAACCCCCGTTTGGATATTCGTTTGGATTCATTTAAGGGTAAAGAAAATAAAGTGGTTATTTTGGATCCGAAGGGAAAAAGTTTTTCCTTTTTGCTCCAGTCCAGGGTATTACAGGCGCGTTCTCCCGATCAGGTGATTCTTTGCTGTTCCCATGAGAAAAAGGCAAATAAAAAATCAATGGTATTGTCCGCCTTAGGTGTCCGGCTGAAATTCTTTAAAATGGCCCGGCAAAATTTTTCTTTGGCCGCTGTTTTAAAAAGACTCTATCAGGAAGAGCAAATCCAGTCTGTGCTGGTAGAGGGAGGCGCTTTTTGCTGGTCTCAGTTTCTCAAGGAGAAAGCGGCTCAAAGACTTTACTTGTACATAGCTCCGCGGATTATGGGGGAGGGCCTTTATTGGTCAAGGGATTTCACGATTCAAGGTCTTTCTGAAAGTTTGATTGTGGATTCGGTTCAGTTGAAATCCCTTGGGGACGATTTGCTTGTGGAAGCTTTGTTTAATCTGTAAAGCGGATACTCGGTTCTGTTTGGAAGATAATGCTGTCTCTTCCCTTCAGTTGAAATCCCTTGTTTTTTCTGTGTTTCTAAGTGTCTTGCTCGTTGGAGCAGGCATTTTTGTGTCCGTTCAGTTGGAATCCCTTGTTCGTTCAGTTGAAATCCCTTGTTTTTTCTGTGTTTCTAAGTGTCTTGCTCGTTGGAGCAGGCATTTTTATGCCCCTTCAGTTGAAATCCCTTGTTTTTTCTGTGTTTCTAAGTGCCTTGCTTGTTGGAACAAGCATTTTTGTGTCCGTTTTGAATCAATTTTGTGTATTACCGTTTGGTGAACTGAGTGCTTTTTCTGGCTTTGTGAAAGCCGGCTTTTTTCCGCTCCACCATTCGGGAGTCTCTTGTTAGCAGGCCCTCTTTTTTTAAGATGGAGCGATGGTCGGCAGAATATTCAGTAAGGGCACGGGCCAGACCGTGACGAATGGCTTCGGACTGCCCTGTGATTCCTCCTCCTTTGACGGTGATGTAAAGATCCACGGAATTGCTTTCTTTTGTGATGTGCAGGGGTCTTAAGGCTTCTATTCTTTTCGAGGTATAGGGAAGAAACACCTTAGGGTCTTTTCCGTTAATGGTGATTTTTCCCGTTCCCGGTTTTAAGAACACTCGGGCAGAAGAGGTTTTTCTTCTTCCTGTGCTGTAATATACTTTCATTCTAATTCCTTTTTTTTATTTCGTAAGCACCGACAGGTTTAAATCAAGCCGGCTGTTGTTTTTGTCTCTTTTTGTCCCCGGCAAAAATAGGCTGAAGGCTTTTGGGGTTGATGTGGGTGTTCCGCTGTTTCATACACTTTTAGTTTTTTCATAAGTCGTTTTCTCATTTTGTTTTTAGCCAACATACCGGATACGGCTTGGTTGATGAGTTGTTTTCTGGAAAGCTCCTTGGCTTTTTTTTCCTTTAGGGAACCAAAAGATCCGGAGTGGGAGAAATATTTTTTATCAGTCCATTTTTTCCCGGTAAGATGGATTTCTTTGGCGTTGATAATCACGACAAAGTCACCGGTGTCTACATGAGGTGTAAACTCCGGTTTATGCTTTCCCCTGAGCAAAACAGCCACCTCACTGGCCAGACGACCCAAAGAGCATCCTTTGGCATCTATAAGCCACCAGTTTTTTTGAATTTCCTGTTCCTTTGCGTTCCATGTTTTCATAAGGTATTGATTGTTAAATTTTTTGGCATTTTCTGTCAAGCTCTAACGGGTAGGAAACCTGATAAAGGTAAAGCCCCTTGGCGGGGATGGTGGCGTAAGCGGCTTTTCTGTCTTTGGCGGACAGGATCGCATTCCATTTTTTTATAGGGTCTTTTTCCTTTAAAAGCTCAATTTGTGTCCCAACCAGATTTCTTATCATTTGTTTTAAAAATCCCTCTCCTTTAATATGAAAGGCTAGAAGGTCTTTTTTCATCCACAGCCAGCGGGCGGAAGTGACGGTTCTGATTGTGCTTTTAACGGAAGTTCCGGTGTTTTGGAAGCTTTTAAAATCATGCCGCCCCTGAATCTTTTGGCCCAGGCTCTGGAGGATTTTGATTTTTATGGGGTGGGGATGCAAATGAATCTGTCCTTTTCTGAATACGCAGGGAAAGGGGCGGTTTAATATAAAATATGCATAGTGCTTTTCTGTGGCCGAGTGCAGAGCATGAAAATCATCAGGGGCTTTCCATATTTGACAGATACAAATACCCTCCGGCACTAAAAAGCTGTTTAAGGCTTTTCGCAAATTCGGTCGAGGAAAAACAGGTATGTCAAAGTGCGCGTTTTGCCCCAGAGCGTGCGCTCCAGTATCCGTTCGTCCGGCTCCTACCACGGAAATGTCTTCCTGAAAAATATTTTTTAAAGCCTGTTCAATACGGCCTTGGATTGTGGGCAGGGAAGTTTGTTTTTGCCATCCATAATATTTAAGGCCGTTATAACTGATAAGAAGGCGGATCCGGTGTTTTACTTTGGGCATTTCCTGCTATATTTCAAAAGGTTTAAAATTGGAGATAGACACCAAGATGCAAAGAGCGTAAAAAATACCCTCGATCTTTTTCAGGAAAATCCAAAGGGCTGGCATTATTTCTCAGTTCCACAATGATTCCAGTGTCCCTTATTCCATATTCATCGAACAGAGTATGGTAAAGGGAGTTTTTGAAAAGGGAAAAACTGATAAGCATCCCCGCTCCGTAGAAAGGAAACCACTTGGAAAAATCGGAAAAGTTAACATTCCATACCGAGTAACCTAATTCAAAAAAAGGAACTATAATCTGGCGCTTAAAAATCTGAAGGCTGGTGATTACGGACACACTCAAAGGGAAAAAAGAGCTCCTTTCAAAATCTGCGTTGCGGGTCCTTCCCACGCTTCCTCTGATCCCCCATTTTAAAACATAGGGAAATTGAATAATATTTTGATGAAAATTCAGATACAGTAAAGTGTCATTTTTAAACTTTTCGGTGATTTTTTCTTTAAGTAGATCCGGGGCATATTGATTGTCCTCCTGTAAAAAGCCATAAGCCCATTGAAAGGAAGCATATTGTTCATTAAGCCATTGAAATAAAACCAGGGAATTTCTGGAGGTGTCCGGCATGGAGGATGAACTTCGTGGTGTTTTAATTAGTTTTTCAGGTGGAGTCGTCATGGAATCCGGCTTTGGAATGGGAACTTTCGGCGATTCCGCCAGCAGTTTAAATTTCTGCATACCGGGAAACCTCGGATTTTTTATTTTAGAAAAAGCTTGTTTTTTTTCTTTAGAAAAAGTGTTGGGGAGATATTTGGGAAAAAGAGGGAGAACTGAACCGGCCTTAACCGGCCCGGCCAAAATGAAAAACAAAACTAAACCTGCTCCTTTTTTCAAAAAGCCCTCCAAAATATCCTCTCCCATATCCCGTCTTGTGGGATGTGGATTTTCTGATGGTTTATAGTTTCGGAAAATTGGGGTGAGGTCAACTAATGATGCCCTGGTGAGGTTTTTTTGAGGTGCAATTTTTTGGGCCTTATGAGAAGCCCCGGCCGTTTTTATACTGGATGATAACCCTGTTGCGGTTTTTTGAGGTGTGTAAAGAGGGGGGGTAGCCATGTCTGTCTACAGCGGCTATGAAACAACCTGATGCGGTTTTTTGAGGTGTAAAGAGGGGGGGGGTAGGGGGGTATTTAGCTTGGCTGAAAGTTAGGCAGAAGAGTTTCGGCTATTTGCAGGCCATTGAGGGCGGCTCCTTTTCTCAAGTTATCCGCCGCCACCCATATAATCCAACTTTTTCCGTTTTCCTCCGGTACTGCGCGGATCCGCCCCACATACACTTGATCCCTGTTACTTACGAACCGCTGATGGGGCAGGTTTTCTCCCTGAAGGACTGTCAAACCTTCCTGTTGTTCTAAAGCGCCTGTGATTTCCTTCAATTTAGCCAGCTTTTTTAAACCGACTATTACAGCTTCCCCGTGGCCGTTAAAGGTGGGCACCCGAACCGCCGTGGCGGTGATTTTCAAGTCCGGTAGCCTTAAAATTTTTTTTGTTTCGTGCATAAGCTTGACTTCCTCCGTGGAAAATCCCTCTTCGTTTATGTCGCCTATCTGCGGAATGCAGTTAAAAGCCGATGATTTTTCGTTTGAAGGAAGGGACAGGTCCTCTTGAACGGGGGATTGTCCCCCGGTCTTTTGATTTTTCAAAATAACCTGTGATTCTTGTTTCAAAAGGTCCAGAGCCGCCCGGCCTGCGCCGCTTAAGGATTGATAAGAGGAAATATGGGCGAATTTAAGTCCAAACTGCAAGTGCAAAGGGTGTAAAGCCACAACCAGCTGTATAGTGGAGCAGTTGGGATTGGCTATAATTCTGCCTTTGTCTTGTGGGTTTAAATTTTTTATACAGTCTGCGTTTACTTCCGGTACAATGAGGGGCACTTTTTTTTCCATCCGAAAAGCGGAGGAATTGTCAATGACTACCAATCCGGCCTGCGCCGCTTTAGGCGCCCATTGCCGACTGATTGTTTCCCCGGCGGAAAAAAAGGCGATTTGCAGTTTGTTAAAGCAATCCTCCTTTAAGGATTGAATTATGTATTCCCTGTTGCGAAAAATGAGTTTTTTACCTGCATTTTTTTGACTGGCAAAAAGTCTTAATTCATTTACTGGAAAATCTCTTTCCTGTATCAGTTGAAGAAATTTTTGACCCACCATGCCAGTGGCGCCGACGATAGCTATATTCATAACATATATGCTTATGGGGTGAAGGAGTGAGAGTCAACGGTCTTTAGTTTTTCTATTTGCTTTTTGATTTTAGCTTATTTACAATAATATGCTTATAATGCTAAGAGCTGAGGAAAAAACTTACATCTATAGAAAATGTTTACATTTTTAGTGATCTTAATGCGATAATATTAACACTAACAAAGGGGATTAAAATGAAAAAAACAAACTTTCAATTATTGTTCATAATGTGTATCGTGCCGTTTTTAGCCTCCTGTGGCCCGGCTTTTTTAAAGAAACTGCTGAAGGATAATCCTGAAATTATTACGGAATCCATCAAGAGTAATCCTGTATTATATATGGATGCTTTGGCGGAAGCTCAGCGCGAGTATATGGTAAACAGAAGAAAGAAACAGCAGGAAAAAGAAATCGCCGCTCGAGAAGCTGAGTGCAAAAATCCTAAAAAGCCGGAAATGAAAGACTCCCGTGTATATTTTGGGAACAAAGACGCGCCTATCACTATTGTGGAATACTCTGATTTTCAGTGTGGGTACTGCGCCAAAGTGGCTCCCACAATTAAGCAAGTTTTAAAAAAATACCCCGATCAGGTGAGGGTGCTTTATAAACATAAGCCTCTTTTCCCTGGTTCTGCCAAAGCGGCGGAATATTATGAAGCTATTGGTATGCAGGACTCAAAATCAGCCCAGGATTTTCATGACATGGTTTTTAAAAGAAGAAGTGAAGTGAAAAACGGAGATAAGTTTTTCAAAGAATTGGCCAAAGCCTTGAAAGTGGATATGAATAAATTGGAAACGGATTTAAACCTGGTGGGAGGAATCATTGAAGCAGATAAGAAAGAAGCGGAAAAATTCGGCTTCTCCGGCACTCCGGGTTTCCTGGTGGGAGGTGTAACCGTTCCGGGGGCCGTGCCTTTTTCTGAATTTAAAAAAATTCTGGAAAACTGTCATCTGCCTAAGCTGAAAAACGTCGCTAAGATGAAGAAAGAGAAAGAAGAAGAAGAAGAAGAAGAAGAAGAAGAAGAGAAAGCAGAGGATAAAGAGAAAGCAGAGGATAAAGAGAAAGCAGAGGATAAAGAGAAAGCAGAGGATGAAGAGAAAGCAGAGGATGAAGAGAAAGCAGAGGATGAAAAGGAGTGAAAACCTTAAGCGTAAAATAAAATCCAGAGTATAAATATTTTCCGATAGAGTTGATTGCACTTTGAGGGCCTGAAATTTCAGGCCCTTTTTGTTGCCTTGAAACAAGGCTTGATTTTCAATAAAAGAAAATGGGAGTCCATGGGGGATACCAGCTTGCTTGAAGCAAGGAAATAAAACAAAGTCCAAAAAATCATAAAATATTTTTCTTGTTTGTGTTAAAACGAATTCTATGTCTCATATCTCCTCTGCACAAAAGATAAAACCTCAGTGGCTAAAGGTTCCGCTTCCTTCAGGGGAGAAATATTTTCGTATTCGTCGTTTGCTGAAGTCCCTGGATTTGGTTACTGTTTGCCAGGAGGCGCGTTGCCCTAATATGGCGGAGTGTTGGGGCGGGGGTACGGCCACTATTATGTTAATGGGGGATATTTGTACCAGAGGATGTCGTTTTTGTAATGTCAAGACAGGCAATCCTAAAGCTTGGTTGGATGAAGAAGAGCCTGTCAAAGTGGCGACAGCGGTATCTCAAATGGGTTTGGAGTATGTTGTATTAACTTCTGTGGATCGGGATGACTTGCCGGACGAAGGTGCCGGTCACTTCGCGAAGACCATTCGGTGCTTAAAGGAGAAAGCGCCGGATTTATTGGTGGAGGTTTTGACTCCGGATTTTAAAGGCCGGCGGGATTGTGTGAAAACTATTGTATCTGCTGGCCCGAATGTATTTGCTCATAATGTGGAGACAGTTCAGCGTCTTACTCCTCGGGTGCGCGATCGCCGGGCTGGCTACCGGCAATCCCTGAATATATTAGAGATGATTAAAAAAGAAAGGGAATTTCATACAGAGGCTGGCAACGGCAGGACTGCGCGGATTTATACAAAAAGCTCTATTATGCTGGGCTTGGGGGAGCGGGATGTGGAGGTAAAAGACACTTTAAGGGACTTGCGTTCGGTGGGTTGTGATGTTGTGACATTTGGTCAGTATCTGCGTCCTGGGAAACGGCATTTGCCAGTGGAGGAGTATGTTACTCCCCGAAAATTTGATGAATGGAAGGAATACGCTTTGCAACAGGGTTTTCTCTATGTGGCCAGTGGTCCTTTGGTGAGAAGCTCTTACAGGGCCGGGGAGCTTTTTATGAAGGCTTTGTTAAAAGTGAACGGTAAATAAACCTGACAGGGAAAAGACTTAAACCAGGAAAAGTGAATGGTTATGAAAAACAAATCTGCCGAGGACAGTCAGGAAATAACACTACCGGAACTGGGGGAAGGGGTCACGGAGGGGGAATTGGTTAAGTGGCTGGTTTCCGAAGGGGATTCAGTTCAGATTGACCAACCGGTGGCGGAGGTGATGACCGACAAAGCTTCTATGGAGGTGCCCTCCCCTTTTGATGGAATCGTAGAATCCTTTTCAGCCAGGGAGGGGGAGACAGTTCAGGTGGGGCAAAGGCTTTTAATGATAAAAAGCCTTGATAAAGAAACAAGTTCTAAAGAGGAAAATAAAGAGGAAAATATTTCAAAACTTTCTGTTTCCGAGCAGTCTGTCCGCCCGGTTTTAAAATCCATTCATCCGGTAAAGCCTCTTAGTGCGGATCCAAAACTGCAATCAATGGATGAGGATATATCGGCGGAGGACTCTTCTGTGTTGGCGACCCCTTTTACCCGGCGGCTGGCAAGAGAGCTGGGTGTTAACTTAAGCCAAATTGTGGGTTCTGGCTTATCCGGTCGGGTTACCAAGGAAGATGTTTTGAAATATTCCGGCCGGTCTTCAGCCGGTACATTGAATGATGTACCTTATTTCTCTTCGGACACTGTGGACAGAGGTGGGGCGGATAGAGCACGGGAAAGTGATACAAATTACGGGTTTTTCATTCCGGCGAAGGACCGGCAGGAACGAAGACCTCTTAAAGGGGTGAGAAAAAAAATAGCGGAAAAAATGCAAGCCTCCAAAGTGGTCATTCCTCATTTTACCTTGCTGGAGTCGGCAGAAGTGGAGCGATTGGACCAACTGAAAAATTCCGTTAAAGATATGCTCAAGGAAAGGAACATAAAAGTTACCTATCTTTCTTTTGTAATGAAGTGTCTTTTACAGGCGGTGCGGGAGTTTCCCGAACTGAATGCTGGTATTGACGATTTTGCAAAAGAAATTGTAATTAAAAAATATTATAATTTTGGTTTTGCCGTGGATACTCCCCGTGGCCTGTTGGTTCCGGTGATAAAGAATGTGGATGAAAAATCCCTGGTGGAGCTGAGTTTTGAAATTCAAACTCTGGCGGAGAAAGCCCGAGCGGGGAGTATTTCCCCGGAGGAGATGAGTGAAGGCACTGTCACCATCACCAATATTGGCAGTTTGGGGGGAGAATACGCCACTCCCATTATCAATGCGCCGGAGTCCGCTATTTTGGGCATGTATCGTATTTATGTGAAACCCTGCTGGGATGGTTCCGCTTTTATACCCAAAAAGACAATGAATTTTTCCCTGACCTGCGATCATCGGTTGATTGACGGTGCGGTGTCGGCGCGGGCGCTTAAGTTTTTTATTCAAAAAATAGAAAACCCTTTAAGCCTTTTTATATAATATAATTCAGAGACACCAATATACTTTCACTTTTTATACCCTTGCAGACACAGTAAAAATATGTTTATTAAAAAAAGTGAAAAACCAATCCCAACAAGTTAGTAATCCTCTATGGTATATACAGGATTAACAAATTTTATTCTTTCAAGTTGTTGCTTACACAGCTCTCTCATCGGGTCCAACCAAAATAAATAATTCAGACCAGATTAAGTTAGCCTCTATGAACAATTTTCATATATAGGAAATTTGTTTGACACAATAAAAAGCAGAGATAAATTAAGGACAAGGTGAAATTTGCTATTTTATGTATTGGTATTTTGTTTTCAGTTCAAGTTTTTGGACTTGTTTTTCTTGAAGGCATAGGGGTAGAGGGTTCTTATATAAACCAGTTTTAATATTTTCGCTGATTTGTTGAATCCGTTTGATTCCTCGGATTTATATATGGTACATTTTCTTTTTGTTGATTTTCTCTCAAAGTAAAAACTCATAAAAGGAGAGTGCAATGAAACAAATAATTCTTTTAATGATGGTTTTTTTATTTTTACCTTTACCTTTTTCTTTTTCTTCTGAACAAATAAATCCAAAAGAAACACAGACTGAAAAACAACCTGAAAACACTAAACCAAATCAAGATCCTCTGCCGATAAACAAACCAAATGAAACCAAAATGGAGATAGCGACTTTTGCCGGCGGCTGTTTTTGGTGTATGGAGGCGGCTTTCGAAAAAGTAAAAGGGGTGAAAAATGTTATATCCGGTTTTGCCGGAGGAAAACAGCAGAACCCCTCATACGAAGAAGTTTCCAGCGGATGGACAGACCATGTTGAAGTTGTTCAAATCACATTTTATCCGGCAGAAGTCAGTTACGAAACTCTGTTGGATATTTACTGGAAAAATACTGATCCCACTGATTCCAAAGGGCAGTTTGTGGACAGAGGCCCCCAATATCGACCGGTCATCTTTTATCACGACGAAAAACAAAAAAAGCTGGCGGAAAAATCAAAAGAAGAATTACCAAAAAAAGAAATATTCAAAAAGCCCGTCACAACAGAAATCACTCAATATTCCACTTTTTTCAAGGCGGAAGAATACCATCAGGGTTATCATAAAAAAAATCCTGTTCGTTACTGGTTTTACAGCTTCGCCTCAGGAAGAAACCAACCTTTACGAAAAACAAGGAATTTAGTTCGTAAATGCCGTAATATGTTCAATTCAGATTAAGTTAGTCGCTATGAACAATTTTCACATATAGGAAATTTGTTTGACAAAATTAAAAAGCGGAGATGCTCAAGTTCGTGGCCATGCTGGAGTTACTGGTATGGTTATAGTTAATGATAAATTTACTTCGCGCACATCCGTCAAAGCCCGCCCCACAATCAGTTACTGGTATGGTTATAGTTAATGATAAGTTTACTCCTCAACCCTGAAAATAATATTCCCTTTCCCTTTTTTGAGCTTAGAGTTTATGACAAAGCCGGTAGAGTTAGTAAAAAATGCCGTAATAGGGTCAATTTACTGAAATGGTCGGGGTGACTGGATTTGAACCAGCGACCTTCTCGTCCCGAACGAGACACGCTACCGGACTGCGCTACACCCCGAAAAATTATAATCCTCTTGCATTGTTGTCCGAAATACCAATGTTATCAGAGATTTTTGACTGTATAACCACTTTATCATCATGATCCATTTTCAAAAAAACACCTTGCCTCATCCTGTGCCCTATACTCTTTCGTGCAAACTAACACATCATTGACACTTTATACCGGACACATCGTTGACAGTGTATCCAAAGGATTGTCCTATTTGCAACCTGCTTCTCATCCTCAGCCTCTGTACGAGAAATACCCTGTTTCTCATCCTCTGTCCCTGTACAAACATATCTTGTGCCTCAGCCTCTGTCCTCCCTTTTTTTGGGAAGAGGAAATCACATTTAACTAAAATAGATTGTTTTATAAGCACACAAAAAAGTAATATTTTGAACATATATAATATCATGGTATAAAATTAAAAATCTTTAAGGTTTTAAAAATGAATGCGGAAAATCTTCTAAAGGAATTAAGAAACAATACTTTTTTTTTAGCGCCTATGGCCGGGATCACCGACTGCCCTTTTCGCTCTTTTATGAGGGAAATGGATTGCGGTATTGTTACAACAGAACTGGTGTCTGCAAAATCCCTGCAATTGGGAAATGAAAGAAGTAAAGCATTAATGTCCTTTGATGAAAATCAAAGACCTGTCGGTGTGCAAATTTTCGGTGAGGAATTAAGCGCCTTGGTGGATGCGGCGGGAATGATTGAACAATCCGGCGCGGATTTTATTGATCTCAATTTTGGATGTCCCGTCCCTAAAATTGTTAAAAAAGGGGCGGGGTCCGCTATTTTGAAAGATTTAATTTTTCTGCAAAAAATACTTAAAACGGTAAAACAGGCTGTTTCCATCCCTGTGTCCATTAAAGTAAGAACAGGCTGGGATCAACATTCCCGCAACACAGATGCAGTAGCGAAAATAGCTGGTGACGAAGGAATCATCTGGCTCACCATTCACGGCCGTACACGAATACAGGCTTATTCAGGTCAGGCGGATTGGCCCTATATAGCAACAGTAAAAAAGCAAAGCTCCATACCCGTCATTGGCAACGGGGATCTGACAAATCCAAAACAAATTTTAAAACTAAAAAAAGAAAGCGGATGCGATGGGATGATGATTGGACGAGGTTGTCTGAAAAACCCCTGGATTTTTCAGGATGTAAAAAAAAGAATCGTTGAAATTTCAAATAAAAAAAAACAAACCGACAAAAACAATCTGCAAAAAAATGTAATGGAATATGACATATTTCCTTCCGAGGGCAATAATAACAATACAAACTTCTTTTCATTTGATAAACAAAATGAAACCAAAAAAAATTATATGGATATACTGAATCGGCTTAAATATCATTTGGAAAATTTTTACGATGAGAAAATGTTTTTACTGCAATATAAAAAGTTTTCCTCTTGGTATTCCTCCGGCTACCCTGGTTCAGCTCGTTTTCGTCAAATGGTTTTCCAAAGCAGAAATAAAAATGAAGTTTTAACTCTGGTGCAGGATTATTTCAGTCAAATTGATTTTAAAAATAAAAAGAAAATAGCTTACGAACCCTCTTTAATGCAGGGACATGGATAAATTCTCATTTTTTAACTAAAGCGGATAAAAAAATTGTCGATAAAAGTAAAATAATTGTGTATGTGCAATATCTTTAATAATAACAAAAAGGGAAAAAATGAAATTAGCCAGTGTTAAATCCGCCTGCCGGGACTCCAGTCTGATTGTGGTTTCCTCAGACAATAAAACCGGAGTGTTCGCCACACAAATCGCCCGCTCTATGAGGGAGGCAATTGAAAACTGGGCTGTTGTTAAACCCGCTTTAGAGACATTATATGAACAGTTAAATAACTCACAGGCGGCTTCTTCTTTTGCCATAAATCCTGAAAAACTAACTGCCCCTTTACCCAGAAGTTTTTCATGGATAGATGCTTCCGCCTATATTCAACACATTAAACTGGTGCGCAAAGCTCGAAACGCCCCTTTACCTGAAACATTGGAGACCATTCCACTTGTTTACCAGGGCGGCAGTGACACCTTTTTAGGCCCCTTGGATGACATTCCACAGGAGGATTTTTCTCATGGAACGGACTTCGAGGCGGAAGTGGGTGTGATTGTGGACGATATTAATATGGGTGTATCTTCCGAAGAGGCTTTGAGCCATATTATTTTATTTGTGCTTATAAATGATATTTCCCTCAGAGGTCTTATCCCGGATGAACTAAAAAGGGGTTTTGGATTTTTTCAAGGAAAACCCTCCAGCAGTTTTGCTCCTTTTGCCGTGACAAAAGAAGAGTTGGGAGAGGCATGGAGAAACGGGCGCGTTCATCTGCCTATGTTGGTTAATTTCAACGATCAATCTTTCGGGCGGGCCGATTCCGGTCAAATGCACTTTCATTTCGGACAGATTATTTCCCATGCCGCCAAAACTCGCAGTTTGAGCGCAGGCACTATCATTGGAAGCGGCACTATTTCCAACCAAGATACTTCCGTTGGTTGTAGTTGTATAGCGGAAAAAAGAATGTTGGAAAAAATCGACACAGGTAATATACAAACCGATTTCATGAAGGTGGGAGACAAAATAGAAGTGGAAATGAGAGGCAAACCCGGTGAAAATATTTTCGGAACAATCAGGCAGAAAGTGGTGAAATGGACTCCAAAGAGCGGTTAGTGGGTAAAGACTTTACGATTGCTTTTCACAAGCGCTATCACTTACAATATCATCAATGAAAAGGTGGCAAGTGAACATGAACAAAGCATCTGACCTGAATCAAAATATTTCCCGAAAAAGGGGGAAAATGAACATGAACAAAGCATCTGAACAATCAGGCAGAAAGTGGTGAAATGGACTCCAAAGAGCGGTTAGCGGATAAAGACTTTACGATCGCTTTTCACAAGCGCTATAACTTACAATATCATCAATGAAAAGGGGGCAAGTGAACATGAACAAAGCATCTGACCTGAATCAAAATATTTCCCACAAAAAAACCCGCTTGCTGATTTTAGCCTCCGGGGAAGGCACTCTTTTTCAAAGTATCGCTCAAGCCTGCAAAACAAATACGCTCGCAGGGGAAATTATCGGTTTAATCAGCAATAAAAGGAAGTCTCCTGTATTAAACAAAGCTCAAAAAGAAAACATACCCATGAAAATTTTGGATCCAAAAGATTTTTCCTCTTTTTCCGATTGGGATCAGGCTCTTTGCGACTATTTAAAAGAAAAAAATCCAGACCTGATCGTGCTTGCAGGCTTTTTTAAAAAAGTAGGTTCCAAAGTTTTATCCGCTTTTGAAAGTCGTGTGTTAAGCATTCATCCTTCACTGCTTCCGCTCCATGGAGGACCGGGTATGTATGGTATTAATGTTCACCGCTCCGTTATTGCTTCAGGAGATAAAAAAACCGGTACTTCCATTCACTTGGTACACGAAGAATATGATACCGGACCGGTCTTAGCTCAAAAAAAAATTCCCGTGTCTACAGAGGACAGTCCTGAATCCCTACAGGAAAAAGTAAAAAAAGTGGAGCAGACATTTTATCCACTTGTATTGCAAAAGATTATAACCGGAGAAATACAGCTATAACAATAACCGCTATAGCAAACCCCGGCCGGCTCAAACAATAACAGTTTTTACGAGCTTATTTTTTACCGGCTCTGTTCTTATCTGAGCAAACATTTGTTAATTAGACTGCAAAGGCGCGCCTTTAAAAAGTTTAGAAATTTCCTTAATGGCCATTCCCTTAATATTGAGCCTTGTTTCTTTCAATGATATAAAGAATCATGCAAGCTGTAAAAACCAAAGAAAATCTGATTCAAAAAATTATATGGATTTTAAAAGGTTTTATTTTAGGAGCAGTTAGTCTGATGCCCGGAATTTCTGCCGGTACTTTAGCTCTTATAATGGGTATTTACGAAAAAATTATTTTTTCCATCACGACCTTGATTCCCTTTTCACGAAAAAACAACAACAATCTTATATTCCTTCTTTGCCTCACTATAGGAATCCTTTTAGCCATTTTTTTCCTGACGAAAGGAATGACCCTTTTGTTATCCCTTTTCCCCCTTCAGCTTTATTCTTTTTTTACAGGATTGATAGTAGCATCCCTACCCAGGCTTTTTAAATTAACGGATAAAAAAAGAAAATCTTTTTTGCTGATAATTTTGATCGCTATTGGCTTTTTTATTTCTTTAAAAATCACTCCCGGTTTACTTCATTTTCAGGATTCCTCGTTCTTATTTTTTATATCTGGTTTTTTTGGTGCGTTTTCCTCTATATTGCCCGGCCTTTCCGGCTCAACTGTTTTACTGATCCTTGGCGTGTACCATTCTATTTTAAAAGCCCTAACGGAGTGGATGATAGGATATCTCCTTATATTTGCAATGGGAGGAGCTTTGGGACTGGGCTGTGCTTTGTATTTTATCCGTTCCTTTCTTGAAAAGAAAAAAAATCTGTTTTTTTGTCTCATTTTGGGTCTTATCATAGGGAGTCTGCCGAAAGTCATACCTTGGAAACAAACACAGTTTGAAAGCACAGCCACCGCTATTGCACATATAATCAGTTTTATTTGTGTCGGGATAATTGCGTTTCTGCTTATAGAAAAAGGTTTTTCTTTTAATAATAAGGACAAAAATTCGGGAAGCCACACAAAACAGCTTTAAATGAAAAAAATTTTAACTCAATTATAAACCAGTTTTAATATTTTCGCTGAGTTGTTGAATCCGGTTGATTCCTCGGATTTATATATGGTATATTTTCCTTTTGCTGATCTTCTCTCAAAGTAAAAACTCACAAAAGGAGAGTGCAATGAAACAAATAGTTCTTTTAATGATGGGTTTTTTATTTTTACCTTTTTCTTTTTCTTCTGAACAAATAAATACAAATTCAAAAAAAAATCTTCAAAAAACACAGACTGAAAAACAAGCTAAAGATACTAAACCAAATCAAGATCCCCGGTCGATAAACAAACAAAATGAAACCAAAATGGAAATAGCGACTTTTGCCGGCGGCTGTTTTTGGTGTATGGAGGCGGTTTTCGAAAAAGTAAAAGGGGTGAAAAATGTTATATCCGGTTTTGCCGGAGGAAAAAAGAAGCACCCTTCATACAAAGAAGTTTCCAGCGGGCGGACAGATCATGTTGAAGTTGTTCAAATCACATTTTATCCGGCAGAAGTCAGTTATGAAACCTTGTTGGATATTTACTGGAAAAATATTAATCCCACTGACTCCAAAGGACAGTTTGTGGATAGAGGTCCCCAATATCGACCGGTAATCTTTTATCATGACGAAAAACAAAAACAGCTGGCGGAAAAATCAAAAGAAGAATTATCAAAAAAAGAAATATTCAAAAAGCCCATCACAACAGAAATCACTCAATATTTTACTTTTTTCAAGGCGGAAGAATACCATCAGGATTATCATAAAAAAAATCCTATTCGTTACTGGTTTTACAGTTCCCGCTCAGGAAGAAACCAATTTTTACGAAAAACATGGGAGTTAGTTCAGGAAAAAGACAAATCTCTTCCAAAAGAACAAAAAGATGATGATGATAATGGTGACAATGGTATGGACTTGGAGCCGGAAACGAAGGTAGAATTTAGTAAAGAAAGATCGGAAAATAAAATTGAAAAAAACCGTATGAAGGAACACTCTTTAAAAAAATACACAAAACCCTCTGACGAAGAAATAAAACAGCGGCTCTCCCGCTTGCAGTATAAAGTCACACAGAAAAACGGGACAGAACCTCCTTTTAAAAATGAATATTGGGATAACAAAAAACCAGGAATTTATGTGGATATTGTGTCAGGAGAACCTTTGTTCAGTTCATTGGACAAATACGATTCCAAAACCGGCTGGCCTTCTTTCACTCGCCCTTTGATAAAGGCAAATATCACCACCCATGCAGATCATAGTTTCTTTGCGAAAAGAACGGAAGTCAGATCCAGACACGCGGATTCTCATTTAGGCCATGTATTTAACGACGGCCCTCCACCTACAGGACTTCGATATTGTATCAACTCATCAGCGCTTCGTTTTATACCGGCTGAGGAACTCAGCTCCTCCGGCTATTCAAAATTCCAACATCTTTTCAAATAACTATTTTGCTTGTCTGACTCTTTATGCCGCTTTCAACTCATGCTCCTCGAATTTTTGTTGTAATTTCACTTTAAGACGCTTAATTGCTTGCGTGTGCAGTTGAGAAACACGGCTTTCTGTCACACCCAGGATGGCACCGATTTTTTTTAAATTAAACCTTTCGTAATAATAAAGCGAAAGTACAATTCTTTGCCTTTCCGGCAATTCTTCAATTAATTTTTTTATCACATTTTTAATGGACTTGACATTCAAATAGAAAAAAGGGTCGCTGTCCCCTTGCAGAAGATTGAGAAAAGATTTCCTGTCCACACTGCTGAAGGTGGAAACCTCGTCTATGGAAAACACATTTACTGGCCGCACCTGATTCACTAAATTGTAAAATTCCTTGATTGTCAGACCCAGACGCTCCGATATTTCCACATCCGTTGGAGGACGCCCTAATTCCGACTCCAAATTGGAGGTGGCGCGATCGAGCATTTTAGATTTATCCCGGATGGAACGAGGAACCCAATCCTGCGCTCTCAACTCATCCAGTATGGAGCCTCGAATTCGAAATTCTGCATAGGTTTTGAATTTGTTGTCTCTGGTGGGATCATATTTCTCTATCGCGTCCATTAATCCAATAACTCCACTAGACACCAAATCTTCCACATCAATATTGGCTGGCAGGCGAATGGAAATTTTCTTCGCTATAAAACGAATTAGAACGGTATACTCCTCTATTAACTGTTGTTTTTCCTCCAATGTTAATCGGCGTGCGCCTCTATCTTCAAATCGAACTGCTTTCTTTTTTGTCACGGTATTTCTCCTTTGTTTAATTCAAAAAAGTTTGTTTTAACTGAATATTTTCAATCTGCCCGCCAACCAGAAATTGGTTGAGTTGAGTGATAATCTCCCGCTTCAAGGACTCACGCTGTGGAATATCATCAAAAACAGACACATGTTTTTTGGATAAAATAAAAATCAGATGGTTTCTTATTTTATGACTGGATTCCTGAATCTCTCGCAATACCAAAGAATCATTTACCTGAAGAACCACTTCCACCCTTGTTAATTTAGCTCCCTGGTCCGATTTAAGAGGGACCACAAAAGATTCCAAATTAATTGTTTCCTGAACAGCAGATGGATCCCATGAACTTTGTATTGTACGATCGGAATTGAGTTTTTGATCAGATGTATGTGATGTGAACCAAACACCAATACTCAAAGAAACCGCACATACAGAAATGATTTTTAAAAAGAAGGAAAAGTTTTCCTCCGGGCGATCGGAATGAGTAGAAGATTCTTTTTCCGGAGTAAAATGAAAATGAGAACTTTGATCTGACAAGCGTCCCTCCTGATAATGAAACAAAGCAACATAGGGGCCTTACAGACTTTTGTTTTGAGAACACTGCCAAAACTCATCAAAAAAAGAGCTTTAATACCGGTGGACGGGAAAAAAAGACAAAAAATGAACAAATAAGAGACAATTTTTTGACATTAAATTGACTTTTTTATGCCTCAGTTCTTACTATCCTTAGTTACTGTGAAAAACTGAATTTTTCAGGGACAAAAAACAGGGTTTAAGAAGAGAATTGTATATGAAAAAAGAATTTTACAAATTGAGCATTGTTTTTATTATCATTGTTTTTTCTTTCGCTTTAGCTTTTTTCCTGGGGAGGGAGATCACTTTATCTGGCTTACAAAAATCCAAAAAACCTCTGCCCCCTTCATCCTCCAACCTGAAATCCAAGGAGGTGTCACTCGACAACAATCCTTTTTCAAAAGGTCTTTCAGGGAAAAAGGAAAAAGAACCGAACCAAAGAGAAAAGGTGAATGAGTATAAAAAAGATCTGATCCTCAAGCAACCAGCCAAAGCCTCTCCTATAAATAAAGCCCCGGATGTAAAACAAAAGGAAAAAAAACCAGTAGCCGAAGAATATTCCAGGAAAATATATGTTTTATTTATCACCAGCCATGACAGCAAAGAGTCCGCTACTGAAAAATCCACTCAATTGAAATTGCGTTTTCCAAAATGGAAAATTTTCTTTAAAAAATCAGAAAATTCTTATAAAGTATATATCGGCCCTTTTCAATCAAAAGAATCGGCTGAAAACTTTTTAAAAAAATTGCAAGATAAGCCTGATTTTTCCAGTGTTAAATTGGAAAAAATATAAAGCAAACACAAGTGATATCGGGTATATTCGATAAAGGTACATATTTTTTCAAAAGTTTGAGAAAAAAACAAAAAATGATTTAAAATGAGAAAAACAAATGAATGAATCTTTCGATGCGCTGTTAAACACTTTTAATCCCGGTCAAATGTCTGCGGTACAAACACTGGACGGCCCTTTGCTGGTTTCTGCCGGAGCGGGGTCAGGCAAAACCCGGGTGCTCACCTATAGAATCGTTCAACTGATAAAAAAAAGAAAAGCCTTGCCTCATCAGATCCTTGCCGTCACCTTCACCAACAAAGCCGCCAATGAAATGCAGGAAAGGATATATAATTTAATAAGACGTTTGAATATACCTATACAAGGCAGAATGTGGATCAGCACTTTTCATTCCTTATGTGCCCGCATCCTAAAAGAAAATAAACAACTACTCGGCAATACATCGACCTTTACCATTTACGACAATAAAGATCAGCTTTCCCTGGTAAAAAAGATTATGAGAGATTTAGATATAAACGAAAAGGTCTATAACCCCAAAACCTTTTCCTCCCAGATCGCTTTTTGCAAACGTCAAGGGCTGGAGCCTGAAAATATTGACCGCAGTAACTTTCCGGCCTATGGAAACCATTTTCAGAAACTGTATTTTAATTATGAACAGGAGTTGCGGCTGTCCGGCGCTTTTGATTTCGAAGGACTTTTGCTGGAAACCCATAAATTTTTTTTAAAATACCCTGAATATCTGGAAAAATACCGCAATCAATTCCTATACATTTCCGTTGATGAGTATCAGGATACTAACCATATTCAATACCTGATTATAAAAAACCTCGCGGAGAAACACAGAAACTTATGTGTTGTAGGAGATGAAGATCAATCCATTTATTCATGGCGGGGAGCGGACATTTCCAATATTTTAAATTTTGACCGTGATTTTCCTGAATGTAAGGCAGTGAAACTGGAACAAAATTACCGCTCAACGGGAAATATTATTTCCGCCTCTTCCGCCCTTATCAGTCATAATCAATACAGAAAAGATAAGAAGCTTTTCACGAATAATCCTACCGGTAACCTTATTCAATTGTACGAAATGGAGGATGAAAACAGAGAAGCTTATACGATCGCCAGCCGTATTGAAGCTTTATGTCAAGAGGAGGGCTATGCTTACGAGGACTTCGCTGTTTTTTATAGAACCAACGCTCAATCCAGAGTATTGGAGGATGCTTTACTCAGTAAAAATATACCTTATAAAATCATCGGAAATTTAAAATTTTATGATCGTCTGGAAATAAAAGACACATTCGCGTATTTAAAGTTTATTGCCAACCCAAAAGATGAAGTGTCTTTAAAACGAATATTAAACAGCCCAAAAAGAGGTATTGGAGCCAATACAATCAAAAATATCATACAGGAAAGCCAAAATCGGGAAAAAAATTTTTATGAAACAATGAAATATCTGTCTGAAACAAATCAAATTAGAGGTCAGGCCAGATTGGGAATTATGGAATTTATAAAAACAATGGAATATTTAAAATCTGTGCAGAAAACCTTGTCTTTGTCTGAGTTTTACAAGGAGATGATGGACAAAACGGGATATACTAGCCTTTTAAAAAAAGATAATTCCATTGAAGCCATCAGTCGTCTGGACAATTTACAGGAATTAGGAAATGTTATCAGCCAGTTTGAAATGGAAAACGAGCAGGATTCACTAGAGGCTTTTTTAGAGGAAATGGCCTTAATGGCTCCTTCGGATCAATCTCCAAATGAACCAACAGGCATCACATTGATGACTCTTCATGTATCTAAAGGTTTGGAATTTAACACTGTTTTTATAACTGGCATGGAGGAAGGTTTGTTCCCCTTATCCAATAATATCTCGGACGACGATAACAATCTG